>NZ_JAGXCX010000001.1:2542500-2765731 GCF_018499825.1 Paracoccus sp. pheM1
CCGAAAGGCGTAGTCGATGGGAACCAGGTTAATATTCCTGGGCCAGGAGATGGTGACGGATCGCAGGTGTAGTTCCTCCTTATCGGATTGGAGGGGCTGCTGAGCGGTTCCTGGAAATAGCCCTCCACAAGACCGTACCCTAAACCGACACAGGTGGACTGGTAGAGAATACCAAGGCGCTTGAGAGAACCACATTTAAGGAACTCGGCAAAATACCTCCGTAAGTTCGCGAGAAGGAGGCCCCGTTGGCAGGCAACTGTCGGCGGGGGGCACAAACCAGGGGGTGGCGACTGTTTACTAAAAACACAGGGCTCTGCGAAGCCGTAAGGCGACGTATAGGGTCTGACGCCTGCCCGGTGCCGGAAGGTTAAAAGGAGAGGTGCAAGCCTTGAATTGAAGCCCCGGTAAACGGCGGCCGTAACTATAACGGTCCTAAGGTAGCGAAATTCCTTGTCGGGTAAGTTCCGACCTGCACGAATGGCGTAACGACTTCCCCGCTGTCTCAAATGTGGACTCAGCGAAATTGAATTGTCTGTGAAGATGCAGACTTCCCGCGGTTAGACGGAAAGACCCCATGCACCTTTACTATAGCTTCGCACTGGCATCAGGATTGCGATGTGCAGGATAGGTGGTAGGCATTGAGCCCGGGACGCCAGTTCCGGTGGAGCCATCCTTGAGATACCACCCTTCGCACTCTTGATGTCTAACCGCGGCCCGTTATCCGGGTCCGGGACCCTGCGTGGTGGGTAGTTTGACTGGGGCGGTCGCCTCCCAAAGAGTAACGGAGGCGCGCGAAGGTTGGCTCAGAGCGGTCGGAAATCGCTCGTCGAGTGCAATGGCAGAAGCCAGCCTGACTGCAAGACTGACAAGTCGAGCAGAGACGAAAGTCGGCCATAGTGATCCGGTGGTCCCGAGTGGAAGGGCCATCGCTCAACGGATAAAAGGTACGCTGGGGATAACAGGCTGATGATGCCCAAGAGTCCATATCGACGGCATCGTTTGGCACCTCGATGTCGGCTCATCTCATCCTGGGGCTGGAGCAGGTCCCAAGGGTATGGCTGTTCGCCATTTAAAGAGGTACGTGAGCTGGGTTTAGAACGTCGTGAGACAGTTTCGGTCCCTATCTGCCGTGGGTGTAGGATACTTGAGAGGAGTTGCCCCTAGTACGAGAGGACCGGGGTGAACGTTCCACTGGTGGACCAGTTATCGTGCCAACGGTAGTGCTGGGTAGCTATGAACGGACAGGATAAACGCTGAAGGCATCTAAGCGTGAAGCCCCCCTCAAAACAAGGTATCCCTTGAGAGCCGTGGAAGACCACCACGTCGATAGGCCGGAGATGTAAGCGCAGCAATGCGTTCAGTTGACCGGTACTAATCGCTCGATAGGCTTGATTTGATCCGGAAGAAGACAGACCAGCTTGTCAAGGACAAGCAGCCCGCCTTCTTCCAAAAGCATCCTTGGACAATGTCTTCCCGATCCCGAAGCGGCGAAAGCCCGAAGGGAAGCGGAAACGCCGATCTCGCTCCTTTTCCGGTCTGGTGGCTTTAGCACGAGCAAAACACCCGATCCCATCCCGAACTCGGCCGTTAAGTGCCGTCGCGCCAATGGTACTGCGTCAAAAGACGTGGGAGAGTAGGTCACCGCCAGACCTGAAAAGAAGCGAAAATCTCTCGGAACGAAAAAGCACCGCAAACCACGCGATGCAAATGGCGCGGGGTAGAGCAGCCCGGTAGCTCGTCAGGCTCATAACCTGAAGGTCGCAGGTTCAAATCCTGCCCCCGCAACCATCTTTACTTGCGATCCGCCCGCCCCTTCGCCGGGCTTTTTTGCGCGGAAATCGTAAGGATTCCGGCCAGATCGCCCTGGACGTCGATCTCGATCCGGACCTCCCCCGGCGTCAGTACGATCCGGTCTACCAGCGAGCGGATGATCTCCGCCGCCTCGATGCGTTGCGCCTCGTCGTCGCCCTGCAGCGTCTCGTAGAGCTGTTGCACCCGTGCCCGGTATTGCAGCGCCATCGAGGGATGCAGCAGGGGCGGGGGCTCGTCGGCATTGGCGAGGAAGTCCTGCAGCTCCACTTTGCGGGCGCGCAGCTTGTCGCCGCGCTCCTTCACCGCCTCGATCGAGAGGGCGTCCCGCATGTAGAGATCCATCAGCTTCTCTTCCTCACGGGCGATCCGCTTCAGCTCGGTCTCGGCTTTGTCGATGCCGGTGCCACTTTCCATGCGCAGCCGGTTGGTCTCCCTCGTATAGGCGTCGCAGAACTCGGCGAAGAGGTCGGGGTCGACCAGGCGGGTGCGCAGGGCGTTCAGCACCCGCGCTTCCAGCGCGTCGCGGCGGATGTTCATCCGGTTGTCGCAGGTGCCCTTGTTGCGCGCCGTCGAGCGGCCCAGAAGATCCTTCGAGATCATCGAATAGCCCCCGCAACGCTTCGCCCTTCACGGCCGACAACCGCATGGTCGGCTGCGACGCCGTTTCGGCAATCAGCAACTGCGCCCGGAATAGCTTGCGGCGAAAGACCATCGTCCCGTCAGCTGCAGCGCCATGCGCCTGAAACACGTCACAACATATCCTTCAAGCGCCCTTATGGATCTTGACCGTAGTCTTCATGCATCAGGGTATCTTCCCCCTCACGCCAGTTCAGGCGGGAGAGGATCTCACCTGACACCATATCGACGGTGGTTCTGCGCTTCATCGCCAACTGCCGAAGCACGCCATAGGCTTCCTTTTCGGAATGATTGTCAGTCAACATGATCGCAAGCTTGGCGCGCTCGATGATACGGGACGACTCGAGCTTTGCCTGCAGGCGGCTTAAGCTCTGGCGCAATCGCCGTTCTCGTCGGTGATTGTTGACCGCCGCCAATAGGTTGGTAAGAATCCCGAAGGGTCGGATCGGCAGCCCGATTACCGCATTCACCCGCATGTTCAACAGACGGTCGATGGACAAAGGATTCTCATAGTCAATCACTGCGATCAAAACCGCCGAAGGATTCTCGGCTTGCCAATGGAACGAGAGCCTGCTTTCGATCAGCCGATCAAGTAGGACGAAAACGATGTCGATATCCTCGGCATAGGAAATGGGTGGTGGCCAGATTTCCTGCACCTGGCAACCAATTCTCACCAGATGAGAGCGAAGATCCTGATCGCCGCCCTGGTCTGGTTGAACAAGAATGATCTTCAGTAATCGAAGATCCTTGATCAGGACTGGTCGATCCCTATCGCCGGTTGCGGGCTCGCTTCGTCCGGCCTGCATCTCGGATTCCTCTGCCCTGAAAGCGTGTGCGCCCATGATTGATCTCGATCTGCATTCACCTGAAGCTCAGGCATTCATGTCCATTCCGGGGTGTGTGATATGGTCTCAGCTGCGGTCTTTTCGTCACTGTTTATGGAGTAGGTTGTCATATATGGAATGGGGCGAATAGCATTCTTCGTTTGGGCAACAATATCAAATTGGCCATCGCTTCGTACAATTCCGATCTTAGGCCAGACGAAGCAGTGAAGATTCGATGGATCTATTGCAACTCTACCCTGAGGTGCCTCGAAGGAAGTGCCCAGAATCCCTGCGCGGATCGAGCCGATGCTATCGGCAGAGCCATTCCTCATGGCTTGCGCAACCATATGAGTCTGAGTATAGGCTGCGTCCCAGCACATATTCGTATGCGCAGGCTCGCCACGCGCTGTCTTGTAGCGCTCAAGAAGGGAAATGTTGGCTGGATTTGCCTGTGATGCAAAATACGTCGCTGCCGTGATATGTCCAACAGCCGCCTTGGGGTCGATTTCCTGTAGATCGGCTTCGCTGGTCGTCAGGCTTGCAACCATGATCTGGCCGGCGTCGAGCCCATTTCCGGCATAAGCATTGTAGAAATCCAGATTGGACTGACCGACGAAATTGTTGAATATGATGTCTGGTCTGCATTTCATGATGTCAGCGATGAGGGAATCCATTTCCGGCCTTTTGGCTTGTTGGCCGAGATAGCGCTCGCCCAAGACCTCTCCGCCGCCGGATCTGATGAGGTCGCCCATGATCCGGCCGGATTCGCGGGGCCAGATATAGTCCGATCCTATGATATATATGCGCGGCGAATGGTTTTCGAGAAGATATCTGGCCAGAAGCAGGCTGTTCTGATTTGGAACGGCTCCGAAATACATTGCGCTTTCGGAATACTCGAACCCTTCATATTGGGCTGGGTAGCAGAGAATTCCCGCCTCTTTGTCCAGGGCAGTTAATACCGCCTTGCGCTGGCTTGAGGTGTAGCACCCCAGTATGACCTTTACCTTGCCATCGGCGAGAATATCCGCCGCCATGGCTTTATAGGCGGCAGGTTCTCCTGCCGGATCGCGATATACGGGGATCAGTTCACGACCATTGATGCCGCCAGACTGGTTTATCTCATCGATTGCAAACATGGTTGCCGACAACATGCTTTTCTCTGTCACGGCGGTCCAGCCCGTTTGGGAGAACATGACCCCGATATATACTGGATCGTCTCTTCTCATCTTGTGCGGCCCTCCTTTTAAAGAATAGGTGATCGGGAGTTCAAGCTTTCCGATGGTGCGTTGCTCGGGGCGGCATGGCGTGACGCTAGGCGTGCCCAACATAAGGGTCAAGAAAGCGCCGTTCGCGATTCCGATTGTAGCGGATGGCCCATGCAAGATGCCCGGTTTTCAGGCGTGGATAGGCCCGATAAACAAGCAGTGGCAGTGGCAGAGGCAGCGGGCGCCGGACAAAGGGACTGACCCCGAAGCGGCCATGGTGTGGTCTGATCGGGCAGGGGCGGCGGATCGCCTTGCCGCCCCTCCGTCGTTACGCGGCGATCTGCACCCGTTCCTTGGCTTCCAGACTCAGCACCGCAAGCGATTTGCCCCAATAGGGCGCAACCCGCCGCTTCATCATTTCGCGGAATTGCTGCGTGGTATTGGCAAGCAACTGGCCATTGCCCCAGTCGAGGATCACGCCATATTGCCGGACGCAATCCATGACGTTCAGCTCCCCCGAGCGATAGCGCGCAGCGATGGCTTCCGCATTCTCGTCAAGCCAGCCCAGGCGTGCGGCCGCGATGCGCTCGCGTTCCTTCGCGGTTGCCGCTGCGTCGACCTCATATTGCGCCAGATCGGCATCCACCACCCGGATGACGACGCCATAGTCGATGCGCGCGCGCTCGACGCTGACATATTCGTCGGCGACATCCTCGCAGACCAGTTTCGGGTCGCGCATCAGCGGATCGCCGACCCCGCCGCCGCCGGCGGAGGGACGGGTGAAGACGTCGTCCAGTTCGATCGGCAGGTTCGAGAAGATCGAGCCCAGGTAGCGCTCCTTCTCGGTGCCCTTGTTCAGCCAGACGCCATGCGGGATCGAGGGCAGGCCACCCCACATGCCCCAGGTCACCGAACGCTCGCGGTCGCAGCAATAGGAAACCACGATCCGCTCGCCCTCGAAGACCGAGCCGCCCTTCTCGGCGCCAAGCCCGCCGCGTGCCTCGCCGGGGCCGGCGGAATCCTGCACGAAGTCGTGGCATTTGGTCAGCACCGGGGCCAGCCGTTCCTGACCTTCAAGCGGCTGGATGCCGTATTGCGCACCGAAGACCGGGGCGGTGGCGTTGAAGCCGTCGCGCCCGTTGCGGCCGCCCCAGCCGCCGGCCATCCAGTCATACCACATGAAATAGGGGCGCCCCTGAAGCCTGGTGTCGCGGCCGCCGACCAGCAGGTATTCCAGGTTGAAGGCGCAACCCATGGTCCGTTCGGGCATGATATCCGCCCAGAGCCCGAAGACCGAGTTCATCAGCTTCTCGAACGGGCCCGAACAGAAGCCGGCGCAGGGGCTGGGCCATTCCGCGTTGACGACCGTTCCGGGCTCGCCGACATTGACCGTGACCGCACGGTAGAGGCCTGAGTTCAACGGCAGGTCCGGGAACTGGTATTTCGTTCCTGCGACGATCCCGGCGAAAGAGCCGCCATAGGCCGCGTTCAGGAAGGTCGAGATCTGCGGATGCGAGCCCGACAGGTCGTAATGGGCATGGTTGCCGTCGATGGTGAACTTGATCTTGATCGGGATCAGGCCCTCCTCCAGCTTCGGGTCCTGGTCGATATAGTCCTCGGCATACCAGGTTCCGTCGGGAAGCTCGGCCAGGCGGTTGCGCATCAGCACCTCGACCCAGTCCTGCACCTCGCGGAAGGCGGTCTTGATGGTCTCGACGCCGTATTTGTCGCAAAGCCGCATGATCTCGCGTTCCGCAACCGCCGTCGCCTCGGCCTGGGCCTGCATGTCGCCGATCACGTCGCCCGGATTGCGGGTATTGGCCGCGATCATCTTGGCCACGTCCTCAAGCCAGACGCCCTTGCTCCAGATACGGACCGGGGTGATGCGCAGCCCCTCGCCCATGTGGTCCAGCGCGGTGATATTGAACGAGCCCGGCGTCGCGCCGCCCATGTCGGCCCAATGGCCATTGGCCTGCGACCAGCCGATCAACTCGCCCTTGTAGAACATCGGGCGCAGGATGCGGGTATCGTTGAAGTGGCTACCGCCCCGGAACGGATCGTTGATGATGAAGACATCGCCCGGATTGATGTCGTCGCCGAACTCCTCGATCACCGCCTTGCAGGTATAATGCAGCGTGCCGACATGGGCGGCGATGTCGCCGGTGCCCTGCATCACCAGGTTGCCCTGCGGATCGCTGAGCCCGGACGAGAAGTCGCGGCAGTAGATCACGAAGGAATAGCAGGTCCGAAGCAATTGCTCGGCCATCTGGTCGACGATGTTGACGAAGGCGTTGCGCAACACCTCGAAGGTGATCGGGTCGAGTTCGGACTTGAACTCGGTCAGGCGCTTCTCGGGGGGCGGGGGGAACTGGATGCCCTTGTCGGACAGTTCCAGGGATTGCTTCTTGCCGGTCATGCCGGTCGTCCTCCTTGCTGGTTGGGGGAAGGCGCTTATGCCGCGCCAAGCTTGATCTGGATGTTGAGCCATTCGTCGATATAGGCGACGTCGCCCGGCGGAATGACGGTGGTCGAGTCGAGCTGGTCGATGACGGCCGGGCCCTTGATGGTGACGCCGGCCGGCAGGGTCTCGCGGTCGTAAAGCTGAGTCGTCATGGCCGCGGGGTGGTCGTGGAACCAGGCCTCGCGGGTGCCCTTGGGAACCGCCTTCGCATTCGGGTCGATGGCGACCTTGGGGAAGGAGGGCTTGGGCGTGACCCCGATCGCGCGCACGGTCAGGCGGTAGATCTCCACCGGGAAATCCTCGCGGCGGAAGTTGTGCGCCTTTTCATATTCGGCATGGAAGATGGCCAGTGCCTCGTCCATCGCGGTGATCTTGCCGGGAACCGACACCGCCAGCGAACGCCACTGACCGCGATAGCGCATATCCACGAAGCGCTGGAAGGTCATGTCGCCGGGTGCGACGCCGTCGCGTTGCATCCGGTCGCGGCCTTCCATTTCCAGCTTCTGGAACGCGGCTTCGACATCCGCCGGATCGGCCGTGCTGGCATTGTCGAAATACATCTGCGTCACGTCATGCTGGACATCCACCAGGATGCAGCCCACCGCCGAGGTTACGCCGGGATTGGGCGGGATGATGACCACCGGGATGTTGAGTTCGCGCGCGATATCGACGCCATGCAGCGGACCCGCGCCGCCGAAGGCCACCAACGCGAAATCGCGCGGATCGTGACCCCGGGCGATGGAGATCAGGCGCACCGCATCGGCCATATTGGCATTGGCGACGCGCAGGGTGGCAAGCGATGCCTCGACCAGATCCAGGTTCAGCGGCCCGGCGATCTTCTGCATCGCCTCAAGCGCAGCCTCGCGGTCCAGCGACTTCTTGCCACCGGCCAGGGTGGTGCCGACACGGCCCAGGATAATGTTCGCATCGGTATTGGTCGGCTCGGTTCCGCCTGCCTTGTAGCAGGCCGGTCCCGGCACCGATCCAGCCGATTGCGGGCCGTTGCGCAGCGATCCCGCCTTGTCCAGCCAAGAGATCGAGCCGCCGCCGGCGCCGATGGTCAGAACCTCGATCGAGGGGAAACAGATCGGATGGCCCCAGTCCACTTCCCATTTGTCGGTCATGCGCAGATGGCCGTCCGCCGTCAGCGAGATATCCGCCGAGGTGCCGCCCATATCCAGGCCGATGGAGTTCTTGTAGCCGCAGAGCTCGGCGAAATACTTGCTGGCGATGGCGCCTGCAGCGATCCCCGATGCGGCAAGGCGGGCGGCGTATTTCTCGGCCGTCGCCGGGGTCATCACGCCGCCGCCGGAATGGAACAGCAGGACATCGGCCTCATATCCGGCCTCACTGGTGCGGCTGGCGATGTCGCGGGCATAGGGACGGATGATCGGCGCGAGGATGGTGTTCGCCACGGTGGTCGAGAAGCGGTCGTCCTCGAAGATTTCGGGATGGGTTTCGTGCGAGGTTGAGATGGCGACATCCGGCCCCAGCACCTCGGCCAGGATCTCGGCCATCCGCTGTTCGTGGACGCCGTTCACATAGGCGTTGATGAAGCACACGGCGACCGCATGGACCTCGCGCTTCTTCAGGATGCGCGCGATTTCCCGCGCCCGTTCCTCATCCAGCGGCTCGATGATCTCGCCCCGGTAATTGATCCGCTCGCGCACGGCGAAACGGTCGCGCCGGCGCACATAGGGCGGGGTCCCCTCCTTATAGGCGTCCCAGGGATCTTCGCGGGTGCCGCGCCCGATTTCCAGGACGTCGCGGAAACCTTCGGTCGTGACCATGGCGACGGGCTTGAAATTGCGCGTGATCAGCGCATTCGTCGCAACCGTCGTCCCATGGGTGAACAGTTCGACATCATTCCAGTCAAGATCGGCGGCCTCGGCGCCGTTCATGATCGCGTCGATCGGATTGGCCGTGCTGGGCACTTTCGCAACGGTCTGTTTTCCGTTCGAGTCCAGAACGAAAATATCGGTAAACGTCCCGCCAACGTCAATTGCAAGGCGGGCACGTGCAGGTTTCATCGACGGACCTGCGTCCGCCCCATCCATACTCATCGTGAATTTCCTTTTGATCCGCATTGCGCAAATCAGGCTGCAAAGGACGGAATCCGTCCGATGAGCACCTGCGCATAGATTTCGCTTTGATATCGAGGGGAGGTCGATCACCTGATGCTTTCGGGCGCATGGTGATCTGTTGCATTCGTTGTTGAATGCATTCCTCGACACTACGCGATGAATATCAAGATCGACAAGCGTTTTTTTCAAGTGCAGAAATTTGCGGAGAAGCTTCCTGAAACATGATAAAAATCAATGGATTGCGATCATGGGCAATGCGCCGCGCCGCGGAATATCCTTTTCGCGCTGACGACGGGATTGCGAGATCGGAAAGGGTGCGAATCGCCGCTTTCAGCCTGTCCAGGTAGGAAAAGAATCATCGGATGATGCTTCGACGAAGGCGCAGATCCGGGTCGGGACGGCCAGCCCATGCAAATGGATACCCCGACTGTCAAAGCCGACGCAAGACAAGTCACGATCTGCGCAAAATTTACGCGGCAGCATTGCCTTCTGCCCGCCTGCTGAACGCCGGGCGCGATGCTGGATTGCGGCTGCCGGAAAAATCCGCTCGATCCGGAAAAACCTGTTGACCGATTCGGCTCGGATCGCCGATGCACTCTATAACGAGTTAGCGAAGTTTAGCTCTTGTTCGCCGCGTCGAGTTCGTCACACCGGCATTGTCTTCGACTAAGGCGCATAGGCACAACAAGGTGCCATCTGTCAGCCCAAAGCCATGAGGCACAGCATCGTGCCGCCAAGTGGTGTTGCGCGCCCTCCCATGAAAATGGGCCAGCGTCGCGAAAGGCTCTCCGGAAATTCGGGACTTCGGAGTTTGGCCTGTTGGGAATGCCTCTTCCAAAAAGCACAAATGAAAACAGGGAATCCACCATGAAAGACCTGCAACGCAGACATTTCCTCGGCCTGGGTGCCGCAGGGATTCTTGCAACCCCGTTCCTTGCCCGTCCCGCTTTTGCCGCGACCGATAAAATCCAGGTCGCCGGTATTCATGACGCCTCGGGCGGCATCGACATCTATGGCCGCCCGATGATCAATTGCCTCAACCTTGCCGTGGACAAACTGAACGCGGCCGGCGGCGTGCTGGGGCGCGAGATCGAACTGGTCAACTACGATCCGCAATCGAACATGCAGCTTTACGCGCAATATGCGACCGAGGCCGCGACGCGCCAGAAGGCGGCTGTGGTCTTCGGCGGCATCCTTTCCGCCTCGCGCGAGGCGATGCGGCCGGTGCTCGACCGCTACAGGACGCTTTATTTCTACAGCCTGCTTTATGAAGGCGGGGTCTGCGACCGCAACACTTTCTGCATGGGCTCGACTCCCGGCCAGACGCTGGAGAAATTCATCCCCTATGTGATGCAGAAATTCGGCGGCAAGAAGGTCTATGTGCTGGCCGCTGACTACAATTACGGCCAGATCACCGCGCTGTGGATCGAGAAGTTCGTCAAGGAAAACGGCGGCGAGGTGGTGCGGGCGGATTTCTTCCCGCTCGATGTCAACGACTTCGGTTCGACCATCCGCCAGATCCAGGCGGCCCAGCCCGATATCATCATGTCGGTCCTGGTGGGCGGTGCGCATAACGCCTTCTATCGCCAATGGGTCGCCTCGGGGATGAAGGACAAGATCCCGATGGCCTCGACGACCTTCGGCATCGGCAACGAACAGGTGCTGACCACCCCCGATGAACATAACGGCATCATCGTCTCCTATGCCTATTTCGACGGGATCCAGACCCCCGAGAACGAGGCGTTCAAGGCCGAGTATTACGCGAAATTCGGCGACAAGGCAGATGCGATCACCGAGGGCGGCGCCATGACCTATCACGCCGTCAATCTTTGGGCCAAGGCGGTCGAGATGGCCGGCACCATCGAACGCGAGCCGGTGATCGAGGCGCTTGAGAGCGGCCTTTCCTTCGCCGGGCCGGCGGGGCTGACCACGATCAACGCCCAGACGCATCACAACACGCTCGACAGCTATATCGCCGAGGTGCGCGACAACAATTACGTCGTGCTGGAAAGCTTTGCGCAGCAACCGCCCAGCGACACGCTGGCGGTCTGCGACCTGAAGGTCAACCCGACCGATGCGACGCAATATGTGGTCGAGGTGCCGAAGTAACGGGACCGCGCGGGCGCCCGGCCATAGGGCGCCCGCATGTCCCGTTTCCGCCGCACCAGGGAGCTTCTCATGGACTATGTTGCGATCATTCTTCTTCAGACCGCGATCAGCATCGCGAACCTGGTGCTGATCAGCGCAGGCCTCGCCGTCATCTTCGGCATGATGCGCGTCATCAACTTCGCCCATGGCGAGTTCCTGATGCTGGGCGGCTATACGGCGGTCATTGCCACCCAGCATGGCGTGCCGCTGCTGGTCTCGTGCTTCATCCTGGCGCCGGTGCTGGTCGGGCTGGTGGGGCTTGTCGTGGAATATCTGGTGATCCGCCATCTTTACGGGCGGCTTCTGGACACGATGCTGGCAAGCTGGGGGGTGAGCCTGATTCTGATCGGCCTTGTCACCGTGGCCTTCGGCAATTCGGTCTCGGGCATCTCGACGCCCTTCGGCAGCCTTTCCATCGGGCGGTTCAGCATCGGGTTCTATGAACTGTTCCTTGTCGCCGTCACCCTGGTCATGGTCATCGCCGGCTATCTGGTGATGCGCTACAGCCGCGTCGGGCTGATCGCGCGGGCCACGATGCAGGACCGTGACATGGCCGCCTCGCTGGGGGTCAACCAGCGCGCCGTCTACCGCGCCACCTTCGTCACCGGCGCCGCGCTGAGCGGGCTTGCCGGTGCGCTGATCGCGCCGATTGCCGGGGTGGTGCCGACCATCGGCGCCTCTTATCTGGCGAAATGCTTCATCACGGTGATCTCAGGCGGTCCCGCCATCATCGCGGGCACCTTGTCCGCCTCGGGGCTGCTGGGCGGCGTCGGCGTGATCATGACCTTCCTGGCGACCCCCGTCCTGGCCGAAGTGGCGCTGCTTGCGGCGGCGGTGGTGCTGCTGCGGGTGCTGCCCCAGGGGATCACCAGCAAATTCTTCCGGAGATCGCAATGAAAACGCCGCTTGTCACCTCGGACCGCCTGGGCGCCGTCGCGATGATCCTCGCTGCTGCCTGGGCGCTGTTCATCGTCCCTTCGGGCGGGGACATGACGCTGATCCTCTCGGGCTCGATCTATTGCGCCTTCGGAATCCTCGCGCTTTCGCTGGCGCTGATCTGGGGGTTCGGCGGCATCCTCAGCTTTGGCCAGACCGCGTTCTTCGGGATCGGCGGCTATGCCTATGCGGTTCTCGCCCTCAACATCGGTAATACGACCACGGCGGTGCTGCTGGCGATCCTGGTCGCGGCGGCGATGGCGGCCGCCATCGGCTATTTCATGTTCTGGGGCCGGCTGGGCGATGTCTATCTGGGCGTCATCACCCTGGTCCTGTCGCTGATCCTCTATCGCTTCATCAACCAGACCTCGGGCAGCGAATGGAAGATCGGCAAGGCGCCCCTGGGCGGCTTCAACGGCATCCCCTCGACGCCGATCCTCAACGATCTGGACGGCAACCCGCTCTGGCCTGAAGATATCTATGTGCTTTGCGTGGTGGCGCTGATCCTGTCCTATATCCTCTGCCGCCTGCTTCTTGCGACGTATTTCGGCCGGGTCGTGGTGGCCTTGCGGGAAAACGAGCTGCGCGCGGAACTGCTGGGCTACGATACCCGCCTCTACAAGCTGGGGGTGTTTTCCATCGCCGGCGGTCTTGCGGGCCTTGCGGGGGTGCTGTTTGCCAATTGCGTATTCGTCAGCCCGAACATGTTCAGCCTGACGACCAGTTCGCAATTGCTGGTCTGGGTGATCGTCGGGGGCCTGGGAACGCTTGCCGGCCCGGTCATGGCCTGCTTCCTGCTGCTGGCCTTCTCGGCCTGGCTGGGCACGCTGAACGCCGGGGTCTGGCTCGACCCGAACCTGGTGATGGGGCTGGTGCTGACGCTGTTCGTCCTGGTGCTGCCCAAGGGCATCCTGCCGCTGATGCGGAGCGGCTGCGACCGGGCATTGGCCGCGTTCCGGCGCCCGGCACCGGCGGCGGAACCCGGCGAGGCCATGATCGGGGAGGAAGCACGATGACCGACTACCTGCTGGAAGCCCGCAACCTGACCATGCGTTTCGGCGGCGTCGTCGCGGTGCGCGATGTCAGCCTCTCGCTGCGCGAGGGCGAGTTGCATTGCCTGATCGGGCCGAATGGCGCCGGGAAATCCACTTTCTTCCGCATGCTGTCCGGCCAGTATCGCCCGACCTCCGGCGAGGTGCTGTTTCGCGGCCAGTCGATCAACGGCCAAAGCAGCGCGAAGATCGCGCGGGCCGGCATGGGGATCAAGACCCAGGTGCCTTCGGTCTTCAACGCCATGACGGTGCGCGAGAATGTCATGCTCGCCGCCGTCCGGGCGCTGCCGCCCAACCTTGCGCGGCGGCGCTGCGACGAGGTGATGAAGCGTATCGGCATCAGCCATCTCGCCGCCGAAAAGGTCGGCATCCTGGCGCATGGCCAGCGCCAGTTGGTCGAACTGGCCACCGTGATCGCCCCGCGCCCGGCGCTGATCCTGCTGGACGAGCCCGCTGCCGGCATGACCGGCGAAGAGGTCGAGGGGCTGGGCGACCTGCTGGTCGAACTGGCCCGAAGCTGCTCGGTCATCGTGGTCGAGCATGACATGAGCTTCATCCGCCGGATCGCGCGCAGCATCACCGTCTTCAACCAGGGCTCGGTCCTGGTCGAGGGGCCGGCCGATCAGGTCCTGTCGGATCAGCGCGTGCGCGACGTCTATCTGGGAAGGGAGGTGGCCTGATGCTGCAACTCGTCGGAGTGCATTCGGGATATGGGCAGATCCCGATCCTGCGCGACATCAGCCTCAATGTCGCCGAGGGCGAATTCGTCGGCATCCTTGGCCATAACGGCATGGGCAAGAGCACGCTGTTGATGACCATCGGCGGGACGCTGCCCGCGACCGATGGCCGGATCGAGATGGGCGGGCAGGACATCACCCGTCTGCCGGTTCACCGGCGCGCAAGGATGGGCCTTGGCTATGTCAAGCAGGGTCGGCGGATCTTCCCGCGCCTGACGGTGCGCGAGAACATGCAGGCGGCCTGCCTGGCCGGCGGCCAGCCGCTGGCGCGGGCCGAGGAAATGATCGCGCTGTTCCCACGTCTCGCGCCGATTGCCGAGCGTCCGGGCGGGGTGCTTTCGGGGGGCGAGCAGCAGATCCTCGCGCTGGCCCGATGCCTTTGCACCGCGCCGCGCCTGGTGATGCTGGACGAGCCGACCGAGGGGATTCAGCCCTCGATCCGCGAGGAGATCGTCGAGGCGCTTCTGATGCTGCGCGACCGGCTGCGCCTGACCATGCTGCTGGTCGAGCAGAACGAGGCCTTTCTGGGCGCGCTCTGCACCCGCAGCTATTGCCTTGAAAAGGGCCGCCTGGTGGCGTGATGCCCCGCAAAAGGAACGCCCCTGACCGCAATGGGGCAAACAAGAACGTGAAAACAGGGAGTTGACGATGACCGCTTCATGGAGATTCTCGGCATTGGCCGACCGGCATCGCGCGCTTGGATCGAAGCTTGAGGACTGGTCGGGCATGGGAACCGCCTGGTCCTATGACGGTGATCCGGTTGCCGAGTATCTGGCGATCCGCACCAAGGCCGGGCTGATGGATGTCTCGGGGCTGAAGAAGGTGCATGTCACCGGCCCGGCCGCCAGCCATGTGATCGACCGTGCCACCACGCGCAATGTCGAAAAGCTGATGCCGGGCCGGGCGATCTATGCCTGCATGCTGAACGACGCCGGCAAGTTCATCGACGATTGCGTGATCTATCGCACCGGGCCCAATGCCTTTCTGGTCGTGCATGGCTCGGGGCAGGGGTTCGAGCAACTGACCATGGCTGCCTCTGGCCGCGACGTGTCGGTGCGCTTCGATGACAACCTGCACGACCTGTCTCTCCAAGGCCCTCTGGCGGTGGACTACCTGGCGAAACACGTGCCCGGTATCCGCGACCTGGCCTATTTCGGCCATATCCAGACCTCGCTGTTCGGCCAGCCGGCCATGATCTCGCGCACCGGATACACCGGTGAGCGGGGCTACGAGCTGTTCGTGCGTGGGCAGGATGCGCCGATGGTCTGGGACCGTATCCTGGACGAGGGCGCCGGGATGGGGATCATCCCCTGCCGGTTCACCACGCTGGACCTGCTGAGGACGGAAAGCTATCTGCTGTTCTTTCCCTATGACAATTCGGAAATGTATCCCTTCGACGACCAGCCGGGCGGGGATACGCTGTGGGAACTGGGCCTGGATTTCACCGTATCGCCCGGCAAGACCGGCTTTCGCGGGGCCGAAGAACATTACCGCCTGAAGGGCAGGGAGCGCTTCAGGATTTGGGGCCTGAAGCTGGAAGGCGACAAGGCCCCGGACAATGGCGCTCCGGTCTTGCGCGACGGTGTGCAGGTCGGCGTCGTGACCCAGGCGATGCATTCGCCGCTGAACGGCTGGACGGTGGCCATCGCCCGCCTGCCGGTCGATTGCGCGAACGAAGGCAGCAGGCTGACCGTGAACTGCGCCACCCATGGCGAAATCGCCGCCGTGACCGCGTCCATGCCCTTCCTCGACCCGGAAAAGAAGGTCCGCACCGCCAAGGGCTGACTCAAGCGCCCGCCGGGTGGCGCAGGTTGCCCGGCCCTTCCCGTCAACAGGGGGAAACCATGCCAGGAACCGAATTCTCGCCCTCGATCACCAGCCGCCCGGTCTATCCGGGGCTGGTGGCGCAGGGGGCCATGCCCGCGATCATGCTGGCCGATGCCGAGGGGGCGGGGGCGCTGATCGACCTTGCCGCCCGCGATCCGGCGGTGATGGAGCGGGCGCATGTGATCTTCATCCCGGCAGGCACCCCACATGGCGCGCGGCTGCGGGCGCTTGGCGCGCGGATCTATCACGAAAGCCCCAGCTATGCCGCCTGCCTGGAGCGGTTCCGCAAGGCGCTGGCCGATGCCCATATGGGCACCACGCTTTATCTGGCCGGAACCGAGGGGCTGATCGGGCAGGCCGCGGCCGAGGCGCTGGCCGCCGGCCTACCCGCCGGCGCCATCCAGTCCGAGCACCGCGGGTCGATCGCGCGGCGGATGCAATGCGTCCATTGCAAGGGCATCACCGAGGGTGTCACCACCGATCCCTTCACCTGTTCGCATTGCGGGCTGACGCTGTTCGTCCGCGACCATTATTCGCGCCGCCTGGGCGCTTTTCAGGGCGTCTGCGTCGATGCCGAAACCCCCGGCGTCCTCCCACCCGTGCAGGAGATCAGGCCATGACCGCCCGGATGCTGCGCGTGGCCGAGGTCACGCCCCTGTCGCCCCTCGTCACCCGCTTCCGCTTCGAATGCCCCGAAGGCGGCACGCTGCCGCTGTTCTCCGGCGGTGCGCATGTGGTCGTGGAGATGCCCGATGGCGCCACCCTGCGCCGCAACGCCTATTCGCTGATCTCGGACCCGCTGGACGGATCGGGCTATGAAATCGCGGTGCGGCGCGAGGATGCCGGCCGGGGAGGCTCGCGCTTCATGCATACCCATGTGGCGGTGGGCGACCTGCTGCGTGTGGGTGCGCCGGTCAACCTTTTCGCGCTGGACCTGCGGGCGAAAAAGCATGTGCTGATCGCGGGCGGCATCGGCATCACGCCCTTCCTGGCCCAGCTTCGGCAATTGACCCGGCTGCAAATGCCGTTCGAACTGCATTACTGCGCCCGCAGCCGGGCCGAGGCCGCCGGCCTGAGCCTGCTGCCCGACCTGCCGCAGGTCCATGCCCATATCTCCGATGAAGGCGATCGGCTGGACATCGGCGCGGTGCTGGCGGGGCAACCTTTGGGAACCCATGTCTATACCTGCGGACCCGAAGGGCTGATCGAGGCCGTAGCAGGAACCGCCACCCGCCTTAACTGGCCCAAGGCCGCGCTGCATTCCGAAGCCTTCCTGTCCCCGCCACCCGGCGCAGCCTTCAAGGTCACCTTGGCGCGGTCAGGCATAACGATCACCGTCGGCCCCCATCAAAGCCTGCTGGAGGCGATGGAAGAGGCGCAGGTCGATGCTCCTTGGCTTTGCCGGGGCGGCGCCTGCGGGCAATGCGAGACCGCCGTCCTGTCCTGCAAGGGCCGGATCGAGCATCACGACCACTGGCTGAGCGATGCCGAAAAGGCCGCGCAGCAGAAGATCATGCCCTGCGTTTCGCGCTTTCAGGGCGAAGACCTCACCCTTGACCGCTAGGGGGCCAGCATGACCATGCGCTTCAACGACGAAACCTTCCGCGACGATTACACCTTTTACAACTCGCCCGCGGCGATCCGGCGCTTTCCGTTCCCCTTCGACCAGGACAGCTACATGTATTCGGTCAATATCGAGCCGCACCGCCGGGGCGCGGCGGGCTCGGTGTTCCAGCACCGTTTCGACGTGGACGAACATTACGTCGCCGAAATGCGCGACCGAGAGATCACGCTGCGCGACGATCCGCTGCGCTGCCAGTCGCTGCCGCATATGGAACTGGCGGGCTGGGATTTCCTGGAACTGGTGATGGTCTCGAAGGCCGAGGACTATCCCGAACTGTTCGAACTGCACCGCGACGGGGACCGCTGGCACTGGATCAACCGGCCGCTGGGGATCGAACAGCGCTTCATCTTCCTTGACGCGACCAGCCTGCCCTGCGGGCCGATGGAATACATCACCCGCCAGACCCAGGGCGACCATGCCCTGCTGGACCAGCGCGAGGGCAACCTGTGGATGGATGCCGGCATGGTGACCAGCCAGGCGGATTGGAGCCTCGATTTCGACATCGGCATGAACTTCTTCGAATGGCACGCCCCGGTGCCGAAGGCACATGAATTGGGGGTGTTCCAGCGCGCCCTGAAATTCCTGCTGAGCCTGCAGCAGGGGGCACCCGTGCGGCGGCTGAACTGGACGATGACGGTCAATCCCCGGCTGGATACCAGCCCCGAAAACTATCACAAATGGGGGCCGGAAAAGCGCACGCTGACCGCCGGGAATGTCGGCGCGAAGCAATATCTGCGGGTGGAGTTGCAGACGCTTTGGCGCCTGCCCCGGTCGAACGCCATCGCCTTCCCGATCCGCTGCTATCTGCTGGCGCTGGAGGATCTGGTGACGGTGCCCAAATGGGGGCGCCGCCTGCACCGGGTGCTGCGCGACCTGCCGGACGAACTGGCCGAATACAAGGGATTCGCCGTGAACCGGCCGCTGATCGTCAACTACCTGTCGCGGTTCGACGACTGCGCGCCGACCTCGGCCGGGATCTTTCCCGATGACTGACGGCGAGGGGCTGCCAACCTGTATGCTGCCAGCATTCGGCGGGACGGAACCGACCTGCGGCAGTGTCGTCGCAATCTCCTCGGATTCGTGTCGCTTCCTGGCCGTTACGGCCTTCCTGCATGGCCCCGATCGAACCCGCCCAATGGCGCGGGATCGGTTCGGTTCCTGGCGCGAAGTCGGGCAGGGTGAACGGAATGGCGGCAGAATAGAAATATTCCTGGAAGGATCTTATTTTTATCAACAGGAAACTTTGTTTTTGGCGCCATCACCCCATCATGAGGATGCCCGCATCGCATGATGGATTCGCCATGACACAGAAGAATGCCCTTGTAGCGGCCTTGCCCGCGATCCTGTTTCCCGCCCTCGCCTGGGGGCAGGATGCCGAACCGGCGTTGAGCGCCGGAGATACCGCCTTCGTCGCGACCTGCGCGCTGTTCGTCATGCTGATGATGCTGCCCGGCCTTGCCCTGTTCTATGCGGGCATGGCGCGCAGCAAGAACGTGCTGTCGGTCCTGACCCAGATCTTCGCCTCGGTCGCGCTGATCTGCGTGCTGTGGATCGCCTTCGGCTATTCGCTGAGCTTCGACACCGAGACGCCGCTGAACGCCGTCATCGGCGGGACCTCCAAGTTCTTCCTGTCGGGGATAACCACCGAAAGCATGGTGGGGACGCTGCCGGAATATCTCTTCGTGCTGTTCATGATGATGTTCGCGGCCATTACCCCGCCGCTGATCGTCGGCGCCTTTGCCGAGCGGATGAAATTCGCCTCGGTGCTGATCTTCATGGGCGTCTGGCTGCTGATCAACTATGCGCCCATGGCGCATATGGCATGGGGCGGAGGCTGGGTCTTCGATGTCGGTGTTCTGGACTTTGCCGGCGGCAATGTCGTCCATCTGAACGCCGGCATCGCGGCGCTGGTCTGTGCGTTGGTCCTCGGGCCGCGCAAGGGTTACGGCACCACGATGATGGTGCCCCATAACATGACCATGACCTATACCGGCGGGGCGATGCTCTGGGTCGGCTGGCTGGCCTTCTGCGGCGGCTGCGCGCTGGCGGCCAATGGCTTCAGCGCGCTGGTGATGCTGAACACCATGCTGGGCGGCGCCGGGGGCGCGCTTGGCTGGATGACGGCGGAATGGATTCACCGCAAGCGGCCCAGCACCTTCGGCCTGGCCTCGGGTGCGATTGCCGGCCTGGTCGCGATCACCCCCGCCTGCGGCTTCGTCGGCCCCATGGGCGCGGTGCTGGTGGGCTTCCTCACCGCGCCGGTCTGCGTCTATGCGGTCGAGGTGGTCAAGCGCCGCGTCGGCTATGACGATTCCTTCGACGTGTTCGGCGTCCACGGTGTCGGGGCGGTGGTCGGCGGCGTGCTGACGGTCGTCTTCGCCGCGCCCGCGCTTGGCGGGCTGGGCTATCCCGAGGGCCGCACCATGCTGACCCAGATGGTGCCGCAGGTGCTGATCATGGGCTTCAGCATCGCGGTCTCGCTGGTGACGACCTGGATCGCGCTGAAGATCGCAGGCGCGCTGGTCGGCCTGCGCGTCGATGAGGAGGCCGAGGCCGAGGGGCTGGACATCCATCAGCATGGCGAGGTCGGCTATCGTCTGGGCGATGGCGTTTACGGAGGTGCGGCGCTGGTGCCGGCGCAGGCCGCGCATGGTCTGGGCTCTCCGGCGCAGGTCGCCAATCAGCGCGGCTGATGCCGCGCCCATTCCAGGGCCGGGCCTCGCGGGGCCCGGCCTTTTCCGCTGTCAGCGGCTTTGTGGATAGGTGATGACCGACAGGTATTTCGCCGGCAGTTCGATCAGGTCCACCGGGCCATGCGGCGCGTCCGCATCGAACAGCAGGGTATCGCCCGGCTCCAGGCGATAGATCTGTTCGCCATGACGATAGCCGACCGTTCCTTCCAGCATATACAGCATTTCGATCCCCTCGTGCTGGAAGGTCGGGAAGCGGTCGCTTTCCGTGGTCAGCACGATCAGATAGGGCTCGACAACGACGCCGGAGTCGTTCGCGCCGATATGGCCCAACAGGTGATATTGATGGCCGGCGCGGGTGCCCTGGCGCTCGATTTCCACCCCGTCGCCGGCTTTCACATGCATGGCCCCACGGGGCTCGGCATAGCCGGAAAACAGCTGGACCAGCGGCACCCGCAAGGCATTGGCCAGCATTTGCAGCGTGGCCAGCGAGGGCGAGATCACCCCGTTCTCGATCTTGGACAGCATCCCGACCGAAAGCCCCGACTGCGCCGCCAGATCCGATCCGGTCAGGCGCTGGCGCTTGCGCAGTTCTCGCACCACCCGGCCGATGGCGACCTCGAGGTTTCTTTCCGGATTGTCGCGCAGGGCATGGGGATTCTGGGTCAGTCTTTGCGATGTATCGCTGCTGTCCATCACATGTGCCGCGCGCCTTGTTTCCTGTCAAGAAAGTCTAGACCGCGGCACCGACAATGTGAATAGCCCCGCTCACCCCATTCTTTCGGATGCGTAGCTTCCTGGCGAGGCGGGGAAGACCACGGTCTTGTTGCCGTTGAGGAACACCCGGCGGTGGATATGGGCGTGGATGGCGCGGGCCAGGACCTGGCTTTCGACGTCGCGGCCGAGGCTGACATAGTCCTCGGGCGATTGCGCATGGGTGACCCGGACGGTGTCCTGCTCGATGATCGGGCCCTCGTCGAGGTCGGCGGTCACGTAATGGCTGGTCGCCCCGATCAGCTTCACCCCGCGCTCGAAGGCCTGCTTGTAGGGGTTGGCGCCCTTGAAGCTCGGCAGGAAGGAATGGTGGATGTTGATGATCCGCCCCGACATCTTGCGGCACAATGCGTCCGACAGCACCTGCATGTAGCGCGCCAGCACCACCAGCTCGGCCCCCGAATCCTCGACCACCGCCATCAGCTGCGCCTCGGCCTGCGGCTTGTTCTCGCGCGTGACCTTGATGCAGTGGAAGGGGATGTCGTGGTTCACCACCACCTTCTGGTAGTCCATGTGGTTCGAGATCACCGCCACGATCTCGATCGGCAGCGCGCCGATGCGCCAGCGATAGAGCAGGTCGTTCAGGCAATGGCCGAAGCGGCTGACCATGATCACCACCTTCATCTTCTCGGCCTCGTCATGGATGGCATGGTCCATGCCGAAGGGCTCGGCCGGGCCGGCCAGGCCCGCGCGCAGCGCCTCCAGCCCCACGCCCTCCTCCGAGACGAAGCTCACCCGCATGAAGAAGCGCCCGGTCTCGGTATCGTCGAACTGCGAACTGTCGGTGATGTTGCAGCCATGCTCGGCCAGAAAGCCGGCCACGGTGGCGACGATGCCGCGCGTCGAGGGGCAGGCGACCGTCAGCGTGTATTTCTTCATCTGGCTCTCCACTGAAAGGGCAAGCGCCCTGGTTTCTTCCGTGTGCAAATATCCCGGGGGGACGCTCCTGCGGCCCCCTCGAGGGGCCGCAGGAGCGGGGGGGCAGCGCCCCCCGCCGTCCCGCGCCATCCCTCAGGCCGCCGCGCCTTCGGCCCGGCCCGGATCCGGCTCGGGCAGGCCATGCGCCCGGCAGCAGGCCACCAGCGTATTGGCCAGCAGGCAGGCGATGGTCATCGGCCCCACGCCTCCCGGCACCGGGGTGATCGCGCCCGCCACCTGCGCCGCGCCCGCGAAGTCCACGTCGCCGACCAGCCGCGACCGGCCCTCCTCCTCGATGCGGTTGATGCCCACGTCGATCACCGTGGCGCCGGGCTTGATCCACTCGCCCCGGATCATCCGCGCCCGGCCCACCGCCGCCACCAGGATGTCCGCCCGCCGGCAGACCGCCGCCAGCTCGCGGGTGCGGCTGTGGGCGATGGTCACCGTGCAGTTCTCGGCCAGCAAGAGCTGCGCCATCGGCTTGCCCACGATGTTGCTGCGCCCCACCACCACCGCCTCCAGCCCCGACAGATCCCCGAGCGTCTCGCGCAAGAGCATCAGGCAGCCCGAGGGCGTGCAGGGCACCAGCGCCTTCTGCCCGATCCCCAGCAGCCCCACGTTCAGCGCATGGAACCCGTCCACGTCCTTTCGCGGGTCGATGGCGGCGATCACCGCCCCGGCGTCCATATGCGCGGGCAGCGGCAGCTGCACCAGGATGCCGTGCACGGCCGGGTCGGCATTGAGCCGCGCGACCAGCGCCAGCAGCGCCGCCTGCGGCGTCTCGGCCGCAAGCCGGTGCTCGAAGCTCGCCATCCCCGCCTCGCGCGTCTGGACCGCCTTGTTCCTGACATAGACCTGGCTCGCAGGATCCTCGCCCACCAGAACAACCGCAAGCCCGGGCACCAACCCGTGCCCAGACCGCAGCCGGTCCACAGCCTCGGCAACACGCGCCCGCACCCCGGCCGCAAAGCCCCGCCCGTCGATGATCCTTGCACCCATAAGCCATTCTCCTTGCAATGTCCGCAGCCCGCCCCAAAGCAAAAGCCCGGCCCGGCGCTACAATCTGCACCATCCCGTGCTTGAGGGGGCGGTGCGGCTGATGAGTTCGCATATCGCCGATCCGCTGCCGGCCGACCAGCTTGCCGAGCTTTCCGGTTGCAGCCTGCGCCAGCTACAGCGCTGCTTTTCGGACCACTTCGGCCTGTCGGTCATGGAGTTCTACCGGCGTTTGCGGCTGGAGAAGGCGGACGAGCTGTTGCGCCATTCCGCCCTGCCGATCGCCGAAATCACCGCGATCACCGGCTTCGCGACCATGCAGCATTTCAGCCGGTGTTTCGCGCAAGCCTTCGGCGTTCCGCCGGGACAACGCAGGCTGCAAGGGCTGGGCGCACCCGGATCGGAGGCCGTCAGCGGTAAGCGCGCATGGCGCCCGCCCATAGCAGGCGCCCGGGAATCCGTCAGATGTCCAGGGTATTGTCCCGTTCCCACTGGGTCAGATGACCGCAATAGGAATTCCACTCCTGCGTCTTCATCTTGATATAGGCAGCCGAGAAATCCTCGCCCATCGCGGCCTTCAGCCCGGCGTCGTCGTCATAGGCGCGGATCGCGTCCAGCAGGTTCAGCGGCAGCCTCGGCGCATCGGTGATGCGGTGGCCTTCGGCATACATGTCGATGTCGTGGCGCTTGCCGGGATCGGCCTTGCTGCGCAGCCCCGAAAGTCCCGCCGCGATGATCACGGCTTGCAGAAGGTAGGGGTTGACCGCGCCGTCGGGCAGCCGCAACTCGAACCGGCCCGGTCCGGGGACGCGCACCATATGGGTGCGGTTGTTGCCGGTCCATGTGACCGTATTGGGCGCCCAGGTCGCCCCCGAGACGGTGCGCGGCGCGTTGATGCGCTTGTAGCTGTTCACCGTGGGATTGGTAATCGCGGCCAGCGCCGAGGCGTGCTTCATGACCCCGCCCAGGAAATGCCGGCCCTCGTCTGACAGGCTGAGTTCCTTGCCGTCGTCGGCAAAGGCATTGCGCCCGTCCCTGGTCCAGACCGAGATATGGACATGGCAGCCGTTGCCGGTCAGGCCCATGATCGGCTTGGGCATGAAGGTGGCGCGCAGCCCGTGCTTTTCGGCGACCGAGCGGGTCATGAACTTGAAGAAGCTGTGCTTGTCCGCCGTGGCCATGGCGCTGTCGTATTTCCAGTTCATCTCGAACTGGCCGTTCGCGTCCTCATGGTCGTTCTGATAGGGTTCCCAGCCCAGTTCCAGCATGTAGTCGCAGATCTCGGCCACCACATCGTAGCGCCGCATCACCGCCTGCTGGTCGTAGCAGGGTTTCACCGCGGTATCGGCGGGGTCGGAGATCTGCGTGCCCTCGGGCGTCAGCAGGAAGAATTCCGGCTCGACCCCGGTCTTGACCACCAGGCCCATTTCCGCGGCCTCGGCCGTCAGCCGCCCCAGCACGTTGCGAGGCGCCTGCGCCAGCGGTCCGCTGTCCGACATGACGCAATCCGAAGCGACCCAGGCCACTTCCCTTTTCCACGGCAGCTGGATGACCGAGGAGGCGTCCGGCAGCGCCAGCATGTCGGCATGGGCGGGGGTCAGGTCCAGCCATGTGGCGAAACCGGCGAAACCGGCGCCGTCCTTCTGCATCTCGGCGATGGCCTGCGCCGGTACCAGCTTGGCGCGCTGCGATCCGAACAGGTCGGTATAGGAAATCATGAAGTATTTGACGCCCTTCTCACGGGCGAATTCGGCGAGATCGGTCATGCGGAAGGTTCCCGTTGGAGGAAAAGAGCTGGATCGGGGCAGGATGCGATGTCCTGCCCTCTGGTCGTTGGTTCAGAAGCCGTTCTGGCCGGGAATCCAGTTGGTGCCCGCCAGCGGGACGCCCGCCATGGCGGCGGCTTCCAGCGTCAGGGCGCAAAGATCCTCGGGTTCCAGGTTGTGGACATGGCTCTTGCCGCAGGCCCGCGCGATGGTCTGGCATTCCAGCGTCATCACGGCCAGGTAGTTGCGCAGCCGCCGCGCGCCCTCGACAGGGTCGAAACGCTTCATCAGTTCGGGGTCCTGCGTGGTGATGCCGGCGGGATCGCGGCCTTCGTGCCAGTCGTCATAGGCATCCGCCGTGGTGCCGAGCGCGGCATAATCCTCGTCCCATTTCGGGTCGTTCTCGCCCAGGGCGATCAGCGCGGCGGTGCCGATGGCCACCGCATCGGCGCCAAGCGCCAGCGCCTTGGCCACATCCGCGCCGGTGCGGATCCCGCCCGAGACGACAAGCTGCACCTTGCGGTGCATCCCCAGGTCTTGCAGCGCCTTCACCGCCGGGCGGATGCAGGCCAGCGTCGGCTGGCCGACATTCTCGATGAAGACGTCCTGCGTCGCGGCGGTGCCGCCCTGCATCCCGTCCAGCACGACCACGTCGGCGCCCGCCTTCACCGCCAGGGCGGTGTCGTAATAGGGGCGCGCGCCACCGACCTTGATGTAGATCGGCTTTTCCCAGTTGGTGATCTCGCGCAGTTCCAGGATCTTGATCTCCAGATCGTCCGGGCCGGTCCAGTCGGGATGGCGGCAGGCCGAGCGCTGGTCGATGCCGATGGGCAGGTTGCGCATCCCGGCCACCCGCTCGGTGATCTTCTGGCCCAGAAGCATGCCGCCGCCGCCGGGCTTGGCGCCCTGGCCGACGACGATCTCGATCGCATCGGCGCGGCGCAGGTCGTCGGGGTTCATGCCGTAGCGGCTGGGAAGATACTGATAGACCAGCTTTTCCGAATGCCCGCGTTCCTCGTTCGTCATGCCGCCGTCGCCGGTGGTGGTCGAGGTTCCGGCCAGCGTCGCGCCGCGCCCAAGGGCCTCTTTCGCGGGGCCGGATAGCGCGCCGAAGCTCATGCCCGCGATGGTGATCGGGATCTTCAACTCGATGGGCTTTTTCGCGAACCGTGTGCCCAGCACCACCGAGGTGTCGCATTTCTCGCGGTAACCCTCCAGCGGGTAGCGCGAGATCGAGGCGCCCAGAAACAGCAGGTCGTCGAAATGCGGCACCCTGCGCTTGGCGCCGCCGCCGCGGATGTCGTAGATGCCGGTATCGGCGGCGCGGCGGATTTCGGCGTTGATGCCGGGCGAGAAGGTCCAGCTGTCGCGCGGCAGGGTTTGCGGCGTCTTGTCCATGATATCCCTCATCAATAGGCGCCGGCGTGATCGACGTGGAAGTTGTAGAGCTTGCGGGCCGAGCCGTAGCGCTTGAATTCCTCGGGCTTCGCATCGGCGCCGGCGCGTTCCAGCA
The DNA here is from genome assembly GCF_018499825.1 of Paracoccus sp. pheM1. Lineage (NCBI taxonomy): Bacteria > Pseudomonadati > Pseudomonadota > Alphaproteobacteria > Rhodobacterales > Paracoccaceae > Paracoccus > Paracoccus sp. pheM1. Next base: position 2,568,504 of record NZ_JAGXCX010000001.1, read on the forward strand.
GGTCGCGCAGGATCTCGACATGCTCGGGGCGCATCTCTTTCTCGATGCAGTCCGAACCCAGCGACTTGACGGCGCCGCGCACGAACAGCCGCGCCTCATAGAGGCTGTCGCCAAGCGCGTCGCCCGCATCGCCCAGCACCACCAGATTGCCCGACTGCGCCATGAAGGCCGACATATGGCCGATATTGCCGAAGACCACGATGTCGATGCCCTTCATCGAGATGCCGCAGCGCGAACTGGCATTGCCCTTGATGACCAGAAGCCCGCCATGGCCGGTGGCACCCGCGTATTGGCTGGCGTCGCCCTCGATGACGACAGTGCCCGACATCATGTTCTCGGCCACGCCCGGCCCGGCCGAGCCGGTGACCTTGACGGTCGCCTGCTTGTTCATCCCGGCGCAGTAATAGCCGGTCGAGCCCTTGACGGTGACTTCGATGGGCGCATCCAGGCCCACGGCGATGGCATGGGCACCCTTGGGGTTCTCGATCACCCATTCGGTCTGGTTGGTCCGGGAAGCCTGCGCCTGAAGCGCCGCATTGACGTCGCGCAGCGGCGTGGTGGCAAGGTCTATGGTCTGCATCTCAGCGCTCCCAGAAATAGACGGTGGCGGGCTCGGGTTCCCAGACGCGGGCGCTCTCGATGCCGGGCAGGTTTGCAAGGGCGCGGTATTCGCTGCCGAAGGCGACGTAATCCTCGGTCTCGGCCATGACGGCGGGCTTGCAGGCGACGGGGTCGCGCACCACGCCGAAGCCATTGCGGGTGCCGACGACGAAGGTGAAGAAACCGTCCAGATCCTGCAACGTGCCTTCCAGCGCCTCGCTGAGGCTGGCGCCTTCGGCCAGGCGCGACGAGATATAGCAAGCGGCGACCTCGGTATCGTTCTGTGTTTCCGGGGCGAAACCCTTCTGGGTCAGTTCACGGCGCATCTGGTTGTGATTGGACAGCGAGCCGTTATGTACCAGGCACTGGTCGGCGCCGGTCGAGAAGGGATGCGCGCCCAGCGTCGTCACCGCGCTTTCCGTCGCCATGCGGGTATGGCCGATGCCGTGGCTGCCGGCCATCTGGCGCAGGTGAAAACGGGCGGCGACCTGTTCGGGCAGGCCGACCTCCTTGAAGATTTCCATCGCGTGGCCCGAACCCATGACGCGGATGCCTTTCCCGGCCAGAAAGACGCGGGCCTCGGGCTCTGTGCCCTCGGGTAGGGTCAGCACCGCATGAGTGTCGATGACCCGCATCCCGACCGTATCCCCCAGCGCATCGGACAGCGCCGCGTCGAGGCCACGGAATGCCGTTTCCGGGTCGTCCGACTGGACGGTGATCTTCGGCTTGCCGCCATCATTGCCGTAGATGGCGATTCCCGCGCTGTCCGGCCCGCGATCCGTCATCGTGATCAGCATGTCCGTCAGCAGGTCGCCTAGCTTCGGCTGCAATTCCTGGTTCTTCAGGAACAGACCAACGATACCACACATCCCTTGCCGTCCTCGTAATCAGCTTCGCTTACCTAATGATTACCTATGAGAAATAAAATTTCCTCAAGAGAAATATGTGGGATTCCTGCCATTGCGCATGCCGCGGAAGTCTCCTGCCGCTTCGGCGTTCAGGAAGCTCAACCATGATCGGGCAACTGCCCGGCACATGAGCAATTCGAAAACGCAGAGCTGGTGAGCCGACTAATTCCCCATCCCTGGGCACTGGGAACGGTCAGGCGCTGGCCAAGCCAGCCCAACCTCGGCCATGCAAGCGCTTGGATTTTTCGGTCCACATCAAGGACGTTTGCCGCGATATTGGCCTTTCGCGCAGTTCCCTTCCATCCACCTCTCCCCGCTGGCCGGGATCAGCGCGACGGGCCGGGGCTTCGTGCTGGAGCCGTGCGGCGTGCGCAGGATCGCCGTGCTTGCCCCGCCGGTCGAGGGCGATCACGCCGGGCTGCTGGCCCTGCTTTCCGATGGCGAGGCCTGGTCGAGTTCGAGGAGGGGCTGACCGACCGCGACTACGGCAGCCGCGAATTCATCTGCCGCGATCCCGAGGGCAACCTGTGGTGCTTCGGCACCTGGTGGCCGAAGGTCACCGACAAGGGCTGAGCATCATGGCCCCGCGGATATCGAACCGGATCGCGTGTTTCGTGGACGCCCTGCCGCTGGTGCCGGGCCATCGGGTGCTGGAGGTCGGCTGTGGCCCCGGCGTAGCGGCCCGCGAGGTCTGCCGCCGCATCGGCAACGGCTTCGTCCTCGCCATCGACCGCTCGGCCAGGGCGATCGACAGCGCGGTGGCCGGATCGAAACCCGAGATCGCCTCGGGCAGCCTCCGGTTCCGGCAGGTGGCGGTCGAGGATTTCGAACTGCTGGCCGATGAAGCGCCCTTCGACATCGCTTTCGCGATGCGTGTCGGGGCATTGGACGGCCGCCATCCGGAGATCGGGCAACGCGCCCTTGAACGATTGCGGGCCGCATTGAAACCGGCGGGACGGCTGTTCATCGACACGGGGCATCCGGTTCGGGAGATCAGGCTGGACAGGTAACGGGCTATGGATTGAGCGCGGGAATTGCCGTTGAACCCCTGCTGAATTAAACGGATGGCATAACAACAGGGGACGCTTATGGCCGATATCGACCTGCATGCCTTGTCGCTGGCCGAACTGAAGCAGCTGGAAAAGAACGTGGCCAAGGCGATCGCCTCCTTCGAGGATCGCCGCAAAGCCTGTGAGGCCCGTGCGGGGGCGGAAGCGGTGGCAAAGCAGCACGGCCTTTCTTTGAGCGATCTCGCGCATGCGGCGCCGTCCAGAAAAGGCGCTGCCTCGGCCCCCAAATACCGCCACCCGGAAAACCCGGAACGCACCTGGAGCGGTCGCGGCCGCAAGCCCGCCTGGATCGTCGAAGGGCTGGAGGGCGGCAAATCCCTCGAGGACTTCGCCATCTGACCGGGGCAGGGGGTGGTCCAGCCTCCGAATGCGGTGCGGCTGCATGTCTCCCTGGCCGGGATCGAGCCGGAGATCTGGGGGCGGCTGGTGGTTCCCTGCGACTGGACGCTGGACCGGCTGCACCTGGTCCTGCAGGCGGCCTTCGGCTGGACCGACAGCCATCTGCACGAATTCCGCATCGGCGGGTTGCGCTACGGCGATCCGGCCCTGCTGGACGACGGCTTCGGCGGCCCCCGCATCTTCGATCATACCGAGGTCCGGCTGCAGGATTTCATCGGGCGCGACGCCGGCTTCACCTATGCCTACGATTTCGGGGATGGCTGGGAGCACCAGATCCGGATAGAGGAGTGGCTGGCGCTCGGCCCGGCGCCTCGCCACGCGCGCTGTCTGGAGGGCGCGTGGGCAAGGCCGCCCGAGGCTGTCGGCGGGCCGCGGGGCTACGCGGATTTCCTCGGGATCATCCGCGATCCGGCGCACGAGGACCATCGCTCCACGCTGCGATGGGCGGGCGGGCATTTCGATCCGGAATGGTTCGATCTGGACCTGATCAACAAGGATCTGCGCAATGCGCAGCGCGTGAACGCACAGAAGGGTTAGCAGCGCGCATATCACCGACACCTGATCGCCGGATCACCTGGTCGGGGTGATGGATTGGTTGTGGTGACGGGTCTCCCACCGGCCTGGCCCGCCGCGATACCGCCGTGCGCTGATGACCATGGCCTTGGAAGCGTGAAGGCTCGGGCGTCGGCTTGGATGGTAGAGGAACAGTCGTCGAGCATCGGCGACCCGTCATCCAGCACCCGCGCCAGCGCGCCGGCTGGGATATTCGCGGCGGCGATATCCTCGGGGGCATAGGCGATGCCGAAGCCGTTAACAGGCACATCGATCATGGCGGAGCAGTTGTTGGTTCGTCGTCCGTTCACGCGACCCCACAATTCCTGTCCGCCCTTTTTCCAACTCCCAAGCATAGCGCCCCAAGCCGACAGGTCCTAAGACCTCTACGCCGCCAACCGGTTCGCCATCGCTGTCGGGCGACGTTTCGGGGTAGGCGCTGAGGGTGCCATCTCGTCTGTAATATCAAGTTTCCTCAGCGCCATGAGGGCGCTTTTCGCCATTTCCGGGGAAACCCTGTCGACGGAGGCACCGCTTGCAATTCGGATGAGTGCCTGAGTGACGGTATCCGCGCCGATCGGGATCCCGTCCTGTGCAAGGCGCAGAATCACGCGACCGAATGTAAAGGCAATCATGTCAGGGTTATTAGTGTAAAGCAAATCATTACCCTCCTAATAATATGAACCACCTGCGAGGAATCTCCAAGGGATGACCAATCTACAGTTGCATGTTTGCCAATGTCTTCACCCAGGGCAAGTGAGTTCAATGCACGGAAATCTGGAGAAAAAGGCATGACTCGCAGAAGCTTGGGTGAAAATATTGAAGCAAACACAACTTGGACGATAACTCGACGGGCATGAGAGCGTCTGTGGGAAATACCACAGGCGATGTTTACTTGGCCTCACGCCTGAACCCCTTGTTAGATCGATCTTAACCCTTGTTAGCGGAACCATTCGGCATATGTTGGCATATCTCGTTGCCGGCGTCATCGGAGGCATGACGTCGGCGGTTATCACTTTCGCACTGGGCCACGGCCGGGTCGCGGTACTCTCTTGTTATGTCGTCTTCGGCATCGCCGGCCTCATCGCCGCCATGTCGATGCGGCTGACTGTCTCATCCCGGGCAAAAAGCCGGGTGAGGTGGTGGGAATGCGGCGCGGTGAAAGATCTGCGCAGAGCCGGATAAGTGCCGCTCCTGCAGCGATGAAGGGCGGATAGCACCCTGGATCGCGCCGCCTCCCACCGATCCGAATACCAGACAAAGATACATGTTTAACCAGCCACTCGCCTCGGATGACCGGGGCATAATGGATGATTTCATTATGCTCGGCTTCACCGTGCCCGGGCTTCCGGTTTCCGCGATCTGGCTGTTTCTTAGGATTGAATATGACCCGTCAAAACCATAGCGGCAGGAATCTCTGCACCGATGCGACCAGCGTCTTTCACAGGTTGCTGGCTGAAACAGGCTACCCGCCCAGTCTCGAGGAGGTGGCCAGTGCGCTCGATGTTCCGCCTTCGACCATGATGTCCGTCTTTCGTGACGGGGCGCATCTTATGGAGGTGGCGGTGGAAAGCGCGCTGCTGCGGCTTCACGATCGCTGCATCCGGGCCACGGCGGTGATCGACGGTGCTGACCCGATCGCCCAGCTGGAAGCACTTGCCGACGCCTATATCGCTTGGGCCATCGATCATCCGGGCGTGTTCCTGGCCTTCCATTCGCCGGCTCTCGGCGCGCTGCGGGAGAATGATCGCTTCACCCGCTTCGAGCGATCGGTGATCGTGCTGATGCAGCGGCTGCTGGTCCGTGCGAAGAAGGGCGGGCTGCTGGCCGGTGAGGACAATGCGGAAGTACTGGCGGAATTGATCCGCGCCCTCATCTGCGGTGCGCTGCACAAGGTGATGCTGGAACGCCTTCCACAGGGAAAGCCGGACCCAGAAGATTTGGCGGAGATGCGTGCGAACCTTCGGTTGCTGCTGCAGCGGCTGGTCGGATAGCTGCGACCTGAGTTCTCTTTTCCCTTCGGCCTGGTTGCGGCGACGTGATTGATGAGGGCGGGCCGATACCGCGCTTTCCATGACCGGCTTTCGAGGTGGTCGCGGCAAGCTCTTCTTGAGTTGCTGGCGTCGCGCTGGCCCGCAGACCCGGCAGGGCATCGTGGCGGCAGCATGCCCTGTGAGCGAGGCGTCGGTCGACGGAGATGATCCTCGGACTCGCCGCTCGAACCATGCTCTCCGAGGAACCCGGCCTTCTCGCCCGGTAGATGCTGCGTCCCCATGTCGCGACGCCTATTGCATCCGGCCGGTCGCGGTGGCCTTGCGCCGGGCGGCACCATATTGCCGCCACAACCCCAGGGAATACAGCGCCAGCGCCGCCCAGATCAGCGGAAAGGCGATGCGTCGCGACTGGTCGAACGGCTCGCCGAAGACCAGCACCGCGCACAGAAAGATCAGCGTCGGCGCGATATATTGCAGGATGCCGACCGTGGTCAGCCGCACCAGCTTGGCGCCGTTGGCATAGAGCATCAGCGGCACGGCGGTAACCACGCCGCAGCCCAGCAACAGCAGCGTGTCGGCGCCCGCGCCCGTGCCGAAATGCGATTGCCCGGTCAGCGTCAGCCACAGCAGGATGGCCGCCGCAAAGGGGCACAGCACCAGGACCTCGAGCGTAAAGCCCTGGTTGGGACCAAGCGGCAGGCTCTTCTTGCAATAGGCGTAGAAGCCCCAGGTCAGGGTCAGCCCCAGCGCCACCAGCGGCAGGCGGCCTGCCTGCACGGTCATGATGACAACTGCGACCGCGGCCAGCGCGATGGCCATGAGCTGCGTCCGTCCCAGGCGCTCCTTCAGCAGCACCGCCCCCAGGAAGACGCTGAACAGAGGGTTGATATAATAGCCCAGCGCCGCCTCCATCGCGTGATCGTTGATGATCGCCCAGACATAGACCAGCCAGTTGACCGAGATCAGCATCGCCGTCAGCACCGCCATTGCCAGCAGGCGCGGCGTGCGCAGCGCCGCGATCACCTCGGTCGCGCGCCCTTGCCAGATCAGCACCGCCGCCGCGATGGGTAGCGACCAGATCACCCGGTGGGCGACGACCTCGACCGGCGGCACATGCGCCAGCGCCTTCATGTAAAGCGGCAGAAAGCCCCAGAGGACATAGGTCAGGATCACCAGGACCAGGCCACGGGGGGAATCGCTGTTGAGATCGGCAGGGCTGCTCATATCGGTTGCATAGGCTGCAATCCGCGGCCGTGCCAGACGCTGCGGTGCCTGGTCCGATAAGCTGGCCTCTGATCGACAATTACCAGGGGTGAAGGGGCGCCAGAATCGCGAAAAACCTGCGTCGACCCGATCGGCCTCTGCTTTTCCCTTGGTAGCAGCCCGATGGAGGATCGAGGTGGGACAAGGATATGTGCCTGAACTACATGATCCGAACCGCTGCAAGGCCAAGGAGCAGTTGAGTGCTCCGTTGGCCGACGATGACGCCCATCACCTGTTCGAGGCAGTCGTTGCCGCACTCGATGCGGAGAGGAGGTTCGATCTGCCGGCTGCTTGTATGCTCGGTAAGTCAGGGGCGGCCCCGAGCCGCCGGTCGAGAGACCGGCGACGCTGCAGCGCGGCTTTCTCAGACCGGACAGCCGTGCTTGCCGCAACGATTTGCCAGGGCTCGCCGAGACCAGGATCATCGTGGAAAGGTGGCGATGCCACGAGAATACCGTGCGCCCGCATGGATCGCTCGGCTACAAGCCTCCGGCTCGGGAAGTCTTCATCCCCGCGTTTCCAGCGCGGACAGCTCGACAACCTGGGCCAGCAACGCCGTCCGCGCTGGAAACACGACCAGCATTGCACCAACAATCAAAATGGGCCCGTCATCGGGGGCCGATGGACAAGGCAGCCGGGCGTCGATCAGGGTTCCGCAGACCGGAAGCCACGCCCCGGCGTCGCGTCAGGGTGAGGCGGATCCCTGCGCTGCATATACCAGCACGACGAGCCCTTTGGGCGGCAACGGCGAGAGCCGGGGGCGCGACCAGCATCACCGCCGGGCCGTATGCCGGCCCTGCGCCATCGCTCGATGGCGGGCAGGGGGCTCCCGATCGTCCCCCCGCGCCTGGAAGGGCCTTCACTCATGGTTTTCCCGGTCGTTACGGGCCTGGGCAGGCCGCGCCCCGGTCTACGCCTCGCGATCCTTGCGGCGCTGCGTACCGCTCCGGTGGGTAATCGCCATCAGCACCGATGGTTCCCTGAGCCGCAGCCGATGCCAACTGCCCGCTGGCACGACCTGGCCGGTCCTCGGCGTCAGTTCGACCGTGCGGAGGCCGCTGGCATTCTCGATATCAAGCTCCAGCCTGCCGGAACAGAGGATCAGCAACTCATCGCCACCGGGATGCATCTCCCAATAGTCCGGGTGAACATCCTCGGGCCGTTCGGCGGAAAAGACGGCGAGTGTCTTTCCCTCCGCCGGACCTCCGCCGGACGCCAGCGAAACCGGGCGTATTCGCGGTCCATCCTCAAGATGCAGATGGAAGCGGCTCAGGTCGAGAGCGGAATTCGTATCGGTCATGGCGTTTCTTCCTTTCCGGCCGCAGTGTCCGCGACCTTGCTTGCGTTGACGCCTGGAATATGTGACGAATTCCTCATGTTTTGTATTCGCATTCCCGTTCAGGACGGGAGGACGGTGCAGATGGATGTGAATCCACGGAAAATTCCGCGCCAAAGCCGGGCGCAGGCCACGATTCGCGCCATCATCGAGGCGACCGCTCAGGTTCTGGCGCATGCCGGGTTCGAGCGGATGACCACCGCGATGGTGGCGGAGCGGGCAGGGGTCAGCATCGGCTCGCTCTACCAGTACTATCCGAACAAGCAGGCGCTGGCGGCCGCGGTGGTCGATCATTACGGCGAGATCTTTGCTGCGCGTTTCGCCCAGGCGATTGCGGCAGGACCAGGCGATACGCTGGCCCGGACGGTCGACGCGCTTGTCGCGACCGCTTTCGAGAGCCACCCGCACGATCCACGGCTCCACAAGGTGCTGATCGAGATTGCGCCACGCGTCGGTCGTGGCGATCACAGGAAGGCGTTCAGCGCCCGGATCGCGGCACTGATCGAGACCCGGTTGCGGCGCCATGCGGGCGAACTGGCCGCCGATCTCGATCCCTCGGAGGCAGCGGTGATGCTGGAAGCCCTGCTGGAAACCGCCGCCCACCGCGCGCTCGAGCAGCATCCCGCCAGCCTGTCGACAGCGAGATTTGCAGGCGAGTGTCGGAGGATGGTCATGGCCTACCTCACATGCCCGGCGGGGCGCTCCTGAGGGAAGCTTTCATGGTGGCCGCCCACTCGCGAGCAGCCCCTTGCCGCGGTGCGCCCCCCGCCGCGGCCATGCGGATATGCCGGACGCAAGCGGCCAGCCCTGATCAGCCGGCAGCTTCCGTGACCCCGAACGCCTGCCGGAAACCGATCCTGCCTGCCGGGGTGATCTCCAGCGCCCTCGTTCCGGCGCGGCGCCGCACCCAGCCCCGATCCAGGGCATGGGTGCAGATGGCGGCGCCCAGAGCCCCGGCCAGATGCGGGCGGCGCTCGCTCCAGTCCAGGCAGGGACGGCAGAGCGGGCGGCGGCCGTGCATGTCGCGATCCGCCGCCAGAATGCCGAGGGCCTGCATCCTGGCCCGGCCGGCCTCGGTGAGGGCCGCGGCATCGCCGGCGATCTCGACCGCGCCGTTGGCCTGCAGCGCATCGGCGATGCCGACGCCCAATCGACCGGCCAGGTGGTCGTAGCAGGTGCGGGCATGGCGCAGCGCCGCCTCCTTCGGGCCGGTGCGGGGCGGGGACAGCACGAGACCGCCGGCGATCTGCATCACGCTTTCGATCATCCGCGCGACCTCGGGGCTGGCGAGGCGGTGATAGCGGTGGCGGCCCTGCTTCTCGGCGGCGACCAGCCCCACGGCCGCCAGCCGCGAGAGATGACCGCTGGCGGTCTGCGGCGTGATCGCGGCGACCTCGGCCAGTTCGGTCGCGATCAGCGCCCGGCCATCCATCAGCGCGGCCAGCATGGCGGCGCGGGCAGGCTCGCCCACGGCGGCGGCGACCTCGGCGATGCGGTTCGATGTGGCCATGGCGATCCCTCCGGCTGCCGGCATCCTAGCGCGGAAATGCGGGGAATGCTTCGGCCTTTACCGAAGCATCGCCGGCGGGTTCGCGGCCATAAGCGGCAGGACATCATCGAGAGCGTCCCATGACCCTGCCTGCATCCCCCGCCCCACCTTTCTTCGGCTGGGATGTCGTCGCCGCAACTTTCCTGCTGGCCGCTTTCGGCTGGGGCGTCGGCTTCTACGGCCCGCCGGTATTCCTCTATGCCGTCGTGGCGCGGACCGGCTGGCCGGTGCCGATGGTCTCGGCGGCGGTGACGATGCATTTCCTGATTGGGGCGGTCGTCGTCGCCAATCTGCCGCGCCTGTATCGGCGCTTTGGCGTGCCGGTGGTGACGGTGCTGGGCGCCGTGCTGCTGGCGCTTGGCATCGCAGGCTGGGCGCTGGCGGTCGAACCCTGGCAGCTGCTCGCGGCCGCGCTGGCCAGCGGCGCCGGCTGGGTCGCGATGGGGGCCGCCGCCGTGAATGCGCTGATCGCGCCCTGGTTCATCCTGCGCCGACCCGCCGCGCTCGGCATGGCCTATAACGGCGCGAGCCTGGGCGGGGTGATCTTCTCGCCGCGGTGGATCGCGCTGATCGCGGGCATCGGCTTTCTGCCGGCGGCCCTGGCCGTCGGTGGCGTCATGGTGGCCGTGGTCGCGACCCTGTCGGTGCTGGTGTTCCGGCACACGCCCGAAAGCATGGGGCAACGCCCGGATGGCGTGGAGGGGGCCGATCCCCGGCCACGAGCGCCGCGAGGCGGTTCGCCCGCGCGCCGCCGGTTCTTTGCCGACGGCAAGTTCGTGACGCTGGCCGCCGGCATGATGCTGGGGCTGTTTGCCCAGATCGGGTTGCTCGCGCATCTGTTCTCGCTGCTGGTGCCGGTGCTGGGCGAGGGCATGGCGGGGCTGGCGATGGGCGGCGCGACGCTCGCCGCGATCCTCGGGCGTTCGGTGGTGGGCTGGATGATGCCGGTCTCGGCCGACCGCCGCCTGGTCGCCTGTGCCAGCTACGGCGTGCAGGTGGCCGGATCGCTGCTGTTCCTGCTGGCGGCGGGCGAAGGCGGGGCATGGCTGATCCTTGGCATCGCGCTCTTCGGGTTGGGGATCGGCAATGCCACCTCGCTGCCGCCGCTGATCGCGCAGCAGGGGTTCACCCCGGCGGAGGTGGCCCGCGTGGTGCCGCTGATCGTCGCCATGGGCCAGGCCGGCCATGCCTTCGCGCCGGCGGCGTTCGGCCTGCTGCGCGGGGATGGCATGATCGACGGATCCGGTTCCGCGCTGCTGTTCGCCTGCGCTGCGGCGATACAACTGGCCGCGATCGGCTGCTTTCTGGCGGGGCGGGTTGGAAGGCCGGGCCGCCCTCAGCCTGACGCAACACGCCCATGATCTGGGCTTCGGTGAAACGGCTCTTCTTCATCGGAATCTCCTCGTCCATCCTGCCGAGAAAATTCCACGTCCGCATCCCCTTAACCATGGGGAGGATTACCGCAGCAGCTCACAGCCGGAAATCTGTCCAAGAAACGGGCAGTCGCTTACTGAGCCATCATTGGCATAGTTATTGCGCAGAAACCCTTCGTATCGGCTTACAGGAGCACGATGACAACGGCCCCTGAACAGCTCGAACTGCGTTCTCGATAACCGCAAGATCTAGCGAGGAACAGAAATTGAATAACAGGACAAAGGCAGGACAACCGCAGTTCCTAGCCGATCCAAACAAGCAGCATTTTATCGACGGTACATGGCGGCCATCCGCTTCCGGGGAGAGTATCGAGACATTCAACCCCGCGACCGGCAAGGTCCTGACTACACTGGCGCGCGGTCGCAAGGAGGATGTCGATGCCGCAGTTGCCGCTGCACGGCGTGCGTTCGAGGGGCCGTGGAGCCGTTTCACTCCGCAACAGCGGATGACGCTGATGATGCGAGTCGCCGAGGTCGTGGAGAAAAATTTCGACGAGCTTGCCACACTGGAATCGCTCGATATGGGAGCGCCGCTTGCGCGGACCCGTGGCATGAAAGCCGGCTTGCTGGCCATGATCCGCTACCTTGCTGCACAGGCGGTAAGCTGGACCGGCAGCACGATTCCGAACTCGCTACCTGGCAATGTCACCACGCTCACTCTGAAGGCGCCGGTGGGTGTCGTCGGCGGGGTCATCCCGTGGAACGGGCCGCTTATCAGCTTCTGGGGAATCGTGGGCGGCGCCCTGGCGACCGGCTGCACGGTGGTGATCAAGTCCGCCGAGGATGCGTCGCTGACCGCGCTGCGCACGGCGGAACTGCTGGCCGAGATCGGTGTGCCAGAAGGGGTGGTGAATGTCGTCACCGGCCTCGGCGCCGAGGCAGGCGCTGCCTTGGCTGCCCATCCCGATGTGGATCGCATCGCTTTTACTGGCTCGACCGCCACCGGTCGCGAGATCGTCAAGGCCTCTACGGTCAACATGAAGCGTGTACAGGTGGAACTGGGCGGCAAGTCGCCCGACGTGATCTTTGCCGACGCGGATCTCGACAAGGCGGTGCCCGGCGCGGCCATGGGTGTCTTTACCAATTCCGGCCAGATCTGTTCAGCCGGGACCCGCATCTTCGTGCAGCGCACCATCCAAGAGGAGTTCCTGGCCCGGATGGTCGAGTTCAGCAAGGGAATCGTCGTGGGCGACCCCTTCGATCCGAATGTGCAACTGGGTCCTCTTGTCTCGCAGCGTCAATTGGAGCGGGTGATGCATTATGTCTCGGTTGGTGGTTCGGAAGGCGCGGATCTGCGGACAGGCGGCAGCCGGCTGGGGGGCGATCTGGCGGACGGCTATTTCATCGCTCCGACCGTCTTCAGCAATGTCCACAACGACATGACCATCGCGCGTGAAGAGATCTTCGGCCCTGTCGCCTCGGTTAGGGATGATCCGTGAGATGGGGTCGAGCCAGCGCGTTCCCCGCATATGCGGGGATGAACCGTCCTGTGGAAAACAACGGCTACCATTTTCATCCTTGTTCCCCGCATGCGCGGGGGTGAACCGGCGCTGGCAGCGGCGCTGATTGAGGACGGCGACTGTTCCCCGTATGCGCCTTCATGCCACTGACCTTCGATCCGGCCTGCATGCTGCACCGCTTCCTGTCGTCGATCCCGAACTCCGTGTTCATGGTCATCGTCTATCTGCGGCTCCGGTGCCTCTTGCCCTTGGCGATCGCCCATTGGCTCCCGGATGCCGCCCCGACCCTGCTCTCGTTCTGAGCCGGGCTTCAGGTGCAGTGTGTCCGGGGCTGTGCGTCGATGGTGATGGCGATGGGGTCGCTGGCGGGGAAGGTTCCTTGCAGCGCCAGGTCGAGAAGCGTCTCGACATGCGCCGCCTGTCCCGGATCCCGGTCCCTCGCCGGCAAGGGGGTCTCGTGATCCCCGCCGGCCTCCGCGCCTGGGCTTCCGGGGCCGGGCGATCGGGCGAAATCCAGCGCGCCGCAGCTCAGGATCCTGCCGCTTGCGTCCGCGGTGATCCGAATGCGGCGGCTGGACGAAAAGAAGATCAGCCGCACCGTGCCGGCATCCTTGCCCGCGCCGCGCTCGAACCGGCTGGTGATCGTGCCGTCGCGCATGCCCTGCCGCAAATCGTCGGCGCTGATCCCGAACGCCCTGGCCAGGACGGCCGCGTCGATCCGGGCGCCGTCCTGCTGCAAGTCGATCCCAGGCATCGCCGCCTCTCTTTCCCGGCCTCACTCGGCCGCCACCACGCGCCCTCCCGGACCCGCTCCGGGCCAGGCGCAATCCTCCAGCGTCGTGCGGTCCAGCTCGGCCATGAAGGCCTCGCGCGCCGCGGAAAGCTGCGGCCGCAGGCGGCAGTGCGGCCGCAGGACGCATGCACCGCCGTCGGCGCGGAAACATTCCACGATGGCGAACTTGCGCTCCAGATGGCGCACCACCTGCCCCAGCGTGATCTCATGCGCCGGGCGCATCAGCCGCAGCCCGCCGGACCTGCCGCGCTCGGACCGCACGAAGCCGCCAAGCCCCAGGTCGCTGACCACCTTGGCCAGGTGATGCTGCGAGATGGCGAACTCCCTGGCGATCTGCCCGGTCGAGATCGGCTTTTCCGGCGCCCCCGCCAGGCGCATCAGCACCCGCAATCCGTAGTCGGTAAAGGTCGCAAGACGCATCGGCTCTCCTGAATTGGTATTGACAATACCGATTATGTGGGCGGATATTCGGCATTGCAAGTACCGAATATGGGCTTCGCGCATCCTCCTGCCCCGCGGCGCCCGACTCACCGTCAGATCCCCCGCTCATGGAGACAGCCATGCCCCAGACCACATTCCCATTGCACGACCGGACGGTCGGCGAGATCGCCGCGCGGCTTCCCGGCGCGTCCGGCGTGTTCCGCCGCTTCGGCATCGACTTCTGCTGCCACGGAGAGGTGCCGCTGGCCGAGGCGGCCAATCGGCGCCAACTGGACCTTGGCGCGCTCGAGGCGGTCCTGGGCGACCTCGACCCGCTGGCGATCCCCGATGCGCCACGCGAGACCGGGGCGCTGATCGACCATATCCAGACCCGCTATCACCAGGCGCATCGCCGGCAGATCCCCGAGCTGATCGCGCTTTCGCGCAAGGTCGAGGCGGTCCATGCCGGCCACCCGGAGGTGCCCGGCGGCCTGGCCGACCTGCTGCAGCGGATATGGGGCGAACTGGAGGTGCACATGAAGAAGGAAGAGCTGATCCTGTTCCCGGCCATGCGCCGGCAGGCGGCGGACCGGATCGCCGCCCCCATCGCCGAGATGCGGCACGATCACGACGATCACGGCGCCTTCCTGGCGGAGCTGGCGCGGCTGACGCAGGACCATACCCTGCCCGAGGGCGCCTGCCGGACCTGGCAGGCGCTTTACGCCGGGACCGCGCAGCTGCGGGCCGACCTGATGGAGCATATCCATCTGGAAAACAACGTGCTGTTCCCGCGCTTTGAAAAGGCCGCATGAGGCCCGCTGCCCGCCCGCTGTTTCATGCGGCGCCGCCCGCCGCCGGCGCCGCATCCGACGCCCCGAAGCCCGCCTTTTGCCACCCCTTCAAGGAGGAGGTTCCATGGTCCGACCCGGTTGCATCCTCGCCGCCTCGCTGGCGCTGCTGCCGGCTGCCGGCCTTGCCCAGACCGGCCAGCCCGCCACGACCGCGGCGGCGGAAGAGACATGGCTGCCCAGCCTGCAGACCCGGACGCCGCAGCAGGGCTTCGACCTGGCCATCGGCATGGCGCGGCGGGCGGTCGGGACGACCCAGCCCGATGTCGCGGCGCTGAGGGCGGGGCGGCCGGGCTATGCGGCCGATGCGGGCAGGCTGATCGACGTCTCGGCTGTGGCGGCGGCCTGGTTCGCGACCATCGCCGCGGCCAACGACTATTGGCGCGAATGAACCTGAACGGAGGACGATCATGGCCGACATCTCCATGCCCAAGGCCAGCGCCGCGCTTGCGGCAAGGCGGCACGCGCTGGCGCCGGCGACCGACGATGCCTTTCTGGCGCTGTCGAAGGCGGTCTTTGCCGACGGCGCGCTGGACAAGCGCACCAAGCAGCTGATCGCGGTCGCCGTGGCCCATGTCACGCAATGCCCCTGGTGCATCGAGGGCCATGTCAAGGGTGCCCGCCGCGAGGGCGCCAGTCCCGAGCAGATCATGGAGGCGATCTGGGTCGCGGCCGAGATGCGCGCCGGGGCCGCCCATGCCCATGCCAACAAGGCGCTTGCGGTGCTGGACCAGATCGATGGCGCGTGAAGCCTGCCCATGCCCTGCTGCCGTCCCTTGCGGAACATGGCTAGGGGTCGAGGCCTGCATGAAGGGCGCGGCGGCAGTCCGGCAGATCACCGCGAGGCTCGATGCCACCCTTGGCCTTGCCGATAGCCGCAGGGCCGGCCAGGTCGCCCTGCCGCCGCGCCCGACCATCCGCGTATCCGCAAACCGGAGCCTGCACAGATAAAGGACAGGACCATGTCAGCCCAGATCAGCGACAGCATCGAAGAGAAGCGGGGGTTCTTCACCCGCTGGTTCATGTCGACGAACCACAAGGACATCGGCATCCTTTACCTGTTCACCGCCGGGACGGCCGGGCTGATCGCCGTCACCTTCACCGTCTACATGCGGATGGAGTTGCAGCATCCCGGCGTGCAATACATGTGCCTGGAGGGGATGCGGCTGGTCGCGGACGCCTCGGCGGAATGCACGCCCAACGGCCATCTGTGGAATGTCGTCGTGACCTATCACGGCATCCTGATGATGTTCTTCGTGGTGATCCCGGCGCTGTTCGGGGGGTTCGGCAATTATTTCATGCCGCTGCACATCGGCGCCCCGGACATGGCCTTCCCGCGGCTGAACAACCTCAGCTATTGGCTCTATGTCTGCGGGGTCTCTCTTGCCATCGCCTCGCTGCTGTCGCCGGGCGGCAACGACCAGCCCGGCGCGGGCGTGGGCTGGGTGCTCTACCCGCCGCTCTCCACGACCGAGGCCGGCTATGCGATGGACCTGGCGATCTTTTCCGTCCATGTCTCGGGCGCCAGTTCGATCCTGGGTGCGATCAACATCATCACCACCTTCCTGAACATGCGCGCACCGGGGATGACGCTGTTCAAGGTGCCGCTGTTTGCCTGGGCCGTCTTCATCACCGCCTGGATGATCCTCTTGTCGCTGCCGGTGCTGGCCGGGGGGATCACCATGCTGCTGATGGACCGCAATTTCAGCACCCAGTTCTTCGACCCGGCTGGCGGCGGCGACCCGGTGCTTTACCAGCATATCCTGTGGTTCTTCGGCCATCCCGAGGTCTACATGCTGATCCTGCCCGGCTTCGGCATCATCAGCCATGTGGTCTCGACCTTTGCCAGGAAGCCGATCTTCGGCTACCTGCCGATGGTGCTGGCCATGGCGGCCATCGCCTTCCTGGGCTTCGTGGTCTGGGCGCACCACATGTATACCGCCGGCATGTCTCTGACCCAGCAGACCTATTTCCAGATGGCGACCATGACCATCGCCGTGCCCACCGGCATCAAGGTGTTCTCGTGGATCGCGACCATGTGGGGCGGCTCGATCGAATTCAGGACGCCGATGCTCTGGGCCTTCGGCTTCCTGTTCCTGTTCACCGTCGGCGGCGTGACCGGGGTCGTCATCGCCCAAGCCCCATTGGACCGGGTCTACCACGACACCTATTATATCGTGGCGCATTTCCACTATGTGATGTCGCTGGGCGCGGTCTTCGCGATCTTTGCCGGGGTCTATTACTGGATCGGCAAGATGTCGGGCCGGCAATACCCGGAATGGGCCGGAAAGCTGCATTTCTGGATGATGTTCATCGGCTCGAACCTGATCTTCTTCCCGCAGCACTTCCTGGGCCGCCAGGGCATGCCGCGCCGCTACATCGACTATCCGGTCGAGTTCGCCTACTGGAACAACATCTCCTCGATCGGCGCCTATATCAGCTTCGCGTCCTTCCTGTTCTTCATCGGCATCGTGTTCTACACGCTCTTCGCCGGCAAGCGCGTGAACGTGCCGAACTACTGGAACGAGCATGCCGACACGCTGGAATGGACCCTGCCCTCGCCGCCGCCGGAGCATACCTTCGAGACCCTGCCCAAGCGCGAGGACTGGGATCGCGCCCAGGTGCATCGGTAGGCAAGGCGGCCCACGGGTCCATAAGGAAGCCGGAGGCAGCCCGGCCTCCTCGCGATGCGCAAAGCGGACCATCGGCCCAGGGCAAGAGAATTGCGTTAGAAATTCTAATGCTTCCCGAGAGGATATTCTCGTTTGCCCCAATGAGGCTATCGGGGAATAAACCGCCTGTCCGGGTCGCGGGGTGCCTTGGCGGAGATGAACGGTCATCAGCCCCGGCCAATTGAATTCACATGCCGGACCCTGCTTTCGTCCGCCGGAGCCTCCGGTGGCGCGGGTTCCGGTTGCCTGGTCGGAAAAAGCGCCCAGGTCGAATGTTGGGGGGAGGATGCAGGCCGCGTCCCGGCATCCGCGGCCCAAGACAGGCTGGCGCGGCCCAGGGTTTTCCGGGGGCTTCACGACCAGCGACTTCATGGGCCTGCGGAGGAGCCACGTCGGTGGAAGGGCCATGAAAACCGCGATGCGTATCGGGCCGCTTCCGCCAGCCTTCAGCGGAACGCCCAGTTCTGAGCCCAGGAAGGTATTCTATGGCCATATCCATTTTATCCGGCGGACCCGCGATGCGCGACGCCTCGGGACGGCTGCCGATCGACGAGGCGCGGCTCAAGACCATTCATGTCGTGGCGGCCGCGGCCGTCCTGGGCGGCGCGGTGCTGGACGGCTACGTCCTGGGCATCGTGGGGCCGGCGCTGTCCATCGCCAGGCAGGAAATGCAGCTTTCGGCGATCAGCCAGGGCCTGATCGCATCCAGCGCGCTGATCGGGGTGTTCATCGGCGGGCTGTTCTTTGGCAATCTGGCGGATCGTTTCGGCCGCCGTCCGGTCTTCGGCTGGAACCTGGCGGCCTTTATCGTGCTGTCGCTGCTGCAACTCTTCGTGCAGGATGTCTGGCAACTGGTCGCGATCCGGCTGGCGCTGGGGCTGGCGATCGGCGTCGAATATGCCGTGGGCTCGTCGGTGCTGGCGGAATTCTCGCGCCGCAAGGGCAGGGGCGTGCTGCTGGGCTGCTTCTCGATCGGCTGGCAGGTGGGCTTTACCGTCGCCTTCGTCGTCGGCTCGTTCTATGACGGCGACAACTGGCGGATGCTGCTGGCCTCGAGCGTGATCCCGGCGCTGATCACCTTCGCCTTGCGGATAACCCTGCCCGAGACGCCCATGTGGCTGAAGGGGCAGGGCCGCGATGCCGAGGCGCAGGCGATCGTCGACCGGCATTTCGGCGCGGAATATGCCATCCCCGACGTCGACCCGAACCCGCGGCACGCCTCGCCGCGCGAGCTTTTCACGGCCGAGACCTGGCGGCAGACGCTTTATTCCGGCTTGTTCTGGTTCTGCCAGGTCGGTCCGTTCTTCGGCATCTTCACCTTCATGATGCCGGTGCTGGAATCGCTGGGCCTGCAGGACGCGACCGCGGTGGACATGTCGCTGAACGCCATCCAGATCGCCGGGGCCGTGGTCGGCGTCTTCATGCTGCACTGGATGAGCCGGCGCGGCTTCGTCATCTGGACCTTCGTGATCGTGCTGCTGACCTTCCTGGCGCTGGGCCTGTTCCCGCAGGCGCCGACCTGGTTCATCGTCGCGCTGTTCGCGATCTACATGTTCGTCGCCCCGGCCGCGAACAACATCCAGTTCGTCTATCCGCCCGAGATCTTCGATACCCATGTGCGGGCGACGGGGGTCGGCTTTTCGGCCGCCTTCTCGCGCATATCGGCAGCGGGCGTGACCTATCTTCTGCCCTACCTGCTGCAAAGGTTCGGCTTTTCCGCGACCGTGATCATGATGGCCGCCTTCCCCTTGCTGGGGCTGGTCCTGTCGATCCTCTGGGCCCCGGAAACCAAGGGCAAGCACTTGCGCTGAACGCCGGGCGGGGGCTTGGGCCCCCGCCAGTCCGAGCCCCCGTCCTTGCGTTTCAGAAGGTCATGCGGGTGGTCAGGAAGAAGCTGCGTCCCGGCTCGGGGAAGCCCTCGACCAGCTGATAGTCCCGGTCGAAAAGGTTGCGGATGCCGAACACCACGCTCGCCTGTTCGCTCGCCTGCCATTCCGCATCCAGGTTGGCCAACGCAAAGCCGCTCATGCGGGTATAGGCGATCTGCCCCGGATCCGAGGGCTGGATCGCGCTTTCCGACAGGCGGGAGCTGGAAAGCTCGACCGAGGGCGAGATGGTCAGGGCGTCCATCGCCCGCCAGTCGAGCCGCAGATAGGCGTTGTGGCGCGGCGTGTCGGTCGGGCGGTAGTCGGCCCGGACCGGGTCGGTGATGCCGCGATGCAGCCAGGTGTAGTTCGCGACCAGCCCCAGCCGGTCGCTGACCTGCCAGTTCGCCGCGATCTCGAAGCCCTTGTAGGTGCCGTCGCCGACGTTCTGGCTTTGCACGATGGGCCGGTCGCGCTCATCATCCCATTGGTCGGTCGGCATCGATTGGATCATGTCCTTGACCTTGCTGTAGAACAGCGCCGCCTGAACCGTCGCCGGGCCGATCTGGCCGCCATAGCCGATCTCGATATTGGTGGCGCGTTCCGATTCCAGGGCGGGGTTCGGCAGGGCCGTGCCAAAGCGGGTGCTGTAGCGGTCGAACCGCGTCGGAAAGCGGGTGCGGGACGACAGGCTGGCGTGATATTCGCCGCTGTCGTGGCTGTAGATCGCCGCCAGTTGCCAGTTCACCGCATCGGTCGAGCCGGTGGGATAGCTGCCGGGCACGGCCGGGCCGGGGAAGCCGCTGGTGTCGTTGTTGTCGGCCCGCAGCATCCTTGCCTTGTCGTAGCTGATGCCCGAGACGAGCCTCAGCGCCTGCGAATACTGCCAGCCATGTTCGAGCGCGACCGAGATCGTCTCTTCCTCGGACCGTTCCGGCAGGTCGGGTTCCCGGCCGGTGCCGGGGGCGACGGACTGGATGGAATCGTGCCGGTCGCGGCGGTAATGCAGCGCCGCCTTGACCTCGTGATCCGGGCCGAACTCGGTTCCGGCTTCTGCGCTCAGCCCCCAGGCCGCGTCCTTGTAGCGGCTGTCGAAAATGCGCGGCGCCAGGGTCTCCTGCGTGGTCTGCGTGGAATCGTCCCAGGACGACAGCAGGTTGTCGAAGCGGTTGTAATAGGCGCGGGTCTTCAGATAGCCGCCGGCCAGTTCGGTATGCGAATAAAAGGCAAGGCTGTCGATGTCCCACTCCGGCCATGTCCAGTCCCGCTGGTATCCGCCCGAGCCGGTGTCCGGCCGGCCCCGCATCGGCAGGTCGATGTTGTAGGGCGCGCGCTTCGCCCCGGTCTGCCGGGTATAGCTGAGGACATATTCATCGGTCGCGTTCGGCGTCCAGCCGGCCTTGAGGTTCAGGCGGCTGTCGTCGGTATCGGCATATTCGCGCAGGCCCGCGCCCTGCTGCGGCCGCGGCACGAAGTCGCGCGACAGGTAGAAGCCGTCGCTGTCGCGCCGCATGTAGCTGCCTTGCAGCCAGAAATCCGCCTGCCGCGTGCCCAGCGACAGAAAGCCGCTGCGGGCAGCGATGTCGCCGCGGTTGCCGGCCTCGATTCCCAGGCGCGCCTCGCCCTCGAAGGGCGCGGAGGGCTGGCGGGTGACAAGGTTGATCGCCCCGCCCATGCCCCCCGGCCCGTTCAGGACCGAGACATGGCCCTTTTGCAGCTGGATCTCGGCCAGGTCCGGGGTCAGGAAACGGCCATAGTCCAGCCGGTTGTCGGCAGGCAGGTAGACGCGGATGCCGTCGATCGACAGCGGCACCTGGAAGCGGTCGAAGCCGCGGACATAGACCAGCCGCTCGTTCCGGCTGCCGCCGGTATTGCCGACCTGCACCCCCGGCGCGACCCGCAGCGCATCGTCCAGCGAGGTGCGGTTGCTGCGCAGGACATCCTTGGCGGTCACGGTGGTCGTGGTGCCGCCCCGGCCTTCGTCGTCCTCCGCCGTCAGGGTGATCGTGCCCAGCACGAAGACCTGCGACGGCTCGGCCACCTGCGCCGATGCCGGCGCGGCCGCCCAGCCCAGAATGGTGGCGCAAAGCAATCCCGCCCTTGTCGTGACCCGCATCCATGTCCCTCCCGAACAGCTCTCCACCAGCGGAGAGAATCGTTATGCTTGATCAAACATAATGAAATCGCGACGGATGAACATAGGGCAGGCGCGGAAGTCTTTCTTTCCGGGCGGTGGCGGTTTGAAGCGGCAGGGCCTTGCCAGCGCCCTCCGATATGTTTCAGTATCTATAACGGCGCGGAGATGATGGGAGGCGCGAATGGAAATCCGCTATGTCTGTTCCGACGAGGAACGAAGGACGGATGCCGTGCTGAGCGCGGTCGCGCAAAGGGCGGCCGCCCTGGGAATCGCGCTGGCGGGAACCGTGCAGCCGGTGGACCCCGACGCCCCGCCCGAGAAATGCAATATCGTCCTGGCCCTGCTGCCCGACGGCGAGCGGCGGAACGTCAGTTTCGACCTCGCCCCCGGCATGACCGGCTGCCGGCTGGACCCCGATGCGCTGGAGGCGGCGGTGATGGCCGTCCATGACCGGCTGCCCGGTGCGCAGGGGCTGGTGGTGAACAAGTTCGGCAAGCAAGAGGCGGTGGGCCGCGGCCTGGTCGGTGCCATCGGCGAGGCCTGCGCGCGCGGGTTTCCGGTGCTGGTCGGCGTGTCGCCGCAATGGCGCAAGGCATTCCTGGCCTTTGCCGGCGGCGCGGCCGAACCGCTGCCGGCCGAGGAGGATCAGGTTCTGGCCTGGCTGCAGGCGGCCTGCCTGCGCCGGGTCGCATAAACCCAGTCGATGGAAAGGGAGATTTCCAGATGAAGCTCAGCGCAAGAAACGTCCTGCCCGGCACGGTGGTCGAGATCGTCACCGGCGCCGTCACCAGCCATGTCCGCATCGACCTGGGCGGCAGCGTGGTGACAGCCTCGATCACCAATGACGCGGTGAAGGAGCTTGGCCTGGTGGTCGGCAGCCGCGCCTCGGCCGTCATCAAGGCGTCCGACGTGATGGTGGGCGTGGATGAATGAGGTCGGCACCGACGACCTGCGACCGCATGAGCAGGCCGTCGTCCCGCCGCAGGGCTTCGACGCGCAGCTTTGGTTCATCGGCCGTATCCGCACGCCCTGGACCCGACGCGGCGACTGCCCGCATCGCGGCGATGCCGCCGACGGGCCGGACTGCCGGATCGAGCTGTTCGAGCCCTGGGTTCCGGGACTGACCGGGATCGAGGCGCATGCCAACCTGCAGATCCTTTACTGGATGGACCGGGCGCGGCGCGACCTGGTCCTGCAGAACCCCAAGTTCGGCGAGCGCGCGACCGGCACCTTTGCCCTGCGCTCGCCGGTGCGTCCCAACCCGATCGCCTCGTCGGTGGTGCGGCTGCTGGCGGTCGAGGGGCCGGTGCTGACCGTGCGCGGGCTGGATTGCCTGGACGGCACGCCGCTTCTTGACATCAAGGCCGCGTTCGGAGCGATGGCATGATGCGGCTGACCCGCCGCGCCCTGGCCGGCGTGCTTTCGATCCTGGTCGCGGCCGGCCCCGCCCTTGCCCAGGAGGGCAAGACCGTGACCGATGCCGGCGGACGGCAGGTCCGGGTTCCGGTCGATCCCGCCAGGGTCTTTGCCGCCGGCCCCCCTGCCGCCACGCTGCTTTATACGCTGAAGCCCCAGGCGATGATCGGCTGGGTTCGCGCGCCGAAGCCGGCCGATCTGGCCTGGCTGCGGCCCGAGGTTGCGGACCTGCCCGAACTGGGGCGGCTGACCGGCCGGGGCGACACGCTGAACCTCGAGGTGCTGCTTGCGGCGGGGCCCGACCTGATCGTGGATTACGGCACGGTGAACGCGACCTATGTCGATCTGGCCGGCCCGCGTCCAGGAACAGGCGGGCGTGCCCTATGTGCTGATCGACGGCAGCTTTGCGCAGATGCCGCGGTCGATCCGGCAGATGGCCGACCTGCTCGGCGTCCCCGCGCGCGGCGAGGCCCTGGCGGCATATGCCGAAACCACGCTGGCGGATCTGGACGCGCTTCTGGCCGAGGTGCCGCAGGCCGCGCGGCCCAGGGTCTATCTTGCGCGCGGGCCGGAAGGGGTGGAGACCGCCGGCCGCGGCTCGATCAATGCCGAGATCATCGAGCGCGTGGGCGCAAGGAATGTCGTCGAGACGGAAGGCGACGGGCTTGCCACCGTCTCGCCCGAGCAGGTGCAAGCCTGGGCGCCGGACGTGATCGTCACCATCGACCGGGATTTCGCCGCCAAGGTGGCGCAGATGCCGGAATGGCAGGGCATTCCCGCGGTGGCGAACGGGCGCGTCCATCTGGCGCCCGCGGTCCCCTTCGGCTTCATCGACGCGCCGCCTTCGGTCAATCGCCTGGCCGGGCTGATCTGGCTTTCGCACAAGCTTTATCCCCAGGCCGCGACCGACGACCTGCACGCCAAGATCGCCGAGTTCTACGCGCTGTTCTATGGCCGGCGCCCGGACGATGCCGCGCTGGCGGCCTTGCTGGGTGACTGAGCGGCGGCTGAACGGCTGGCTCGCATTGGGGCTGATCGCCACGCTGGCGATCGGCGCGGCGGTCGGCCCCTATGCGATCGCGCCGCAGCAGCTGGTGGCCGTCCTGTCGGGGGACCGCTCGGACCCGCAGGCGGTGACGGTGCTGTGGAACATCCGCCTGCCGCGGGTGCTGGCGGCGGCCATGGTCGGCGCGGCTCTGGCGGCGGCGGGGGCGGCCTACCAGACCACCTTCCGCAATCCGCTGGTCTCGCCGGACATCTTGGGCGTGTCGGCCGGGGCGGGGTTCGGCGCCGTGCTGGGCATCCTGCTGGGCTGGCCGGTCATGGCCATCCAGATGCTGGGCTTCGGCACCGGGCTTGCCACCGTGGCGATGGTCCTGGGCCTGACCATGATGCTGCGCGGTGCGGGACAGGTGCTGGTCATGGTGCTGTGCGGCATCGCCATCGGCGCGCTGGCGGGGGCCGGGATCTCGCTGGTCAAGCTGCTGGCCGACCCCGAGCAGCAATTGCCCGCCATCACCTTCTGGCTGATGGGCAGCCTGGCCGGGGTCAAGCGCCCGGACATCGCGGCGGCGCTGCCTGCGCTGCTGGTCGGGCTTGCGCCGCTGCTGGCGCTGCGCTGGCGGATCGGGCTTTTGGCCATGGGCGACGACGAGGCGCGGTCGATGGGGATCGACGCCACCCGCCTGCGGCTGCTGGTCATCGCCTGCGCCACGCTGATGACGGCCGCGGCGGTGGCGCTGGCGGGGGTGATCGGCTGGATCGGGCTGATGGTGCCGCATATGGCGCGGTTGCTGACCGGCCCCCGCTTCGACCGGCTGCTGCCGGCGGCCATCCTGATCGGCGCGGGCTTCATGGTGCTGGTCGATACCAGCGCGCGCAGCATCGCCACGGTCGAGGTGCCGCTGGGCATCCTGACCGCGGTCCTCGGCGCGCCGCTTTTCGTCTGGCTGCTGGCGCGGGGGGCGAAGGCATGGAGCGAATGACCCCGCTGCTGACCGCCACGGGCCTTGCCATCGGCCATGGCGGCAAGGTGCTGATCCGGGGCATCGACCTGAGCCTGGATCGGGGAAGCGTGCTTTGCCTGCTTGGACCGAACGGCGCCGGCAAGACCACGCTGTTTCGCACCCTGCTGGGGCTGATCCCGCCCGTCCATGGCCGGATCGCGCTGGGCGGCGAGCCGCTGTCCCGCCTGTCGCGGCTCCAGGTCGCCGCCCGGCTGGCCCATGTGCCGCAGGCGCTGGCGACGCCCTTTGCCTTTACCGCCCTCGACATCGTGCTGATGGGGGCGGCGGCCCGGCTTGGTCCCTTTGCCCGTCCGGGCCGGGTCGAGGCGGAACGGGCGATGGCGGCGCTGGACAGGCTTGGCATCGCCGACCTGGCCGGGGCCGAAGTCACCCGGCTTTCGGGCGGCCAGCGCCAGCTGGTGCTGATCGCACGGGCGCTGGCGCAGGAGGCGGCGGCAATGGTGATGGACGAACCCACCGCCAGCCTGGATTTCGCCAACCGCCGGCAGGTCGGCCATGCGATCCGTCGCCTCGCGGATGCGGGAACCGGGATCATCCTGTCCAGCCACGATCCCGACCACGCCGCCGCCATCGCCGACCGGGCGCTGCTCCTGAACCGTTCGGGCCTGCTCGCCTCGGGGACGGTCGCAGAGACGATGACGGCCGGGAACCTGTCCCGCCTCTATGGCATCCCGGTTCGCAGGGAACAGGGGGACGACGGCCGCCTGCGCTTTTATTGACGGCGCCGATGCGGCAACCGCGCCACCGCAAACAAAATGCCTGCCATTGCCCGCCAGTTTGCCGCGCGGGCGATTGACCGGCCTTCCAGGCAATGCATTTCGGTCCGAATAGGCACGTCATAGGCTGATTCAAAGGAAGGGGATTTCAGCGGCGTCCCCAATTTCACCGCGCGAAAATGGGCGCTTTGCTTTTGCGGATTGCCCCCCCATTCTCGTTGCGCGCTTCGAAAAACGCCGGTAATCTCAATATGCTGCAAAGGCTGCATGAGGTGGACTTCATGACCGCTGAAGAGACCCCCGGCAATATGGATCCGAACAGCATCCTGCTTCATAGCTGCGTGTCGCGGGATCTCTACGAGGCAATGGCGCAAGGAAAACCGCCCGGCTCGGCCAGGGACGCATTTTCCGTCATGATCGAGATGAACAATAATTTCCCAGGTGGTGCGCGCATGGCTCGGGCGGCGCTCGTCGCGAGCTATCGGGAAAAGGCCGATGTCGCGGACGAACGAAAGCTGGGATTCGTTGCCGAAATCCTGGCCTTGGCCGAGATTCAGGGTCCGTGGAAAAAGATCGGCTTCAACGCGTCTGATGAACTCAACCTTGTTACCTCGTCCTTTACCGAAGGCTATCTTTTCGGGCGGCTGTCGCGCGGCACCATCCGGCGCATCGCGCAGAACTGCCAGGAAGAGCGGGACGGGCCGATCTACAAGCTGTGGCTGGACCAGCCTTTCCAGGCGAGCGTCTATAAATCCTACAAGACCATCAAATGCGATGCCGCGCGCGTCGCCTTCGGCGCGCAGGGCGAGGATATCGTCTGGGCGGTTGCCGATACCGGCATCGACGGCACGCATCCGCATTTCCGGCCCTACGACACGCTGGAGCCGCCGGCGGGCCTGAACCATTACGACTTCACCCGCACGCATGAAAGCGACAGCGCCGCGGCCAAGGCGGCGCTGTGCGACCAGGACGGGCATGGCACCCATGTCGCCGGCATCATCGCCGGCGAAACCAACGTCAGGATGCAGACGCCCGAGGGCAAGCCGCTGATCGACGGCATGGACATCAGCATCGACACCCGCCCCGACGGCATCAGGGTCGAGGAAAGCTCGCTTGCCCGGCCGCCCGAGGTGATCCTGGGCGTGGCGCCGCGAACCCGGCTGATCAGCCTCAAGGTGCTGTCGCGCGCCCGCGACGACAGCGGCATCAGCAATGTCATCGCCGCCATCGGCTATGTGCAGCGGCTGAACGAATACGGTCGCAACCTGCGCATCCACGGATTGAACCTGAGCCTTGGCTACAGCTTCGACCCGACCTGGTTCGCAGCGGGGCAAAGCTCGATCTGCAAGGAGGTCAACCGGCTGGTGCGCTCGGGCGTGGTGGTGGTGGTCGCGGCGGGAAATGCGGGCTTCGGCTATGTCGACGACCAGAACAGCAGGCTGCATTCCAGCGCCAACGCCTCGACCATCGCCGATCCCGGCAATGCCGAGCTGGCCATCACCGTCGGCTCGACCCATCGCGACCGGCCGCATGAATACGGGGTCTCGTTCTTTTCCGCCAAGGGGCCGACCGTCGATGGCCGGATGAAGCCGGATCTTCTGGCGCCGGGCGAGCGGATCGTTTCGTGCCATCCGGGCGACAAGGACCGCATCGCCAGCTTCAAGGAGCGTTCGGGCACAAGCATGGCCGCGCCCCATGTCTCGGGCCTTGTCGCGGCGCTGCTTTCCGTGCGGCGCGAGTTCATCGGCCAGCCCGAGCGCGTCAAGCAGATCCTCATGGACAGCGCGACCGACCTGGGCCGCGTTCCCAGCTTCCAGGGCGCCGGGCTGGCCGACCTGATGCGTGCGCTGCAATCCATCTGACCGCAGGAGCGAACCATGCCCGATATCGACGGAACCCCCCTGGTCTGGCTGAGCTTCGACAGCGAGGGCCGCCTGGACGGCAACCCCAAGCCCCTGCACGCGCTGCACGAGGCCATGCAGAGCGTGCAGGCGACCGATGTGCTGGTCCTTTCCCACGGCTGGAAGAACACCCAGGCGCAGGCGGCGCGGCTTTACCAGGCGATCTGGCGCAATGCCCGGCCGCATATCCCGTCCTCGCGCCGCTTCGTGCTGGCCGGCATCGCCTGGCCTTCGGTCGCCTTTCCCACGGATTTCGACGACCGGGCCGGGCGCGAGACCGCAGGCGGGGCGCTTGCCGCGCCCTTGGCGGGCGGTCCGTCCGACCTCGACCCCCGGACCTTTGAACGCATCCTGCGCCAGTCCTTGCCGGGCAAGGAGAACGCCAGGCTGCGCAGCTTGGCCCGCGCCGCCGCGAGCGATCCCAGCGCCGAGACGAAAGCCGCCCTGGCCGCGGAACTGGCCAGGCGGATGCAGGCCTTGGCCGCCGGGGACGATGCCGAGCTTTCGGACGAGGCGGAACTGATCGCCCGCCGGGCCAGCAGCAACCCCGAATTGCTGTTCCAGATCAGCGCGAAACCCTTCGTGCCGCGGGATGGCGAAGACGGCGGCGCGGCCGGCGGGGACGGCGCCGGGCAGGTCGTCCGCGGTCCCCTGGCCAGCATTGCCCGGCTGGCGAACCAGTTCACCTATTACCCGATGAAGCGCCGTGCGGGAAAGGTCGGCCGCATGCTGGGCGGCTACCTGGACCCCCAGCCCTTCCTGGCGAATACCCGGCTTCACCTGGCGGGCCACAGTTTCGGCGGCAGGCTGGTCACGGCCTGCGCGTCCCAGATGAAATCGCTGCGCCCGCAAAGCCTGACCCTGCTGCAAGCCGCCTTCTCGCATAACGGGCTGGCGGCCAGTTCGCCGGCAGGGCCGGGATATTTTGCCGATGTGCTGGCCGAACAGCGGGTCCGCGGTCCGATCGCGATTACCCATACGCATAACGACCGGGCCTGCACCTTCTACTATGCGCTTGCCTCGCGCCTGGCGGGCGATGGGACGATGGCGATCGGGGACGCCAACGACCGCTATGGCGCGATGGGGGCCAATGGCGCGCAGCATGTGGATGCCCTGCGCCATGGCGGCTTTCCCGCCTCGTCCGGCCATCGGCCCGTCGCGGGCAGGGTGAACAACTATCTGGCCGACAAGGTGGTCGTGGCCGTTCCGGGCGGAACGGATGCGCATAACAATATCGGCAATGCCGGGATCGGGGCCTTGCTGGGAAGCGTCGTTTCGCTCTGACTGCCGGGTCGCCCGGACCTGCATTGACCCTTCCGTGCCGGGCGAAAACGGCCTGATTTCCTGACGGTTTCCGGCCAGGGCCGGGGCGCGCCGGACAACCTGTCCTGGCGGCTGGACAGATTGTCCATTGAAATCAACCCCATGCATTCCGCACCTTGTGCCAAAACCCGAGGGGAGCGGGACGGGGGGATAAGCGTCCATGCTCGCAAGAAAAAGGGCAGGCGGCGGCCGGTTCCGACGGGTCGCGCGCGCATATTCGTTTCAGGGAGGGGAATGATGACGGCCATAGAAGATTTTCCAGGATTCCGGGCACCCTTGTTGTCCCGCGAGCGCACGATAGCGCGGCCGGGCTTCAACCGCTGGCTGGTGCCGCCCGCCGCGCTGGCGATCCACCTGTGCATCGGCATGGCCTATGGCTTTTCGGTGTTCTGGCTGCCGCTGTCGCGCGCCATCGGCATCAGCGACCCGGTCGTCTGCGAAGGGATGGGCCTGGTTTCGGCCCTGTTCACGACCAGCTGCGACTGGCGCGTCGCCGATCTGGGCTGGATCTATACGCTGTTCTTCGTGCTGCTGGGTTCCTCGGCCGCGATCTGGGGCGGCTGGCTGGAAACCGCCGGCCCGCGCAGGGCGGGCGTCGTCGCGGCCCTGTGCTGGTCGGGCGGCATGGTCGTTTCAGGCTTCGGAGTGATGACGCATCAACTGTGGCTGATGTGGCTCGGCTCGGGCCTGATCGGCGGCATCGGCCTGGGCCTGGGCTATATCTCGCCGGTCTCGACGCTGATCAAGTGGTTTCCCGACCGGCGCGGCCTGGCGACCGGCATGGCGATCATGGGCTTTGGCGGCGGCGCGATGATCGGGGCGCCGCTGGCGGACCGGCTGATGAACCATTTCCAATCCGTGACCGGCGTCGGCGTCTGGCAGACCTTCTTCGTCATGGCGGTGGTCTATTTCGTCTTCATGCTGGCGGGCGCCTTCGGCTATCGGGTGCCCCCTGCGGGCTGGAAGCCCGAAGGCTGGCAGCCCAAGGTCTCGGCCCGGAAGGCGGGGATGATCACCCGGCATCACGTCCACCTGAGGGACGCGCACAAGACCCGGCAGTTCTGGCTGATCTGGCTGGTGCTGTGCCTGAACGTCTCGGCCGGGATCGGGGTGATCGGCATGGCCTCGCCCATGCTGCAGGAAATCTTCGCCGGATCGCTGGTCGGCCGGCCGGACCTGGGCTTTACCCAGCTGGACGCCGGCCAGAAAGCGGCCATCGCGGCCATCGCCGCGGGTTTCGCGGGGCTCTTGTCGCTGTTCAACATCGCCGGGCGGCTGTGCTGGGCCTCGGCCTCGGACCGGCTGGGGCGCAAGACCACCTATTTCATCTTCTTCGGCCTGGGGATCGGGCTTTACCTGCTGGCGCCAAGTGCCGCGCATTCGGGCAACCAGGTGCTGTTCGTGGCGATGATCTGCGTCATCATCTCGATGTATGGCGGCGGGTTCTCGACCGTGCCGGCCTATCTGGCGGATGTCTTCGGCACGCAATTCGTGGGCGCGATCCATGGCCGGCTGCTGACCGCCTGGGCGACGGCGGGGATCGTCGGCCCGGTCGTCGTGAACTACCTGCGCGAGGCGCAGATCGCGGCGGGCGTGCCGCGGGCGCAGGCCTATGACTACACGATGTATATCCTTGCCGGGTTCCTGGCCGTCGGGCTGGTCTGCAACGCGCTGGTCCGGCCGCTGGACGAGAAGTGGTTCATGAAGCCCGAAGAGGTCGCGGCCCTGCAGGCCGGCGAGGCAACCGCCGGCCAGGTCCAGAGCGGATCGTTCGGGATCGACCGGGGCCGGTTCGACCTGCCGGCGATGCTGGCCTGGGCGGCGGTCGGCATCCCGCTGGCCTGGGGGGTGTGGACGACGATCACGAAGACCGCGGCCCTGTTCGGCTGATGGCTGCGCCCGCCGCCCATGGCCCGCAAGTCCGGGCGGCGGGATCACGCGGCGGGCAGCCAGATGCGGAAGGTGCTGCCATCCGCATCGCTGCTGGCGGCGATGCTGCCGCCTTGCCGCTCGACCAGCCTGCGGCAGATCGACAGGCCTAGCCCGGTGCCGCCGCTGCGCCCGCGGCTGGTGACGAAGGGCTCGAACAGGCGCTTCAGCACTTCGGGCGGGATGCCCTCGCCCTGGTCCGAGACCTGCAGCATCACCCCTGCCGCGCCGTCGCGGTCCTGGTCCTGCACCAGGATGCGGATCTCGCCGCCCCGCGGCATGGCATGGACCGCGTTGACGATCAGGTTGACCAGCACCTGCTGCAGGGCGATGCGGCTGATGCGGACCGGCCGATCCGAGCGGATGTCCCGGCGCAGCGAGACGGAGGACCGGGCAAGCATATGCGCCACCAGCGGCACGCAATCGGCCACGGCCCGGCCCGGATCGGAAAGGGGATGCTCTTCCGCGGTCTGGTCCGTCCGGGCGAAGTCCAGCAATTGCGCGACGATCCGCGAGATGCGCTGCACCTGCTCGTCGATCAGCCGCAATTCGGTCTCGGCCGGGGCGGCGGCCTTGCCCAGCACCTCGCGCAGCACGTCCAGGTTGCCCTGGATCACCGCCAGCGGGTTGTTCACCTCATGCGCGATCCCGGCCGAGATTTCGCCAAGGGCGGCCAGCTTTTCGGATTGGACCAGCTGGTATGTCGCGGTCTCGAGCTGTTGCGCGGCCCGCCGCAGCGCCGCCGTGCGCTCGTCCACGCGCCGGTTCAGCTCGTCGTTCCAGGCCCGCATCCGCCGGTCGTGGTCCTGCAATTGCGCCAGCACCCCGTCCAGGGCCAGGGCCAGTTCGGCGATCTCGTCGTCGCCGCGGCTGATGCCGGTGCGGGCGGCCAGGTCGCCCGACCGCACCCGCTCGAAGGTGGCGCCGATACGCTCCAGCGGGCGGAAGATGCCGCGCGCCCATCGCAAGAACAGCGGCACCGTCACCAGCGCCACGCACAGGAAGCCGACCAGCACCCAGCCCACCGTGCGGCGCCGGGCTTCGGCGAAGGGGCGTTCCAGGATGCCGACATAGATCATGCCGATGGTGCGGCCCGCGCCGTCGGCCAGCGGGGCATAGGCCGAGACATACCAGTCGTCCAGCACCTGCGCCCGGTCCAGCCAGACCTGCCCCTGGCCGATCACCCGCTCGCGCACCGCCGCCGAGGCGCGGGTTCCCAGCGCCCGGACGCCGCCGGGGACCGTGACGTTGGTGGCGATGCGCATGTCGCCCAGGAACAGCGAGGTGGTGCCGTGGCTGCCCTCGGGCAGGCTTTCGGGGCGATAGATCAGGGCGTTGATGCTGTCGATCACCGACAGGTTGCGGTTCAGCAGGATCCCCCCGACCAGGACCGCCTCGGCCTCGCTGCCGGGCAGCCTGGCCAGGACGAGCGATTGTGCCACCATGCCCCGCGTCTCGACCGGGGCCCGGCCTGCCGCCGGATTGCCGGGCCGTTCCATTTCGGCGCGCGCGGCCAGCGCCGGGGAAAGGGCGCGCAGCTGGTCCCG
The DNA here is from genome assembly GCF_018499825.1 of Paracoccus sp. pheM1. Lineage (NCBI taxonomy): Bacteria > Pseudomonadati > Pseudomonadota > Alphaproteobacteria > Rhodobacterales > Paracoccaceae > Paracoccus > Paracoccus sp. pheM1. The sequence continues at coordinate 2,600,662 of NZ_JAGXCX010000001.1, forward strand.
GTCGAAAACCTCCAGCGTGTTTCGCGCGGATGCGGCGTCGCGCGGGGGTGCGGGGCGGATGCCTTGCGGGCTGGACGCCACCACGCGGCCATCCGGGCGGGCCAGATACAGGTAGTCCAGCCCCAGCCTGTGGCGATGGCTGTCCAGCAGCGCGGCCGGATCGGCCGTGCGCGCGAATTCCTCGGAGCGGGCCAGCATCTCGATCCGCTCGCCGGTGGTTTCCAGGATGCGGCCCAGATATTGCTGCGCCACGGTCAGGTCGCTGTTGACCTTGACCAGCAGCAGCCGGTCGAGCTTGAGCGACCATTGATGCATGGTCGCCCCCAGAAAGACCGGCAGGATCACCAGCACCGGCAGCAGGGCGATGGCCAGAAGCTTGTGACGCACCGAGCGGCTGAGCGGACGCGCCGGCTCAGGCATTCCAGTCCGCCAGCCTGCGGTCGATGGTCTTGCGCGAAATGCCCAGCTGCGCCGCCGCCGCCTCGCGGTCGCCGTCGAAGGCGGCCACCGTGCCCAGGATCGCCCGCCGCTCGATCTCGGCCAGGGTCTGGCCGTCGCGCCTGCCCAGCGATGCGACCAGCGGCGTGAAGCGGCCCAGGATCAGCGCGCGCTCGACGGCGTTGCGCAATTCGCGGACATTGCCCGGCCAGTCATAGGTCGCCATGCCGGCCCGCACCTCGGGGGTGATCGGCACCTTGGGCGCTGCCAGCGTCCGGGACAGGGTATCCATGAACAGTTCCGCCAGGTCGAACATGTCGCCGCCGCGTTCGGCCAGGGTCGGCATGTGGATATGCAGCACGTTGATGCGGTAAAGCAGGTCCGCGCGCAGCCGCCCCTCGGCCACGGCGCGGTCCAGGTCGGCATTCGCGGCAAAGATCAGGCGCAGGTCCACCGCCGTCTCGCGCTCGGACCCCAGCGGCCGGATCCGGCGATCATCGATCGCGCGCAACAGCTTGGCCTGCAAGGCGACCGGCAGTTCGGCGATCTCGTCCAGAAACAGCGTCCCGCCGCGGGCCGAGCTGAACAGCCCCTCGCGGTTCCGGTCGGCGGCGGGAAAGGCACCGCGCACATGGCCGAAAAGCTCGTCCTCCAGCATGTCGCGGGGGATGGCGGCGCAGTTCACCGCAACGAAGGGCATCCGCGCCCGGTCGGACAGGGCGTGGATCATCCGCGCCGCCACTTCCTTGCCCGTGCCCGAGGCGCCGGTGATCAGCACCGAGGACGGGGTCGGCGCCACGCGGGCGATGACCTGGCGCACGCGCTCGATGGCGGGCGAGCTGCCGATCAACTCGCTGCGCAGGCGGCCCAGGTCGATATTGTTGCGCAATTCCTGCTGCAGGATCAGGTTCTCGCGCCGCAACCTTTCGCCTTCCAGGCAGCGGGCGATGGTGTTCAGCAGCTGGTTGGTGCGAAACGGCTTGAGCAGGAAATCCGAGGCCCCGGCCTGCAGCGCCTGGATGGCCGTATCCAGGTCGGCATGGGCGGTCATCAGGATCGCGGGCGGGAAAAAGCCCAGCGGCCGCTGTTCCCGCAGCCAGTCGACCCCGCGCTGGCCCTCCATCAGGTTGTCGAGGATCACCAGGTCGAAATCGGTCTGGGCGACCAGCGCGCTGGCTTCAGCCGTGTTCGCGGCCAGCCGGATGGCGCGGCATTTCGACGACAGGATGCGTTCCAGGAAATTGCGCATCCCCGGCTCGTCCTCGACCACCAGGATCGTGGCCTGCGCCAGCGCGTCGCCTTGGGCGGCATGCGCTTCCTGGCGGGGGTCGTTCTGGGTTCCCATCATCCTCTCCCTCGGCGGGACAGTGGCACCGGCCCGCCTTGCTTGGCAAGCATCGGATGCAGGGGGCGGGGGCAAGATCAACGGACAGATTGTCCAGGACAGGCCGACAGGCTGTCCGTTGAAATCGCGGCGCCGGTCTGTTGCCATCGGGGGCAGGGGCCCGCACGGCCCGACAGGAGAACCGCGCCGATGTCCGACCGCAAACCCGTCTACAAGGCCTATCACCATGCCGCAGGCGGCTGGGGCGCAGCCGCGGCGACGGCCAAGGTGCTGATGGAGCAGAGCGTGCTGACCAAGGGCTCGCGCGCGCTGCTGTCGATGAACCAGCCCGGCGGGTTCAAATGCCCCAGCTGCGCCTTTCCCGATGCCGATTGCCGCAAGAAGCTGGAGTTTTGCGAAAACGGCGCCAAGGCTTTGGCGCATGAGGCGACGAAATCCCGCGTCACCCGCGACTTCTTCGCCCGCCACGGCGTCAGCGAGTTGATGGAGCGGTCGGATTACTGGCTGGAGATGCAGGGCCGGCTGACCGAGCCGATGCGCTACGACCCCGCGACCGACCATTACGTCCCGGTCGGCTGGGACGATGCCTTCGCGCTGATCGGGCGGCACCTGCGCGGCCTCGACAGCCCGCACCGGGCCGAATTCTACACCTCGGGCCGGACCCCGAACGAGGCGGCCTTTCTTTATGCGGTCTTCGTGCGCGAGTTCGGCACCAACAATTTCCCCGACTGCTCGAACATGTGCCACGAGCCGACCAGCCGCGGCCTGCAGCCCGCCATCGGCATCGGCAAGGGCACCGTGGTCATGGCCGATTTCGAACATGCCGAGGCGATCTTCGTCATCGGCCAGAACACCGGCACCAACAGCCCGCGCATGATGACCAACCTGGTCGAGGCCCGCAAACGCGGCGTGCCCATCGTCACCATCAACCCCATGCCCGAACGCGCCCTGATCCGCTTTGCCGAGCCGCAGGACGTGGTCCAGATGGCGACCTTCGGCTCGACCAGGATCTCCAGCGAATTCGTGCATGTGAAGATCGGCGGCGACCTGGCGATCCTGAAGGGGATGATGAAGGTGATCTTCGAACGCGACGCGGCGGGCGAGGACGTCATCGACTGGCCCTTCGTCAACGCCCATACCGCGGGCCTGGACAAGGTCCGGGCCGAGATCGAGGCGCTGGACTGGGCCGCGCTGGAGCGCCATTCGGGCATCGACCAGGCGCAGATCCGGCGGCTGGCCGAGATCTATATCCGCTCGAAGGCGACGATGATCTGCTATGGCATGGGGGTGACGCAGCACCAGCAGGGGTCGCGGCTGGTGCAGCAGGTCGCGAACCTGCTGCTGTTGCGCGGCAATTTCGGCAAGCCGGGGGCCGGGATCGCGCCGATCCGGGGCCATTCCAACGTGCAGGGCGACCGCACCGTCGGCATCGACGAAAAGCCGTCGCAGGACTACCTGGACCGGCTTGCCGCCGTCTTCGGCTTCGAGCCGCCGCGCGAACACGGCCATCACGCCGTCGAGTCGGTCGAGGCCATGCTGCGCGGCGAGGCCAGGGTCTTCATCGGCATGGGCGGGAATTTCGCCCGCGCCATGCCCGACACCCAGCGGACCTATGCGGCGATGCGCAAGCTGGACCTGACGGTCGGCATCGCGACCAAGCTGAACCGGGGCCACCTGGTCCACGGCCGGGACGCGCTGATCCTGCCCGTGGTGGCGCGTTCCGAGATCATCCGCACCGCCAGGGGCGAGCAGTTCGTCACCATCGAGGATGCCATGGCCAACGTCACCGCCTCGCGCGGGGTGCTGGAGCCGCCCGGCCCCGACTGCCTGCCCGAGGTCGAGATCGTCTGCCGCATGGCCCTGGCCACCCTGCCCGGCAGCCGCACGCCATGGGGCGAATACATCCACGATTACAGCGCGATACGCGACCGGATCGCGGATGTCTATCCGGCGATCTATGCCGATTTCAACAGCCGCATCAAGGCGCCGCACGGCTTTCACCTTGATGTGCCGCCGCGCCGGCGCGTCTGGGCGACGCCGAACGGCAAGGCGAATTTCCTGCCGCTGCCGGGGCTGGAGGTCAACGACCCGGTGGACGATCCGCAGATGCTGCGGCTGTCCACGATCCGCTCGCACGACCAGTTCAACACCACGATCTACAGCTACAACGACCGTTACCGGGGCATCCACGGCGACCGCATGGTGCTGTTCATGAATGCGAGCGACATCGCCGCGCGCGGGCTTGCCGACGGCCAGGCGGTGGCGCTGGAGACGATCAGCCGCGACGGCCGGCACCGGCGGGTCGCGGGGCTGACGGTCGTCGCCTATCCGATGCCGAGCGGCTCGGTCGCGGGATATTACCCGGAGCTGAACCCGCTCATGCCGCTCGACTACCACGACCACATCACCGGAACGCCCGCCGCGAAATCCGTCCCCGTGCGCATCGCCACCTGATCGGGACTCCCGGCCGCGACCCATTTCCCGCGGCGGGGAAAGCCCCGTTCAATCCGTCGAAGCGGTACTGCCGGCAGACGCCATCTGGAGCAGGAGTTTGCCAATCGGATCCATGGCTTGCGGGTTACGGCTGCCCCGCGGAATGCTGGCTGATGCTGACGAGTCGGTCTGTGAACCAGTCCGCGGGGCCGGGCGGGAATGGCGATGGCAAACTATTGCGCGCATACGGGTAGCCGCAAGGATCGCGCCGACTGGCAATTGCCGGCCGATCAGCTTCGGAACACGGCTGCGCTGGCTGCGACGCGCGGCGCGCCCCTGGGGTTGCAGGCCGCAGCGCATGTGGCCGGTCTTTTTCATGACTTCGGCAAGTATGACCCTACCTTCGGCCGCCTTCTCGACGGTCAGAATGTCCGGGGGGAACATTCGACGGCCGGCGCCGCCCTGCTTTACGCCCAGGCACCCGCCGGCATGAGCCCCTGCGCCGAGGTGATCGGCCATGCCATCCTGGGCCAACATGCGGGCCTGCCCGACCGCTATGGCGCGGACAGCAGCATGGAGCGCCGGCTCGACGCTTGCCGCGATCCGATCGCGCCGGAAATCTCGGCGGCGGCCGGTTCGGATTTCGGTCCCTTCGCCAGGGAACTGGCGGCGCTAGATGCGGCCGGCCTCCTGCGGTTTCGATCTGTCGGGCGCCGCGCGCATGGCGTTTTCCGCGATACCGAGTCCTTCTATGCCGGACTCGAGGGCAGGCAGCCCGACCGCACCTGGCCGGCCCTGGCCGATCTGTTGCCGGACTGGAGACGCGCCTTAGACACGCATATGGCGCAATTCGACCGCGCTGGCCCGATCAACCGCCTGCGCGCCGATATCCTGGCCCATGTCCGGCGCGGCGCGGCCATGGCGCCGGGACTGTTCACCCTGACCGTGCCCACCGGCGGCGGCAAGACGCTGGCCTCGCTGGGGTTTGCGCTGGACCATGCCGCAGGCCATGGGCATCGCCGGATTATCTCCGCGATCCCATACACGGAGGCGCGGATCGAAACTCCTTGGGGATTCAGGCCTGCACCATGCAGGCCGGTCGCCTCCTTCGCGGAGGCGTGGATCGAAACACCCAGACCTATGGCCAGCCGCTCCGCCTGGGCAAACCTCCTTCACGAAAGCGCGGATCAGCAGGCACCGATTGCTCGGGAAAGGCTGAAGGGCTGCAAGGGGCCCGGCCTTCCCGGTATTCGCCGACGGCGATCCTGCCAGTGCGAGGGCCCGATAGACATAGGCGCGGTGCCGATGGTACGAAGCCGGGGCGGCTCGCCCCCTAGCCGTCCTGCGCCCGCAGCACGCGCGCCGGGCGCGCGGACAGCGGGCGCAGCGCAAAACCGATGCCGGCCAGCATGACCGCAACCACGCCGCCCAGGACGATCGCCACCGCCGAGACCGGCTCGAACACGTAGCGCGTCTCCATCACGAAGGTGATCACCGCCCAGCCAGCGACCCCGCCGGCAAGGATCGCGACGAGGCCTGCCGCGGCCCCCATCAGCGCCGAGCGCAGCGCGAAGGACGCAAGGATGCGGCCCCGCGTCGCGCCCAGCGTGCGCAGGACCGCCGCCTCGAAGAGCCGCGCCCGCTCGCCCGCCGCGGCGGCGCCGATCAGCACCATGAACCCGGTCACGAGCGTCGCCCCCGCCGCCCAGGCGGCGGCCGAGGCGATGGCGCCGAGCGCCTCGGCCACCCGGTCCGCCGCATCGCGAACCCGGATCGCGGTCACGTTCGGAAAGGCGCGCGCCAGATCGCGCAGGATGCGGCCCTCGGCCTCGGTCCCGGCATAGACCGTGGCGATATGGGTATGGGGCGCGCCGCTCAGCGCGTTCGGGCTCATCGACATGACGAAGCCGAGGCCGCCGGTCGAGAAATCGACCGCGCGGAAGCTGGTGATCCGGGCCTCGATGTCGCGGCCCAGGATGTTCACCGTGATCCGGTCGCCAAGCGTCAGCCCCAGTTCCGCGGCCTCCTCGGCCCCGAACGAGACCTGTGGCGGGCCATCGTAGCCCTGGGGCCACCAGGTGCCGGCAGTCACCGTGGTGCCTTCGGGCGGGGCTTCGGAATAGGTGACGCCGCGATCCCCGCGCAGCACCCAGTGGTCGCCCGCGACCTCGGCGGCGGGTCGGCCGTTGATGCGGGTCAGGATGCCGCGCAGCATGGGGGCGCTCTCCACCCGCTCGACGCCGGGGTCCGCATCCAGCCGGGCATTGAACGCCGCCATCTGGTCGTTCTGGATGTCGAGGAAGAAATAGGCCGGCGCGCGGGCCGGCAGGTCGCGGTCGATGGCGGCGCGCAGGTTGGCCTCGATCTGTCCCACGCTGGCCAGCACCGCGAGGCCCAGGCCCAGCGAGAGGATGACCGAGGTGGTTTCCTGTCCCGGCCCGCCGATGGCCGACAGCGCCAGCCGTAATGTCGGCCGCCCGCGCAGGGCGGGCCTGCGCGCCAGGAACCGCGCCGCGCGGCGCACCAGCACGGCCGACAGGACCAGCACCCCCAGCGCCGCCACGATGCCGAAGGCCGCCCCCAGCGCCAGTTGCGGCACGCCGGAAAACAGCGCCGCCCCGCCGATCAGCACGGCCGACAGCGCCGCGGACACCGCCCACCACACCGGCCGGGGCCAGCCGGGCGCCGCGCCCGCCGCCTCGCGGTAAAGCGCCGCCGCCCGGATGCGGGCGGTGCGCGCCAGCGGCCAGAGCGTGAAGAGCAGCGCGGTGGCGATGCCGTAGAACGCCGCCTCGGCCAGCGGCGCGGGCCAGGGCGCAAAAACCGCCGGCACCGGCAGCAGCCGCCCGATCATCGGCGCGAGCGCCAGGGGAATGGCCGCGCCAAGGATCAGCCCAGCCCCGACCCCCAGGGCGGTCAGCGCCGCGATCTGGAACAGATAGGTCAGGAACACCACCCTTTGGTCGGCGCCCAGGGTGCGCAGCGTGGCGATGGTGGCCGTCTTGCCCGCCAGATAGGCGCGCACCGCCGCCGAGACGCCGACCCCGCCCACCGCCAGGCCGGCCAGCCCGACGATCACCAGGAAAGCCCCGATCCGGTCCACGAAGCGTTCGATCCCCGGCGCGGCGCGGCGGCTGTCCCGCCAGCGCAGGCCGGTGTCGGGAAAGGCGGCCATCGCCTCTTGCCGCAGGGCGTCAAGGTCCGTCCCAGGCGGCAGGAGCAGGCGGTATTGCGTGTCGAACAGCGTGCCCGGCCCGATCAGCCCCGAATCCGCCAGCGCCGGGCTGGCGACCAGCGTGCGCGGGCCAAGGCCGAAGCCGCCCGAGGCGCTGTCGGGTTCGCCCACCAGCACCGCCGCCAGGCGAAAGGATTGCAGGCCCAGCCGGAACCTGTCGCCGATGCCAAGGCCCAACCGGTCGACCAGCACCCGGTCCATCACCGCGCCCGGCAGGCCGTCCTTGTCCGCCAGCGCCTGATCGAGCGGCATCGGCGGGTCCAGATCGACCGTGCCGACCAGCGGATAGGCGCCGTCCACGGCCTTCACCTGGGTCAGGCCATGCTCGGCCGCGTCGCCTTCGCCCACCACGGCCATCGAGCGAAAGTCGATTACCTCGGAGGTGCGCAGCGCGACGCGATCCATGAAGGCGCGCTCGGCCTCGGTGGCATGGCGATAGGTGAACTGCATCTGCGCATCGCCGCCCAGCAGGATCGCGCCCTGGTCGGCCAGCCCCGCCTGGATCGAGGCGCGCACGATGCCCACCGCAGCGATGGCCGCGACGCCAAGGACCAGGCAGGCCAGGAAGATGCGGAAGCCGCGCAACCCGCCGCGCAGCTCGCGCCGGGCAAGGCGCAGGGCCGTGCGGGCGCTCATGGCCGGACCGCGGGGCGGGGGGCGCTTCGGCCCGGCACCCGCGCCGGGCGGCAAGGGGACCGGGCCGTCATTCCGCCGCCCTCTGCCCGGCCGCCTCATCCTCGATCCGGCCGTCGGCCAGATGCACCACCCGGTCGCAGCGCGCCGCGAGTTCGGGCGCATGGGTGACGAGGATCAACGTCGCGCCGTGCCGGTCGCGCAACCCGAACAGCAGGTCCATGATCGCCCGGCCGTTCCTTCCGTCCAGGTTGCCGGTCGGCTCGTCGGCCAGCAGGATCGCGGGGCGCGTCACCGCGGCGCGGGCCAAGGCCACGCGCTGCTGCTCGCCCCCCGACAGCTGCGCGGGATAATGCCCAGCGCGTTTCTCCAGCCCCACGGCAGCCAGCTCGGCGGCCGCGCGTTCGAAAGCGTCCCTCGCGCCCATCAGCTCCAGCGGCACGGCGACGTTTTCCAGCGCCGTCATCGTCGGGATGAGGTGGAAGGACTGGAAGACCACGCCCATATTCCCCCTGCGGAACCGGGCAAGCGCATCTTCGTCCAGCGCCGTCAGATCGCGACCCAGCGCGCGGACGCTGCCCCCCGTGGCCCGTTCGAGCCCGCCCATGAGCATGAGGAGAGAGGACTTGCCCGAACCAGACGGACCCACCAGCCCCAATGTCTCGCCCTGCGCCACGTCCAGGGTGATGCCTTTCAGGATTTCCACCGGACCGGCGTTTCCCATCAACGTCAGCCGCGCTTCGCGCAGCGAAACCACCGGCTCCGTCATCACCCGTCCTTCACCTGACCGTCCTGCCTCGGGATATGGGGCCGGGCGGGATTTCCGCAACCGCATGATGGCGATGATGTCCGTGGTTTTCCTCGGTTTGGCGCTGCTGGCGCTGCCGGCGGCGGCAGGGCCGCTGCGGCTGGTGGCGCTGGGCGACAGTTTGACGCAGGGCTACGGCCTGCCGCCGGACCAGGGCTTCGTGCCGCAGCTGGAGGGCTGGCTGCGGGCCGAAGGGCGCGAGGTGACGGTGCTGAACGCCGGGGTCTCGGGCGACACCACCGCGGGCGGGCGGGCGCGGGTCGGCTGGGCGCTGGCCGATGGGGCGGATGCGATGATCGTGGCGCTGGGCGGCAACGACCTTTTGCGCGGCATCCTGCCCGAGGTCAGCCGCGCCAACCTGGACGCGATCCTGGCCGAGGCGGCCGCGCAGGACGTGCCCGTGCTGCTGGTGGGGATGGAGGCGCCGGGCAATTACGGCCCCGAATACCGCCGGGCCTTCGACGCCATCTACCCGGACCTGGCCCAGGCGCATGACGTGCCGCTGGCGGGCAGCTTCCTTGCGCCGCTGCTTGAAGGCACGGGCGATCCCGCGGGCTTGGGCGCCTATCTGCAACCCGACGGGCTGCATCCGAATGCCGCGGGCGTGGCGCGGATCGTGGAAGGGCTCGGCCCCGAGGTGCTGCGGTTCCTGGACGGCATCGAAGGGAAGGAATGACATCGCCGGGAACCGGGCTCTGCGCCGGCTGCCGGGCGACGGCGTGAAGGCGCAGGCGGCCATGCCTACAAGTTGCCAAGGCGGGCTCTCGCATCAGGCCGACAAGGGGCAGCTTGCGGCTGACCGCTTCGGGAAGGCTGCAATCCGACGCGACCGGGCTGCGGTCATCGGCCGGCGGCTGTTTCCCGCCCTCGGGCGTTCCGGCATCACGCCAGCGCCTTGCCCAGGCGCAGAACCGCGCCATCGCCAGGTCCAGATCCGCGTCCGTGGTCCGGTGATGGCACAAGGCGGCCCGCAGCCCGCGTCCGCCATGCACCCAGGTATCCGAGAAGGCGGCGACCCCCTGTTCTTGCGGCCGCATCATGATCTCGGCGTTCAGCGCCACCAGCGCAGTCGTGTCCAGCCCGCCCGGATCATAGCGGAAGCAGAGATAGCGGAAGCAGAGGATGTCCAGCGTGACGGGCGACAGGCAGCGGACCGCGGCTCGGCGTCGATCCTCGCGGCAAGGCGGTGGACCTGGTCGATGTTGCGCCCGAAACCTGCGCGCCTTGTTCCTTGAGCATCATCCATATCTTCAATGCGCGAAATCCGCGTGGTGCAGGGCCTTCGCGCCGCCTGGGGCAATGGGGTGCCCGACGGGGCGGTCGCGCAGGGCTGCCGTGCGGGCGATGGCGTCCCGCCGCGGCATGGGCGATGCAGGCGAAGGCATCCCAGTCCTCGGGGTCCAGCGTCTCAGGGCGCGCGGCCCTGGCGCTCATCCCATCCGGTAGCCGGGGGTGGATTCGGAAAGCGCGCGTTCCTCGTCGTCCATGTCCTCGGGGATGTCCTGGAACAGCGGGGTGGACAGGTAGCGCTCGCCTGTGTCGGGCAGCATGGCAAGGATCACCGTGCCGGGCACGGCCTTTTCGGCGATGCCCATCGCGGCGGCAAAGGTCGCGCCGCCCGAGATGCCGGTCAGGATCCCCTCGCGCGCGGCCAGCTTTTTCGCCCAGGCGATGCCATCCGCGCCGGGCACGGTGACAAGCTCGTCATAGCCGCCCTTGTCCAGCGCCTCCTGCAGCACGAAGGGGATGAAGTCCGGGGTCCAGCCCTGGATCGGATGCGGCTCGAAGGCCGGATGGCTGGCCGCCGGCGCGTCCGCCGCGCCCCGTTGCTGCGCGATGCCGCTGGAGACCAGGGCGGCATTGGCCGGCTCGGCCAGCACGATCCGGGTCTGGGGGCGTTCCTTGCGCAGGACGCGGGCCAGGCCGGTGACGGTGCCGCCGGTGCCATAGCCCGTCACCACGCAGTCGAGCCTGCGCCCGTCGAAATCGCCCAGGATCTCGCGCGCCGTGGTCGCCTCGTGGATGTCGGCATTGGCCGCGGTCTCGAACTGGCGGGCGAGGAACCAGCCGTGTTCCTGCGCCAGTTCCACGGCCTTGTTGTACATCCCCGTGCCCTTTTCGGCGCGGGGCGTCAGCACCACCTTTGCCCCCAGCAGCCGCATCAGCCGCCGCCGCTCGACCGAGAAGCTTTCCGCCATGGTGACGACCAGCGGATAGCCCTTTTGCGCGCAGACCATGGCCAGCCCGATGCCGGTGTTGCCGCTGGTCGCCTCGACCACGGTCTGCCCCGGCTTCAACGCGCCCGAGCGTTCCGCCGCCTCGATGATGTTCAGCGCCAGCCGGTCCTTGACCGAGGCGGCGGGGTTGAAGAACTCTGCCTTGACGTAGAGATCCACCCCGTCGGGGGCCAGGTTGTTGACGCGGATCACCGGCGTGTCGCCCACCGTGTCCAGGATGCTGTCATAGAGCCGCCCGCGACCGGCGGTCGTCCTTGTGCCTTGCGTCGTCATGATCCGATTCCCTTGGCTAAAGATGAAGCGATCATGGTCCAACGGCGATCGGAATGCTTGATCGAACCATGAAGAGGTCGTGCAGGTGCCCCCGCTTTGCGATAGGCTTGCGCATGATCCACATCTTCGGCGACTTCGAGCGGGATGACCAGAAATTCGAGCTGCGGCGGAGCGGTTCGGCTGGAGCCACAGGGATTCCTGGTGCTGCACGGGCTTTTGCGGGCTGGCGGGCGGCTGGTCGGCAAGGGCGAATGGTGGATGTCCTCTGAGGGCCGTGTCCGACGCCGGCGCCGCCAGCCGCATCCGCGCCGCATGGGCTGCGCTCGGGGACGATGGCGAGCGGCAGGACATCGTCCGCACCGTTCACGGCCGCGGTTTCCGGCTGGTGCCCGCCGTTCGCTTGCGCAGGTCGCCGCCGCGACGGGGCCCCTCGCTGGCGGCGCTGCCGTTCCGCCCTTCCGGCTAGTCGCATGACCACGCCATCCTGACCGAGGCCCTGCCGCATGAGATCCTGCGCTGGCTTGCGGTGATCGCGCGGGACTCTTCGTTCCGCTTTGGCCGGGCCGGGCCCGACTGTCAGGCAATCGGCGCGCCTTGGCGCCCGTTCCATCCTGACCGGCACGCTGGAGCTGTCCTGCTGGCTGCCAGCATCGAGCGGGTCGAGCCCGCCAGCGCCGGCATCCTCTGGGCTGACCGCATCTCGCGCCCGCTGGACCCGCTGCTCTATGGCATGCTGGGTGTCCCTGATCCAGCAGCAGGATGTCGGTCCTGCCGCGGATTGGGCGGACCGGGCCGCCGCGGGCGCATTTCCTGATCGGGACGGTCGCGCTGGCGGCGAACGGCCTTGCGCGGCGCGACGAGCGGGCGGAAGGCTGGGACGCCACCAGGCTGCGCCCGGACGCTACGGCCGAGGCTTCCCGCTGCGCGGCCCCAAGCGGCGCGGGCAGCTCGCGCGGGGACTGGTTCGGCTTTGCCTGACGCCCGGCGAGCCGTGGATGATCCGGGCGACAAGGCCCGCGCCGGTTGCCGGACATGCCGAACGGTTCCGCCGGCGCGGCGCGGATAGCGCTCGACCTCCATGCCGTCGGCCTGGCGCTGGCCCCGGTCGCCTGCGCGCCCATGCCCGCCCGTTCCGGGCGCTGTCGGGTGCCGTTTCCCGGCATGGCCAGCGCCCTTGGCCCATGCGCCGCCTCCCGCGCCAAGGGGGCGCGGAATCGCATTGCCATCCTAATGGAATATCTGCATACTATAGTATGTGATTTACCTGCCCGGCCCCGGCGCGCCCAATCCTTTGGGCAGTTCAAGCCCGCCGGAGCTGAACGAGGATGGAATGGCGGCAAAGAAGCCCGACCCCACTAAGGCCGCAACGCGGCACGGGTCCGAGACGAATATCCCGGCCGACCCTGCCGCCGCCGCTCGGGACGCCCAGCCGCGCATCCATGCCGAGGGGGCGGGCGGCACCGCCCTGGGCCTCAGCGCGATCGGCATGGGGCTTGCCACCCAGACCGCGACCCATGCAGGGCAATCCGACCTGCTGTCCCAGGCCGCCGAGGAGCCCGGCAAAGCCCCGGACCTTGCCGGCGACCGGGCGGTTGCGGGGGCGGAAACCTTCGCCAGCATGGCGCCTGCCGGCGCGTTCGCCGTGGCGCAATCGGCCGTGCCGGCGGGCGCGTCGCAGGTGCCGCAGGCTGATGCCGCAGCATCCGGCGGCGGCACGCCGGCTGCCGACAGCGTGGCCGCCTTTGCGCCGCCCCTGGGCAGGATCGGCGATCAGGAGGCGGGCGAATTGTCGATTCGCGCGGCCGTCAACACCACCTTGCCCGCGGCGGAGCCGCCGGCTGCCGCGCCGGTCACGGATCGCGTGGCCGCTGCGCCTTCGCGCGTCGTTGCGGGCGATGGGCCGACGGCTGCGGCGGCCGATGCGGGCCCTGTCGCCCAGGACGGGACGGCTGCCGAAGATGCGCCTTCCGAGGCAGACGGGTCGCTTCTGGGCGAGGACGGGCTGGTCGACAGCCTCGTCTCGCCCATCCTCGGCGCCGACGGGCTGCTGGGCACGGTGACGGATTCGCTGGTCGACCCGATCCTTGGCCCGGACGGGCTGGTGAGCGATCTGCTGAACCCCATCCTGGGCAAGGATGGCCTGCTGGACAGTGTGGTGGGCGTCGTCCAGGAGGGCCTGCTCGAGCCGATTCTGGGCAAGGACGGGCTGCTGGGCAATCTCGTCACCCCCATCCTGGGCGAGGGCGGCCTGATCGACAGCCTCGTCTCGCCCATCCTCGGCCCAGACGGGTTGCTGGGCACGGTGACGGATTCGCTGCTCGATCCGATCCTGGGGCCTGATGGGCTGGTGGGCGAAGTCCTGGCCCCCGTCCTGGGCGAGGATGGTGCGCTCGGCGGCGTGGTGGGCGTCGTCCAGGAAAGCGTGCTCGAGCCGGTGCTGGGCCAAGACGGGCTGCTGGGAAGCGTGGTTGATCCCCTTCTGGGCCAGGACGGGCTGGTCGACAGCCTCGTCTCGCCCGTCCTTGGCCCCGAGGGGCTGCTGGGCACGGTGACGGATTCGCTGGTCGATCCCATCCTTGGTCCCGACGGCTTGCTGGGCGCGGTCCTTGACCCCATCCTGGGCGAGGACAGTGCGCTCGGCAGCGTGGTGGGGGTCGTCCAGGAAGGCTTGCTCGAGCCGATCCTGGGTGAAAGCGGGCTGCTGGGCGGCATCACGGCCCCGATCCTGGGGGAGGGCGGTTTGCTGGGTCCGATCCTTGGACCGGGCGGTCTGCTGGGCGGCCTGACCGGCAGCCTGCTGGGCAGGGGAAGCGCGTCAAGCGCCACGGTCCCGGCCCAGGCATCGCCTGCGCCGGTTCTGGAAGAACCCGGCGCGCTTGCCGCTTCGCTGGCTGAACCCGTGTCGGAGGAAGGCGCTCTGGCGACGGGCGTGCTGGGCGCGGTCGCCGATGCGGTGGGGACCGGCGACCCGATCCTGGACGAGGATGGCGCGCTATCCGCCGGGCTTGACCTGGTGCAGGACGTTCTTGGCCCTGTCGCCGGCGAGGGCGGCCTGCTGGGGGGAATCGCGGCCGGGATCGCCGGGCAAGCCGCGCCAGAGCCGGCTTCAGGCTCGGATCCGGCATTGCCGCTGGCCGGCGGCCTGCTGGACGAGCTGACCGGGCTGCTGGCAGCAGGCGCCGGCCAGGAACCGCAGCTTTCGGCCGGGGCCCCGGCCGGGGAAGAGCATGGCGATGACGACGGCTTCCTGGAAAACCTGATCGGCGGCGATCCGTCCATCGCCGGCGCGGTGTTCGACGCATCGGACATGGTGACGGACCTGCTGTTCCACGAATTGCTCTCGGACCAGGATGTCTTCGGCATCGACCCCGCGGCCGAGCCCCCCCTGACCGACGACCTGGTGGGCGGCCTTCTGGGCGTGGTCGGGCTGGAAGCGGCCCTGGCCCAGCCCCAGGCGGCGGCCAGCGACGCCTTGGCCGGGCATGATCCCGAGGTGGACAGCCTGCTCAACGAGATCATCGACAGCGGCGAACGGGCGACGGGCGGCGTGACCGACCCCCTGGCGGCGCTGCTGGACCCGATCGGCGCGGAAATCGGCGAGGGAGGGCTTTTTGCGGCGGATGCGGCCGTCGAAAACGCGCTCGCCACGCTGTTCGGAGAAGATGCGGTCGAGAGCGAAGCCGCCTCGTCGCTTCTGGGCGGCGGCGGGCTGCTGGGCCAGCTTGGCCTGTTCCCGGGCGACGACGACAACCACTGACAGCCGACCTGCGAGCATACGCAGCGCGGAGATAATGCGTAAATTAGTCTTTTAAGGCAAATGGACGAGCCGTTCATCCTGTGCATATTGGCGCTGCCCTCTTGCCACAACGAACTGTTTTGTCCGAAGTAAAGCCACAGAACCGCCGACATGCGCGGCCTTGCGAAGAAGATCCGGTGGATGCCATCCATGATTCTTATAAGACATAATCTGTCGCGCCTTGCGCTGCCCAGCGGCTTTGAAACCCGGTTCTTTTCCAGAAGGCGCGGCGTTGCGGCCCTGGCCCTGATCCTTGCCGTTCTGGGCGGCACGCCCGCCGCCGTGCAGGCCACCACCTTGCCCCAGGCCGTCCTTGTCGCTTCGGAACGCGATCCGGGGATCACGGCGATGCGCCAGCAGGTCGCGCGCCGCTCGGTCGACATCGAGGCGGCCAGGGACCAGCGCTATCCGCAGTTCAGCATTTCGGCCGATACCAACACCACCGATGCCAACGGCGCCGGGGTGACGCTGACGGTCTCGCAGGTGCTGTATGACTGGGGCCGGGTGCGCAACCTGATCGCCAGCACCTCGCAGGAGCGGGTGAAATCCGTCTCCGAACTGAAGATGGGGATCGAGCAGCTGACGCTGGAGGTTTCGAACTTCTATCTCGACATCGAGGTGCTGGACAGGAAGATCGCCCGCACCCGCGACTATCTGGGCTTTGCCCAGCGGATCGCGGAGCATGCCGCGGCCCGCGCCCAGGGCGGGCTGGGCGACAGCGGAGAGGTCGCGCGGGCGGAGCTGGAAATCGCCCGGACCGAGGAGCGGCTGGACCAGCTGACCAGCGAGCGCGGGCTGGCGCTTTCGCAGCTTGCCTTCCTGATGGGGCGGGCGCCGGGCAGCATCGCCAAGCCGCCGGAGCTGGGCTTTGCCGGCCGCTACGCCAAGGCCGATGCGGTCGAGGCGGCGGTCCGCCTGTCGCCGGATTTCATCGCCACGAACGCGGAGCTGGGCGTGGCCGAGGCCGGGATCGCCCTGGCGCGGGCCGAACGGCTGCCGGTGATCCGCCTGCAGGCACAGGGCCGCGCCGACCTGGATGGCGGGCGCAGCCGCACCGCGGTCGGGCTGGCCGCCGGCGTCGACCTGAACGCGGGCAGCTTCAGCGGCCGGCAGATCCAGTCGGCGCAGCTCGAGGCGGATGCGGCGCGCTCCAACATGGAGGCGATCCGGCGCAACCTGGCCAACGGCGCCCAAAGCGCGGTCGAGCGCGTGCGCGTGCTGCGGGCCAGCGAGGCGTCGCAATCCCGCCAGCTGGCGCAGGCGCAGCAGGTGCTGGACAGCTATGAAGAGCAATTCGTCGGCGGCCAGCGGGAACTGATCGACCTGCTGACCACCGGGCGCGACCTCTACGACGCGCAGATCGACAGCATTGCCACCTATGACGCCAGAAAGCGCACCGAATACCAGGCGGCACATGACCTCGGCGTGCTGGGCACGCTCATCCTCGCCAATTCCGCGGGAGGCTGAAACCGTTGAGCGCATCCAAGCATGACCCCCAATCCCCGGCGACGGACCCCCTGGTCCTGGGTCTTGTCGAGCTTTGCCGCGTCCATGGCGTCTCGGCCTCGGCCGAGCGGCTGACCGACGGGCTGCCCCGCGCCCGCGGCGAAAGCCTGCCGCCCCGGCTTGCCGCGCTGGCCCTGCGCCGCGCCAACATGAGCTGCCGCATCAGCAACGAGCCCCTGGCCGGCTTTCCCGAACACGGCCTGCCCGCGCTTTTGTTCCTGCGCGACGGCAGCACCGTCATCCTCGAGGCCATGCACGACGGCCAGGCCAGCCTGATCCTGCCCGCCACCGGCGGCGGCCGGGCGGTCTGGACGGCCGAGGAACTGGCCGAACGCCATGACGGGCGCATCCTGGTGTCCAAGCCCATCGACATCGTTGCGGACCGGCTGGACAAGACCGATGGCGAAAAGCGGCACTGGATCATCGGCCCGGTGCTGGACAACTGGCCGATCTATCGCGATGTCATCATCGCCTCGTTCGTGGCCAACCTGCTGGCCATCGCCACGGCGCTGTTCTCGATGCAGGTCTATGACCGGGTGGTGCCGAACCAGGCGTTCGACACCCTGTGGATCCTGGCCAGCGGCGTGGGCATCGCCATCGTGCTGGAGATCCTGCTGCGGATCATGCGCGCCTCGCTGATCGACGTGTCGGGGCGCGACCTGGACCTGCGGCTGTCGGCGCAGCTTTTCGACCGGGTGTCGAACCTGCGGCTGGCGCATCAGCCGAAATCGACCGGCGTATTCGCCAACCAGGTCCGCGACTTTGCCACGGTGCGCGAATTCTTCACCTCGGGCACCGTCACGGCGCTTTGCGACATTCCCTTCGTCATCATCTTCATCGGCGTCTTGGCCTGGCTAGGCGGCGCGCTGGCGCTGGTCGTGGTGGCGGCGGTGGTGCTGACCGTCCTGCCCGGCCTGGTGCTGCAGCGTCGCCTGGGCCGCGCCTCGCGCGAAAGCACCCGCGAGGCGGCGGCCTTGAACGGGCTGCTGCTGGAAACCGTCTCGAACCTGGAAACCGTCAAGGCGGCGCGGGCCGAGGGGCGGTTGCAGCGCGCCTATGCGCAATTGACCGCGACCATGGCGACGACGGCGGTCAAGACCCGCGGGCTGACCAACCTGATGACGCAGCTGGTCAGCTCGGTGCAGAAATTCGCCTATGCCGGCATCATCATCGTCGGGGTCTACCTGATCAGTTCGGGCGACCTGACGGTGGGCAGCCTGATCGCCTGCACGCTTCTGTCCAGCCGCACGCTGGCGCCGATGGGGCAGGTCGCGGGGCTTCTGGCGCGCTGGCAGCATGTCCGCGCCGCGATGGAGGGGCTGGACGAGATCATGAAGACCCCGGTCGAGCGTCCCGCCGACCGCCATTACGTCCGCGCCCCGGCCTTGTCGGGCGAATACCGGCTGGAAGAGGTCGGCTATCGCCACGACCCCGAGGCCGCGCCGGTCGTCAGCATTCCGGCGCTGACCCTGGCGGCGGGGGAAAAGATCGCGCTTCTGGGCGGGAACGGCGCGGGCAAGTCCACGCTCTTGCGCCTGCTGGCCGGGCTGACCGATCCGCAGGACGGGGCGGTGCTGGTCGACAACCTCGCGCTTAGCCAGATCGACCCGATCGACCGTCGCCGGCAGATCGGCTACCTGCCGCAGAACGTCGCGCTGTTCCAGGGCACCCTGCGCGACAACCTGCTGCTGGATCACGGCCTGCACAGCGACGAGGAATTGCTGGCCGCGCTGGATGCGGTCGGGCTTGGCGGCTATGTCCGCCGCCATGTCCGCGGCCTGGACCTGCAGATCTACAGCAATGCCAATGTCTCGGGCGGGCAGAAGCAGGCCATCGGCCTGGCGCGGGTCATCCTGCAGGATCCGCGCATCGTGCTGCTGGACGAGCCGACCTCGGCCTTCGACCATGTGACCGAGGCCAAGGTCATCGCCTTCCTGCGGGAATGGCTGGAGGGGCGGACGGCCATCATCTCGACCCACAAGCGCGAAGTGCTGGGGCTGGCCAGCCGGGCGGTGGTGCTGAAGGACGGGCGGGTCGTCCGTGACGGGGATCTGATGCAGATCCTCAATGCGGCCAGGGCGAACAGGGTGCAGCAGGCGCCCGTTCACGTGGTGACATGAACGGTGACGATTCCGTCAGCGCCAGCCATATCGACGGAAGTTATCGGCGGCTGGTGCTGCGGCAGGCAAGATGGACCATCCAGATCGTCTTTCTGGCGGTGATCGTCGCCGTGGTCTGGGCCGCCCTGGCCCAGATCGACCAGATCACCCGCGGCGACGGCCGGGTCATTCCGCTGCGCCGGTTGCAGACGATCCAGAGCCTGGAGGGCGGCATTCTCGCCGAATTGCTGGTCGCCGAAGGCGACGTGGTCCGGCAGGACCAGGTCATCGCCCATCTGGACGCGACGCGCCCGCGCGCCGCCTTCCTGGCCGTGCAATCCGAGATCGAGGCCCTGGAGGCCGAGGTGGCGCGGCTGGAGGCCGAGGTTTTGGAAAAGCCGGCGCTGGATTTCGGCGCCGATCCGACCGAGACGCAACAGACCGAATTGCGGCTGTTCAAGGCCCGGCGCACCCGGCTGGAATCCTCGCTTGCCGCGCTGGAGCAGGAGCGCGTCTCGGTCCAGGAACAGCTGGACATCCTTCAGTCGCTGGCCGCCAGCGGCTCGGTCAGCCGCATCGACCTGCTGCAACTGCGACAGAAAAGCGCCGAGCTTGACGGCAAGATCAGCGAGGCGCGCAACGGCTATGTCCAGGACGCCTATCGCGACCTGGCCGAGCGCCGGGCCAAGCTGACCCAGCTGCAGCAGGATCTGGTGCGCAAGGAGGACGAGCTGCGCCGCACCGTCATCCGTTCCCCGGTCGAGGGGCGGATCAACAACATCACCATCACCACCCTGGGCGGCGTCGTCCAGCCCGGCGAGGCGATCATGGAGATCACGCCCATCGACGACCAGCTGCTGATCGAGACCAAGATCCTGCCCCGCGACGTGGCCTTCATCGCCCCGGACATGCCGGCCAGCGTCAAGATCACCGCCTATGACTTTGCGGTCTATGGCGACCTGCGCGGGCGCGTCACGCAGATCTCCGAGGATACGGTCGAGGAGGAAACCGCGACCGGCCCGCAGGACTTCTATCGCGTCATGGTCCAGACCGAGCGCAGCTATCTGGAGCGGTTCGGCGAAGAATACCCGATCCGCCCCGGCATGGTGGCGCAGGTGGACATCGAAAGCGGCAAGCAATCCATCCTCAGCTACCTGATCCGCCCCCTGCTGCGCGCAAGGCTGCGCTAACCCTTGAAACGATGCGATTTTCCCATGCGCCATGATCCGACTTGCCTGTCCAGGACATCCCTAGCCGCCACCCTGCTTCTGGGCGCGCTGACCCTGCCCGCCGCGGCGCGGGTCTATGACCGGGTCGAGGTGCGCGGCGCCGAGTTCGTCCCCCAGGACGACATCCGCCGCGCCTGCGGGGCGCTTGACGGCATTGCGCTGGAGGCGGCGGACCTGGCCGGGGTCGAGCGCTGCCTGATGTCCACCGGCGTGTTCGAGCGCGTCTCGGTCAGCGGACAGGGGGATGCGCTGGTCATCGACGTGACCGAGGTCGAGCAGAGGCCGGGCCGGATCGAGGCGGCGATCTCATGGGTGAACGACCGCAGCCTGACCGGCAGCCTGTCCTATGAGCAATACAACCTGCTGCCCGATACCTTCGCCGCCGTGCATGGCGATTTCAGCCGCGACGCCAAAAGCTTCGACATCAGCCTTTATCGCGCCGACGCTTTCCGGCCGGGGCTGCATTTCGGCATCGACATCCTGGGCCAGCGCAGCAATTTCAGCGACCTGGCGTTCTCCATGCGCAGCCACCAGGCCGAGTTCTACCTGGCCGCGACGCCGAACGAGGCCACGCGCATCGAATACGGCATCGGCTGGCGCGACCACAGGCTGTTCGGGTTGGATGCCGATGCCAGCCCGCTGCTGCAACGGGAACAAGGCCAGCTTGACGCGCCCTTCCTGCGCTTGGGCTTCAGCCATGGCGACCGCGCAGGGGGGAAAACCGGCGGCCTGTTCGTTCAGTTCGAGCAATTCCTGTGGAACCTGGGCACATCCAGCCCGATCTCGGAAACCCGGCTGGAACTGGATGCGCGCCATGTGCTGGCGGGCGGCACCGTGCTGATGCTGGGGCTGGACGGCGGCATCGTCGCCGGGCTGTCCGGCAACGACACGACCGCGCTGGACCGGGTGTTTCCGGGCGGCGACAGTTTTCGCGGCTTCGCCCCGCGCGGCATCGGTCCGGCCGATGGCGATGATTTCCTGGGCGGCAACCGCCACCTGATCCTCTCGGCCGAGGTGCAGCGCGAGCTGGGCAAGGTGATGGGCACCGCCCTGCGCGGCGGGATATTCGCCGATCTCGGCTCGGTCTGGGGGCTCGACGATACGCTGGGCGGGCGCATCGACGACAAGGCGCATATCCGCAGCAGCATCGGCCTGTCGCTGACCTTCGACGTGGCCAGCACCCCGGTCTCGCTTTATGCCGCGGTGCCGGTCCGGCACCAGCCCCAGGATGAGCGGCAGGTCTTCGGCCTATCCGTCAACGCAAGGTTTTGACGCCGCGCCAAGCCGGCGGGCGCGATTGTCCATCGCCTGCCGGAACAGCGTCATGTAGCGCGGCGCCACGGATTGCAGCGTATGGGCCTGGCCCAGGACGCGCGCTGCCCGGCCAAGCCGCGCCCGCCTTGCGGCATCGTCCCTAAGCGCCCGGATCGTGTCCAGCCAGCGGCCGATGTCGTCGGGCAGCAGGATGCCGTTGACATCGTCGCGGATCAGTTCCGCCGGATAGCCGCGGTCGGGCGCGATCACGCATCCGCCCCGGCCCAGGATTTCCAGCAATCCCCAATTCGCCACGCCGTGGCGCAGCGGATAAAGGAACAGGTCGATCTGCGACAGTTCGCGCACGAAATCCTGGTAGGGCAGCTTGCCGGGCCGTTCCAGCACCGCGGCGGCGGCGGGAAATTCCCGCATCAGATGGGTGCAGAAATCCGCCACCTCGCCGCCATATCGGCGCTGCACCCATTGCTGCTCGTAGCCATAGGTCGATCCGTCCGCCCCGCCCAGGGCGATGAACCGGGCATCGAAGCCTTCGCGCGCCAGCCGGTCCACGATCCGCACGAAGCTATCGAACCCCTTGGCGCTGGAAAGGTCGCGCGCCGAAAAGCCGATGGTGAACGGGCGCGGGCCGGGGGGCGGCGCAAAGGCCGGGCCGAAGTCCAGCCCTTCCAGCTGCACCTCGATATTGCCGCGCAGGGTGGGCGGGAACATCGTCTTGGCATGATGGCTGGGACAGATCACCAGGTCGCTGCGCAGCGCCTGGTGGAAATGCAGCATCTCGGTGTTCTTGTCGCTCATGCGCTGCGACAGGTCGGGCGGATAGGCCGGATCCCAGCCATGCGCATGGAAGCTGGGAAACTCGACATAGCTGACGATGGCCGCGTCGATCTCGTCATAAAGGAAATGCGGCGCGCCCCACAGCGAATGGGCCACGACCACGTCGATGGGGCGGCTTTTCTGGAATTCGCGCAGCGCCAGCAGCAGCCCGCGCCCGATCCGGGCCGAGCGTTCCAGCTTGGCGGTGTAGTAATAGCTTTGCGCGCCGGTGATGGGACCGTCGGGCTGGAAGGCCAGGATATGGGCGCCCTTGTCCTGATGGCGCTGGCGATGGCCGGGCGTGGTCAGGAAATAGGTCTCGGCCATGCCCGCCTTGCGCAGATAGTCGCAAAGCGGGCCGAACTGGCCCGGATAGACGGCGCCGGCAAAGACGATGACGGGCTTTGGCATGGAGTTGGCGGTCTCAGATCAGCTTGCGGTCGCGCGCGGCGATGACCGCCTGCGTCCGGTTGCTGACGCCCAGCTTCTTGCAGACCGCCTTGACATGCATCTTGACCGTGGGTTCGGCCAGGTTCAGCGCCACGCCGATCTCGCGGTTCAGCTTGCCCTCGGCCAGAAGGCCCAGCACTTCGGATTCGCGGCGGGACAGCAGCGCGCCCTGGTCCTCTTGCGCCTGCTGCCGGGTTTTCACCAGTTCGATCGGCAGATAGCGCCCGCCGCCGGCCATGAAGCGGATCTCGTTGGCCAGGTTCTTGAGCGAGGTGGTCTTCAGCACGATCCCCGCCCCGCCAAGCGCCATGACCTCTTCGACCACGCGCGGCGGGGGGTTGCTGGTCAGGATGCCGACCGGCTTGCCGCCATTGTGTTCCAGCGCCTTGCCCAGCCCGGCGACGCCATCCATGCCGGGCATGTCCAGGTCGACCAGCACCAGATCGAACGGCCCGCGCCGGTCGATGGCCTCCAGCGCGGCGGGCAGGTCGGGCACGGTCTCGACCTCGATGTCCGGGACGCCGGTCAGATACATCTCGAGCATTTCCAGGATCATGGCGTGATCGTCCGCGATCAGCACCCGCAATGTGTTTTCTTGTTGTTCATTCATGGTTTCTGCTTTCGGCATCGCCGCCCGCCCAGGGGCGGCGGTCCGTCGAGTGACATCCAGAAACGGCGTGATGCCGGTGCAATCACATCCCCCTTACCCACGGCAGGATCAAGGTATCCCATCGCGCGGGCAGAGAACAGCCCGTTCACGCCATCTCCTCGACCGACCGGCGGCTTTGCATCAGCGCCTCGTCCAGGGGCGCGAACAGCGGCTCCAGGTCCGGCTGGCCCGCCTCGACCGCCTTTTCGATGGCGCGCAGGCGCCGTTCGACCAGGACCAGCCCGGTCAGCCCGCTGGCGCCGGTGGCGGCGTGCAGCCGCCGCCCGGTATCCTTGCCGACGCCTTCCTGGCGCAGCTCGTCCAGCACGGATTGCGCCTCGGCCAGGGCCCGCAGCATGAAGCCGCGCGCCGCCTCGCGGCCGACGCGCTCGGCAAGATCGGCGGCAGCGGCCGGGTCGACGGCCGCGTCCTCGCAGCGGATCGGCGCCGCGCCGGGGGATTGCCGCGACGGCGCGCCCGCCAGGATCCCGGCCAGGGCGTCGCGCAGCGTGTCGGGCCGGATCGGCTTTTCCAGCACGCAGACCATCCCCGCCTGGTGGCATGCCTCCTTGATGCGGTCGTCGGCATGGGCGGTCAGCCCGACCACCTTGCCCTGCCAGCGCGCCGCCGAGGCCGGATCCCCGGCCTTGAGCCGGGCGGCGAGCTCGATCCCGCTCATCCGGGGCAGGGTGACGTCGGTCAGCACCAGCTCGACCCGGCCGGCCAGCTCGTCGCGCGACAGCATCGCCAGCGCCTCGGGGCCGCTGCCCGCCACCACCACCTCGGCGCCGAAGCTGTGCAGAAGATGGCTTAGCCAGTCGCGGCTGGCCGGGCTGTCCTCGACCAGCATCAGCATCCGGCCCGCCAGCGCCTGCTGGGGCTGCGCCGGCTCGGCCAGCGGCTGGCGGCGCATGTCCGGGGCGCGCGGCAGGCTGAAGCTGACGCGGAAGATGGTGCCGATGACCCGGCCGGGGCTTCCGGGCGGCAGGGCCAGGCCGTCGCTGCCGCGGTCCTGGATCTCGATCCGGCCGCCCAGCTGTTTCAGCGCATGGGCCAGCACGTTCAGCCCGGCCGAGGGGCGCTTGTCCGGGGCCGTCGCCGGCACGGCCGCCTCGTCCAGCGGCAGTCCCAGCGCCTTGGCCAGGCGGGCCTTTTGCGCCGGCGGCAGCCCGCCCCCCTCGTCCAGAAGCTCGATCCCGACGCGCCAGATCTCGGCCGCCGGCTCGTCGCCGGGCAGCGGATCGGCCAGAGGCGCGCAGGACAGCCGCAATTCCACCCGTCCGCCGCCATGGTTGACCGAGTTGTCGATCAGGTTCTGGCACAGCGCCCGCACGAAGCGCAGCGGGCCGCGCAGCGTCAGGTCGGGCGGCGCGTCGACGGTCAGCTGCACCTCGGTCGCGCGCGCGCTGGCGATCGGCTCGACCAGGGCAACCAGGCTGCCCACTTCCTCGACGATGCGGAAATCCTCGTCCGGCTGGATGCCGCGGGGGTTCTGCTCGCCGCGGATCACGGCCAGCACGTTGCTGATATGGTCCAGCGCCAGTTCGGCGGCGCGGCGCATCCTGTCGCCGGCATCCCGGGGCGCGGCGGCCGCGTCCGGCCCCTGCATCAGCGCCTCGGCCGAGGCCAGCAGCGACTGGATCGGCGTGCGCAGGTCATGGGCCACCCGCATCAGCATGGCCGAGCGCGCGCGGTTGCGCAGCCAGGTCGATTCCTGGTCGCTTTCGGCCAGCCGCAGCAGATAGCCCTCGGCCGGGCCCAGGGGGACATGCACCACCTCGCCCGCGAAGCTCTGGCCGTTCTCGGTCCATTGCGCCGAGACGCTGCCCGAGCGCCGGGCGCGGGCGCAGGCCCCGGCCCAATCCAGCCGCGCGGTCAGTTCGTCCTGCCCGATCCCCAGCTGCTGGGCCGAGCGATTCGCCAGCAGGATCTCGCCCCGCTGGTTGGCCAGCACCACCGCGCGCCTGTCGGTGGCGATCACCCGCGCCAGGGCCTGCAGGATGGGGCGAACCGAATTGGCCAGATCCTTGCGCATCCCCGCCGGCAGCGGGGCAAGCTCGCCCGGTTCCTGGCCCTCGGTATCGGCAATCTCGGTCATGTCTTTCCTCGTGAACCCGGCAACGACGCGATTCTGGCCAAAGGGCGATGGCGCGGCAAGAGCGACCGGATCGCGCGCCTTCCCCCTGTCCGGCAGCGAATCGTCGAAAGCGATCCGTCGTGGCTTGACTGTCATTTAGTATGTGTTATTGGCACATACTATCGTATATGACCCTATACCAAATCTCTACCTTGGCCCGCGCTGATCCAGGGCCGCCCCCAAAAGGATGATTCCATGGCTCAAAGCATCATTCAGGCTGGCACGCTGATCGATGTCACCATTCCGGCGTTACCGGCGGCTGTCGGCGGCTATCTCAGGTCCGGCAGCGACTTGATCGTGCGGATGAACAGCGGCGACGAGTTCCTGATCAAGGACTTCTACATGGCCGCGGCCGACGGCACGGCCCATCGGCTGGTCCTGGGCGACGGCACGGTCATCCTGGCGGATGGCGACGAAGAGGCGGCGGCCGGCCTTGGCGCCGGCATGTTCGACGATGGCGCCGCCAGCGTCTGGGCCTTGGGCTCCGCCGCCCTGGCGGCCATCGGCGGCGGCACCATCATCGGCAACTCGGGCGATTCGTCGAATCCGACGGATACGACCGATCCAACGGATGGCACGGACCCGACTGACGGGACTGATCCGACGGATGGCACGGATCCGACTGACGGAACCGACCCGACCGACGGGACCGATCCGACCGACGGGACCGACCCGACCGATGGAACCGACCCGACGGATGGCACTGACCCGACTGACGGGACCGATCCGACGGATGGCACTGACCCGACGGACGGGACCGATCCGACGGATGGCACCGATCCGACGGATGGCACCGATCCGACGGATGGAACCGATCCGACGGATGGCACTGACCCGACCGACGGGACCGACCCGACGGATGGCACCGATCCCACCGACGGAACCGACCCGACGGATGGCACGGATCCGACCGACGGGACCGACCCGACGGATGGCACTGACCCGACCGACGGGACCGACCCGACGGATGGCACGGATCCGACCGATGGAACCGATCCGACGGATGGCGCGGACCATGTGCAGGGCTTCCTTGATCCCATCCTGGGTGACGGCGGGCTTCTGGGCGACCTGACGGGTAATGACGGCCCGCTCGGCGCAATCACCGGCTCGGACGGCTTGCTGGGCGACCTGCTGGGCCAGGATGGGCTGCTGGGCGGGCTGGGGGGTGGCCTGCTGGGCGTTCCCCTCCTGGGTGACGGGGTGGACGGTTCCGCCGGCGTCCTTGATCCGGTTCTGGCCGATGGCGGGCTTCTGGGGGATCTTACCGGCAACGGCGGCCTGCTGGGCGCGATCACCGGCTCCGAGGGGCTGCTGGGCGATCTGATCGGCGACCAGGGGCTGCTGGGCTCCGTCACCGGCTCGCAAGGGCTTGTGGGTGAGTTGACCGGCACCGGCCTGCTGAAGGACGGGGCGGCCGGCGAGGGGTCCAACGGCCTCTCGGGTCTGCTTGGCGGCGTGCTGGGTGGCAACGACCTGCTCGGCGGGCTGCTCGGCGGCAACGATCTCCTGGGCGGTCTGCTTGGCGGTGAGGGCGGATTGCTGGGCACCGTGACCGGAACGCTGGACAACGTGGTCGGCGGTTTGCTTGGCGGGAATGACCTGCTGGGCGGCCTGCTTGGCGGGCAGGGCGGGTTGCTGGATACGGTGACAGGAACGCTCGATGGCGTTGTCGGCGGCGTGCTTGGCGGGGACGACCTGCTGGGCGGCCTGCTTGGCGGCCAAGGCGGGTTGCTGGGCACCGTGACCGGAACGCTGGACAACGTGGTCGGCGGTTTGCTTGGCGGGAATGACCTGCTTGGCGGTCTGCTTGGCGGCGAGGGCGGGTTGCTGGATACGGTGACCGGGACGCTCGACGGCGTTGTCGGCGGCGTGCTGGGCGGGAACGATCTGCTGGGCGGTCTGCTTGGCGGCGAGGGCGGGTTGCTGGATACGGTGACCGGGACGCTCGATGGCGTTGTCGGCGGCATGCTTGGCGGGGACGACCTGCTGGGCGGCCTGCTTGGCGGCCAAGGCGGGTTGCTGGATACGGTGACAGGAACGCTCGATGGTGTTGTCGGTGGTGTGCTGGGCGGGAACGATCTGCTGGGCGGTCTGCTTGGCGGCGAAGGCGGCTTGCTCAACACCGTGACCGGGACGCTCGATGGCGTTGTCGGTGGCGTGCTGGGCGGGAATGACCTGCTGGGCGGTCTGCTCGGCGGCGAGGGCGGGTTGCTCAACACCGTGACCGGAACGGTCGAGAGCGTTGTCGGCGGCGTGCTGGGTGGCGATGACCTGCTGGGCGGGCTCCTTGGCGGTCAGGGCGACCTGCTGGGCGACCTCCTTGGCGGCGACCTGCTGGGCAATGTCGGCGGCACGCTGACGGGCCTGCTGGGTGTTGCGCCCGGCGATGGCCTGCTGGATCCTGTCCTCGCCGATGGCGGGCTGCTGGGCGAGCTGACCGGCAACAACGGCACCCTGGGCGACATCAGCGGCTCGAACGGCCTGCTGGGCGACGTGGTTGGCGATCACGGGGCGCTTGCGCCCGTTACCGGCCAGGACGGGCTGCTGGGCGAGCTGACCGGCCATGGCCTGCTGGGCGAGGACAGCGACAATCCCGACGGCCTGCTGAACGACCTGCTGGGCGGCAGCGACGACCTGATTGCCGGCGTCGCCGATACCCTGGACGGTCTGCTGGGCGGCGAAAGCGACCTGCTGGGCGGGGTGAGCGATACGCTTGGCGGGCTGCTTGGCAGCGGCAATGCCGGCGATCTGCTGGCGCCGCTGGGCGATGCCGTCGACGGGCTTCTGGGCGGCGGCCTGCTGGCCGGCCTGGGCAGCCTCAACGACGAGCATGGCGCCTGACGCACGAAAACGCGGGCGCGCCCAGGCCGGGCGCGCCCGCCGCCCCCCAGCAATCCGGCGGCAAGGCAGCGAAGGACGCGCAAGGCGGCCGGCCGTTCGATCCCGAGGAAACAATGGTTGGAATTGTCGATTCCGCGATGATGATCGCGATCCGCACGCGGCACCGCAAGGACTCGGCGGATCTGCTGGCCATGGCGATAGAGCTGACGGACAGGAACCCGAATTGCCGGGTCGGCCTATACGCCCTGGATAACCTGCCGCAGAAAAGCGCATTCTACGAATTCGGCAACAGCGCCGAATTCCTGGCCGGCTTCATCCGGGAACTCGGGCTCGAGGATGTGCAGGACATGGACCTGAACCAGCCGGGCGTGCCGCCGGCGAAGGTCACGAAGATCCTGGAACGCAAGCTTTCCCAGGCCCAAGCCAAGATCGCCTATTGCCGGGCCTATGCCGACGGCAAGGCCTTTCGCGACGAGGACATAGACGATCTGGAATGGCATATCCGCGGGCTTCTGCGGCAGCTCAGCGGCTTGCGCGACCAGATCGGCCGCATCGCGCCGGCGGTGCAGCCCGAACCCGAGCCGATCAAGGCGACCGCCTGCCTCATTCCCTTCAAGGGGCGGGCCAGCGCGCAGCAGTGAACCGGGGCTTGCGCCCCGGCCCTTTCGAAACGTGCCGACCAATCCGCATTTGCCCAAGGCAGAATATGACGAGGAGTAGCCATGTTGACGAAGTGCCGTTTTTCCGAAACTGCCAGCAGCGAAGCATTCGACCATGACTGCGGCTCTACAGGCGGAGAGCTGGTCATCTATATCTTGGCGGCGATAGCCGGAGGGCTGATGGGGGTCAGCCTGGCACTTTTCCTGAACCTGTCGCTTTTGGGCGTTTTCCTGGCATATTCCCTGGGTGGAATGGGCGCGATTCTTGTCATGGCGGTGGGGCTGTTCCTGCTGCGATCCTTGCGGCAATCCATCACGCTGGCGATCCGGCAGAACCGTCCGGGCTATTTCCCCCAGGACTGAAGCGGGCCTTCATCTGCGGGCGCCGATACCCCGACCTTGCCTGCGCATTCGCAGGGTGCTGCTGCCCGGCAAAGGGGTTGCGGGGCACCCTTACCTCGGCCAGCTGTCCTCTGGACGGCGGCCCTTACGCCGCATCGAGTTCGCGCCAGATCTTCAGCAGCGCCGTTTCAAAGGTATCGCTGTTGTAATTGGCATTCACCACCGCGCTTGCGTGGCGGCGGATGGCATCAAGACGCGCCGGCGCGGCGGCATATTCCGCCACCGCCGCCTCCAGCGCATGCACAAGCCCCAGGGTATCGTCCTCGGTCACGGGAATCCCGGTTTCGGGGGTGAAGTATTCCCGCCCGCCAAGCCCGGTGTAGCCGACCACGATGCAGCCCGCCGCCATTGCTTCTGCTGCCGGGAAGCCGATCGATTCCATGCGCAGCAGCGAAATGAAGAACTGGCTGCGTTGCAAATGATCCGAGACATTCAGCCGCGGCATATTGTCGAGTTCCTGAATCCGGTATCCCTTCAATTTCCCCCGGCGCTCCAGCGTATCGACGATCTGGCGTGCCTCTGCCGAGCGTTTGCGCGGCATATAGGTAATCAGCCGCTCCTTTTCCTCGCGAAAGGGAAAATCCTCGGGCTTCATCGAGACGGGAAGGTGATGGCCGGTCTGGATATTCAGAAGTTCGAACTGATCGAGGCATATTTGCGAAACGCCCAGGAACCAGTCCGCGCGTTCGCGGATGTCGAGCCCCCTTTCCATGGATTCCGCATGAGCCTCCTGGAAGGCGAACGGGTTTTGCACGAAAACGCCAAGCCGGGACTGCGGAAAAGCCGTCATTGCCGCGGTGATCATGAACTCCGGTATGACCAGAATATCCTCGACCCCCGGCCGCCAGGGTTTCAGGGGCCCGCCGCGAAGTTTTTCGCCCATGAGAATAAAGGGCGACATGAGCCGGGCGCGCCGGCCGTCCAACCCCTGTTTTTGCCGGGCAATATAATAGTCATAGGTATAGCAGAGCGGCGGCTTGTCGGGATGGTCCAGATAGCCGGCGGCGGGGCTGTTGTGCAGGATGGCGGCGTCATAGCCCGCCCGGCACAGCGCTGCCACCGTGTCATAGATGACGGCAATCCCGCCCGATGCCGTTTGCGTGTCGGGACACAGGAAAAGATAGCGACGCACCATGGCACCCGGAAAGCTGATTTCCAGGAAACATGTTGAAGAAAGCCACGGGTGTCAACGCAACACTTGACGGCGCAGCCGGGTTTTCCGGGCAGGCTTGGTATGTGGATACCGCAGCAGACGGCGCCGCGTGCAGGCCGGCGGGCCGTCCAGGGGCGCAGGAATCCGCGGCGGAGGGGGCAGGCGATGGGCGCAGATTTAGGGCGAAGCCTCTTTTCGCTCGCATTCCGTGCCGGTATCCTTAGGATCGGCCGGGGTAATTGTTTCTGCAAACTGGAAATGCTGCATGCTGATATCTGACAAGGCGCCCGAGGCTCCGTCAGTCGCGCTGTTGACCTTTGTGCTTGAAGAGCATCATTGCGTGATCCTTGAAGATTGGATTGCCTTTTTCGACCATCCGATTGCCGAGCTGGTCGTGCATCTGGGCAAGGATCCCGGCATAGAAACCCGCGTCCGGCAGCTATGCGAAGCGCATGGCATTCGCCTGCATGACATGGGCAGGACGACGCCGCGGGAAACCACCGATTCGGAACAGCAGCTTCTGGAAAAGCAGTTCGATGCGGTAACGGCCGATCTTGGATGCGTGGTGCGATTGGATACCATTCCCTATCGCGCCCGGAATGTGGCCTGGCAGGACGCGGCCCTTGCATTGATGAAGGAAACGGGCGCCTGTTTCATGACCGGCAGCACATTGCCCTATCGCGCGGACCGGCCTACGGCCAGGCCGGAATTCATGCTGACGCAAAGCATCAGCAATTGCTTCCTGGTGATCCAGCCGGAAATCTGGAGGACGCTCCAGGCCGGAACCCAGGATTCCGAGTCGAAATACGGCAGGTTCCTGGTCGAAGGCGCGGCCGAGGATTATGTGGCGGAAAACGGCCTTTGGGGCTTGCGCCTTGTCAATGGCGAGGACATTCGCATCTTTCATTGCCAGGAATGGGGGTTGCGATTGCTTCGCATCCGGGATTCCTTTCGCAAGGGACACAGGATCTCTCCATTCCTTCGGGGATACCAGGACGATTACCTTTACGAAAAGGCACGATACTACATGCAGCGCCGGGAACCCCTGCTGCGACGGGCCAGGGTTTTCCTGGGCTACTGGCGCCGGCGGCTTTTCAATTGAGGGGCTGCCGCGCCGTCCGGTCAGCGCCAGCGGACATCCAGCATGACCCGGTTTTCGTCATACATCGGAACCGTCGACGACCGACGTTGCCCCGCCAGCAGCAGCGTGAATTTCGGCGTCAGGGCGACCTCGGTGCCCAGGGTGCGGACATCGTCCCGCCGCGGGGTGCCGAAGACCGCAGAGCCCTCTTCCCGTTGCCAGCCGATGCCGAGGGTCACGGGGCGGTTCCCGACCGGGCGGGTCAGCGACAGCCCTGCCCGATAGCGGATGGCGTTGTGGCCGGCGACCCTTTCGCCGGCGGAAAGCTGAAGCCCGACCGCCCCGATCCCGGAAACGGCGCTGCCGAGCGACAGGTCCGCGAAGGCCTGGCGATAATCCTTGCGCCAGGTCTGCCGCAGGCCCAGGGACATCTCGTGCAGGGCGCCCGCGGCCTCGAATAGCCTGGTGCCGCGCAGGCCGGTCCAGGCCAGATGGCTTTCGGACAGATCCGTCCGACCAAAGGCGTAGCCGCCGCACAGGTCGACAAAGCGCCATTCGCCCAGGTGCTGCGCAAGGCAGGCCCCGAGCCCCAGATCCTGGCGCGAAAGATCGTGCCGCGGCGAATAGACCGCCGTCGCCTGGCCCGCCAGCCGCAGCACCCGCCCCGGCGCCAGCCGGTATCTTGCGCCGGCCGAGGCGGTAAGGCCCAGCACCAGCCCGCCGCGGGCGCGGCTTTCCGGGCTGACCGTCAGGTCGATGCCCCCGACCGTCAGGCTTTCGCCGGGGATGCCGCCGTTGATATTGTCGTCCCATCGCAGCAGCGGCCGGGCGGTCAGGTGCCGCGACAGCAGGACCGGCTGCGGGCGGCCGTCGCGCAGCATCCCTTCGTGATGCAGCAGCCGCGCCAGCAACGGGGCCCGCCCGGCAGGACGGTCGCGCATCAGCGCAAAACCCGCCAGCCGGGGCAAGCCGGACATCAGCGCCGCCTGGGTCCGGTCGGGCTGCTCTGCCCAGGCGGGCGAGGCCAGGCAGGGCAGCAGGCTGGCGAAGACCCAGGCCCGCCAGCCCGCCTTCCATGATGCGGGCAGCATTCGGCGGGATCAGCGCTCGGCGGCGAAGCCGCTGTCGCCGAAGACCGCGCCCGTGGCGCCGTCATATTCGACCGTGCCGGTGATGGTCCCCCGCACGGCCTCGGCGGCGCTGCCCCTGAACGTCCCGTCCAGCGCGAGGTCGAGGCCGAGGTCGCCGCGGTCGCCGCCGCCCAGCGTGCCCGCCGCGCGGCCCGTCATGCCGTTGCCGCTGATGCTGCCGCCGGTGATCGGCAGGCTGCCGGTCAGGGTGGGGCCGTCCTCGACGCCGACCTCGTGGATCTGCCCGGAAACGCTGCTGCTGGCGAAATCCGCGTTGAGCGCGATCCTGGCGTTCGCGGCCTCGTATCCGGGATCGCCGACAGCGACCGGGCCGCCGGTCATGTTCATTTCGACGAAGGCATAGCCGTCATAGGTGGCGCTGCCCGTCGTCGGCATGGCTGCGGTGCTGGTCGGGGCAAGGGCTGCGGTGCGGCCCTCCATCTCCATCAACGGCCCGTCATGTTCCAGAAAGGTCTGGCCGTCCGCTGTGCCGCCTCCACCACCCGGCACGCCGCCGCCTCCAGACCCGCTGCTACCGCCGCAACCTGCCAGCGCCAGCGTGATTGACGCGGCCAGGACGCCGCCGAAGATCTTGCCCGTCTGCATGGAACCCTCCAAGAAAACCTGAAATCACGGGCGCAAGGCCCGGTTCCGATTACAGGGCCGGGGGCAGGGGACTGTCGTCACCCGTTTGGGTGAAGGCGAGCGCGAAATTCTTGCAAGGCGACATCATTGCGGACGACACATTCGGCGGGCAGCCGCATAGGCCGCCGCCCGCCGCCAGGTTCAGCCAAGCGTTTCGCGCAGCGCCTCGGCGGTCGCATCGACGATCACCTCCGCCTCGGCCTCGGTCAGGCAAAGCGGCGGGGCCAGGCCGATGATGTCGCCCTGCGGCATGGCCCGCGCGATCACCCCGCGCCTGAGCATGGCGGCGACGACCCTGCCGCCGATGCCCTCGGCCGCGTCGAAGAAGCCGCGCGTGTCGCGGTCGCGGACCAGCTCGACGGCGCAGAGCATGCCCTCGCCGCGGATCTCGCCCACGTTCGGGTGATCGCCAAGCGCCCCGCGCATGCGGTCGTTGAGGTAGCGGCCGACGCGGCCGGCATTCTCGACCAGCCCCAGCTCGTCGATCAGCCGCAGGTTGGCGATGCCCGCCGCCGCGCCGATGGGATGGGCGGAATAGGTCCAGCCATGGCCCAGCACGCCATGTTCGTCGGTGCCCTGCATCAGCACGTCCCAGACCTTCTGCCCGACGATGCTGCCCGACAAGGGCGCATAGGCCGAGGTCAGGCCCTTGGCGCAGGTGATGATGTCGGGGGTCATGCCATAGTGATCGCTGCCGAACATGCTGCCCAGCCGGCCGAAGCCCGTCACCACCTCGTCCGCGATCAGCAGGATGTCGTGTCGCGCCAGCACCTTCTGGATCGCATCCCAATAGCCCCTGGGCGGCGGGACGATGCCGCCGGTGCCCAGCACCGGCTCGCCGATGAAGGCGGCGATGGTGTCGGCGCCCTCGGCCGCGATCAGCCGCTCCAGTTCCTCGGCGCAATGGGCGCTGAACTGTTCCTCGGTCATGCCGGCGTCCTTGCGGCGATAGTAATAGGGCGCCTCGGTATGGATCACCTGCGCCAGCGGCAGGTCGAATTTCTTGTGGAACAGCTCCAGCCCGGTCAGCGAGCCGGTCATCAGCCCCGAACCGTGATAGCCCCGCCAGCGCGAGATGATCTTCTTCTTCTGCGGCAGCCCGCGGATGTTGTTGTAATACCAGACCAGCTTGACGTTGGTTTCATTGGCGTCCGAGCCGCCCAGGCCGAAATAGACCCGCGCCATGTGTTTCGGCGCCCGGTCCATGACCATTTTCGCCAGCGTGATCGAGGCTTCCGAACCATGTCCGGCATAGGCATGGTAATAGGCCAGCTCGCGCGCCTGCGCGGCGATGGCCTCGGCGATCTCGGTCCGGCCATAGCCTGCGTTCACGCAATAGAGCCCGGCAAAGCCGTCCAGCAGCCGGTTGCCGTCGCGGTCGATGATATGGACGCCTTCCGCGCCCGCGATGATGCGCTGCGGCCCCTCGCCCCGCGCGAATTGGCCCAGATTGGTCGAGGGGTGGAACAGGCTTTCGCGGTCCCATCTGGACAGCTCGTCATTGGTCAGCATCACGCTCTCCTTGTCTCTGCCCAGTCGCGGCAGACGTATTTGATCTCGGTGAAGGCCTCGAGCCCGTGGCGGCTGCCCTCGCGGCCCAGGCCCGATTGCTTCATGCCGCCGAAGGGGATCGGCGCGCCCGTGACCTTGGTGCGGTTCACCGCGACCATGCCGAACTCCAGGGCGCGGGACAGGCGATAGATGCGGCGCGGGTCGCGGCTGTGGACATAGGCGACAAGGCCGTATTCGGTGGCGTTGGCGATGCGGACCGCCTCGTCCTCGGTGTCGAAGGGGGCGATGGCGGCGACGGGGCCGAAGGTTTCCTCGCGAAAGATCAGCGCCTCGGCCGGCACATCGGCCAGAACGGTCGGGCGATAGAACAGCGGCCCCTGCGGATCGCGGCTGCCGCCGGTCAGCAGGCGCGCGCCGCGGGCCAGCGCGTCCGCCACATGCTCCTCCTGCTTCCTGACCGCGCCTTCGTTCATCAGCGGGCCGAGGTCGCGATCCTCGGCCCCCGGCCCCAGCGTCAGCGCGGCGGCGGCGGCGGTGAAGCGGCGGCAGAACTCGTCATAGACCGGCCGCTCGACCAGGAAGCGGTTGGCGCCCAGGCAATCCTGGCCCGAGGTGGCGAACTTGGCCTTGATCGCCTCGTCCACCGCCAGGT
Organism: Paracoccus sp. pheM1; assembly: GCF_018499825.1. Lineage (NCBI taxonomy): Bacteria > Pseudomonadati > Pseudomonadota > Alphaproteobacteria > Rhodobacterales > Paracoccaceae > Paracoccus > Paracoccus sp. pheM1. Next base: position 2,636,093 of record NZ_JAGXCX010000001.1, read on the forward strand.
CGAGGTCGCAATCGGCAAAGGCGATGAAGGGCGCGTGCCCGCCCAGCTCCAGCACCAGCCGCTTCACCGTCTCGGCGCTTTGGCGATAGAGCAGCTTGCCGACCTGCGTCGAGCCGGTGAAGCTGAGCGCCCGCACCCGCGGATCGGCGCACCAGGCGCCCACGATCTCGGGCGCCTCGCCCGTCACCACGTTGAAGACGCCGGCCGGAAAGCCCGCGCGATCCGCCAGTTCCGCCAGCGCGGTCGCCGACAGCGGCGTCTCGGCCGAGGGATGCACGACCACGGTGCAGCCCGCTGCCAGCGCCGCCGCCGCCTTGCGGGTGATCATGGCGCAGGGAAAGTTCCAGGGCGTGACCAGTGCCGCGACGCCCAGCGGTTCGCGCCACAGCTCCATCTCGGCGGTCGAGAGATGCGAGGTCACGCTTTCGATGTTCGGGCGCTTGGCTTCCTCGGCATAAAACTCGACGAAGCTGGCGGCATAGTCGATCTCGCCGCGCGATTCCGACAGGGGCTTGCCCTGCTCGGCGGTCATGATCCGCGCCAGATCCTCGCGCGCATCGACGATCAGCCGGTGCCAGCGCATCAGCACGGCGGCCCGTTCCTGCGGCAAGAGCGCCGACCAGCCGGCAAACGCCGCCTGCGCCGCATCGACCGCCGCGCGGGCCTGCACCGCATCCAGCCGCGCCACCTGCGCCACCGGCTGCCCGGTCGCGGGATCGGTGACGGCAAAGCGCGCCCCGCCCACCCAGGCGCCGTTCACGAAGGCATCCTCGCGCATCAGGGTCTTGTCGGTGATCATGGCTGAACCTCCTCGCCGATGACGGCGACGCAATCGCCGGGTTTCACGATGCCGGGGAAATGCCGCGCCATCATCAGCCCGGCGCGGCGGGCATGGACCGCGACCGGGGCCAGGCCGGTGCGCGTCACGGGAAAGATGCGGGCGACGGGCTGGCCTTGTTCCACGGCATCGCCCAGGTCGGCCAGGAACTCGATCAGCCCGCCATCCTCGGCAAAGGTGAAGCAATCCGCATCGGGCATGTCGAGCCAGCGCGTCGGCCGGGCCTCGACCTCGCCGCGCATCACCCCGGCCGCGACCAGCAGGTCGCGCAACCCCCGCCGGGCGATCCCGGCGGTGCGGGCGGTGGCGGTGCCGCCGCCGCCCAGTTCGGTGGTGACGAAGGTCTTGCCCATTTCCTCGGCCGCGGTGTCATACATGCCGACCGCGTCGATCTCGAGCATCCTGACCGACCAGGGGGCGCCGAAGGCGCGCACCAGGTCGAAGGCCGCCGCCTCCTGCCGCTTGTCGGGCAGGATATGGGCGGCGCAATAGGGCAGGAAATCCAGCGTCTTGCCGCCGGAATGGAAATCCAGCACCACATCCGCCATCGGCAGCAGCACGCGCTGGAAGTAATCCGCAAGCTTCTGCGTGACCGAGCCGTCCGGCCGGCCCGGAAAGCTGCGGTTCAGGTTGCCGCGGTCGATGGGCGAGGTGCGGGTGCCCGCCGCAAAGGCCGGGTAGTTCATCGCCGGAACGATGATGATGCGGCCGGTGACGTCCTTGGCCCGGATGGTCGCGGCCAGGTCGAAAAGCGCGATCGGCCCCTCGTATTCGTCGCCGTGGTTGGCGCCGGTCAGCAGCGCCGTCGGCCCCTCGCCGTTGTTGACCACGGTGATCGGGGTCATGATCGACCCCCAGGCCGCATCGTCGCGCGAATAGGGCAGGCGCAGGAAGCCGTGCTGCACCCCCGGCGCCGCGAAATCCACCGTCGCCGCGATGGGCGAGGGCGCAAGCTGCATCTGCAACATGGCGCTAGTCCTTCACGAACAGCTGGCGCGGGACATCGGCAAGGCATTCCACGCCGGTCTCGGTGATCAGGATCGACTCGGTGATCTCCAGCCCCATGTCCTCGAGCCAGAGCCCGGTCATGAAATGGAAGGTCATGCCGGGTTGCAGCACGGTGCGGTCGCCGGGGCGCAGGGACATGGTGCGCTCGCCCCAGTCCGGGGGATAGCTGACGCCGATGCCGTAGCCGGTGCGGTTGTCCTTGACGATGCCGTATTTCGCCAGCACGTCGAAGAAACCCTTGGCGATGTCCTCGCAGGTGTTGCCGGGCTTCGCGGCGGCCAGCCCGGCCTCCATCCCCTCCAGCGTGGCCTTTTCGGCGTCCAGGAAGGCTTGCGTCGGCTGGCCCAGGAACACCGTGCGCGACAGCGGGACGTGATAGCGGTGATAGCAGCCGGCGATCTCGAAGAAGGTGCCTTCGCCGGCCTTCATCGGCCTGTCGTCCCAGGTCAGGTGCGGCGCCGAGGCATCGCGCCCCGAGGGCAGCAGCGGCACGATGGCCGGATAGTCGCCGCCGATCCCGTCCACGCCGCGGGTGCCGGCGTCGTAGATCTCGGCGACCAGGTCGCATTTGCGCATCCCGACCTGCACCTTGTCGAGGATGCGGGCGTGCATCGCCTCGACGATGCGGGCGGCGTTGCGCATATAGGCGATCTCCTGCGGCGATTTCACCGCGCGCTGCCAGTTCACCAGCGCCGTGCAATCGCTGAGCGTCGCGTCGGGCAGGTTCCGGGTCAGGCTGGCAAAGGCGGCGGCGGTGAACCAGTAATTGTCCATCTCGACCCCGATGCGCTTCGCGCCCCAGCCGCGGTCCCGCAGGATGCCGGACAGGTAGTCCATCGGGTGCATCTGGGGGTTCTGCACGTAATGGTCGGGATAGCCGATGATGTTGTCGGGCTTCAGATAGGCCGTCAGCTTCGCGCCGTTCGCGTCCTGTCCGCGGCCATACCAGATCGGCTCGCCATCCGGCGGCACCACGACGCATTGATGGACATAGAAGGACCAGCCGTCATAGCCGGTCAGCCAGTTCATGTTCGACGGATCGGTGACGATCAGCAGATCGACCCCCGCCTTGTCCATCGCCCGGCGGGTCTTGGCGAGGCGGTCGGCATATTCCTCGCGGGTGAACTTCAATGCGACGTCTGTCATGGCGGTTTCTCTTACAGGGTGAAGCTGCGGCCGGCCCCGGCCTTGCCCGCGCGGGCAAGCGCCAGGGTGGCGATGGCGGTGTCCTGGATGCCCGTGCCGGTCAGGTCGGCCAGGGTGATCTGTTCGGGGCTGGTCCGGCCGGGGCGCTGCCCTGCCAGGATCTGGCCCAGCTCGGGGAAATCCTGCCCGGCCAGCGGCGCGTGGTGGAGTTCCCCCAGCTCGCGGGTCTGCGACAGGCGATCGGCGACGTAATGGGCACGCTCGATCAGGTCCGGCGCGATCTCGTTCTTGTGCTGGGCATCCGAGCCCATGGCGGTGACATGGGTGCCGGGCGCCACATCGGCGGCGGCCAGGATGGGCTTTTCCGCGGGCGTGGTCGTGACTACCAGATCTGCGCCGCGCGCAGCCCCGGCCACAGTCGCGGCGGCGATCACCGGAATGCGCAGGGCGGCGGCCATCTCGGCCGCGAAGGCTTGCGCCTTGGCGGGATCGCGCGCCCAGACCCGCGCGCCGGCCAGCGGCCGCACCAGCGCCAGCGCCTGCAGCTGCATCCGCGCCTGCATCCCGGCGCCCAGGATCGCCGCCGTCGCCGCGTCCGGCCGGGCCAGCGCATCGGCGGCCACCGCCCCGGCGGCGGCGGTGCGCACGTCGGTCAGATAGCCGTTGTCCAGCAGCAGCGCCTCGACCAGCCCGGTCGTTGCGGACAGCACCACCATCATGCCGTTGGTCGAGGGCAGGCCAAGCGCCGGGTTGCCGAAGAAGCCGGGCGAGATCTTGATCGCGAAATGCGTGAGGCCGGGGACATAGGCGGTCTTCACATCGACCTCGCCCCGGTGTTCGGGGATGTCCAGGCGCAGGATCGGCGGCATCGCCACCGCCTTGGTCGCCAGCGCCACGAAGGCGTCGCGGATGCAGGCCACGGCCTCGGCGTCCAGCGGCACCAGGGCGCGCAGATCGGTCTCGGTCAGGATGGTCACGGGCGGTCTCATGCGGCCTCCGCCATGATGCGCGCGTGCAGCGCGGGGTCGATATTCGCGCCGGAAAGGATGCAGACGGTCGGGCCCTGCGGGACGACCTTGCCCGCCAGCAGCGCGGCGGTGCCGACGCTGGCCGCACCCTCGACGACATGGCCGGCGCGGCCGAGATGGCGGATGCCCTGGGCGATCTCGGCCTCGGTCAGCAGGATCACATCGTCCAGCAACGCGCGGCAGAGCGCGAAGGTCACGCGGTTCTGCAAGCCGATGCCGCCGCCCAGGCTGTCGGCCAGGCTGGCGGTTTCCGCGACCTCGACCGGATGGCCGGCGGCCAGGCTCGCGGCCATGGCGGCGCCGTTTTCCATGGTCAGGCCGATGACCCGCGTGCCGGGGGCCAGCGCCTTGATCGCCACCGCGACCCCGGCGGCAAGGCCACCGCCGGACAGCGGCACCAGCACCGTTTCCGGCGTGCCGATTTCCAGGCCGATGGTGCCCTGGCCCGCCACCACCGCCTTGTGGTCGAAGGGCGGGATCGCGGTCATGCCTTCCTGCGCCACGGCGCGGGCGACCTCGGCCATGGCCTCGTCCTGGCTGGCGCCGGTGATGCGGACCTCTGCCCCCAGATCTCGGATCGCCTGCACCTTGTTGCCCGGCACCAGCCGCGACAGGCAGACGGTGGCCGGCACGTCCAGCGCGCGGGCGGCATGGGCCAGCGCCCGGCCATGGTTGCCGGTCGAGGCGGTGACGACGCCGCGCGCCAGCGCCTCGGGCGGCAGCGACAGGATCGCATTGGTCGCCCCGCGCAGCTTGAAGGCGCCGGTGGTCTGGCGATATTCGCATTTCAGCCAGACCGGCTGGCCCAGCCGCGCCGACAGCGCCTTGTCGCGGACCAGCGGCGTTTCGATCACATGGCCGCGGATGCGTTCGGCGGCGGCGCGGATGTCGTCCAGCGTCACGGTCATGCCAGCCTCATCAACTGGCCCGGAGCCACCGGTCCGGTCACGTCGCAGGCCCGCGCCGCGGCCCAGAGCGTCGCGGAATTGGCCGAGACCACGGGCACGCCGACCGCATCCTCGATCCGGTCGATGATCGCGCAAGCACGCACGGCGGTGCAGGCGATGAACAGCGCCTGGCTGCCCGGCACCAGCGCGGCGCGCGCCGCCTCGATGATGGTGGCGTGCGAGATCCGCGCCATCTCGCGATCATCGGTCAGGTTCAGGCAAGAGACGCCCTGCAGGGCAAAGCCGCCGGCCTCGAAGCATTCCGCCATCGGCCGGGTGGTGCGCGGGGTATAGGGCGTCAGCAGGGTGATCCTGTCCGCCCCCAGCGCCCGCAGCGCCGCGAAGCCGGCCGAGATCGGCGTGATCGGTTCCGCCGAGGGCTTGCCCAGCCGGATCGCGTCGCGCACCGCCTGGTCGCCGATCACCACCGAGGCCGAGGTGCAGCTGTAGACCACCGCATCCAGATCCTCCTCCGGCAGGATCAGCGCCGCCGCCGCGGTCACGTCCTTGGCCATGGCGGCCAGCGTCTCGGGCGTCACCGGGTTGGCAAAGGGGATGCGGGTGGCATAGACGCCCACGCCATGCGCCGGCAGGGCGGCGAAATCGACCTCGGTCGTGTGGTCGGTCGCCAGCGTCACCAGGCCCAGGCGGCGGGGCAGGGGGCGGTCGTCCAGCGCGACCGGAACGGACAGGACAGTCACCGCGAAATCCTCCCATAACGGCGTTCCAGCCAGCGCAGCGCCACCACCGAGATCAGGCTGACGACCAGGAACATCACGCCGACCAGCGTCATCGGCTCGACATAGCGATAGGAGCTGTTGGCCACCGACTTGGCCTGGTTCATCAGCTCAAGCACGGTGATGGCCGACAGCAGCGGCGTTTCCTTGAACATGGCCAGCAGATAATTGGCCATCGCCGGGATCATCGGCGGCACCGCCTGCGGCAGCACCACGTGCAGCCAGGTCTGGCGCGGGGTCAGGTTGGTGGCCTTGGCTGCCTCCCATTGCCCGCGGGGCACCGCCTCGATGCCGCCGCGATAGACCTCGGCGGCATAGGTGGCGTAATGCAGGCCCATGCCGATCACGCCCGCAGTCAGTGCCGGCAGGCGCAGCCCCAGGTCGGGCAGCACGTAGAAGATGAAGTAAAGCTGCACCAGCAGCGGCGTGCCGCGGATGAACTCGACCACGAAGCCGGTGGTGCGGGCGACGGTGCGGTTGGCCGAGCGGCGCAGGATGGCGAAGACCAGCCCCAGCACGGCAGCGACCACGGCGCCAAGCGCGGTGGCGACCAGGGTGATCCGAAACCCGGCCAGCAGGGTCGGCATGATCGACCAGGCGAAATCCCAATCCCATTCCATCTCAGCGTACCCCGTCCAGGCCGCGCGTCACCCGCCGCTCCAGCCGGCGCATGCCGAAGGAAAGCGCCGAGGACATGGCGAAATACAGCAGCAGGATGGTGACGAAGGGCATCAGCGTGCTGCCGGTCTGCGACCGCACCACCTGCGCCTGGAAGGTCATGTCCGACAGCGAGATCAGCGACACGACCGAGGTAGCCTTCAAAAGCTCGATGGCGTTGTTGCCGAAGGTCGGCAGCATCAAGGGCAGCGCTTGGGGCAGGATGACGTGGCGCATGCGCTGGAACCGGGTCAGGTTGACGGCGACGCAGGCCTCGTGCTGGTCGCGCGGCACGGCCAGGATGGCGCCGCGCACCACCTCGGCCCCATAGGCGCCGACGTTCAGCCCAAGGGCCATCACCCCGGCCTGCATCGGCGTCAGTTCCGCGCCGGTCATCGGCAGCACGAAATAGATCCAGAACAGCTGCACGAAGATCGAGGTGCCGCGGAAGAACTCGATATAGGCGGTCGCGAGCCAGCGGACCCAGGCGTGGCGCGAGATGCGGCCGAGCCCGGCGATGAAGGCCACGACCAACGCCAATGCCGAACCCATCAGGGTCAGCTTGACCGTGACCCAGGCCCCCATAAGGATGAGTGTCAGATATCCTGCCCAGTCGCCCATGCGCCGAAGCCTGCCTTTGCCGTTGTCGGGATGGGCGGGGTCGGCCCCCGCCCCGGATATTACTGCGCGGCGCAGAGCGCGTCGCGGGTGGTGGACATGGCCGCGGCCGCCGAGAAGCCGTAGGGCTCGACGATCTGGGCGAATTCGCCCGATTCCTTCAGCTTGGCCAGTTCCACGTCGAAGGCGTCGCGCAGCGCGGTGTCCTTCTTGTTGAAGGCGGCGCCGTCGCAATAGACCGGGGCGCCCTCGACCGGGGCAAAGACTTCCAGGTTGGCGTCGCCCGATTTCGCCAGCAGGTCGTTCAGCGACAGGACCGGCAGCGAATAGGCGTCGATGCGGCCGTCCTGCACCATCTTCAGCCCCGATTGCGGGTCGGGCACCACGACCAGCCGGTCGCGCGGCACGCCGGCATCCAGTGCCAGCTTTTCCTCGGTCCCGCCGCCGGGGGCGCCCATCCTGGCCGAGGCGTCATTGGCGATGTCGGCATAGGACTTGAAGCCCTTGGGATTGCCCTTGGGCACCAGCAGCGCCTCGGCATCGCACAGGATCGGCTGGGAATAGGCGACCGCGTTGCAGCGCTCTGGCTTCATGAACAGGCCCGCGGTGATCGCATCGACGCGGCCGGCCTGCAGGCTGGGGATCATCGCGCCATATTCGGCGATCGAGGCCTCTAGGTCCTTGATCCCCAGCTTTTCGAACACCGCGCGCGCCACGTCCGGCGCCGCGCCCGAGACCTTGCCGTCCGAGGCGACGGCGGTATAGGGCGGCTCGTTGCCGATGGCGATGCGGACATAGCCCTGCTTTTGCAGGTCTTCCAGCTTGTCGGCCATGGCGGGCAGCGGTGCGGCCAGCAAGGCCACGGCAATCAGGCATTTCTTCATCGTTCTCTCCTGTCGGGTTGGCATCACACGCGCTGTCCGGCGGCGATGATCTTGCGCAGGAAGGACTTCGTGCGGTCCTCTTGCGGCGCGGTGAATAGCTGGGCAGGCGGGCCCTGTTCGACGATGCGGCCCTTGTCGAAGAACAGGACGCGGTCGGCGAAATCACGGGCGAAGCCCATCTCATGCGTGACCAGAAGCATGGTCATGTCGGTCTCGGCGGCCAGGCGCTTCATCACCTCCAGCACTTCCTCGACCAGTTCGGGGTCGAGCGCCGAAGTCACCTCGTCGAACAGCATGATCTGCGGCTGCAAGGCCAGGGCGCGGGCGATGGCGACGCGCTGCTTCTGGCCGCCGGAAAGCTGGCTTGGCATGTAATCCGCCTTGTCGGCCAGCCCGACCATGTCCAGCAGGTCGCGCGCCCTCTTGTCGGCCGCGGCGCGGGCCTCGCCCTTGGTCAGCATCGGCGCCAGCGTGATGTTCTGCAAGACCGACTTGTGCGGGAACAGGTTGAAATGCTGGAAGACCATGCCGATATGGCGGCGCATCCTGTGCAGATGCGCCTCGTCCGCCGGCACCTCGGCGCCGTTCCGCTGCATGTGGTAAAGCGGCTCGCCGCAGACCTCGATGCGCCCGCCCGAGATGTCCTCCAGCGTCATCAGGATGCGCAGGATGGTGGTCTTGCCCGAGCCCGAGGGGCCGATCAGCGCCAGCTTTTCGCCCTTCATCACGTCGAAGTTCAGCCCGTCGATGACGGTCAGCGTCCCGAAGGACTTTCGCAGGTTCTGGATGCGAATGATCGGCTGGTCCAAGAGCGTCCCCCTTGCTGTCCAGAGGAACTTTGCAGCGAGATTAAATCAGGTCAATATTTAAATAATATCATGACAATTTTCCGGGGCAATCTGCCTGTCAAATCAGCGGCAGCAGGGGTTCCGCGCTGCCGCCCAGGGTTTCGGCCACCAGGGCAAGGCCGCGGCGCAGCTCTTCCGTCCCGGTCGAACCCAGCGCGATTCGCACTGCGTCGCGCCGGCCCCGCTCGCTCAGCCGGAAGGCGCGGCCCGAGGCGACGGCGACGCCGCGCTGGCGGGCCTGGGCCACGAATTCCTCTTCGTCGCGGCCGGGGGGCAGTTCCAGCCAGATGTGCAGGCTTTGCGGATGGCTGCGGAAGGGGGCCGCGCCCAGAACCTCGCGCGCGATGCCATGGCGGATGGCCAGCGCCTCGCGCTGCCACAGGATCAGCCGGTCCACGGTGCCGTCGCCGATCCAATGGCTCAGCAATTCGACCATGGCGGGGGTGGCCATCCAGTTCGTCACCAGGTGCCGGTTGGCGGTGGCCGAGGCAAGCCGCGGCGGCGACAGCAGCCAGGCCACCCGGAGCCCCGGCAGCGTGGTCTTGGTGAAGCCGTTGATATGCAGCACCCGCTCGGGCGCCAGCACCGCCATGGGCGGCGGCCGGTCCGGGATCATCGCGTTCAGCATGTCGTTCTCGACGATCAGCAGGTCGTGGCGGCGGGCGATGGCGGCCAGTTCGGCGCGCCGCTCGGCGCTGCTCATGATCGCCATGGGGTTGATCGCGGCCGGCTGCATGTAAAGCGCGCGCAGGCTGCCCTTGCGCGCCAGGTGGTCCAGCGCCTCGGGCACGATGCCGTCCTCGTCGACCGGCAGCCCTTCCAGGTGCAGGCCCAGGTATTTGCACAGCGGCATCAGCAGGTGATGGGTCAGCGCGGCGGCGGCCAGCGTGCCGCCCGCGGGCACCGCGCTCATCACCGCGGTGGTGATGGCGGATGTGGCGCCGTCGGTGAGGGTGATGTTTTCGGGCGCCGCCTCGATCCCCTTGCGGCGCAGCCAGTCCGCGGCGATCTGCCGGTGCTGCGGCAGGACCGAGTTCGGCCGGAACGACAGCGCCGCCGGGACGGGCAGGTTCTCGGCGACCCAATGCAGCCCCTCGCGAAAGGTCTCGACATGCATCCGCTCGGTGACGGGCTTGAGGATCGACAGGTCCACCAGCTCGCCCAGCCGCTCGGCCAGGTAGGGCGGGGTATTTTCCGAGCCGGGGGGCAGCACGAAGGAACCGCGCCCGACCTCTCCCACCACCAGGCCGCGGCGGATCAGCTCCTCATAGGCGCGCGAGACGGTCTGGACCGACAGGCCCAGATCGTCGGCCAGCCGGCGCTGGGGCGGCAGGCGGGTTCCGGCGGGCAATTGGCCGTCGCGGATCGCCCGCGCATATTGCTCGGCCAAGGAAAGATAGGCCGGGCGATGCAAGGCGCTGGGGTCGGGGGTCCATATTGTCATGAGCGAAAACCAAGGCAATCCTGTCGATAGGCAGGAATGTTATGATTTCACCGCCGCCCCCGCAATCGCTGTCTTGCCCTTCGGGGGGCTGAAAGGGCGGATCGCCGCCCTTCGACCCTCACCGGGAACTCAGGCTGCGGCAAAGGCCGAGCCCATGAAGTTCCGGGATCGCCAAGGCAAATTTCAGCCCGGCAAAAGCGAGGGGCCGCCGCCTGTCCCGGACACCGGCGGTTCGCCAGGCGCAAGATCTGGACATCGCCCTTGGGGCGCGCGTGCCCGATGCGGCGGGATGCAGCCCCGCCGCGACGACGGCGCCGGCTGCGGCGGCACGCCGGACTGCATAGCCATGTTGATGTTGGGCGGACCCTTTCGACCGGCGCCTAGGCCCGGCTGCCGAAGGGCCTGCGGGTGACGGCCAAGGGGCGCCCCGTTGCGCGTCTGGCGGGCCAGGCAACAGGCGGTATCGTTGCGCAGTCGGCGCCCGCCCGCTGTCGCGGCCCTGCTTGCGGGGCGTTATCGCAACCGGCTTCCTGCGACGGCGGGCCGGGCCGGCTCTTCGGCCTCTCCCGCGCAAAGACGCCCGCAGCAGCCGGCATGATCACCGGGGACATGGTTCGCGTTGTGCCAGGCAAGCGCCACCAACGTCGCCGAGCCGGTCAGGCAATAGGTGACGATGATCCATACCAGCCCCCAGCCCATCCACCAGGCCAGTCCACCGGCCGCAAGGGCCGTCAGAACCGCAAGGATGACGGTCCCCATCGGAAAGCCGCCCGCGTGATCGCTGTCGAATCGGCAGAATTCATCGCGCATGACCTTTTCCATGGGGTGGCTCCTTCAATGCAAATGGGATGGACAGGGCGCCAGGACGCGCAAGCAGAACCCGCAGGACATCATGAAGCGGTCGCGTTCGGGAAAGATGGCGAACAGCATGGCGTCCTCTGGCAGCGGGATGCCGATCCGCTGGGCGGTCGGCGGGCCAAGGCGGGGCTGGTCCTCATTCCCCTCCGGCGCTCCCGGAACCAGGATCGGCCGGCGCCGCGATAGCGCAAGCCCGTGCGTGGGGCAGCCCGGACCCAGGCGGCCCTGCGCGACGCCGAAAAGGAGGCCCTGCGCCTCAAGCGAGCAGCAGCCGAAAATGCCCAGGATCTCGACATGATCGTCGGACAGCGGGTCGTAAAGGACATCTCCGGCGCGCAGGGATTGCACGGGCACCATGGCCCCGCTGCGGCGGATCTGGACGGGGGTGTGTTCTGCAAGCATGTCGGCCTCCGGTTCCGTATCGGCTCTGCGGATCTGTTCCGTGACAGCCACGGTCTGCCGCGCCGCGCCGGTCTCCGCCGCAAGGCGATGCGAGGAGCGCGCCGCAGCCGGTTCGCACCGTGACGCTTTGGTGCAGCCGTTCCAGAACCGCCCCGCGCGGGGCGGTGCTGCCGGCCTTCCTGGTCCAGGCGGCAAGATGCCCCCGCCGCTTCGGTGATTGGGGCCCTGTCGGCGCTGCTCGGCCACCGCCAGGGCCTTGCGGTCGGCGCGACGGTTGTTTCCGTCCCATCCGCCCGCCAGGTCGCCATGGTCCGGGGCGTGGCGCTGGGCCCGCGCCCCGGTCGGCATCAGCCCACCTTGCCCCAGGTGAACGGTTGCTTGCCATTGACGACCAAGCGCTGCACCAGGTGCCGCCCCTGCCGGCCGCGCAACAGCAGCCGGGCCGCGACGGGCACCTCGCGTTCGGGCTCGGCCAGTTCCGGGAAGAGCGTGAAGATCTCTTCCCGAGCCTCCGCCCCCAGCGCCTTCATCGCCTCGGGGCCGGTGAACAGGCTTTCCGTGGGCGCCCCGTTCGAGAAGACCACCTCGTGCCGGTCGAACATGAAGTGCCAGTATTCCACCTCCTGCATGTCCTCGACCACCTCGACGCCTTCCAGCCCGATCAGATGGCGCGCGGCCAGCAGAACCTCGGCCTCGCCGACCATCCGCCGCGCCACGACCGAGCGCAGCAGCACCCGGTGCTGGGGCGAGACGATCAGGTCGCGCTCGGGCAGGTTCTCGCCCAGGGCCTCGGCGCGGATGCGGATCGGGCGCAGCTTGGGCTGCTCGGCCAGTTCCGCGGCCGACAGCACGCGCTTGCCGATCCAGGAAAGCTCCTTATAGCCGTGGTCCAGCGTCATCACCTTCATGCCCGGTTCCAGCTTCTCGACAGGAACCTCGCCATCCTCGGTCTTGATCAGGGTGCCGCGCAGGAAGCAGACGACGCCGGTGTTCTCGGTGGTCAGCTTGTCGGCCTGGACGGCATTGCCGGTGCCGTCCAGAATGCGCAGCCCGCCGACCGCATCCAGCACACCGTCGCCCTGGTCCGCGCGCAGCCAATGCAGGGCGTTCTTGTAGGTCTGCCCCGGATTGGCGGCGTTCCAGGTGGCCAGCGTGTTCTCGTTGTAGAAGGCGGCAAGATCGACGAATTCGTTGTTGTTGGCCTGCCCGTCGCCCATGCCGGTGTTGGCGTCGAAATCGGTGATCACGTCGCCCCCGGCATCGACGACGAAGCGGTCGATGCCCTGGCCGCCGGTCAGCCTATCGGCGCCGACCCCACCATCCAGCAGGTCGTCGCCGGCCCCGCCATGCAGCGTGTCGTTGCCCCCGCCGCCCAGCAGGGTGTCGGTGCCGGCACTGGCTTCCAGGCTGTCGTTGCCCTCGCCGCCCTCCAGGAGGTCGTCGCCGGTGCCGGCAAGCAGCGTATCGTTGCCGGCGCCACCATAAAGCGTGTCGTTTTCCGAGCGGCCGATCAGGTAGTCGTCGCCGTCCCCGCCATCGATGAGGTTGTTGCCATGGCCGGCATCAAGGGAATCGTTGCCCTCGCCGCCGTAAAGCGCGTCGTCGTCGTTGCCGCTGATCAGCGTGTCGTTGCCGGCGCCGCCCACCAGGGTGTTCTTGCCCTCGCCGGCCACCAGCGAATCGTCGCCCAGGCCGCCCTCGAGCACGTCGTCGCCCTCGCCGCCAAGCAGGGTATCGTTGCCATCGCCACCAAGCAGCGTGTCGTGGCCCTCGCCGCCTTCCAGATGGTCGTCATCCGCGCCACCATGCAGCGAGTCGTCGCCCAGGCCACCGATCAGGGTGTCCTTGCCGCCCCAGCCGATCAGGGTATCGTTGCCGTCGCCGCCCTCCAGGCGGTCGTCGCCGTAGCCGCCGTCGAGGGTATCGTTACCCGCGCCGCCCAGCAGGGTGTCGTCGCTATCGCCGCCGAACAGGGAGTCGTTTCCGTCGCCGCCGTCCAGGACGTCGTTATCGGCGCCACCGTCCAGCGAGTCGTCTCCCAGGCCGCCGACCAGGGTGTCGCTTCCACCCCAGCCGATCAGGGTATCGTTGTCCTCGCCGCCCTCCAGGCTGTCGTCGCCATGGCCGCCGTTGAGCGTATCGCTGCCCGCGCCACCCAGCAGGGTGTCGTTGCCGTATCCACCGCTCAGGGAGTCATCCCCAGCGCCGCCATCGAGCAGGTCGTTCTCATCGCCGCCGGACAGGGTGTCGTTTCCGTCGCCGCCGTCCAGGACGTCGTCATCGGCGCCGCCGTCCAGCGAGTCGTCTCCCAGGCCGCCGACCAGGGTGTCGTTGCCGCCCCATCCGATCAGCGTGTCGTTGCCGTCTCCGCTCTCCAGGGCATCGTTGCCGTAGCCGCCGTGGAGGGAATCATCCCCCTTGCCACCATCGAGCCGGTCGTCGCCTTCGCCGCCAAGCAAGGTATCGTTGCCATCGCCACCAAGCAGCGTGTCGTGGCCCTCGCTGCCTTCCAGAAGGTCGTCATCCGCGCCACCGTGCAGCGAGTCGTCGCCCAGGCCGCCGATCAGGGTGTCCTTGTCGCCCCAGCCGATCAGGGTATCGTTGCCCTCGCCGCCCTCCAGGCGGTCGTCGCCATGGCCGCCGTCGAGCGCATCGCTGCCCGCGCCGCCCAGAAGGGTGTCGTTGCCGTTTCCGCCCAGCAGGGAATCGTCCCCGGTGCCGCCGTCGAGCAGGTCGTTCTCATCGCCGCCGAACAGGGTATCGTTGCCCTCGCCGCCTTCCAGGACGTCGTCATCGGCGCCACCTTCCAGCGAGTCGTCGCCCAGGCCGCCGACCAGGGTGTCGCTTCCGCCCCAGCCGATCAGGGTATCGTTGTCCTCGCCGCCCTCCAGGCGGTCGTCGCCATGGCCGCCGTCGAGGGTATCGCTGCCCGCGCCACCCAACAGGGTGTCGTTGCCGAACCCGCCGAGCAGGGAGTCATCCCCGGCCCCGCCATCGAGCAGGTCGTTTTCATCGCCGCCGGACAGGGTGTCGTTACCCTCGCCGCCCTCCAGGCGGTCGTCGCCGTAGCTGCCGTCGAGGGCATCGTTACCCGCACCGCCCAGCAGGGTGTCGTTGCCGTTTCCGCCCAGCAGGGAATCGTCCCCGGTGCCGCCGTCGAGCAGGTCGTTCTCATCGCCGCCGAACAGGGTATCGTTGCCCTCGCCGCCTTCCAGGACGTCGTCATCGGCGCCACCGTCCAGCGAGTCGTTGCCCAGGCCGCCGACCAGGGTGTCGCTTCCGCCCCAGCCGACCAGGGTATCGCTGCCGGCGCCGCCCAGCAGCCTGTCGTCGCCATGGCCGCCGTGGAGGGAATCATCCCCCTCGCCACCATCGAGCAGGTCGTTCTCATCGCCGCCGAATAGGGTGTCGTTACCCTCGCCTCCTTCCAGGACGTCGTCATCGGCGCCACCGTCCAGCGAGTCGTCGCCCAGGCCGCCGACAAGGGTGTCGCTTCCGCCCCAGCCGACCAGGGTATCGTGGCCCTCGCCGCCCTCCAGGCTGTCGTTGCCGTGCCCGCCGTGGAGGGAATCCGCCCCCTCGCCGCCCTCGAGCTGGTCGTCGCCATCGCCGCCAAGCAAGGTATCGTCGCCCTCGCCGCCGTCCAGGAGGTCGTTATCCGCGCCGCCGTCCAGCGAGTCGTCGCCCATGCCGCCGACAAGGACGTCGTTGCCGCCCCAGCCGATCAGTGTGTCGTCCCCATCGCCGCCGTCCAGCAGATCGTCGCCGTAACCACCGTTCAGCTGGTCGTTGCCTTCCCCGCCTTCGATGGTGTCGTTGCCCTCGCCGCCGTTAACGGTATCGTCGCCCGCACCCGCATTGATGACATCGTCCGTCCCGCCGCCGGCGTCGATCTCATCGCCCTGGGCGTCGCGATAGCCGGGGCCCATGCTGTCGTTGCCGGGGGTGCCATCCACGATTCCGTCGGGGCCGACTGGTGGATTGCCGCCAACCGCCAGCGCTGCCTGCTGCGGATGCTCGGTTACAAAGCCGGTGTTGTGGTCATATCGGTAAGCATCGGAGTTGGTCGGCTCGTTGCCGTTATAATACGAGGCCGTAGCGGTAATCGTGCCCAGATTCGTGGTGCCGGGAAAGGTCGCTTGCGCAGAAAGGTTTGCCGGGGTCTTGTCCCAGGTGAAATGGATGTAGTTACCGCCTGCGGCGGGGTTGACCAGCGCGATCTCGCCGTCCGTATAGGCCCGGAGCAGCTCAGAGCTATCCGTGGCAATGGTTGCATTCGACTCGACGATCCTTTCAGCGCGCAAGGAAGGATCGCCAGTGTATTCCGTGACGATATAGATAACCTCGCCGGGCTGAAGAACGGTGCCGGGGTCGAACCTGTGATAAAGATAAACCGTGGTGTCGCCACCAGGCTGCGTGGTCGACCAGACTTCGTAACCGCTGATATCAACCGCTGCGTTGGTCGTATTCACGAAGGAAGCGTATTGGTCCGCGGCCGTCACCTTGCCATCGCCATCGACGTCGAATCGGTAGGAGCCGGCATTGTTGTCGGGCATGATCTCGTAGAAGGTGATGCCATTCAGGTCGATACCGGCCTGATTCGTCGTGACTCCCGGAAAATCGGCGGCACCGTTGATATAGCCCACCTCGCCCTTTTCAGGATCGTAGGTGATGCTCTGGCCGTTGTTTGGGGAAGTGTTCATAATAGAGGTGCGCTGGGCCCCCATGATATATCCTTGGAGGATATCGGGGCTGGCATCTTGGGAGAGAGGATCGCCCGTGACGCGGGCGGCCGCCGTGCCATCCGAATTTTTCGGAAAACCGGCGTATTTTGTTACGTCGTCGGGATTCGCCGTGGCAAAGGTGAACTGGACATATTCGATGTTCGCCGGGTTCGTCGTGTTGACCAGGGCGATCTCGCCGTAGTCGCCGTCGTATAGGGCATTGGTCGTGTTGGTGGCGTTGACCAAGCCATTCGCCTCGACGACGCCCAGGGGCGGAGTGCCGGCGTATTCCGTGATCACATAGAGCGACGCGCCGGGGGCCAGGTAGGTGCCGGGCGGGAAGGTGTGATACAGGTTGCCATCGGCACCGCTGTTGTCTTTCGACGCCCAGATCTGCCAGCCGGAGATGTCCACCTGCGCATTGGAAAAGTTGGAAATCTGAACGAACTCGTCCGAGTTGCTGTAAACGCCATCCTTGTCCAGATCGAGGGAGGCCCCATGGGTCTGATCTCCCGCAGCGCCAGCATTCATAAGCACTTGTCTGATGGTTACGCCATTGGTCACGAGGCCGGAAGTGCAATTAGCCATAAATCAAATCTCCATGATGTCCCGTGCTTGGCAGGGCTCCAACCAGCTTCACGGTGAAAGCCGGCCGCATTCGGAATGCGTCCAGCCTATGATGAAAACTTGCTAGCGGAGGGGGGGCGGGCTTCCCAGCGCGAAGCCGTGGATCGACATACCGAATGACTAAAATGTCGCCGATTGCAGTTCGATTGTCATGGAATGACGGTAACGGTAGGTAAAGACTCTTCTGCTACAGTTCATGTGACGTGAAATGGTATATGCTGGTGAAAGATGTCCCGCCTCTTGTCGTCAAACGACGGTGCCGCCAGAGATTCGGGTGCGAATCCCCTTGCGAATCCGGCCAAGACCCCGGCTCAGGTCCCAGCCGAATCTGCCTATAGGTTGAGTGCCGGCACAAATGGGTTAAACAGCCGCCCCATGACTCATGAGAAAACGGGCCGGGTGACGACGGACATGCCGAATGCGGATCGATCGGCACGGAGCATGCGAAACGGCCGGGCGGCCGATTCCCAGATCAATTTCGTCTTGGTGACGGGGCGGAGGCTTTCGCTTACGCCGATTCAGATTTGGCGTCTAATGACAGATCAGCATTTCCTGATCTATTTTGGGATTTCCAGCGTCTTGATCACCTATCTTTACCCGGTGCAGCTTCAGCCGTCGCCGCCGTGGTGGGAGTTCGTGATCGTGTTTTCCGCCATGGCCCTGTTCTTTTACTGCATCCTGGTCGGGACATTGCTGCTGATAGAAAAGTGTTGCCGCCGCTGGCCGCGGCTGATCGTGCCGGTGCCGTTGATCACCCTGATCGCCCTGCTGGCGACGCTGGGATTCGCGCGGGTCTACAACCCGATCATGGTCGGCCCGGTCTGGTCCAACTTCAGGCCGCTGACGGAAGAGTTCGTGCTGATCTATTTCGTCATCCTGAACCTGGAAATCCTGTTCTCGATCTTCGTGCTGCCGCATACTAAGGTTTTCATCCAGGCCACCCAGCTCCAGTCCCAACGCGAAGCGCCGGCCGCGGCCGAGCTGCGGGTCGCGGCCGACCCGGCCGAGGCGCCGCCCAGGCCGCCGCAGGTCGTGCTGCAGCCGCCCGCCCCGCAGCCGCCCGCGGCGCCGCAGGCTGCACCGCTGCCGGCGCCGATGACGCGTCACCTGCCGGTGCCGATACTGCGGCAGCCGCCGCGGCCGCCGCAGCCGCCGGTGCCGCCTCCGCCCCGCGCGGTGCGATTCGGCAGCTACAGCTGGCCCGTCACCGCCCTGCGGCTGATTCGGGCCGAGGAACATTACATCCGCGTCGTCACCAAGGAGCAGGAGGTGCTGGTGCGCTATCGCCTGTCGGACGCGGTCACGCAACTGCCCGAGGATGCGGGGATGCGGGTGCATCGCTCTTATTGGCTGAGCTACGACGCCATCGTCGAGCATGCGCCCCTGCCCGACAGCCGGCTGCTGCTGACGCTGTGGAACGGGACCACCGTCACCGTGCCCCGCGCCCACCGCAAGCGGCTGGAGGCGGCCTTTGCGGCGCGGCGGCAGGCGACGGGCCAGGGCTGATGCGGGCGCCCGCGGGCCGGGCCCGGCGCGGGAAGGGGGCGGTTGGCATGGCCCCGTGTTCTCGACTAGGCAGGGGCAGCCGACGCCATTCCTCCGGGAGCTTGCCCTGACCGTGACGACCAACTCCGACGCCCAGCCGCAATTCGGCGACGACGACCCGCGGACCGCCTATAACCGGGTCTTCTTCGCCATCCTGCGCATCCATCGCACCCTGATGCCGCAGATCGAGAAGGCGCTGCGCGAGGTCGGCATCGCCGACCCGATCTGGTACGAGATCCTGCTGGCCACCGAGGAGGCGGGCGAGGCCGGCGTGCAGATGCAGGTGCTGGAGCGGCGGCTGTTCGTGCCGCAATATGCGCTGTCGCGCCATGTCGCCCGGATCGAGAAGGCGGGCCTGATCCGGCGCGCCGCGGCGGGTGGCGCCGGGCGCGGGCAGATCCTTTACATCGCCGAGGCGGGCAGGGGCCTGCCGGCACGGATCTGGCAGATCTATGCCGACAAGATCCGCTCCGCCTTCGCCCCCGCCCTGACCACGGACGAGGCCTATGACCTGGTGCGGGTGCTGAACCGGCTTTACCGCTGACCGGCGGGAGGGCCCGTCAGAACCGTTTCGTCGCCACCAGCGAAAGGGTGCGCCCCGGCTCGCGCAGCGGGGTGACGGTGGCATAGTCGCCGCCATAGGTGGCGCGGTCGGCGTAATCCTTGTCGAAGAGATTCGCGACCTCGGCCCGCAGCACCAGCCCCGGCACCGCGGTCGGCGCATATTCCGCGAACAGGTTCAGCACGGCATAGCCGGGGATGGTGCGGTCGGAATCGCCCTCGATGCGGTCGTATTTCGCCGCCGCCTCGATGCTGCCGCCATAGGTGAAGGGGCTGCCCAGCGGCGTGTGCTGCGCCTCGATGGAAAACACCCGGCCCAGCGGCGCGCCGAAATCCAGCGCCTGGTAGCTGGAGGCCGGGTCGCCGTTCACGCTGACCCGGCTGTCCGACATGCTGGCGCGCAGATAGCCGCCGTCCCAGCCATAGCCCAGGCCCAGGTTGTAGCCCCGGCTTTCGAAGTCGAAATTCTCGATGCCGGCATAGGCCCCGCCGCGGGCGTTGTCGACCTGGGTCAGGAACAGCTCGCCATCCAGCCGCAGGTCGCCGGCCTGATAGTCGAAGCCCAGCGTATAGTTGCGCGCGCGCGCCGGCCGCAGCACGTCGTAGTCCCAGGCGCCGTTGAAGATGTAGTTGTCCTCGATGGCGATGCCGCCGAAGACGGTCGAGGCCCCGGCGCGCAGCACCAGCGCATCGGTGACGCCATAGGCGACCGAGGCATTGCCGCTGAAGCCGGCGTTCCGGTCCTTCCAGCCGCTGGTGCCGGTAAACTCCTGCCGGTCCCAGCGCAGGCCGAAGGACAGGTCCAGCCGCTCGACCGGCTCCAGCCGGGCCTGGGCGTAAAGCCCGATGTTGCGGGCGTTCTCGTCCAGCGCGCTGGCGGGATCGCTGTAGGTGCTTGAACGGTCGTACCAGTCGATCCCCGCCGTCACGCTGTCGGCGTCGTTCAGGTGGAAGCGGTTCTCCAGCTTGGCCGAGAAGGTGTCGCTGTCGCCTTTGCTGACATAGGGCGGCGCAGCGGTCGGCTGGTCGACGTGCACCCGGCTTTCCGAGCGGCCGATGACGAATCGGGGATCCCAGAAGCCCTCGGCCTGGGTGTTTTCATAGGACAGCGACCAGCTGGTTCGGGAGGTGTCGTAGCGGCGCAGCTCGGGGACCGGGCGGCCGCCCTCGATATGGCCGATGTTGGCGCGATAGGGGCGCAGCGCATCGTCGTGCAGCCGCTGGCCGGACAGCTCGATCCGGTGGCCATCGGGCGTCTCGTAGGCCAGCTTCAGCAGCGCGCTTTGCAGGTCGGCGGCCGAGCCGGTGATCCTGTCGCCGCCGCCGGCCTTGTAGTCGTCGCCGGTCGCGGATTTCAGATAGCCCAGCCATTCGAAGCCGCCCGCCTGCCCGGCCAGCGTCGCCGCACGGCCGAAGGTCCGGCCGTTGTCGCCATAGGACAGGCGGATGTTGCCGCCGAAGCTGCGCCCGTCCTCGAGGATGTCGGCGGCGTCCACCGTCTCCATCACCACGGCGCCGGCGACGGCATGCGGGCCGGCATCCGCCGCCGCCACGCCGGCGTCGACGCGGACGAATTTCAGCAGGCCGGGGTCGATGGCATTGGCGCTGACATGGTGGAAGGCGCGGTTGTTCTGTTCGACCCCGTCCACCGTCACCGACAGGTTCAGCATGTCCACGCCGTTGATGAAGATCTTTTGCGCCACCGGGATCGCGCCCCCGACCGAGACCGAGGCGATGCCGGTGAACAGATCCTTCAGATCGCCCATCCGCGCCCGCTCCAGCTCGGCCGCAGCGACATATTGGCTGGCGCCGCGGTCGGCGGCGCTGCCGTCGGCATCCAGCGCCTGCAGGGTGATCGGGTCCAGCAGGACCACGGTCTCTGCCGTCTCCTGGGCCGCGGCGGGCAGGGCAAGCGCCGCGGTGGCGGCCATGATCAGGCGGGGGGAAAAGGGTGCGGCCATCAGCAAGCTCCGTTCCGGGAAAGGCTGGCTGAGGCCTGCGGCCCTGGCTTTTCCACCGCCGGATAGCGGTTCCGCCTAAAACATGCAACTGCATGTTTAGAATCATCCGTAGAAAAGCGCGATGCGTTGCCCGTCGATCTCGCGCACGGCGATCTGCATCTCGTAAAGCTTGCCCAGCAGGTCGGGGGTGACGATCTGGGCCGGGGTGCCGGCGGCGAAGATGCGGCCCTGCCGCATGGCGACGATGCGGTCGGAATGGCACGAGGCGAAGTTGATGTCGTGCAGCACCACGATCACCGTCTTGCCCAGTTCCCGCGCGGCGCTGGCCAGCAGCCGCATCATCGCCTGGGCGTGCTTCATGTCCAGGTTGTTCAGCGGCTCGTCCAGCAGCAGATAGTCGGTGTCCTGCGCCAGCACCATGGCGACGAAGGCACGCTGGCGCTGCCCGCCCGACAGCTGGTCGATGAAGCGGTCGGCCAGCGGCGCCAGCTCCAGATAGTCCAGCGCCCGGTCGATGGCGGCGCGGTCCTGGGGCGTCAGCCGGCCGGCGGAATGCGGGAAGCGGCCGAAGCCCACCAGTTCGCGCACGGTCAGCCGGGCGACGAGGTGGTTTTCCTGCCGCAGGATCGCCAGCCGCCGCGCCAGCACCGGGCCGGGCGCGCGGGTCACGTCCAGCCCGTCCACCGTCACGCTGCCCGAATCCGGCGCGATCAGCCGGGCGATCAGCGACAGCAGCGTGGATTTCCCCGCCCCGTTCGGCCCGATCAGCGAGGTGATCCCGCCCCTTGGCAGGCTCAGCGACACATCGTGCAGCACAGGGGCCGCGCCATAGCTCTTGCAGAGGTTGCTGATCTCGATCATCGGCGGCCCTTTCCGATCAATAGCGCGATGAAGGTGATGCCGCCGGCGAATTCGACCAGGATGCCAAGCGCGGTGTTGAAGGCAAAGACCCGCTCCAGCACGGTCTGGCCGCCGATCAGCATGATGATGCCGACCAGCGAGGCGGCGGGCAGCAGGTAGCGATGCGCCGATTGCCCGACCGCCAGATGTGCCAGGCTGGCCGCGATCAGGCCGAAGAACAGCACCGGCCCGACCAGCGCCGCCGAGACCGCGACCAGGACCGAAACCGCCGCCAGCACCGAGAGCACCTCGGCCCGCCAGCGGATGCCCAGGTTCACCGCCACCGGCCGGCCAAGCGCGATGACGTCCAGCCGCGACAGGCGCGGGACCAGCCACAGCGTCACCCCCGCGACCGCGGCAACGGCAATGCCCAGCAGCGTCGGGGGGATGGTGCCGAAGCTGGCGAACAGCATGTCGGACAGCACCATGAACTCGTTCGGGTCCAGCAGGCGCTGGACGAATTCCGCCAGCATGCGCAGGAAGATGCCGAAGACGACGCCGATCAGCAGCAGGCGGTGGAGGCTGCGCTCTTCGCCGCCGAAAAGCCACAGGTAAAGCGCCATCGAGGCCCCGACCATCAGCAGGACGTTGAGGCCGAAGACCAGCCGCGGGTCCAGCCCCGCCACCGCGGCCGAGCCGAACAGCGCCACCAGCACGGTGCTGCACAGCACGAAAAGCGAATCGAAGCCCATGATCGCCGGGGTCAGGATGCGGTTCGCCGTCACGGTCTGGAACAGCACGGTCGAGCAGGCGACGGCATGGCCGACCAGCAGCAGGCCCAGCAGTTTCCTGCCGCGAAACGGCAGCACGAAGCCCCAGTTGCCGCGCGCGCCCAGCGTCATGAAGGCCAGGATCGCACCCAGGGCCAGCAGGCCCAGGACCAGCAGGGCCAGCCTGGCGCGGCGCTCATGCGGCACGGTCGCGGCTCCGCAGGATCAGGACCAGGAAGACGCCGCTGCCCAGCACGCCCAGCACCGTGCCCAGCGGCACCTCGTAGGGCGCGCGGATCACCCGGCCCAGGATGTCGCAGGCCAGGACCAGCGCCGCGCCCGAGACCGCGACCCAGGGCACCGCCCGGCGCATGTTGTCGCCAAGCGCCAGGCTGACGATGTTCGGCACGATCAGCCCCAGGAAGGGGATCATCCCCACCGTCACCACCACGACCGCCGTGACCAGCGCGACGATGGCCAGCCCCAGTGCCACCACCCGCCCATGCGCAAGGCCCAGCGAGCTGGCGATGTCCCGCCCCAGCCCGGCGACGGTAAAGCGGTCTGCGGCCAGCCAGGCAAGGGCGGCCATGGCCGCACCCAGCCACAACAGTTCATAGCGGCCGCGCAGCACGCCCGACAGGTCGCCCTGGGTCCAGGCCAGCACGGTCTGGATCAGGTCGAAGCGATAGGCGACAAAGGCGGTGCCGGCATAGATCACCCCGCTCAGCAGGATGCCGACCAGCGGCACCAGCATCGGGTCGCGCAGCGGCACGCGGCGCAGGATGGCCAGGAACAGCGCCGTGCCCGCCATGGCAAAGCCCGCGCCGGCGGCCATCTTGGCGATGATCGGCGCGCCGGGCGCGACCAGCGTCATCACCAGCAGCCCCAGCCCCGCCGATTCCATCGTGCCGGTATTGGCCGGCTCGACGAAGCGGTTGCGGATCACGATCTGCGTCAGCAGCCCGGCGATCGCCATCGAGGCGCCCGACAGCAGCAGGGCCAGCATCCGCGGCAGCCGGCTTTCGACCAGCACCAGCCAGTCGAGCTCCTGCCCCGCCAGGATGCCGCGCAGGCTGACATGGGACACGCCGACGAACAGGCTTGCCAGCGCAAGCCCGGCGGTCAGGGCCACCGCTGCCGCAAGCCGGGACATCTCAGGATCGCGCCGCCAGCGCCTCGGTCAGCTGGTCCAGCAGCCGGTTCAGCGCGGTATAGCCGCCGAAGGCGATATAGGCGGCATGCGGGTCCAGATGCACGACATGCCCGTCCCGCACCGCCCTGGTCCGCGCCATCAGCGGATTGTCCAGCGCGGCGCGGGCGCCCGCGCCCGCCTCGCCCACGCCGGCATCGCGGTCGATGACGAAGATCCAGTCGGGGTCGCGTTCCAGGATATATTCGAACGAGATCACGTCGCCGCCGTGGAAGCGGTCGTCGATGTCCGGGGCGACGGTGGCAAAGCCCAGCTGGCTGTGGATCCAGCCCACCCGCGACTTGGGCCCATAGGCGCCCAGCTTGCCGCCGTTCGTGACCAGGATCAGCGCGGTCCCGGCCTTCGGCGCGATTTCCTTCAGATGCGCGATCTTGGCGTCCAGCGCCTCGACCATCCGGGCCGCCTGCTCGGGCTTGCCGAAGATCCGGCCCAGCGTCTCGACATTGCCGCGGACCGAGGCGAAGAGGTCGTCGCCCAGGCTCAGGTCCACGGTCGGCAGGATCCGTGACATTTCCGCATAGGCCGGTGCGGTGCGGGTGCCGACGATCATCAGCGCGGCGCCCGAGGCGGCGATGGCCTCGTAATCCGGCTCGAAGATCGTGCCGACCTTGGGCAGGGGGTCGGCATAGTCCTGCAGGTAATCCGGCAGGTTGCTGCCCAGCACGCCGGCCGGCTGTGCGCCCAGGGCATGGGCGATGTCCAGCGCGTTGATGTCCAGGATCAGCACCTTTTCGGGCGGCGCCGGCAGAACCGTTTCGCCCTGGGAATGGGCGATGGTCATCGGCTGGGCCCAGGCCGCGGTCCCCAGGACAAGCGCCGTTGCGGTCGCTGCGATCAATCTGCCAAACATGCCTGCCTCCTGAGGATCGTCGGGCGCAGGTAAATGCCCGGCAGGGACGGGGTCAAGCTTTGACCTTGGGTTTTTATCGGGATTGCTGGGCACGCGGCCGTTAGACCGCGTCCCGGCCCGGCAGGCCGTTGATCCGCATGGCGGCAAAGCGCTCGCGCAGCCAGCGCGCGGCGGGGCCGCTGGGGCGCTGCTTGTGCCAGACCAGTTCCAGCGCCACCGGCCAGTCGGCGCCGTCGAATTGCAGCGGCGGCGTCACCAGTTCGTCGCGGACCGGAGAGTTGTCGATGATATGGTCCGGCACCAGCGCCCAGCCGATGCCCTGCCGGACCATTTGCAGGATCACCCAGTGGCTTTCGACCCACCAGACCTCGGCCGCCGTGCGCAGGCGCTGCTTTTCCGGCCCCTCGCTGCGCACCGCCACCATCAGCTGGCGGTGGCGCTTGAGTTCCTCCCAATCGACCAGCGTGTTCGCCAGCGGGTGGTCCTTGCCGCAGACCAGCTTCAGGGGCACCCAGCCCAGGGTGTGAAAGGCGATCTCGGTCGGCAGGATTTCCTGGCGCCACATCACGCCGATGTCGGCCTTGCCGTCCAGCATCAGCCGGCTGACGTCCTCCATCATCGGGAACAGCAGCTCCAACTCGACATGCGGGAAATGCGCGGCGAAATCGGCGAAAAGCGTGGCCAGCGGCTGTTCGGGATAAAGCTCGTCGATGGCGACGGCCAGCCGATGCTCGACATGCGCGGTCAGGCTGGCGGCGACGCCGATCAGGTGTTCGCGGCGGTCCAGCACCACCCTGGCCTCGGCCAGCAGCCGCTCGCCCGCCGGGGTCAGCACCGGGTTGCGCCCCTCGCGGCTGAACAGCGCGACGCCCAGGTCGTCCTCCAGGTTCGAGACCTGGGTGCTGATCGCGGATTGCGCCTTGCGCAGCGCCCGCCCCGCGGCCGAGAACGAGCCGTGCTGCGCGGCGGCGACGAAAGCTTCCAGCTGGTCCAGCGATACGGTCATCGATCCATCTCGTTTTCAGATGGAAACTAACTTTGCTCTGCTGAGAATCAAGATAGAAACGGCGCAACACGCAACAACGGAAAGATTCGGACCATGACGATGCGCAGTTTCCCCGACCGGGTGCGGCATGCGCTGATGTTCGAGACCATCGGACTGGCCATCATCACCCCGGCGACGGCCTGGCTTTACGACAAGCCGCTGCTCGACATGGGCGTGGTGGGCGTGGGGGCGGCGACCCTGGCGACGGTCTGGACCTTTGTCTTCAACCTGGGCTTCGACCATGCGATGCGCTGGCTGCACGGCCATACCCGCAAGGCGCTGCATCACCGGCTGCTGCATACCCTGCTGTTCGAGGGCGGCCTGCTGGTCATGCTGCTGCCGCCGATGGCCTGGTACCTGGGCATGACGCTGTGGCAGACGCTGCTGCTCGACCTGTTCATCGTGGCCTTCTACCTGGTCTATAACTTCGTCTTCAACATCGCCTATGACCGGATTTTCCCGCTGCCCGACATGCCGCGCGGGCAGCCGGCCTAGCCGGGATCGCGGGCGATCTCGTCCAGCAGGAAGGCGCGGAACTTGCGGATGCTGGGGCGGTTGCGGCGGCCGGTGGGATAGACCAGCCAATAGCTGCGGCCGTTCTGCGCCACCAGCGGGAAGGGCTGGATCAGCCCGCCGGTCGCCAGCTCGAAGCGAAAGAAGCGCGGCGTCAGCAGCGCGACGCCATAACCCTCCAGTGCCGCCCGCGCCTCGTGCAGGTCGGTCGAAAGCGTCAGGCCGGGCTTGGGCGGGATTTCCCAGAAATCGACGCCGGCCTCGCGCATCCAGACCGCCCAGTTCGGGTCCACCCGGTCCAGCAGCGGCAGCTTCAGCAGGTCGGCCGGTTCGCGCAATTCGTGCTTTTTTGCCAGTTCGGGCGACAGCATGGGCGTGTATTCGATGGGCATCAGGCAATGCGCCTCGAGGCCCGGCCAGCCGCCCTCGCCGGCGCGGATCGCGACCGTGATGTCCTCGCGCCCGAAATCGACCAGGTTGTCGGCGGTCTCCAGCCGCACCGCCAGGTTCGGGTGGTTCATCTGGAACTTGCCCAGCCGCGGCGACAGCCACGCCCCGGCAAAGGTCGGCACGGTCGAGATCGACAGGGTCGAGACCGAATCCGCCGAAGGGTCGGCATAAGCCTCGCGCAGCATGTCAAAGGCGTCGATGGTGGGGCGGGCGAACAGCGCCCCGGTCTCGGTCAGCACGATGCCGCGCGGCTTGCGCAGGAACAGCGGCGTCGCCAGCCGTTCCTCGAG
This sequence comes from Paracoccus sp. pheM1, assembly GCF_018499825.1. Classification (NCBI taxonomy): domain Bacteria; kingdom Pseudomonadati; phylum Pseudomonadota; class Alphaproteobacteria; order Rhodobacterales; family Paracoccaceae; genus Paracoccus; species Paracoccus sp. pheM1. The sequence continues at coordinate 2,662,894 of NZ_JAGXCX010000001.1, forward strand.
CAGGCGGATCTGGTAGCTGACGGCGGCCTGGGTCATGCCAAGTTCCTCGGCGGCGCGGGTAAAGCTCAGGTGCCGCGCCACCGCCTCAAAGGCGCGCAGGGCGGCGAGAGGGGGGATGGACATAAGGCTGCCTTATGGGTGCTTGCCGAGGCTTTGTTGGTCAAACCGGCGCCAGACTAGCATGATCGCGTCATGGATCAACCATGACCACTGAAAGGAGGGCTGAAATGTCCGACCATCCTGCATGCGACCGTGAACGCCCTTTCCTGCCGATCCTGTCGCGGCTGTTCGCCATGCTGCGTGGCGATAAGCCCAGCCTATCGCCCTGCCTGGACCGGATGGCGGCGTTGGATCATCCGGCGACGCGCAAGGCGCTGGCCGACCTGCCCGAGCATCTGTTGCGCGACATCGGCGTGGCCGACACGCGCAGCGATGCGGCCGCCCCCTCGCAGGAAGGCGACGCGCTGCGCCGTCATCTGTGGTAGACCAGCCTGTGCCGCGCGCCCCTGATGCACCGGGTGCGCGGCAGTCGCATGCCGGTGCCTGACCTGTTCGTAAGGCGCCGGCGTCAGCCCGTATCGGATCTGCAGCGCGCCAGGGCCAGGACGAAGACCGTCGCAACGCCCGATCCGGCATAGAGCGCCAGGCTGCTGACCAGGCCGCAAATTCCGAACAGGCATCCTGCCAGGGCGGAAAGCGTCGCCACCAGCATCGAAACGATCAGGATGCCCATGCAGAACCGCACCCGCCGCGCAGGTCAGTCGAGGGTGCGGGAATTTTTCGTGCCGGTCGCCGCCTGTCGTTTCTTTCCATACCTGTCTGCACTGATTCGCGTATCTACGAAGCAGACTATATAGACAAAATCCTGACGGTATCCTGACAAAAGCGCCGAAACGCATCAGGGGCGTTTCGACGCAGGGGTAGGCGCGGCCTGCCCGACCCGGATCAGAGGTGGATCGCGGCGAATTTCGTCTCGTCGATGCCCAGGCGGCGCAGGTCGGCTGCGGCGGGACGGCGGTGCGCTTCGGCCGCCGAGGCGACGGCGATGGCGGCCCGCAGGGTCGAAAGGGCCGAGGTGAGGGAATGATAAGCGCGGTGCATTTTTCTGCCTGTCTTCTAGGTTTCATCGAACATGTCGATGACAGACAGATGGGCCTCGCCCAGCCTTTCTGCAACGCGGCAAAACGGCAAGGCGGCCATGACGCCAGCACATGGCGGGCCCGGCCCTTGTCGGGCCGGGCGGCGGGTCAGTCCTCTTCGCCGGCCAGCTGGCTCAGCACCTCGCCCTTGCCGCGGGCGCGCAGGATCAGCGGCACGATCAGCGCCAGTGCGGCGATGCCCAGAAGCACCGCGGCGATGGGCGATTGCACCAGCGTCGTCCAGTCGCCCTGGCTGATCGACAGCGCCCGGCGCAGCTGCTGCTCGGCCATCGGGCCCAGGATCAGGCCGACGACGATCGGCGCGATCGGATAGCCGAAAAGCCGCATCACATAGCCCAGCACGCCAAAGCCCAGCAGCATCCCCAGCTCGAAGGCCGAGGGGTTGGCGCCGATGGTGCCCAGCGTCGCGAACAGCAGGATGCCGGCGTAAAGCCAGGGCTTCGGCACCGTCAGCAGCTTCACCCACAGCCCGATCAGCGGCAGGTTCAGCACCAGGAGCATGGCGTTCGCGATCAGCAGGCTGGCGATCAGCCCCCAGACCAGCGTCGGGTTGGTGGCGAACAGCAGCGGGCCGGGCTGCAGCCCGAACTGCTGGAAGCCGGCCAGCATGATCGCCGCCGTGGCCGAGGTCGGCAGGCCCAGCGTCAGCAGCGGCACCAGCGTGCCGGCCGCGCTCGCGTTGTTCGCGGCCTCGGGGCCGGCGACGCCCTCGATGGCGCCGTTGCCGAATTCCTCGGGATGCTTGGTCAGCTTCTTCTCGGTGGCATAGGACAGGAAGGTGCCGATCTCGGCCCCGCCCGCCGGCATGGCGCCGATGGGAAAGCCGATGAAGGTGCCGCGCAGCCAGGGCTTCCACGAGCGCGCCCAGTCGCGGCGGCTCATCCAGATCGAGCCCTTGACGGCCGTCACCTCGTCCTCGACCTGCAGGCGCTGGCCGGCGATGAACAGCGCTTCGCCCAGGGCGAACATGGCGACGGCCATGGTCGTCACCTCGATCCCGTCCAGCAGCTCGGGCACGCCGAAGGACAGCCGCGCCTGGCCGGTCAGCTGGTCGATGCCGACGCAGGCCAGCGCCAGTCCCAGGAACAGCGATGTCAGCCCGCGCAGCGCCGAATCGCCGAAGGCGGCCGAGACGGTGACGAAGGCCAGCACCATCAGCGCGAAATATTCGCGCGGGCCAAAGACCAGCGCCACCTTGACGATCCAGGGCGCAAGGAAGGCCAGCAGCAGCGTCGCGATCAGCCCGGCGATGAACGAGCCGATGGCGGCGGTGGCCAGCGCCGGCCCGCCGCGGCCCTTGCGGGCCATCTTGTTGCCTTCCAGCGCGGTGATGATCGAGGCGCTTTCGCCCGGCGTGTTCAGCAGGATCGAGGTGGTCGAGCCGCCATACATGCCGCCGTAATAGATGCCGGCGAACATGATGAGCGAGCCGGCCGGATCCAGCCGGTAGGTCACGGGCAGCAGAAGCGCCACGGTCAGCGCCGGGCCGATGCCGGGCAGCACGCCGACTGCGGTGCCCAGCGTCACGCCGATCAGCGCGTAAAGCAGCATCATCGGGTCGGCGGCGGTGCCGAGCCCCTGCATCAGGAATTCGAATGCGCTCATGGCTCAGCCCCGCGGAAAGACCAGATGCTCAAGCGGCCCGGCGGGCAAATGCAGCATCAGAAGTTGCGAGAAGATCGCCCAGACCACGAAGGCGAAGACGATGCCGATGGGAATGGTCATCGCCAGGTTGCGCTTGCCGAAGGCCCGCGCGGTAAAGGCGAAGAGGATGCCCGTGGCGATGGAAAAGCCCGCGACATGCAGCAGCATCAGCTGCGCGGCCAGGCCCGCGACGATCCACAGGACCGGCACGGCGTTCTGCGGCGGGCGCTGGGGGAAATCGCCGCGCAGCGCCTCGATGGCGGTCCAGGCGGCCAGGCCGATCAGCGCGAAGCCCACGACGCGCGGCACGCTGGCGGGGCCCACGCCGGAATAGCCGCCCAGGTCGGCCAGGCGCGCGCTGTCCCACAGCATCACGCCGCCGACCGCCACCAGCCCGGCGGCGATGATCAGCGCCGCCGTATCACGGCGGCGCGGCGGTTCGTGGCGGTTGCCGCTCATTTCACCAGACCGATGTCCTTGAGGATCGCCTCGGTCGAGGTGACGTCCTGTTCAAGCTGGGCCTCGAAGTCCGGGCCGGCCAGGTAGGTGTCCATCCAGCCCTTGTCCGAAAGCTGCTTTTGCCAGTTTTCCGACTTGGCCATCTTCTCGATGTCGGCGGTGACCTTGGCCTTCTGCTCGTCCGACAGGCCCGGCGCGGCGGCGACCATGCGCCAGTTTTCCAGCGTCACGTCCAGCCCGGCCTCTTGCAGGGTGGGCGCATCGACGCCCTCCAGCCGCTCGGGCGAGGTCACGGCCAGAAGGCGCAGCGTGCCGGCCTGGATCTGGGCCTCGAACTCGCCCAGCGAGGAAATGCCCGCCGTCACCTGGTTGCCCAGGATCGCCGCCAGGGCCTCGCCGCCGCCGGAATAGGCGATGTAGTTGATCTTGGTCGGATCGACGCCGGCCGCCTTGGCGATCAGGCCCACGGCGATATGGTCGGTGCCGCCGGCCGAGCCGCCGGCCCAGCTGACCGCGCCGGGATCGGCCTTCAGCGCCTCGATCAGCCCGGCGATGTCCTGGATGGGCGAGGCGGCGGGAACCACGATCGCCTCGTATTCGCCGGTCAGCCGGGCGATGGGGGTCACGTCCTTGAGCGAGACGGGCGAGTTGTTGGTCAGGATCGCCCCGACCATGACATAGCCGCCGACGATCAGCGTATCGGGGTTGCCCTTGTTCTGGCTGGCGAATTGCGCCAGGCCGATGGTGCCGCCGGCGCCGGGCACGTTCTGCACCTGCACCGATTTCGAGATGCCTTCCTCTTGCATCACGGTCTGCATGGTGCGGGCGGTCTGGTCCCATCCGCCGCCGGGGTTGGCCGGGGCGATGATGGTGTAATCGGCCATGGCCGGGACCGCGACGGCCCCCGCGAACAGGCTGGCGAGAACGAATTGCTTCATGGTCTTCCTCCGCATCGGCCGGACGCATTCGCGCCGGTCCCGTTATCCGCATTTTCTGGGTCTGGCCTGCATCTCTCCCGGAATGCAGGCGTCCTCCGCAAGCCCGCGCGCAGGCGGGCCCCATGCCTTTCCAGCACAGAAAGCTGTCATGGACCTGACATCGCGGCGAAAATTATTCCCCGGCCAGCGCCTTGTTCCAGCGCGCCAGCAGCTTGGCCCGCGTCGCCTGGTCCAGATAGGCCAGAAGGCCGGGGCTGACCGGCACCGGCTTCAGCCGCAATCCCGCCAGATCCTGCATCCCGCCCGCGGGGCCGGGCTGGCCCGCGACCTCCAGGCTGACGGCCGAAAGCCGCAGGGTGCGCGACAGCAGGCTCTGCCCCTCGGGCGACATCAGGAAAGCCAGGAAATCCGCCCCCAGCCCCGGCTGGCGCGCCGCCGCCGGCACCAGCCCCACGCGCGAGACGACGACGGTGAAGTCGCGCGGCAGGATCACCCCCAGGTCGGGATGCCGCCGCGCCCAGTCCGCGGCGTAAGAGCCGAGCAGGTTGTAGCCGACCGCCAGCCGCCCGTCGGCGATCCGCTCCAGCAGCTCGGCCGAGGTGGGGAATTGCTGCACCCCCGCCCGGCCCATCGCCTGCACCACCGACCAGATGCCGGGATAAAGCTCCTGGTCGCGGGCCAGGAACAGATAGCCCACACCCGAGCGCGCCACGTCATAGGTGCCGATCCGGCCCTGCGCCTCGGCCGGATGCTCGGCCATCCAGCGCATCAGGTCGGCGCGGGTGGCGGGCGGCGGATGATCGGCGAAGCTGGGCTTGTGATAGGCAAAGACCGCCGGCTCGAAGGTCAGCGCATAGGCGGTGTCGCGCCAGTTCGCCCAGCCGGGCCAGCCCGGCGTGTCCGGCGTCTCGACCGGGCGGGCGAAGCCGTCGTTCGCCAGCTTGACCTGCAGGTCCATGGCCGAGGAAAAGGCGAAATCCGCCGTGCCGTCGCCCGCCTGCGTCTCGGCGACGATGCGGTCGTGCAGCTGGGTCGTCAGCAGGTTCTCGTAGCGCACGGCGACGCGGGGATGGCGGCTCTGGAAGGCGGCGACCAGCGGCGCGGCCAGGTCGTCGTCGAGCGAGGAATAGACCGACAGCTCCTGCCCATCGCCCTGCGGGGCGGGAAACAGCGTCACCTGCGCCGATGCCGCGCCCGGCCACAGCGCGAGTGCGGCGGCGATGGCTGGCAAAAGGCGGGCGAGCGGGCGCATGATCGGCGACTTTGCCAAAGCGGCAGCCCGTTCACAAGCCCGCCGAGCCCCGCTAGGTTGCGGGCAAGGGGGGGAACCATGCGCATCCTGCTTGTCGAGGACAATTTGTCGCTGGCCGAGGGGCTGACCGCGCTGCTGCGGCAATCGGGCTATGCGGTGGACGTGGTCCATGACGGCGCCTCGGCCGAGGCGCTGGCTGCGGCGGAAAGCTTCGACCTGGTGATCCTGGACCTGAACCTGCCGCAGATGGACGGGCTCGAGGTGCTGCGGGCGATGCGGGCGCGGCGCAACCCGGCGGCGGTGATGATCCTGACCGCGCGCGGCGCCCCCGAAGAGCGGGTGCGCGGCCTCGACCTCGGCGCCGACGACTATCTCATCAAGCCCTTCGACATCGGCGAGTTCGAGGCCCGCATCCGCTCGCTGCTGCGCCGCCAGGCGGGCTTGCGCAATTCCACCGTCAGCTTCGGCGACCTGGTGCTGGACCAGGCGGCGCGCAGCTTCCTGCTGGCGGGCCAGCCGCTGGACCTGCCGGCGCGGGAACGCGGGCTGCTGGAGCTGCTGATCATGCGCGCCGGCAAGGTGGTGGCGCGCGAATCGATCGTGCAATCGCTGACCTCGCTCGAGGACGACCTGTCCGCCAATGCCATCGAGCAATATGTCAGCCGGCTGCGCAAGCGGCTGGCGCCCGCCGGGCTGACGGTCAGGACCGCGCGCGGCATCGGCTATTTCCTCGACCGGGCCTCGCCGTGATCCGGCGGCCGTTTTCCCTGCGCCGCCGGCTGCTGGGCTGGCTGCTCATGGGAACGCTGGCGCTGGGCACCGCCGCGCTGATCGACACCTGGCGCGAGGCGGTGCGCATGGCCAATGCGCTGGCCGACCGGGTGCTGGCCGGCTCGGCGCTGGTGATCGCCGAGCGCGCCTCGCTGGACGACCAGGGCCGCATCGCCATCGAGATCCCCTATGGCGCGCTGGAGATGCTGAGTTCGGCCGCGCAGGACCGGGTGTTCTATCGTGTGGACGGCCCGCCCGGCCATATCGTCACCGGCTATGGCGACCTCCCGATGGCGCCGGCGCGGCCGGGGGGCGAGCCGGCCTATGCCGACGGCGTGTTCCGCGGCGAGCCGGTGCGGGTCGCCAGCCTGGCCCGCGCCGCCTCGACCGGCATCGACGAGGTGCCCTTCGTCGTCACCGTGGCCGAGACCACCAATGCCCGGCGCGAGCTGACGCGGGCGATCCTGATGCGCTCGGCCCTGCGGCTGGCGCTGATGATCGCGGGCGCGGCGCTGATCGTCTGGATCGCGGTGACGCTGTCCCTGCGCCCGCTTTACCGGCTGAGCGAGGAGATCGCCGCGCGCAACCCCGACGACCTGAGCCCGATCGAAACGCCGGTGCCGTCCGAGGTGCGCGGGCTGGTCGGCACGGTGAACGGCTTCATGCGGCGGCTGGGCGCGGCGCTGGACGGGATGCGCAACTTCACCGGCAATGCCGGGCACCAGCTGCGCACGCCGCTGACGGTGGTGCGCACCCAGCTGGCGCTGGCGGCGCGGGCCGCGACCCTGCCCGAGGCGCAGGCCGCCGCGGCCAAGGGCGACGCCGCCGTGGCCCATGCCGAGCGCATTCTGGCGCAGCTGCTGCTGCTGGCGCGGGTCGATACCGCCGAGGGCGCGGCGCTGGCCGCGCCGCTGGACCTGGCGGCGCTGGCCCGCGACCTGACCGCCGAGCATATCCCCGCCGCCGCCGAGGCCGGCATCGACCTGGGCTTCGAGGGCGAGGGGCCGGTGACGGTCCGGGCCGAGCCGCTGCTGATGGGCGAGGCGCTGAGCAACCTGATCTCGAACGCGCTGCTTCATGCGGGCCGCGCGGCGGTGGTGACGGTGCGCGTCGGGCGCGCGGGCGGCGACGCTGTGCTGGAGGTCGAGGACAACGGCCCCGGCATCCCGGCCGAGGCGCGTGCCGCCGCCGTCAGCCGATTCTCGCGGGGCGAGACCTCGGGGCCCGGCATGGGCCTGGGCCTGCCGGTGGCGCTGGAGATCGCCAGCCTGTTCGGCGGCCGGCTGACGCTGGACGAGGGCGCCGGCGGGCGCGGGCTTCTGGCGCGCATCACCCTGCCGGCGCTGGCGCGGGCCGGGTCCGTGCAAGAAAATGCCGGGATCGATACGGAACCCTTGCAATCGTGACCCGGATTCGCCATCTTTTGCGCGTTCGCGTCTTCGTGAACGCAGTTTGATGGCCGGGCCCCTCTGGCGGACGTGGCGGCACGTTCGTGATGTCGGCATCGATCTTTGACCAGCCGCCTGGATCTTGTTCTGACATGCAGCAAGGAAACAACCCGCCCTTGGGGGGCTCGACGAGTGGAACCCATCGTCCCACCCTGCAATATTTCAAATGGTCCTTCATCGTCACCGTGCTTGGCCTTGCGCTGGGCGCGTTGCTGGGATGGCAGACCACCGGAACCGTCGGCGGCACGCTGACGATCTTCTTCATCTGCGCCGTGCTGGCGGTGCTGGAAATCTCGCTTTCCTTCGACAACGCCATCGTCAACGCCAACAAGCTGAAAGAGATGACCCCGAAGTGGCAGCGCCGCTTCCTGACCTGGGGCATCCTGATCGCCGTCTTCGGCATGCGGATCGTCTTTCCGCTGCTCATCGTGGTCGTCGCGGCCAATATCGGCCCCTGGCAGGCGATGGTCCTGGCCGCAAGCCAGCCCGACGAATATTCGCGCATCATGCATGACGCGCACCTGCCCATCGCGGCCTTCGGCGGCACCTTCCTGATGATGGTCGGCCTGAGCTTCTTCTTCGACCATGAAAAGGACGTGCATTGGGTGCGCTGGCTGGAACATCGCATGCAGCGCTATGCCACCGTCCGCGGCATCGAGGTCGCGGTGGTGCTGGTCACGGTGCTGATCTTCTCGCGCTTCCTGGAAGGGGCCGATTCGCAGGTGTTCTTCCATTCCGCGATCTGGGGCCTTCTGACCTTCCTGCTGGTCGAGGTGCTGGGCGGCCTGCTGGACAGCTCGCAAGAGGCGCTGCAGGCTGGCGCCAAGGGCGGCATCGGCGCCTTCCTCTACCTGGAAGTGCTGGATGCCTCGTTCAGCTTCGACGGCGTGATCGGGGCCTTTGCGCTGACGCATAACCTGTTCGTCATCGCCATCGGCCTGGGCATCGGCGCCATGTATGTGCGCTCGATGACCATCATGCTGGTCGAGCGCGGCACCCTGGCCGAATACCGCTTTCTCGAACATGGCGCCTTCTATGCCATCATCGCGCTGTCCGTGATCATGTTCGTCCAGCCGCTGGTGCATATCCCCGAGGTCATCACCGGCCTGGGCGGCGCGACGCTGATCGGCATCTCGTTCTGGTCCTCGATCCGCTGGAACCGCAAGAACCACGCGGTCGAGGCGTAAGCCCTCCGAAGCGACAGGAATGGCCGCCGCCTTTCGGGGCGGCGGCCTTTTTGCTATCCCTGAGCCCGTGGTTCGGAACGAGGGATGGACATGCGTTACCTGCTTGCCCTGCTGGTCGTCGTCTCGGTGGCGGCGCTGTTCTATTGGCGCCATGCGCAAAGGGCCGGGGCCGCGCAGGACGACGGCGCCGACGTGCAGGCGCTTTACCAGGCCGGCCGGGCGCTGCCGCAGGGGCCGCTGCGGGTCTATCACCTGGGCCACAGCCTGGTCGGGCGCGACATGCCGGCGATGCTGGCGCAGCTGGCCGGGCAGGGGCACGACTATGCGTTGCAGCTGGGCTGGGGCACCGCGCTGCGCGAGCATTTCCAGGGCGGCGCGGCGATCAACGGCTTTGCCCAGGAAAACGCCACCCCCCGCTATCGCGACGCGCATCAGGCGCTGGCGAGCGGCGAATACGACGCCTTCGTCATGACCGAGATGGTGCGGCTGCAGGATGCGATCCAATACAAGGAAAGCCGCCTCTATGCCGGGAAATGGGCGGCCGAGGCGGCGGCGGGCAATCCGGCCGGGCAGGTCTTTCTTTACGAAAGCTGGCACGCGCTGGACGATCAGCCGGAATGGCTGTCGCGCCTGCCCGACGACCTGGAGACGATGTGGAAGCCCGGCCTGCTCTGGCCCGCCGCCCGCGCCGCCGGCAGGCCGGTCTGGCTGATCCCGGTCGGGCAGGTCATGGCCCGGCTGGTGGCCGAGGCCGAGGCCAGGGGCGGCATCGCCGAACTGCAATCGCGCGAGGATCTGTTCGCCCGCAGCCCGGACGGCACGCTGGACCCCATCCACCCCAACGACCTGGGCGTCTATCTGGTGGCGCTGACCCATTACGCGGTGCTTTACGGCCAAAGCCCGGTCGGCCTGCCGCATGCCTTGCTGCGCGCCGATGGCAGCCCCGCCGATGCGCCCTCGGCGGAACTGGCGCGGCGCATGCAGGAAGTGGTCTGGGAGGTGGTCAGCACCAACCCGCTGACCGGCTTGTGACCGCCAGGAATCCGAACGCTGTTTTTACGGATCGTTGAAAACATTTCGATTGATCCGGCGCGGGATTTGCCTTCTTGGCAGGCATGGGCTGATCGTATTCCGGGCAATTGCCCAAGACGCGGGCAGCCGTGCTGAGGAGGTCCGATGCTTACCGGGTTCGTGCTGTTCTATGTCGGCGCCGTGCTGTTTCTGAACGGGCTCTGGCTGATGGGCCGGATCGCCGATCGCGAGATCGTCGTCATCAACATCGTCGCCGCTCTGGTCTCGGGCGCGGCGGTGCTGCACGACGCCTTCGGCGCCGGGGCCAGCGCGGCCAGCATCCGCAACGGCGCGCTGAGCCTCTTGTTCTGCACCACCTATCTGTGGGTTGCCTATAACCGGCTCAGCGGGGCGGATGGGCGCGGCCTGGGCTGGTTCAGCCTGTTCGTGGCGGTGACGACCGTGCCGGTGTTCCTGCGCGCGCTTGCGGCGGCCGGCTCCGCGGCCGAGCTTTGGCTGGCGGCGAACTGGGCCGTCTGGGGCGTGCTGTGGTTTCTGTATTTCCTGCTGCTGGCGCTGGGTCGCCCAATCCAGCGGCAGACCGCCTGGGTCACGCTGCTGGCCGGGATCTTCACCGGCTGGCTGCCGGGTTTCCTGCTGCTTGACGGGCTGCTCTGATCACCAGAACAGATGCGCCTCGTCGATGGCGCGGCGCCAGAAGGCGTCGCGGTCGGCCTCCGGCGTCCAGCCCAGCAGGCGCTTGGGCTTGGCGTTGTCAAAGGGCGACAGGTGCCCGCGCGACTTCCAGTCCGCCAGCGAGGCGGGTGCCGCGCCCTTGCGGCGCAGCGCGTGGCGCTTCAGCCCCTGCTTGACCGCATCGACCGCCCAGAGCGCGGTCAGGTTCGAGCCGCTGACCTTCAGCCGCGCGCCGGTGCGGCGGTGGATGGCGTCGAAATAGTCGCGCCCCGAGAACATCGGCTCGCCGATCAGGTTGAAGCTTTCGCCGATGGCCTCGTCCCGCTCCATCATCGCGATCAGCCCGTCCGAGACGTCGTCGGCCAGCACGAAGGGCAGGATGTTGCGGCCATTGCCCCAAAGCCGCACCGCGCCGGCGCCGTGCCAGCGGCCGATGCCCCAATGCTGCAACGGCCCGCCGTCGCCCAGCACGATGCCGGGCCGGGCGATGACCAGCCGCAACCCCTGCGCCTGCATGGCGATCAGCCGCCGCTCGCCCTCGGCCTTGGAGCGGGCATAGATATTGCGGCTGTCCATCTGGCCGAAATCGCTGGCCTCGGTGATGGTGCGGGCGGGGTCGGACATGTCGTATGAGGCGATGGTGCCGGTATGGACCAGCCGCCCGACGCCGGCGCGGATCGCGGCGCGGCCGATGCGCTCGGTCGTGGCCACGTCGTTTTCCAGCGCCGCCTGCCAGCTCTTGTCGGTGGATTTCGCCAGGTTGAAGACGCAATCCATGCCCTGCATGGCGACCGCCAGCCCGTCCTCGTCGCGCAGCGAGATGCCCAGCGTCTCGACATGATCGGCGATGTCGGGGAAGGGGCCGTTGCGGCCGCGCGACAGCACGCGCACGTCATGGCCGCGCTGGACCAGCCGCCGGGTCAGGTTGCGGCCGATGAAGCCGGTGCCGCCGATCACCATGATGCGCGGCTGCGGCGTGCCGCTGGGCCGGGCCGGAACCGCGGGCAGGGCGGGCAGGCGGGCCAGCGCATCCTCGATGCCCTGCATCACGGCGCGGGCCGAGGCGGGGGCAAAGCGCGGGTCGGGCCGGCCGGCGCGGATGCCGTCGTAGAATGCCGCGACGGTGGCGCGGAAGCTCAGCCCATAGGGGCTTTTCTGGTTCAGCGAGGCGGCCTGGCGCAGGGCGTTCCGCACGCCCTCGCGCAGATGCGCCCCGGCGCGGGACAGTTCCTTGGCCAGCGGGTTCAGCACCAGGTCGGCGGTATTGTCGCGCGTGACCACCAGCGCATCCGCCGCATAATCCAGCCGCGCCATGCCGGACGAGCCGCGCAGCATGACCGAGCGGTCGTCGAAGGTCTCGACCAGCGACAGGGCGATGGTCACGTCCACCTTGCCGGCGCGGGCGAGGATGCGCCAGCTTTGCGGCCGCCGCTCGCCGCCGGGCAGGGTGATCCATTGGCCCAGGCTGACATGCTCGACCTCCAGCGCGCCGAACAGGTCCACGGCGAATGAGAAGGGGTGCGGGCCAAGCTCCAGCAGCAGGTTCTGCGTCTGCCGCAGCATCCACAGCGCGTAGGGCCCCGAGCGCAGCGGCACCAAGGGCAGCGCCCAGTTGACCTGCGCGCTGGAGACCAGCCCCAGGTCGCCCGCCTGCACCGCCTGTTTCAGCCGTTCGTAACCCGGCAGGCCCAGGAAGTTGTGGCAGGCGCCCAGCTGGCGGCCGGCGGCCTGGGCCGCGGCCTCCATCGCGTCGATCTCGGCCACCGACAGGGCCACGGGTTTCTCGACCAGCACATGCAGCCCGGCGCCCAGGCATTTCACCGCCAGGTCGCGGTGCAGGTTCGGCGGCGTCAGGATATGCACCACGTCGCAGACCCCGGCCGCGATCATCTGGTCCAGGTCGGCAAAGGCGGCGACGCCATGGCTGGAAGCCAGCGCCTCGGCCGCGTCAAGGGCGGGGTCGCAGATGGCCACCAGCCGCGCGCCCGGCGCCGCCTTGATCGCATCGGCGTGCCACGAGGCGATGTAGCCGGCCCCGACGATACCGACGCGCAAGTCCGAGGTCATGGCAAGCTCCTATTTATACTCGATAATATGCATGGCGTCGCCCCTGCGGCGGCGACGGAAATATGTCAGCATTCCCAGAAGGTTGGGGATCTTGGCCAGCGTCAGCAGCGCCGCCTGCCGGCCCGCCATCGGCTGGCCGCGCAGCCCGCGCCAGGTCTTCCACAAGGACAGCGCATAAAGCCCCAGCACCGCCAGCGAAAGCCAGGGGCTGGTGAACAGCCCCAGCAGAAAGAGCAGCGGCAGCGCCAGCCCATAGGCCCAGACGCGCAGCCTTTCGCGCTTGAAATGCGGCGGATGCATGGCGCCCACCTGCGCGAAGCCGTGGCCGTTGCGGATGGTGCGCTGCCACCATTGGCCGAATCGGGTCATGTCGGCGTCGTGCCAGGTCATCTGCACCGGCAGGCGCATCAGCCTCCAGCCGGCCTTGCCGAGCCGCAGGCAGAATTCGTCGTCCTCGGCCGCGATCACGGTCGGGTCGAAGCCGCCGACCTGGCGAAACGCCGCGGCGCGCACCATCATGTCGCCGCCGCAGGTGGTGATCGGCCCGGCGGGGCGGTGCCAGTCCACCTGGCACATCTGGTTGTAGACCGTGGCGGTGGGGTGGATCTCGGACCGCCAGCCGGTGACGAGGCCCAGGCCGGGGTCGGCCTGCAGGGCGGCGATGCCGGCCTCCAGCCAGCCCGGCTCGACCCGGCAGTCGCCATCGACGAATTGCACCAGGTCCAGATCGCCGCCCGCCAGCAGCGCCTCGGCCCCGGCATTGCGGGCGCGGGCGGCGGTAAAGGGAACCGAGGTGTCCAGTTCGACCACGGCGACCCCGAGGCTGCGGGCGAAGGCGACGCTGTCGTCGCCCGAACCGCTGTCCACATAGACCACCCGCTCGCAAAGCGGCACCAGCGAGCGCAGGCAGGCCTTGAGCCTGTCGCCCTCGTTGCGGCCGATGGCCACGGCGCCCAGCGTGGGACGGGTCATGTCTGCCCTCGTGCTTGTTCCGGCAGGGGCAGCCTATCCCCGCGGCCGCGCGTTCTGCAATGCGGCGCGGCCTGTCGTTATCGGCATGTTCAGGGCGTCGGCGGCTGTTGCCGCAGGCTTTGCCGCGCCAGGGCCGAGATCAGGTCGGTCTGGGTCACGATGCCGACGATGCGCGACCCGTCCAGCACCGGCACCGCCTCGCATTCGCCCGAGGCGAGCATCGGCAGCAGCGTCCCGATGGGCGCGTCGGGCGCGACATGCGGCGGGTCGGTCTGCATGATCTCGCGCGCGCGGGGCGGCGTGCCGCGCCTGGGGTTCATCAGGTCCGACAGGGCGGCCAGGAAGCGACGGTTGTGGCGAAAGGCGTCCTCGCGGGCGCGGCGGATCAGGTGCAGCTGGAAGATCACGCCGCGGAACTGGTCGCCCGCCTCGACCACCGGCAGCGAGGTGAAGCCGTGCTTGCGGAAGATGTCGGCGACGCGCACCAGCCGCGTATGCGGCGCGACGGTGACGAGGTCGCGCGACATCACGTCCGCCGCGGTCAGCGGCCCGGTGCGATGGGCGGCGGCCTGCAATTCGGCGGCGCCGATCAGGCGCGCCAGATCCTCGACCCCCAGGTTCAGCGACTGGCGATAGCGTTGCAGGATCTCGGTCAGCTCGTCCTTGGACAGGCCCAGCCGCTCCATCGCCGGATGGTCGGCGGTGCCGTGCGGCCCCGGCTCCTCGAACTGGCGAAAGGGATAGCGCCGCCCGGTCAGCCGGGCATAGATCATCGCCAGCCCGACCAGCGCCAGCGTGCCGACCAGGACCGGCGCCAGCACGAAGTGAAAGCCAAGCTCGCGGATCGCCTCGGGGTTCAGCGCGGCGGTCATGGCGACCGCGCCGGCCGGCGGATGCACGGCGCGCAAGAGGATCATCGCGGTGATGCTGAGCCCCACCGCCATCGCGACGCAAAGCGCCGAATGCGGCGTCGCCATGCAGGCCAGCACGCCGATGGCGGCGGCGATGCAATTGCCCACCACCGCCGACCAGGGCTGGGCCAGCGGGCTGTTCGGGACCGCAAAGACCAGCACCGAGGTCGCCCCGAAGGGCGCGATCATCGACAGCCCCAGCCGCAGGTCGGTCGCGGGCGACAGCAGGAACATCCCCGCGACGCCCAGCCCGACCAGCGCGCCCACCCCCGCCCGCAGCGCCTCGCGCGGCGAGCCGGGCGCGATCGCCGGGCCGAGTGCCTGCGTGATCTGGTGCAGCACGGCCCCGGCCGGTCTGGTCATCCGAGCTTGTCCTTCGCGCCTGCCCGTAAAACGGGCTTCCGATGCGCCTAATTGTCGCAGGAATGGGCAGGTTGCAAGTCCCCGGAAAGGCTGAGCCGCGGCGCGTTCAGCCCAGCCGGGCAAAGGCTTCCAGCACGGCGCGCTCGGACTGGTTCAGGTAATCCTCCAGCATCCGAGCGGCGCCGGGCGGATCGCCGGCCTCCAGCCTGCCCAGGATCTCGGCATTGCGCGAAATATAGGGGCGGTGCAGCAGCTCGGGGCTGTCGAGCAGGCCGAAGGCCAGCCGCAGTTCGGCGATGATCTGGGTAAAGAATTGGATCAGCCGCGGGCTGTCGGTCAGCGCGACGATGGCGGCGTGGAACTCCATGTTGGCGCTGCCGACGCCGCGCCAGTCGGGGATGGCCTGCAGCGTCTCGGCCCGCTTCACCGCGGCGCGCATCCGGTCGACGGCGGCATGGCCGGGCCAGGCCTGGGCCAGGGCCGGCACCTCGATCAGCCGCCGCACCCGGTAGATGTCCAGGATCGAGGCCATCGAGGGCACCGCGACGAAGACCCCCCGGTTCGGTTCATGCCGCAGGATGCCCTCGCGCGTGAGCAGGCGGAACACTTCGCGCAGCGTATTGCGCGAGATGTCCAGCTCGGCCGCCAGCCGCGCCTCGGACAGGCGCTGGCCGGGCACCAGCGCGCCGCCGGTGACCTGGTCGCGCAGCCGGGCGGCGATGCCTTCGGCAAGGCTGGGGGCGGGTTCGCGGGCTTCGGCCATCGCGGCTGGTTCCTTTGTCATCGGGGCTGTCCCGTCCCTCGGGGGCCGCGCGATCTTGGCCGAGCGGCCGGGGGCAGGCAAGCCGCCCCGCGATGATTCGCCGGGTTTTTCGTCGCCCTGGCCTGACCAGCACCGCCGCCTGACAGGGCAGGATGCCGCTGGACTGCCCATCATCCGGGCATATCACCCCTTCTTTCTGTATGTTTTGTTCAACAATATGCTGATGTATGTCAAATTATCGTTGACGGATTGTCTTGTTGAATTCACAGTCGAGCCATTCCCAAGACGCACTCCACCCTTGCAGCAGGAGCAGACCGATGGCCGAATCCGTCACCTCCCCCTCTGCCGCCTCGGCCGCCGCGCGCGGCGGTTTCCTGGCGGCGATCTTCCTGATGGCGACCTCGGCCATCGGGCCGGGCTTCATCACCCAGACCGCGACCTTCACGGCAAAGCTGGGCGCTGCCTTCGCCTTTGCCATCCTCGCCTCGATCGTGATCGACTTCGTGGTGCAGCTCAACATCTGGCGCATCACCGCGCTGACCCGGCGCAACGCCTCGGACACCGCGAACGCCGCCATTCCCGGCGCGGGCTACCTGCTGGCGGTGCTGGTGCTGGTCGGCGGGCTGGCCTTCAACATCGGCAACATCGCCGGGGCCGGGCTGGGCCTGAACGCCATGTTCGGGCTCGAGCCCAAGATCGGCGGCGCGCTGTCGGCGGCGCTGGCCATCGGCATCTTCCTGTCGCGCCGGGCCGGGCTGCTTCTGGACCGTTCGCTGATCGGGCTGGGCTTGCTGATGATCGCCATGACGGTCATCGTCGCCCTGGTCTCTAACCCGCCGGTCGGCGACGCGGTGCGGCAGATGGTGCTGCCCGAGATCGTCGATTTCGCCACCATCACCACCATCGTCGGCGGCACCGTCGGCGGCTATATCACCTATTCCGGCGCGCATCGCCTGCTCGACAAGGGACTGGTGGGCGAGCAGAACCTGGCCGCCGTCACCCGCGCCTCGCTGACCGGGATCGCGGTCACGGGGGTCATGCGCTTCATCCTGTTCCTGGCCATCCTGGGCGTCGTCGCCTCGGGGGTGACGCTGGACCTGTCGGGCCAAGCCGCGAACCCCGCCGCGCAGGCCTTTGCCGTGGTGCTGGGCGAATGGGGAATGCGCATCTTCGGCCTGATCTTCTGGGCCGCGGCCATCACCTCGGTCATTGGGGCGGCCTATACCTCGGTCAGCTTCCTGGTTGCCTTCCGCACCATGGGCGACCGCGACCGCAACATCGCGACGGTGATCTTCATCGCCATCTCGCTGGCGGTCTATCTGTCGCTGGGCACGGCGCCGGCCGCCATCCTGGTCTTTGTCGGCGGCTTCAACGGGCTGATCCTGCCCATCGGCCTGACCATCTTTACCTATGTCGGCTTCGCGCGGGCCGACCTGATGGGCGGCCATGTCTACAACCGCCCGCTGCTGATCGCCAGCGCCGTGGTCTGCGCCCTGACCTGGTACATGGGCTTCAAGTCCATCGGCCCGATCTTTGCCTTCCTGGGCGCCTGAGCCATGATCGCGGCAGGCCCCCTGCGGGCCCGCCGCCCCAATTCCCGCCCCAATTCCCGGAGGATCACATGACCCGCAACATCGACCTGAACAGCGACCTGGGCGAGGGCTATGGCGCCTGGAAGATGGGCGACGACGCCACCATGCTGGGCATCGTCAGCTCGGCCAACGTCGCCTGCGGCTTTCACGCTGGCGACCCGCTGACCATCCTGGCCACCGTGCGCGAGGCGGCGGCGCGGGGCGTGGCGGTCGGGGCGCATGTCTCCTATCCCGACCGGGTGGGCTTCGGCCGCCGGCCGATGGACGTGACCCATGCCGAGCTGGTCGCGGACGTGATCTATCAGATCGGCGCGCTGCAGGGCATCTGCGCCGCCGCCGGCACCCGCGTCCGCTATGTCAAGCCGCATGGCGCGCTTTACAACACCATCGCCGTGGACCCGAAACAGGGCGCGGCGGTGATCGAGGGCATCCGCGCCGTCGATCCCTCGCTTGCCATGATGGGCCTGGCCGGGACGCAGATCCTGGCCCAGGCGGCCGAGGCCGGCCTGCCCACCATCGCCGAAGCCTTTGCCGACCGCGCCTATCGCCCCGACGGCCAGCTGGTCTCGCGACGCGAGCCGGGCGCGGTGCTGCACGACCCCGAGGCCGTTGCCGCCCGCATGCTGCGCCTGGCGACCGAGGGCAGGATCGAGGCGGCGGACGGCTCGACCCTGCACCTTCAGGCCGACAGCATCTGTGTGCATGGCGACAGCCCCGGCGCGGTGGCCATGGCCGCCCGCATCCGCGAGGCGCTGCTGGCGGGCGGCGTCGCCATCGCCCCGGCCACGGGGGGCGCGGCATGACCCTGCTGCCCGATCCCGCCTCCGCCCGCGCCGCCCGGCTGGCCTGCCGCGAAGGCGCGCCCCGTCCCACGGCGGGCATGGCGCCGGGCTTCACCCAGTGCAACATGATCTCGCTGCCCAAGGACTGGGCCTGGGATTTCCTGCTTTACGCGCAGCGCAACCCCAAGCCCTGCCCGGTGCTGGACGTGACCGACCCCGGCAGTCCCCGCACCGCGCTTGCGCCGGATGCCGACCTGAGGACCGACATCCCGCTGTATCGCATCTGGCGCGACGGCGTGCTGGCTGAAGAAACCCCCGACGCCACCGCCGCCTGGGCCGAGCATCCCGACCTGGTGACATTCCTGATCGGCTGTTCCTTTACCTTCGAGACGCCCTTGCAGCAGGCGGGGATCGAGGTGCGCCACATCGCCCAAGGCTGCAACGTGCCGATGTTTTTGACCGACCGCGACTGCCGGCCGGCGGGGCGGCTGCATGGCAAGATGGTGGTGTCCATGCGGCCGATCCCGGCGGGGCGGGTGGCCGAGGCGGCGATGATCTCGGGCCGCACGCCGGCGGTCCACGGCGCCCCGGTGCATGTCGGCGCGCCCGAAGCCCTGGGCATCGCCGACCTCATGCGTCCCGATTTCGGCGACCCGGTGCAGATCCGGCCGGGCGAGGTGCCGGTGTTCTGGGCCTGCGGCGTGACCCCGCAAGCGGCGCTGATGGCGTCGAAGCCGCCCTTCGCCATCACCCATGCGCCGGGCTACATGTTCATCACCGACGTGCCCGACACGCATTGGCAGGTGTGACCATGCGCTTCCTGCCCATCGGACCCCGCACCCTGCTGGCGGAACTGGACGACCTGGACCAGACGCTGGCGCTGTTCGACGCTTTGCTGGCCGATCCGGTGCCCGGCGTGGCCGAGATCGTCCCGGCCGCGCGCACGCTGATGATCCGCACCGCGCCCGGCGTCGCCGCCGACGGCCGGCTGGCAGGCGCGGTGCTGGCCCGCCAGCCCGCCCCCGGCACCCCGCCCAACGCCCGCGCCAGCGAGACGGTCGAGCTGCCCGTGACCTATGACGGCGAGGATCTGGCCGATGTCGCGGCCCATATGGGCCTGACCGAGGCCGAGGTGATTGCCGCCCATCAGGAGACCACCTGGCAGGTGGCCTTTTGCGGCTTCGCGCCGGGCTTCGCCTATATGACCTGCGACGATCCGCGCTTCGAACTGCCGCGCCGCCCGGCCCCGCGCACCCGCATCCCGGCGGGTTCGGTGGCGCTGGCCGGGCGTTTCTGCGGCGTCTATCCGCAGGAGACCCCCGGCGGCTGGCAATTGATCGGCCGCACCGAGGTGCCGATGTGGGATCTGTCCCGCGACCCGCCGGCGCTGCTGCGTCCCGGCGTGCGCTGCCGTTTCGTGGCGCGCCGGGCCGAGGTTCGCCCCTCGGCCGCCATCCCGCAGCCCCAACCCCGGCAGGGCCTGCGCGTGCAGTCCACCGCCTTTCCCATCGTCTTTCAGGACGAGGGGCGGCCGGGGCAGGGCGGGCAGGGCGTCTCGGCCTCGGGTGCGCTCGACATGGGCGCGGCGCGGCGGGCCAATCGCGCCGTCGGCAACCCCTCGGACGCGCCGGTGCTGGAGATCACGCTGGGCCCTGTCCGGCTGCGGGCCGACCAGCCGATGACCCTGGCCCTGACCGGCGCGTCGCCGGCCAGCGTCGCCGGCCATGCCGTCCCGCGCGGCGCGGCCTTTGCCGTGGATGCGGGCGACGAGATCGCCATCGACCCGCCGCAGGCCGGGATGCGCAGCTATCTGGCGCTGCGCGGCGGCTTCCGGGTCGCGCCGGTGCTGGGCTCGGCCGCCACCGATACGCTGGCCCATGTCGGGCCCGAGCAGGTCGCGGCGGGCGCGGTGCTGGCCCCCGCGAACCGTCCCGCCACCGCCGCGGCTGCGGCCGAACCCGAACCGGCGCTGCCGAAACCCGGCGATCTGGTGGAATTGCCGGTGACGCTGGGCCCCCGCGCCGACTGGTTCACGCCCCAGATGGTCCAGCATTTCCTGACCCAGGAATGGCTGGTGACGCCGCAAAGCTCGCGCGTCGGCATCCGCCTGCAAGGCGATGCGGTGACGCGCGAGGATGCGACCGAACTGCCCTCGGAAGGGACCGAGACCGGCGCGATCCAGATCCCGCATTCCGGCCAGCCGGTGCTGTTTCTGGCCGACCATCCGCTGACCGGCGGCTATCCGGTCATCGCCACCCTGCGCCCCGAGGCGCTGGACCTGGCCGGGCAGGTCCCGCCCGGCGCCCGCATCCGCTTTACCGCCAGCGCCGATTTCGCCCCCATCACGCCAGAGAGGCCCGCATGACCATTTTCGCCACCGGCCCCAGCCGCCCGATCCGCCGCCTGCTGATCGCCAACCGGGGCGAGATCGCCGTCCGCGTGATCCGCGCCTGCCGCGACGAGGGCATCGAAAGCGTCGCCGTCTATGCCGATGCCGATCGCGACGCGATCTTCGTGCGCATGGCCGACCAGGCCCATGCGCTGGGGGGCGACAAGCCCTCGGACACCTATCTGGATGCCGGCAAGATCATCGCCATCGCCCAGGCCGCCGGGGCCGATGCCATCCATCCGGGCTATGGCTTCCTGTCCGAGCGCGCCGATTTCGCCCAGGCGGTGCAGGATGCCGGGCTGATCTGGATCGGCCCCGATCCCAAGGTGATCGAGGCGCTTGGCGACAAGATCGAGGCCCGCCGCATCGCCGAGGCGGTGGGTGCGCCGCTGGTTGCCGGCACCCCCGGCCCTGTCGAAAGCGCCGCCGAGGCGCTGGCCTTCGCAAAGGAACACGGCCTGCCCATCGCCATCAAGGCCGCTTTCGGCGGCGGCGGCCGCGGCATGAAGGTCGCCTGGCGGCTGGAAGAGGTCGAGGAGCTGTTCGAATCCGCCACCCGCGAGGCGCTGACCGCCTTCGGCCGCGGCGAATGCTTCATCGAGCAGTTCCTGGATCGCCCGCGCCATGTCGAGGCGCAGGTGCTGGCCGACCGACACGGCACCGTCAAGGTGATCGGTACCCGCGACTGTTCCCTGCAGCGTCGCAACCAGAAGCTGGTCGAAGAGGCGCCGGCGCCCTTCCTGACCGACGAGCAGCGCGCCCGCATCCACGATTCCGCCCGCGCCATCTGCGCCCATGCCGGCTATTCGGGCGCGGGGACGGTGGAATACCTGCTCTCGGCCAATGGCACGATTTCCTTTCTCGAGGTGAACACCCGGCTTCAGGTCGAGCATCCTGTGACCGAGGAAACCACCGGCATCGACCTGGTGCGCGGCATGATCCGCGTGGCGCAAGGCGCCAAGCTGGCCGACGAGACCGTGCCCGAGCCGCGCGGCCATGCCATCGAATTTCGCATCAATGCCGAAGATCCCGCGCGCGGCTTCCTGCCCACGCCCGGCCCGGTCGAGGTCTTCGATGCGCCCTCGGGGCCGGGCATCCGGCTGGACAGTGGCGTCGCCCAAGGCTCGGTGGTGCCGGGCAGTTTCGATTCGCTGATGGCCAAGCTGATCGTGACCGGCGCCACGCGCGAGGAAGCCTTGCAGCGCGCCGAACGGGCGCTGCGCGAGTTTCGCATCGGGGGCGTGGCCTCGGTGCTGCCCTTTGCCCGTGCCGTGCTGGCCCAGTCGGATTTCCGCGCCGAGGACGGGGATTTCCGCGTCCATACCCGCTGGATCGAGACCGATTTCGCCGAACCGCTGGCCGAGGCGGTCGTCCCCCATGCTCGCGTCGCGCCCGCCGCGCAGGCGCCGCTGCTGCGCCTGGCCATCGAGATCGACGGCAAGCGGCACGAGCTGGGCCTGCCCGCGAACCTGCTTGCGGCCTTGCCCTCGGGCGGCGCTCCCGCGGAGGCTGCGCCCGAGACGGATGAGGCGGTGCTGGCCGCCCCGGTCCCCGGCACGCTGACGCTGTGGCAGGCCGAGGACGGGGCCGAGGTCGAACAGGGCCAGGTCGTCGCCGTCATCGAGGCGATGAAGATGGAGACCCGGATCGAGGCGCACCGGGCGGGCCGGCTGATCCGCATCGCCGCGCAAGGCGAGGTGCTGGGCTTTGGCGCGGCCCTGGCGCGGATCGGCTGAGGCGCTTTGACATTTCCCGGCGGGCCGTGCCAATTCGGCCCGCCGGCCCCTGGCCGCCGGATACCTGCCGGGAAAGACGATGAGCCTGCTGAACCGCCGCCTCCTGACCTTTGCGCTGGCCGCCCTGGGCGGCGCGGCCTTTCTGCTGTTGCACCTGCCGCTGCCCATGCTGCTGGGGCCGATGCTGGCCTGCCTGGTCGCGGCGCTGGCCGGCGCGCCTTTGGCCGGGGCCGGGCAGTTCGGCATCTTCATGCGCACCATCCTGGGGGTGGCGGTCGGCGCCTCGATCACGCCCGGCGTGCTGGCGGAACTGCCGGACGTGGCGGCCTCGCTGCTGTTCGTGCCGGGCTTCATCGGGGTGATCGCGCTGGTCGGCTATCCCTTGTTCCGCCGCGCCTTCGGCTTCGACCACGCCACGGCCTGGTATGGCGCCATGCCCGGCGGCTTGCAGGACATGCTGGTCTTTGGCGAAGAGGCGGGCGGCGATGTCCGCGCGCTGTCGCTGATCCATGCGACGCGGGTGCTGGTGATCGTCACCGTCGCGCCGCTGATCCTGACCGGCTGGTGGGGCGTGGACCTGTCGCAGCCGCCCGGCGCGCCGATGCGCACGACCGGCGCGGCCGAGATCGCGCTGATGGTCGCCGCCGGGCTGGTCGGCTGGAAGGGGGCCGAGCGGCTGGGCATCTTCGGCGCCTCGATCCTGGGGCCGATGGTGCTGACGGCGGCGCTGTCGCTGTCGGGCCTGATCACCCAGCGCCCGCCGGCCGAGATGATCCAGGCCGCGCAATTCTTCATCGGCATCGCCGTCGGGGTGAAATATGCCGGCATCACCCTGCGCGAGTTGCGCCTGCATGTGACGGCCGGGCTGGTCTATGCGCTGCTCTTGGCGGGGATCAGCCTGGTCTTCATCGAGGGGATCGTGCACCTGGGGCTGGCGCCGGGGCTCGACGCCTTCCTGGCCTTCCTGCCGGGCGGGCAGGCCGAGATGGTGGTGATCGCGCTGATCGCCGGGGCGGACATGGCCTATGTCGTCAGCCACCACCTGCTGCGCATGGTCATCGTGATCGTGCTGGGTCCGGTGGTGGGCAAGGTGCTGGGCCGCCGCCGGGGCTGAGGCAACCGCGGCCCCGAGGGGCCGGAACCAAGGGGAGGAACCGCATGAGCCATCGCATCCTGAAAGCCGCCGACCATCGCCGCATGCCGTGGAAGAACGGCCGCGGCGAGACGGTCGAGATCGCCGTCCACCCCGCGGGCGCGGGCCTTGCCGATTTCGGCTGGCGCGTCAGCATGGCCGGCGTGACCGAGGACGGCGATTTCTCGATCTTCCCGCAGATCGACCGCACGCTGGCGGTGCTGACCGGCGCGGGGGCCGCGTTGCAGGTGCAGGGGCAGCCCGCCCAGCGGCTGACGCCGGAGAGCGCGCCGCTGGCATTCCCGGCGGATGTGCCCACCTCGGCGCGGCTGCTGGCGGGGCCGATCACCGACCTGAACGTGATGACCCGGCGCGGCGCCTTCACCCACCGGCTGGCGCGGCTGACCCAGGCGGCCGAGGGCGCGCCGGGCTGGCGGCTGTTGCTGGCGACCGCGCCGGTGGTGCTGGATTTCGCCGGCGGGACCGTGGCGCTGGACCAGCTCGATGCGCTGTTCTGCGAAGGGCCGGAGGCGGCGCTGCCGGTCGGTCCCGCGCCGGATGTCTGGCTGATCGAGATCGCCCGCGCCTAGTCCCGACGATTGCCGAGCAGCAGGTCGCGGCCGGCGAAGATGCCGCCGACGCATTCCATCTCGAAGCGTTCCATGTCGCGGCCGCGGATCTCGGCCATGACCTCGTCGATCTCGTCGGGGTCGTCGCCCAGCTGCAGCAGCGCCTCGCGGCCCAGGGCGAAGGCGCTTTCCAGCGTCTCGCGCAGTTGGTAGTCGGCGCCGGCCTCGACCAGTTCGCGCGCATGTTCGCGGTCGAAGGCGCGGGCGATGACCGGGACCAGCGGGAATTCGTGCTTGGCCAGCTCGACGATGCGGGTGGTGGCCTGCCGGTCGCCGGGCACGGCGACGATCAGGCTGGCGTTGCCGGCCCCGGCGGCGTGCAGGATGTCCAGCCGCGCCCCGTCGCCATACCAGACCTTGAAGCCGAACTCGTCGGCATCGCGGATGGTCTGCGGATCGCTTTCGACGATCGAGATGGAATGGCCGCGCGCGATCAGCGGCTGGCTGACGATCTGGCCCATGCGGCCGAAACCGATCATCAGCACCCGCGCTTGCAGCCCCTGCGCCGCCTCGACCCCGTCGAGCGAGGGGGCGGGCTTGGGCGCCAGCCGGTCGTGCAGGATGATCAGCAGCGGCGTCAGCACCATCGAGACGATGACGATGGCGGTCAGGATGGCATTGTCCTGGCCGCTGATGATGCCGAACTGCATGGCGCTGGAATAAAGCACAAAGGCGAACTCGCCGCCTTGCGCCATCAGCACCGCGCGCTCCAGCGCCTCGGCCCGGCTGGCGCGCAGCACCCGGCCGACGGCATAGATCACCAGCATCTTCAAGAGCATGTAGGCCGGCACGCAGATCGCGATCAGCGCCCAGTTGGCGGCGATGACGGTCAGGTCCAGCGCCATGCCGACGCCCAGGAAGAACAGGCCCAGCAGCAGGCCGCGGAACGGCTCGACATCGGCCTCGAGCTGGTGGCGGAAGCTGGATTCGGACAAGAGCACCCCGGCCAGGAAGGCGCCCATCGCCATGGACAGCCCGCCCCATTGCATCAGCAGCCCCGCGCCCAGCACCACCAGCAGCGCGGCGGCGGCCATCACCTCGCGCCCGCCGAAGCGCGCCAGCAGGCCGAACATCGGGTTCAGCAGATAGCGCCCGGCCGCGACCAGCGCGGCGATGCAGCCCAGCCCGATGGCGATGCCGGCCAGGCGCTGGGACAGGGTCACTTCCTCGCTGCCCGGCGCCAGGAAGGCGACCAGCGCCAGCAGCGGCACGATGGCCAGATCCTCGAACAGCAGGATGGCGATGATGCGCCGGCCCTTGGGCAGGGCGATTTCGCCCCGCTCGGCCAGCATCTGCATGACGATGGCGGTCGAGGTCAGCACGAAGCCGGTCCCCGACACGAAGCTGGCGGCGACCGGAAAACCCAGCGCCAGCCCGACGCAGGTCAGCGCCGCGATGGCCAGCAGCACCTGGGCAAAGCCCAGCACGAAGATCTCGCCCCGCATCGCCCAAAGCCGCGAGGGCTGCATCTCCAGCCCGATCACGAACAGGAACAGCACCACGCCCAGCTCGGCCACATGGATGATCGCCTGCGGGTCGTCGAAGAAGCCCAGGCCGAAAGGCCCGATCGCCAGCCCCGCCGCCAGATAGCCCAGCACCGAGCCCAGCCCCAGCTTGCGAAACAGCGGCACCGCCAGCACCGCGGCCGCCAGCAGCACAACCACCCCCACAAGCGGCATCCCGCCGCCGCCATGCCCCGCCGCCTCGGCGGCGGCCGTCATCTCTGTCGCCATCCGGTCCCCGTTCGCGCTGGTTTCCGGGGGTAAGCCTATACCCGGCGCCCCCGATCACAAAGCGCCGCGCTCAGCGCCAGCCAAGCGCCGGGGCGACATGGGCCAGAACTGCCTCGATCACATGCAGGTTGTAATCGACGCCCAGCTGGTTCGGCACGGTCAGCAGCAGCGTGTCGGCCTCGGCGATGGCCTCGTCCTCGCGCAGATCCTCGACCAGCCGGTCGGGCTCGCCGGTATAGCCGCGGCCGAAGATCGAGCGGGTCTCCTCGATGAAGCCGATCTGGTCGGCCTCCTTGCCGCCATGGCCGAAATACATCCGGTCGCGGTCGTCCATCAGCGGAAAGATCGAGCGGCTGACCGAGACGCGCGGCTCGCGCTCATGCCCCGCCGCCGCCCATGCCTCGCGATAGGCGCGGATCTGCTCGGCCTGCTGGACGTGGAAGGGCTTGCCGTTCTCGTCGGTCTTGAGCGTCGAGCTTTGCAGGTGCATGCCCAGCTGCGCCGCCCAGCGGGCGGTGTCGTTCGAGGCCGCGCCCCACCAGATCCGCTGGCGCAGGCCGGGCGAATGCGGCTCGATCCGCAGCAGGCCGGGCGGGTTGGGGAACATCGGCCGCGGGTTCGGCCGCGCGAAGCCATGCCCCTCGATCACGTTCAGGAACACTTCGGCATGGCGCCGCGCCATGTCGGCGTCGCTTTCGCCCTCGGCCGGGGAGTAGCCGAAATAGCGCCAGCCCTCGATCACCTGCTCGGGCGAGCCGCGCGAGATGCCCAGCTGCAGCCGCCCTTGCGAAATCAGGTCGGCGGCCCCGGCATCCTCGGCCATATACAGCGGGTTTTCATAGCGCATGTCGATGACGGCGGTGCCGATCTCGATACGGCTGGTGCGCGCGCCCACCGCCGCCAGCAGCGGAAAGGGCGAAGCCAGCTGGCGGGCGTAGTGATGGACGCGGAAATAGGCGCCGTCCGCGCCCAGCTGCTCGGCGGCGACGGCCAGCTCGATGGATTGCAGCAGCGTGTCCTGGGCGCTGCGGGTGTGCGAGGCGGGCTCGTCCGACCAATGGCCGAAGGACAGGAAACCGATCTTCTTCACGGGACCACCTTTGGGATTGCGGGTTCCTGGGATATGGGACCGCTGCGGCCCCCACCCCAGCCCGCCTGCCACGAGGGCTGGCGCAATTCCGCCGCCACATGGTCGATGAAGCGGCGCAGCTTGGCGGGCATGGGCAGGACCGGCGGCCAGACCGCGACGATGGGCAGCGGCCTGGTGCCAAAGCCGGGCAGCACCCGTTCCAGCCGCCCGTCGGCCAGCGCCGGCGCGACGATGAAGCCGGGCAGGATGGCCAGCCCCAGCCCCTCGACGGCCATGTCGCGGATCGCCTCGCCATTGTTCATCGACAGCCGCCCCTGCACCAGCGGCGAGACGAAGCGGTCGCGGTCCTGGAACTGCCACAGCTGGCTGTTGGGCAGGTGGCTGTAGCCGATCACCTCATGCTCGCGCAGGTCGGCCAGGGTTTGCGGCCGGCCCTTGCGGTCCAGATAGGCGGGGCTGGCGCAGGCGACGCTGGCGTCCTCGCACAGCTTGCGCTGCATCAGCGCCTTGTCGCGCATCTTGCCGATGCGGATGCCGATGTCGAAGCCCTCGCGCGCCAGGTCGCGGCTGCGGTCGTCGTAGTCGACGCTGATCTCCAGCTCGGGGTTCTGGGCGGCGAAGCGGGCGATGATCGGCCCCAGGTGCAGCACGCCAAAGCTCATCGGCGCGGCGACGGACAGGCTGCCGCGCAGGGGCGCAAGCCCGTCCATGTCCCAGGCGGTGCTTTCGGCCGCCGCGACCAGTTCGGCCAGCGCGGGACGCAGCCGCTCGGCCAGGCGCAGCGCCGCCTCGGTCGGGGTGATGCGCCCGGCATTGCGGCGGAACAGGGCGGCGCCCAACGTCGCCTCCAGGTCGGTGATCCGCTTGCTGACCACCGATTTCGACAGGTTCAGCCGCGCGGCGGCGGCGGTGACGGTGCCCAGTTCCATCACCGTCAGGAAGGTTTCCAGGTCGTTCAGGTCATAGCGCATGGTCCGAGCTTACCCGTTCGCCAGCGTCGAACACAAGGTTCGCAGCCGGCGCCGTGGCGCAAAAGCCGCCCATGGCCGATATTGGTGCCGACAGAAAGGAGGCCCATCATGGAGCTGACCGGAATTCACCACCTGACGGCGATCACCGCCGATGCGCCCGGCAACAAGCGGTTCTATACCGACACGCTGGGGCTGCGGCTGGTCAAGAAGACCGTCAACCAGGACGACACCAGCGCCTATCACCTGTTCTATGCCGACGGGCTGGCACGGCCCGGCACCGACCTGACCTTTTTCGACTGGCCGGCGGCGCGGGAACGGCGGGGGACGCATTCGATCAGCCGCACCGGGCTGCGGGTCGCGGGCGACAGCCTGGAGTATTGGGCCGGGCGGCTTCAGGACCGCGGCCTGACCGTGGGGCAGATCGCCCGGATCGACACCCGCGCCAGCCTCGATTTCGAAGACCCCGAGGGCCAGCGTTTCCGCCTGACCGAGGACGCCGCCGATGCCGTGACCGCGCCCTGGGAAAAAAGCCCGGTGCCGGCGCAGCACCAGATCCACGGGCTGGGGCCGATCACCATCTCGGTGCCGGAACTGGCCCCGACCGAGGCGGTGCTGACCCATGTCATGGCCATGCGCAAGGTCCGCGACTATGCCAGCCCCGACGGGCACGGCACCGTCCATGTCTACGAAATGGGACAGGGCGGCCCTGCGGCCGAGCTGCATGTGGCGGTCCAGCCCGACTTGCCCACGGCGCGCCAGGGTGCCGGCGGGGTGCATCACGTCGCCTTCCGCGTGCCCGACAAGCCGGCGATCCACGCCTGGGCCGCGCGGCTTTCCGAGATGCCGGTGCCCAATTCGGGCGAGGTCGAGCGCTATTATTTCCGCTCGCTCTATTTCCGCGAGCCGGGGGGCAACCTGTTCGAGATCGCCAGCGACGATCCCGGCTTCGCCGTGGACGAGCCGCTGGAAAGCCTGGGCGAGACGCTGTCCCTGCCGCCTTTCCTGGAAGGGCAGCGCGCGCAGATCGAGGCCCGGCTGAAGCCGCTGGACTGAACCCTGCCGAACCGAACGAAAGGCCGCCGGATCGCTTCGGCGGCCTTTTTCCTACGTGCAAGAATCCGCCCGCGGCCTTCGGGCCTGTTGCCGCATCGGGGGTTTCGCCCCATGCTCTGCTGCGCGACAGGACGAAAGGGAGCCTTACCCCATGAGCCAGCCGGAAACGGACAAGCCCGCCTCGGAACTGATCGACGCACGGATCAATGAGCTGGGCGACTGGCGCGGCGAGACCTTGGCGCGGCTGCGCGTCCTGATCCACGAGGCCGATCCCGAGGTGGTCGAGGAATGGAAATGGCGCGGCGTGCCGGTCTGGTCGCATGACGGCATCCTCTGCACCGGCGAGACCTACAAGCAGGTGGTCAAGATGACCTTCGCCAAGGGCGCGGCGCTCGAGGATCCGGCGGGCCTGTTCAACGCCAGCCTGGAAGGCAACACCCGCCGCGCCATCGACCTGCGCGAGGGAGAGCGGATCGACGCCGAGGCGCTGAAGGCGCTGATCCGCGCCGCCGTGGCGCTGAACACGGCCAGCAAGAAAAAGGGGCGGTCGAAGTGACCGCCCCGTGAACTGGTTAACAAGATAATATCAGGCGGTCTTGGCGCGCTGCGCCATGGTCGCCTCGGCCCACCAATGCAGCTCGTCCAGCATGGCGTCCAGCGCGGGCAGCAGGTTCGCCTCGACCTCGGCCATCTCGCCATTGGCGCCCAGGGGCGAGACCTTGAAGAAATCGCCGCCGCCCAGATGCACGGCGTTGCGCAGCGGCACCATCTGCAATTCGACGGCGATGCCGCGCAGATGCTCGATGGCGCGGGCGGCGCCGACGCCGCCATAGCCCATGGCCGCCGCCGGCTTGCGGTTCCATTCCTTGTAGGCCTGGTCCAGCGCATTTTTCAGCGAGCCGCTGACCGAGTGGTTGTATTCCGAGGTCAGAAAGACATAGCCGTCGAACTCGGCCAGCTTCTGCTGCCATTTCACCGCACGCGGATCCTGCGACGGCACCCAGAGGTTCGAGGCGACCTCGTCGAACAGCGGCAGGTCGTAGTCGCGCAGGTCCACCAGCTCGAAGCTCATGTCCTCGCGCTTCCGGGCGTTTTCCAGTAGCCAGGCGGCGGGCTTGTCGGCAAAGCGCGCGGCGCGGGTCGAGCCGATGATGATGGCGATATGCGGTTTCCGGGTCATGGTCTGGTCCTTCGTCATGGTTTGGCGGGCCGGACGCGGCCCTTCTGGTTGAATGTCGTGGCCTCAAACTGGGCCCTGCGAGGCTTTCGGACAAGCCAACCGAAATCGGAAGCGGCGTTCGGAAATCGGAAACAGGCCGCGCCGGAAGGAAGCAGGCGGGCTTCGCGACCCGCCTGTCCATCTTCTCTGTTCCACAAATACCCATGCGGCAGCGCGGACAGGCGCCGCGCTGCCGGCCTGGGCGTCAGTCGCGGCCCAGCCATTCGCCGGCCAGCGACACGTCCTCGGGCCGCAACTCGTGCCCCGCATCGACGGTCCGCGCCTCCAGCGCCGCGCCGCCGCTCTGCAAGGCGCGCTCCAGCGCCGGGGCCATGCGGGCAAAGGGATCGCGGGCGCCGGTCAGCATCAGCACCCGGCTGCCGGCCAGGGCCTGCGCGTCCAGCGCCGGCGGCGCCTCCAGCACCTGCACGGCGCGGATCAGCACCGCGCGCCCGATCAGGCCGGGATGCAGCTGCAGCACCGCGCCCAGCAGGTTCGCGCCGTTGGAATAACCCAGGTAGACCAGCGCCTCGGGGTCCAGGCCATAGGCCCGCGCGGCTTCGTCGATGAAGCCGGCAAAGGCCTCGGCCTCGGCCCGGACATCCGCCTGATCATAGGTCACCGCGTCATAGCGGCGAAACCAGCGGTTGATCCCTTCCTCGGTCGAGCGGCCGCGGACGCCCAGCAGCGTGGCGCGGGGTGCGATGCGATGGGCCAGCGGCATCAGGTCGGTTTCGTTGCCGCCGGTGCCATGCAGCAGCACGATGGTGCTGCCGTCCGGGTCTTCCGGCCGGTGGAAGCGGTGGATGAAATGCAGATCGCGCATCGGGCTCCTTTCCTCGCCCGGCAGGGCGAATTGCGGCAGGATCACGCGCAGGTCGTCGGCGCGGGCCGCGTCATCGGGCGGGACGAACAGCGTCCGGCCCAGATCCTCGGGCGTCTCGTCCAGGGTGAAGCCGGGCGCGTCGGTGGCATATTCCAGCAGCGTCCCCGCCGGCTCGCGCACATAAAGCGACAGGAAGTATTTCCGGTCATGCACGCTGGTCGCGTCGGTATCCTGCAACGCCAGCCGCATCCGGCGCAGCGCATCGGCATCCGGCGCGCGAAAGGCGACGTGGTCCAGGATGCCGGTGCCGGGAATGCCCGGAAAGAAGCCGGTGGCGTCGCGGATGTCGACGACATCCGTGTCCGAGGCCATGCGCTGCACCGCGCCCTCGGCCGTGCCGGGGCGATAGCCGAAGCGGGTCAGAAAATCGCGCGTCGCCGCAGGCTGCTCGGTCAGGATGGTGACGCCGCGCAGCCGCGTCGGCGCGATCGGGTCGGGCAGGGGGGCCGTGGCAGGCAGGTCCGCCCCCACCAGCTTGACGATCACGCCGTCGGGGTCTTTCAGCCGCAGCACGGTTTCGCCCCGCTCGCGCAGCGGCCCCTCGACCGGCACGTACGCGGTCATGGCGCGGGTCAGCCAGTCGCCGATGCTGTCGGGCGGCACGGCCAGCGCGATCTCGGCGACCTGGCCATGGCCGACCCGGCCCCTTGCCCCGTCCTCCCACACCAGGAAGGTGACGAGCGAGCCGGGCGAGCCGAGCGCGTCGCCATAGAACAGGTGCAATTGCTCGGCATCCTCGAAGCCGCCGGTGCGCTTGACCAGGCGCAGGCCCAGGAAGCCGGCGTAGAAATCGACATTGGCCTGGACCCGGCGGGTGATGCCGGTGACGTGATGGATGCCGCTGGGCATGGCTTTCCCCTTTATGCGCCCTCTTCGCGGGCCAGGACGGTCTGCACGGCCGGATCGGCCGCGATGCGGTCATGCAGGGCCTGCACATTGGCCCAGCCCTGGGTGCCCTCGGGCAGCAGCTTCCCGGCCCAACGCAGCATCGGAAAGGCATAGGCGTCGATCACCGAGCGGCGGCCCAGGATCCAGTCGCGGCCGTCCAGATGCGCGTCCAGCAGCGCCAGCTGCTTGCGGACCAGCTTGCGCGCGGCCTCCTGCACGGCTTCGCGGTCGGCCTCATCGCGGCGGGTGGTATAGCGCTGCGGCGTGAACAGCGGGAAGAAGGCCGGATGCAGGTCGCCGGTAAAGAAGCTCGACCAGCGGTCGAGTTCCGCCTGCGCCCGCAACTCGTCGCCGCCGGCCAGGTCGGCCTCGGGATGCTTGCGGGCCAGGTGGTGCAGGATCGCGCCCGCCTGGGTCAGGATCCAGCCGTCATCCTCGCGCAGCACAGGCACGGCGCCGGCCGGGTTCACCGCCATCAGTTCCGCCGAGCCGAATTCGACCGCCACCGCCTCATAGGGCGCTTGGGTCCATTCCAGCACGATATGGGGCGCGAGCGAGCAGGCGCCGGCATGGTAGAACAGGGTGGGCATGGGATCCTCCGTCTTGCGATGCGTCCAAGATAGCGTCGCGCCGCGTTTCCCCAACCGGCAAAGGTTGGAACGCGGCGTTCTGCATCATCGAACGCGCCGGGGCGGGGATCGGTTCAGGTGCTATGCGCGCCCTTGGCCAGGTCCGCGACGAAGGACAGGATCTCGGGCACCGGGCAGCCCTCGCCGATCAGCTTGACGATGGCCGAGCCCACCACGCAGCCGTCGGCCACGCCCGCCACCGCCTGCGCCGCCTCGGGCGTCGAGATGCCGAAGCCGACCACGACCGGCAGCCTGGCGCTGGCGCGGATCCGGGCGACCTCGGGCGCGACCTCGGCCGCGTTCGCCGCGGGGCCGCCGGTGATGCCTGTGACCGAGACGTAATAGACGAAGCCGCTGGTGTTCTGCACCACGGCGGGCAGGCGCCGGTCGTCGGTGGTCGGCGTCGCCAGGCGGATGAAGTTCAGCCCGGCCTCGCGCGCCGGCAGGCACAGCTCGGCATCTTCCTCGGGCGGCAAGTCCACCACGATCAGCCCGTCCACCCCGGCCTCGACCGCCTCGGCGATAAAGCGGTTCACGCCGTCCTTGCGGGCATAGATCGGGTTGTAATAGCCCATCAGCACGATGGGCGTGGTGTCGTCCTGGGCGCGAAAGGCGCGCACCATGTCCAGCACGCGGGTCACGCTGCCGCCCGCCGCCAGCGCGCGCTGGCCCGCCGCCTGGATGGTGGCGCCGTCCGCCATCGGGTCGGTGAAGGGCATGCCCAGCTCGATGATGTCCACGCCCGCGCCGGGCAGGCCGCGCATGATCTGCAGCGAGGTGTCGAAATCCGGGTCGCAGCCCATCATATAGGCGACGAAGGCCTTGCCGTCCGTTTCGGCCAGCCGCGCGAAAGTGTCGTCGATTCTGCTCATGCGCCCCGTTCCCTCATGGTCCGCCCAGCCCTAGCCCGGCTTGAGGGGCAAGATCAACGGCCCGCCACTGGACTTGCGCGTCATCGCCCCATAATAAGCGCGGAAATCCGGGAAAAGGGGTGCATCATGGGCTTTCGCATGGGGATCGTCGGCCTGCCGAACGTGGGCAAATCGACGCTGTTCAACGCGCTGACGAAAACCGCCGCCGCGCAGGCCGCGAACTTTCCCTTCTGCACCATCGAGCCGAACGTGGGCGAGGTCGCCGTGCCCGATCCGCGGCTGGACAGGCTGGCCGAGATCGCGGGGTCCAAGCAGATCATCCCGACCCGCATCACCTTCGTCGACATCGCCGGCCTGGTGAAGGGCGCCAGCAAGGGCGAGGGGCTGGGCAATCAGTTCCTGGCCAATATCCGCGAGGTCGATGCCATCGCCCATGTGCTGCGCTGCTTCGAGGATGGCGACGTCACCCATGTCGAGGGCCGCGTCGACCCCATCGCCGACGCCGAGACCATCGAGACCGAGCTGATGATCGCCGACCTGGAATCCGTCGAGCGCCGGCTGGCCAATATCCAGCGCAAGCTGAAGGGCGGCGACAAGGAGGCGGTGGCGCAGGAAAAGCTGCTGAAAGCTGCGCAGGCGGCGCTGGAATCCGGCCGCCCCGCCCGCACCGTCGAGGTCGCGGACGAGGATCGCAAGGCCTGGGACATGCTGCAACTGCTGACCGCCAAGCCGGTGCTGTTCGTCTGCAACGTCGAAGAGGACAAGGCCGCCAGCGGCAACAGCCAGTCCGAGCGCGTGGCCCGGATGGCGGCCGAACAAGGCGCCGGCCATGTGGTGATTTCCGCCAAGATCGAGGAGGAGATCAGCCAGCTTCCGCCCGAGGAGGCCGGCATGTTCCTCGAGGAGATGGGCCTGCACGAGGCTGGCCTGGATCGCCTGATCCGCGAGGGCTACAAGCTGCTGGGCCTCGATACCTATTTCACCGTAGGCCCCAAGGAGGCGCGCGCCTGGACCATCCACAAGGGCACGCTGGCCCCGCAGGCGGCGGGCGTGATCCACGGCGATTTCGAGCGCGGCTTCATCCGCGCCGAGACCATCGCCTATGACGACTATGTCACCTGCAAGGGCGAGGCCGGCGCGCGCGAGGCCGGCAAGTTCCGCGTCGAGGGCAAGTCCTATGTGGTGCAGGACGGCGACGTGCTGCATTTCCTGTTCAACGCCTGACCGGCAGCCTTGTCCTCACCTTCCGCGTCGCATCCTGGCCGCGGGTATGGCCGGGCGCATCGTCCTTCTGCTCCCGAGGCGGAGGATGCAGGGCCTTGGCGCGGGCTGCCGGGGCCGCGCCGGTCTGCAGGCTGACGGCCCGCCCTGTCTCGCATCTTTTCCCGGACCGCGCCGGCCTGCTGGCGGCGCCGATCGCCCTCGCCGGCCTGCACCGGGTTTTGCTCGCGGCCCGGCGCCTGGCCCCGACCGTCCGGGCGGGGCGGATTTGGTCGACCGGAGCGACGGACGCATCGCCTCCGCGGCCCGTGCGGCAGGGCACCCGGCGCCGTTCGCGGCCCGCTGCGGCGAATTTTGCGTGAAACGCCCCTTCCATGCGATTTGCCCTTGTTTTTCCCGCCTCTGCCCTGCTAGACCGCGCGGCGGAGACGTGGCCGAGTGGTCGAAGGCACACCCCTGCTAAGGGTGCAGGCGGGAAACCGCCTCGAGGGTTCGAATCCCTTCGTCTCCGCCATGCCCCATTGGTTTCATTAAGAAAACCGTCCGCTTCTGGTGCGCGTTTGCCGTGGCGCAGCGGAACAGTCGCCAGTTGCGAGCGGCCGTGTTGCGCCGATGATGGAACTGGAGGTGGGGACGGCAAGCTTCTTCACATTCAAACCTCCGGTGATTTCGGACGCCTCGATGCCGCAGCGGGCAACAAGCCATGTCGCGGGCGGGCTGCTGGAGCAGATGGCCAATATCGAATCATATCGCAGAGCGGTGGCCCCGGCAGCTTCGAATTTCGCCTTGGGGTTCGTGGATAGCATGGAGCCGCAAGACGCGACCGAGGCGCTGCTGCTGGCGCAGATGGCCGCGATCCATCAGGCAACCGGCGAAGCGCGGATCCTTGGCGATGCGGCTGGCGAAGTCGCGGAAGCCCCGTTCGATCGGCTTGGCCTGGCCGTGGGCCGGCGTAGCCCAGTGGACCTTGATGCCCAGCGTGGGCAGCACGCCCAGCGG
Source organism: Paracoccus sp. pheM1 (assembly GCF_018499825.1). Classification (NCBI taxonomy): domain Bacteria; kingdom Pseudomonadati; phylum Pseudomonadota; class Alphaproteobacteria; order Rhodobacterales; family Paracoccaceae; genus Paracoccus; species Paracoccus sp. pheM1. The sequence continues at coordinate 2,698,357 of NZ_JAGXCX010000001.1, forward strand.
GTCGTCGTCGCGCACCTTGAAGCGGAACCGGGTCGGGATGCCGCCCATCAGCCATTTGTTGGCGAATTCGTGCCCGTTGTCGAAAAGGCAATGCTTCGGGATGCCCCAGGTCTCGATCAGCTCGCCGAAGGCGGACAAGCGCTGCCACCACCTTCAGGACGGTGCTGAACTCGGGATTGCCCTTCTCGCTCGAGGCGCGGTAGAGGCTTTCGCGCGACAGCCCGGCATCCTCAGCGATCTGCTTCATGCCCTTGGCGCGCGCGACCATGCCCAGCGCATCCGCGATGAACGCCCCATCCCCGGTTGCCAGGGCATCGGACAGGTAGCCCGCAATCGCCTCGTCGTTGTCGAGGTATTCGGCCGGGTCAAAGGCCGTGGTTTCCAGTGCCATGCTCAACCCTCCATCTCTGCGGCAAGCCGCTTCGCCTGCTCAATGTCCGCCTGCTGGCGGCTCTTGGTGCCGCCGCACAAAAGCACGACCAGCACCGATCCGCGCTGAACGAACTGGACCCGATAGCCGGGCCCCTCGTTGATGCGCCTCTCGCTCGCGCCAGCGCCAACCGGCTTCACATCTCCGGGGTTTGCGAACCGCAGCCGCTGGATGCGGCTGGCAATCTTTCGGTTGGCCCGTGCATCGCGAAGGGACAGCAGCCATTCCCGGAAGGTATCTGTCTGGCGGATCTCGATCATGATATGTAGCTTGCAGGCTACATGAAATCAAAGGCAGCAGGATGGTTCCTTGGCTGCCGCTCTGAGGTGGCCAGCGCCAATGCATGCAGCGGGGATGGATCACGGCGGGGTCACCCATGCAGCAGGCGGTCAGCAGCCTCGCGAAGAACGCGCGCCACCTCGGGATGAGAGACGGCGGCCTTGTCCTGGTAGGATCGGGCGGTCTCATGCTCGCGCCCCGGCCGCAGCAAGGGCGAACTCAGCAGCAAGTCCATCACGAATGCCTCGAGCGCCTCACCACGTTTGTCGTTGCTTTCCATCGTTTCATCCCTCTCCGAACTCTGCCCGATCCTGCCCCACGGTTGGCGTGATGTGCAGGCAGCGGAAGGGCGAGACATTTTCAAAGGATCCGGGGGAATTTCGAAGCTTCGGTGTCAGGGAATACCTTGATGTTTGTATCATCACACGAGACGTATCGTTGCATGATACAGAGCATCAGGGGAGAGTTGACCGCGCAGGTCCTGGCTGGCAAGCCGGGCAAGGGCTTTCCCGCCAACCTGTCCAAGATCGCCGTCCGCAAGGTGGCGATGCTGCAAGCGGCTCACCTCCTGGACGACCTGCGGGCGCCCAAGGCGAACCGGCTGGAAGCCCTCAAGGGCGATAGGGTGGGCCAGCATTCGATCCGGATCAACGACCCGTGGCGCATCTGTTTCACCTGGACCCAGAACAGCCCTGCCAATGTCGAAATCGTGGACTACCACTGAAAGGAACCGCCATGACCATGCTGCAAGTGCCGGTCCATCCCGGCGAAATCCTGAAGGAAGAATTCCTGGACGAGTTGGGGATCAGCGCCGGCAAGCTGGCCCGGCATGTCCATGTGCCCCGCACCCGCATCGAGCGCCTGGTGAAGGAAGAAACCGCCATGACCGTGGACACGGCGCAGCGGCTCGCCAAGGCCCTGGGAACCTCGGTGGAGTTCTGGATGAACCTTCAACTGAACTACGACCTGATTACGAACACGCCAGATCGAGACGTGGCCGATATCCAGCCGCTGGCAGCGGCGTGAGCGTGCTTGTGCTGACCCTGCTCGCCGTGTTCGCCTTTCCGCCGCTGACGCCCGTCGCGCTGGCGGTCATCACCGCGGGCGTAGTCTGAGCCGCCCGCGGACAGGGATTGCTGCGGTCTGGCTGTGTCCGCCTTGGGTCATGGTGTTGCGTCCTCCGGCGCGTCTAACCGTGCCGGAGGCGGGATGTTCCAGCAGAGCCTCTCAGCGACCCTTGAGCCGGTCGATGGACAGCGCCCCGGCGCCGGTGGTCACGAGCAACAGGAAGACGAAGCAGAACAGGATGGCTGCATCGCCGCCGTTGGCCACGGGGAAAACGCTCTTGGGGGCATGCGCCATCCAATAGGCAAAGGCCATGTGCCCGGACAGGACGAACGCCACCGGCCGGGTGAACAGACCGAGGATGATCAGGGCGCCGCCGATGACCTCCAGCAGCCCGGAGACAAGCGGCAGCGTGCCGAGGGTTTCGGGGCCGGGGATGGGGATGCCGAACAGCTTTTGGGTTCCATGCTCGAAATAGAGCAGCCCGGCGACGATGCGCAGGGCTCCGATTGCATAGGGCTGTAGCGCCGAAAGCTTGCCAGTCATTGCCGTCCCTCATCTTTGGGTTGATGCTGCGGACAGTGGATGGTCGCGTTCGTCAGAATGCAAGCGGGATGAAAGGCGGAGCGCAAAGCAATCGCATTGATCTTCGAGGGGATGCCGCGATGCAGAGCCGCACGGTTTCAAGCCGTATCGGACCCATCAGCTCTCATCGCCACCCCAGGCCCCACCGCGACCTGCCCGCCTTCGAGGAACTGAACACCTCGGGCTTCAAGGGCCTTGCGGATAGCTTCCTCGTTCTCCAGGCTCAGGGCTTTTGTGCGGCCACTCTCGAAGGAGCGCAGCGTGTCATGTGATGCGGCAGCAGCATCCGCAAGGTCAGAAGCCTTCCAATCAATGAGCAACCGACGCTGAGTTCAGCGCCCTGTGCGCACGTCGCCATGCCATGGAAGTGGCCCTAATCGACCTGCCGGCAGCCAACGCGCAAGACGCCCTAGCGAAGGTGGTGGTATATGCCAGCATCGGCGTTGACCTGCGCGCAGAAGCCAAGCTTGAAGAAATCTTGGCCGCAGCCCGCGCGCTCGTCGGAGGTGCAGCATGATAGTGCAAGACATCACGATACCGGACGACAGGATCGACCGCTTCATCCTCGACCTGCTGACCGCGCTGGACGAGACGCAGATCAGCATGACGGAGATCCGCGTCTACCTCGTTCTCAGCCAGTCGTCCCTGCCGCTGAGCCTGAGCGAGATAGCAAGGCGGATCAATCGAGACCGGAAGATGGCTCGAACCATCATCGATAAGATGCGCGAATCCGGCTTCGTCGCCAATGAGCGAGATGGGATTTCCCTCACGCAGGAGGGTGAGGGTGAGCGGCAGAGGCTCAATGGTCTCGTGGCAGATGCTCTTGGGGCTAGTGTCGGGACCAGAAAGCGCAGTTCTGGGCCGAGGCCCGCAGAATGATCGGTTGAAACAGAAGTCCCCAGCTCCAGTCGGGCGCCTCCATTCTTTCATCCCATCTTCAACCGGCGCGAGGGCGCATCTGCATGGACACGGCCTATTCGATCACCGGCACTGGTCGGATCGCCTCATCCCGGAGATCTGCCGCATCGTCGGCGCGCATCTGCTGCGGGTCGCGCCGGATTACCTCGATACGCGCCATGCCACCGATCTGCTGATGCTGGATGGCCGCGACATGCGCATCGCCGCCAGGGTGCGGCGTCATGGCTATGCCGGCCGCTATCCCTATGACTTCACCATCCGCTCGCGCCTGCCCTCGGGAAACCCCACCGAACTGGCCAAGATTGTGAACGGCGAAGGCGATTGGCTGTTCTACGGTCATGCCAATGCGGGCGAGACGGGCTTTGACCTCTGGTGGCTCCTGGACCTGCGGGCGTTCCGGGCCGGGCTGATCCGCCACGCCTCGAACGGCTACCCCATCGCCTCGGGCGACCGGGTGAACACGGACGGCACCTGCTTCAAGTGGTTCGATATCCGTTCCTTCCCCAAGGAGCCGCCGCTGGTGCTGGCGACCTCGGGGACTCGCAGCGCCAGCCCGTCGCCCGGGCATGCCTGACGGCTGATTTCTCGGCCGGAAGGGGGTGAACAAGAGCGCATTGGCAGCCTCCGCATGGTGCGGGGCTTCGCCGTGTCAGGGGCTGCGGATCTGCCATGCCTCGGCCGATCCCTGTTCCATGGGTTGGCGACCCTCCCATTCTGGCAAGCACAAAGCACAGCGGCCAGTGTTATCGCTTGTCCGGGACCTCAGGACTTCCTAGCCTAGGCCAAGCCTTGAAGGGAAAGTGGATCATGCAGAAGAAAGCCATTCTGATCGTCGGGCCGTTGCTGCTCGCCGCCTGCACCGCATCGGACAATTACAGCGAAATCATCGCGCGCTCCACGCCGCCCAGCGCCGCCTTGAAGTCCGAGATTGTGGCTGGTGCCAAGGAACTCATCTATGACCCCGCCTCGATCCGCGATGCCGAGATTTCCAACGTGGCGACCTTGCCGGATGGGTTGCAAGGCGTCTGCGTCCGTGCCGACAGCAAGGATGTCTCGGGCCGCTATCTGGGGGTGCACAGCATCGGCATCCCGATCCGGGACGGCAAGATTGCCGGCGGCAGCCTGGATCACCCCCTCTGTGACCGCTCGGACATTCAGTGGCAGCCCTTCCCCGAGCTTGAGCGGCTTCCTGGCGCATAGGGGCTCCTGCTTCGTGTTTGCCGCTCCCTCCGCTGCATCCCTTGTGTAGTGGAAGGAGCGGTTTGCGATTCCAAAGGGCCATGCCCCTCCCGACGCCTGCGACAGACACGCCCTTTGTCGCGAATGTCGCGACATCCAATCCTCGCCCCATGGTGTTATCCTTCGACAGGAGCAATCGGAGCGCGCACAGCCATGGCAGAGGAACGGAACGAGCGGGCAGCGGCGGTGAGAGGGCTGATGGGCAGGTGCCCGCATTGCGGCAAGGGTCGGCTGTTCAGGGGATACCTGACCATCGTGCAGGAGTGCGAATCCTGCGGCGAGCCGCTGGGGCTCTATCGGGCGGCCGATGGCCCGGCCTTCTTCACCATGACCATCATGCTCTTGCTGTTGATCCCGATGATCGGCTTTGCCTGGGGGCTTTATCGGCCGGATCCGGTCACGCTGCTGGTCTCGGTAGGGCTGGCGACAACCGTGCTGACCCTGGTCATCCTCCGTCTCGTGAAGGGCGCGTTCGTGGGATACCTGTGGGCCAAGCATGAACAGGACAGGGGCGCCTGACCCTGCGCCGGCCAAGACCAGCCCCTGCGAACCCGTTTCCGCAGGGGCGGCCGCCGGTCAGCCGAGCAGCCAATAGGCGGCCAGGGCAATCCCGCCAAAGCCGGCAAGCATGATGCACCAGTTCAGCAGCACGGCCTTGCCGGACTGGAGCTGTTCGGGTGTGGGCGGTGTTTCGGCAGGTTCAGGCGCATCGCCGGTCTTTGGTTTTTCGGCAAAAGGTGTCCGGCGCGTGGCCGGTTCATCTTCGTGGGAAGTCATCTGTCGTCCTTCGTGAACGCAAGGGTCATGATCTGCCAGCCCGGAACCGGGGGCAGAATGCTGTCAGGCGGTCATGGGAAGGGACGGGGGTGCACGGGCGCAGGGGGCAAGCCTGCCGGCACAGACACCGGTTTGCGGCTGATAGGCATAGGCGAGAGATGCCGCGATGCGCGGCGGAAGAGACGGGTGCTCCGGTGGCGGCAGCGCCGTCGCGGCCAGCGGGCGGATCTGCACCGCATCCTTTCGGGCGATCAGGTCGCGCCCGTGGATCGCCGCCAGGGTCAGGGCCGGCGCGGTCAGTTTCTGGGACTGGCCTGCCGCCGCGGTGACCTGTGGTCCGGGCAACATGACGACCAGCAGGGCCAGCAGCAGGGCCAGCCACAGCCTTGCCACATGCGATGGATTCGCCGTTTCAGGGGCCTGTGGGTCCGTCATGTTCCGACTGATCCATGTATTCCGGCTGGGACGCAAGGCTTCAGGGTTGCCCCCACCCGGCAGAGTAGCAACCGAATAGCCGCAGGTTGCGATTCCTGATCGTCGCGAAAGCCAGCCACGGCGACCCTTCTGACGACCCGATTGCCGAGAATCGCGGAATAGCGACAATCGCAGGTCGAGAAAGATGGAAATGCTCGGGTGCGACAATGCTCGCGCAGCGCCGGCAGGCCCGTTCCGCTGGCCGGGGTGTCTGACAGAGCGAATCTCAGCCTGCCTGGGGACTATCGCGCCGACCTCCGGGCGCGGGCTGTCGCAGAGGCGCCCGAGGGCTGTCCGATCAAGGGCAACATCTCGAACAAGGGCGAGCGGATCTATCACACGCCCTGGTCGCCGGCCCATGCCAAGACCCGGATCGATGAGAGCAGGGGCGAGCGCTGGTTTTGCGACGAGGCCGAGGCTATCGCCGCCGGTTGGCGCGCGGCGCGCTGGCGCTAGATTCGGAGCGTCCTGAGCGGCTTCGAATTGTCCCCCATGTGTCCCCCAAGGAGGTGTTAGCGCCCAAACCGCCTCGTAGGCAGTTTCTCGTAACCGCTTGTCATGTAAGGAAGTTCAGTGGTGAGCCCGACAGGATTCGAACCTGTGACCCACTGATTAAAAGTCAGTTGCTCTACCAACTGAGCTACGGGCCCATCGCACGGGGGGCTAACTACGGTCGGCGGCTGACAGGGTCAAGCGGAAAAATCGCGCCTCTGGCAGAATCTTTTCGGCAGGAGTATGTCAGCGCCATGGAACACCAGCAAAACCTCGGTCAGGGTACCCCTCTGCCCTTCATGAAGATGCACGGGCTCGGCAACGACTTCGTCGTTGTCGACAGCCGCCGCTCGGGCGCGCTGCCCGATGCCGCGACCGTGGCCGCCATCGCCGATCGCCATCGCGGCGTCGGATTCGACCAGCTTGCCGTCATCCTGCCCGGCGAGAATGCCGATGCGCGGCTGGTGTTCTTCAACGCCGATGGCTCGGTCTCGGCGGCCTGCGGCAATGCCACGCGCTGCGTCGCGCGCTTCCTGATGGACGAGACCGGCGCCCCCGCGCTGCGGCTGGCCACCGACCACGCCGTGCTTGCGGCCGAGGATGCCGGGAACCGCCTGACCCGCGTCAACATGGGTGCGCCGGTGCTGGACTGGGCCGGGATCCCGCTGGCCGGGGATGTCGATACGCTGCACCTGCCCGTCGAGGGCGATCCGGTGGCGACCGGCATGGGCAATCCGCACATGACCTTCTTCGTGCCCGATGCGGCGGCGGTGGACCTGGACCGCTTCGGCCCGGTGCATGAGCATCATCCGCTTTATCCGCAGCGGACGAATGTCGAGATCGTTCAGGTCGTCTCGGACAGCGAGATCATCCTGCGCATCTGGGAGCGCGGCACCGGCATCACGCTGGCCTCGGGGTCGTGTTCCTGCGCGGCCGTCGTCGCCGCCGCAAGGCGCGGGCTGACCGGGCGGCGGGTCAGGGTCAACGTGCCGGGCGGCGTGCTGGAGATCGACTGGCGCGAGGACGGGGTCTGGATGACCGGCCCGACCGCGCATGTCTTCGACGGGATCTGGCGCGGATGAAGGACATGAAGCCCCCGGTTTTCGCGACCCTCGGCTGCCGGCTGAACGCCTATGAGACCGAAGCCATGCGCGAGATGGCCGAGGCCGCCGGGCTGCAGGGCGCGGTGATCGTGAACACCTGCGCGGTGACGGCCGAGGCGGTGCGCAAGGCCCGGCAGGAGATCCGTCGGCTGGCGCGGGAAAATCCCGGCGCCCCGGTCATCGTCACCGGCTGCGCGGCGCAGACCGAGCCCGAGACCTTTGCCGCCATGGCCGAGGTCAGCCGGGTCATCGGCAATCATGAAAAGATGCAGCCGGCGACCTGGGCCGCGATGCAGGCCCCCGACCTGATCGGCGAGACCGAGAAGGTGCAGGTCGACGACATCATGTCCGTGCGCGAGACGGCGGGCCACCTGATCGACGGCTTCGGCCGGCACCGCGCCTATGTGCAGGTGCAGAACGGCTGCGACCATCGCTGCACCTTCTGTATCATCCCCTATGGTCGCGGCAATTCGCGTTCCGTGCCGGCCGGGGTGGTGGTGGACCAGATCCGGCGGCTGCGCGACCGCGGCTTCAACGAGGTGGTGCTGACCGGGGTCGACCTGACCTCCTGGGGGGCGGACCTGCCGGGGCAGCCGCGGCTGGGCGACCTGGTCATGCGCATCCTGCGGCTGGTGCCGGACCTGCCGCGGCTGCGGATCAGCTCGATCGATTCGATCGAGGCGGACGAGAACCTGATGCTGGCCATCGCCACCGAGCCGCGGCTGATGCCGCATCTGCACCTGTCCTTGCAGGCGGGCGACGACATGATCCTGAAGCGGATGAAGCGCCGCCACCTGCGCGACGACGCCATCCGCTTTTGCGAGGAGGCGCGGCGGCTGCGGCCCGGTATCGTCTTTGGTGCCGACATCATCGCCGGCTTCCCGACCGAGACCGAGGCGATGTTCGACAACAGCCTGAAGCTGGTCGAGGATTGCGGGCTGACCTTCCTGCATGTGTTCCCCTATTCGGCGCGCAAGGGCACGCCCGCGGCGCGGATGCCGCGCGTGCCCGGCCCGGCGATCAGGGAGCGGGCGGCGCGGCTGCGGGCGGCGGGCGATGCGGCGCTGGCCCGGCATCTTGAGGCCGAGGTCGGCGCGGCGCGCATGGTGCTGACCGAGGGGCCGCGCCTGGGCCGGACGGAGCATTTCACCGAGGTCGCCTTTGATCGCGACATGCCCGAGGGCACGCTGATGGATGTGCGCATCGCCGGCCATGACGGGCAGCGGCTGAGGGCCTGAGGGCGGTCCATCGTCGCGGTCGCCGGGGGGCTGTCTGCCCCCCGTCCATCGGCCTGGGGCCGATGGCCTCCCCCCGAGGATATTTGTCCACGGAAGAAGCCGGGGAGGGGTGCCGCCATTGCGGTCCTGATGGGCATTTGCCCTGCCGGGGGGCGGGATTTTCGGCCAGGTCGGGAACATTTCCTTGCCGGGCGGGGCGGCTGTCCATAATCCTTGGGCCGATGACCTTGCTTTATACGCATCCCTCGGGGCTTTTGCATGTGACGCCGCCCAGCCATCCCGAGCAGGTGGCCCGGCTGGATGCCGTGCTGGCGGCGCTGGAGGGGGCCGACCTGCAGCGGCGCGAGGCGCCCGAGGCGGTAGACCGGGACATCCTGCGCGCCCATCCGGCCGAATACTTGGCGCTGTTGCGGCGGAAGGTGCCGGCCGAGGGCTGGAGCATGCTCGATTCGGACACCTACCTGGCGCCGGGCAGCCTGGAGGCCGCGCGCCATGCCGTGGGCGGGGTTTGCGCCGCCGTGGATGCGGTGCTGGCGGGCGAGGCGCCCAATGCCTTCGTCGCCATGCGCCCGCCCGGCCACCATGCCGAGCGCATGAAGGCGATGGGATTCTGCATCCTGTCCTCGGTCGCGATCGGGGCCAAGCGGGCGCTGGAGCATCACGGGCTGGACCGGGTGGCGGTGCTGGATTTCGACGTGCATCACGGCAACGGCACCCAGGACGTGCTGTGGGACGAGAAGCGGGCGCTGTTCGCCTCGACCCACCAGGTGCCGCTTTATCCCGGCACCGGCGCGCCGGCCGAGCGGGGCGCGCATGGCCAGGTCGTCAATGTCGCGCTGGCGCCGGGCAGCGGCGGGGACGAGGCGCGTGCCGCCTGGGCGGCGATCTGCGACCGGGTCGCGGCATGGCGGCCGCAGCTGGTGCTGGTCTCGGCCGGGTTCGATGCCCATGCCGCGGACCCGCTGGCCTCGCTGATGTGGGACGAGGCCGATTTCACCGCCATCACCCGGATGATCTGCGATACGGCGGCCGCCTGTTCGGCCCCGGTGGTATCGGCGCTGGAAGGCGGATATGATCTTGCCGCTCTGGGCCGCTCGGCGCGCGCCCATGTCGATGTGCTGAGGGAGACTGCGGCGTGACCGAGATCGAGAACATGTCCTTCGAGGATGCGATGAAAGAGCTGGAGGCGACCGTCGGCCGGCTGGAGCATGGCGAGGCCACGCTGGAGGAATCGATCAAGCTTTACGAGCGCGGCGCCTTGCTGCGGGCGCATTGCGACCAGCGCCTGCGCGAGGCCGAGGAGCGGGTGGAAAGGATCACGCTGGCCGCGAACGGCCAGCCCCAGGGCACCGCGCCGGCCGAGGGGCTGTGATGCAGGAGCGCCTGGGCGAGGTGAAGGCGCAGGTCCAGGCCGCGCTGGACGGGGCCATGGCCGGCCTGCCCGCGGGCGAGCTGGCCGATGCCATGCGCTATGCCTGCACCGGCGGCAAGCGCATCCGCGCCTTCCTGGCCATGGAATCGGCGCGGCTGTTCGGCCTGGGCGACGCGGCTGCGCTGCCGGTCGCGGCGGCGGTCGAGGCGCTGCATGCCTATAGCCTGGTCCATGACGACCTGCCCTCGATGGACGACGACGACCTGCGCCGCGGCCTGCCGACCGTGCATGTGCAATGGTCCGAGGCGACCGCGATCCTGGCCGGCGATGCGCTGCAAAGCCTGGCCTTCGGCCTGCTGACCGAGCCGCAGATCGGCACGCCCGAGGCGCGGCTGGCGCTGGTGCGGGGCCTCTCGGAGGCGGCGGGTGGGCGCGGCATGGTCTGGGGCCAGGCGCTGGACATCGCCGCCGAGACCGCTGTCGCCCCGCTGGACCTTGCCGCCATCACGCGGTTGCAGCAGGCGAAGACCGGGGCGCTGATCCAGTTCGCCGCCACCGCCGGCGCGGTCATGGCCGGCAAGGATCCCGGCCCGCTGGCGGACTATGCCCGCAACCTGGGCCTGGCCTTCCAGATCCAGGACGACATCCTCGACGTGACCGGCAGCGAGGCCGAGACCGGCAAGCGCACCGGCAAGGACGGGGCCGCGAACAAGGCGACCTTCGTCTCGCTCTTGGGGCTGGAGGGCGCGCGGGACAAGGCGCGCGCGCTGGTCCGCGACGCCGAAACCGCCCTGGATGCCTATGGCGAGGGCGCAGGAAACTTGCGGCAGCTCGCGCGTTTCGTTATCGAACGCGACGCCTGACAGCCCGCCCGGAGAGGGGCAAGCCATGACCCATGAGACTTCCGACCGCCCCGCGACGCCGATCCTGGACCGGGTGCATCTGCCGTCCGACCTCAAGGATCTGACCGATCGCGAGCTGCGCCAGCTTGCCGACGAGCTGCGGGCCGAGACGGTCAGCGCCGTCTCCGTGACCGGCGGCCATCTGGGCGCGGGCCTGGGCGTGGTCGAACTGACCGTGGCGCTGCACGCGGTCTTCGACGCGCCGCGCGACAAGATCATCTGGGACGTGGGGCATCAATGCTATCCGCACAAGATCCTGACCGGGCGGCGCGACCGCATCCGCACCCTGCGGATGGAGGGCGGGCTTTCCGGTTTCACCAAGCGGTCGGAAAGCGCCTATGATCCTTTCGGGGCCGGGCACAGCTCGACCTCGATCAGCGCGGCGCTGGGCTTTGCCATGGCGCGCGAGCTGGGTGGCGATCCGGGCGATGCCATCGCGGTGATCGGCGACGGCGCGATGAGCGCGGGCATGGCCTTCGAGGCGCTGAACAACGCCGGCGACCTGGGCAAGCGGCTGTTCGTGGTGCTGAACGACAACGAGATGTCCATCGCGCCCCCGACCGGGGCGCTGTCGCGCTATCTGACCCGGCTTTACGCCGAGGGGCCGTTCCAGGACTTGAAGGCCGTGGCCAAGGGCGCCGTCGGCTTCCTGCCGCCCAGCCTGCAAGAGGGCGCGCGCCGCGCCAAGGAGATGCTCAAGGGCATGGCCGTCGGCGGCACGCTGTTCGAGGAACTGGGCTTTTCCTATATCGGCCCGGTCGACGGCCATGACCTCGACCAGCTTCTGCCGCTTCTGCGCACGGTCAAGGCGCGGGCGACGGGGCCGGTGCTGCTGCATGTCGTGACCCGCAAGGGCAAGGGCTATGCCCCGGCCGAGCGCGCCGCCGACAAGGGCCATGCCACGGCGAAATTCGATGTCGAGACCGGGACGCAGGCCAAGGCCAAGTCGAACGCGCCCAGCTATACCTCGGTCTTCGCCCGCGCGCTGGTCGATCAGGCCAGCCGCGACGCCCGAATCGTCGCCGTCACCGCCGCCATGCCGGACGGCACCGGGCTGAACCTGATGGCCGAGCGTTTCCCGCGCCGCTGCTTCGACGTGGGCATTGCCGAACAGCATGCCGTGACCTTCTCGGCCGGGCTGGCGGCGGGGGGGATGAAGCCCTTCTGCGCGCTTTATTCGACCTTCCTGCAGCGCGGCTACGACCAGGTGGTGCATGACGTGGCGATCCAGCGCCTGCCGGTGCGCTTTGCCATCGACCGCGCCGGTCTGGTCGGGGCCGATGGCGCCACCCATGCCGGCGCCTATGACATCGCCTTCCTGGCGAACCTGCCCGGCATGGTGGTGATGGCCGCCGCGGACGAGGCGGAACTGGTGCATATGGTCGCCACCGCCGCCGCACATGACGAAGGCCCCATCGCCTTCCGCTATCCGCGCGGCGAGGGCACCGGCGTCGAGATGCCCGAGCGCGGCGAGGTGCTGGAGATCGGCAAGGGCCGGGTCGTCGCCGAGGGCAAGCGCGTCGCCATCCTGTCCTTTGGCACCCGGCTTGCCGAGGTCATGCGCGCGCGCGAGGCGCTTTCTGCGCGCGGGATCTCGCCCACGGTGGTCGATGCCCGCTTCGCCAAGCCGCTGGACCGCGCGTTGATCCTGCGCCTGGCCCGCACGCATGAGGCACTGATCACCATCGAGGAGGGCGCGGTCGGCGGCTTCGGCAGCCTGGTCGCGCAGTTGCTTGCCGACGAGGGCGTCTTCGACGGCGGGCTGCGCTTCCGCCAGATGGTGCTGCCCGACACGTTCATCGACCATGCCAGCCCCGAGGCCATGTATCGCGACGCCCGCATGTCCGCCCCCGACATCGAGGCCAAGGTGCTGGACGTCCTGGGCGTGGCCCGGATCGGGGAAAAGCGGGCGTGAGCGCGGCCGATCTGCCAAAATTCGAAGATCTCATGCTGCCGGTCTTGGAACTCATCCAGGCCGGGCACCAGACCGTGTCGGATTGCCTACCTGCGCTCCAGACCCGCTTTGGTCTGACCGATGGGCAGATGGAAGAGCTTCTGCCCAGTGGCAAGCAGACCACGATCAGCAATCGTACCCATTGGGCGCGTAACTATATGAAACATGCGGGCCTTGTCGAAGCGGAGTCGCGGGGGCGCTATCGTATAACGCCGCTTGGCGAGCAACTTTTGGCGCAAGGGCGCGCGCGGATCGACAAGCCCGTTCTGGAGCAGTTCCCGCTTTATCAAGCTTGGCGTTCACGTCAGGCGGGAGAAGCGGAGGCGGCGGCTGCGTCCGTGGCTGCGCCTCTCGCCGCTGCCACGCCGGAAGAGCATATCGAAACCGCCTATGCCCAACTGGATGCGGCCCTGGCCGAAGACCTGCTCGAACAGGTTCTGGCGCTGACCCCCGCCCGTTTCGAACGGCTGATCGTCGAGCTTCTGCTGGCCATGGGCTATGGCGACGGTCGGACCGAGATGGGGCAGGCCATCGGAAAATCCGGCGACGGTGGCATCGACGGCGTGGTCAACGAGGACAAGCTGGGCCTTGACGCCGTCTATATCCAGGCCAAGCGCTACGGCCTGGACAATGTCGTCGGGCGCCCGGCATTACAGGCCTTCATCGGCTCGATGACCGGCGAAAGCGCCACGAAGGGCGTGTTCGTGACCACCTCGTCCTTTTCGCGCGAGGCGCGGGAGTATGTGCGCCGCGTGCAGCAGCGCGTGGTCCTGATCGACGGTGCCCGGCTGGCCCGGCTGATGATAGACCATGGCGTCGGCGTCAGGATCGACAAGACCTATGTGCTGCGCTCGATTGACGCTAACTTCTTTGATGTGGATTGACCGGAGGCGACGCTTACCATGAGCAAGCAGATTCTGCGTATCCTTCTGACCGGCCTTGCCCTTGCCGCGCCCCTGGCGGTGCAGGCGCAGGATCATCTGCCCAACCTGTTCGACGTCACCGTGGTCGAGACCTGGGACACGCTGAACGTGCGCGAGGCGCCGGACGGCAAGGCCAAGGTCATCGGCCGGCTCGCCTCGACCGCCAAGGGCGTGGAACTGCTTTCCCGCGACGCCAGCGGCAAATGGGGCCGGGTGAACGTGGGCGAGACCACGGGCTGGGTCGCGCTGCGCTTTCTCAAGCCGCAGGCGACGGTGTGGAAACCGGCCGAGCTGCCGCTGGCGCTGCATTGCAGCGGGACCGAGCCCTTCTGGTCGGTCAAGACCGTGCAGAAGGGGTTGGTCTTCAGCGAGCCCGACCAGCCCGAGCGCCAGCTTTCGCTGCGCAAGGTCATGGATCGCGGCATCGAGGGCGAGCCCACGCGCGGCATCATCGCCGGCGACGACAAGGGCCGGCTGACCGCCTTCCTGCGGCCCGAGCAATGTTCGGACGGCATGTCGGACCGCAGCTATGCCCTGGCCGTCGCGGTGATCCTGGACGGGCAGGAGCAGCCCTCGCGCATGCTGACGGGCTGCTGCTCGATCGCGCCCTAGCAGGCTGCTGAAAAAGTCCTGGCGACAGGACAGAGGGGGCGGGGAACCGGGAAATCCGCCTCAAATTTGCCGAAAACACCTCATTTCCAGGCCGATATTAGCTGGATCCAGAACGATTTCCGCTGCGTCGCCCTCTCAAAATCCTTTTTCAGCAGCCTGCTAGGCCTCGATCCCCTCGGCGCGGGCCAGCGCGGCCAGCCCGGCGCGATTGGGGATCGACGTCTCCTATACGGCCGAGGCCTCGGCGCGGGCCAGCGCGGCCAGCCCGGCGCGATAGTCGGGATAGCGCAGGGTCACGCCCAGCTCGCGCTTGATGCGGTCGTTGGCGACGCGCTTGTTCTCGGCATAGAAGCTGCGCGCCATGGGGGTCATCTCGGCGCTCGCGTAATCCTCGGCGGGGGGCAGGGGCAGGCCCAGCAGCTCCGCGGCATGGCCGATCACCGCCTCGGGCGGGGCCGGGTCGTCGTCGCAGACATTGTAGATCGCGCCCGGCCGCGGCGCGTGGATCGAGGCCAGCAGCACCTGGGCGATGTCCTCGGCATGGATGCGCGAGAAGACCTGGCCGGGCTTGACGATGCGCCGCGCCGTGCCCGCCCTGACCTTGGCAAAGGGGCCGCGCCCCGGCCCATAGATCCCGGCCAGGCGAAAGATGTGCAGCGGCAGGCCGTGTTCGGCGGCGAGCCGCTGCCAGCCCTGCTCGGCCGCGACCCGCTCGCGCCCGCGCCGGGTCGAGGGGGTGCAGGGCGTGTCCTCGTCCACCCAGCCGCCGTCCCGGTCGCCATAGACGCCGGTGGTGGAAAGATAGCCCAGCCAGCGCGGCTGCGCCGCCGCGATCTCGGCCCCGAAGGCGGCCAGGACCGGGTCCGCGCCCTGTTCCGGCCCGACCGAGACCAGGATCGCGTCGGCCTGGGCGATGGCGCGGCGCACGTCATCCTCTTGCCCCGGCCAGCGCAGCGGCTGGGCGCCGGCCTGCGCCACGCGATCGGTGGCGGTGCGGGTGGTGCCGGTGACATGCCAGCCCTCGGCCAGCAGCAGGGGCGTCAGGAAGCCGGCGGAATAGCCGTGGCCGAAAACCAGCATCCTCGTCATGCGCGCGCCCGCAGGATCTCGGCCGCCATGGCGAAGGAGCGGTGCCGCGCGGCCTGGTCGTAGATATTGCCGACCAGGATCAGCTCGTCGGGCTGGTGGCGGGCGATCAGCCGGTCCAGTTCGGCGGCGACGGTGTCGGGGCTGCCGACGGCGCTGACCGCCAGCGCGGCGTTGACCGTGGGCAGGATGCGCACCGGGATCGCCTCGAGCACGTCGTCGACCGGGGGCGGCAGCAGGCCCGGCATGCCCAGCCGCAGCCGGGCGAAGCTGATCTGCTGGCTGCTGCGCAGCCGCTGCGCCTCGGCGTCGCTGTCGGCGACGATGACGTTCACCGCCAACATGAAGCGCGGCGCCTGGCCGAACTCGGTGGGCTGGAACCGCTCGCGGTAAAGCCGCAGCGCGTCCTCGAGGTCGCCGGGGGCGAAATGGCTGGCGAAGGCATAGGGCAGGCCAAGCGCCGAGGCGAGGCTCGCGCCGTAAAGCGACGAGCCGAGGATCCAGACCGGGACATTCGTGCCCTGGCCCGGATGGGCCGCGACCGGGACGCCGGGGCGGGGCGGGCCGAGATAATGCATGAGTTCGACCACGTCGTTCGGGAAATCCTGGTTGCCCTGCAGGGACCGGCGCAGCGCATGCATCACCGCCCCGTCGCCGCCCGGCGCGCGGCCCAGGCCCAGGTCGATGCGCGGCCCGTGGATCGTCGCCAGCGTGCCGAACTGTTCGGCGATGGCCAGGGGCGCGTGGTTGGGCAGCATGACGCCGCCGGCGCCGACGCGGATCGTCCGGGTATGGTCCGCCACATGGCCGATCAGCACCGAGGTGGCGGCACTGGCGATGCCGGGCATGTTGTGATGTTCCGCCAGCCAGAAGCGGCTGTAGCCCCAGCCCTCGGCGGCTTGCGCCAATGCCACGGAATTGGCGATGGCCCGGCGCGCGTCCGAGCCCTCGGCCACCACCGCCAGATCGAGAATGGAAAATTCCATGCGCATCACTCCTTTGCCTTCCCCAGATAAGGCGTCCGGTGCCGGCTTGCCAGCCCGCCGCCGCGCTGGCACTCTCCGCCGAAACTGGAGAGCGCGCATGTTGACCGACAGCCGGAGACTTCCCATCGAGACGCCCGAGCCCGCCGAGCGCGTCTATTTCGACGACCCGGCCGCTGCCGTCGCCCGGCTGGTCGAGCTTTACGAGCGCGCCTCGCATTTCCTGCTGGACCATTTCCTTGCCACGCTGAAGGGCGGCCGGCCGGCGGCGCGCTATCGCGCCTTCTACCCGGAACTGCGCATGACGGTGCCGATCCATTCCAAGACGGATTCGCGCCTGTCCTTCGGCCATGTCGCGCTACCGGGCACCTATTCGACCTCGATCACCCGGCCGGACCTGTTCCGCGGCTACCTGACCGAGCAGATCGGGCTTTTGATGCGCAACCACGGCGTGCCGGTGGCGATCGGCGAAAGCGGCACGCCGATGCCGGTGCATTTCGCCGTGGCCACGCAAAGCGACCTGAACGTGCCGCAGGAAGGCGTGCTGGACTATTCGCTGCGCGACGTCTTCGACGTGCCGGACCTGAACACGATGAACGACGACATCGTCAACGGCACAGCCGGGCCGAACCCGGACGGCAGCCATCCGCTGTCGCCCTTTACCGCGCAGCGCGTCGACTACTCGCTGGCGCGGCTGGCGCATTACACCGCGACCCTGCCCGAGCATTTCCAGAATTTCGTGATGTTCACGAACTATCAGTTCTACGTGGACGAGTTCGAGCTTTTCGCCCGCCGGGCGCTGGCCGATCCGCATTCGGGCTATACCGAGTTCGTCGCGCCGGGCAACCAGGTCCTGGAACGCCCCGAGGACATCATCGCCACCGGCGCCAAGATGCCGCAGATGCCGGCCTATCACCTCAAGCGCGCCGACGGCGACGGCATCACCCTGGTCAATATCGGCGTCGGCCCCTCGAACGCCAAGACCGCGACCGACCATATCGCGGTGCTGCGCCCGCATGCCTGGCTGATGGTCGGCCATTGTGCCGGGCTGCGCAACAGCCAGAGCCTGGGCGATTTCGTCCTGGCCCATGCCTATCTGCGCGAGGATCACGTGCTGGACGACGACCTGCCGGTCTGGGTGCCGATCCCGGCCCTGGCCGAGGTGCAGGTCGCCCTGCAAGAGGCGGTGGCCGAGGTCACGCAGCTGGAGGGCTATGAGCTCAAGCGCATCATGCGCACCGGCACGGTGGCCACCATCGACAACCGCAACTGGGAATTGCGCGACCAGTCCGGCCCGGTGCAGCGGCTGTCGCAATCGCGCGCCATCGCGCTGGACATGGAAAGCGCCACCATCGCCGCGAACGGGTTCCGCTTTCGCGTGCCCTATGGCACGCTCCTGTGCGTCAGCGACAAGCCGCTGCACGGCGAGTTGAAGCTGCCCGGCATGGCCACGGATTTCTATCGCACCCAGGTCGCGAACCACCTGCTGATCGGCATCCGGGCCATGGAAAAGCTGCGCGAGACGCCGTTGGAGCGCATCCACTCGCGCAAGTTGCGCTCGTTCAACGAGACCGCCTTTCTCTAGAATAGGGCCCTTGGCGACGAATTTCGCAGCGTTTGCTGGGGAAAGACGCCGAAAAAGCTTGATCTGCGCTTAAAAAGCTTGTGTAGCGGCAAGCGTGCCGCCAAGGTGGCGTCCGAAAATTTCCCGAACGGGGAACAACGAGGAGACAGAATATGGCCCAGGCCGCTTCGAAACCGATGACCAAGACCCAGCTCGTCGCCACGCTGGCCGATGAAATGGGCAGCGACAAGAAGACCGCCGCGGCGGCTCTGGACGCGCTTTCGGCCGTCGTGTCGCGCACGGTCGCCGAAGGTGGTGCCGTCACCCTGCCGGGCATCGGCAAGGTTGCCTGCCGCACCCGCCCCGAGCGTCAGGTCCGCAATCCGCAAACCCAGGAGATGATGACGAAGCCCGCCGACAAGGTGGTCAAGGTCACCATCGCCAAGGCGCTGAAGGACAGCGTGAACGCCTGATCCCGGCTTTCGCCGCAGAAGGGGCCGCGCATGACCTGCGCGGCTTCTGTCGTTTCCGGCCCTTGCGCCCGCCGGCCCATCTGCTAGCCCATGGGGGTGCGGGCAGGGGGGGCGACATGGATTTCAGGGCCATTCTGATGGGCTTCGGCTTTGCGGTCGTCTGGGCCTCGGCCTTTACCTCGACGCGCATGATCGTCACGGCCGCGCCGCCGCTGACCGCGCTGGTCATCCGCTTCGGCCTGTCGGCCATGGTTGCGATCCCGCTGGCCCGCGCCATGGGCCAGAACTGGCGCCTCAGCCGCGCCGAATGGCGCACGGTGGTCCTGTTCGGCCTGTGCCAGAACGCGCTTTACCTGGGCTTCAGCTGGGTCGCGATGCAATATGTCGAGGCATCCGTCTCGGCCATCATCGCCTCGATGATGCCGCTGGCCGTGGCCTTCCTGGGCTGGCTGCTCTATGCCGAGCGGCTGCGCCCCATCGCCGTGGCCGGGCTGGTCGCGGGGGTGGCCGGCGTCACGCTGATCATGGGGGTGCGGCTCCGGCACGGGCTGGACGTGCCGGGGGTGATCCTGTGCCTGATCGGCATGGTGGCGCTGACCTTTGCCACGCTGGCGGCGCGCGGGGCCGGGGGCAGCCGCAACATGATGATGATCGTCGGGCTGCAGATGGCGGTCGGCGCCGGCCTGCTGCTGGTCCCGGCCGTGCTGATGGAATGGGGCCGCCCGGTGGAATGGAGCGCGGGCCTGCTCTGGGCCTTTGCCTATACGGTGATCGCGCCGGGCATCGGCGCGACCTGGCTGTGGTTCCGGCTGGTCAACCGCATCGGCGCGGTGCGGGCGGCGACCTTTCATTTCCTGTCGCCGATCTTCGGCGTCGCCATCGCCGCCGCTTTGCTGGGCGAGCGGTTCGGCGCCTCGGACGTGATCGGCGCGCTGATCGTGGCGGCGGGCATCTTGATGGTGCAGCTGGCCAAGCTGCCCGCCGCCGCCGCGGCGCCTCAGCCGTCCAGTTCCGCCGCCCGCGCCATCGAGGGGCGCGACTGAACCCGCCGCGCCCAGTCGTCGATGGCGGGCGTGCGCGGCATCCCCTCGCCAAAGAACAGGAAGGGGCTGGCGATCAGCAGGTCGGCGCCCGAGAAGCGGTCGCCCAGCAGCCAGGGCTGCTTGCCCAGCACCTCGTCCAGCCGCCGGATCGCGGTGTCGTAGTCGCGGAAGGTCGCCTCCAGCGCCGGATGTTGGATCTTGAAGAAGTTCAGGATCGCCACCGGCTCCAGCACGCCCTGATACCAGCTGAGCCAGCTCAGATACTGGCCGCGCCTGGGATCGCCCGGCAGCGGGCCCAGCCACGCCTCGGGGAACATGTCGGTCAGATACAGGATGATGGCGCCGCGTTCGCGCACGTGATCCTCGCCATCGACCAGATAGGGGACCTTGCCCTCGGGATGCGGGTTCGCCGGGTCGCGCCCGCCCGAGCCGTCCTGGCGCGGGATCGTGACATGGCGGATCTCGACCTTGTCGAGGATGCCCAGTTCCTCCAGCAGGGCAAGGATGCTCGACGAGCGGCTTTTCGGGGCGTGGTATAGGGTCGGCATCTTGGCCTCCTGTGTTGACGGGGGCAGAATGGCGCAGGGCCCCTGACAGAAGGTGACAGCATGTCCCGCACCGACCGGCTGATGCGCCTGATGGATGCGCTGCGCCGCCTGCCCGCGCCGGTGACGGCCGCGCGGCTGGCCGAGGAGACCGGCGTCTCGCGCCGCCAGCTTTACCGCGACATCGCCACGCTGCGCGCCGGCGGCGCGTTGATCGACGGCGAGGCGGGGCTGGGCTATGCGCTGACCGAAGACCCGGCCCTGCCGCCGCAAAGCTTTTCGCGGCTGGAGATCGAGGCACTGCTGCTGGCCGTCTCGGGCCTGCGCACGCTGGGCGATCCCGAACTGACCCGCGCGGGCGAGGATGCGCTGGCCCGCATCATCGCCACCCTGCCCGAAAGCCAGGGCCGGCACGCCATGCACACCACCATGCGCCTGTTTCGCGAACCGGCGCAGCGTCCCAGCCCGCAGGTGGACATGGCGCTGCTGCGCGAGGCGCTGTGGGAAGAGCGCAGCCTGGTCATCGACTATCTCGACCTGCAGGACGCCGCCACGACGCGCGAGATCTGGCCCTTGGGCCTCAGCTACAGCGACAATCACATGATGCTGCTGGCGCATTGCACGCTGCGGCAGGATTTCCGCACCTTTCACGTGCCGCGCATCCGGGCCATGCGTCCCGGCGGCACCAGCTTTCGCCCGCGCCGGGTGGCCCTGGTGCGGGACTATATCTCGCGCCCCTGCGCTAGGCGGCCGCAACCGGGGTGAAGATCGCGGTGGCGCGGTCGCAGCGGTAATGCGCCAGGTGGTCGGCCGCGTGGTCGGCCAGGTCGCAGACGGCATCCAGGATCGCCTCGACCTCGGCGCGCGGGGCCGCCCAGCACAGGTTCAGCCGCACGAAGCCGGGCTTCTCGATCTCGTCCCCGGCCAGGATCGCGGCGCGCAGCCGGGCCGAATCCTCGGGGCCCAGCCCCAGCAGGTGATGGACATAGGGCCCGGCGCAGGCGCAGCCGCCGCGCGCCTGCACGCCGTAAAGGTCCGACAGCATCCGCGTCGCCAGCTGCTGGTGGACAAAGCCGCCCCGCCCGTCGCGGATGCGGAAGCTGAAGAAGGGCAGGCGCGGCGCGTCCGGGTTGCCCAGCAGCTCGATCCGCGGATGGTTCCGCAGCCGCGCCATCCCCAGCGCCAGCCATTCGGCATTGCGCGCGTCGATGGCGTCCTGCCCCACGGCGGCCTTGGTCAGAAAGACCAGCGCGGCGCGGATGTCGCCGATCACGTTCGGGGTGCCGCCTTCCTCGCGCGCCTCCAGCGACGGTGCATAATCGTGGCCCTGGGGCGAGACGAAGCGCACCGTGCCGCCGCCGGGCAGGGTGGGGCGACCGGCCAGCACCGCGTCGCGGCGCAGGATCAGGACGCCCGAGGCGCCCGGCCCGCCGATGAACTTGTGCGGCGAGATCGCCACCGCATCCATGCCCAGCCGCATGTCGATGGGCAGATAGGGCGCGCCGCCGGCCTGGTCCCAGACCACCCTGGCCCCCGCCGCCTTCAGGATGCGCGTGACCTCGGCCATGTCGGTCAGCGTGCCGGTGACGTTCGAGGCGGCCGAGAAGCTGCCGATCACCGGGCCGCCCGCGCGCGCCAAAACCTGCCGCAGCGCCGCCAGGTCCGGCCCGCCGGTCGCGGCCTCGGGGATCGTCACCACCTCGGCCCCGCTTTCGCGCCAGGGCAGGATGTTCGAGTGATGCTCGTAAGGCCCGATCAGCACCGTCGTTCCCGGCCCGGCGGCCATGAGATGCACCAGCCGGTTGATGCCCTGCGTCGCGCCCGAGCCGGTGAAGATCACCGCATGTTCCGCCCCGGCATGGGTGCAAAAGCCGATCGCCTCGCGCGCCGCGCGGCGCATCCGGGTCATGGTGCCGCCGCAATGGCTGGCCTCGGTATGGCTGTTGGCATACCAGGGCAGGACGTTCTCCATCACCCAGTCCTCGATGGGCCGCAGCGCCCGGCCCGAGGCGATGTAATCGGCATAGATCATCCGGCGCGGCCCGAAGGGGCCGTCGATCATCGCGTCGCGGCCGATCACGCCGTCATGGATCACCTGCATCGGGTCGTCGCCCAGCCGGGCGAGATAGCTGTCGAAAGGCGGCATCGGGTTCCTCGTCTTCATGCGCGCATCTTGACCCGCCGCTGGCGAGAAATCATTCTGAATATCTGCCAGTATCCCACTGATCGGTTGTCAAATGAACGACAAGATCTTTTCCATCGACGAAATCGACAACCGCCTTCTGGCGCTGCTGCAACGCGATGCCGGCCTGTCGCAGCGCGAGCTGGCTGAGCGGGTGGGCCTGTCGCAGAACGCCTGCTGGCGGCGCCTGCAGCGGCTGACCGAGGCCGGCGTGCTGCAAGGCAGCCGCGCCGTCATCGACGCGGCGGCGCTGGGGCTGGGGCTGACGGTCTTTGTCATGATCCGCACCCGCCATCATGACGACGCCTGGGCGCGGCGCTTTCGCGCCCGCATCGAATCGCTGCCGCAGATCACCGAGTTCCACCGCATCGGCGGCGAATGGGACTATATGGCCAAGGCGGTGGTGGGCGGCATGGCGGGCTATGACGCGCTTTACAAGCAACTGATCGCCGACATGGATCTGGAACGCGTCACCGGCGTTTTCTCGATGGAGACGATCTTCGAGGGCCGGCCGCTGGCGCCGGCTTGATTTTCACGAAATGTTCTACATCTTCGGGTCATGCGCGCCGATTCCATCCTGTTCCCGACCGAAGCCGGCCTTTTCTGCCCCGAGGGCGGCTTTCACATCGACCCGCTGCGTCCGGTCGAGCGCGCGCTGATCACCCATGGCCATTCCGACCACGCCCGTTTCGGCCATGGCGCGGTCATGGCCACGGCCGAGACGCTGGAGATCATGCGGCTGCGCATGGGCGACGGCTTTGCCGGCGCGACCCAGCTGGCCGAGGCCGAGACGCGCATCGGCGGCGTCGCCGTCGGCTTCCACCCGGCCGGTCATGTGCTGGGATCGAGCCAGATCTCTGTCGAGGCCGGCGGTTGCCGCATCGTCGTCTCGGGCGATTACGCGCGCCAGCCGAACCCGACCTGCGCGCCCTTCCAGCCGGTGCCCTGCGACGTCTTCGTGACCGAGGCGACCTTTGGCCTGCCGGTATTCCGCTTTCCCGACCCGGCGGTGCAGGTGGCCAAGCTGCTGGCCAGCATGGCCGAGTTTCCCGACCGCCCGCACCTGATCGGCGCCTATGCGCTGGGCAAGGCGCAGCATGTCATCGCGCTGCTGCGCGAGGCCGGCTATGACGCGCCCATCGCCATCCATGGCGCGCTGAAGGCGCTGTGCGATTTCTACACCTCCCGCGGCATCGACCTGGGCGCGCTGGTGCCCGCCACGGCCGAGGATGTGGCGGCGCAGCTGGTGATCGCCCCGCCCTCGGCATTCGCCAGCCCCTGGGTGCAGCGGTTCCGCGACCCGGTGATCGGCTTTGCCTCGGGCTGGATGGCGGTGCGGGCGCGGGCGCGGCAGCGCGGGGTCGAACTGCCGCTGGTCATCAGCGACCATGTCGACTGGCCGGCGCTGACCGGCACGCTGGCTGAACTGGCGCCGTCCGAGGTCTGGGTCACGCATGGCGCCGAAGAGGGCGTGATGCGCTGGTGCGAACTGGCGCAGATCCCCGCCCGGCCGCTGCGGCTGGTCGGCTACGAGGACGAGGCGGAATGAAGGGTTTTGCCGCCCTGCTGGAACGGCTGGCCTTCACGCCGGCGCGCAATGTCAAGCTGCAGCTTTTGCAGCACTATCTGGAACGCACGCCGGACCCGGATCGCGGCTGGGCCCTGGCGGCGCTGACCGGCGATCTGGAGTTGCGCCGGGTCACGCCCTCGCTTCTGCGGGCCCTGGCGGCCGAGCGGGTGGACGCCGAGCTCCTGGCGCTGAGCTATGATTTCGTCGGCGACCTGGCCGAGACCATCGCGCTGGTCTGGCCCGAGGGGGCCGAGGACGACCCCTCGCTGTCCCAGGCGGTGGCCTTGTTGCAGGGCACCGGCAAGGCGGCGCTGCCCGGCGCCATCGCTGCGTTGCTGGACCGGCTGGGCCCGTCCGAGCGGCTGGCCTTCCTGAAGCTCGCCACCGGCAACCTGCGCGTGGGCGTCTCGGCCCGCATGGCGCGGATGGCGCTGGCGGCGATGGGCGTGCCCTCGGTCCCCGAGATCGAGGAGATCTGGCACGGGCTTACGCCGCCCTATGCGCCGCTGTTCGGCTGGCTGGGCGGTGGGGCGCGGCCGGAAAGCGCGGCGCTGGCGCCGTTTCGCCCGGTGATGCTGTCGACGCCGACCGACCTGGACGAATTGCGGGCGCTGGAGCCCGGCGATTATTTCGCGGAATGGAAATGGGACGGCATCCGCGTGCAGGCGGTGGCCGAAGGCGGCATGCGGCGGCTGTATTCCCGCAGCGGCGAGGACATCTCGCACGCCTTTCCCGACGTGATCGAGGCGATGGATTTCCACGGCAGCGCCGATGGCGAGCTGATCGTGCGCCGCGAGGGCGAGGTCGCGCCCTTCGGCGAGTTGCAAAAGCGGCTGAACCGCAAGACCGTCGGCAAGGGCCTGTTGGCCAGCCACCCGGCGGGCTTGCGGCTTTACGACCTGCTGCTGTGGGACGGCCGCGACCTGCGTGCCGAGCCGCTGGAGGCGCGCCGCAGGGTGCTGGAGGCGGTGGATTTCGGCGCCCGCATCGACATCTCGCCGCTGTTGGACTTCGCCACCTGGGAAGACCTGGCCGCGCTGCGCGCCGAGCCGCCCGCGGCGGTGATCGAGGGGGTGATGGTCAAGCGCCGCGATTCGACCTATGTCGCCGGCCGGCCGCGCGGGCCCTGGTTCAAGTGGAAGCGCGACCCGATGGTGGTGGACGCGGTGCTGATCTATGCGCAGCGCGGCCATGGCAAGCGCTCGGGCTTTCATTCCGACTTCACCTTTGGCCTGTGGGACGGCGGTGAACTGGTGCCGGTCGGCAAGGCTTATTTCGGTTTTACCGATGCCGAGCTGCGCGAGCTGGATCGCTTCGTGCGCCAGAACACCGTCGAGCGTTACGGGCCGGTGCGGGCGCTGGCGCCGAAGCTGGTGGTCGAGGTGGCCTTCGAGGGGCTGAACCGCTCGGCCCGGCACCGTTCGGGCGTGGCCATGCGCTTTCCCCGCATCAGCCGCATCCGCTGGGACAAGCCGGCGGCCGAGGCGGACCGGCTGGAAACGCTCGAGGCGATGCTGTGATCCTGCCACCCGCGTTCCAGGACTGGTTCGCGCGCCAGGGCTGGCAGCCGCATCCGCATCAGCTGGCGCTGCTGGCGGCGACGGGCGACAGCCTGCTGATCGCGCCGACCGGCGGCGGCAAGACGCTGGCGGGGTTCCTGCCCTCGCTGGTGGAGCTGGCGCAGGTGGCGCGGCCGGATGGGTATTTGGGCAACAGAGAAGCGGCACGGGGCGGGCTGCATACGCTTTACGTCTCGCCGCTGAAGGCATTGACTGCCGATATCGGCCGCAACCTGGCGCGGCCGGTGGCCGCACTGGGGCTGGGGGTGCGGGTCGAGGACCGGACCGGCGATACCGGGCAGAGCCAGCGCCGGCGCCAGCGCGTCGATCCGCCCGAGATCCTGCTGACCACGCCCGAGAGCCTGGCCCTGATGCTGAGCTATCCCGAGGCGCCGGCGATCTTTGGCGGATTGCGCCGGGTGGTGCTGGACGAATTGCACGCCCTGGCGGAAAGCAAGCGCGGCGACCAGCTGATGCTGGGCCTGGCGCGGCTGCGGGCCTTGTCGCCGGGGCTGCGGGTGACGGGCCTGTCGGCGACGGTCGAGGATCCGCAGGCGCTGGCCGGGTTCATGGCAGGCGCCGCGTCGGTGACGGTGGTCGAGGCCGATCCCGGCCCCGATCCCGACATCGCCATGCTGGCCACCGTGCGGCCCGCGCCCTGGTCCGGCGGTGGCGGGCATCATGCCATCCCCGAGGTGCTGGCGGCGGTGAAGGCTGCGCGCACCACCATCATCTTCATCAATACCCGCGCCCAGGCCGAGCTGTTCTTCCAGGCGCTTTGGGCCGCGAATGACGAGAACCTGCCCATCGGGTTGCACCACGGCAGCCTGGCGCGCGAGCAGCGCGCGCGGGTCGAGGCGGCGATGGCGGCGGGCGAATTGCGTGCCGTGGTCGCGACCGGCAGCCTGGACCTGGGCATCGACTGGGGCGCGGTGGACCTGGTGATCCAGGTCGGCGCGCCCAAGAACGTCAAGCGGCTGGTGCAGCGCATCGGTCGGGCGAACCATCGCTATAATGCGCCCTCGAAGGCGCGGATCGTGCCGGCGAACCGTTTCGAGCAGATCGAATGCGTCGCCGCGCTGGAGGCGGTGCGGGCGCGCGACCTGGATGGCGATCCGCGCGGGCCGGGGCCGCTCGATGTGCTGTGCCAGCATATCCTGCTGACCGCCTGCGCCGCACCCTTCGACGCCGATGCGCTTTATGCCGAGGTCGCCACCGCCGGCCCCTATCGCGGGCTTTCCCGCGCCGATTTCGACGCCTGCCTGGATTTCGCCGCGACCGGCGGCTATGCCCTGCGCGCCTATGACCGCTGGCAGCGGCTGATGCTGCGCGGGGGCCTGTGGCATCTGCGCGACGCGCGGGCGGCGAAGCTGCTGCGGATGAATGTCGGCACCATCGTCGAGGCCGAGATGATGAAGGTCCGCCTGCGCGGCCGCGGCGGCGCGCCCCTGGGCGAGGTCGAGGAAGCCTTTGCCGCCAGCCTGACGCCGGGCGACAGCTTCCTGATCGGCGGGCGGGTGGTGCGCATGGACGCGATGCGCGAGATGGTGATCGAGGTCACGCCCGACCCGACGCGGCAGCCCAAGATCGCGGTCTATTCCGGCGTCAAGCTGGCCATGTCCACGCAGCTTTCGCATCGGGTGCTGGCGCTGATCGGCGATCCGTCGCGGCACGATGCCTTGCCCGCGCAGACGCGGGACTGGCTGGGCTTGCAGGCCGAGGTCTCGGCCCTGCCGGAACCGGGGCTGCTGCTGTCCGAAAGCTTTCCCCATGCCGGGCTGTGGCATTTCGCGCTTTACGGTTTCGCCGGTCGCAATGCCTTGCAGACGCTGGGCCTGCTGCTGACCCGCGAGATGGAGGAGGAGGGGCTGGGCCCGCTGGGTTTCCTGTCGACCGATTACGCGCTGCTGGTCTGGTCGCTGGACCCGCTGTGCGATCCCGCGCCGCTGCTGGACCGGGCGCGGCTGCGGGCGGGCCTGGGCGACTGGCTGGGCGGGAATGCGGTGATGAAGCGCACCTTCCGCAATGTCGCCACCGTCGCCGGGCTGATCCAGCGCAACATGCCCGGCCAACGCAAGAGCGGGCGGCAGGCGACATTCTCCAGCGACATCCTTTACGACACCCTGCGCAAATACGACCCCGGCCACCTGATGCTGCGCATCACCGCCGAGGAGGCGGGGCGGGGCCTTGTCGATTTCGGCCGGATCGAGGAGATGCTGGACCGCTCGCCCCGGCGCGAGCATCGGATGCTGGACCGCGTCTCGCCCATGGCCGCGCCCTTGCTGCTGGAGGTCGGCCGGGTGCCGATCCGCGGCGAGGGCCGCGAGCGGCTGGCGCAAATCGAGGCCGAGGCACTGATGCGCGACGCCGGGCTGGAAGGGATCGCATGAGCGGATACGTCTTTGATTTCCATGGCTTGCGGCTGGAGGCGCGAGCCTCGGGCGTGCTGTGGTGGGGGGCGGGCGGCTGGCTGGTCGTGGCCGACCTGCATCTGGGCAAGTCCGAGCGCATGGCCCGGCGCGGCGGCCCGCTGCTGCCGCCCTATGAGGGGCTGGCGACGCTGGAGCGGCTGGCGGCCGAAATCGCGGCGCTGGACCCGCAGGTGGTGGTCAGCCTGGGCGACGGTTTCGACGACCTGGCGGCGGCCGAGGCGCTGGACCCGTTGGTCGCCGGCGCCCTGGTCCGGCTGGCGCAGGGGCGGGACTGGGTCTGGATCGGCGGCAACCACGATCCCGGCGCACCGGCGGGCCTGCCGGGCCGGGCGGCGGACAGCCTGCGGCTGGGCCGGGTCACGCTGCGGCACCAGGCGGGGCAGGGGCCGGACATATCGGGCCATTTCCACCCCGCCGTGCGGCTGGCCGGAGAGCGGAGGCGCGCCTTCCTGCTGGGCGGCGATCACCTGCTGCTGCCGGCCTTCGGCGCCTATACCGGCGGGCTTTTGCAGGACGATCCGGCGCTGGCGGCGCTGGTGCCGCAGGGGCTGGCCATCGCTTGCGGCGCCCGCGCCATCCCGCTGCCGTTGGGCCGCCGACGGTCGTGAGAAACGAAAAAGAGCCGCCCCAGGGCGACCCTTTCCCGTCCGTGGAGCCGGATCAAGCGTTCGGGGTCAGAACTTGAAGTTCAGGCCCAGTTTCAGGTTGTGATAGTCGGGGGTGGCCTGAGTCGATGCCGTTTCACTATTGAGAGTGAAGGTGCGCGTGGATTTGCCGAAGTTGGCATATTCATATTCGCCCGTTACCGACATGCGATCGTTCAGC
The DNA here is from genome assembly GCF_018499825.1 of Paracoccus sp. pheM1. NCBI lineage: Bacteria > Pseudomonadati > Pseudomonadota > Alphaproteobacteria > Rhodobacterales > Paracoccaceae > Paracoccus > Paracoccus sp. pheM1. The sequence continues at coordinate 2,726,982 of NZ_JAGXCX010000001.1, forward strand.
TTCTTTTCGACGCCAAGGCCCAGGATATAGCCGCTCTGCTTGTAATTCGCCTCGTCGCTGAAGGAACCGCCTGCGTCATCCGTGGCAGCGACCCGATACTCGATATCGGCCCTGGCAAGGCCTGCCACGCCATAGACCAGCAGGTCGGGCTGAACCGCATAGCCGGTCTTGACGCGCAGGGCCAGGACGCTCTTGACCTTGGAGGACACATCGGTCGAGCCGTCGTATGCGTTGTCATAGGTCAGCACGTCGTCGATATTGCCGCCTTCAAAGCCCAGTTCCGGGCCGAACACCCAGCGGTTGCGCTGCCAGCGATAGCCGATGCGCAGCCCGGCATTGGCGCCGCTAAGCTCAAGCTTGCCGGCGGTGCCCAGATAGCCGCCTGGGATCTCGGTGAAGCCCACGTATTCGCCCTCGCCGAAGGCATAGCCCAGCGTCACACCGGCATAGCCGCCGGCCCATTCGCCGGCGGGGACTTCGACGATCGGGGCGGTGACGCCGCTGTCAACGATCGGCGGTGTAAAACCTCCCGCATTCGCGGCCAAAGCGGCGGCCAGCGTCAGCGAGGCGGCGGCCGCAGTGGCGTGAAGGGCGTTCATCCGAACAGCGCACATGTCCACATCTCCTATGCGTGATGCCTATAGAAGGTCCAAAATCCCCGGCATCAAAATCAATTAACAACTCGGCCTGCGGTCGGAAGGCCGCAAGCGGCGCCTGAAGGCGCCGCCGTTTTGTGGCGCAGATCGCGACATGATAGCAACAATAAAACTAAAGATCGTGTAAAATTTAAGGGGCTTGTGGCACCATTGGCACCATTAAGCCCTATATGTCCAGATTCTCCACGCTCAGGGCGTTCTGCTGGATGAAATCGCGGCGCGGTTCGACCACATCGCCCATCAGCTTGGTGAAGATGTCGTCGGCCTCGCCCAGATCCTCGACCCGCACCTGCAGCATGGTGCGCGCCGCCGGGTCCAGCGTGGTTTCCCAAAGCTGCTCGGGGTTCATCTCGCCCAGGCCCTTGTAGCGTTGCAGCGACAGGCCCTTTTCGCCCTCCAGGAAGATGGCTTGCAGCAGGCTCATCGGGCCGTGGATCGGGATGCCGCGATCCTTGCGGATCAGCTGCGCCGGCTGGCCATAGACCTCGTGCAGCGCATCGGTCATGGCGCCCAGCCGCCGGCTTTCGGCGCTGCGCAGCATCGGGCCGTCCAGGGTCCGGCTTTCCTCGACGCCCCGCAGCAGCCGGGTCAGGCGGATGCCGGCATCCTGGGTCGGGCGGCCGGTCCAGCCGCGCTCGTATTCCTCGGCGATCAGGTCCAGCCGCTGGGCCACGGCATTGGCCACGCCCTGCGCATCGGCATCGACCCGGCCCTGCACCAGCGCGCCGGCGATGGCGGCCTGCTCGGTGATATGGGGTGGGTAATGCGTCGGATAGGCGCGCAGGATGCGGCGCACGGTGCGCGCCTCCTCGACCACGCGGGCCAGGTCGGCGCCGGTCAGGGTCTCGCCATTGCCCAGCCGCAGGCTGGCGCCGTCGATGCCCTGCTCGATCAGGTAGTCCTCCAGTGCCGCCTCGTCCTTGAGATAGACCTCGGACCGGCCGCGGCTGACCTTGTAGAGCGGCGGCTGCGCGATATAGAGATGCCCCGCCTCGATCAGCTCGGGCATCTGCCGGAAGAAGAAGGTCAGCAGAAGCGTGCGGATATGCGCGCCGTCCACGTCGGCATCGGTCATGATGACGATCTTGTGGTAGCGCAGCTTGCCCAGGTTGAACTCGTCCCGGCCGATGCCGGTCCCCAGCGCGGTGATCAGCGTGCCGATCTGGTCGCTCGACAGCATCCGGTCGAAGCGTGCCCGCTCCACGTTCAGGATCTTGCCGCGCAAGGGCAGCACCGCCTGGTTCTGGCGCGAGCGGCCCTGCTTGGCGGACCCGCCGGCCGAATCGCCCTCGACGATGAACAGCTCCGACAGCGCCGGATCCTTTTCCTGGCAATCGGCCAGCTTGCCGGGCAGGCTGGCCACGTCCATCGCGGTCTTGCGCCGCGTCAACTCGCGCGCCTTGCGCGCCGCCTCGCGCGCCAGCGCCGCCTCGACGATCTTGCCCAGGATGGATTTCGCCTCGGCCGGGTTCTCCTCGAACCATTCGGCCAGCTTCTCGCCCACCAGCCCCTCGACCGCGGGACGCACCTCCGAGGAGACCAGCTTGTCCTTGGTCTGGCTCGAGAATTTCGGGTCCGGCACTTTCACCGACAGCACGCAGGTCAGCCCCTCGCGCGCGTCGTCGCCGGTGAAATCGACCTTTTCCTTGCGCGCCTGGGCATTGGTCTGCGCGTAATTGTTGATGACGCGGGTCAGCGCGCCGCGGAAGCCGGCCAGATGCGTGCCGCCGTCGCGCTGCGGGATATTGTTGGTAAAGGGCAGCACCGTCTCGTGGTAGCTGTCGTTCCACCACATCGCCACCTCGATGCCGATGCCGCCGCGCTCGCCGGTGATGAAGATCGGCTCGGGCATGACCGGGGTTTTCGAGCGGTCGATGAACTTCACGAATTCCCGCACGCCGCCTTCATAGAAAAGCTCGGTCCGCAGCGGTTCGGCATGGCGCTCGTCCTCCAGGATGATGCGCACGCCCGAGTTCAGGAAGGCCAGCTCCCGCAGCCGGTTCTCCAGCACCTTGTAGCTGAAGTCGCGGTTCGAGAAGGTGCCGTCCGCCCGGTCCTCCTTGGACGAGGCCAGGAAACGCACCTCGGTGCCCTTTTCGCCCGGCTCGGCATCGCCGACCACGCGCAGGTGCTCGACGGTGTCGCCGTTCTCGAAGCGGGCGTAATGTTCCTTGCCGCCCCGCCAGATGCGCAGCTCCAGCCAGTCCGACAGCGCGTTGACGACCGAGACGCCGACGCCGTGCAACCCGCCCGAGACCTTGTAGCTGTTCTGGTCGAACTTGCCGCCGGCATGCAGCTGGGTCATGATGACCTCGGCCGCGCTGACCCCTTCGGTCGGGTGCATGTCCACCGGGATGCCGCGGCCGTTGTCGCGCACCGAGACGCTGCTGTCGGCGTGAATCCTCACCCGCACGAAATCGGCATGTCCGGCCAGCGCCTCGTCGATGCCGTTGTCCACGACCTCATAGACCATGTGATGCAGGCCCGAGCCGTCGTCGGTATCGCCGATATACATGCCGGGACGCTTGCGCACGGCTTCCAGGCCCTTGAGAACCTTGATGGAATCGGCGCCGTAGTCGGAGGTCTGGGGGGCGGGTTCGGTCATTGTCTTCTTATCCTGCCTTGGACTCGCATCTTATAGTGTGCGCCGCACGGAATGTCACGGGAAAGCCACAAGATTTAGCGGCTTCCCACCGGCCGGCGCCCCCGCCATGCCCGCCGTGCCGCGCGCCCGGCCATCCGGCGCGAAACCTCCGGCTTCTTCGTTCCCCAAATACCCATGCCGCCCGCCCCGCCAGGCGCTCCGCCCGCCGCCTTGTCCTTGGGCTTTCACCGTTTCCCAAATACTCCCGCCCGGCGCGCATTGTGCTCCGTCCCGTCCGGCCTGCCACCCTCTCGGGCGATACCCAGGCCGGTTCAAGCCAGCCCGTCCTCGTCCAGCAGGGTCCGGCCGTCGCGGCTCTCGATCTCGATCACCCACAGGTCGGGGTCGCGGGCGATGTTGCGGGCGATCCCGGCGTCGATCTCGCGCTCCTCGGCCTCGTTCAGCTGCAGCCAGGCCCGCCGGTCGGTCTCGAAATCCCATTCCCGGATCCACAGGCTCGCCCGGCCGTCCAGCGTGGCGCATTTCACCATCACGCTGCCGGCGGTGTCGTCGCCATGCCGGGTGACATAGGCCGGGATGCCGGCCAGCCCCAGCCGGCGCAGATAGGCCGCGACCCAGACGCCGGCGGCCAGGCGCGGCTCAGGCATCGGGCGCCTCAGGCATCGCCGTCGCGGAAATCGAGGCCCATCTCGTTATAGCGCTCGGCCTCGTCCAGCCAGTTCTCGCGCACCTTCACCTGCAGGAACAGGTGGACCGGGCGGCCCATGAACTCGGCCAGCTCGGCCCGCGCCGCCTGGCCGATGGCCTTGATCGTCTCGCCGCCCTTGCCCAGGACGATGCCCTTGTGGCCGGGGCGGGCGACATAGACGATCTGGTCCACGCGGGCCGAGCCGTCCTTGCGCTCTTCCCATTTCTCGGTTTCCACCGTCAGCTGATAGGGGATTTCCTCGTGCAGGCGCAGGGTCAGCTTTTCGCGGGTGATCTCGGCGGCGATCATGCGCATCGGCAGGTCGGCCACCTGGTCCTCGGGGTAGAGCCACGGCCCCTCGGGCACTTCCTGCGCCAGCCAGTCCAGCAGGTCGTCGCAGCCATAGCCCTTTTCGGCCGAGATCATGAAGGTGCGGGTAAAGTCGAAGGCGGCATTCAGCTGTTGCGACAGCGCCAGCAGCGCCTCGGACTTCACCCGGTCGATCTTGTTGATGACCAGCGCCACCGGGGTCTGGCCGGCATGCTGGCGCAGGTTGTCGATGATCGCCTGCGCGCCGTCGGTCAGCCCGCGATGCGCCTCGATCAAGAGCAGGATCACATCGGCATCGGCCGCGCCCCCCCAGGCCGCCTTGACCATCGAGCGGTCGAGCCTGCGGCGCGGGCGAAAGATGCCGGGCGTGTCGACGAAGACGATCTGGCTGTCCCCTCGCATGGCGATGCCGCGGATGCGGGCGCGGGTGGTCTGCACCTTATGCGTCACGATCGAGACCTTGGCCCCGACCATCCGGTTCAGCAGGGTGGATTTCCCGGCATTCGGCTCGCCGATCAGGGCGACGAAGCCCGCGCGTGTCTGGGTCATGGCGTTCTTTCGATCTGTTCCAGCATGGCGCTGGCGGCGGCCTGCTCGATGCTGCGTTTGGTGCCCCTGCCGCTGGCGGCCGCCTCGCGGCCGTCGTCCAGCCGGACGGTGATCTGGAATTCCGGCGCATGGTCGGGGCCGCTGCGCGCGGTCTGGATATAGCGCGGCGGGCTCATGCCCTGCGCTTGCGCCCATTCCTGAAGCGCGGTCTTGGCGTCGCGCGCATCGCTTTCGACATTGGCGAGCCGGCTTGCCCATAGGCGCAGCACCAGTTGGCGCGCCGCCTCGAAGCCGGCATCCAGATAGACGGCGGCGATCACCGCCTCCATCGCATCGGCCAGCAGCGCCTCCTTGCGCCGGCCGCCCGACAGCATCTCGGAGCGGCCGAGCTTCAGCACCTCGCCCAGCCCGATCTCGCGGGCGACGGCGGCGCAGGTCTCGCCCTTGACCAGCGTGTTGTAGCGCGGCGCAAGCTGGCCTTCGGTCGCGGCGTGGTCGGCCGAGAACAGCGCCTCGGCGATGGTCAGGCCCAGCACGCGGTCGCCCAGGAATTCCAGCCGCTGGTTGTCGGGCCGGGTGGCGCTGGCGATCGAGCCATGGGTCAGGGCGCGGCGCAGCAGGTCGGGGCGCGAGAATTCGTGCCCCAGCCGTTCCGAGAATGCGCGCAGGTCTGCGGAAATCTTCATGTCGCGATCCTGCCACGGCGCGGGGCGCCGCGGCAATTCTTCCCTTAGTCCACGGCCTTCAGGAAACGGTCTGCCCGCCAGGTCCAGAAATACAGCAGCGACTTGCCGGCCGAGGAGAACATGATCCGGTCGGCGCGCCCGATCAGGTATTCCGCCGGCACCATGCCGACGCCGCCCACCGCCGCCGGCCAGCGCGAGTCGCCGGAGTTGTCGCGGTTGTCGCCCAGGAAGAAGTAGTTCCCCTCGGGCACGGTGAACTCGGCGGTATTGTCGCCGGGCCCGTTGTCGAAGATGTTCAGCACGTCATGCGTGCGCCCGTTGGGCAGCGTCTCGGTGTGGCGGTCCTTTTCGCAGGCGGCGCCCTCGGGGACCGGCTCGTTGCGGCATTTCGGCAGGCTTTGCTGCGGGCCCTGCGGGGCATAGGGTTCGGTGAAGGTGCCGGCGGGCTGCTGCGGCACCTCCTGCCCGTTGATCCACAGCACGCCGTTCCTCATCTGGATGCGGTCGCCGGGCAGGCCGATCACCCGCTTGATGAAATCGTCGCCCCGCGTCGGATGGCGAAAGACCACGACATCGCCGCGCTCGGGCTCGGAGCCCAGGATGCGGCCCGAGATCGGGCAGATCGCGAAGGGGCAGGACACCCGCGAATAGCCATAGGCCATCTTGTTCACGAACAGGAAGTCGCCGATCAGCAGCGTGTCCTTCATGCTGCCCGAGGGAATCCAGAACGGCTGGAAGAACAGGGTGCGGAACACGCCCGCGATCACCAGCGCCCAGAAGATGGTCTTGACGGTTTCCCAGATGCCGCCATCCTTGCGGGCTTCGCTTTTGGCCATGGATGCCATTCCCTTCATCGGCAAGTCGCGCGTTCATGGGGCGCGGGGGGCGGCAAAGTCAAGCCGTGCCTGCCCCGCCGTCATCCGGAAGCGCCTCGATCACCACCAGGGCCTGGGCCCAGGGATGGTCGTCGGTCAGCGTCACATGCACATGCGCGCGGTGGCCGGGGGGCGTCATCGCCGCCAGCCGCTCGGCCGCCCAGCCTGTCAGCTCCATGGTCGGCTGGCCGGTCGCAAGGTTCCTGACCGCCATGTCGCGCCAGGCGATCCCCATGGCGAGCCCGGTTCCCAGCGCCTTGGAGCAGGCCTCCTTGGCCGCCCAACGCTTGGCGAGCGTCGCGGCCTCTTGCCGGCGCCGCGCGGCCAGCGCCAGTTCGCGTTCGGTAAAGACCCGCCGGCGGAAGCGGTCGCCGTGGCGCGCGAGCACCCCGGCGATGCGGTCGATGTTGCAAAGGTCCGAGCCTATGCCGAGAATCATGCGCCTGGTTGGTCCTGTGGTGACATGGGTATTTGGGCAACGGAGAAATCAGGCGCGGGTGGCGTCCATGCGCCGGCGCATTTCGCGGATGGCCGGGCCGAGGCCGAGGAAGACCGATTCGGCGATCAGGAAATGGCCGATGTTCAATTCGCGCAATTCGGGGATGGCGGCGATGGGGCCGACCGTGTCGAAGGTCAGGCCGTGGCCGGCATGGACCTCGAGTCCCAGCAGATGCGCCTGGGCCGCGGCCTTGCGCAGCGCCTCGAGCTCCACGTCGCGTTCGGCCGGCCGGCCCTCGGTGTCGAGGTCGCAATAGGCGCCGGTATGCAGTTCCACCACTGCGGCACCGGTGCGGGCGGCGGCCTCGACCTGGCGCGGCTCGTGGCCGATGAAGAGCGAGACCCGGCAGCCCGCCTCGCGCAGCGGCGCGATGAAATCGGCCAGGAAGGCCTCGTTTCCGGCCACGTCGAGCCCGCCTTCGGTCGTGCGCTCCTCGCGCTTTTCGGGGACGATGCAGACGGCATGCGGGCGGTGGCGCAGCGCGATGGCCTGCATCTCGGCCGTCGCGGCCATTTCCAGGTTCAGCGGCAGGTTCAGCGCGGCCATCAGCCGGTCGATGTCCGCGTCCGAGATATGGCGGCGATCCTCGCGCAGATGGGCGGTGATGCCGTCGGCGCCCGCCTCCTGGGCCAGCGTCGCCGCGCGCAGCGGGTCGGGCCAGGGCGTGCCGCGGGCGTTGCGGATGGTGGCGACGTGGTCGATGTTGACGCCAAGGCGCAGCATGGTTTTCCCCTTGTGGATTTCAGCGGCAGGTTAGTGCTTTGCCGGCGCAAGTCCAGATGCCGCCACCCACCAGCCGGGATTTGCCCCGGCGATGCGGGCGCGGGCGGCCTGGGCCTGGGCCGCGGTCGCGAAAAGCCCGAAGCAGGTCGCGCCCGAGCCGGACATGCGGGCAAGCGCCGCCCCGGTCGCGCGGATCGCGGCCAGGCAATCGGCGATCTCGGGCATCAGGGCGATGGCCGGCGCCTCGAGGTCGTTGCGGCATTCCTGCAGGAAGGCGATCAGCGCCGGCGCGTCGGGGAAATCGGGCAAGGGCTCGGGCATGGGCGGATTGTCGCGCTGCGCCAGGGCCTTGAACACCGCGGGCGTGGGCAGGCCGCGGCCGGGATTGACCAGCAGCACATGCAGCTGGGGCAGCGGCGGCAGCGGCACCAGGATCTCGCCCAGGCCCCGCATCCGCAGCGGACGGCCGGCCAGGCAGGCGGGCAGGTCGGCGCCCAGCACTTCCGGCCGCTCGGGGCGGGCATCCAGCGCGCGCAGCACCGCCGCCGCATCGGCCGAGCCGCCGCCGATGCCCGAGGCCACCGGCAGGTTCTTTTCCAGGGTGATCCGCGCCTCGCGCCCGGCCAGCCGCGCGGCGCGCAGGCACAGGTTGTCGGGCTCGGCCGCCAGGCCCTGGGCGAAGGGGCCGGTCAGGCTGAGCGACAAGGGCCCCGGTGCCACCGTCACCACGTCGCCCAGCTCCAGGAACACCACCAGCGAATCGAGCAGGTGATAGCCGTCCGGGCGGCAGCCGGTCACATGCAGGGACAGGTTCAGCTTGGCGGGCGCGGCCTCGCGCCGGGGCAGGGGCATGGGTCAGTCGGCCTTGGCCGGTTCCGGGGCGCGGACCTCGGGGCGCCGGCCGCCGGCTGCCGTTTCCTCTTCCAGCACCGCATCGAGGCCGCGCTCCAGCTTGATGCGGATGCGTTGGGCGTCGGCTTCGGTTTCCGGCTTCAGCGACAGGGCGCGGTGCCACTGGATCTCGGCCTCGCGCTTGCGGCCGACCATCCAGTAGATGTCGCCCATGTGGTCGTTGACCAGCGAATCGCTGGCCATGGCGGCCACCGCGCGCTCCATCGGTGCCACCGCCTCCTGGTAGCGGCCGAGGCGGAAATAGGCCCAGGCCAGCGAATCGAGGATATAGCCGTCGTCCGGGCGCAGTTCGACCGCGCGCTGGATCAGCGCCAGCGCCTCGTCCAGCTTTTCGTTGCGGTCCACCAGGCTGTAGCCCAGATAGTTCAGCACCTGCGGCGAATCGGGGCGGATCTTCAGCGCGGCGCGGAAATCCGCCTCGGCCCTGGGAAACTGCCCCGAGCGTTCCAGCGCGATGCCGCGGGCGTAAAGCGGGAACCAGCGCGCCTCGGGGCTGGCGTCGCCGATCAGGTCCAGCGCCTTGTCATAGGCCGGGACCGCCTGGGCGAACTTGTCCTGCTGGCGCAGCATGTCGCCAAGCGCGATCCAGCCCTGGGCCAGTTCGGGATGGGCGGCGGTGAGCGCCAGCGCGGCCTTTTCGGCATCCCCCAGCCGCTCGGCGCGGGCCAGGGCGTCGATGCGCGACAATTCCGCGACCGGGCGCATGTCGCCCAGCTCGCGCAGGGCCTCGAACTCGCGCTCGGCCAGGTCGAACTGGCCGAAGCCCTGCAAGAGCTGCGCCGCCAGAAGCCGCGCCTCGCCCAAGTCGGGGGCCAGGTATTCGGCCAGCCGGGCATGGATCAGCGCCAGCGGATCGGGCTCGTCGGTGGTGGCCAGGACCGAGCCGAAGGTCAGGAACAGCTGCGCCATGCCGTCCGCCGGACCGCGGGCGGAATCGAAGGGCAGCGTCTCGCCCCGCGCCATGCGGTCGCGCAGGGCGACCAGGTAGGGCTCCTCGGCAAAGCCGGGCGTCGCCTCGATCATGGCGATGGCGTCGCGGTTGCGTTCCAGCTGCGACAGCACCTGGGCGCGGGCGATGACGCCCAGGATATGCGCCCCGGTGACGGGATCGGCCAGCAGCAGCTCGGCGCCCTCGAAATCGCCGACCCGCGCCTTGGCGAGCGCCAGGTGGTAGTTCACCATCGGCGCAGCGCCGCGCAATTCGGCCATTTTCTTGAAGGCGGTCAGCGACTCGCCTGCCTTTCCGGCGCCCAGCAGCGCCCAGGCCCGCATCATGCCGTCGATCAGCATGCCGCCGCCGGGCGTGCCGGCGTCGCCTTCGGGCGAGGGGGCGGCGTCGATGGCCTCGATCAGCGCGTCCCAGCGCCCGGCGCGTGCCATCTCGGCGCGCTGCACCAGCCGCGCCAGTTCCGTGGCGCGGCCCTGGCCGGACATGGTGCCGGCAAGCGCGGTGGCGCGCTCCATCTCGCCGGCCGAGATCAGCGCGACCAGCGCGCTGTCCTGCAGGAAGGGATCGCTGTCGTCATGGGCCAGCGCCTGGAGGTAATAGCGGGCGGCTTCGGGATAGTCGTTCTGGATCGCGGCCATGCGCGCGGCCAGGTAGGGCCCCGAGAGGCCGCGAACCTCGGGCGCCGTATCCGCCGGGCGATGCGCCGGGCGCTCGCTGTTCTGGGGCTCGGGCTTTTCGGCCTGGGCAAGCGAGGGTGCGGCCATGGCGGTGCCCTGCGGCATCGGCGCGGCGATCAGCGCGATCAGCGCCAAGGGGATCAGTCTTGTGGTCACGGCTTGGGCCCATGTCTCGGCGATTTGCGCAGGCGACCCTAGCCGCCGCCGGGCCGATGGGCAACGGCGGGGCGGCGGCGGCGGGCGTCCTGGCGATCACATATTCGGGTAGTTCGGCCCGTCTCCGCCCTGGGGTGTTGTCCAGTCGATGTTCTGGCTGGGATCCTTGATGTCGCAGGTCTTGCAGTGGACGCAGTTCTGGAAGTTGATCTGGAAGCGCGGGCCGCCCTCGCCCTCCAGCACCTCGTAGACCCCGGCCGGGCAGTAGCGCTGCGCCGGCTCGGCATAGAGCGGCAGGTTCACCGCGATCGGGATCGCGGGGTCCTTCAGCTTCAGGTGGCAGGGCTGGCTTTCCTCGTGGTTGGTGAAGCTGAACGCCACGTTGGTCAGGCGGTCGAACGAGAGCTTGCCGTCCGGCCTGGGATAGTCGATGGGCTGGAAATCGGCGGCCTTGCCGGTGGCCTCGGCGTCGGTCTTGCCGTGCTTCCAGGTGCCCAAGGGGTTCCAGCCGGTGAGGTTGGCCACCCACATGTCGAAGCCGCCGAGCGCCAGCGACGGCCACAGCCCCAGCTTCGACCAGAGCGGCTTGACGTTCCTGACCGGCTTGAGGTCGCGGGCGATGGGGCCCGAGCGCAGGTCGGCCTCGTAGTCCGTGAGCTCGTCGCCCGCGCGGCCGGCGGCGATGGCGGCGGCCGCCGCCTCGGCCGCGGCGATCCCGGACAGCATGGCGTTGTGGTTGCCCTTGATGCGCGGCACGTTCACCAGCCCGGCCGAGCAGCCCAAGAGCGCCGCGCCGGGCACCGCCAGCTTCGGGATCGATTGCCAGCCGCCCTCGGAGATGGCGCGGGCGCCGTAAGCCACGCGCTTGCCGCCCTCCAGGAGTTCGGCGACCATGGGATGGTGCTTGAAGCGCTGGAACTCCATGTAGGGATAGAGGTAGGGGTTGGCATAGTTCAGGTGGACGACGAAGCCGACCAGCACCTGGTTGCCCTCGAGGTGATAGATGAACGACCCGCCGCCGGCGTTCTTGCCCAAGGGCCAGCCCATGGTGTGGGTGACGGTGCCGGGGCGGGCCTTGGCGGGGTCGATCTCCCAGATCTCCTTCATGCCGAGGCCGAATTTCTGCGGCTCATGGCCGGCCGAGAGGTCGTATTTCTGGATGAGTTCTTTCGCCAGCGAGCCCCTCACGCCCTCGGCGATCAGCACGTATTTGCCGCGCAGCTCCATGCCGGGCTCGTAGCTCGGGCCGGGGGTGCCGTCGGCGTCGAGCCCCATCTCGCCGGCGACGACGCCCGCGACGCGGTCGCCCTCGTAGACCAGCTGCGAGCAGGCCATGCCGGGGAAGATCTCGACCTCCAGCGCCTCGGCCTGCTCGGCGAGCCAGCGGCAGACATTGCCCATGCTGACGATATACTTGCCGTGGTTCGACATCAGGGGCGGCATCGGCCAGTTCGGCACCCGGACCTGGCCCTGCGGGCCGAGGATGTAGAAATTGTCCTGGGTGACTTCGGTGCTGACCGGGGCGCCCTTGTCCTTCCAGTCCGGGATCAGCTTGTCGAGGCCGGCGGTGTCGAGCACCGCGCCCGAGAGGATATGCGCGCCGATCTCCGAGCCCTTCTCCAGCAGCACGACGCCGAGGTCCGGGTTCACCTGCTTGAGCCGGATCGCCGCCGACAGCCCCGCCGGGCCGCCGCCGACGATCACAACGTCGTATTCCATCGACTCGCGTTCAATTTCGGACATGGCTCGGCCTCCAACTTCCCTAGCTCGACAATCTGGGCGCAAGACCTAGCGCGTAATATTCTTGCGGGCAATCTTAACGCGACGCATGATAATCAACTTGCGACGTTTTCTCGGCAGGCTGTCGCGGATCGCATCCGCCGGGACTTGAAACAGGGACGGGATCGCGCCACGATGCCCCTCGGATTTTCAGCGGGCGCCCCCGGCCGATGGCCGGGGGCGTTCCAACAGCTTGTTTCGCGTTGACTGGCGTCGCACCGTTGCGACCGGAAGGACTGGAATGGAAAAGATACCGATGACCCGCGCGGGCTACGACCAGCTGGACGAGGAACTGCGCGAGCTGCGCTCGGTCCAGCGCCCGGCGGTGATCCGCGCCATCGCCGAGGCGCGCGAGCATGGCGACCTGTCGGAAAATGCCGAATATCACGCCGCCCGCGAAAAGCAGAGCTTCGTCGAGGGCCGCATCAAGGAACTGGAGATGATCCTTTCGCGGGCCGAGGTCATCGACCCGAGCCGGCTGAACGGCTCGATCAAGTTCGGCGCCACCGTCACCCTGCTCGACGAGGATTCCGAGGAAGAGCGCACCTACCAGATCGTCGGCGAGGCCGAGGCGGACCTGGAGCGCGGGCTTCTGAACATCCGCTCGCCCCTGGCCCGCGCCCTGATCGGCAAGGACGAGGGCGACAGCGTCGAGGTGGTGACGCCGGGGGGCGGGAAATCCTATGAGATCATCTCGATCCGCTATGTCTGAAGGAAGGGGCCGGGCGCATGGACTCGCTTGATCCGCTGCGCAGGCTGGCCGTCGAACAGGCCCGCAACCGCGTGCTGGCGATCGGCGCGGGGGTCAGCCTGGCCTGGCTGGCGCTGGTCGGGCTGTTTGCGCTTTTCGGCCCGGAGGCCGAAGGGCAGGGCGCGGCGGGCTGGCTGGTCTGGCTGGTGGGCGTGATCCTGCCCTTGGCGCTGGTCTGGCTGGCGGTCTGGTCGGCGCGCAGCCTGCTGCTCCTGCGCCAGGAGGCCGAGGAGCTGCGCGCCATGCTGGCCCGGATGCAGGACCAGGGCATGGCCGGCGAACCCATGGCCGACCCGCGCGCGGCCGCGTCGTCCTCCGCCCCCGTTTCCGCGCCGGCCGCGCGGCGCGGCATGGTGCCGCCCGCGCCGCGGCCCTCTGCCGCGGATGCGCGGCAGGCCAGCCTGGAGCTGGATTCGCCGCCCGCGGCCCAGCTGACGCCGGCCGAGCTGTTCCATGCGCTGAACTTTCCCGACGGTCCCGAGGATCGCGAGGCGATTCGCTGCCTGCGGCTGGCGCTGGCCGATCCGGGCATGGCCCGGCTGATCCGGGCGGCGCAGGACGTGGTCACGCTGTTGGCGGGGCAGGGCGTCTACATGGACGAGCTGGCCGTCCCCGAGGCCGATCCCGTCCTGTGGCGCCGCTTTGCCGAGGGCGCGCGCGGCGAGGCCGTGGCCGACCTGGCGGTGATTCGCGACGAGGCCGCCCTGGCCAGCGCCGGGGCGATGCTGCATGGCGACGAGGTGTTTCGCGACGTCGCCCATCATTTCCTGCGCCATTTCGACCGGCTGATGAGCCGCAAGGTGCAGGACAGCGACCCGCAATTGCTGGCCGCGCTGGCCGAGACCCGCTCGGGCCGGGCCTTTACCCTGCTGGCGCAGGTGACCGGCATGCTGGGCCGCGCCGGCACCCAGGCCGAGGGGGTCGAGGGGGCAGAGGGGGCGGGCGCGCGCTAAAGCGGCAGCCGCAGCACATGGGCCGGCGCCGACCAGGGCCAGCCCAGCCTTTGGCGGTCCTGCGGCTGGAAGCCCATCGCCCGCCATGCCGCCAGCGCGGCGCGATTGCCGGCCTGGACCTCGGCGCGCAGGGCGGGGTGGCCCTGCCGGCGGGCATGGGCGGCGGCGGCCTCGACCAGCGCCCGCGCGATGCCGCGCCCGCGCCATTGCGGCAGCACCGCGATCCCGTCCAGGACCAGGTCCGCCGTCTCGGCGCCGGGCCGGTAAAGCCCGGTCGCCAGGTGGCGCAGCCGTCCGCGCAGCGGCCCCCAGACCGCGACGAAGCCGCCGTGCCCCGGATCGAGGAAGCCGCCCCCCCGCATCGCGCAGCCCGGCGATTCCCAGCAGCCGCCCCGAGGGCGACAGCGCCACCAGCGCGCCTTGCGGCCGCATGGCGGCGCGGACCAGCGCCGCGCCCTGCCGCGGCCCTGCCGGCCAGGGCAGGATCTGCGCCCCGAAATGCCGCCAGTAAAGCGCCGCCGCCGCGCCCCGCAGCTCGGGCGGGATGCCGCGCAGGATGCGGGGCGGGGTCTGCGATCCGGTCATGGCTGTCCCTGCATGTTCTTGTATGGTGGTTCTTGTGTCGGGCGGCGGTTTTGGCCATTGTGCCGCCAGCCTTATCCGCATCGCGAGCCTTTTTCACCATGTCCGCGCAAGCCGGCCTTGCGGCCCAGCCCAGCCACTCCCCCGACCAGAGCCGCGCGCTGCTGCGCAGCCCGGCGCAATGCCTGCGCCACGGCTTCCTGCAGGCGCTGCCCTTTATCCTGGTGCTTCTGCCCTTTGGCATGCTGTTTGGCGTGGTGGCCACGGATGCGGGGCTGGACCTGCCGCAGATCCTGGGCTTCACCGTGCTGGTGCTGGCCGGCGCGTCGCAATTCACCGCCGTCCAGCTGCTGACCGACCAGGCGCCGGCGCTGGTGGTCATCGTCTCGGCCATCGCGGTCAACCTGCGCATGGCGATGTATTCGGCCTCGCTGGTGCCCTGGCTGGGCGGGGCCAGGCCGCGCGACCGGGCCTGGATTTCCTATGTGCTGATCGACCAGACCTATGCGCTGGCGATCCAGCATTATGAAAAGCACCCGCGGCTGAGCATGGGGCAGCGCATCGGCTATTTCCTGGGCGCGGCGCTGGCCACCTGCCCGTTCTGGCTGCTGGCCACGCTGCTGGGCGTCTGGCTGGGCAACGCCATCCCCGAGGGCTGGGCGCTGGACTTCGCCATGCCCGTCACCTTCCTGGCGCTGATCGCGCCGATGCTGCGCAGCCCGGCCCATGTCGCGGCGGCGCTGGTGGCAGTTGTGGCCTCGCTGGCCTTTGCCTTCCTGCCCTCGGGGCTGGGGCTGTTCGTGGCCGCGCCGCTGGCCATGCTGGCCGGCGCCGGGGTCGAGGTATTGATGGAACGTAGAAACGGAGCCCGCCTGTGACCGGCTATAGCGATGTGACGATCTGGCTGATCATCCTGACCGTGGCGCTGGGAACCTATGGGCTGCGCTGGTCCTTTCTTGGCGCCTTCGGCAGCCGGCCGATGCCGCTCTGGGCGCAGCGGCTCTTGCGCTATACGGCGGTGGGGGTGCTGCCGGCCATCGTGGCGCCGCTGGTGGTCTGGCCGGCGGCCACGCATGGCGAGCCCGATCCGGCGCGGATGCTTGCGGCAACGGTGGCCGTGGCGGTGGGCGTGGCGACGCGCAACGTGCTGGCGGCCATCCTGGGCGGGATGGCCACGCTTTACACGGCGCTTTACCTCATGACGTGAAGCTGGCCGTCGCGGCCATAGCCGGCGATCGCGCCGCCTTTCTGGCGCAGCAGCACGTCGTGGTTGTTGGCCGGGTCGCCGTCCATGTGCCGGCGCGAGGTCACGCCCGGCAGCGTCAGGAACCATTCGCGCAGCTTGAGCGGCGAAAAGCCGGTGGGCGCGCCTTCGAATCCGGGCACGCGGCTTAGCGCCTTGCCGGTGTTGACGGCGCAGAAGCTCTTGTTCGAGGCCCCCTGCCGCTCGACCGAGCGGATCGCGGCCTCGGCGATGGCCAGCGGCACCTGCACCGTGTCCTCGGCCACCCAGTAGGTCGAGCGCGCGTGATAGTCGATGTAGAAGTTCCTGAAGTTCGGCGTGATGCCGTAAAGCACGTCGTGCCGTTCCGGGATCGCCGGGTGTTCCCAGCTGCCGGCGGGATCATAGATCACCCGCTGGCTGCCGTTGATCATTACCGCGGAATGCCCGCCTTCGCCGCGGGGGATGCCGATCACGGTGAACAGGGTGATCGAGGGCGGCCCCTCCGCGACATAGCGGGCGCGCCGGATCGACTCGTCGCTGGCCCATTTGTTGTCGGAGCCGCAGGCCGCAAGCGCGGCCGGCAGCGCCAGCGCAAGGAAGGCACGCCTTTGCATCTTTGGTCTTTCCCCGGTCAGGATCAGGCGTTGGCCAGGGCCATGAATACCAGCACGGCAATGGCCAGCACGCTGACCCAGGTCGCGGCCTTGATGAAGCCTGCGAAGGTTGCCTGGTGGTGACGGATGTCCATTTCGCCGTGCTTGTGTTCGGTGATTTCGTGATGCGAGGCCATGATCCTGTCCGTAAAACGATGCGATGCGTCGGGGGCAGGGATAACCCAAGGCGCCGGCCGTGTCACGCCCCCCAAAGCACCGCGCCCGATTCGGTCTGGCCCACGGGCCACACCCGGCCGGTCGCGCGCAGGTGGTTGATGTGGCCCACGGCCTCGGCCAGGGCGAGGCCGAATTCCGGCTTGGCGATCTGGCGGCGATAGAGCAGCGGAAAGCAGCCGACGGTGCTTTGCGGCTGTTGCCGCAGCCCGTCCAGCAGCCGGTCCAGCGCGGCGCGCTGGTTCTCGGCCAGTTGCCGCAGCCGGGTCGGCAGGCCGCGATAGGGCAGCTTGTGGCCGGGCAGGACCAGTTGCTCGGGCTGCGCGAACCCGGCCAGCCGCTCGCAGCTTTCCAGCCAGTCGCCGACGGAATCGGCCTCGGGCTCGGTCGGATAGACGCCCAGGTTGGGCGAGATCGTCGCCAGCAGCTGGTCGCCGCCAATCACCAGGTCGTCGTCGAGCGACCACAGGGTGGCATGTTCCGGCGCGTGGCCATGGCCCATGCGCAGGGTCCAGCGCCGCTCGCCGAAGGCCACCTGCTGGCCCTCGGCCAGCCGCCGGTAGCCGGGGGGCAGGGGCGCGCAGACATCGGCGCTGTTGAAGGGGCGCTCGTGGCTGCGTTCCTCCAGCAGCTCGGGCGGCATCCCGGCCTGGCGCCAGAAGGCGATGGCCTGCGGCGTCGGGCGTTCCTGCACGTCCAGGATGCCCATCCGCGCCGTCAGCCAGGCCGAGCGCGAGGTCCAAAGCTCGGCCCCCTGGGTCTGGAACCAGCCGGCCAGGCCCATGTGGTCGATGTGGTGATGGGTGGCGATCAGCCGCCTGACCGGCGCGCCGGCCAGCGGGCCCTGCAGGATGCCCTGCCAGATGCCGCGGGTGCGGCGGGTGTCCAGGCCGCTGTCCACCAGCGTCCAGCCATCCGCGTCGCGGAAGGCATAGACATTGACCGTATCGGGCTTGAAGGGCAGGGGCAGCTGGAACCAGAACACGCCGGGGGCGATCTCATGCGCCTCGCCCTCGGCCGGGGGGTTATGTGTCTCGCTGCGTATCACCCGGCCATTTGACCCAGCAGCACGGCGTCGTCAAGCGCCTCAAGATCGGCCAGCCCGGCGCGCGCCGCCGCCAGGTCGGCGGCGAATTGCGGCAGGATGCGGGCGATGTAGAGCCGCGCCAGCGCCTTGCTGCCGCCGCCGGTCGCGGCGCGCAGGTGGTAATGCGCGCCCAGCACCCGCGCAAAGGCGGAGAGGTAGGGCACGGCGCCGGCAAAGCGGTCCGGCATGTCCCGGTCCAGCAGCTCCTGCGTCGTCTCGCGCAGGGTTTCGGCGGCCTGCCACAGCTGGTTGGCCAGGTCCGGCTCGGCCGATTGCGCGGCCTTGGCGCCGTCCAGGATCTCGTCCAGCAGCGCCATCGCCGCGGCGCCGCCATCGGCCAGCTTGCGGCCGACCAGGTCCATGGCCTGGATGCCGTTGGTGCCCTCGTAGATCGCGGTGATGCGCACGTCGCGCAGGTATTGGGCGGCGCCGGTTTCCTCGACATAGCCCATGCCGCCATGCACCTGCACCGCGGTATCGGCGACGCGGATGCCGACATCGGTGCCATGCGCCTTGGCGATCGGCGTCAGGAAGGCGGCGCGCGCCGCCCATTCGTCGAGGCCGGTGGCCCGCGACATGTCCAGCGCCACCGCGCAGGCCATGCAGATGGCGCGGGCGGCAAAGACCTCGGCCCGCGATTCCGCCAGCATCCGGCGCACGTCGGGATGGCGCAGGATCGGCCCCGCCTGCACCCGTTCGGCGGCATAGGCCACGGCCTGCTGCAAGGCCGCCTCGGCCTGGGCCACGCCCTGCACGCCGACGCCCAGCCGGGCCGCGTTCATCATGGTGAACATGGCGGCCATGCCCTTGTGCTCCTCGCCCACGAGCCAGCCCTTGGCGCCCTCGAAGCTCATCACGCAGGTCGGGCTGCCGTGGATGCCCAGCTTGTGTTCCAGGCTGACGACGCGCAGGTCGTTGGCGACCCCCGGCTTGCCGTTCTCGTCCGGGATGAACTTGGGCACCATGAACAGGCTGATGCCGCGGGTGCCCGGCCCGCCGTCGGGCAGGCGCGCCAGCACCAGGTGGCAGACGTTCTCGGTCACGTCGCTGTCGCCCCAGGTGATGAAGATCTTCTGCCCGGTGACGCGATAGCTGCCGTCGCCCGCGCGTTCGGCGCGGGTGGTCAGCGCGCCCACGTCCGATCCCGCCTGCGGCTCGGTCAGGTTCATCGTGCCCGACCATTCGCCCGAGATCAGCTTCGGCAGGTAGAGCGCCTTCAACTCGTCGCTGCCGTGATGCTCCAGCGCCTCGATCTGGCCCTGGGTCAAGAGCGGGTTCAGCTGCAAGGCCAGGCAGGCCGAGGCGAGCATTTCGTTCACCGCCATGTTCAGCGCCTGCGGCAGGCCCATGCCGCCGTATTCGGGATCGGCGGCGATGCCGATCCAGCCGCCCTCGGCCAGGGCGCGGAACGCCTCGGCATAGCCGGGGGACGAGCGCAGCTTGCCGTTCTCCAGCCGTGCGGGGGTCAGGTCGCCGGCGCGGTTCACCGGGGCGATCACCTCGGTCGCCAGCTTTCCGGCCTCGGTCAGGATGGCGGCCATGGTCTCGGCCGTCGCCTCGGCAAAGCGCTGGGTGACGGACAGGTCTGGAAACGACACGACCCGGTTCAGAATGAACGCGATCTGTTCGACCGGGGCTTGATAGGCCATCCGCACTCTCTCCCTCTGGCGCCTTGGCAAATCCGGCTGCGGCGCGTAACTGATGCCTTGGGCTTCGATCATATTTGCCGGCCCGCGTCCATCAACCACAACCCGACGTAACGAATGCAGACGCTGATCCTTGGCCATGACCCGCAGGGCGTGCGCGCCGCCGCCGACCTGCTGGCGCAGGGCGAACTGGTCGCCATCCCGACCGAGACGGTCTACGGGCTGGCCGGCGACGCCCGCAATCCGCGCGCCGTGGCCCGCATCTACGAGGCCAAGGGACGGCCCAGCTTCAACCCGCTGATCGTGCATCTGCCGGACCTGGCGGCGGCCGAGCGCATCGCCGTCTTCGACGATGCCGCGCTGGCGCTGGCGCGGGCCTTCTGGCCGGGGGCGTTGACCATGGTGCTGCCGCTGCGGCCCGAGGCCGGCATCGCCTCGCTGGTGACGGCGGGGCTGGATACGGTGGCGATCCGCGTGCCGGCCCATCCGGCGGCGCAGGCGGTGCTGCGCACCTTTGGCGGGCCGTTGGCGGCGCCCTCGGCCAATCCCTCGGGGCGGATCAGCCCGACCACGGCGGCGCATGTCGCCGACCCCGAAAGCGGGCTGGGTGGGTGCATCGCGGCGGTCCTGGATGCGGGCGCCTGTCCGGTGGGGGTGGAATCGACCATCGTCGGCTGGGTCCGGGGCCGGCCCGCCCTGCTGCGCCCCGGCGGCGTCGCGGCCGAGGCCATCGAATCCGTGCTGGGCCAGCCGCTGGCCCGACCCGAAGGCAATGCCGAGGCGCCGACCTCGCCGGGGCAGCTGACCAGCCATTACGCGCCGCGCGCCAGCCTGCGGCTGAACGCCGGGGACGCGCGGCCGGGCGAGCTGCTGATCGGCTTCGGCCCCGTCGCGGGCGAGATGACGCTGAGCCAGACGGGCGATCTGGCCGAGGCCGCGGCGCGGCTGTTCGACCTGCTGCACCGCGCCGATGCCGAGGGGCGGCCCATCGCCGTCGCGCCGGTGCCGGACGCGGGCCTGGGCGCCGCGATCAACGACCGGCTGCGCCGTGCTGCCGCGCCGCGCTAGGGTTCAGGCGTGGCCCGCGCTGGGTGACAGCATCAGGGGGTCGATGCCCAGCGATTTCAGCGCCGCGCGCCATTTGCCGGGATTGTCGGTGCCGAAGATGATCTCGTCGCCGCGCTCCGAGGTCAGCCAGCCGTTGTCGCGGATTTCCGAATCCAGCTGCCCCGGCCCCCAGCCGGCATAGCCAAGCGCCAGCACGGCGGGCTGCGGGCCCTGGCCGCGCGCGAAATCTTCCAGGATGTCGCGGGTGGTGGACATGGCGAGGTCGTCGGTGATGCGCATCCGGTTCTCGCCCAGGTCGATGTCGCGGGGGGCGCGATGCAGCACGAAGCCGCGCCCCGGCTCGACCGGGCCGCCGAAGCGGACGGGGATGTCCAGCGCATTCGTGCCGGCCTGGATGCCAAGCTGTGCCAGCAGGTCGGAAAAGCCGATCTCGGGCAGCGGGCGGTTGACCACCAGCCCCATGGCGCCGTCCTCGGAATGGGCGCAGACCAGGATCACGGATTGCTCGAAGCGCGGGTCGCGCATGCCGGGCATGGCGATCAGCATCTTGCCGGTCAGGTTGCTCGACTGGTCCATGATCTGCTCCGTCCTTTTCCTCAAGATCGGCCCTGTCGGCTGTTTTCGCAAGGGATTGCCGCTAATGTGACTTCACCCCGAGGGGGCG
This sequence comes from Paracoccus sp. pheM1, assembly GCF_018499825.1. Taxonomy (NCBI): domain Bacteria; kingdom Pseudomonadati; phylum Pseudomonadota; class Alphaproteobacteria; order Rhodobacterales; family Paracoccaceae; genus Paracoccus; species Paracoccus sp. pheM1. The sequence goes on from NZ_JAGXCX010000001.1 coordinate 2,747,869, forward strand.
GGACGACTAGAACGGCAGCATGAAGACCCTTGCCCTGCTATTCATGACCGCCGCGCCGGCACTGGCGCAGGATCTGCCGCCCGGACTGGCATCTGCCGAGCTGCTGCCCGGCTGGACCACGGCCGAAGGCCAGCGCATGACCGCGCTGCACCTGCGGCTCGAGCCGGGCTGGAAGACCTATTGGCGCAGCCCCGGCGATGCCGGCGTGCCGCCGCGCTTCGACTGGGGCGCCTCGCGCAACCTGGCCCAGGTGCGGCTGCTCTGGCCGCGCCCCGAGGTGATCGAATCGGGCGGCGAGCGCACGCTGGGCTATCACGGTGAACTGGTCCTGCCGATCGAGATCACCCCGGCCAGCCCCGCCGCGCCGGTCGAGCCCAGGGCGGTGGTGGATTTCGGCATCTGCCAGGACATCTGCGTGCCGGTGCGGGTGGAATTGCAGGCCGGCCCCCCCGGCCCGGCGCCCGATCCGCTGATCGAGGCGGCCATCGCCCGCCAGCCCGAGACCTCGGACCGCCAGCCCGAATGCCGCATCGCCCCGATCCAGGACGGCATGCAGGTGACGGCCACCCTGCCCGCGGCGGACAGCGCCCGCGGCGACGAGGTGGCGATGGAACTGGCCGACGACGAGATCTGGGTCTCGGCCCCGGAAACGCATGCAGCCGGCGGCCGGCTGGCGGCGCAGGCGGATTTCGTCGCGGCCTCGGGCAAGCCCTTTCCGCTGGATCCGCAGGCGCTGCGGGTGACGCTGATCGGCCCCGACGACGCGGTCGAGTTCCGCGGCTGCCGCGAGGCGGCGGACTAGCCGTCCCGCCTAGCCCTCCAGCCGGGCCGCCACCGACAGCAGGTCGGCCCAGGCCTCGCGCTTGGCCAGCGGCGTGCGCAGCAGATAGGCCGGATGCGCCATCGGCAGCGCCGGCAGGCCGAAGGCCGTCGTCCAATTGCCGCGCAGCTTCAGGATGCCCTGCTGGTTCAGCGCCGCGATGCAGGGCGTGTTGCCCATCAGCACCAGCAGTTGCGGCTGCGCCAGCTCGACATGCCGGGCCAGGAAGGGCAGCATCATTGCGATCTCGGCCGGCTCGGGGCGACGGTTGCCGGGCGGCCGCCAGGTCAGCACGTTGGTGATATAGAGCGCGCGTTCCGCATCCACCGCCTTGCGCGACAGGCCGATGGCGCCGAACATCTGGTCCAGAAGCTGGCCGGCGCGGCCGACGAAGGGGCGGCCCTGGCGGTCCTCTTCCTCGCCCGGCGCCTCGCCGATGATCATCACCCGCGCCGCCGGATTGCCGTCGCAGAAGCAGAAGTTGCGCGCGCCCTTCTTCAGCTCGATGCCGTCGAAGGCTTCCTGCGCCTCGGCCAGTTCGGCCAGGCTGGTCGCGGCGGCGGCCATGGCCTCGGCGCGGGCGACCAGATCCTCGGCCTCGTCGCGCGGCTGCGCCACGACCGGCGCGGCCTGGACGGCCGGGGCAGGGGGCGGTTCGGCACGGTCGGGCGCGGCATAGCGGTCGAGCGGCGCGTCGAGGCATGGCTCGTCCGCGCCCAGCTCGGCTTGCCATTGCAAAAGCGCCAGCGCCGTCTCGGCGTCCAGCGCGAATCCCCTGTAGGTCGGTTCGGCGGTCATGGCCGCAGGCTAGGGCGCGGCGCGGGCGCGGGCAAGATGCGACGCACAGCTGCGATCGCGCGAGCGGCACGATGCCTTGCCCCGGTCGCGCGACGCCAGCGTTACTGCGATTGCGTCAGCGGCGTGGTGCTGCCGCCCATGCCGACCAGCCGCTGGATCAGCGGCCTTGCCGTCGGCCCGATGCGGTCGCAGGCGCCCGGATCGTCCAGCAGCTTGAAGGCTGGCCCGTAATAGGTGCGGTCATAGGCCGCGGCGTCCAGCCCCAGCTTCGCCGCCAGAAGATCGCCCGTGCCGGTGATCAGCGTCCATTCCCCGTCGGTGATCGCGTAATCGGGGCAGTTCGAGGTGATGACGTTCACATTCGCCAGTTCCGCGATCAGCGATTTCGCCTGTGGGTCGGACAGGCCCGAGACATCGGGAAGCTTCACGGTGATGCCCCCGTCCGCCAGCGCCGCGCCGGTCCCCAGGACCAATGCGCCGGCCAGAGCCGCGAGTGCTTTCATGGATTGCCCCCTTGCTTGTTCTGGACGTTCGGTTTCGCGCGCCCATCCCGCCCGATCCGCCGGTCCCGTGCAACCCAATTCGCCGTGAACTTGACGCAGCACAGGCGCAAGGATACGCGATTGCCAACAGCCAGAAGCAAAGAGGATGCCTGCGATGACGACCTATTCCCTTCTGATCCTGCCCGGCGACGGCATCGGCCCCGAGGTCATGGCCGAGGTGCGCAAGGTCATCGGCTGGTTCCAGCAGAACCGCGGCCTGTCCTTCGACGTCAGCGAGGATCTGGTCGGCGGCGCGGCCTATGACAAACATGGCAAGCCCCTGGCGGACGAGACCATGGCCAAGGCGCAGGCGGTCGATGCGGTGCTGCTGGGCGCCGTCGGCGGGCCGAAATACGACGACCTGGATTTCTCGGTCAAGCCCGAGCGCGGCCTGCTGCGCCTGCGCAAGGAGATGGACCTGTTCGCCAACCTGCGGCCCGCGCAATGCTTCGACGCGCTGGCCGATTTCAGCTCGCTCAAGCGCGAGGTGGTGGCGGGTCTCGACATCCTGATCGTGCGCGAACTGACCTCGGGCGTCTATTTCGGCGAGCCGCGCGGCATTTCCGCCGACGACACCCCCGGCAACGAGGGCGGCCGCGTCGGCGTCAACACCCAGCGCTATACCTCGGGCGAGATTCGCCGCGTCGCCCGCTCGGCCTTCGAACTGGCCCGCAAGCGCGGCAACCGCGTCTGCTCGATGGAAAAGGCCAATGTGATGGAATCCGGCATCCTCTGGCGCGAAGAGGTGCAATGGGTCCATGACAACGAATATCCCGACGTGGAGCTGTCGCACATGTATGCCGACAACGGCGCCATGCAGCTGGTGCGCAATCCGCGCCAGTTCGACGTGATCGTGACCGACAACCTGTTCGGCGACATCCTGTCGGATGCGGCGGCGATGCTGACCGGCAGCCTGGGCATGCTGCCCTCGGCCAGCCTGGGCGCGCCGATGGAGAACGGCCGGCCCAAGGCGCTTTACGAGCCGGTGCATGGCTCGGCCCCCGACATCGCCGGGCAGGGCAAGGCCAACCCGATCGCCTGCATCCTCAGCTTCGCCATGTGCCTGCGCTATTCCTTCGGCCTGGGCGCCGAGGCCGACCTGCTGGAAAAGGCGGTCGAGAAGGTGCTGGCCGACGGCGTGCGCACCGGCGACCTGATGGGGGCCGAAGGCGGCAAGCCGGTCTCGACCGCCGAGATGGGCGACCACATCGTCGCGGCGCTTTCGGCGCTGTGACCGGCAGGCCGCGCCCGCATCGCCGGGCGCGGCCCAACCTGCGAACCGTCGGGGAGGGGCATGACGGCGGGCAACATCAAGGGCGCGCTGCTCGCCCTGCTGGCCATGGGGCTCTATTCGACCCATGACGTGATCATCAAGGTTCTGGGCGCGACCTATCCGGCGCTGCAGATCCTGTTCTTCTCGGCGCTGCTGTCCTTTCCGCCGCTGGCGGTGCTGCTGCTGCGCGACCCGACGCATGGCACGCTGCTGCCGCGCAACCCGTTCTGGGTCGGGCTGCGCTCGCTTTGCATCGTCATCTCGGGGATCGGCGGGTTCTATGCCTTTTCGGTGCTGCCGCTGGCGCAGGTCTATTCCATCCTCTTCGCCGCGCCGCTGATCGTCACCGTGCTGTCGGTGCCTCTCTTGGGCGAAAAGGTCGGGCTGCATCGCTGGCTGGCGGTCTGCGCCGGGCTTTGCGGCGTGCTGGTCGTGCTGCGTCCCGGCGTGACGCCCTTGGGGCTGGGGCACCTGGCGGCGCTGATGGGGGCGACGGCCACGGCGCTTTCCGCCATCGCCGTGCGACGCCTGGGCCGGTCCGAGCGCACGGTGATCCTGCTGCTTTGGCCGATGATCGGGAATTTCCTGCTGACCGGCGCCTCGCTGGGCTTTGCCTATCGCCCGATGGAGCTGGGCGACCTGGCGCTGACCGGGGTGATCGCGGCCTTGGGGCTGGCGGCGGGTTTCCTGCTGATCCTGGCCTATCAGGCCGGCGAGGCGGCCAATGTCGCGCCGATGCAATATTCGCAGATGCTCTGGGCGGTGGGTTACGGCTGGTTCCTGTTCGGCGAAAGCCCGGACGGGCCGACGGTGCTGGGGGCGGGTCTGATCATGGCCTCGGGGCTCTACATCCTGATGCGCGAGCGGCTGGGCGCCTCGCGCCTGCGGCCGGCGACGCGGGCGCGCCTGGGCGCCGAGGCGGTGACGGCCCCGCGCTGGAGCCTGTTGCAGCGCCTGCTGCGCGCGCGGGGCTGACGCGAAAGGCTTCCTGCATTCGGAAACCGCGCTGATGCGCCTGCTACGCGCACGGGTCTGACGCGGCACTCGCCCGGCACCGGCAGGCGAGATCTCCGCGCTTGCTGTGCGCGGGGCTGGCGCTGTTTTCTGCGGCTGTCCCGCAAGATTCCCCCTTGCATTCCGCCGCCCCAGGGGCTACCTGCCCCTTCACGGTCGGAGCGTAGCGCAGCCTGGTAGCGCACCTGCTTCGGGAGCAGGGGGTCGGAGGTTCGAATCCTCTCGCTCCGACCATGAAATTCTTGTGGCGTTTCAGAGAGTCTTGCCTTTTGTTTGATAAGGCACACTTCCGGCCCGCATCCCTCCCTTCAACGATGCCATCCCGTGGCGCAGGCAGCGAGTCCTCCTGCGCAAATAGGGTGGCAAGGTCTCGCGACGGCACACGAGTTGCATGACCGGGCTTCGGTCGCGGCATGGTTAAGGTTCAGATCAAGGATGTCCTCGACACCATGGTCGGTCCGGCCGAAGTGGGCGTGGCCATGCCCTGCGTTACCGATGAGATGGGCTTCGCACGGCCGGGCGCCGACCGGGATCTTGATGGGCTGCGGTCAGAAGGTCGAGGGAGGCGACACCCGGCGATTTCGTCAGCAACCCGCAAGGCCCCCGCGCGCGCGTTCCTGCAACAGGTCCTCCCCTGAACTGCCGCTGGGGGCCGGCTGTGCGGCAGGCAGCGATCCCAGGGGTTGCGCAGGCAGCAGATGCCCGGCAAGGCCCGGCAAGACCCGGCCGGTTCCGACGCATTGCCGGCGTGGCGGCCGCGCTCAGCCCGACAGTGCCGCCGCGTCGAAGCCGCCGTTGCGCCACAGTTCCAGCGCCTGGCTCAGCGCCGGGCCGGGCATGCCGTCCGCCGGGCCCTGAAACAGTCCCGCCCGCGCCAGGCGGCGTTGCAGCGCGCTCAGCGTCTCGGGGTTCCAGTTCCCGCCCTGCTCGGCCAGCTCGCGCAGCAGGCCGCCATCGTCGGACGCGACGCCCAGCAGCAGCTGCACCGCCGCGCGCGAGGGGTCGCGGGGGATGCCGCGCCCCTCGTCCAGCAGCACGGCCGCGGCGCGGTGGCCGCGCGGCTCGCCCTCGCGCGCCGCGCGCTCGAACAGCGTCCGGGCGTCGCCGGGATCGCCGAAGCGGCCCTCTTGCGCCAGCACGCCCAGGTTGAAGGTGGCGATCGGCGACCCGGCCTGTGAGGCCTGCTGCATCAGCGTGATGCCGCGCTGCTGGTCCTGGGCGCGGGGGCTGTCCAGAAGCGTCACCGCCAGGTTGATCGCCGCATCGGCGCTGCCGGCGGCGGCCGCCCTTTCGTAAAGCGCCAGCGCGCCGGCCGGGTCAGGGGCCACGCCGTCCCCGGTTTCCTTCAGCAGCGCCAGGCTGACCATGGCCCGCAGGTCGCCGCGCCCGGCCGCGGTTTCGTAAAGCGCCACTGCCTCGGCGCGCAGGCCGGCCGCCGCCGTCGCCCGTGCCAGCAGCGCGACATATTTCGCCTGGCGGGGGTGAAGCCGGCTCGCCTCGTCGCAGGCATGCATCGCCTCGACGGCGTTCTGCGCCAGCAGCTCGTAGGAGACGCCGGGCGTGGTCTCGGTCCCGTCGCGCGGATGGGTCGCCAGCAATTCACAGCGCCGGGCGGGGCCGGGATCGGCCTGCGCCGAAAGCTCGGCCAGCAGCCGCCGGGCCTCGCCGATATGCGGCCCGTCGGGATAGCTGCGGGCATAGCTTTCCAGCAGCGGCTTCAGCCGGCTGCGCCGCGCCAGATCCCACAGCTGCTCGCCCGCCGCGCCCTCGGCCTCGGGCCCCATGCTGCGCCGCGCCTGGCCCGTGCGTGAGGGATCCTGCGCCAGCAGCGCCAGCACCTCGCCGACATGGCTGCCGTTGGGATAGCGCTGCAGGTAAAGCCGCAGCAGCGCCGGATCGGCGGCGCGGACCGAGACCTGGTAGAACAGCGTCTCGGGCGAGGCGGTGGGCGGGCCGTCGGCAAAGCGGAACCGCCGGGTCAGCGCCGAGGCGTCCCAGGGGATCTGCTGCCCGCCGGTCCGCGCCATCACGTCCTTGCGCACCGAGATCATCATCTCGCCGATGTCCTGGGCGGGGGTGTGGATATGGCTCAGCAGCGCCTCGGTGAAGGTGCCGTTGCGGCCGGCGCCGTCAAAGGCCACCGCGCCGGGCTGGGTGGCATAGGCGATCAGGAAATCCGCGGGGCTGCCGATCCGGGCCAGTCCGCGGCCGGCGCCGGCAAGCCGCAGCGGATTGTCGCCGCAGGCGTCCAGCAGCACGATCTTGACCCCCGGCGCCCCGGCCATCGCCCCCAGCACCTCATCCAGCGCCACGGTGCGCTCGGTGGCCTGGTCCAGCCGCTCCAGTCGGAAATCCCGCGGCAGCAGATAGTTCCGGTCGGCGACCTGAAAGGCATGGCCGGCATAGTAGAACAGCGCCACCTCGGCGGTCTGCGCCGCCGCGCCGAACTGGCCGATCAGCGCCCGCATCTGCGCCTGGTCGCTGTCCACGCCCAGGATCACCTGGAAGCCCAGGTCGCGCAGCGCCGCGGTCATGTCCTCGGCATCGTTGGCGGGGTTGTCCAGCGCCGGCACGCCGCCATAGGCGGCATTGCCGATCACCAGCGCCACCTTGGGCGCCGCCGCGGCCTCGGCGGCCAGGAACAGTGCCGCGACTAGCGCGGCGAGGATGAGGGCGGGCCTAAAGCCCGACCGCGCGCACCAGGACGGCATCGGCTTTCTCGACCGTGGCAAGGATCAGCCCCTCCTGCCGGGCATGGGCGCGGGCCAGTTCGGGGTCTTCGACCCGCAGCAGCGCGATCTGCTTGACAATCTCGGCCCGCGCGCCGGCGATGGCCTGGCTGGCCTCGCGCAGGGCGTCGCCGCGGATGGCGCGGCGCTCGGTATCGCTGCCGGCCGTGGCCAGCCGGTCCATCGCCCGGCTGCGCGCCGCGCCGATCTCGGCGCTGGCCTGGCGCAGGATGGCCGAGACCGTCTGCATCGAGGGCGGCAGTTCCGCCGAAAGCTGGTCCAGCGCGCTGGAATAGCGGTCCAGCGCCCGCGACAGGCAGGCCAGCATGTCCTCGGCCTGGCCCTCGTGCTGGCTGCAGGCGTCGATCATCTGCGACACCTCGTCCGACAGGGCGGCAAGCCGGGCCAGCCCGTCCTCCTGCACGCCGCCGCCGTCTGTGATCAAGGGCGGATCGGTCGGCAGCGTGACCGGAAGGGGCAGGGGGCCGTCCGTGGGGTTCGGCAGCCCGGTCTCCGGCAGGGTGTTCTGCGCGATGGGCAACCCCCTGGCCGTGCCGGGGCTGAGGATCTGCAAGGTGCCGGGGGCATAGGTGATGGCATAGTTCGCCTCGGCCCCCGCCAGCATCCGCGCGTCCGCGGCGGTGATGCCGTAGGCGCCCGGCGGGCTTGCCGCGGCGGCATCGCTGGCCAGCAGGACGTCGGTGATCGCGTCGCCCTGGGCCAGGGTGCCCGCGATCAGCGCCCAGTCCAGCACCGGCGCGGTGCCGAAGCGGGCCGCGGCGTCGCGGGCGCCGATGGTGATGGCGCGGCGCAAGACCTCCAGCGCGCCCTCGGCATAGGTGATGATGTAATTGCCGGTCGCATCGCCGCCCGCGCCCTCGATCCGGGCGCCGCCGGCACCGATGACATAGGGCGAGCCGGCGACCCAGGCCCCGGCCGCCGCGCCCTCGCTGGCCAGGTCCAGCGCGGCCAGCCGGTCGTCATAGCGCAGGCCCGTCGCGGTGGCGTCCCCGACCAGCAGCCGGCGCTCTTCGCCATAGGTCTTGCTCAGGTCGTTGGCCGAGACGGTCAGCAGCGCGCGGTTGATGGTCAGGCTCGCCGCCGAGGCGATGATGCGATAGCCGGTCCCTTCGGCCGAGGTGACGCTGCCCGCCGTCTGGATGGGATAGGTTCCGGCATTGCGCACGCCCGCCGGCAGGCCGAAGATCCCCGCGACCAGGGGCTGGTCGCCGAACAGGTAGCGGCCCAGCCCATGCACCGTGCCGCCGGGCGTGGGCAGGGCGTCGCCATAGGTCGCGGACAGCGGCGCGAGTTCGGCCCAAAGCACCGGGTCGATGCTGTAGAGCTGCGGATAGGCGCCATTGCCGCCCGGCGCCCAGGTGGTGGTGAAGCTCCAGCCCGTCGCGCGGGCCATGAAGCCCGCCGTGTCCTGCAACTGCGCCGTGGTCAGCCCGCTGCCGCCGGCGGATTGCTGCTGCCCGCTGGCCTGGCGGTCCCAGAACGAGGCGGTGGTGCTGCCGGTGCCCTCGCCCTCGTCATTGGCCCCGACCAGCCCGCCGATGCGCAGCAGGCCCGCCGCGGCCGTGGAACTGATCCGGCCCGCCGCATGGGTCCGCGCGATGCCGCCGGCGTTCGAGCCGACCAGCCCGCCGATGGTCGCGGGCAGGTTGCCGGAATAGGTCACGGGCGCCAGCGCATAGGCATCGGCGATGCTTCCGTCGTTCCACCCCGCCAGCCCGCCCAGGGCCGAGCGCGGGCCGTCCAGCGCCTCGGTGCCGTCCAGCGCGACCTCCAGGCTGCCCGAGGCGCGGGCGCGGGCGATGGTGCCCAGGTTCCAGCCGACCAGCCCGCCCGCCGCCGTCACCGCATTGCCCGAGACGCTGACGGCATTGTCGGCAAAGGCATCGGCGATCTCGCCCTCGTTCGCGCCGGCCAGGCCGCCGATCTCGGCGATGCTGTCGCCCTCGGGCAGGCCGGACAGGACAAGGCCCAGCCCGCCCAGAGCATAGGCGGCGCCGATGGTGCCCTCGTTCACGCCGACCAGCCCGCCGGCCCGGACATAGCCCGCGGTGTCGAGGTCCATGGAAACGTCGCTCCAGGCGTCCGAGATGGCGCCGCTGCTGGTGCCGGCCAGGCCGCCCAGGGCCAGCAGGCGGATGGTCCCGACATCGTCCTGCGACAGGGTGATGCCGCCGCTGGCCGAGGCCCCGGACAGGTCCGCCGCGTTCTCGCCCACCAGCCCGCCGATGATCCAGTTGCCGTTGTCGGTCTGGGAGATCTGCGCGGCGGCGGTGGAATCGGCGATGCTGTCGCCCTCCTGGGTCAGCCCGACCAGCCCGCCGATCCGCGAGGCGGGGGCGAAGCCTTCGCTGTTGTCCTCGGATCCGTCGAAGCCGGAATCGATGCTGCCGGCATAGCGGCTGCCGGTGATCGTCATCCCGCCCAGCGATTGCCCGACAAGGCCGCCGGCCAGGATCACGTCGCCCCAGCCGTCCGCCTCGCCCGCAAGCGCCAGGGCGACGCGGGATTCCGCATCGGCGATGCGGCCGTCGCCGAACAGCCCGGCCAGGCCGCCAAAGCTGGCGCTGCTGACCGAATCCTCGCCCATCTCGGCCGCGATCCGGCCGGCGACCAGCACGTTCTCGATCACGTTGGGCGCGCTGCCCGCCTGCGTCTCGCCGACCAGCCCGCCCGCGACGGGGGCGAAGCTTTGCCGCGCCTCCAGCGCGATGTCCAGCAGGCGCAGGTTCTGGATCGTGGCGCCAGCGATGATGCCGAAAAGCCCGCCCGGCCCCGAGGAGACCACCTGCGCCAGCCCGCTGATCGCATGGCGCCCGCCCGCCGCCGTGGCGCCATCGAGGCTGCCCGAGAAGGGGGTGCCGCGGCTGCCGATGGGCCGGAACCCTTCGCCCAGGTTCCAGCCGGCCGTGCCCGTTGCGGCGATGTCGGCCCCCAGCGCGTAATGCGCCCCGGCATAGCCGGCCGAGCCGATGCCCTGAAGCCCATAGGCATCGGTAATGACATAGCGGCTGGCGGCGGTCCCGGCGCCGCCCGTCGCCCGCAGGAAGCCCGCCGTGTCGGAAAGCGCGAAATCGCGCGCCGCAAAGCCCGGCAGCGTGGCCGCGACCTGCCGCCATTGCGAGGCGCCGTTCAGGCGGAAGCTGTCCACCGAGACGCCCGCCGCCGCCGTGACCAGCGGCGCTTGCAGGTTCAGCACCCCGGCCGGCCCCTGCACCGGCGCGTTCAGCGCGATGCCTTCGCCCGCCGCCAGGTTCAGCGCCGTCGCGCCGCCCCAGCTCAGCGCGCCCAGGGTGGTAAGGCCGGCGCCGGCGGTCAGCGACAGCTGGCCCGGCCCGCTCCAGCTCATCGCCGCATTGACCAGCAGGTCGTTGTCGGCGCGCAGGTCCAGATGGCTGGCCGCGCCGGCGGCAAAGGTCAGGGTCATCGGCGTATCGACGACCAGGTCGCCGGCATCGTCGCCCTCGCCCGCGGTCGAGAGGATATAGTGGCCGGGGTCCAGCAACATGCCATAGATGTCCGTTACCAGCACATGCGTCGGATCGTCGGGGTCAAAGGTCTCCTCGTCGACGATGCGCAGGTTCTGCGGGTCGAACAGCACCGTCCCCGGCCGGCCGCGGGGGGCCGAGACCCGCACGTCGGAACTGCGGATCGCCAGGGCGCCATGGCTCGAGATCTCGGCAAAGCCGCCGTCGCCGCCCATGTCGCCGCCGCGCGCCGACACGCCGCCGGCCAAGCGGGTATGCTCGTCCGACCAGACGATGATCCGCCCGCCATCGGCACGGCCGATGCCGTCGGCCAGCAGCCGCGTGCCGGCGTCCAGCGTGGTGCGGCGCGCCCGCGGCAGGCCGGCCCCGCCGCGATAATCGCCGCCGACGCGGATCAGCCCGCCGCCGCCGGTGCCGCTGGCATCCAGTACCGCGCCCTCCAGCGCGATCTCGGCGCCGGTGACGGTGATACTGCCGCCGCGCTCGGGCCGCGCCGCCGGCCGCGCGGCGCTGACCGGAGGGGCCGCGGCGCGCCGGCCGCCGCTGGCATCGACCCGGCCGGCGATGCGCACCCGGCCGCCGTCGCCGCCGCCCAGCACCACCCGCCCCGAGCGGCCCGAGACGGTGCGCGCCTCGGTCACGCCGGTCAGGTTGATCGCATGGCGCGCGGCATGGCGCGCCGTCGCCGCCTCGATCTCGATCACGCCGCCATCGGCCGAGATGCGGCCGTGCTGCCGGACCAGCGCCATGGCGTCGCCGTCCTCGGCCGGGGGCAGGGCCACCGACAGGAAGTCGTCGCCCGAAAGGTTCAGCACCGCCCGCCGCCCCGCGCCCAGCCCCACCGTGCCCAGCGGCACGCGGATCGTGCCGCTGTTGGCGACCCGCCCGCCCAGCAGTGCGGCATAGCCGCCGGGGATGATGTCGATGCGGCCGCGATTCTCGGCGCTGCCGGGCCGGTCGCCGGAAAAGCGCAGCCGGCCGGCGGTGAAATCCTCGTTCGAGATGTCCAGCGTCGAGCCGACGAAGCCCGCGGTGGCGATGCGCCCCTCGCGCCCGACCAGGATGCCGTTGCGGTTGACGACGAAGACCTGGCCGTTCGCGCCCAGGAAGCCGTCGATCCGGGTCGGGCTGTCGCCGGTCACGCGGTTCAGCAGCGCCGCATCGCGCCCCGGCTGATGCACCCGGACCGAGCCGCCGGCGCCGATGCTGAAGCTGGTCCAGTCGATGATGGCGCGGTCGCTTTGCTGGTCGACCCGCATGGCGCCGGGGTTCGGCGTGGTGACGCTGGCGCTGCCGCCGACCACGTTCGGCCCGCTGGGCAGGGTCTGCGCCGCCAGCGGTCCCGGCACCAGCGCGCTGCACATGAGCAGCGCCGCCCAAAGCCTGCGGCCGGGGCTAGAAGCGATAGGTGCTGACGATCGTGAAACGCGAGGGATCTTCCTGGCCATCGTCCCTGTTCCCTTTGCCGTATTCCAACCTGATGAGCGCCGAGGAATAGCTGGGATCGCGGATCAGCCGCAGATCGACGCCGATGCCGAACGAGCTGGCCTCGATGCGCGCAGCCTCGTCGACGGTGGGATTCTCCAGATGGACCGCGCCCATGGCGGCAAAGACATAGGGGCTGACCACCAGCGGGTGCCCGAAGCCCTGCGCCGGGAAATGCCGCGCCACCTCGCCGCGCAGGAACCAGCCGGAATCGCCCGAAAGGCTGCCCAGGTCAAAGGCCGACAGCCCCTCGGTCGAGGCGATGCCGAATTGCTCGCTCGACAGCAGCGGGTCGCCGAAGGCGCTCTGCGCCTGCCCCGACAGCGCCATGCTCCAGTCCTGGCGAAAGTCGCGGTCGTAGCGGAAGGACAGCTCCAGCTTGCGGAAATCCGCATCCGCGCCGGCCCGCGACAGGGGCTCGGCCGGCGTCGCCTCGGCGGCGCTGCGCGCGCCCAGGGCGTCCAGCCCCACCGACAGGACGGCCGCCATGCGCAGCGCGCTTTGGTCGGAAAGCTGCCAGTTGCCCTCGCCGGTCAGGCGCAGGACGCGGGTGCGGTCCTTGTAGATCCCGAAATCGCCGGCGCCGGTTTCCAGATCCTGCCGGTCGCGTTGCAGGTCCAGCGCCGCCGTGACCGAGATGTTGCGCTTGACCGAGCGCACCACCGGATAGAACAGCCGCAAAGACAGCCGGTCGAAATCCGAGGCCGTGGCCACGTCGCCGCTGTCCGGCCCGGCCTTGGAACTGGCCGCCTCGATCCCGAAGGTCAGCCCGTCGTTGCCCAGCGGAAACACCGCGCCGCCCGCCAGCGTGCGCAATTGCGGCCGGTCGTCCAGATAGCCCCGCTCGCCCAGCTTGGGATGGCCCGAGGCGCGCAGGTAGAACACCTCGCCCCGGCCGAGCTGGTTGTTCAGCTCGACCCCGGCGCTGAGGTTCCACCGCCCCAGCTCGCGCGAGAAGCTGTTGTCCAGCCCGACGAAGCCGGTAATCGTGCGGAATTGCGGGTTCAGGATGATGACTGTGCCGCCGGGCCGGGCGCCGGTGGACAGCGCCGATCCCAGCGCGACGCCGAACATGTCGCCCGCCAGCAGCAGCCGCCGCTCGATGTCGGGCAGGCGCAGGGTGGGGCGGTCGATCAGCGGCGCGGTCACGGCGTCCAGCCGGGCGCGCAGGCCGGGGGGCGCGGCGCTGGTGTCGATCTTCTCGACAAAGCCGTTGACCACGGTCAGGCGCAGCGGGCCGCCATCCTCCAGCGTCTGCGCCGGGATGACCACGCGCGCCAGCACATAGCCGTCGCGCACGAAGCCCGCCTCCAGATCCGAGGCGGCGGCGAAGATCTCGGACACCGCGATCCGCTTGCCGATCAGGCGCTGGCGCAGCGCGGCGATGCGGGTTTCGCTGCCGGGCAGGGCGCCCTCGACCCGGACATCGGCCAGCTGGATCGACAGCCGCTCGGCGCCCTCGGGCGCGGCCAGCCCCGGCGAGCCGCTGAACACCACCGCGCCGGTCAGCCGCTGCATCGGCGGCTGGTAGCTGTCCTGGGTGATCTGGCTTGCGGTCGGGATCCGTGTCTGGCCCTGCGCCGGCCCCGCCAGCAGGGCCGCCGCGGCAAGCGCCGCGATCGGGCCTGCCGGGCGGGCGAAGGGGCGTGGCCGGCGGATGCCGCGTCTTGCAGATGTCACGTTCCTGCCTCCCCCGAACGATGCGGCGGCAGGGATGCCGCCCCGGTTTCGTCAGCCCGTCGAAAGCGTTCTTCTTATCGGTATCCAGCCGCTGCCGGGGCGGCCCGTCGCGTCAACTCAATGCCTGGAACTCGACCCGGCGATTCTCGGCTGCCGCCGGGTCGGCGGGATTGGCCAGGAAGCGCTTGCCCATGCCAAGCGCCTCCAGCCGCGCTGCGGCGATGCCGCAATCCTGGACCAGCCAGCGGCGCACCTCTTCGGCGCGCAGCTTCGAAAGCGTCTCGTTGTAACTGTCCGAGCCCTTGGCGTCGGTATGGCCGACGATGCGGAACAGCGCCACGTCCGACTGCCGCATGGCCCCGCACATCTTTTCCAGCAGCGGGTGCTGGTCGGGCGCGATGCTGGCGGAATCGAAGGCGAAGCGGATGGCGATATTGACCTGAAGCTCGGGCGCGAACTCGCCGAAGACCACGGTGCCGCCCTCTGCCGGCGCCTCGGCCCCTGCCGGCTCGCCGCCCTGGGGGACGGCGATCATGTCCAGCCCGCGCGTCTTCTGGCCCTGGACGGTGGCGCGATACATCTCGCGCTGGGCCTCGAAGCGTTGCAGGATCTGTTCTTCGGTCAAGTCCTGCCCCTGGGCGGAACCGACCAGAAGGCAAATACCGGACAATATGGCCAAGCCGGTCCGCAGCACGGGAATCACCATAAAAAAACTGCATCCCTGAAAGATTATTTTACGCTAAACTAAAGATGTTTTCAATTCTTGCGCGATTGTTCGGGATGAGGCTGCCTTGCCCGCAAAGGATCACCCGGTGAACGGTCCCACCACCCGGCGCGGCCTGTCGGTCAGGGGCGCGGGGCTGACCCATCGCGGCACGGTGCGCGACCAGAACGAGGACGCGATCCTGGTCGATCCCTCGGGCCGGGTCTGGGCGGTGGCCGACGGCATGGGCGGGCACCGGCTGGGCGGCTATGCCGCGGACCGGGTGATCGACGCGCTCGAGACGGTCGCCGACGGCGAAGACCCTGCCGCCGCGCTGGCCGCGCGCTTTGCCGCGGCCGATGCGCTGATCGCGGTGCGCGGCCGCAGCGAGGGCGCGGTGATCGGCGCCACCGCCGTCGCGGCGGTGATCCGGCGCGGGCGGCTGACGCTGGCCTGGGCCGGGGACGCGCGGGCCTATCTGCTGCGCGAGGACCGGCTGGCGCGGCTGACCCGCGACCATTCGCTGGTGCAGGAGCTGGTCGATGCCGGCCGGCTGGCGCCCGAGGCGGCGCGCGACCACCCCCAGGCCAATATCGTCACCCGCGCCGTGGGGGCGGGGGCGGCGCCGGAACTGGCGGCGCTGGACCTGGCGGCGGGGGACCGGCTGCTGCTTTGCTCGGACGGGCTGACGCATGTGCTGGCCGATGCCGCGCTGGCGCAGGCGCTGCGCGAGACCCGGCCCGGCCCGGCGCTGGCCGCCGGCACGCCCGCCGATGCCGCCTGTGCCCGGCTGTTGCAGCAGACGCTGGCGGCGGGGGCGCCGGACAATGTCTCGGTCATCGTGGTCGACATCGGGCCGGGCTGAGATGGGCCGCCGTCCCGCCCCGCCGACCGCCCCGCCCGCGCGCAGCGCGATGCCGGGGCGCGGCCGGGCCCGCGCGCCGCGCCCGGCGGGCAGCCTGGCCGCGCCGATCATCGTGGCGATCGGCGTGGTGATCGGCGCCATCGCCTTTGCGGTCACCACCTGGTTTCTCGACAGCGCCGACCAGGCGACCGAGCTGCGCCTGTCCCGGCAAGAGGCGGAACTGGCCCTGCTGCGCGAGGCGCTGGCCGAGGCGCGGGTGGAACGCCAGGGCCTGCGCGCCGATCTGGCGCAGCTGCGCGACGACCTGAGCCTGGTGGCGAACCGCGCCCCGGTCGCGCCGCCGCTTCAGGCCGCCCCTCCGGCGGACCTGGGCGGCGAGGATTTCGAAAGCCCGCCCCCGACCGAGGCGCTGACCGAGCAGATGCGGCTGGCCAAGTCGCGCTTCAACAAGGGCATCACCCAGCCGCGCAATGCGACCATGCTGGCGATCCTGGGGCCGCCGCGCGAGAAAAAGCTACAACACCGATTGCCAGCCCGTGACCAACCCCCGCTGCGCCCAGTGACCAACCCCGGCTGCGGCGCTGATCGAGACGCGCAAGGTCGGTCCCATCACCGTGACCATGCTGAAGCCCGCGCTCGACAGCCTGGCGCGGGTGCTGGAGCGGCTGGAGCAGAGCGATCCCGACATCCATGCCAAGCTGGGCACCGCCGGCGGGCTTTGCGCGCGGCTGATCCGCGGCTCCACCCGGTCGATCTCGAACCATTCCTGGGGCACGGCCATCGACCTGACGCTGGAGGGGCAGCTCGATCCCTTTGCCGATGGCGCGACGCAGTTCGGCCTGCTGATCCTGGCCGAATATTTCAACGAAGAGGGCTGGTTCTGGGGCGCCGCCTATAACAGCCGCGAGGATTCGATGCATTTCGAGATCGGCGAGGAGACGCTGCGCAAATGGCAGGCCGAGGGGAAGCTCTGAGCGCCGCCGCCGAACGGCTGGCCGGGCCGGTGCTGGCCTATGCCGACCGACTGCCCTGGGTGGCCGAGGACATGGCGGCGCTGGCCGGCCATGCGCGGGTGCTGCTGGACCGCTTCGGGACCGAGGCGCTGCGCGCGGGCCTGCCGCCGCAGGCGGTGGCGGCGGCGCGGGCGGCGCTGGCGCTGCTCTTGCAGGATGCGGGCGCGGCCAATCCGGCGCTGCCGGGCTGGCAGGGCGCGGCGCGCGGCTTTGGCGCCATGGACGGCGCCAGCCTGGCCGAGGCGCTGCGGCGCGGCGGGGCCGAGCTGGACCCGGTGCGCGCGCTGGTGGCCGATTGCCTGGCCCGGACCGAGGCGCGGCGCCAGGCGCTGGACCGCAGCCGGCCCGCCGGCTGGGGCGCCATGCTGGCGGTGCTGGCGGCGGCCTGGCTGCTGGCCGCGCTGGCCTGGGCGCTGTGGGTCGAGACCGGGCAAAGCCGGGCGCTGGACCGGCTGTTCCAGGCCGAGGCTGTGGCGGCGGGCTTGGACCGCGATGCGCCCTTTGCCGACCTGGGCGCGCGGCTCGACCGGCTGCGGCGGGCCGAGGCGCAGGTGGCGGCGGGCATCGCGCGGGTGCGGGTGCGCCCGCTGGGCTGGCTGACTGGCCGCGATGCCGCCCGCCGCGCCACCGCTGCGCTGGCCCAGGGGCGCGCCCGCCACCTGCCGCCGGCCCTGGCCCGCGCCATCGACGCCGCCCTGGCCGGCGAGGGCGAGCCGGCCGCCGCCTATGACACGCTGCGCGCCTGGTCGGTGCTGTCGGGTGCGGCCGACTGGCAACCCGCCTGGCTGGCCGGCTGGGCCGAGGATCGCGCCGGCGCCGATCCCGCCCTGGTCGGCCTTGCCCCGCATCTGCTGGCCCTGCCGCACCGCCCCGACACCCCCATCGCGCCGCCCGATGCCGAACTGCTGGCGCAGGCGCGCGTCCTTGCGGCCGAGACGCCCGAGCCCGAGCGCGCCTTTCTGGAGCTGCGCCGCTCGGCCGAGGCGGCGGCGCTGCCGCCCTGGCACCTCTTGCAGGCGCTGCCCGCGCTGGCGGATATTGCCGAGCGCCGCTCGGGCCTGCCGCTGGACCGGCCGGTGCCGGGGCTCTACACCGCCGCCGGCTGGGACATGGCGCGCGCCCGCGGCGCGGGCCTGGCGGTCGAGGCGGCAAGGCAGGCCGGCGCGGCGCTGTTCGCCGAAGTGCCCGCCCCGCAGAACGACAGCCCCGACCGGGTGATGGCGCTGTTGCAGGGGGCGACCTTGCAGCATTGGCAGGACTGGCTGGGCGACCTGCGACTGCGCTCCTTCGACGACCGGCGGCGGGCGGTGCTGGTCTCGGGGGCGCTGTCGCGGCCGGATTCGCCCCTGGCGGCGCTGATCGCCGAGGTCTGGCGCCAGGCCGGCGGCACCGACCGCAGCCGCCCGCACGCGCTGCAACTGGCCGTCGCCGTCCG
>NZ_JAGXCX010000002.1:0-1010000 GCF_018499825.1 Paracoccus sp. pheM1
CCATTGCCCTGACCGGCGGCGCCAATGTCGCGCGCCTGGCCCAGATGGCCCGCGCGCTGCGGGCCGAGATCGCCGTCACCGCCTGGCCGCAATGCCTGGCCGAGCTGCGCGCGGCGCTGGCCGGCAGCGGCATCGAGGCCGCCGCGGGGCCGCGGGCCGTGGCCGAGGCCGCCGCGCGTCCCGCCGACTGGACGCTTTCCGCCATCGTCGGCGCCGCCGGCCTGCCGCCGGGGCTGGAGGTGCTGAACCGCGGCGGCACGCTGGCGCTTGCCAACAAGGAAACCCTGGTCGCCGCCGGGCCGCTGGTCATGTCCCGCGCCCGCGAGACCGGCGCCCGCATCCTGCCGGTCGATTCCGAACATTCCGCTATATTCCAGGCGCTTCAGGGCGAAGACCTCGAAAGCGTCGAGCATGTGACCATCACCGCCTCGGGCGGCGCCTTCCGCGACTGGCCGCTGGAGCGGCTGGCGCAGGCAAGCGTGGCCGAGGCCAGCCGGCATCCGAACTGGGACATGGGCCAGCGCATCACCATCGACAGCGCCAGCATGTTCAACAAGGCGCTGGAAGTCATCGAGGCGCATGAGTTCTTTGGCCTTGGCGTCGAGCGGTTGCGGGTGCTGGTGCATCCGCAGTCGATCATCCATGCCATGGTCACGCATCGCGACGGTGGCAGCATCGCGCATCTGGGGGCGCCGGACATGCGCCATGCCATCGGCTATGCGCTGAACTGGCCGGCGCGCGCGCCGCTGCCGGTGCCGGCGCTGGACCTGGCGGCGCTTGGCAGCCTGACCTTTGCCCAGCCGGACGAGGCGCGCTGGCCCGCCCTGCGCCTGGCGCGCGAGGCGATCGAGGCGGGCGGCGCCGCCGGCGCGGTGCTGAACGCCGCCAAGGAACAGGCGCTGGACGATTTCATCGCCGGGCGCATCCGCTTTACCGACATGGCCCCGGCGGTCGAGCATGCGCTGGCGCTGGCCGCGCGCGAGGCGGGTTTCGGGCAAAGCCCGCGCGACCTTGCCGAGGTGCTGCATTGGGACGGCTTCGCCCGGCGTGCGGCGGCGCAATGGCAGGGGGCGGCATGAGCCTGGTTCTGGACGCGATGGGCGGATTCCTCTGGACCGCGGCGGCCTTTGTCGTCGCGCTGTCGGTCATCGTCACCGTGCATGAATATGGCCATTACATCGTCGGCCGGCTTTGCGGCATCAAGGCCGAGTGCTTTTCGCTGGGCTTCGGGCCGCGGCTGGTCTCGCGCCGCGACCGGCATGGCACGCTGTGGCAGGTGGCGGCAGTCCCGCTGGGCGGCTATGTGCGCTTCCTGGGCGATGCGGATGCGGCCAGCGCCGGCTCGGTGCCGGTCGAGCCGGCCCGTGCGCGCCAAAGCCTGACCGGCGCGCCGCTCTGGGCGCGCTTCGCCACCGTGGCGGCGGGTCCGGTCTTCAACTTCGCGCTGTCGATCCTGGTCTTTGCCGGCATGGCGATCTGGCAAGGACTGCCGGTCGAGGAGGTCGAGGTAGGCCGGCTGCACCCGACGCCGCCCGGCATCGAGATGCAGCTGCAGACCGGCGACCGCGTCCTGGCGCTGGACGGCCGGCCGGTCGAAAGCTGGCGCGACCTCGGCACGGCCGCGGCCGACCTGCCCGCGCGGGCCAGCCACGACTGGACCGTGCTGCGCGACGGCGCGCGGATCACCGTGCCCGGCCCGCATCCGATGCCGCCGCTGGTCATCGGCATTGCGCCGCGCAGCCCGGCGGCCACGGCGGGGCTGAAGCCGGGCGACGTGATCCTGGCCATGGACGGCGCCCCCGTCTCGCGCTTCGACGAGCTGCGCGAGCATGTGGCCAAGGCCGAGGGCCGGCCGGTGCTGCTGAAGGTCTGGCGCGAGGGCGAGGGCGAGGCCGACTATACCCTGGCCGCGCGCGAGCAGGATCTGCCCACCGACGACGGCTATACCCGGCGCTGGCTGATCGGCGTGACCGGCGGCGGCACCTATTTCGAGCCGGCGACCCGGCCCGCCGGCGCCGCCGAGGCGCTGGGGATCGGCGCCGCGCGCACCTGGGACATCATCGCCTCCTCCGTCTCGGGGCTCTGGGCGATGATCACCGGCCAGATCGGCAGCTGCAACCTGGGCGGCGCGATCTCGATCGCCGAGACCACGGGGCAGGCGGCTTCGGCGGGGGGCAGCAACTTCATCTGGTGGATCGCGGTGCTGTCGGCGGCCATCGGTTTCCTGAACCTGTTGCCGGTGCCGGTGCTGGATGGCGGGCACCTGATGTTCTATCTCTACGAGGCCGTGGCGGGGCGGCGCCCCTCGGACCGGGTGATGGACATCCTGTCGGCGCTGGGGCTGGCGGCGGTTCTGTCGCTGATGGTTCTGGGCCTCACCAACGATCTTTTCTGCCCCTGAGCGGCGCTAGGCTTTTGACAGCATGGCCCGCTTCGCGGTATCCATCGGGGCAAATATGGCGGGGCAAACCCGCCGGGCAATGCATTATTCGCGAGGGGCGGCGATGACGGACAGGAAACTCGGCAAGGGCGCGCTGGCGCTGATCTCAGCGCTGGCGGTGGCCGCGCCGGTCGCGATGGTGGCGACCCCCGCCTCGGCCCTTGTCTTCAGCAACGTGCGGATCGAAGGCAACCAGCGCATCGAGCCGGCCACGATCCTCTCCTACCTGGACCTGCCGCGCGGCCAGGACGTCTCGGCCGGGGCGCTGAACGACGCCATGCAGCGGCTGCAGAATTCCGGGCTGTTCGAGACGGTCGAACTGGTGCCCTCGGGCGGGACGCTGGTGGTCAGGGTGGCGGAATATCCCACCATCAACACCGTCGCCTTCGAAGGCAACAAGCGGCTCAAGGACGAGAACCTGGCCGAGATCGTCAAGTCGCAGTCGCGCCGGGTCTATTCGCCCGCCCAGGCCGAGGCCGATGCCGCCGCGATCAGCCAGGTCTATGCCTCGCAGGGGCGCCTGGCCGCCCGCGTCGATCCGCGCATCATCCGCCGCGGCAGCAACCAGGTCGACCTGGTCTTCGAGATCCGCGAAGGCGACGTGACCGAGATCGAGCGCATCGGCTTCGTCGGCAACCGCGCCTTTTCCGACCGCCGGCTGCGCAACGTGCTGCAAACCAAGCAGGCCGGCATCCTGCGCACCTTCATCCGCCGCGACACCTTCGCCCCCGAGCGGGTGCCGCTGGACGAAAAGCTGCTGACCGATTTCTACCGCTCGCGCGGCTATGCCGATTTCCGCGTGCAGGCGGTGGCGCCGGAACTGGCGCGGGAACGCGACGCCTTCTACATCACCTTCCAGATCCACGAAGGCCCGCGCTATACCTTCGGTACCATCAACACCGTCAGCGAGATCCCCGGCGTCGATGCGGCGGAATTCGCCGCCCAGAACCGGGTCAAGCGCGGCGCGGTCTACAACCCGACCGACATCGACACCACCATCCGCCGGATGGAGGCGCTGGCGCTGCGCAAGGGGCTGGACTTCGTCAATATCGAGCCGCGCGTCACCCGCAACGAGCGCAGCCAGACCCTGGACCTGACCTTTGCCCTGACCCGCGGCCCGCGCGTCTTCGTCGAGCGCATCGACATCGAAGGCAACACCACCACCCTGGACGAGGTGATCCGGCGCCAGTTCGCCACCGTCGAGGGCGACCCCTTCAACCCGCGCGAGATCCGCAACTCGGCCGAGCGCCTGCGCGCGCTGGGTTATTTCGCCGACGTGCAGGCCGAAAGCCGCCAGGGCTCGACGCCCGAGCAGGTGATCGTCGACGTGAACGTCGAGGAGCAGCCGACCGGCAGCCTGAACTTCGGCGTCAGCTATGGCGTCTCGACCGGCGTCGGCTTCAACATCTCGCTGTCGGAAAAGAACTTCCTGGGCCGCGGGCAACAGGTGGACCTGGCCTTTTCGACCGGCACGGATACGCAAAGCTCGGGCCTGACCTTCGTCGAGCCCTATTTCCTCGGCCGCGACCTGCGGGCGCGGGTGCAGGCCTGGTACAACACAACCGACCGGCTGAATTCCGACTACAACACCCGCACCGTGGGTTTCTTGACCGGAATCGAATTCCCGGTTTCCGAGAACGGCCGGCTGGAACTGCGCTACAAGCTCAGCAAGGATACGCTGTTCGACGTCGAAGAGCCTCATGAGGATTCCGAAGGCAACTTCGTCGGTTCGTCGCAGATCCTTTATGACGAGCAGGGTGGCTATTTCACCTCGGCGCTTGGCTATACCTACAGCTATGACAGCCGCATCGCCGGGCTGGACCCGGTGACCAGCTACCGGCTGCGCGCCGGCCAGGATTTCGCCGGCCTGGGCGGCGACGTGAAATCCGTCACCAGCACGCTTTACGCCGGCGTCGAAAGCCGCGCCTGGCGCGAGAACGTGACCATGCTGGCCGAGTTCGAGACCGGCGCCGTGCATATGCTGGACGACGAGGACAGCCGTTTCCTCAACCGCTTTACCGGCAACGGCAAGATCCGCGGCTTCGAGCCGAACGGCCTGGGTCCGCGTGACCTGGCGGCGCCGAACGAGGATGCGCTTGGCGGCAATTATTTCTGGGCGCTGCGCACCGAGCTGCAATTCCCTCTGGGCCTGCCCGAGGAATACGGCATCACCGGCGGGCTTTTCGCCGATGCCGGCTCGGTCTGGGGGCTGGACCGGACCAGCGGCACCAACGGGGTCGAGGTCGACGACGGCATGAAGGTTCGCGCCGCGGTGGGCGCCTCGATCTTCTGGACCACGCCGATCGGGCCGCTGCGCTTCAACTTCGCCAAGGCCCTCAAGAAAGAGGATTACGACGAAGAGCAGTCCTTCGACCTGACGATCTCGACCCGGTTCTGATGGCCGGGGGACGCGGCATCGCGGCGCTGGTCCTGGCCGCGCTGCTGGCGGTGCCTGAGCGCGCGCCCGCCCAGCCCGTGCCCGAGCAGCCTTCCGGGCAGGCCGGGACGCCCACGCCCGAGGCGGCGCCCATCGTGGTCGAGACGCCGCCCCCGAACGGCCAGGCGGTGCTGCCGGTCCTGACGCTGGACCAGGATGCGCTGTATCTGCATTCGCGCTGGGGCCAGCGCGTGCAGGCCGAGCTGGAGCGGCGCGGAAGCGAGATCGCGGCCGAGAACGAGCGGCTGGTCGAGCAGTTCGCCGCCGAGGAGCAGGAGCTGACGGCGCTGCGCCAGACCCTGCCGCCCGACGAGTTCCGCAAGCGGGCCGACGAGTTCGACAAGCGCGTGGTCGAGGTGCGCCGCGCCCGCGACGCCGCCCCCCGCGCCTTGCAGGCCGAGGCCGAGGAAGAGCGCCAGGCCTTCTTCCGCGCCGTGCTGCCGGTCCTGGCGGCGGTGATGCGCGAGCGGGGCGCGGTGGTGGTGCTGGACCAGCGCGCGATCTTCGTCGCCTCTCAATCCATCGACGTCACCGAGGTGCTGATCGAGCGCATCGACCGCGAGATCGGCGCGGGCCCGCTGGCCGACCCACCCAAGGCGGATGCGCCGGAGCAGAGGGGGAACGGCGCGCCGCAGGATGGCTCGGGACAGGACGGGCAGGACGCGCGAGCGCCGGGGGACGATGCGGTGCGGGATGATGCGGCCCCCGAATCCCCGGCGGCACCCGAACCCGACCCCCAGCCGGGGGACGGCGCGGGCCCGCTGGCCGACCCGCCCAAGGCGGATGCGCCGGTGCAGACGGGGAACGATGCGGCGCAGGATGGCTCGGGACAGGATCTGTCGGTGCCGGGAGACGATGCGGCGCGGGACGATGCGGCCTCCGAGCCCCCCGCGGCACCCGACCCCAGGCCCGGCGGGGCGGAGGAATAAACCCCCACCCGCCCGCGGCAGGTGTGGCTGCTATCCGACCCTGCGGTCCAGATCGCCGATCCGTTCCGTCAGCAGCGCGAAGAAGGCATCGGCCTCGACCTCGCGGATGAAGGTGGCGTTGGGCGTCCGGCCGCTGACCCGCCACCAGTCGGCGACGGTCATGCCCAGGGTGTATTCGCCCTGGGTCTCGATCTCGACATTGATATAGCGGCCGGTGAACAGTTCGGGCTTCAGCAGCCAGGCGATGGTGCAGGGGTCGTGCAGCGGCGCGCCCTGGCTGCCGTATTTCTCGCGGTCGTAGCGTTCGAAGAAATCGGTCCAGCTGGCGACGGCCTGGCCGACGCGGCCCATGGCGCGCATGCCCTCGACCCAGGCGCGGCTGGTCAGGGCGCGATGCGTCACGTCGAGCGGCATCACCGTCAGCGGTGCGCCGCTGGCAAAGACGATCTTGGCCGCCTCGGGATCGACATGGATGTTGAACTCGGCGGTCGGGGTGATGTTGCCCACCTCGAAATAGGCGCCGCCCATCAGCACGATTTCCTGCACCCGCGGGATGATGTCGGGCGCGCGCAGGAAGGCGGTGGCGATATTGGTCAGGGGGCCGATCGGCACCAGCGTCACGCTGCCCGGCTTTTCGCGGCGCAGGGTCTCGATCAGGAAATCGACGGCATGGCCGGGGGCGAGCGGCATGGTCGGCTCGGGCAGGGTGACGCCGTCGAGCCCGGTCTTGCCATGCACATGCTCGGCCGTGATCAGCTTGCGGTGCAGCGGCGCGTCGCAGCCGGCATGGACCGGCAGGTCGGGTCGGCCGGCCAGTTCGCAGACCATCCGGGCATTGCGCTGGGTATGGTGCAGCGGCACGTTGCCGGCGACCACGCCGAGGCCCAGCACCTCGATCTCGGGGCTGGCCAGGGCCAGCAGGATCGCCACGGCATCGTCCTGGCCGGGGTCGGTGTCGATGATGATCTTGCGCGCCATGGGCTGTCCTTCGCTGCGTCCCGGCCCGCAGGGAAGCCCGGCCGGGCGCGGGATGCAAGCCCCCTAGTCGCCGGCCGGTTGCAGGTGGGTGATGCCCGCCGCCGCCGCCCGCGCCAGCGCCGGGTCCAGCGACATGACCACGTATTCGCCGCGCCGCCAAAGCTCGGCCATGTCGTCGTAATGGCGCGAGAAGGGATGGCCCGATTGCCCGGTCGAGATGACGAAGACCGAGCTGTCGGGGTCGGCCAGGTCATAGACGCCGCGATAGGCGGCCCCGGTCACGTTCAGCCAGGGATTGCGGCCCCGGCCCAGGAAGCCGGCATGGGCGATCGTCGCCTCGCCGCCCGAGGTCGGCTGGATCAGGTTCACGATATAGGAGATGCCGCGCATGTCCCCCAGCGCCGGGTGGACATGGCGGGCGCGGTGCAGGTCGCCCCAGCGCCAGCTGGCAAGGTCGGGGCCAAAGCGCGCCACCAGGTCCAGCAGCGCCGCGTCCAGCGCCTGCCGGGCGATCTGGGTGCAGGTCTCGACAGGGGCGGACTGGCGGATGTCGCACCATTCCGAGGCGCCGCCGGCGTCGCGAAACACCCGGTCGATGAAAACGGGGAACAGCTCGGTCAGGTCCTGCGCCAGCGGGCCGAGGTCGTCGCGCACCAGCCGGTCCTGCAAGGCCCGCATCCAGGCGGCATAGATCAGCGGCTCGGGCAGATGCTCGCTCATCGCGCCGTCCCAATTGGCCAGCAGCGCCAGCGCATCCTGGCGCAGCCGCTCGGGCGTGCCCTGGGCCGCGGGTTCGCCGGTGAACCACAGCTCTGCTCCGACCAGCGGCAGCAGGCCGCGGGCCACCGGGCTGACGATGTCGGTCTGCGCGGCGATGAAGCTGTCGCGCGAATGCACCTCGCGCGATTCGATCAGGTGGCGCAGCCGGCCCAGCCGGTAGCCGTCGGCCCGGTCGTGGCCCAGCCCGGCCCAGCCCGGCTCGGCCGCGCCGGTCGCGGCGACGATGCCGCTTTCGGGGCTCAGCTCGGCCAGCTCGGACGGTGCGGGGTCGAGCCCCTGCCAGCGATTCTGCACGACCCAGCCCGGCGCGGGCATGCGTCCCGCCGTCTGGTGCCCGGCGGGGCGCTGCGGCAGGGCGCCGGCCAGCACCTGGCCCACGCCCCGCGCATCGGCCAGCGTCACCGTCAGGGCCGGGGCGACCATGCCGCGCAGCGCCTGGGTCGCCGCCTGGCGGTCCTGCGCCCGCATCAGGCCGATCAGCGCCGACATGCTGCGGTCCTCGCCATGGCCGCCGGTCCAGGACAGCGCCGCGACATGGCCGGCCGGCAGGATGCTGGCAAGGTCCAGATGCGCGGCGGGGATGACCGGGCCGTTCTCGGTCTCGCGCAGGGTGATGGTCTGCGGCTCGGCGCCGCGGATGCGCAGGGTCTCGCGCCGGGTCGCGAACTCGGTCCAGCCCTGTGCGCCGCGATAGCGGTTGGGATCGCCGGGCTGGACCTCCTCGATATACAGGTCCTGGTCGTCGATCCAGGCCGGGGTGATGCCCCAGGCCAGGCCGGTATTGCGACCCGACAGCACCGCGGGAATGCCGGGGATGGTGCCGCCGATCACCCCGCCCGAGCCAAGCTCGATCCGTGCCAGATACCACAGGCCCGGCGCGGTCAGGGCGAATTGCGGGTCATTGGCCAGCAGCGCCCCTCCCGCCGCCGTGCGGCCGGCCGCGGCGGCAAAGCCGTTGGCCGAGGCCCCCGCCGCCGGCGCCAGATAGCCGGCCAGCGTCGCCGTCCAGTCCCGCGGCCCGGCGCCGCGTTCCGGGGCGGCAAAGCGGGCGCCCGGAAAAAGCGCGGCATAGCCGGGCAGCGGCGGCTCGCCCGGCATGGCGACCAGATCCTGCCCGCGTTCGGGAGCGGCCAGAGACAGCCGCGCGCGCAGCACCTCGCGGCGCAGCTGCACGCTGGACGAGGCCGCCAGCAGCTTCAGGATCGCCAGCGAATCCGCCGGTTCCCAATAGGCGATGTCGTCGGGATAAAGGAAGAACTCCGGCGCCCCGCGCCCGCGCGCGCCCAGGTTGACCTGCTCGATCCAGGCGTTGATGCCCGCGGCATAGGCTTGCAGCGCGTCCAGCACCTCGGGGTCCTGGGCCTCGAGCGAGGCGCGGGCATTGCGGTAAAGCCCCAGCCGGCGCGCCAGGTCGTCGGCGGGCAGCGCGCCCATGCCATAGATCTCGGCCAGCCGGCCCTGGGCCGCACGGCGCAGCACGGTCATCTGGAACAGCCGGTCCTGGGCATGGGCAAGCCCGAGCGCGAAGAACACGTCGCGGTCGCTTTGACCGAAGATATGCGGCACGTCCTCGGTCGTGCGCACGATCTCGACCGGGGCCGAGATGCCCTGGACCGCATAGCTGCCGTCGTAGTCGGGCAAGGAGCGGATGGCGAAATACCAGGCCAGCGTCACCAGCGCCAGGGTCAGCAGGATCAGCCCGACCGTCAGGCGCACAAGCCAGCGGAAAAGTGTCACCATGAAAAGGCACGGTCCCGAGCTTGGGCACGAGAGGTTGACCCCCGCGCCGGGTGATGAAATTCATCGGGGTGAATAGGGCAGGGCGCGGGCCGGATCAACGCGCCTTTTCGACACGAAAGGGAGAATCTGATGGCGCGGGTGGCATTTCTGGGACTTGGGGTGATGGGCTTTCCGATGGCGGGCCACCTGGCCGCGGCCGGGCATGAGGTGACGGTCTGGAACCGCAGCCCCGCCAAGGCCGAGGCCTGGGCCGCGCGCCACAAGGGCCGCCTGGCCGCCACCGCACGCGAGGCGGCCGGGGGCGCCGACTTCGTCATGGCCTGCGTCGGCAATGACGACGACCTGCGCCAGGTCTGCCTGGGCGAGGCGGGCGCCTTTGCCGGCATGGGCCGGGGCGCGGTCTTCGTCGATCACACCACGGTCTCGGCCGCGGTCACGCGCGAGCTGTCCGCGGTCGCTGCCGAGGCCGGGCTGGGCTTCGTCGATGCGCCGGTCTCGGGCGGGCAGGCGGGGGCCGAGGGCGGCCAGCTTTCGGTGATGTGCGGCGGCGCGCAGGCCGATTACGACCGCGCCGAGCCGGTGATCGCCGCCTATGCCAAGATCTGCAAGCTCATGGGCCCCTCGGGCGCGGGGCAGCTGACCAAGATGTGCAACCAGATCGCCATTGCCGGGCTGGTGCAGGGCCTGTCGGAATCGCTGCATTTCGCCGAAAAGGCGGGGCTGTCGATCCCCGAGGTCGTCGAGGTGATCAGCCAGGGCGCCGCCGGCAGCTGGCAGATGGCGAACCGCCACCAGACCATGGCCGAGAACCGCTTCGACTTCGGCTTTGCGGTGGACTGGATGCGCAAGGATCTGGGCATCTGCCTGGCCACCGCCGACGAGACCGGGGCAAGCCTGCCGGTGACGGCGCTGGTCGACCAGTTCTACAAGGAGGTGCAGGCCATGGGCGGCGGGCGCTGGGACACCTCGTCGCTGATCGCGCGGCTGCGCCGGTGACGCCCGTGCTTGCCAAGGACGCCGGGATCGCGCTATCAGCCGGCACGGGGGCGGTTAGCTCAGTTGGTAGAGCGTCTCGTTTACACCGAGAATGTCGGGGGTTCGAGTCCCTCACCGCCCACCAGTCCCCCGGAGGCCGCGAATGACCGGCGCCCTGTCCAGCCTGCGCATCGTCGAGATCGCCGGGATCGGCCCCACGCCATTCGCCGCCATGTGGCTTGCCGACCACGGCGCGCAGGTGGTGCGCATCGCCCGGCCCGGCGCGCCGCAGATCTTTCCGCTCGACCGCGACGTGCTCGACCGCGGCCGCGATTGGCTGGAACTGGACCTGAAATTGCCCGAGGGCCGCGGGATCGCCCGCGACCTGATCCTGCGCGCCGATGCGCTGATCGAGGGCATGCGCCCCGGCGTGATGGAGCGGCTGGGCCTCGGCCCCGAGGATTTCGCGGAAAACCCGCGCCTGGTCTATGGCCGCATGACCGGCTGGGGCCAGACCGGCCCGCTGGCCCATTCCGCCGGCCACGACCTGACCTATCTGGCGATCACCGGCGCGCTTTCCGCCATCGGTCCCGCGGATCATCCGGTGCCGCCGCTGAACCTGGTCGGCGATTTCGCCGCCGGCTCGATGTATCTGGTCTCGGGCATGCTGGCGGCGATCC
Source organism: Paracoccus sp. pheM1 (assembly GCF_018499825.1). Classification (NCBI taxonomy): domain Bacteria; kingdom Pseudomonadati; phylum Pseudomonadota; class Alphaproteobacteria; order Rhodobacterales; family Paracoccaceae; genus Paracoccus; species Paracoccus sp. pheM1. The sequence goes on from NZ_JAGXCX010000002.1 coordinate 10,960, forward strand.
TTGCTGCGCGCGAGACCGGCCGGGGCCAGGTGGTCGATGCCGCGATCACCGACGGGGTGGCGCATCTGATGGCGATGATCTCGGGGCTGCGCGCCAACGGGCTGTGGCGGGACCAGCGGCAGGCCAATCTGCTGGACGGGGGCGCGCCCTATTACAGCTGCTATCCCTGCGCCTGCGGCGGCTTCCTGGCCATCGCCGCCATCGAGCCGCAGTTCTGGGCGGAACTGGTCCGGCGACTGGGCCTGTCCGAGGCCGACCTGCCCGACCGCGCCGACCCGGCGAACTGGGCCGCGCTGCGCGCGATCCTGGCCGCGCGCATCGCCACCCGCAGCCGCGACGACTGGGCGGCCGCGCTGGAGGGGACCGATGCCTGCGCGGCCCCGGTGCTGTCATTGGACGAGGCGCCGCGCCACCCGCACAACCGCGCCCGCGGCGCCTATAGCGGCACCGATCCGCGCCCGGCGCCGCTCATGTCGGCCGGTCTGGGCGCGCCGCGCGAGGGGCGGCGGCTTGCGGTGGAGGAGGCGCGCGATCTGTGGCGCTGAGCCGCCATTTCGGTTGACTTGCCCGGCCGAATCCGCGATATACCCGCGACCGGCCGGGCGCATGTCCGTTGCCGGCATCATATTTTGAACCTCACCCGAGACAATGGGTGCGCTGTCCGAAGGCGGGGCCTGGCCCCGGCAACACCTGCAAGGCAGGGGCCGAAGGATGCGGCAGAGCAAGGAAAGACGGAATGTTCGCAGTTCTCAAGACGGGCGGCAAGCAATACCGGGTTCAGGCCGGTGACGTGCTGCGCGTCGAAAAACTGAACGCCGAAGCCGGCGACAAGGTCCAATTCAACGACGTGCTGATGATCGGCGCGACCGTGGGCGCGCCGCTGGTTGCCGGCGCCGCCGTGCAGGCCGAGGTGATCGACACCATCAAGGCCGACAAGGTCATCACCTATGTCAAGCGCCGCCGCAAGCATTCGTCGCAGCGCACCCGCGGCCACCGCCAGCAGCTGACGCTGGTCCGCATCACCGAGCTGCTTGAAAAAGGCGGCGACAAGACCGATGTGAAAGCCGCCGTCGGCGCGCGCACCAAACTCGAGCCGGCCGCCAAGCCGGCAAAAGCCAAGAAGTCGGAAGCCGAAGTTTCGGCCGAAGACGCCAACTGAGGCAGAAGGAGACTGAGCCATGGCACATAAGAAAGCAGGCGGTTCGTCCCGCAACGGCCGCGACTCGGCCGGTCGTCGTCTCGGCGTGAAACTCTTCGGCGGCCAGCAGGCCGTCGCCGGCAACATCATCGTGCGTCAGCGCGGCACCACCTGGTGGCCGGGCCAGAACGTCGGCATGGGCCGCGACCACACCCTGTTCGCCCTAACCGACGGCCACGTGGCCTTCAAGAAGGGCCTCAAGGGCCGCACCTATATTTCCGTGCTTCCCGCCAATCTCGAGGCCGCCGAGTAAGCCGATTTCAACACTCGGGTGCTAAATAGGGGGATCGGCAGGGCCGGTCCCCTTCGCGTTTTCAGGGGCCGCACCCATATGATTGCGAGTAATTGGGGGAGAATAGTGACATGAACGAATTGATTTCCTCGGATGCGCGGCAGATCGAGATCGTGACCGAGCGCTTCGTCCTGCGCCCGCTGCGGGCATCGGATGCCGGGCTCATCGCGCATTACACCGCCGATCGGCGCGTGGCCGAGGGAACCCGTTCGATCCCGCATCCCTTGCCGCCCGGCGCCTCCGAAGCCTATGTCCGCCGGGCCATGGCGGCTGACCGGGACGAGGACGTCTGGGCCATCGACGGCTCGGCCAACAAGCTGGCCGAGGTGCTGGGCGTGGTCTCGCTGACGCGGATCGACAAGGAACAGTCCGAACTCGGCTTCTGGATCGGGGCCGGGTTCTGGAACACCGGCTTCGCGACCGAGGCGGTCTCGGCCCTGGTCGAGGCCAATCCGCACGGCTCGCGCACGCTGTTTGCCGAGGCGTTCCAGGACAATCCCGGCTCGGCGCGGGTGCTGACCAATTGCGGCTTCGAATATCTCGGCGATGCGGAAAGCTGGTCCGTGGCGCGCGCCGCCCGCGTGCCGACCTGGACCTATCTGCGCAAGATGGCCTGACCGGCCGCACCCGCCGGCATTCCGCGAAAAGGCCCGCATGCGTCATGCGGGCCTTTTTCCTGCCACGGCGGCCGCCCTGCCTGCATTCGGCTCATGGCCTGCGCCTCGTCCCCGCTACTCCGGCCTGGCGATCAGATGGCGGATGAGGCGATGCGGCAATGTCGCGCCATGGGTATTTGAGGAACGAAGAAGACGAGGGCGGCGCCAGGTTCTTCTCCGTTCCTCAAATACCCATGGCGCAACCGTGCCGGTCGCGGTTTGCCTGCAGCCTTTCGCGCTGCCGAACCGGGCCTGGGCCCGGCGTCAGCGGCGCAGCGTGATGGCGTTGCCGGCGCCGGCGATCACCACCTCGCGCAGGTCCGCCAAGGCGGCGTTGGGAAGCGTCAGCGCCACCGTCACCGTATCGCTGGCAGGCTGCGGCGGGTTGGCGGCGGCGAAGGTGTCGGGCAGGGGCGGCTTGCCCACCAGCCGCAGGCGCAGCACGCCGTCCTGATCGGGGCGGATGCGTCCCCTGGGCATCGGCACCTCGGTGACCAGCGCCACATCCCACCAGCCCTTGCTGGCGGCAAGCCCGGTCACGACCAGCATCCGCCCTTCGTAGAGCGGCTCCCATTTCGCGCTGGTGATCTGCGCCAGCGGCAGGCGGCCGTCCTCGATCGCGGTCGGATAGCCGCCTTCGGGCTCCAGCGTCTGCTGGCGGGGTGCGCCGCTGCCGCCGCCGAACCAGCGGAACGGGTTCAGGCTGCTGTCCCCCATGCGGCCGCAACCGCCCAGCACCAGCATCGCACAGGCAAGAATGCCCAAGGTTCCCGACCGCATGAAGGCTGCCCCCGTTTTCCCAAGTCTTTGGCGCAGTGATAGGCCAAGTCGGGCGGGCGCGAAAGCCTCTTTGACCTTGCCGCCCCGTCGCGCTATGCCAGTGCCGCCCGATGCGAGAGGATGCCCCGATGGCCACGCCCGCCTTTGAAGAAATCGCCGAGACCTTCGATTTCCTGGAGGATTGGGAGGAGCGCTACCGCCATGTCATCGAACTGGGCAAGGCGATGGCGCCGATGGATGCCTCGTTGCAGGTGCCCGCCACCAAGGTCGAGGGTTGCGCCAGCCAGGTCTGGATCATGCCCCGGATCGAGGCTGGCCGCTTCGACTTCCAGGGCGACAGCGATGCGCTGATCGTGCGCGGGCTGATCGCCATCCTGCATGCGCTTTATTCCGGCGTGCCGGTCGGCGAGGTGGCGGCGATCGACGCCAGCGCCGAGCTTGGACGGCTGGGGCTGGAGGAGCATCTTTCGGCGCAGCGCTCGAACGGGCTGCGCGCCATGGTCGAGCGCATCCGCCTGCTGGCTGCGGCGGCCTGAACTCAGCCGCCGCGGCGGTGCGAGATCCAGCCGCCGCCCAGCACGCGCGTCCCTTCGGTCGCGTAAAAGACGCAGGCCTGGCCGGGGCTGACGCCTTCTTCCGGGGCCAGCAGTTCGATCTCGGCGCGCCGCTCGCCGGTCGCGCGCAGGATGGCCGGCCGCGGCGGCCGGGTCGAGCGGATGCGGGCGGTGATCGGGATCTCGCCGGCGAAGGGCTCGTCGCCCAGCCAGTTCACCTCGGTCACCGGCACGATCCGGGTCGCCAGCGCCTGCTTGGGGCCGACGACGACGCGCCGCGTCTCGGGCTCCAGCCGCACCACGTAAAGCGGATCGCCCAGGCCGCCGATGCCCAGGCCGCGGCGCTGGCCGATGGTGTAATGGATCACGCCGCGATGCGTGCCCAGGATGTTGCCGTCCATGTCCACGATCTCGCCCGGATCGGCGGCGCCGGGGCGCAGCTTTTCGATCACGCCGGCATAGTCGCCATCGGGCACGAAGCAGATGTCCTGGCTGTCGGGCTTGTCGGCGACCGAAAGCCCGTATTGCGCCGCCAGCGCCCGCGTCTCGGCCTTGCTGGCCAGCCCCCCCAGCGGGAAGCGCAGGAAATCCAGCTGCTCCTGCGTGGTCGAGAACAGGAAATAGCTCTGGTCGCGGGCCGGGTCGGCCGCCATGTGCAGCTCGGCCCCGCGCGGGCCGTCGAAGCGGCGGATGTAATGCCCGGTCGCCATGCAATCGGCATCAAGCTCGCGCGCGGTCTCCAGCAGGTCGCGGAACTTCACCCGCTCGTTGCAGCGGATGCAGGGCACCGGCGTCGCACCGGCCAGGTAGGCATCGGCGAATTCCTCGATCACCGATTCGCGGAACCTGTTCTCGTAATCCAGCACGTAATGCGGAAAACCGATGCGCTCGGCCACGCGGCGGGCGTCGTGGATGTCCTGCCCGGCGCAGCAGGCGCCCTTTTTCGCCAGCGCCGCACCGTGGTCGTAAAGCTGCAGGGTCACGCCGATCACGTCATAGCCCTGCGCGGCCAGCATCGCGGCCACGACCGAGCTGTCCACGCCGCCCGACATGGCCACGACCACGCGCGTCTGCGCCGGCGGCTTGGCAAAGCCCAGCGAATTCACGGTCGAATCTGGCGCGTCATGGCGCAGAGAGGGGCTTGGCGCTGTCATGGATCGTCCTTTGCGCGGGCGCGCTGCTCTGGCCCGCAGTTCATGACATTTATAGGTAAAAACCGGCAATTCTCAAGGGCCGGGCCTGGAAAAACCCTGCGCCACTTCACCGGGGCTTAAGAAGTTTGCGACACAAGGAGGCAGAGAGAACAGGGACTTGCCGATGTTTTTGAAGAAAACTCCCGGTCTGCGCACCGTGATCCTGCCCGATGGCAGCATCCTGACCCAGGCCGATCTGCCCCAGCCGCAGACCCGCTGGGTGGCCAGCCGCAAGGCGGCGGTGGTCGATGCGGTGCATTACGGCCTCTTGTCGCGGGACGAGGCGATTCGCCGCTATGGCCTGACCGAGGAAGAGTTCGACGCCTGGGCCAGCGCCTTTCGCCAGCATGGCCGCAATGCGCTGAAAATCACGCATCTGCAGAAATTTCGGCAACCGTAAGTTGAGACAAATTTGATAAATAAGCCGGTAACGTGATATTAACCTTTTGCTGAGAGGTTTTGCCAGTAGCCTGGTTAGCAAGGGGAAATGACATGCGAATCCTTCTGGTCGAGGATGATCCGACCACGGCGCGCAGCATCGAGCTGATGCTGACGAACGCGAGTTATAATGTTTATCGCACCGACATGGGCGAGGAGGGCATCGACCTTGCCAAGCTCTATGACTACGACCTGATCCTGCTGGACCTGGACCTGCCGGACATGCACGGCATGGAAGTCCTGCGCCAGATCCGCATGTCCCGCATCGACACGCCGATCCTGATCCTGACCGGCTCGGACGACACCGAAAGCAAGCTGCGCGGCTTTGGCTTCGGTGCCGACGACTACATGACCAAGCCCTTCAACCGCGAGGAGCTGGTCGCCCGCATCCAGGCGATCATCCGCCGTTCCAAGGGCCATAGCCAGTCGGTGATCCGCACCGGCGAGATGGTGGTGAACCTGGACGCGCGCTCGGTCGAGGTGGGCGGGCGCGCGGTCAACCTGACCGGCAAGGAATACCAGATCCTGGAGCTTCTGAGCCTGCGCAAGGGCACGACGCTGACCAAGGAGATGTTCCTGAACCACTTTTATTTTACCGTAACGTGTTGATTTTTCATAGTCCGAATATGCCGTTTCAGACTGCATTTCCCGATTCGCGCTTCGTTCGCCGTGCGTTCTGGGCCTCTCTGGCCTTCGCGCGCATGTCGGCTTTCCGGCTGTAGTGGCGCGCCATTTGCTCGCTCGAATGGCCCGTGATTGCCATCACATGCTCGATGCTCATGCCCGGCAGGCTGGCAATTTCGGCGGCGGCGGAATGGCGCAGAGCATGTATGTCCCAAGCCATGGCGTCGATCTTGACCCGCACCTCCGTCACCAGCTTGTGGGCGAACGAGTAGCTGCACGGCCGGCCGTTTGGCTGCGCTATGATTGTCTCGCCCTGTCGTGGCGTCTGTTCGAGGATAGCGGCCAGCCCATCGGTGAAGGGCACGAAGATGCCCGCCCCGGTCTTTTGCTGCCGAACCCAGATCCCGCCGTCCTCAATATCATCCCAGCGCATTTTCAGCACATCCCCGATTCGCTGGCCGGTCCCCAGCAGCATCTCGAAGATGAGCAAGGGCAGCGGGGCGGCTGCCTCTCTGAACGCCTTTATCTTCGCCTCCGGCCACGGCTCGCGCGGTGGGCGCAGGCCCTTGAGCTTTTCGACCCCCTCGGCCGGGTTGCGGTCCAGCCAGCCGATTCGGACGCCATGCGCCAGCAGCGTGGATAGGGTGCCGATCTTTCGGTTGGCATCGGTCGGCGTGTCTCGCAGCGCGTCCCGCATCTCGTAGATATGGGCGGTGCGCAGCGTAGCCGGATCGACGTGACCCGCAACCTCTTCCAGGTAGCCGAAATGCCGACGATAGGACTTCTTGGTGTTTTGAGCGAGAGCGGGCCAGCGTTCGGATTCCATGTATTTCTGGATCAGGCCCTTGATCGTGCGCCTCGGAGCAGGCGGCCGGCCGCGCATCAGCAGGGCATATTCCGCGGCAAACTCTGCCGTTCCAGGGGCAGTATACATCCGCTGGGTATTGCCCCAACGGCAGAAGTAGAGATAGCCACGCTTCCCCTTTGCATAGACATATGCCGGCAAAGAGCGCTTCACTTCTTGCGGCTCCAATTGATCAGGTCGGCGGGCAGAGCATCCTTCGGCGTCTCGAATATCAGTTCGATCTTGTCGCCCTCGGCCTTGGCGCCGGCCACGATATAGCCGGCTTCCTTGCTGGCGATCAGCATGCGCTTGAGCGTGGTTTCCGGCCTCCCCATCTACGCCTCCCTCTGTGCGGGGCTGACCGGCTCACGCCATAGCCGCTCGTCTGCCTCGGCCTCTGACCACGGTTTCAGCCCGGCTGCCTCAAGCGCGGCTCGGTTTTCCGGCGTGTCCTCGACCTTGGTAATCTGCCAGCTATCGCCAATTCCGCCTGTCCAGTGCTTGCTCTCAAGCGATTGGCGCAGATCGTCATAGCCCTTAAAGCGCAGGCAGTAGCCCTCATGCGCCCATGCGCCGTAGCTTTCGCGGAAATAGTAGCGGTCGCTCTCGACAAGCTGCTGACGGTGGACGGCGCGGGGATCGACCTTGGTGATGTGGCCGTTCTTTCGGTTGCGCCAGACCATGTGACCGTTGGCGTTCAGCACGTCCAGCACCTGCTTGTGCGTCATGCCGGCATACTTCGCGACCTCGCTGATCGTCGCGGTGTCCTTGAATTTCAGGACGGCGCGTATCGCTTCAAGAACCGGGCGCTCACTCATCCCCGCTCTCCCTCTGCTGGCGGTAGGCGCGCAGGATGGCGAGCAAGAGGGCGCGGGCCAGCGTGGGGCCTTGCGATCCGTGCTGCTCACCGATTTCACCGCGCGGCCAGACTGCCGCGTGAATGTTCCCGTCATCGTTTTCGAGCGTGACACTCCACCCCGGCAGCAGTGCCTCATGCAGCGCCATGGCGGCGTCGAGGGAGCCTCTATCAATCACATCCCAGGCGTGGACCCAATCATCGCCGAACAGACGAAATAGAGTTCCGTCATTGCGATTGGGTTCCCCTCGTTCAACAGCCCCGATCAGCTTATCCAGCTCACTCATCCCCGCCTCCCTGTGCGGTGCGGCGGGGGTCGGACGCGTGACGCAACGCCTCATACATCCACTTTGTCACATGCATCACGCGTCCGACGCGCACGGCATTATTGTCCGTGACAATGTGTTTGGTCCCGTTCGGTTCAGTTATTTCGGTGCCCGGATCGACCACCTTAATTGTGACGGCTGCCCACATCCCTCACGCCCTCCCGTCGCTGGCAAGGGCGGCGCGAGCGGCTTGCAATTCCGCGATCATCAAAAGGACACCATCCGGGTTTGCCGCTGCGATGTATTCCGCGACACCGCTCAAATGGCCTGGGATCGCTGCAATTGCTTGGCGCCCCCTCCCTTCGCCATCATTTCCAGAGACGTGGACCCATTTATCTCCAAACAGAACGCGCCCGATCTCCCATTGATACCGGCCGAAATGGCTCGGCATCGCCGCCACGGCAGCAACTATAGCCGAAATACGGGTGTCCAATGGCTCGTCTTTCGCGGCCGCTATCCGCGCCATGAGATCGGGGAAGCGGTTATTATTATTCCGCAGCCGTTCGTTCTCCGCTTCCAGCCTCTCGCACCGCTCGATTGAGGCGGATAGCTGGTCCAGAACAGCATAGGCGTCACCGGACTCGGTTGGCACGTTCCCGCAGGCGCAGGACACGCACCAGTCAGCCCATGCCCGCAGCTCTTTCACGTGATCGCGGGCCTTGTCGTGGTCAGTCATGGCTGGTCTCCGTGCGGGCGAGGATGGCGGCTGCGATGATCCGAGCGGTGTCTGCTTTTTGATCCAGCAGGGTTATGTTTCGGAGGGGTAACGCCTTTTGGGCCTCGTATGCTTGTGCCCGATTCTCAGCGATCTCGGCGCACGCCTGCCGCTCGGCCAGCACGGCCGCATCCACCGCCCGCTTGAGGGCGTCGGGGTCGGACACGCGAGGCAGGGCGCGGATTTCTTGCCGCAAATTGCTAGGCACGACCAGCTCCGCACACCGCTCGATGGTCTCGGCCTCGATGGCGGCAGCTTGGGCTTCCATCTGTCGGGCGGACTTTTGCCATGCGGCGTTTTCGATGGTCAGGTATTCGTTGCGGGTGATCTGGGTGTGATACAGGTCGCTTAGCCGCTCGTTCTCGGCTTTCAGTGCGGCGTTCTCCTGGGCAAGGGCGTCGTAGTCGGAGGCTCGGACCCATCGGCCCCACGGATCTCTGACCGGGACGCACTTGTCATCCTCGGCCTCCATGACATAGCGCTCCACCACCTCCGGGGTGATCTGTGCATCAGTCATGGCTCTCTCCATTGGCGAGTGCGCGAAGGGCAGCGATCACTTCCTTGCGGCTGACAAAGCCTTCCACCAAAGCGACGGGGAGCAGCGGCAAGGCCATAATCGCCGCTATAGCATCCTCGACTGCGATCCCCGGTGCAGGCGCGGCGGGGTGGGCTCTAACGTAAACCTCAACATCTCCGTAGCCGCCGCACGTTTTGCACTGCGGATCAGGTCCGTATCGCGTAACACAATGGCATTTTTCCATTTCAGAGGGGAACAGATGCGGATAGTTTCTGCGGGCTGTTCCAATGGGGTCGGCGTCCCCGTCAACTGCCATACGAGCAACCGCCTCGTAGTCAGTTCTAGGCGGCTGCCATTCCATCGCCTCCGCGATCCCCGGTGCAGGCGCGGCGGGGTGGGCGGCAATGACTTCTCGGGCGAGAACAGGATTTCGGTGGGCGGGCTTCCGAGGACAAGCACGATAAAATCCATGGTCCATAACAATCCACCACTCGCGGCCAGCCGCCTCCGTCTGCGCGGCGTCGGGCGCAAAGGAAGCGGCGATATAGGGGTTTTCGCGCGCAAGGATGGCCTCGCAGATATGATAGTTAGCAACGACTTCGGTTGCCGATTTCAGCCCCGCCTCGAAAGCAACAGCGCATAGCATGGCTTGCCTCGCGGCGTCGGGCGCAGGCGTCAGAAACGTCTGCTTGATGGCCTCCTGAAGCATTGCGCCGGGGCCAAGGATCACGCCCGGCACCTCGAACGGCAGGGTTTCGATACGATCAAGTATTGCGGATACCTTTTCCAGCGCCTCTGTCGTGATGGTGTGGACTTCCTCCCCAACAGGGCCGCTGGTTTCGCAATCATCCAGCATATAATAGACTTCGCGCCCGAGTTCCTCGATCAGATCAATCAGTGCATCCGCGCCTACAGGCACCTGCCCCTCGGGCTGCGGGGCTGGCGTCAGGGCGGCGAGAGTTTCCCTTGCCAGCATGACAGCATATGTTCCGTAGCCGTCTTCTGTTTCAGGAAAGGGTCTCGAATACTCACCCTTCTGCCCTGCAATACGCTCTAGAGCATCCACCAATGCCCGCACCTGCTGGCCCGAGGCGCAGAGGTCGGAGCGGACGAACCGGGTTTTGTCGCCATCATGGGCTGCATAGGTGGACCAGCCGAACCCCTCAGCAAACGCAACGTCGATCCATTCCGGCGCATCATTCTGCATCGCTGCCTCCTTCGGTCGGGGTGATGGGGTAGAGCGTGTCCTTGACGCTGGCGATCCAGTCCTCGAACTCGCGGACGGCCTCGACAGTGGCCTGATCCTCGGGACAGGGACACATGACGCCATTGACGCTGATACCGTCGCGCAGGCCCTCGGCCTCGATAGACAGCAGGTCGCAGCCAGCCAGCAGCAGGGCGCGCATGCCGGCCTCTGCCTTGCGGTCGGCGAGGACTTCGCGGATCGCGTCAGCCGCCATGATGCGGTTGTCCCAGGTCAGCCCGGAAAGAGGGTCGCGCAGGATGTCGTCAAGTCGTTCCAGTTCTGCCGTGTCTTGGGCGCTCATTCTGCGGCCTCCGTCTCAACGGGATCGGCCGCTTTGGTAGGCTGCGCGGGGGCCATATCGATGGTCTGGAAGATCCAGCTTTTCCATTTTTTCCAGAAATCCAGCGCCTTACGACCATCCATCGCGCGGATTTCCGCATCGCTGAAATTGCGCCACGCATCGAAAGAATGCCGCTGGCATCCGATCTGCATGACATCCGAGGTGTAGCTGATCGGCCAGTCCTCGACCTGGATGTTCTTGATCCAGGGATTGAGGCCGCAAGTTCCATTCAGGTTGGCACCGCCCAGGTAGGCACCGCCCAGGTAGGCATCGCCCAGGTAGGCACCGCCCAGGTAGGCATCGCCCAGGTAGGCACCGCCCAGGTAGGCATCGCCCAGGTTGGCACCGCGCAGGTTGGCACCGCCCAGGTTGGCACCGCCCAGGTTGGCACCGCCCAGGTAGGCACCGCCCAGGTAGGCACCGCCCAGGTAGGCACCGCCCAGGTTGGCACGGGCTTTAACTGCAACTTTCACCGCCAAGCCGAGTTTGATGCTGGCGCTGGCGCTTTCGTCCGCCTCGATTTCAGCCGTGAAGATAACGGATCTGGTCCTGCGGGATTTGATTTCAAACTGCATGCGGTGCGCTCCTTTTGCGCTAGGGCCGGTCAGAACCAGTCGCCCAGGATTTCGTCAGGCCATGCCGAGGGCGGCTTTGTAGATTTCCAGCACCGCCTCTTCTTCGGCAACCTGGTCCTTGTCCTTCCGGCGCAGGGCGACGATCTGGCGCAAAGCGGGGCCGTCATATCCGCGGCCTTTTGCCTCGGCGTAGACCTCTTTGATCTGGTCCGAGATGTCGCGCTTTTCGCTTTCGAGCTGCTCGATCCGTTCCACGAATTGGCGCAGTTCCTCGGCGGCGACGGTATAGGTGTCGTTGTCCTGCATGGTTGGTTCCTCTCTGGAAAAGCCCCGGCTGGCGATGGCGAACAGGCCAGCCGGGGAGTGGTCCGCGCCCGGCGATCAGAGACGCGGCGGCAGGGTTCAGGCGGTTTCAGTATGGCTGGAGCGGAACGCGGATTCGGCCGCCTCCAGCTCGGCGCGCTGCTCAGGCGTCATGCCGTCATCATCGGCAAGGTTCGCAAACGGATCGTCCGCTACCGCCGCGGTATCGCGATCAGCGGCCGCAGCCAGGTCCTGCAATTCGGACAGGATGGACCGGGCAACCGCTGCCTTATCCGGGTTCTCCTTCCACCAGGTCCGCATCGCGTCGGTGCCGGTGCGAGCCTGCGCCCGCGCGGCGTCCAGGATCTCCTTTTGCCGCTGCGCGTCGCCCTGGCCCTTCGCCCACTCGGCCATAGCTCGGCCCGTGTCCACTCCCATCGGGCGCCGCGGGTCCAGCAGCGTCTTGAACTGGTCAGCGACCTTGATCTGGTGGACCGGGCAGCCGGGCGCCGACGGGTCGAGGATGACCATCGTCGTCATCTCGAACATCAGGTCGCCATCGCTGGCCGGGTCCCAAGGCACATCCTCGCGGCGGGTCTTGGTCTTGCGGGCGTTCTTTGCCTTGTTGCCGAATCCGCTCTGCATGACCGGCTTGGCGCGGGTGCAGATGATGATGTTCGTCTTGGCGCGCACGATGCGATCGATAAGACGCCGATAGCGCGGTTTCACCTCTGCCCAGGCGAGCTGGCTGCGCTTGTCGGCCAAAGATCCGTCTCCGCCGGTCAGGCGCTCCAGCGTCGTGGCGTGCAGGTCGAGGACCCCGCCGACGCCTTCCCAGGCGTGAGAGAAGCTGTCGAGGATCAGCACCGGCAGGCCGGCGGCCTCCGCGGCATCGATGACCTCGATCCACCGTTCCGGGCCGAACCCGACCAGGTTGCCGGCCTCGTCCACCGCCTTGAAGTCGAAATGGCACATCTCGGGGAATGCCGCCTTGTAGTGCAGCGCTCGGCGGTTCTCGGTATCGACATAGCCGATGGGCGCGCCCTTGCGGCCCGTCATCGTCTCCGCGATGCCGCGAGCCATCAGCAGCGCGGTATAGGTCTTCCCGGTGCCGGATCCGCCGGACAGCCCGATGGACAGGGTGAGAGGGTCGTTCAGTTCGGCGACCGGAATGAAGCGGATCATGCCCACGGCGTTTCTCCATGATTTTCGGGGGCCTGCCACCTGTAGGCGGCTTCAAGGACATCGCGGCCGGTGGCTTTCTTCACCTCGGCCTCGAACGTTTCACGCTCCAGCCAGCGCGCCTGGTAGAACTCGGGCAACTCCAGCTGGACGATTTCAGCGGGGTATCCCGGCCATTGTCCGGTGGTCAGGCAATGCCGCCACATTTCGCGCGCCCGGGCGGTGCGCTTGCGCGCCATGACCATGCTGTCGCCACCAAGCTGGACGACGCAGCATTCGTGCGGCGCTTCCTTTTCGACGAACACGAACCGGAACGCCCGATCCTCGCCCGTCGCGGCCTTCCACACCTCGGTATAGTGCGCGGCCTGGATGTCATAGCCATAGGCCATGATCGAGCGCATCACCGCATCCGGGCTGGCGTCGGTGGTGGTTTTCAGGTCCCAGAGCGGCTGCCGAGGATCTTCTGGCGCGTGGTCGATCATCGCGCGGCACATCACGCCGTCGATTTCCGCGATGACCGTCAGCTCCGAGCGGGCCGGCGGAAAAGCGATGTCCATGAACGCGAGCCGCGCCATGATCTCTGACGCCATGTCGTTCACCGCGTCGAACTCGTCGGATTTCACCGGCGTCATGCCGCGGGCGCGGATTTCCTCGGCCCATTCTTTCGCGGCCGTGGTGCTGGCCGCGCCGTTCTTCGCCAGCACATGCTCGGGATACGCGACGAAATCGCCACCCTTGCCCAGCACCGCCCGGTGCGCGGCCCGACCGATGTCGAAGGTCTTGCTGTCCTTGCTTTCGTGATCGGGATTGAGGCGCGGTGATGAAACCCAAGCATGCCTTGGGCTTCTGTTCAGAATAATTCTCGCCAGCGTGGAAGAAAGAGAGGGTCGCGTAGCTGGATCAGAGTGATACACCTCAGATGGGATATCGTGGATTCCTGGACCAAGGAGGCTGTTCATCATGTCTTTCATGGGTTGGACCTCGCGAACTTGCCGTGCACGTCATAAACGGCGGCGTCATAGGCCGCTCGCGCGGCCTCTATGGTGTCGAATTGCCCTAGATGCGTTTGCTTGCCGTGCAGCTTGATGGTGGAGCGCCATTTCCCTCGGCGTTTCTCCCACGAGACGCCCTTAACCCCGCTCTTGCTGTTCGACTGAACGCTTCTGTTGCGGGTGTTTTCAGAGGGGGTTGCTTCCCGAAGGTTTTCCCGTCGGTTATCAGCGCGGTCGCCATTTGAATGATCGATCTGCTCTTGCGGCCACTCACCAGTTTCGAGAGCCCAAATTACACGGTGGGCAAGGTAGGCCGTTCCCAACACGCGGCCACGGAGATATCCGTCGTCGCCCATCGCGGTGAATGCTTCCGATCCGGCATAGCGCGAATTCCAATTCGCGCACGCGTGCTGGCGTGAACGGCGAGGGGACTGCTTGAACCACTCCGACCCGCGCTGGCGCCAGAACAGCTTTCCGGTTTGGGCATCGTAGCGGAGCAACTGGCGCAAGATAGCAGGTGCAATCTGGTTCATCTGAAACCTCGTTTGAAACTGTCGCCCCTGCGGCCAGGGAGGAGGAAAGCCGCAGGGGCAGGGCGGCCGGCTGGGAGGAATGGGAGGCGCCGGCCGGTTCGGGTTATTCTTCGTCCAGCCGGTCGGCGCGCAGGCTCTCCAGCCGGGTCACGGTCATGGGGTTCAGCAGCTTCATCGCCATGTCGCGGGGCAGGTTGACCGACCACATGTCATCCCCCAGACCGCCGGTGACGCGGATCGCGATCAGCGCGCTGTGACAGCCGTAGCCGCTCACTTCGTCGTCGAAGAACGCCTCGCAGCACTCGCCGCGCTCGTTCTCCGGGTCGGTTTCCTCGGTCCACGCGTCCGAGATGTCCTCGCTTCCGCTATGCGGCGGGATGCGGTAGGGCTCGAACTGGAAGGCCATCACCAGCCCTCCTGGCTGTCGCGGATTTCCAGGCTGTCGATGTCAGCCATGCTGGCATCCACCTGCCAATCCACCAGGTCACGGCTGATCTTGTCGTCAGCCTTTTTCTCAGCCTCGGCCTTTGACCGCGCCTTGACGGTGATAGTCGCCCTGATGGGCGCGGTGCCCTCAATCTCGATGGTGAACTCACGCTCCAGGCCGGTGCCGGCATATTCATCCCAATGCCCGGCCTTCTGGAGCACGGTCTTGGCCGCGCCGAACCCCGGCATGTTCGCCAGCTCGTTCAGGTCAACCGGGTGCGGCATCACCAGCCCTCCGCGGCGCGGGCCGTGCAATCCCAGCCGTTCAGGCCGGCGCAGGCGGCGGGCCGCTGTGTTGCGGCTTCGATGAGGTGCTTGGCGAACGGGACGCCGAAGACGACGGCCGATGCCCAGAAGCCGGCGACCAGGCACGCAATCGTGCCCCAGACGACGCAGTTCTCGATGTTCAGGCGTGACATGGGATGCTCCATCTGCTGGCGCGGTGGGGTGGGGTGCGCCGTTGAGATGAAGATTGCATGGACAAATGTCCACGTCAACCGAAAAGTGGACAAATGTCCTGATAAATTGCTGCGCCCCCGATTCGCCTATGCTATCCTGCCCCTGCCGGCGCGGGGCGGCCGCGCATGAAAAAGCCCGCGCGAGGCGGGCGAGGGGGTGGAATTGCCGAGCGTTCCTTTTTGGCTAAGGCCGCTTACGTCGCCTTACTTCCTTGCGTTTCTTCTGGGGTTCGATGCGCATCTCATTCTTGACGCCCTTCTGATTGACGGTTGGGCGCTGTGCTATCTCCGTTGAGCATATGATCGGCTGTGAATAGTGATCGTTAAGATAGTCGTCTACCGCTTGATCAACCATCTGTTCAGCAGACAAGTTGCTGTTTTCCTGCTGTTTCCACTGAAGGAAAAGAGCCGCTACAGCTACCATCAGCCCCATGAAGGCGATGCCTAGGCTTGCCCACTCGCGGAACTGCTTTGCTGCTTCTGGGCTTTTCTTTCTGATCCGCGCTGCCGCCTGATGGACAGTTGCCCTGCCTGATCTGACGTCATCAACGGCCATTTTCATGGCCTCGAATATCTCCTTGGTGAAATCAGGCCCCGACCAAAGGCGAATCCCGTCTTCTAGCAGCTCTATTGTCCCTGACAGGGTGGCTGCTTGGCCGTTGCACCTCGGGCAGTTGATGTAGGATGTGCCTTCAAAGGTGAATTTCATCCCGATCCTGACCATGAACAGGCTTCCAAAAATCAGTCCGCACGAGCCGCAAACGGCAGGAAGATACATGCCTCAATCCCCTCTTTCCGCCTCGCCCCTCAACTTCTCCGCCACCTTCCGCGCGATGATCCCGGTGATCCGACTGCGCCGCCGGCCGTCCGCAACCGCCTGATACTCCCGCGCGATCAGCAGCATCTGCTCGGGTGTGGCGCCCATCGCCTGGATCGTCAGCACCACCATCGCCGCAGCCGCGTCCTGCGTAGCGGCGACCTCGGCCTTGAGGGTGGCGATGCGGGCCTCGGGGGTCATGGGCCGCCGCCCTCGGCCATTTGTCTGTCCAGGGCGCGCTGCGCAGCCATGCCGCTTCGAAAGGCAGAATCAATCACCGCGGCGACGAGCATCCCAAAGACCGCGCCCATGACGACTGCCGTGAAGAGTAACCCGGCGGCCCGCAATAAGCGCCCGTCCAGCAAAGATTCCCAGGCCATCGGCAGAAGCAGCAGCGACGATAGCGGCCCGGCGGACAGGGTGATCGCAGCGCCTACAAAAAACAATCTTTCCGCAAAGTTCACTCTTCACCTGTCCTTTTCGTCATGTCGCCCCATGAGCGAATGTTCGCTTAATGTTCTCTTTGTGGAGAGGGAATCGGAGACTTGAGAGATGAGGGACGATGAAGAACTGCGAGGTTTTGTTTCCGCCCTTCGCCTCATTGTGGAGGCTCCTGACCCTGCGTCTCGCGCTGCCCGCGTGCGGCGGCTCGCAACAAGTCCCGCTCTCCTTGGGTCAGTGATCGCCACAGAAGCACGGCTTCGGATCGAAGCTGCGCCGTGTCGTCCTGAATCATCTCGTCAAGGGTGAGCCCGAAGGCATGCGCGATCTTCACCGCATCATCAACGTTCGTCGAGGCGGGCACGCCCTTCTTGGATCGCTGCATGAACTTCGTGATCTGGTCTTTTGATACGCCGGATCGAGCAGCCAGGTCCGGGATGGACCAGCCGGTTGCGGCCAAGGCGTCTGAAAGGGCGTCGAAAAACCGCTTTGTCATGCCACGCATCTAAGCGCCCGCAAGAGATTGCCGCCACTGGACAATAGTCCGTTGACGTATAGTGGACAAAAGTCCATATTGCGGGCATGGACCGAGAACATCTCATCAAAGCGATTCAAGCGCATTCGTCGAAAACCGGGCTCGCCCCGGCGACGATTACCGGACGCGCCGCCAACAACAGTCGGCTCTATGACCGCCTGGTGAACGGCGGCGACTGCACGATGAAGATCGCGCAGAAAGTTCTGGCCTACATGGCCGAGAACCCGCCCGCCCAAACTCCCGAGGAGGCGACGCGATGACCGCTGCCGCCCCCTCTCGCCGTTCTGTTGATGATCCTTCTTCACAAGATCATCATGGGGCTATTTCGATGCAAAATGTTGCAAAATCCGTGGCTTCCGTCAGGGAGGCCACGAGGAAGAAGATTTCGGATCTGATCTGGGCCGGTTTCGGCGACGCGGGGCATACCCAGAAGGCGGTTGCCAGTGCAGCGGCGCGGCTCACGCGGATCAGCGAGCGGCAGATCATCAACTACATGCAGCGCAAGCACGACGCGCCGCACTACATCGCCGAAATCCTCGAAGACTACGTGGTGGCCAAGACCGAGCGACTCGCACGCCGAATTGGCGGTGAGCCATGAGGATGCTCCGGGCGCTGATTTTCGCCGTCACCTATCCGGTGTCGCGTATCGGGGGGGCTTTGCTCTCTCGGCTGGCCAAGAAAATGAAAAATCCTTCACGTCGAAAGGGTTGCACCCATGGCCGACGATAGCCAAACACCCCTCCCCAAATTCCAGATCACCGTCGAAACCGCGACGGGCTGTGTCACCCATGTTGTTCGGGCCGCGACCAAGCAGGCCGCGATGGAGCGGGCTCTGCGTCCGTATCCCGGTGCCCTGGTCGTCCGGGTTGACCAGCTGTCCGAGGTGGCGACCGCGCCGAAGATCCTCCGGCTCAAGCCCGCCGACCGGGCGCGGCGCGAGATGGTCGGCATCCTGCGAGGGCAGGGCTATTCGCTGGCCGACATCGCCGAGGCGCTCAACATCACCGTGGAGCGGGCGCTGGTGCTGATGGAGGCGGCGGCGTGATGGATCAGCTCTCCCTGTTCGATGCCCTGCGCCAGCCGCCCGTCATGCGCCCTGTAGAGCCGAGCGGAACTGTGGTGCAGGGAGAGATCGACGAGACCCTGACACTCCCGCATCCGCGTCTGGCCTGGCCTCTGGCAAGGATTGAGCTTCACCAGCACGTTGACGGGCTGTGGATGTGGTCTGTCAGCATGGCTGGAGGCGGATACAGGGTTGGTCCGAAATGGGGAAAGTTCGCGCAGTCACGCGATGATGCGCGGTCCTATGCCTGCGACGAGCTTCTGGAGAGATGTGCCCGCGTCCGGGACTGCGCATCCATCCTCATGTCTCCTGTGCAGCTAGGCCAGATCCAAGCATGGGCAAGGGGGCTGAAATGACCGCCCCCATCGACCACAAGCGCCGCTTCATCGCGGCAATCCGGACGGGCCGTCTCGACATCGGCGATGCAGCGCGGCGCGCGGGTCTGACGTTCCGGGATGCCTGCGAGGTCTGGGCCGAGGGCGTTGCCGCCAAGCGCCTGGCCATGGCCGAGGACGTGCCGGGGTTTCGGCATATCGTGGAGGTGGGGAGGTGAGCAAGCGAACACCCGGCCTTCCCCAGCGGCCGCGCGGCTTCTGGCCGACGCCCCGAGAAGCGGTGGTGCCGCTGATCCCGTATCTGCCGCCGCGGGCGCGGTATGGCGAGCCCTGCGCAGGCGATGGGGCGCTGATCAGGCATCTGCGGGATCTGTGGCCGGCGGGCCGGTGCGTCTGGGCCTCTGACCTGGAGCCGCAAGGGCCGGGCATTGAAACGATGGCCGTGGCGGATATCAAGGCAGCCGACGACGTTGACCTCTGGCTGACGAATGTTCCCTGGCCTGTCACCGGCGGAAAGGGCGACCCGGCGCTATCCATCATCAAGCACCTGATCGGCATCGCGCCGGCCTGGGTGTTGCTGCCGTGGGATTTCGCGGCCAACGGCTATTTCGGCCGCCTGATCGGGCAATGCTCCGACATCGTGCCCATAGGCCGGGTCTCGTGGCTCGGGAACGGCACGCCCGGCAAGGACAACGCGGCGTGGTATCGCTTCGACGCCCAGAACCGTTTCCCGGCGGTGGTGAGGGCACGCTCATGATTCTTCGCGTGACGCTGCCCTGGGCCAAGACTTCGGAGCTTTCCGCCAACTCGCGTCTGCACTGGAGCAAGCGCGCCCGCAGGGTGAAGGCGCAGCGCAAGATGGCCGACGCCTTGGCGCGCGAGGCCGGCTGGCACAAGGCCCGCATCCCGGCCGACGCAGAACTGCGCATGACGCTGATCTACTGCCCGCCCAGCACCGTCACCACGGTCGACGACGACAACGTGGTGACCGCGAACAAGGGCGCCAGGGACGCGCTGGCGGCGGTCCTGCGCATCGATGACGGCCGGATCAAGCTGCAAGCGCCGATCCGCGGGGACAGGTGTCGAGACGGGGCGGTGATCGTCGAGGTGGAGGTGGTCGGGTGAGCCACAAGGTTGTGACCCTCGTCTATTCGCGACGCCTCGGTTCCGCGCATCGCAAGGCGATCCTCGCCTATATGGCCGACCGGGCCAGCGATGACGGCCGGGGTGTGTTTTGCTCCAAGGGCACCATCGCCGAAGAAACCGAAATCGCACGCTCGACCGTGTTCAAGACCATCCGGGATCTTGTGTCGGAAGGGGTGCTGATCGAGGCCGGAAGCCGGGCCTGCAAGAACGGCGCGACGGTAATATACGACCTCAATCTGGAAGCCATCCGGGCCTTTCCAGAGGTCAAATGTGACCAGTCCGCCAGCCGGACCCGTCCGCCCAGCGGACCAGTCCGTGAGGTGACCAGTCCGCCAGCCGGACTAGACCAGTCCGCCAGCCGGACCCCTACCAGTCCGCCAGCCGGACCCAAACCGTCCTTAGAACCATCCTTGAACAAGGAGGCGGAGGAGGAGGGCGCGCGCGCGACTGCCGATGTCGACAAGCCCAGCCACACCCCGTCCCTCGTCGCGCAGTTGGCCGAGGCTCTCGGCTTCAACGACCCGAATGGCACCGGCTGGCCCCGGTATTGGGTCGCGGCCGATGCGCCCGTCATCGCCGGCAGGTGGATAACCGATCTGGGCCTGACCGAGGCCGAAGTGGTCAAGGTCGCCGTGGCGAACATGCGTCAGCACAGCGCGCCGGCCCACGGTCCCAAGACCCTCACTCGCCATATGCAGGAATACGCGGCTGCGAAATCCGCCCCGCCCCTCGAAATCCCCGCCCAGCCCCCAGGAGGCTCGACCCATGACCGCACAACTGCCCGTGACCGCCGCCAAGCTGCCGCCGACGACGCCCTGCAACGTCGCCTCTATGCAGCCGCGCGAGTTGACTGAACACCGGCTCGCCATCGGCCAGGCTGTCGAGGTGATCCTGCACGGCTACTGGCAGCCGAGCGAATCCGAAACCCTGCGCGCCGCGGTGCTGCGGGACTGGTGCGACACGCTAGAAGGCTGGAAGCCGGACAGCGTTCTGGCCGCCCTGCGCAAGTGGCGCAATGAGAACCCCAGCAAGCGGCCGAACCCCGGACACATCGTCCAGATGCTCAAGGAGGCGTGGGGAAAGAAGCACGTCGAGCAGGTCAGGGCCGCTCTCGCCGGGCCGGTCGAGCCCCCGAAGGAGCGGATCAGCGAGGATCGGCGCAGGGCTATCCTGGCCGAAGTTGGTTTGCGCGATCCGCTCCAGCCCAAGACCACGAACGACAATGCGCCGACCGAATGAGGACGAGCATGGCCCGACAGACCAACCAGCGTGTCCGGGACGTGTTTGGCGAGAGCGGCATCGCGGCCGAGTGGGTCGCAGCGGCCTGCGCCGGCAAGGAGGCATTCGCCACCGCGCAGATGGCGCACAAGGTCGCGACCAAGCGCCGGCTGCCCAGCAGCCATTACCGATGCCGCGTCTGCGGCCTGTGGCACATCGCAAGCCGGAGGAAATGATGGCCCCGCCCTACAAGACCGGACCCATTGACGACGCCGAGGCGTGGATCATCGCGACGCCGGACGCCACCTATGCCGAGGCTGCTCGCATGCACGGCGTGACCCACAACAGCCTGCGCGCCCGCATCTCGAACAAATACGGATCGCTCGCAGCTGCCCGCCTCATGCGCGACGCCGGGGTGCTGAAACCTGATGCGGGGCGTGTCCTGCGGCCCGTGCGGCGCTGCATGCGGTGCGGCGTGTCGGCCAACATAGATCACGGCCTGCGGATGTGCACAGCATGCCGCAAGGAGGTCGCGCAGCTTCATGACGGAGGGGTTTGAGTATGCCGATCAAGAGGGATGCGGAAACCATTGCCGGATACAAGGACGCGATCTGCGAAGCGATTGCCTGCGGTGACAGTCTGGCCAAGGTGCTGCGCAAGAAGGGTATGCCCGGGTATTCGACCGTCATTCGCTGGTTGCGGGATGATGAAGATTTCAGGGCCGACTACGCGCGCGCGCGCGAAGCTCAAGCGGACGCTGATGCGGATAAAATCGGGGACATCGTGGATCGCGTGCTAGCGGGCAAGCTTGACCCGCAGGCGGCCCGTGCGGCCATCGACGCGCTGAAATGGACCGCGGGCAAGCGCCAGCCGAAAAAATACGGGGACAAGCTGGATCTGGACATCAACGGCCGCGTGCAGATCGAGCGCGTCGAAGTGAAATTCGTGGAAGACGGCGAGTGACAGATTTTAACGGAGATATGAACATGAAAGAATGGATGAAACAGCTTGCGGCGATCCTGGTAGCTGCCGCAATACACGCGTCGGTCTATTCGCTGATGGTGTGGGGTTTCGGCGCGATTGCGGGCCTAGGTTATCTGTTCTGGGCTGCCGCTGTCGGATTGGCTGACGCGCCCGGCATGCGCAGCGCGTTCGGCCTCAAATGAACGCGCGAGATGTGAAGCGATACGAGCGGATGCAGCGGCGCCTGTTCGCTGCCGGCGCGCTGCTGTCCGTGTGGCTGTGCTATCTCGTCTGGGCCTTTGCATGATCCTCGACGTTCGCCCGCCCAAGGTCTTTGCTCCGCTGTGGAAGTCCAGGCGGCGTTATCTGTGCGCCTGGGGCGGGCGCGGGTCGGGCAAGTCTTGGGACCGGGCCATGCACATGATCGTGCGGCACCTGACCGAGCCTGGTCTATCGTCGATCTGCCTGCGAGACGTGCAGAAATCCCTCGACCAGTCGGTGTTCAAGCTGCTGGTCGAGACTGCGGCCCGGCTCGGGGTAGCAGAGGCGATAAGGCCGGTGGAATCGGATCGGATCATCAGGACGCCGGGCAACGGCATCATTGCCTTCAACGGCATGAACGAGTTCAACGCCGAGAACATCAAGTCGCTCGAAGGCTTCGATATCGCTTGGTGGGAGGAGGCCGCGACTGCGGGGCAGGGGCCGCTCGACATGCTGCGCCCGACGCTGCGCAAGCCGGGGTCGCAGATCTGGTTCACCTACAATCCCCGCCTGCGCTCCGACCCGGTGGACGTGATGATGCGCCAGGATCCGCGCTTTGCGGACAGCCGCACGGTCGTCGAGGCCAACTGGCGCGACAACCCGTTCCGCGGTCCTGAGCTGGAGGAGGAGCGCCTGCTCGACCTGGCAGGCGACGAGGCACGGTATCGCCACATCTGGGAAGGCGATTACGAAGCCGAGTCGGACATGCAGTTCATCGGCGGTGGGCTGGTGCGCGAGGCGATGGCGCGTGAGCCGTTCTCGCAGATCGGCGACGAGCTGGTGATGGGCGTGGACGTGGCGCGATTCGGTGATGACCGCAGCGTGATCTGGGTGCGACGGGGCAGGGACGCCAAGACCATGCCGCCCATCGTCATGAAGGGTGCGGACACGATGCAGGTCGCGGCCCGCGTCATGGCCGAGATTGACCGGCTGCACCCTGATGCCGTGTTCATCGACGAGGGCGGTGTGGGCGGTGGCGTGATCGACCGATGCAGGCAGATGGGCTATTCTGTCATCGGCGTGAACTTCGGCGGCAAGGCGGACCGCGCTATTGAGGGCGTGCCTAAGTGCCGGAACAAACGCGCGCAGATGTGGGCGACCATGCGGGAATGGCTGCGTTCAGGCGGCTGCATACCGGACAGCCGCGATCTGGAGATGGACCTGACCGGGCCGCTCTACAGCTTCGACGTGCAGAATGCGATTGAGCTGGAAAAGAAATCCGACATGAAGAAGCGCGGTGTTTCCAGCCCCGACGAAGCCGACGCGCTGGCGCTGACGTTTGCCTATCCCGTGGTGCCGCGCTCGATCCAGCGCCAGCAAGAGGCTCGCGCGCAGGAGGAATGGCATCCAGTCTGGGGCTGACCCTCAACATATATCGCTCACCGCGCCGTTCATATCCTGCCCCCGAACCAAGACGGGCGGGCCATGGCGACGACGCAGAATTTCACGGTGGGCAATTCCTGGACGCGCATCGCCAGCGGGCGCGCTGACGGGCAGGTGGTGAAGGTCGAGGGCGCCGGGCAGTTCAACCTCGCCGTCACGGTGGGCGCCAAGTCCATCCCACCCGATATCCCGCCGCAGACCGGCCACCGCGTCACGGGCAAGACCGATCTGCCGCTCGTCGCCGCCCAGCACCTCTGGGCCAGTGCCGCAACCCCGACCAACCTGACGGTGACCTGATGGCCAGCGCGACGAAACGCATCATCCTGTCCTCTGGCTGGGTCAAGATCGCAGAGGCAAAAGGCCGAGAGGCTATGGCGATGATCGACGCCTATGGCGCGGTCCAGTTGGCCGTCGCAGACGGCGAGCCGCCCCGCGGCGATGTGGCCAGTGGGCACTCGCTCAACGGTTCGATGATGTGGCCGGTCAAGGGGGCGGAAATCATCTGGGCCAGGGGCGCGGGCGTCGCTGTATCGGTGACTCTGCTCAAGGTCGTTCCCGAGTTCGCCACGCTGGATTCCGCGGCTCTCAAGGTGGCGACGGCATCAGCCCAGGCTGTCGCAACTGCCGCAGCCGGCGCCGCCGCGACGGCAGATGCTAAGGCCACCTCCGCCGACGCCAAGGCGACGGAGGCGCAGCAGGTCCAGGCGCGGCGGGATTTTGCGACATGGCGCCTTGCCGACTTTATCGACCAGGAACACCTGGACCTAATACGCGATGGAAATTGGCAGGGCCAAGACGAGGTCTATGTCACCTCTTGTATCCGGGCATTCAACACCGACTGGATGACCTGGTGGGCAGGGGGCAACAACCGCATGGTGCGTGTCGAATGGGTTCCCGGCGTTCTTGCCATGAACGCGCCTGTCTATGGCGAGGATCACGCGCAAATACTTTGGGACATGAATGGAGCCGCGCACGGAGAAAACCGCGTCTACTTCTCGTTCCCCAGCACCCGTATTCGCGTCAAGAACTGGCTGACTATCGCGAGTGAGCGCAGCACGGGGTATTACGCTGCAAACGCGATTTCTGGCCCTGTCCCGCAGTTTGTTTGGGAATGGGAACAGTCTGGTGGCAATGCCTTCATCGGTGCCATGGAAGGCGATCTGACGATACAGGGGTTCGGGGTTCCCGGATTAGACCCCGGAGGCTATCGGTTCTTCAACTGCGCAAAATTCAAGATCGGAACACTCCGCGCGAGGGGGCTGCGGAACGAGGGTCTTTTCATCGAGAATTGCGTGAATGGCGATTTCGACAACGTGGATTTGTTCAACTGCGGATATCAGCCGACAGAATATGGCGGCGACCGCGGGCATTTGCCGTTCGGCGTGACCTTTTCGAATGTCGGCGCGGTGGTGAATGCCAGCGTGGCGACGTTCAATTCCAGCCACGTTGGGAAGTGGTTCGGCCTCAACCGCGCAGGGCCGGTGGATCAGGGTATCAGGCTCAATTTCTGGTCCACCATCGCCAGCGTGGACAGCCCGACGCAAATCACGCTGGCAGCCGCGCCAGCCGTGAACCGCACCGGGGCGACTGGTTCGTTCGAGGCTATGCGCGTCACCACGGCGGGCACGACATGGACCATGGCGGCGGCGGTCAGCACCAACTTGGCTGGTCGGTATGTGACCTTGGTCTGTGCCATGTCGTCGCAGCCCGGCGCGCTAGCCAGGACGCATAAGGTGCGAGTCTTGGCCCATAGTGGTGATGTGCTGACGGTGGACTACGCGCCGGCGGAGGATGTCACCGACGCCCTTTTGGTGTTCAGCCCTCAACTTTCCGTTGACCGGCTGTCCTACACCGCCCTGCAAAATCGCTCGGACAACATCGGGTTCCTCAACTTGCGCTGCGAGGCGACCGGGTTCCCCGGCGTGGGCTGCGTGCAGGCGGTGCTGGGCGTTTGCTCGGGCGTGTCGATCAATAACGCCAAGCTCCACGGGTTGGCCGACGACAGCAACAACTTCGGGGGCGCTGCCAGTGCGCTGGTGCTGGGTCATGCCAACGGTGTCTTGTTCGACGGATGGATAGAGCAATCCAGCCACAGCCCGCGCTGGGGCACCGTCATGGTCACGTCCGACCGGACTGTCGTGGACCTTTACGGCAAGATCACCGAATACGCAGGCGATAATCGCTCGGCCCTGGTCTATCTTGATCCCCCGGCATCTGCGACCCGCGTTCAAGTCGGGTTCGGCATGATCCACCCGTCCGAACTATTCCCGCAGGCATCGCAAGAGGTCGTCAGGATGGGGCCGCACGCCACGGCCAATATGGTGACGGGTGGCAATTCCTCACGCAGGTCGGCCACCAACGCAAAGTTCCTGTTTACCGAACGCTTCGGAGCGATTTCGTTCAACAGCGCCACGGGTAGCGGCGTGACCACGGGGCAGTCAGGCTTCACCGGCACCGGGCAGCTTATGGCGGTGGGTTTCGGCGGAGACAGCGGCGGGGTTGAACCCAACTTGCCTCCCAGTAACGATCTGGATCTTGCGACAGCACAGCACGGATCGGTGAGGTGCAATTCCAGCACTCTTAATGCGCCCGATGCTGTCGGCGGCTGGGTGGTGGATGTGCGCAAATCCACGACGACAATTGTGGTGCAGCGGGCTTATCGCGTCCAGTTCGGCGTGGCTCCGATCATGGTTTTGCGCCACAACAACATGGGCGGCGGAGCCTGGTCTGCTTGGTGCTACCCGGACGGCACTCCCTTCACCCCCTGACCCGCTTCGGCGGGATTGGCATTAGGCCAACATATATCACCTGCCGCCCGCCTCGCATGATGCCTTCGAAGAAATCGAGAGGCCATCATGTGCACCGCCCCTGACGTTCCTGAACCGACGCAATACCAGGCCAGCAAGGCGCCGGTGTTCAACACCGCGTCGCGACCGCGGTCGAAGTCGGGGCGACAGGGCACGATCCTGACCAATACCGCCGGGCAGAGCTATGCGCCCGACGGCAAGAAAACGATCTTGGGGGGCTGAGAGGTCATGCCCGCCGTCGTCAACCAGCAGCTGCGCAAGACCCTGGATTATCGCCGGCAGGCGATGGACCATGAGTTCGACTATTGGCAGGGGCATTTCCGCGAGCTGCGGGATGCGATCCAGCCGACGCGCGGGCGGTTCGAGGCGAACGAGCGGCGCAGCGATTCCTCGATCAACAAGCGCATCCTCGACAACACTGCCCAGATGGCCCTGCGCACGCTGCGTGCGGGGCTGATGTCGGGCGTCACCTCTCCTTCGCGACCCTGGTTCCGGCTGGGCTTGCGCGGTTCGACCGCAGACGAGGCCGAGTTCGAGGTCAAGGACTGGCTGCACGAGGTCCAGCGCCGGATGTATGAGGTCATGCGCGGGTCGAACATCTACCGGATGCTCGACACGACCTATGGCGACCTCGGTCTTTACGGCACCGCTGCAAACCTGATCGTGCCGGATTTCGAGGATGTGGTGCGCGGGCATAACCTCCAGGTCGGGCGATTCCGGCTGGGCGAGGACGGCAACGGCCGCGTCGTCGCGCTTTTCCGAGAGATCAAGATGCCGGTGCGCGGCATCGTCGAAACCTGGGGTCTGGACGCCGTTTCGCAGCCTGTCAGGCGCGCCTGGGACACGGGCGAATATTACCAGACCTTCACCATCTGCCACATGATCGACAAGCGCGCCGACGGCGATCCGAAGGCCATGCAGGCCAGCGGCAGGGCTTGGGCGTCGATCTATTGGGAGAAGGATGCACCCGGCGGTCAGTTCCTCCAGATCGGCGGGCACCGCGTCAAGCCGTTGCTGGCGCCGCGGTGGGAGCAGGTCGAGGGCGAGGCGTGGTCAGCATCGTCCCCCGGCATGATCGCTCTTGGCGACGCCCGCTCGCTGCAAGTCTCACAGGAACAGAAGGCCATCGCGATCCAGAAGATGCACAACCCGCCGCTGATCGGCGGGCCGACGCAGGGCGCCATGTTCTTCAAGAACGTCCCTGGCGGCTTTACGGCCATGGCGACGACCGATCTTTCCACCGGCGGGATACGTCCGGCCTATGAGGTCAGGCCGGACGTCCAGGGCTTGCTGCTCGATATCCAGGAAACGCAGCGCCGCGTCGAGGTCGCGTTCTACAAGGATCTGTTCCAGATGACCGCGCTGGCGCTGGACGGGCGCAGCCAGATCACCGCGCGCGAGATTGCCGAGCGGCACGAGGAAAAGCTGATGGCCCTGGGGCCGGTGTTGGAAAGCCTGGATCATGAGCTGCTGCAACCGCTGATCGAGGCGACATTCGCCTACATGCAGGACGCCGACATTCTGCCCGAGGCGCCCGAGGGTATCGTGGGTCAGCCGATCAAGGTCGAATACATATCGCTCCTCGCCCAGGCGCAGAAAGCCATCGGGATTGGTGCGATCGAACGTACCATCGGATTCGCCGGCACGCTGGCGCAGATCAAGCCTGACGTGATCGACATGATCGATGGCGAGCAGATGATGCGCGAATTCGCGGATCAGGTCGGCGGCCCGCCCGGCATCCTGCTGTCTCCCGACGAGCTGCGCGAGGTCCGCGAGGCCAAGGCGCGCGCCGCGGCGCAGGCGCAGGCCATGGAGGCGGCAGAGCCGATGGCGGGTGCGGCCAAGCTCCTGTCCGAGGCCAACCTGAACGGCATCGACGCCCTGCAACGGGGGGCGGCACTATGACCGAGCGCGTCGCCGATATCATGACCGAGCGCCGCGCGCTTGAGGTTCGGCAGGCATGGGATGCCGTGCTGCGCACCCGCGAGGGTCGTCTGGTCATGTGGTCGATCCTCGAACGCTGTTATCTGTTCGCGCAGACGCACCTCGGGACCGACCTGGACGGACTTCGTGCCGGTCAGCGTGAGGTCGGACTGATGATTCTGAACGAACGGATCTTCCCGCATGACGTGCGCACCTTCGCCGCCATGCAGATCGAGCATGCCGAGCTGATGGACCGCATCCAGCTCGCCGCAGAACAGCAAGCCGAAAAGGAACAAGCTGATGAGTGAGGAAGCCAATGCCTCGACCGACACCACCCAAGCCACCACGGCGGCCGCCACCGAAGGGGCCGAGGCCAATGTGACGGATGCCGCCGCGACTGCGGATGCGGCTGCCGAGCAAGAGGCCGCCGAGGGCAAGGATGCCGAAAAGGCCGGCGACGCCGAGGCGGGCGCAGAAGCCTTCTCGCTTGCCGCGCCGGAAGGGGCCGAGGCATTCCAGGCCGATTTCGACGCCTTCGCTGGCGACATGGACGCCTGGCTCAAGGCCAATCCGAACGCCACGGCGCGCGAGGCGCTGACCGAAGCGGCGATGCGGCAGGCGCGTGTCGCGGGAGATGCCCAGAAACAGATGCTGGAGCAGCGAAATGCCCAGCTGGATGCCTGGGCCGGCGACCTGCGCAAGGATGCTGAGTTCGGAGGCGAGAAATACGACGCCAATGTCGCCACGGCCGTGAAGGGCCTGGAGGCGGTCGGATCGCCAGAACTCCGCAAGATGCTCGACGAAACGGGGCTGGGAAGCCACCCGGACGTTGTGCGCGCCTTCTGGAAGGTGGGGCAGATGGTGGCGGATACCGCCGTCGTCACCGGACAGACAGGCACTTCGACGCGTCGCAGTTTCGCCGACGCACTCTATGGCAACGGCAACGGAAAGGACTAACCCATGGCCGAGCTGAACGTGAAGAATCCGGGCCTTGTCGACATTTTGATGCGCACCGACCCGGACGGCAAGATCGCCAACATCATCGAGCTTGCCGAGAAATCGAACCCGATCCTCAAGGATGCGGTGTTCACGGAATGCAACGACGGCACCAAGCACCAGCACGTCATCCGCACGGGCATTCCCGAGCCGGCATGGCGCCGCTACAACGCCGGCGTCAAGCAGGGCAAGACCACCACCGCAAAGGTCGTGGACACGACCGGCATGGCCGAGGAGTTCTCGGTCGTGGACGAGGCGCTGGCCAAGCTGAACGGCAACGAGGCCGCGTTCCGCGCGTCCGAAATGTCTGGCCTGATCGAGGGCTTCAACCAGTTCATGGCCCGCAACATGATCTATGGCTCGACCGCCGTGACCCCCGACGGGTTCATGGGGCTGGACGTGCGCTACGACGATCCCGCCGTGGCTTCGGGCCGCCAGCTGATCAATGCCGGCGGCACCGGCTCCGACAACACCTCGATCTGGTTCGTGACCTGGGGGCCTCGTGCTACCACGCTGCTGTATCCCAAGGGCTCGGCGGCCGGCCTGTCTCACAAGGACATGGGCGCCCAGCTCTGGGATGCGCAGGATGGCAGCGGCAAGTTCCGCGCCCTCGTCGACCACCTGAAATGGGACATGGGCCTGTCGGTGGGCGACTGGCGCGGCAACGCGCGGATCTGCAACATCGACGTGTCGGCGCTGACCAAGGACGCGGCGACCGGCGCCGACCTGCTCGACCTGATGATCGACGCCGAGGAGATGATCGACACGGCCAGCCGCGTCGGCATCGACAGCAAGGGCAACCTCGTCGAGGGCAAGACCGTCATCTATGTCGGCCGCACCGTGGCGAAGTTCCTGCGCAAGCAGGCACTGAACAAGAAGAACGTCCAGTTGCGCGTCGAGGAAGTCGCGGGCGAGCGCGTCACCATGTGGGGCGACATGCCGGTGCGACGGTTGGATGCCATCAGCAACGCCGAGGCTGCGATTACCTTCCCGTAAGAACAGGCCCGGCCCTGCGCGGGCCGGGCGTCACCATCATCTCGACATGGAGGATGCCATGCATCTCGACGCACAGAACCTGTTCTCGGACGCGCAGGCGCTCACCGCCACCGCCGTCTCGACGAACTACATCGACCTGGGCGATACGGCGCAGCCCGTGCTGTCCCCGGTCAAGTTGACCCGCGACATCGGCGGCAACTACGATATCCCACTGCTGGTGCAGGTGGTCGAGGACTTCGCCGACGGCACCAGCGTCACGGTGCAGGTCCAGATGGCCGCGGCCAACAGTTTCGCCAGCCCGAAGGTGGTTGCGGCCTCGCCCGCCATCCCGGTGGCGCAGCTCAAGGCTGGGTTCAAGTTTCCGATCCCCGTCATCCCGTTCGGCGCCGATCAGCGCTACATGCGGCTGAACTATGTCGTGTCCGGCACGCCCACTGCGGGCAAGATCACGGCCGGCATCGCTGCGGGGCTCCAGACCAATGGCTGATGAGCGCAAGATGTGGGTCGTGGCCAAGTCGCGGGGGCAGTCTCCCGACCGGCTTTGGCACGCCCCCGAGGACGGCCCGTTTCGCATCGAGGCGGGCCTGTTCTCCGAACGCTGGATGCGCAAGGCCACGCCAGCAGAGGTGTTCGAGGCGACGGGGCAGTCGCCGGAGCCCGAGGCGGCGGGCGGTGCCGTGGACATGGCGGACATGCCGGACGAGGTGCTGCGTGCCCATTACGAGACGGTCATGGGCGAGAAGCCCCACCACGCGATGAAGCGCGAGACGATGATCGAGCGCGTCACCGAGAAGCTGAACGCCGACTGATCGTCCGCCCGGTCCTGTAGTGGGGCTGGGCGCCGCCATGAGGAACCTTCCCATGCTCATCATCCTCGCCATGAACTATGCCGCCGCCGTGATCACCCTCCAGGCGGCGGGGCTGTGGATCGACCCGCGATAACCGGAGCCCCCGATGCAATCTGCCATCGCCATTTGCAATGTCGCGCTGACCACATACCTGGGGTCCAGGACCATCACGGCATTCGAGGAAACCTCACCCGAAGCGGTGCAGTGCAAGCTGCACTATGACCGCATCCGCCGGTCGTTGCTGGAACGCTGGCCCTGGGTCTTTGCCTCGCGCCGCGAAAAGCTGGTCGAGGAGACGCTGAACGACCGGGCCGGCGCGTGGTCCTATCGCTATGCCCGGCCCGGACACATGGCGGCGATACGCTGGGTCAACGATGTCACCGCGGCGCGCATGGCGATGCAGATGGGACAATCGCCCGACACGCTGCGCGAGTCGACGGCGGATTCGATCTATTCCGACGTTCCCGATGCCGTGATCGAATACACCCGAGATGTGACCGATCCGACCATATTTTCCTCTGGCTTCGCTGATGCCCTCGCCGCGCATCTGGCCGCCGCCATAGCGATGCCGATCACCCGTGACGCCGCCAAGGTCACGGGCGCCAAGCGCGAGGCCGAGGAGTTGCTGAACCAGGCGATGACGATGGACTTCAACAGCCGGCCGTCGACCGAGCAGACCTTCTATCCCATGCAACTGACCGTGAGGGGCCTCTGATGCCCGCCGCTCGCATCCAACCGTCATTTGCCTCGGGCGTCCTTGGTCCGGCGCTCTGGGGCCGAATCGATCTGGCGCGCTACGACACAGCGTTGCGCAAGGGCCGCAACTGCTTTGTCCACGCCCATGGGGGCATCAGCAATCGCCCTGGCCTGCGCTTCATCTGCGAGGTCATGGACAGCGCATATCGCCACCGGCTGCTGCCCTTCGTGCGAGAGACGGATGACGCGTCGATCCTGATCCTCGGCCACAACCAGCTGGGCTTCGTCAAGAACGGCGCACGGCTCCAGTCCGGCGGTGTGGATTACACCATCGCAACGCCATGGACCGCTGACCAGGCGCAGTCACTGGATGCGGTGCAATCGGTGGATGTGATCTTTTCCGCGCACCGAGAGGTGGCCCCGCGCCGCATCATGCGCAACAGCGATACCGACTGGACCATCGCAACCGTGCCGATCAATCCCACCGTGCCGAGTCCGAGCATCACGTCTGTCACCAGCGGCGGATCGGGCGGTATGACCTATCGCTATAGGGTCACTGCCATCGTCGATGGCGTCGAGAGTTTCACGTCAGGCGTTGGCATTGTTGAAAACGCCCAAGACCTGGCGGAGCAAGGAGCGCAGAACCGCATCTTCTTCACGGCTGTCACGGGTGCGAGCGAATACCGGGTCTACAGGATGCAAAATGGCGTTGCCGGATATATCGGCTTCACCGAGAACACCGAGTTCCGGGATGACAATATCTCGCCTGACAGCACCGTCACGCCTCCCAGGCCCGTGACCCTGTTCGACGGGCCTGGGAAATACCCATCCATCGTCTCGATCTATCAGCAACGGCTCGCCTTCGGGGCGTCGGACAATCAGCCCGAGACGATCTGGATGTCGCGCGTCGCAGATTACCTGAACTTCACGCGGTCGCAGAACATGACCTCCTCCGACCGGGCAGAGTTCGACATGGCCGGAGAGCAACTGAACCGCATCCGTGCCATGCTCCAGCTGCGCGAACTGCTGGTGTTCACCAGCGCGGGTGAGTTCTCCGTCACCGGCCCGGACGGCGGCTTCGACGCGCTGAATCCCATCGTGACCCAGCACGGATATGTCGGCAGCGCGGCGGTAAAGCCCTTGGTGGCGGATGATACGGTCCTTTTCATCGACCGATCTGGTCGGGGCGTGCGCGACCTGCGCTATACCTACGAGAGCGACGGCTATTCCGGCAATGACCTGACCATTTTCGCCTCTCACTTCCTTCAGGGTCGCCGCATCGTCAGCTGGGCCATGGCCAAGAACCCCTGGTCCATCATCTGGGTTGCTCTGGACGACGGCAGGCTGCTGGCGCTGACCTACAAGCGCGAACATCAGGTCTGGGGCTGGACGGACATGGACATCGACGGTGCTGTCGAGAGCGTGGCCTGCGTTCCCGAGGGGGCCAACGACGCCACCTATCTTATCGTGCGGCGCGAAGTCGACGGCCAGCAGCGGCGCTATGTCGAGCGGTTCGACGACAGGGATTTCGCCACCGCAGCCGATGCCTTTTTCGTCGATTGCGGCATCACCTATGCCGGTGCGCCTGCCGCCACGGTTTCGGGGCTGGATCACCTGGAGGGGCGCGATGTTGTCGCCCTGGCCGACGGCGACGTAATTACCGGCCTGACCGTAGAGGGCGGCGCCATCACCCTGCCGCACGCCGCAAGCAAGGTGCATGTCGGGCTGCCCTTCTCCGCCGAGATGGAGACGCTTCCCCCGGCCATCCAGTTCGACGATGTGGGCGCGGCGCGGGGTCGGCCGCACAGCGTCAGCGCGGTGCGCATCCAGATGGAGAACACCCGTGGCATCAAGGTCGTCACCGACGACGGCCGGGAAAGCGAGCTGGTGCAGACCGGGGGCGACCTGTCCGAGGAAATCCCGCTCTGGACCGGGATGCATGAACTGACAGTGCCGGCGCAGTGGAACCGAGACGGAACAGTGACGCTGCGGCAGGACTATCCGCTGCCCATGACGGTGCTGGCCATCTCGGTCGAACTCAGCATCGGCAGGAACTGACATGGCGGTAACGGTCGCGCCCATCACCGCCGATGTGGTCGACGCCCTGCTGCCGCGCCTGCGGCCCATCGACCGGCTGGAGCTGGACTGCATGGGCACGGGCGACGCGAGGGCCGATCTGCTGCGGCTGGCGGCGCAATCCCGCCGGTGCCGCGCAGCATACATGGATGGCGATCTGGTCTGTATCTTCGGGGTGAAGGCGGCGACGGCGATGTCCGATACCGGCTTTCCCTGGGCGCTGACGACTCGCGCCGTGGACAGGCCGCAGGTGCGGCGCGAGTTCGTGGCGGGCTCTCTGGTCGGGGTCGAGTGGCTGGGCCAGGACTTCCGCCGGCTATGGAACTTGGTGGCCGAGGAGAACCTGGCCGCTCGGCGCTGGCTCCGCTGGATCGGATTCCGGTTCGACGCGGAAAAGACGGTGGTGTTGCAGGGACATCGCTTCCTGCATTTCGAGATGGAGATGAACCTTGTCAGCGAGGGAAGTTAAGCGACGCATATTCGCCGCGCAGGGCGATGGCCGCGCTGTCTCTCGCCTTGGCCGCCTCTATCTCCGAGGTAAAAGAGCCGAGGTGTATCGCCCTGCCATCGGACCGGATTTGCGCGATCCACCTGCCATTTTTGCTATGACGATGGACGCCGCGATACTGGCTCGATCCCGGACGTTTCCATCGCCGGTTAAACTTGTTCTCTTGGTCGGTCGCTTCGCGCAGGTTGCTCGCTCGGTTGTCCGCTCTGTCGCCATTGATGTGGTCGATAAATTTTTCGGGTTCTCGTCCGGTGATAAATACCCAGGCCACGCGATGCGCGAGATAAGCAGCCCGCCTCCCGTTCTCGGGGTTGGTGAATGCCGTAATGCAGTATCCGTCGGAATTTCTGTTGGTGAACGCAGGCTTCCCTGCGAATCGACCATTCCAGAAGGCGGGTTTTTTGGGGTTATACCGCCATATAAAGCCACCAGTTTCTGGGTCATAGTCGAACAAATGGGAAAGGGTTTCGCGCGTTGGCAGAGGAAGGATGGTCATCTCATGTTCCCGCATGATTTGGCTTGGCGGGCTGCTACTGGAATAGCGGCCCGCCAGAATTTTGCCGGCGCGGGTTCTGTCGATATATGTCGGAGATCTGACTATGTGCTTTATTCCTGGGCTTGATCCTTTGTCGGCAGCCCTGTCCGCCGCGGGCGCCCCCGTGGGTCCGATGGCCTGGTTGTCGAGCATGTTCAGCAGCTTCGGGGGGGTCGGAACCGCCGCCTCGGCCGCGTCAGGCGTGGTCGGCGCCTATTCCTCGATCCAGTCGGGCAGGGCGGCGCAGGCGGCGGCCGAGGCCACCGCGCGCCAGCAGGAAGCCGCAGCGCGGGAATCGATCCGCCAAGGCGAAGACGAGTCCGAACGCCAGCGTCGCGCTGGTGCCGCCGTGCTGGCGCAGCAGCGCGTGGCCATGGCGGCCAACGGTGTCGATGTGAGCTCGGCCTCGGCCATCGAGATGCTCGACGACACGAAGGCCGCCATCGAGGACGACGCTTTCGCGATCCGCAAGAACTTCACCAACCAGGCCGGCAACTATTCCCAGATGGCGGCGAACAGCCGTGCTGAGGGGGCGAATGCGGCGTCGCAGGGGATGTGGGGCGGGGTTGGAACGATCCTGTCCACGGGCGCGAAGGTGGGTGAAAAATACTCGCATTGGGCGCGCAACCGCGCCACGCAGGGGAGTTTCGCCTGATGGCCATGAGGGTTCCAACGTATGAGCGCAGCCAGGTCGTTCAGGCCCGCCAGCCGGTCGGCGTCACCCCGCGCCAATCCGGCTTTGGGCAGGTCGCCAGGGGCCTCTCCGATGTCGGGCAGATGTTCGACCAGTGGCAGGCCGACGTGGACGAGGCGGATGCGAAGGCGGCGGATACCGATTTCGCAAAGACCGTCAGGCAGACGCTCTACGACCCAGAGCGCGGCTATCTCTATGCCCAGGGCGGCGATGCTCTATCCCGTCGCAAGGCGGCCATGGATGGCCTTCAGCGTGCCTATGACCAGCGGTTGAGCGGGCTAAGCCCGGCCGCGAAGGAGATGGCGCAGCGCGCGCTCGATAGCCGACTCCAGTCCGCGAATCTCGACATCGACCAGCACGCCGGGCGGGAGCGGATCACCTATCTGGACAGCCAGGCCGACGCCCGTATTCAGGCGGCAGCCGATGACGCGGTTCTCAACCCCGCACTGCTGGACCGTTCCATGCAGATCGCGCGAAACGAGATAGCCGAGAAGGCATCACGGCAGGGCTGGTCGCCAGAGCAGACGCAGGAGGAGCTGGGCCGGGTCCAGTCCGAGGTCTACCGCCTCACGTCCCTGAACATGATGCAGAACGATCCCGTCGCAGCGGCCGAGTTCGTCGCGACGAATGCGGACAAGTTTTCCGCAGTCGATCTGATGAACCTGCACGGCGCACTCGTCGGCCCCCTGGGCGAGGCGGCGGGCCGGGATGCGATCGCAGCGGCACAGGCGACAGGGGGCAGGATCGACTCTCGGACCTTCGCCGCCACCGACCTGCCGCCCGAGGCATATGCGCTTCTCGGCACCATCTCCGGCACCGAAAGCCCAGATTACCAGACACTGAACGGCGGGGAGAAGTTTTCCGACCTTCGGGACCATCCACGGAGGAAGGGGCAGGGCGGCACAACGACCGCCGCGGGACGCTACCAGTTCGTCCAGGGCACATGGGACAGGGTTGCGGGAGCCAATGGCTTCAACGACTTTTCGCCGGTCAATCAGGATCGCGGTGCTTGGTGGCTGGCGCAGCAGGATTACAAGGCCAATACCGGGCGCGACCTGTCTGCCGACCTCAATGCCGGGCGCTATGATCTGGTTCGCAAGGGCTTGGGCTCGACCTGGGAGGGACTGGCCAAGCTGTCCGACGAGGAATTCGCCAAGCGCATGTCGGCGGGCGGCGGCGTCAGTTTCAGCCCCCAGGTCGCCTCTGCGATCAACACCCTTCCCGGCAACCTCGCCGCGCAGGTGCGCGAGACGGCCGCCAGCGGCGTCGCATCCTGGTCGACCAAGCAGCAGGCCGCCGCAAAGGCCCAGATTCAGGAAGTCGAGAACAACGTAAAGCTTAGGATCGCAACCGCGGACCCAACACTGACCGCTCAGGAAATCCTGAACCTGGTCGTCGATGACGGGACCAAGGCCACGTTGCTGAACTCGTTCAACGAAAAGACCAAGACCGTTCAGCAGACCCGTGCAGATGTGCTGGCCTTCGGGGAAGGGGGCGGGTTGCGCATCGACCGCTATAGCGCCGACGGAAAGAAGCGCGTCGATAACCTCTGGAACGAGATGTCCAGCAGCCTGCCGGACAGCGCCGACGCGGGGGCGCTGGCGGCCGGGATCGTCGAGCAGACCGGCCTTGTCCCTGCGCCGATCATGGGGGCGCTGCGAACCGCCCTGTCGGGCCAGAGCGCCGGGGATATGAAGGATGCCCTTATTCTGGCATCGCGTCTGCATTCCCTCGATCCTGCTGCCTTCGGGCGGCGCGAGGGAGGGTCGGAAATCGCCGACAAGGTGGCGATGTTCAATCATTCGACCGGCGTTCTGGGGTTGTCGCAGGACGAAGCGGCAAAGCAGATCATGGACTTGAACGACCCGCAAAAGCGCCGCGAGCGTGATGCGTTGTTGAAGTCCGAGGGCGCAAAGAAGTGGATCAAGGACACCGCCACGCCAGAGAGCGTGCGGGCGATCTTCGATGCTGGGATTTTCAGCCGTGCGCCGGCCCTCGGTGAAAATGAGCTGCAAAAATCTGCGGCAGTGTCTGAGTATGGCGAGATACTGGAGCAGGCGCTCTATGACGCTGGCGGCGACCAGGACAAGGCCAAGGTGATTGCTGGAGAACGGTTCCGGCGGCTCTATGGCCCCTCGAAATACCTGCCTTCCGGTTCTGGCGCCGTGACCCGCCTGCCGCCCGAAGTGACCTATCCGGCGGGGGTGGACGGCACTCACGATTATATCGGCGATCAGGCGCGCGCTGCGCTTGCAGAGGCCGGGATCGCCCCGGAGGAGGGCTTCGTTCAGCAGGTATTCCTCCAGGCATACGACGACACGGCTGCCGATGTGCAGGCCGGTCGCCCGCCGCGCTATGAGCTTTGGTTCGTGGATGGAGAGGGCAAGGTCCAGCGGGCGCAGCATCCGTTCTATGCCGAGCCTCCGTCGCAGGATGAGGCCCTGGCGGCCCGCAAAGCCGAGGCAATGAAAGAGCGTGACCGGCTGATGAAACTCCGTGAGCAGGGCAATGAACTCATGGGGAACTCGCCGCTCTACGGCGCTGCCGCCGTCAGCTTTTGATTTTCGGGGAGGGCATAATGCCTCTTGATCGCGATACCGTTCTTGGAACGCCGAAGCTGCCCGCCGAGGTCGGCTTCAATCCGTCCCTATCCCAAACTCTCGGTGCGGCATTTGAGCGCGACAACATGGTCGGGTCCGCGCTGGCGTCCGAGTCGCTGTGGGCAAGGACGCAGGGCGATTTCTATGACATCGACCGAAACTACAACGTATTCGACGACATCGCCGGATACGAGGATCACATGGACCGCTTTGAGGGCGCGTTCAACGCCAAGGCAGCGGCCGCGATAAAATCTGACATCGACCGAGAAATTCGGAACCGTCGCATCCTTGAAGCATCGGGCTGGGTGGGAACGGCTTCGCAATTCGGCGCCAGCCTTGCCGACCTCCCGACGCTTCTTCCCGGCGGCGTCCTGGCGCGTACCGGCGGCAAGATCGGCTATTCCGCTGCAAAGTCGGCGCTATCCGTCGGGGCGGCGGCCGGCGTTTCCGCCGCGGTCCAGGAGGCCGGATTGCAGGCGACGCAGCAGACCCGCACGGCAGAGGAATCGGCATGGACCATCGGCGGATCGGTGGTTCTGGGCGCGCTTCTTGGCGCCGGGGCCGGTGCGCTCATGTCACGCTCGGAATACAAGGCGGCATCGAAACTCATGGAGGATGCCGCCCGTCCCGATTTCGATGCCGCTACGGATGCCTTGCACGCCGAACTCTCGATCATGGCCAAGCCTGAAAGCGCTGGCGCGGCGGCGGCGCCTGCCGTGACCCTCGACGACTTCGGCGTGGCGGGGAAGGCCGCCAGCAAGGCGGCGAAAGCCACGGCGCGGCTCAACCCGCTTCTGCGCACCCTGCACAGCCCGTCCGTCGCCGTTCGCGAAATCGCATCGCAACTTATGGAGAACCCGGTCTATCTGAAGCGCAACCTCGAAGGGCAGGGCGAGGCCGCGGCGGAAACCTCGATGAAGGAATGGACCCGCGGCGCCGTCGGCTCGACCGTCGAGGACATGAACGGGGCTTATCAGGCCATGCGCAAGCGCGGCGTGGCCATGACCCGCACCGAGTTCAACAACGCTGTGGGACAGGCAATGCGCCGCGGCGACCGCAGCGACATACCCGAGGTCGCCCAAGCCGCGGCCTCGATTCGCGCCAAGGTGTTCGATCCTCTGAAGGATCGGGCCGTCGCGGCCGGGCTGCTGCCCGAGGGGGTCAGCGTCGACACGGCCGAGAGCTATTTCTCGCGGGTCTGGAATCGCCCCGTGATCGAAGCGAATGAAGCCGAGTTCAAACAAATCCTGCGCAACTACTTCGACGGGCAGGTGACGGCGGCGGCGCAGCGCGCTGCGGCCGAGACAGACAAGGCGACCGCCAGCCTGCGCAGTGCGCGAGAAGCCATCGAGCGCGGCATGGTGGGCCGGCAGGCCGATGCGTCGGCGCTGTCCGACGGCGTTGCCCGCGGCGTGGCCGATGTGATGTCCGACGATGCCATGCGCGCATTCCGTTCCGGCGTGGACACGCTGGCCGGCCGCGTCGTGGGCGAGTTGGACGAGGCCGACCTGGCCAAGCTGGCGAAGATCGACGCCGATCTGGAAGCCCTGGGGCGGCGCGGAGAATACGACTGGCTGTCCGATGCCGACCGCAAGAACTACCTCGATGAAATCGTGGACAGCGTTTATGAAGTGGTCACCGGCCGCGCGCTCGATGCCGACTTGCCGTCGAATATCATTCCCACCAAGCGCGGGCCCCTGGCAGAGCGAACCTTTCATATTCCCGACGAACTGGTCGAGAAGTTCCTGGACAGCAATGCCGACCTGATCATGCGCCGGTATGCCCGCGTGATGTCGGCCGATGTCGAGATGCAAACGCGTTTCGGCAGCGTCACCATGAAGGATCAGATCAAGACCATCCGGGAGCAATACGCCCAGATCCGCGCCGAACTGGAGAAGAACACCGAGTTGCCAGAGACGGCCAAGCAGAAGCAATTGGCGAAACTCGCCGCCAAGGAAAAGTCTGATATTGAGGACATCCAGGCTGTGCGGGACATGCTGCGCGGCACTTATAACGCGCGTTCCCAGACCACCGCCTTCGGCCGGATCGCCAATGCGGCGATGACCTTCAACTACCTGCGCGCCCTTGGCGGCGTCACCATCTCTTCGCTCACGGATGCTGTGCGCCCGGCCATGGTTCATGGACTGAAATCCTACATGGAGGATGGGCTCAAGCCGCTGATCAGGAACATGCAGGGCATCAAGCTGGCGAAGAAGGAGGCCAAGGAGGCCGGGGCCATCTCGGAGAAGATCCTGCATTCTCGCCTCGCGACGCTGGCCGACCTGACCGACCCCTATGCGCAAGGCTCGCCTTTTGAACGGTTCCTCCAGAATGCCTCCGTCGGCTTCACGAAGATGACCGGCCTGCTGCACTGGAACGATTTCCAGAAAACGCTGGCCGCGACGATGACGCAGAACCGCATCCTGAAGAATGCCGATATTGCCGCAGAGCGTGGATTTGATGCGCTTCCGAAGGCAGAGCAGGCATATATGGCCTATCTCGGCCTGGGCCGGGACGGCGCCCCGCTGCTGGGGCGGCTGTTCCGCGAGCATGGCCAGGTGATCGACGGCGTGCGGGTCGCCAATTCCGAGGTGTGGCCGGCCGAGATGGATCACATGGTGCGTTCCTGGCGCGCGGCGATCAACAAGGACGTGGACAGCATCATCGTCACCAAGGGCGTTGCTGACGTGCCGCTGTTCGCCAGCACCACGGTCGGCAGGATGCTGCTGCAATTCCGCTCCTTCGCCCTGGCCTCCAACCAGCGCGTCCTGTTGCGCGGCCTGCAAGAAAAACAGACCCGGTTCTGGGGCGGCGTCATCGCCATGTCGGCAATCGGGTCGTTCATCTACATGCTCAAGCAGCTCGAAAGCGGGCGCGAAATCTCGGATAATCCGGGCACCTGGATTGCCGAGGGCTTGGACAGGTCCGGCATCTTCTCTCTCGCGTTCGAGGTGAGCAACGCCATGGAAAAGCTGGGCGGTCCTGGCATCTATCGCACTGCCGCCGCGGCATTCCCCAGCAAGAGCCAGAAGGCGCCCGCGTCTCGCTTTGCGTCGCGGTCGGTAGTCGGGTCATATGCCGGTCCGTCCTTCGAAATGCTAACTGATTTGGGGTCGGCCGTCGGCATGGGGTTCCGCGCCCTTGATGGCGACCTGGACATGACCGCCGGAGACGTGGGCACCCTGCGCCGCCTGACGCCTTTCGCCAGCCTGCCCTATTGGCGCTGGCTGATCGACGGGCAGATCGTCAATCCGTTGAAGGAGAGCCTTAGCGATTGATCAGGTCGCGTAGTTCAGGAACGTCTTGCTTTGCTTGGCGCTTTTGATGCGCGCGCTTCGACCGCCAGATAACAATCACCCCGATCATGGCATTAAATGTGCCGGCGGCAAGAAAAGCGGGAAGCAAGGGCGTTCCGATGATTGCGAAAATGAACGCAACCATGAGCGCCACGAATGCCAGAGCCATCCACAAAATCGCGCGATGATAGGAGATTAGCTGCTTAGCAAGAAACCAAGAGGGAACACCGCTTAGGAGCCACAGAGGCGGGTCGAGAAATTTTGCAAGGAAAATTGCAAAAAGACCAACCCACCAGCTTGGATCATCCATCGCTACGGCACCCCATTCCGATCAGTGCAGACCGGCACGATTGAAGCCTGACACGTCCAGGCTCAACGAAACTGGCTGCGCCTTTTGTCCTTCCATTTTTGTTGCCTCCCCGCGTTGCGTCAGATGGACCGCCATCTTACTCCAAGATGCCGCGGCTTCTTCATCGACCTTCTGGACGATGAAAAGGTTGGTTTTAACCACATGACGGGAAGTATGGAGAGGGGCTTTCAAGACTTGCCTCACCAAAGATGGATGACGCGCAAGGGCTTCTTGCACGCCTGACCAAACATTTTTCACCTGCACCCCCTTTTGGGGCGCGTGCACT
The DNA here is from genome assembly GCF_018499825.1 of Paracoccus sp. pheM1. NCBI lineage: Bacteria > Pseudomonadati > Pseudomonadota > Alphaproteobacteria > Rhodobacterales > Paracoccaceae > Paracoccus > Paracoccus sp. pheM1. The sequence goes on from NZ_JAGXCX010000002.1 coordinate 52,840, forward strand.
TTGGTGGACGGGGCTTCCGATATGCTTGCGGCAAGAGGCATGGAGCCCGCCAGAGCTTTCATATCTTCGGTGGATGATGCCGCTTGATCATGCGAAACCTTAGAGCGAAGGGGGTTCGCAGGCACCTTGCGGCGCGAGGCCCGCTCAGCGCGTCGCATCTTTGTAAGCCACTTTGTCAGAATCAGCCCGCCAGCGCCAGCAACGGCGGTGGTCGCCAGTAAGATGGCATCAAGTATCGTCATGGTCGGGGTCCTCCTCCTCGGGGAAGATCAGACTGTTTGCCATGATGTAAGCAGAGATCACGAACAAAACCAGCCAGAGAACAAAGTAAAATCCTACCGACTTGTAGTCAACGCTTCTGCCGTTCTCCATCAGGTTGGTGATGACCCCCGCGGCGAAAACGGCGATGCCCAAGTTCGCCAAATTCGTAGATATGTGCTTCATCTGTTCGTTGTGAGCATGATCTGAGTTGGCGTAGAACAGATCGCAAAACAACGATTTAAGCATTAGATGACCCCGGATTCTGGTCGGGGCTGGCTGGTTGCTCCGCGTTCTGCGCGTCGTCAGACTCTTTCTCTGCCTGCTCCAAGATTGCTCCAAGCACATCGTGGAACCTTCGCGCGAACGGGAGCGACATACGCAGCTTAACGCCCGCATATGCCTTGGCATGAGGCACTCCATCCTCAAGCGTCAGGGTGGGGTCGTAGGTTCCAAGCGAGAGGTTGACGATACCCTCGGCCTGCCCCGCCGACAGGAACCAGTCGACATATGTCGGACGCACTGTGCCGTCATCGATCACCTTTGCCGGGGGTGCGGCTGGGAGGTCGTCAGTCATTAGCTTCTCCGTTTCGGATCTGGGGCATGGCTACCTCCTGCGGATCGCGCCAAGAGGTCCCATAGCCATGAAAATCTGGCGCTTGCCCTGATAGTCCCGTTCCGCTGAAAACTGCAGCCTGATCGGCGCGTTTGCCGCGTCCAGAACCATGTTTGCCTCGCGCATGCGAATATCCTGCTCTTCCTCGGTCTCTGCCGCATGGATGTGCGACATCAGCGCATAGATCCGGTCGAACTCGGGGGCTTCGGGCTTCGGCTCCGGGTATTCCTTCTCCAGCGTGGCGACGATTTCGGCGTTCATGCTGCGGTTGTTGGCCTCGGCGGCAGCCTTGATCCGGTCGCGCATCCCAGGAGGCATCCTGACCTGAAATCGGTCCGCAAGTTCGCTTGGGAATTTGGAATCATCATCGGTCATGTCGGTGTGGTGCCAAGTTGCACCTAAAAAAACAATGAGTGCGACTTGCACCTATTCCTAATCGGTGCTATCTGGGTGCAAGTCGCAACCATAGAGGAAGATATGAGCCAATACCCCAGCCAAATGGCTGACCGCTTCATGATCCGCTTGCCGAACGGCTGGCGCGACAAGATCAAGGAAGAGGCGGCCCGCAACCATCGCCCGATGAACAGCGAGATTCTCGCCGCCATCGAGACCGCCATGCGGATCAAGGGGGTGCAGCTTGAGAGCGCATCCTGAAACGAGAGCGGCCGGGCAGGGCGGCAACCCTGACACCGGCCAGATGAACCCCAAGTGTGAAGAAGGAATTCGTCCATGAATATGCTGACAAACGGCGGGAATTTCAATGGCCCCGTCACCATGTCGTCCCGCGAGATCGCGGAACTGTGCGAGAAACAGCACAAGCACGTCCTGCGCGACATCGAGACGATGTTGGAACAAATCGCTGAGCCCAAATTTGGGCCGAGTGATTTTGCCAGCACTTACAAGGACAGCACCGGGCGGACGCTCAAGGAATACCGCCTTCCGAAAGACCTGACCGTCACCCTCATCACCGGCTACCGCGCGGACCTGCGCTACAAGGTGGTGAAGCGGCTGGAGCAGCTGGAAGGGCAGGGCGGGCATGCCCTGCCGCGCAACTTCGCCGAGGCCCTGCAACTAGCGGCCGATCAGGCCAAGCGGATCGAAGCCATGGCCAAGGACGTGGCCGCTCACGAACGCCTCACCAAGGCGGATGGTTCGATGTGCTTCCGGGACAGCGCGAAGTCGATGCAGGTTCGCCCCATCGAGCTGACCAACTACATGGCGCGGAATCGCTGGATCTATCGCCAATCGCAGAACGGGCCTTGGCTCGCTTACCAAGACAAGATCACGGCCGGATACCTTGAGCATAAGGTCACGACCGTTGATCGCAGCGACGGGACCGAGAAGGCGGTCACGCAATGCCGCATCACGGCGAAGGGCCTTTCGAAGCTGGCCAAGCTGATGGGGGACCGGGCATGACCGAGGTTCGCAAGATCATGGTGGACGACAGCGGCAGGCCCCTGGACGGTTCAGAGCTTTTCACCGCCACCCGCCAGGCCGTTAAGGACGGGTTCATGGTGAATGCGCCGGTTATCTTCTGCTACCCGAATGGTCGCGAAGTTCGCGGTCACGAGGCACGTATGACCCAGAAGGGCCTGCGCCAGGCCGCCATGATGATGGCCCGTGAGAATGGGAGCATCCAATGAACCGCCGCGCCCTTCTCGCCGCCGGCCCGGCCGCTCTGGTTGCTGCCCCGGCCTCGGCGCTGTGTATCATCGACCCGGCCGAGACGCCGGTGATGCGGTTGTTCCGGGAGTGGGAGGCCCATACTCGGATCGTCATTTCGGCCTGCGACGATCACGACATGCCGGAGGATGAGTTCGAAGAACTCTCGCAGCGGCAGACCGACATCGAGGACGAAATCGCCCGGATTCCGCCGCAAAACCTGCGGGACTTCGCCGCGAAGATGTTCGCGAGGTCAACTGGCGGCAAGATGGACCTGCCGCGCGAAGAAGACTGCCCCGGCCTTTGGGCGGGGGTCCGTGATCTGATCGGCTGAACCAGAAGCGCCCCCTTTCGGGGGCGCCACCCCGGTTGCCTGGAGAGACACGAAGGCGGAAGTCTCCGATCAGGAGCAGGTAGGGGCCAAGCCTGCCGTGGGTTCCGCTCCCGCGCACAAGATAGCGGCCATTCGATCGCATGTCACCCTGACGCCCGACCGCAGCCATGCGCCCCATCGAGGAGCTGATGGAGGATAGCGACGAGCGATCACTGATCGAGGCCCTGATGGGCCGCAATCCTCTGATCGACTGATCCCCCCGCCAACATATATCGCCCGCCTCTCGGTTCCTACCCTTCGCCTGACCGACACAGGACAGGCGACCCATGACCGTCGAATCCGCGAAGAACAAGGCAGGCCCGTTCAACGTCACCGGGACGAGCGGGACGTTCCCCCGCGACTTCCTGCTGCTTGATGAGGATCACCTGCGGGTGATCCGCGTTCGGGACGGAGAGGAAACCGACCTGACCTCGGGGATCGGGCACACCGGGATCGGAACAGCGGACGGAACGGTCGTCATCTCGACCGGTATCCAGAGCGGCGACCAGATCTATCTGCTGCGCGCCGTGCCAAACCTCCAGCGCAGCGATTACAACGCGCAGGGCCGTGTCAGGACGGAACAGGTCGAGAGCGACCTGGACCTGACGATCATGCAGATCCAGGACCTGCGCGAGACGCAGGGCAGGGCGCTGACGCTGTCGGTATCATCCGAGATTGATGGCGAGACTGCCATGGCCGCCGCTCTGGCGGCGCCGCGCTATGCCGACCAGGCGCGTGAGGCGGCGGATGATGCGCAGGCCGCAGCGGCGTCCGTGCCTCCCAACTTCACCAGCCGTGCTGTTGCTGAACCGGCCCTGCCGCAGTTCGCCGATGGCAGGGAAGTCACCATTGCCGGCGTGCGCTATATCATCGACAGCGCCGCAGTCGGCATGTCCTCGGCGATGTGGGATATCGGCATTGACGGTGTGCGCGCCCCGGATCGGCCCCTGAATGCCTATGTCGCTGCCTTCCACGATCACAACAGCCCGCGCATCATCCGGCTCTATTCGTCTACCGATGGGCTGGCCTGGCGGCTGCTGAACAGCCTGCCGCTGGAGCATGACAGCGGGGTGATCAACGGCGGAAACCCCGTGCTGTGCTATCGCGACGGCTGGTTCTGGCTGCTGGTCAGTTTCACCAGCGTGGGGAACTACGATTTCCGCATCTACAAGACGCGCGACTTCTCGAACTGGCTCGGCCCGTTCAATTGCAATCTCGGCCCGACGCCGGTCAGCAGCAACACCAACCCCGCCCCCGGCGCCAGCGTGCCCTGCAACGAGGTCTGGGGGGTGGATATGTCCTTCACCCCTGCGGGCGAATTGCATGTCCGTGCCGCCCTGCCGTTCGCGGCTGATATCCCCGATGTGCGTGGCCGGACCATCGGCAACCGCCGTATCTACCGGGTGGTCTGCACCGATCTTGAGGCGCTGACCTTCTCGGCCCCGGTGCTGGAGGATATCCCCAGCGGCCACCCGTCGCGGCTGTATCAGTCCACCAGCGGCCCCCTGCTGGCGCCGACCTTCCCGCTGAACCATCAGACCATCAGGCAGGCCGGTGATGCAGGCCTGGAGATGGGCTTTGCCGAGCGGTTCTGCGCCGGCTTCGAACTGGACGATCTGATCATCGTGCCGTGCGGCAAGGGCGGCACGGGCTTCATCGACGGCGAATGGACAGCCGGCGGCGCGGCATATACTGGCGCTGTAGGACGCATTCAGTCCGTTATCGCGGCCCATCCCGACGCCGTGGTCGAGGGGGTGCTGTGGCACCAGGGCGAGCGCGACCGGGGCGCCAATACCAACTACGAGGCGGACCTCACGTCCCTGATCACCCGCTTGCGGTCGGACGTTCCTGCGCTGGCCGGCAAGCCGTTCATCATGGGCGAAATCGGCCGGTTCGTTTCGGCCGGATCGGTGGACGTCAACGCCATCATGCACACCATCGCCGGCACCGTGGCCAATACCGCCGTCGTGTCCAGCGAGGGTCTGACGGATCGCGGCGACGCGCTGCACTTCAACGCCCCCAGCTATCGACGCCTGGGCACGCGCTATTGGGATGCTTTCAGGACGCTGCGCGGCTCGGTCGGCTCGGGCGGATCGCAGGTAAAGCGGATCATCGTCATCGCGGGCCAGAGCAATGCCGTCGGCAACTGGACCTATACACCGCCGTCCATGATCGACGCATCCGTGACCCGCACGCCGGGCGACTGGCTGCTGAACGTCAAGGATAGCAGCCAGCAGACGATCCGGGTCTACAACGGCCCCAGCATCATCGGGCCGTGGGCGTTCCAGGAAGAGGTCGAGAACACGACCTATGCCATTGAAGGCTCATCCATCGTCCCGCGCAGGCTCGCCAGCGGGAATGTCGCCTGGGATCTTTACTGCGAGGGCCACAACACCATCCCCGACTGGATATCCGCGCAGCGGATGATGGTCTATCGGGGCGGCACCACGCCGGCCGGCTGGGGCTCGGTGGCGCCGACCTATCTGCGCAGCACTCGCGGCATCCGCCACGGCACGCCGCTGAACCTCGGGTTTGAAGATCCCGCCGCCGCCGCCGTGTTCGAGCGATTTGCCGCCACGGCAGCCGGCGATGGGATCGAGACCAATGAGCAATGGAACGAATTGCTCTCGGGGAGCCGGACCATCGTGCCGAACCCCGGCGCGGTCTATTACGTCACCGGCAGTTCCGTCACCAACCTGACCATTCTGGACGGCGCTGCGGACGAGTTCTATCTCGCCGTGCTGTCCACGAATGTCAACGCCGGGATCGTGGTGCAGGCCGCAGGCATGTCGCCGGCAGAGGTGGCAATCGGATTCGGCCAGAGCAACGACAGGCTGGTGCGGTTCAGGAAGCGGGACAGCACGGGGCAGTATTATGCCGAGGCCGGCGCGTCGAAGGCTGCATTTTCGGCGAACAAGGCCGGATCGGCCCAGACCGTCCCGGCCGCCACGGAAACGCAGATCACCTTCTCCAACGAGGTTCTGGACGCGGGTGGGCATTTCAGCGCTGACGGCTGGACCCCGCCGGCCGGGCGCTACCTGATCCAGGCATCGGTCACGTTCAGCGGGGCGACGGCAGATCAGACCAACGTCCTGCTGCTGAAACGGGCCGGCACGACCATCCGGCGCGCATTCTCGCGGACTGCCTCTGGCAACAACACCCTGATGATTTCCGGCGTGGTGACGGCAAACGGGACCGACACGTTCACGCTCCATGCCGAGTTTCCGGGTTCTGGCGACAAGACGGTCAGCGGCTCCATAGACGTGACCTGGTTTGAGGGGGTGCCGGTGTGATGGCTCAGTTCGACAATAGGATAACTAAGGGGTCCATGATCGCGGCGGCGCTCGCATTCGTAAGCCCCATGGTCACGTTCGGCGGCGCTGCGTTCTGGTTCGGTGGTCAGGACCAGAAGATCGCCACCCATGAGACACGGATCAGCGAGAACTCCGCGAACATCGCGCAGATCAGCGAGCGTGTCAGAACCTTGGAAATCAACGCCGGCCGCGCTGATGAGCGGCTGCTGCTGATCCTCGACAGCGTGCGGAAGATCGAGGCCAAGCTTGAACGGAGCGCGCCATGACCCGCTGGTGGGCCGCCTCTCTCCTGATCAACCGCGCCCTGTGCGGCAGTGCGTCTGAACCGCTGTGCAGCCGCGTCTACCGCCAGCCGCCCAGCCGGTGGCGCGCGGTGTTCATGTTCTGCGCGGATATCGCATTCGGCGAGCCGAGCCATTGCGAAAAAATCCATCGCCGCTGGAAGGCGCTGCAACCCGCGAGGACGACATGAAAAGCAATTTCGACCGCTGCTTAGCGGAAGTGCTGCGCCATGAAGGCGGATATGTGAACGACCCCCACGACCCCGGCGGGGAAACGAACATGGGCATCAGCAAGCGCTCATACCCGAACGAGAACATCAAGGGCATGACCCGCGCCCGCGCCGCCGAAATCTACCGACGCGATTACTGGAACCCGGTGCGCGGCGACGACCTCCCAGCCGGGCTGGATCTGGTTGCCTTTGACGCGGCGGTCAACAGCGGCGTCTCACGCGGGGCGAAGTGGCTCCAATCGGCCCTTGGTGCCCCCGCTGACGGCAAGATCGGCCCGCAGACCTTGGCGGCGGCAAAAGCGGCGCATCCCGAGGCGGTGATTGACCGGGCCACAGGTGCGCGGCTGGCGTGGCTGCGGACGCTCAAGACGTGGAGCCGCTACGGCAAGGGCTGGACGCGGCGCGTGGAAAGCGTGCGAGAGAAGGCAATCGCCATGTCGAAGGCGACGACGCCGAACGCCACCGAGCCTGCGGCGCCGTCCGGTTTCATCGCCGCGCTTCTGGCGCTTTTCAAGTCCATGTTCGGAGGAAAAGCATGAACCCCGTCTATCTGCGCATGGCGCTCTACACGCTGGCAATCGCCCTGTCCTCGCTCGGAATCGGCACGTTCGATCCCGAGGCCGGCACGTTCACCATAGACCTGGAACAGGCTGCAATCGCGCTTGCCGGGGCAGGGGTGCTGAATGCGCTGGTGTTCTGGCGCTGGGGGAAGAAGTGACCGCGTGGCTCATCACCATCCTCGGGGCCATCGCCGCCGCCGTGGCTGCGTTCCTGCGCGGCCGGGCGCGGGGTAGGGCGGACGCACAGGCGCGAGAGGATGCGGCTTATCGTGAGACGCGCAGGAGGATGGACGATGTATCGACTGATGATCTGGACGACGCTGCTGTGGCTGACCGCCTGCGCCGGCACGCCGGTAAGCCAGACCGCGATCTGTGACGGCACCGAGGCGTCGAGGACGGCGCTGGCAGAGGCGCTGATCGAGGACGGCGGGGCCAACAGCCAGCGGGCCGGGCTGCGGCTGCTGGACCAGCTTGAGGCCGGCTGTCACCCCTGACGCCGGGCGCAGATGGCAATGTGGCGCGCCCGCTTTGCTGTGCCTACAGCATGTGCATTGCCGGCCGGCAAGTCTGCTATCTCTTTCAACGCCTCTGCCATCGCGTCCGCATGCGCCCGCTCGTCGGCTAGGGCGGCGGTCAGCCTCTCCACCTCGGCGCGGAGGCGGTCATACTGTTCCCAAGCCAAGCAGCACGCGCATCGGCCTTGTGTTGCTCCGGCAAGATCAGGGAAATCGTCCGTGTCTTTTGTCTTACAACGTGGCCCCCAGTGCTCTGTCAGGGCCTCGGCAATCAGATCGTCACTCATCGCGCATCCTCCGAACACATAGCCACGATCATTGCCCATGCTTCACGCCTTTGCTGCGCGGTTTCGTGTCGCCGTGTGATCCCCGCATCGTCCCGGCCATTGCGGAAGCCATGGATATAGGCAGGGTGGCGGTTGCTGGACGGCTCAGGGCTGTCAGGCCGTCTGCCATCGTAATACCCGTGGCAGCATTCGGCATCGAGTGGGTTGGGGTAGATGGCGTGCCAGTCAATCTCACTCATCGTGCGTCCTCCGGGGGCTGGGGGCGAGTGTTCCATGCCTCTGCGGCGGCTTCTGGTGTCGTGAAAAACACCGGACCCTCACAACCGCAGCCGTGGCATCGGTGGTAATGGTGTGGCTTTGCGCCAGCCGGGCGAATGTCACCCGAGCCGCAGAACGGGCAGGGTTTCAGTTCGTCGCTCATGTCCTCTCCTTCCGAAGGATGTTGCGAGCCGCCTTGATCGCGCCCCAGCGCGTCTCGAACTTCTCGCCGTCCAAGACCAGCAGCCCGACCGGTGAAGCCTTTGCGGGCTGCCAATGCTCTTCGCCTCTCACCTTCTTGGCTCGGGCCATCCGATCAGCGTCCCTGTTGGCGGCGGATCTGGTCATTCGGTCCTCTCCCGGGGGTCAGTTCAGCACGAGCCGAGGGGGCCGGCGCAGCTTGCCGCCTGTCTCCCGCTCGAATGCCTCGATCTGGTCGGGGTTGATGCGAATCGCCGCGATAACCTGCGATCCGCGAAACCTCGGGTCGAACGCATAGACGGCGCCAATCTCGATACGGTTCGCGAGGCAGAACATCATGAACCTCGCCATGCTGGCCTTGGTCATGGTCAAGCCTTCCTCGCAGTGCCGCCAGACGCGGCCATAGTGATCTGCCTCGCTGCCCGGCTCGGGGCACCGGCAATCGCGCAGCGGCTCGTTGCATCTCGCGCAGGTGCTCATGGGGTCTTTCCTCTGTGGTGGGGCGTTTCAAGATTCCCGATTCGGTCCCGGTTTGTCCCGCCCGATATTTCAGCCGTTGGCATTGATTCCGTTGGGCTTTCCATACGTTCCTGAACCATCTTTACGGCGGCATGGACGAGCCCGAGCTGAAGATCATCGACGTCTTCGTCTGCAAGCTGCGCAAGAAGCTGGCGGCGGCGATGAACGGCGAAAGCCATATCGAGACGGTCTGGGGCAGGGGCTATGTCCTGCGCGACCCGGCCTCCGAGACGCAGAACCCCGAACGCATGGCCCTGCGCGCCTGAGCCCGGCGGGGCTTCGGGGTCGCGGAAGACCGCGGGGCCGGGCGCTGGACAACCCGGCCTTCGCCCCGGTATCACCTGCTGCGCAGATCACGGCCCGCAAGGCCGACAGAAGGCGGAGGGCAGATGGCCGGAGATGACGAGGATCGGGCGGTTCCGGCGGGGGAGCCGGCAGCGCCGGCTGCGGCCCTGCCGCCCGTCTCCAGCCTGGACGCCGAGGCCGCCGAGGCCGAGCACGCCCGGCTGAGCGACGAGGTGGCGCGGGCGAACCTGGCCTATTACCAGGAAGATGCGCCCTTCATCAGCGATGCCGAATACGACGCCTGCAAGCGCCGGCTGGAAGAGATCGAGGCGCGCTTTCCCCAGCTGGCCCATCCCGGCAGCCCGACCGAGCAGGTCGGCGCCGCGCCCGATACGCGCTTTGCCAAGATCCCGCATCGCCTGCCGATGCTGTCGCTGGAGAACGGCTTCACCCAGGGCGATGTCGAAGCCTTCGTGCAGCGGGTGCGCTCATTCCTGAACCTCGCCCCCGGCGCGGCGCTGGAGATCACCGCCGAGCCCAAGATCGACGGGCTGTCGCTGTCGCTGCGCTACGAAGGCGGGCGGCTGGTCCAGGCCGCGACCCGCGGCGACGGGGCGGTGGGCGAGAACGTGACCGCCAACGCCCGCACCATCGCCGACATTCCCGGCCAGCTTGCCGGCGACGACTGGCCCGACGTGCTGGAGATCCGCGGCGAAGTCTACATGTCGCATGCGGATTTCGAAAAGCTGAACCAGTCCGACAGCGGCCGGGTCTTTGCCAACCCGCGCAATGCGGCGGCGGGCTCGCTGCGCCAGCTCGACCCTGCGGTGACGGCATCGCGGCCCCTGCGCTTCTTTGCCTATGCCTGGGGCGAGGTCAGCGCGCCCTTTGCCCGCACGCAGATGGAGGCGGTGCGGCGGATGCAGGATTTCGGCTTCCAGACCAATCCGCTGACCCGGATCTGCGCCTCGGTCCAGGACATGCTGGCCGCCTGGGCCGAGATCGAGCAGATGCGCGCGACCTTGGGCTATGACATCGACGGCGTGGTCTACAAGGTGAACGACCTTGGCTATCAGGCGCGGCTGGGCATGCGCTCGACCACGCCGCGATGGGCGCTCGCGCACAAGTTCCCGGCCGAGCGCGCCTGGACCCGGCTGGAAGCCATCGACATCCAGGTCGGCCGCACCGGCGCGCTGAGCCCGGTGGCGCGGCTGCATCCGGTGACGGTGGGCGGGGTCGTCGTCTCGAACGCCACCCTGCATAACGAGGATTACATCGCCGGCCGCGGCGCCGACGGCAGCGAGATCCGCGGCGGCAAGGACATCCGCATCGGCGACTGGGTCGAGGTCTATCGCGCCGGCGACGTGATCCCCAAGGTCGCGGACGTGGACCTGGCCAAGCGCCCGCCCGAGGCCGCGCCCTATGCCTTTCCGGCCACCTGCCCGGAATGCGGCTCGCCCGCGATCCGGGAAGAGGGCGATTCGGTCCGCCGCTGCACCGGCGGGCTGATCTGCCCGGCCCAGGCGGTGGAGAAGCTGCGCCATTTCGTCTCGCGTGCCGCCTTCGACATCGAGGGGCTGGGCGCCAAGCTGGTCGAGGAGCTGTTCCGCGACGGCTGGATCGCCGAGCCGGCCGACATCTTTACCCTGGAGGACCGCTATGGCCCCGGCCAGCCCCGGCAGCTGAAGAATCGCGAGGGCTGGGGCGAGAAAAGCGCCGCGAGCCTGTTCCAGGCCATCCAGAAGCGCCGCGAGATCCCGCTGGCGCGGCTCTTGTTCGCGCTCGGCATCCGCCATGTCGGCGAGGTCGCGGCGCAGGATCTGGCCCGCCATTACGGCAACTGGCAGGCGCTGGAGGCGGCGCTCGACACCGCGCGCCCGGCCGCCATCGCCCATCGCGCCGCCGAGGAGGCGGTCCAGGCCGAACGCGAGGCGGCGCAGGCCGAGGGCCGTCGCGCCCGCCCCGCGGAGGCGCGCGCCGCCGCCTTGGCGCAGGCCGACCTGCCGGCCGATGCGGCGAATGCCTGGGCCGGGCTGATCGCCGCCGACGGCATCGGCCCGGTGCTGGCCATGTCGCTTTCGGACGCCTTTGCCAATGAGCGCGAGCGGGCGGCGATCGACCGGCTGGTCGCGCATCTGACCGTGCTGCCGCCCGAGGCGCGCGCCACCGACAGCGCCATCACCGGCAAGACGCTGGTCTTTACCGGCACGCTGGAAAAGATGACGCGAGCCGAGGCCAAGGCGCGGGCCGAGGCGCTTGGCGCCCATGTCGCGGGCTCGGTCTCGGCCAAGACCGACCTGCTGATCGCCGGGCCGGGCGCGGGGTCGAAGGCGAAGAAGGCGGCCGAGCTTGGCATCAAGGTCATCGACGAGGACGAATGGCTGGCGATCGCCCAGGGGTGACGGGCCGGCCCCCGGCGCTGTTCCCGCTGTTCGCGGGCGTCGAGACCCTGCCCGGCGTCGGCCCGCGCGCGGCCGAATCCTTTGCCCAGATGGGCGTGACCCGGCTGCGCGACCTGGTCCTGACCCTGCCGCATTCCGGCATCCGCCGCCGCCCGATCGCCCGGCTGGTCGAGGCCCGCCCGCCCGAGATCGTCACCGTGGCCGTCACCGTGCAGCGCCACAGCCCGCCCACGGCCAAGGGCCGGCCCTGGCGGGTGCTTTGCTCGGACGGCAGCGCCGACCTGCTGCTGGTCTTCTTCCATCCGCGCAAGGACTGGATCGAAAGCCAGCTGCCCCTGGGCGCGCGGCGGCTGGTGTCCGGCAAGGTCGAGCTGTTCGACGGCGTGGCGCAGATGGTGCATCCCGACCATATCGGCGCCGAGGGTGTGGCCCCGCCGCCGGAATTCGAGCCGGTCTATCCGCTCTCGGGCCGGCTGACCCAGGGGGTGGTGCAAAAGGCGGTGGGGGCCGCGATGGCGCGGCTGCCGCAGGCGGGCGAGTGGATCGACGCCTCGGTCCTGGCGCGCGAGGGCTGGCCGGCCTGGGCCGAGGCGCTGGCCCGCGCCCATGCGCCCCAGGGGCCGGCGGGCCTGTCGTCGACCGATCCGGCGCGCGCGCGGCTGGCCTATGACGAGCTGTTCGCGCATCAGATGACGCTGGCGCTGTTGCGGCGCGACCGGCGGCGGCAGGCGGGGCTGTCCACGCAGGGCGACGGCCATCTGCGCGCCAAGGTGCTGGCCGGGCTGCCCTGGCCGCCGACCGGGGCGCAGGCCCGCGCGGTCGAGGAGATCGCCGGTGACATGGCCGCGCCGCGGCGGATGAACCGGCTGCTGCAAGGCGATGTCGGCGCCGGCAAGACGCTGGTCGCCTTCCTTGCGCTGCTGGTCGCGGTCGAGGCGGGCGGGCAGGGCGTGCTGATGGCCCCGACCGAGATCCTGGCGCGCCAGCATTTCCGCGCGCTGGAGCCGCTCGCGCGGCTGGCCGGCATCCGGCTCGAGGCGCTGACCGGCCGCGACAAGGGCGATGCGCGCGCCAATATCCTGGCCGACCTGGCCGAGGGCCGCATCGACATCCTGGTCGGCACCCATGCGGTGATCCAGAAATCGGTCGAGTTCCACGACCTGCGGCTGGCCATCGTCGACGAGCAGCATCGCTTCGGCGTCAACCAGCGCATGGAACTGGGCGCCAAGGGCGGGCACCAGCCGCCCGACATGCTGGTGATGACGGCGACGCCGATCCCGCGTTCGCTGGCGCTGGCGCAATTCGGCGACATGGACCTGTCGGTGCTGGACGAAAAGCCCGCGGGGCGGCAGCCGATCCGCACCACGGTGATCTCGGACGCCCGCATGGCCGAGGTGGTGGCGCATCTGGCCCGCGCGCTCGAGGGTGGGGCGCGGGCCTATTGGGTCTGCCCGCTGGTCGAGGAAAGCGAGGCGGTGGACCTGACCGCGGCCGAGGCGCGCTTCCAGGAGCTGCGGGCGCGATTCGGCGCGCAGGTGCGGATGGTGCATGGCCAGATGCCGGCCGAGGAACGCGATGCCGCCATGGCCGATTTCGCCGCCGGGCGGGCGCGCATCCTGGTCGCGACCACGGTGATCGAGGTCGGCGTGGACGTGCCCGAGGCGACGATCATGGTGATCGAGCGCGCCGAAAGCTTCGGCCTGGCGCAATTGCACCAGCTGCGCGGCCGGGTCGGGCGCGGTTCGGGCGCGTCGAGCTGCCTGCTGATGTATCACGAGCCGCTGTCGGAAACCGGGCGGCGGCGGCTGACGATCCTGCGCGAGACCGAGGACGGTTTCCGCATCGCCGAGGAAGACCTGGCCATGCGCGGCGCCGGCGACGTGATCGGCACGGCGCAATCCGGCTTGCCGCGATTCCGCATCGCCGACCTGGAACGCCAGGCCGGGCTGATGGCCCTGGCGCGCAAGGATGCGCAGAGCTTCCTGGAGCGCGACCCTGCGATGGAGAGCGAGCGCGGCCAGGCCGTGCGGCTGCTTCTGTGGCTGATGGAACAGGACCGCGCCATCCGCCTGATCACCGCCGGATAGATGTTCGCAGGATGTTCTTAAAAAGTTCTTTACTTTGTTCCCGACTCGTGAGAACAAACCATAAACGAACCGTGGAGAGACCTCATGACCCGCGAATCCCTCTCTGACCTGCTCGGCACCGTCGCGATCTCGGTGACGGCGATCATCCTGTTTTCGCTGCCTTCGATCCTGGCAGCCTGATCCCTACTGCCCCGCGCAATCGACGGCCCTTCGCCTGGGGCCGGTCCCTTTCCCCGGACGATCCTGCGCGCAACTGCCGGTCCCCTGCGGGCCGGCTTTCTTTTTTATCGCCTCCGGCGGGAGTATTGGGGGAACGAAGAAGCCGGGCGTGGCGCGCCTCCGGCGGGGGTATTTGGGGAACGAAGAAGCCGGTCAGGCCGAGGCGTCGATGGCGCCCAGGAGCGCCTCCCAGGCCAGCAGGATCGAGGCGTGGCGGTTCGGGAATTCGCGGGCGGGCAGCAGCGCCTCGAGTTCCTCGAAGGGGGCGGCGGGGGCGGGGCCGCCGGATTTCAGCATGGCCTGCAATTCGTCGCGGGCCTGCGCGATCTCGGCCCGCGTGCGGCCGAGCGCGGTGCGGCCCAGCACCCCGGCCGAGGCCTGGCCCAGGGCGCAGGCCCGCACCTCTTGCGCGAAATCGGCGATGCGGCCGTCCTGCATCGTCACATGTGCCGTCACCGACGAGCCGCATTGCGGCGAACGGCGATGGGCGCTGCCTGTCGCATGGTCAAGCTTGCCCAGATGCGGGATGTCCGAGGCCAGCGCCAGGATGCGCCGGGAATAGAGCTGCATCAGGTCGCTGTCGGACATGGTCTTTTCCCTTGCTGCCGCCCGGTCTAGATAGGGACGGTGCAGCCGAAAGGAAAGCCGATGTTCGACCCCGCCAGCCTGAAATATGACGCGAAGGGCCTGATTCCCGCCATCGCGCAGGATCATCGGAGCGGCGAGGTGCTGATGATGGCCTGGATGAATGCCGAGGCCGTGCAGCGGACGCTGGAGACGGGACGCGTCACCTATTGGTCGCGCTCGCGCCAGGGCTTCTGGGTCAAGGGCGAGAGTTCGGGCCATGTGCAGAAGCTGGTGGAGTTGCGGGTGGATTGCGACCGCGACTGCCTGCTGCTGCTGGTGGACCAGCATGGGCCGGCCTGCCACACCAACCGGCGCAGCTGCTTTTACACCGCCATCCGCGAGGGGGCGGAGGTCGTCATCATGGAGCCGTCAGAAGCCTAGCCGGCGGCGGATCTCGTCGGCGCTGGTGCCTTCGTCGCGGAACAGCTTCAGCGCGCGGGCGTCGTCGCGCTTGGCCAGCCGCTTGCCCTGGTCGTCGCGGATCAGCCGGTGGTGGTGATAGCGCGGCGTCGGAAGCTCCAGCAGATTCTGAAGAAGCACATGGATCCATGTTGAATCCAGAAGATCTTTCCCGCGCGTGACCAGGGTGATGCCTTGGGCGGCATCGTCCACCACCACCGAAAGGTGATAGCTGGTGCCCATGCCGCGCCGCGCCAGAACCACATCGCCGATGCCGGCGATGAAATCCTGCGCCGACAGCCGGTGCGGCAGGTCGGGGGCGACATTCTCGTCCAGGAAGGCGATCTCGTCGAGGCCGAGGTGCCGGAACGCGCGGGCGGCGTCCAGGCGGATGGCGTCGTCCGGCCCGGCATCCGCCATGGGGCGGTGGCGGCAGGTGCCGGGATAGACCGGGCCGTCCGGGCCGATGGCCTGCGCCGCGCCCTCTTGCGGGGCGGAAAGCGCCGCGCGGATGTCGGCGCGGCGGCAGCGGCAGGGATAGGTCAGGCCAAGCGCCGCCAGCCGGTCGAGCGCCGCCTGATAGGCGGGCAGGCGTTCGGACTGGCGCATGACCGGCTGCGGCCAGTCGAGGCCCAGCCAGTGCAGATCCTGCGCGATCAGCGCCTCGTATTCCGGGCGGCAGCGGGATTGGTCGATCCTCGATCCGCAGCAGGAACTGGCCGGGATCGGCCAGCCGCGCGGCGGTCAGCGCCGCGAAGGCATGGCCCAGATGCAGGGGGCCGGTCGGCGAGGGGGCGAACCGCGTCCGGTTCAACTCTGCCCCGCAAGCCATTCATTGAAATCGGCTTTTGCCCGGTCGGTATAGGCCGGGTAGCGGTCCTTGCGCCCCCTTGCGGCCGCCGCGCATGGCGTCGAGCGGCGGGTAGAGGCCGAAATTGACGTTCATTGGCTGGAAGGTCCTGGCATCCGCGCCGCCGGTGATGTGGTTGACCAGCGCGCCCATGGAACTGGTCGCGGGCGGCGGCGGCAGGTCGCGCCCCAGCGCCTCGGCCGCGGCCATGCGCCCGGCGAGCAGGCCCATGGCGGCGCTTTCGACATAGCCCTCGACCCCCGTCACCTGGCCGGCAAAGCGCAGGTTCGGATGCGCGCGCAGCCGCAGCCGGTCGTCGATCAGCCGCGGCGAATTCAGGAAACTGTTGCGATGGATGCCGCCCAGACGGGCGAAACTCGCGTTCTGCAATCCGGGAATACGCCGGAAAACATCCACTTGCGCGCCATATTTCATCTTGGTCTGGAAGCCGACGATATTGTAGAGCGTCCCCAGCGCGTTGTCGCGGCGCAGCTGCACCACGGCATGGGGCTTTTCCGCCGGGTTATGCGCATTGGTCAGGCCGACCGGCTTCATCGGGCCGTGGCGCAGGGTCTCGCGGCCGCGCTCGGCCATGACCTCGATCGGCAGGCAGCCGTCGAAATAGCCGGCCGTTTCCCCCTCGTGGAACTCGGTCTTGTCGGCCGCCAGCAGGGCGTCGATGAAATCCTCGTAATCCGCGCGCGTCATCGGGCAGTTGATATAGGCGGTGCGCTCTTCTTCGGTCTCGCCCTTGTCGTAGCGGCTTTGGCGCCAGCAGATCGACATGTCGATGCTCTCGGCATGGACGATGGGGGCGATGGCGTCGAAGAAGGCCAGCGAGCCCTCGCCGGTCAGGTCGCGGATCGACTGGCCGAGCGCGTCCGAGGTCAGCGGGCCGGTGGCGACGATCCAGCGCCCCTTGGAGGGCAGGCTGCGGATCTCGCCGGGCTGGAAGCTGACCAGCGGCTCGGCCTGCAGCGCCTGCGTCACCGCCTGCGAGAAGGCGTCGCGGTCCACGGCCAGCGCGCCGCCGGCCGGCAGGCGGTGGCGGTCGGCCATGGCCATGATCAGCCCGCCCGCCGCCCGCATCTCCCAATGCAGCTGGCCCACGGCGTTCATGCGGTCGTCGTCCGAGCGGAAGCTGTTCGAGCAGACCATCTCGGCGCAATCGCCGGTGCGGTGGGCGAAGGTCGCGACCTGGGGCCGCATCTCGTGCAGCACCACCGGCACGCCGGCGCGGGCGATCTGCCAGGCGGCCTCGGACCCGGCAAGGCCGGCGCCGATGATATGGATCGGTTCCATGGTTTTCCCCTTCGCGTCAGGCGCGATCTCCTAGCAACCGCGGGCCATGACGGCAAGAGAAAGGGCGGCGCCCGCAGGGGTGCCGCCCGATGTGATTCGCCTTGCCTGGGCCTGCGATCAGGCCTCGGTGGCCTCGCCTTCGGCAGCGGCGGCTTCCTCGTTGTCGGCCGAACGCAGGCCCGAGGGCGCCGCGATGTTGGCGATGACGAAGTTGCGGTCGATGGTCGGCTTCACGCCGGCGGGCAGCACCACGTCGTTGATGTGGATGGTGTCGCCGATCTGCTTGCCGGTCAGGTCCACGGTGATCTGCTCGGGGATGTCCGAGGCGGTCACGACCAGTTCGACCTCGGGGCGCACCACGACCAGCGTGCCGCCGCGCTTGAGGCCGGGGGCGGCTTCCTGGTTTTCGAAGTTCACGTGGATGAACAGGTTCACGCGGGTGTTGCGGTGCAGGCGCATGAAGTCGATATGCGTCGGCAGATCCTTGACCACGTCGCGCTGGACGCCGCGGCAGACGACGCGCACGTCGTCCTGGCCGTCGATCTTCAGGTTCCACAGCGTGGACATGAAGCGACCGGCGCGCAGCTTGGTCAGCAGCGAGTTGAACTCGATTTGGATCGGCTGCGGCTCCTTGCCGTCGCCATAAACGATGCCGGGCACCTTGCCTTCGCGGCGAGCTTGGCGGGCGGCCCCCTTGCCTGTCCCCGCGCGTGCCTCGGCCACCAGATCCGGGATCTCTTTGGCCATGATGGTATTCCTTTGTTGACGGTTCGCGGCCATCCTCCAAGGGTGCATGGCCGAATGCGGGCCTATAGCGCGACGTCAGATGGATGTGAAGCGAAAAAACACTTGCATGCGAGGGGAAAAAAGCTTGTCAGATGGCCCTCGCGGTTGCAGAGCATTGCAGCACACGGGGCCGGGGTTTTCGCGTTGCATCGTATTCATTCGCTGGACTATCTCAAGCTGGGATTGGCGGTCCTGGTTGCCTTTGCCCATACCTACTGGCTGCAGTCGCACATGACGCCCAGGCTGTTCATGATCGGCAACGGTCTGATGCGGGTCATGGTGCCGGCCTTCTGCATCGTGGCGGGCTATTTCCTCTATTCTGCGGTGGCGCGCGACAAGGGCAACAAATGGCTGGCCCGCGTGGCGGCGCTCTACCTGTTCTGGATGGCGGTCTATCTGCCCTTCTGGCTGAACGAGGTGCATGGGCTGGTCTCGCTGCTCAAGACCCTGGCCTGGGGCTATTTCCACCTGTGGTTCATGGCCGGCATCCTGGTCGCCGGGGCGGTGATCCTGCTGCTGCGCGGCATCGCCCGCGCGCTGGCGCCGGCCTACGAATACCGCATCCTGCTGGCGGCCGCGGCGGTCTGCGCCGCGACCGGGCTGGTGCTGCAATATGTCGCCCTGTCGGGGATCGCGCCTATCGGCGTCAAGAAATTCTCGAACGGCCTCTTCATGTGCTTTCCCTTCGTGGCCATCGGCTATCTCTGCGGCCGGCGCATGGCGCGGCTGGGGATGGCGGGGCTGCCGCCGCGCTGGCTGGTGCTGGCCGCCACCGCCGCCGGGGCCGGGCTGCTGATGGCCGAGGCCTGGCTGGTGCAGGCCTGGCGCAGCGACCAGGTGATGCTGGACATCCCGATCAGCTCTTACGTCGCGGCGCCGGCCCTGTTCGTGGCGGTGCTGGGCACGGCCATGCCGCAGCCGCCGATCCGGCTCGATCCGATCTCGGCCATGATCTATTTCATGCATGTGATGGCGCTGCATCTGGCCCGCTCGCTGGGTTTCGAGCATCTGGGCGAGCTGATGCTGTTCGCGCTCGGCCTGCCGACGCTGGCCGCGCTGCTGCTGGGCCGGCTGCCGATCCCCGGCTTCGGCAAGGACAGGAAGCGTGGGCGGGGCGAACGGCCCCGGCCCGATCCCGCGCCCTAGCCTGACATTCTAGCCCGACATTCTAACCCGGCACCCTAGCCCCAGGGCTGCAGGAAGTCCTGCGGCACCAGCAGGTTGTGGCGGCCGAGGTTCTTGACGTCCCGCTCGCCGCAGAGTGCCATGGTGATGTCCAGCTCCTTCTGGATCACCTCCAGCGCGCGGGTCACGCCAGCCTCGCCCATGGCGCCCAGCCCATAGATGAAGGCGCGGCCGATATGGGTGGCATGCGCTCCCATGGCCAACGCCTTCAGCACGTCCTGGCCCGAGCGGATGCCGCTGTCGAGATGGATCTCGACCCGGTCGCCCACCGCCTTGACGATCTCGGGCAGCATGCGGATGGAACTGACCGCGCCGTCCAGCTGCCGGCCGCCGTGGTTGCTGACGATGATCGCATCGGCGCCGAAATCCGCCGCCATGCGGGCGTCCTCGGGGTCGTTGATGCCCTTGAGGATCAGCTTGCCGCCCCAGAGGTCGCGGATGCGGGCGATCTTGCCCCAGTCGAGCTGCGGGTCGAACTGCTCGGCCGTCCAGGCGACCAGCGACGAGGGATCGCCCACCCCCTTGGCATGGCCGACGATATTGCCGAAGAAGCGGCGCCTGGTCTGCAGCATCTCGATGCCCCAGCGCCATTTCGTCGCCAGGTCCAGCAGCACCGGCAGGGTCAGCCGCGGCGGGGCGGACAGCCCGTTCTTCAGATCCTTGTGGCGCTGGCCCAGGATCTGCAGGTCCAGCGTCAGCACCAGCGCCGAGCAATTGGCGCGCCGGGCCCGCTCGATGATCGCCTCCAGGAATTCCTGGTCGCGCATGACGTAAAGCTGGAACCAGAACGGCGCCTGGGTCGCCTGGGCCACGTCCTCGATCGAGCAGATCGACATGGTCGAAAGCGTGAAGGGCACGCCAAAGGCTTTCGCCGCCCGCGCCGCCTTGATCTCGCCATCGGCGCATTGCATGCCGGTCATGCCGACCGGGGCCAGCGCCACCGGCATGGCGACCCTTTGCCCGGCCATCGTGCTTTCGGTGGTGCGCCCGGTCATGTCCACCGCGACGCGCTGGCGCAGCTTGATGCGCTGGAAATCGCTGCAATTGTCGCGGAAGGTGCCCTCGGTATAGCTGCCGCTTTCGCAATAGTCGTAGAACATGCGCGGCACGCGTCGGCGATAGATCGCCTTCAGGTCGTCGATGCAGGTGATGACCGGCATGGGCTTCTCCTCAGTTCGGCGGGCAATCGGGGCTGCCCTCGGGGCAGTCCTCGGCCGGGGATTGCTGCGACAGCGCCTTGGCGCGGGCGCGCAGGGCCTCGGCGCGGCGCTGCAATGCGGCGTCGCCCGCGGCGGGCGCGGCGCCGGCGCGGGCGGCAAGGGAGCGGCCGCGCGCATCCAGCGCGTTGCCCGCCGCCGCGGGGTCGCGGCCGGCATCGGTGGCATGGCCGGGCAGGGCCGGCTCGGCCAGCAGCCGGTCGGTCGGCATCAGCTCGGGATAGTCGCCTACCATGTCGCCGCATGCGGCAAGGCTTGCCAGCGCCAGCGCGCCCCAGATCCGCCCCATGCCGTTCCCCTGAAAATTCATGTGCCGGACCATAGGCCTGCCGGGGCGGCGAGGGCAAGATGTGCTCTTTTCTTGGCGCGGCTGGCCGCCTAGAAGGCGGCATGGCAAGAACCCAGGGCTCGAAGGCAGAGATCACCGGACCGCTGGTCCGCGGCGCCGCGCGCAGGCTGTTTGCGCGCCACGGCTATGCCGCGGTCTCGATGCGCCAGATCGCGGCCGAGGTCGGCGTGCAGGTCGGCACGCTCTACAGCTATACCGCCGACAAGCAGGCGCTGCTGGCCGACCTGCTGCGGGTGCATATGGAAGAGCTGCTGGCCGCCTGGCGCGACGATCCGGCCCGGCCCGCGCTCGACCGGCTCGAGGCGTTCCTGCGCTTTCACATCCAGACCAGCCTGGAGCGTCCCGAGGCGGTGTTCCTGTCCTATATGGAGCTGCGCAACCTGACGCCCGAGAACCGCGCCGAGATCGCCGCCCTGCGCCGCCGCTACGAGGATGCGCTGGAGGCGATCCTGATCGCCGGCGAGGCCGAGGGCGCGATGGCGGTGCCCGACACGCGGCTGGCCACCATGGCGCTGATCGCCATGCTGACCGGCGTCACCAACTGGTATCGCGAGGGCGGCCGGCTGGACCAGGAGCGGGTGGTCGCGGTCTATCGCGAATTGGTGCGCGGCGCGGTGGGTGCATGACCCTTTGCAACCGGGCGGCGTGATCCGATATAAGACGGCATGAGCCTGCCGCCGCAATTCCTTGACGAGATCCGCGCCCGCGTGCCTTTGTCGCGCGTGATCGGGCGCAAGGTGGTCTGGGATCTGCGCCGCTCGAATCAGGCCAAGGGCGACTGGTGGGCGCCCTGTCCCTTCCACGGCGAAAAGACCGCCTCCTTCCATGTCGACGACCAGAAGGGCTTCTATTACTGCTTCGGTTGCCACGCCAAGGGCGATGCGCTGACCTTCCTGCGCGAGGCCGAGGGGCTGGGTTTCATCGAGGCGGTCGAGCTGCTGGCCGCCGAGGCCGGCCTGCCGATGCCCGAGCGCGACCCCCGCCAGGTGCAGCGCGCCGACCGCCGCACCGAGCTGGTCGAGGTCATGGAACAGGCGGTGCGCTGGTTTCGCATGCAGCTGGGCATGGGCCCGGCCGAGGCGGCGCGGGCCTATCTGGCCCGGCGCGGGTTGGACGAGGCCGCCTGCGAAGCCTTCGGCATCGGTTTCGCCCCCGACCAGCGGCAGGGCCTCTACAACGCCCTGCGCGCCAAGGGCATCGCCGAGGCGCTGATCGTCGAGGCCGGGCTGGCGGCCAAGCCCGAGGATGGCGGCGCCTCCTTCGACCGCTTTCGCGGCCGCATCATCTTTCCGATCCGCGACGGGCGCGGGCGCTGCATCGCCTTCGGCGGCCGGGCGATGGACCCGAACGCGCGGGCGAAATACCTCAACAGTCCCGAGACGCCGCTCTTCGACAAGGGGCGCAACCTCTACAATATCGGCCCGGCGCGGGCGGCGGTGGCCAAGGGCCGGCCGCTGGTGGTGGCCGAGGGCTACATGGACGTGATCGCCCTGGTCCGGGCGGGTTTCGAGGGCGCGGTGGCCCCGCTGGGCACCGCGATCACCGAGGACCAGCTGCGGCTGATGTGGCGCATCTCGCCCGAGCCGGTGATCGCGCTCGACGGCGACCAGGCGGGGTTGCGCGCGGCGATGCGGCTGATCGACCTGGCCCTGCCGATGACCGGGCCGGGGCAGGCGCTGCGCTTTGCCTTCCTGCCGCAGGGGCTGGACCCGGACGACCTGATCCGCGCCCGCGGGGCAGGGGCGATGGGCGCCGTGCTGGACGAGGCGCGGCCGCTGGTCGACCTGCTGTGGCGGCGCGAGACCGAGGGGCGGATCTTCGACAGCCCCGAGCGCCGGGCGGCGCTGGACAAGGCGCTTGCCGAGGCGGTGGCCAAGATCCCCGACAAGGACACCCGCGACCATTACCAGGCCGTGCTGCGCAACCTGAAATGGGAGCTGTTCGGCAACCGCCGCCGCGCCGATGCGCCCGCGGCCGCGCGCCCGGCCCGCGACTGGCCCCGCGACTGGCAGGGGCAGGGGCGCAATGCCCGCTTCCAGCCGGTCGCGCCCGCGGCGCCCACGCGCGCCTCGCGGCTGTCCTCGCCCGACATGGACGGGCAGCAGGCCGAGGCGCTGGTCGAGGCCATGGTGCTGGCGATCTGCGCCACCCATCCGGGGCTGATCGCCCCGGTCGAATCGCGGCTGGAGCGGCTGGAGCCGCAGGATGCGGACCGCGCCGCGCTGATCCACGACCTGCTGTCGGGCACGCAATCCCAGGCCGGGCAGCGCGCCCTTGAAAGCATCATGGCCGACCCCCATGTGAGGGCGGCCCCGGCGATCCTGCGCCCGCATGACGGCGATGCCGCCGCCGGCATCCTTGCCAATGCCCTGGACCGGATCGAGGCCCGCCGCGCCGCGCGCGAGGAAATCGCCCGCGCCGAGGCCGAGATCGAGGGCCTGGCCGACGAGGGCCTGACCTGGCGCATGGCGCAATCCGCCCGTGCCCGCCAGCAGGCCGACCACCCCTCGCTGGCCGACCTGTCGGACCTGGGCGAGGACAGCGACGCCTATCGGGCCATCCTCGATGCGGCGCTGAAGAACGAGATCTGGCGCAAGCCGCGCGGCTGAACGACGCGCGAATCGCCTGCGCCGAATCACCCCGGCCGGCGCCGGGTCGCAGGCTTTGAATCGCCGGCGATTCGCGCTAGAACCGGCCGATAGCCGATCCCGATTCGCCGATTCGCGAATCACCGCTTCAAGGGAGCCAGCATGGCAGCCAACGACGAAGACCAGAAGCCCGAGGCCAAGGACGACGATCCTTCGCTGGACATGTCGCAGGCCGCGGTCAAGCGCATGATCGCCGAAGGGCGCGAGCGCGGCTTCATCACCTATGACCAGCTCAATGCCGTCCTGCCGCCCGAACAGGTCAGTTCCGACCAGATCGAGGATGTCATGTCCATGCTGTCGGAAATGGACATCCGCGTGGTCGAGAACGACGAGGAGGCCGAGGAGGCCGAACCGGGCGGCGAGCTGACCACCACCGGCTCGGGCTCGCGCGAGCTGACCGTCGCCACCGCCGAGACGGAAAAGCTGGACCGCACCGACGACCCGGTGCGCATGTATCTGCGCGAGATGGGCTCGGTCGAGCTGCTGTCGCGCGAGGGCGAGATCGCCATCGCCAAGCGCATCGAGGCCGGCCGCAACACCATGATCGCCGGGCTTTGCGAAAGCCCGCTGACCTTCAAGGCCATCACCATGTGGCGCCAGGAGCTTCTGGACGAGGACATCCTGCTGCGCGACGTGATCGACCTCGAGACCACCTTCGGCCGCTCGATGGACGAGGACGGCGAGGAAGAAGAGGTTCTGCCGACCGAGACCCGTCCCGCCGCAGGCAACGGTGCCGCGCGCGAGGAGGAAGAGTTCGACGCCGACGGCAACCCCATGGGCCGCGAGGAGGACGAGGACGAGGACGACGGCCAGAACCTGTCGCTGGCCGCGATGGAAGCCTCGCTGAAGCCCAAGGTGCTGGAGACGCTGGAGGCCATCGCCCGCGGCTACGAAGAGCTGTCGCACATGCAGGACAACCGCATGTCGGCGACGCTGAACGAGGACGGCACCTTCTCGGCCGCGCAGGAAAGCGCCTATCAGGAGCTGCGTTCGCGCATCGTCGCGCTGGTGAACGAGCTGCACCTGCACAACAACCGCATCGAGGCGCTGGTCGACCAGATCTATGGCATCAACCGCCGCATCGTCACCATCGATTCCAACGTGGTGAAGCTGGCCGATGCCGCGCGCATCAACCGGCGCGAATTCATCGACGCCTATCGCGGCAGCGAGCTGGACCCGACCTGGGTCGAGCGCATGATGCAGCACAAGGGCCGCGGCTGGCAGGCGCTGTTCGAGAAATCCCGCACCCAGGTGGAAAGCCTGCGCGCCGAGATGGCCATGGTCGGCCAGCATGTCGGCGTGGACATCGAGGAGTTCCGCCGCATCGTCAGCCAAGTCCAGCGCGGCGAAAAGGAATCGCGCCAGGCCAAGAAGGAAATGGTCGAGGCGAACCTGCGGCTGGTGATCTCGATCGCCAAGAAATACACGAACAGGGGCCTGCAATTCCTTGATCTAATTCAGGAAGGCAATATCGGCCTGATGAAGGCCGTGGACAAGTTCGAGTATCGCCGCGGCTACAAGTTCTCGACCTATGCGACCTGGTGGATCCGCCAGGCAATCACGCGAAGCATCGCCGACCAGGCCCGGACCATCCGCATCCCGGTCCACATGATCGAGACGATCAACAAGCTGGTGCGCACGGGGCGGCAGATGCTGCACGAGATCGGCCGCGAGCCCACGCCCGAGGAACTGGCCGAAAAGCTGCAGATGCCGCTGGAAAAGGTCCGCAAGGTGATGAAGATCGCCAAGGAGCCGATCAGCCTCGAAACCCCGATCGGGGACGAGGAGGACAGCCAGCTTGGCGATTTCATCGAGGACAAGAACGCCGTCCTGCCGCTCGACTCGGCCATTCAGGAAAACCTGAAGGAGACGACGACGCGGGTGCTGGCCAGCCTGACCCCGCGCGAGGAGCGGGTTTTGCGCATGCGCTTCGGCATCGGCATGAACACCGACCATACGCTGGAAGAGGTCGGCCAGCAGTTCAGCGTCACCCGCGAACGCATCCGCCAGATCGAGGCCAAGGCGCTGCGCAAGCTGAAACATCCCAGCCGGTCGCGCAAGCTGCGGTCCTTCCTGGACCAGTAACCGCCCGGATCAATGAAAAAGGCCGCGCCCCAGGGCGCGGCCTTGGTCGTTCCGGGCTCAGCCGTGCTTTTCGATCCAGTCCACGAAGGCATCGACATAGGCTTGCAGGAACTTCGCGGTCTTTTCGTCGGTGACGCTGCCGTCGGCGGCATAGGCCTCGGCGTGCCACTGGATATAGGCCTCGGGCATGCTCATCATCACCGTGCCGACATGGACCAGGTCGTTTTTCAGCCGCGCCTGCGCCAGCGCCGCGCCGATCACGCCGGGCGAGGTGCCGGTGACGGCCGCGGGCTTGCCCTTCCACGAGTTCTGGCCATAGGGGCGCGTCGCCCAGTCGATCGCGTTCTTGATGACGCCCGGATAGCTGCGATTGTATTCCGGCGTGATCGCCAGCACCGCGTCGGAATGCTCGATCCGGTCCTTGAGCCGCAGCACCGATTCGGGCGGATCGGCCCAAAGGTCGTCGTTGTAATGCGGCAGATCGCCGATATGCAGCAGGTGGAACTGCAACCGGCCCTCGGCCAGTTTCTGCAATGCCTTCATCAGCTTGTGGTTGAGCGAATCCTTGCGCAGCGACCCCACCATGACGGCGACGGACTTGACCATGCCTGATCTCCTCTTGCGGTTTTCAGGGGCAAGCTAGGGATGCAACCGGCGCGAGGGAAGGGGGCCTTGCGCTTGCATTCTGGGGGGAAAAGGTGAACAGTCCCCGGCAAGCGACGCGAAACCGCGGTTGGGACAAGGCGCAGGGGCCGATGGGCGAGGCGGGAAAAATGCAGGCATGGCTGGCGGATGCGGGCAATCTGCGGCTGCTGTTGGTCGCGGCGCTGGCGGTGCTGGCGCTTTGCCTTGTTGCGCTGTGGCGAACGCGGCGTTCGGCAGCGGCGGATGCCGTGCTGGCCCGGCGGCGCGAGGCCGAGTTGCAGGCGCGCTGCGATGCCGAATCGGCCGGGCTGCGCGACCAGCTTCTGGCCGTCAGCCGGCTGGAGACGCGGGCGGAATCGCTGACCCAGCGCCTGCAGGAGCTGGTCGAGGAGCGCGACGGGCTGAGCGATGCGCTGCATCGCGAAAGGCAGGCGGTCTCGCGGCTGGAGCGCGACCTGGCGGAAACCCGGCTGGCGGCGCAGAAGGACCGCGAGGCGGCCGAGCGCGACATCGCCACCCTGCGCGAATTGCGCGAGGAGATGACCGGCCAGTTCCGCCTGCTGGCCAACGAGACGCTGAAATCCCAGGGCAGCGAGATGCAAAAGGCGCATGGCGAGCAGCTTTCGGCCCTGCTGACCCCGTTTCGCGACCAGGTCCACCGCTTCCAGACCGAGCTTCAGGCCCGCAACAAGGCCACGGACGAGGAACGCGCAAGGCTGCGCGAGCAGATCGAATACCTGCACAAGCGCTCCGAGGACATCTCGCGCGAGGCGGTGGCGCTGACCCGCGCGCTGAAAGGCGACAGCCAGAAGCGCGGCGCCTGGGGCGAGATGATCCTGGAGCGCATCCTCGAGGATTCCGGCCTGATCGCCGGCACGCATTACGACACGCAGTCGAGCCATCGCGACACCGACGGCAAGCTGTGGCGGCCGGACGTGATCGTGAAGATGCCGCAGAAGAAGCTGCTGGTGATCGACAGCAAGGTCTCGCTGAACGCCTATGAAGAGGCGGTGAATGCCGAGGACATGCCGACCCGCGACGCCGCGCTGCGCCGGCACGTCGCCTCGGTCCGCGCCCATGTCGCCGGGCTTGCCGCCAAGGGCTACCAGGCGCTGGACGAGGGCTCGGTCGATTACGTGCTGATGTTCATCCCCGTCGAGGGCGCCTTTTCCGAGGCGCTGCGCGTCGATCCCGACCTGGCGCGGCACGCGATGGAGAGCCGGGTGGGGCTGGCGACGCCGACCACGCTGATGCTGACCCTGCGCACGGTGGATCACATCTGGACGGTCGAGCGGCGCGAGTCGAACGCCATGGCCATCGCCGCCCGCGCCGGCCAGCTTTACGACAAGCTGCACGGCTTCGTCTCGGCGGTCGAGGATGTGGGCAGCGCGCTGGAGCGGGCGCAGAAAAGCCACGCCACCGCCATGGACCGGCTGACCCGCGGGCCGGGCAACGTCATCCGCCAGGCCGAGATGCTGCGCGACCTGGGCGCGCGCACGCAAAAGCGGATCGTGCTGGACCATGACGGCGTCGAGTCGCTGGAAGCGCCGGGCGAGGCGGCGGAGTAGCTCATTGGGTATTTGTGCAACGGAGAAACCCATGGCGGGGAGTGATTGGGCGCCTTGGCGCAAGCCGCCGAGGCTCTGCAGGGTTGAGCGCGTCGACCTGAACAATCGCGAGTTCTGGCGATTGCTGGTCAAGGCGCCTGTCGGCAAGGTCATGCAGGTCTTGGCGACCCTGGCGATTGCCTTGCATGCAAGGTCGCTGGCCATGCCCGCGGGCAGCGCAGATCGCGCGCAGGTCGAGGCCTGCATGTGGATCGGCACCAGCGTTTTCTTGGCCGCCTGCCTCGTTTTGCTCGTTGAGGCGAGCGGGTTCAACCACGGGCTGAAACGCGCTGATCGCAGCCTGCATTCGGCAGCTTGGTGGCGGTGGCACCTGCTGAGCCGCTTTGCCGGGCAGGTTTTGGTCGTGCTGGCCTTCAGCGGGGTTGTGGTTCTGGGCATGTCGGCCCCGGAGCGCCTGTTTTGAACACCACCTTCACCATCCCGACTCGCGGGCCGGCCTGTCATGATTTCACCGCCGAGGTGGCGGCCTGGCTGCGCGGCATCGGCGCGCAGGAGGGCGTGGTGACGCTGTTCGTGCGCCATACCTCCTGCTCGCTCCTGGTGCAGGAGAACGCCGACCCGGACGTGCAGCGCGACCTGCTGGCCTGGCTCGACCGCATCGCGCCGTCGGCCGATCATCCGTCGATGCGCTACCTGACGCATCGCGCCGAGGGGCCGGACGACATGCCCGCGCATCTCAAGGCCGCGATCCTGCCCGTCAGCCTGCAGATCCCCGTCGCGCGCGGCCGGATGGAACTGGGCACCTGGCAGGGCATCTACCTGGTCGAGCATCGCGCCCAGCCGCATCGGCGCGAGGTGGCGGCGCATTTCCAGGGCTCGTGAAGCCGGCCTGCCGCAGCGCAGGAAAACCCTTTTCCTCGCGGCACGGATATGGAAACCTGCCACCCCAAGCGACAGGGATTCACAGGGCAGGGCATGGCGTCAGGAAACCGATCTCAGACGGCTCAGGGGCTGACCCTGATCGCGCCGCCGCTGGGCTATGCCGTGCTGGTGCTGGCGGCGCCCTTGCTGACCATCCTGGCCTATTCCTTCTTCAAGGACGGCTACCTGACGGTGATCCGCGAATTCACGCTGGAGAACTATCGCACCGTCTGGGCCGACCCGATCTTTCACCGCATCATGCTGCGTTCGCTGGGGGTGGCGGCGCTGGTGACGCTGGCCACCGTGGTGCTGGCCTTTCCGGTGGCCTATTTCCTGTCCTTCGCCGTCTCGCCGCAGAAAAAGGCCATGTGGCTGTTCCTGATCACCATCCCGTTCTGGACCAGCTACCTGATCCGGGTTTTCCTGTGGAAGGTGATCCTGGGCTATAACGGCGTCATCAACTCGGGGCTGAAGACGCTGGGGCTGATCGAGCAGCCGCTGACCTTCATCCTCTACAACGTCAACGCCATGGTCATCACGCTGGCCCATGCCTATGCGCCCTTCGCCATCCTGCCGATCTTCATCGCGCTGGAAAAGATCGACCGCTCGCTTCTGGAGGCCGGGCGCGACCTGGGCGAAAGCCGCGCCATGACCTTCTGGCGCGTCACCCTGCCCTTGGCCATGCCGGGGGTGGTGGCGGCGGCGCTGATCGTCTTCATCCCGACCATCGGCGACTATGTCACCCCGGCGCTGATCGGCGGCGGCAAGATCCCGATGATCGCCAACATGATCCAGGCGCAGATGCTGGACCTGGACAACCGGCCGATGGGCTCGGCGCTGGCGGTGACGGCGATGCTGATCGTCGCGGTCATCAGCCTGGCCTTCATCGCCGTGAACCGCCGCTTCCTCAGGGTGCGGCAATGAAGGGCGGGGGCCTGCGGGCCTATGCGCTGATCTACCTGCTGTTCCTTTACGCGCCGATCCTGCTTCTGCCGATCTTCGCCTTCAATTCGGGCACGATCATCGCCTTTCCGCTGCGGGGCTTCACCACGGAATGGTTCGCGCAGATGTGGGGCAATGCCTCGCTGCGCCGGGCGCTGACCAATTCGCTGACCATCGCCGTCAGTTCCTCGATCCTGGCGACCTGCCTTGGCGTCTTCGCCGCCCGCGCCTCGACCCGCTTCGCCTTTCCGGGCAAGGGGCCGATCATGGGGCTGATCATGCTGCCGCTGGTGCTGCCAGAGATCATCGTCTCGATCTCGCTTCTGGTGGTGCTCTTGTCGCTGGGCGTGCAGCTGAGCATCCTGACGGTGATCCTGGGCCATACGCTGATCTGCATGCCCTATGCCACGGTGATCCTGTCCACCGCCTTCAACTCGCTCGACCGTTCGCTGGAGGAGGCGGCCTATGACCTGGGCGAGACGCGGATCAGCGCCTTCCGGCTCGTGATCCTGCCGCTGGTCATGCCGGGCATCATCTCGTCGCTCTTGATGAGTTTCACCATCAGCCTGGACGAATTCATCATCGCCTTCTTCCTGGCCGGGAACGAGCCGACGCTGCCCACCTATATCTTCAGCCAGCTGCGTTTCCCCAAGCAGATCCCGATGATCATGGCGCTGGGGACGGTGCTGGTGCTGCTGTCGATCGCCCTTTTGACCATCGCCGAATATTTCCGCCGCCGCGGCATCGCCAAGACCGGCGCCAAGGATACCGGAGGCTTCCTGTGACGACCCAAAACCCCGGCCCGAAAAGCACCGCCGCCCATCGCGCCGCCATGGCCGGCGCGCGCCCGATGATCGAGATCCGCGGGGTGCAAAAGCATTACGGCGATTATCACGCGCTGCGCGGCATCGACCTGACCATCCGCTCGGGCGAGTTCTTTTCGCTGCTGGGGCCCTCGGGCTGCGGCAAGACCACGCTTCTGCGCACCATCGCCGGGTTCGAGGATATTTCCTCGGGCGTGGTGCTGATCGACGGGCAGGACATGCAGGACGTGCCGGCGAACCGGCGGCCGACCAACATGGTGTTCCAGTCCTATGCCATCTTCCCGCACCTGACCGTGGCCGAGAACGTGGGCTTCGGCCTGCGCCGCGACCCGCGCTCGCGCGCCGAAAAGGCGGCGGCGGTCGAACAGGCGCTGGAGATGGTGGGGCTGAAAGGCTATGGCAGCCGCGCCAGCCATGCGCTGTCGGGCGGGCAGCGGCAGCGGGTGGCGCTGGCCCGCGCGCTGATCCTGAAGCCCAAGGTGCTGCTGCTGGACGAGCCGCTTTCGGCGCTGGACCGCAAGATGCGCGAGCAGATGCAGGTCGAGCTGATCAAGCTGCAACGCCAGGTCGGCATCACCTTCGTCCTTGTCACCCACGACCAGGAAGAGGCGCTGGTCATGTCCGACCGCATCGCGGTGATGTTCGAGGGCCAGATCGCCCAGCTCGACGGGCCCGAGGCGCTTTATGCCCGCCCGACCAGCCGCCGGGTGGCGAATTTCATCGGGGTGATGAACTTCCTGCCCGCCCGCGTGCTGGGCGAGACCGCCGATGCGGCGCAGATCGAGGCGCCGGGGCTGGGCCGCGTCGACATTCCCCTGGCCAATGTCAGCCAGGCCGATCCGGGCGACGACGGCCCCTCGATCGGCTTCCGGCCCGAGGCGGTGTCGCTGGTCGCGCCCGGCGCGCAGGGCGCGAACCGGGTGGCCGAGGGGGTGATCGACGAGGTCGTCTATTACGGCGACATGACCTATTACGACGTGCGGCTGGACGGCTCGGCCGGTTTCGACGGCCAGGCGCGGCCGGTGCGCATCGCCATGCGCAACGTCTTCGGCCGCGAGGTGCAGGATGTCGGCACCCGCGCGAATGTGAGCTGGTCGCCGGGCTCGCTGGTGCTTTTCCGCTGATCGGCGCGTAAGCGGCCGCGGCATTCCGCCGAGCCGGTTTGCGGCCCCGGCCACCCCATGCCACAGTCCGCCCACACGCAACAGACGGAGATCGAGATGATCGCACGTTTCGCAATCCTGCCCGCCCTGGCCCTTGGCCTGACCGCAGGCGTGACCCTGGCGCAAGAGACGGCCCCGGCCGCGCCCGCCGCCCCCGAGGCCCCGGCCACGACCGAGGCGCCTGCCGCCGTGCCGGCCCAGGACAGCGCCGCCGCCTATGAAAGCGCGCGCAACCAGCTGGGCGTCCTGGCCTATTGCCAGGAGCAGGGCCATATCGACGGCAAGGCGGTCGAGATCCAGACCAAGCTGCTGGCGATGATCCCGGCGGGCGACAGCGCCAAGGGCGATGCCGCCGAGGCCAAGGGCAAGGAAGGCACCGTCTCGGCCATGGGCGTCGAGCGGACGCTGGCCGATGCCGCGACCGAGCAAAACACCACCGAAGAGGCGCTCTGCAAGCAGATGGAAGGCTTGCTGCAACAGCTCGCCTCGCAGGTTCCGGCCTGACGCCTTGCCGATCGTTCTTGGCGCGGGGCCAGTCGCTCGGCCCTTCGCCTCTGGCCGGCTCCCTCTCGGGGCCGGCCATTTTCGTCGCAGGGGCGGGTTACAGGGGCGGCAGGGCCGCCTGCACCTTCCTGGGCAGGGCGCCGCGCACCAGACGATAGGAATGGCGGATGCGATGCGCCAGCTCGTCGGGCGCCGAATCGAGCGGCAGCGCGACCCAGCTGCGGTGCAGATAGGCCGCGCGCTCGGCCACGCCGGTCTCGATCAGGAATTCGGCCGTCTCGGCGCTGTCGGTCTTGACCGAGACATGGGTGCCGATGGCGCCGGTGACGGCAAAGGTCTTGCCGCCGATCTTCCAGCAATCATGGCCGCCGCCCCAGGGATCCGACCATTCGGCCCCAGGCTGCGCGGCGCAGATTTCATTGACCAGTTCGCGGCTCATGGCCCAAGTTTTGCAGCCTCTCTTGGCATAGGCAAGACAATGCGTTAAGGCGGGCGCATGAAGGCAGGAACCGCCACCACCCGCTGCATCATTACCGGCTGAAAATTCAGGCGGGCGGTTCATGGTGACCTGACGACGCCCGCAAAGGGGAAGTCATGGTCGAGATCAGGCTGACGAATACCAGGACGCGCCGGAAAGAGGTTTTCCGGCCCATCGACCCGCAGAACGTGCGGCTCTATCTCTGCGGGCCGACGGTCTATGACCGGGCGCATCTGGGCAATGCGCGCCCCGTGGTGGTGATCGACGTGCTGGTGCGGCTGCTGCGCCACGTCCATGGCGCGGACCATGTCACCTATGTGCGCAACTTCACCGACGTGGACGACAAGATCAACGCCGCCGCCCTGGCCCGCAAGGAGGCCGGTGCCGAAGGCAGCCTCGAGGAGCTGATCCGCGAGCGCACGCATGAAACCATCGGCTGGTATCACGCCGACATGGATGCGCTGGGGGCGGCGCGGCCCGATTACGAGCCGCGCGCCACCGATTACATCGGCGAGATGATCGCCATGATCGAGACGCTGGTCCAGGGCGGCCATGCCTATGCCAAGGACGGGCATGTGCTGTTCCGCGTGCGCAGCTTTGCCGGTTACGGCAAGCTTTCGGGGCGTTCGGTCGACGACATGATCGCCGGCGCCCGCGTCGAGGTCGCGCCCTTCAAGGAAGACCCGATGGATTTCGTGCTGTGGAAGCCCTCGGATGCGGAACTGCCGGGCTGGGACAGCCCCTGGGGCCGCGGCCGTCCGGGCTGGCATATCGAATGCTCGGCCATGTCCTACGAATTGCTGGGCGAAAGCTTCGACATCCATGCCGGCGGCATCGACCTGCAATTCCCTCATCACGAGAACGAGATCGCGCAAAGCTGCTGCGCCCATCCGCATGGCGATTTCGCCCGCGTCTGGCTGCATAACGAGATGCTGCAGGTCGAGGGGCGCAAGATGTCCAAGAGCCTGGGCAATTTCTTCACCGTCCGCGACCTCTTGGACCAGGGCATTCCGGGCGAGGTGATCCGCTTCGTGCTGCTGTCGACGCATTACCGCAAGCCGATGGACTGGACGGCCGAGAAGGCGCGCGAGGCCGAGGCCGTGCTGCGCCGCTGGCGCGGCCTTGTCGCGGGGATCGACCCCGCGCCAAGCCCGGCACCCGCCGTCCTGGCCGCGCTTGCCGACGACCTCAATACCGCGGGTGCGATCGCGGCCTTGCACGAGATGGCGGGGCAGGGCGACGGCGCGGGCCTGCTGGCCGGCGCCCGCATGCTTGGCCTGCTGACCGAGGATCTGGGCGGCTGGATCGCCGAGGGCCCCGACCTGTCGCCCTGGGCCGAGCGCATGGCGGCGCTGCGTGCCGAGGCCAAGGCCAGCAAGGATTTCTCGGCGGTGGACGGCTTCAAGCAGCGCCTGCTGGCCGCCGGGGTCGAGGTGCGCATGGGCCCGGCCGGGGTCGAGCTTCTGCCCGGCCCGGATTTCGACGCCGCCGGACTGCCCGAATAACCGCACACCAGCCAGCCGAAGGGGCCGCCCCGATGACGCGCCAGCGCCTTTACCTTTACGACACCACGCTGCGCGACGGGCAGCAGACCCAGGGCGTGCAGTTCTCTGCCGCCGAAAAGGCCGAGATCGCGCAGATGCTGGACCGGCTGGGCGTCGATTACATCGAGGGCGGCTGGCCTGGCGCCAACCCGACCGACAGCGATTTCTTCGCCCAGGCCCCGGCGACCCGCGCCACCATGACCGCCTTTGGCATGACCAAGCGCGCCGGTCGCTCGGCCGACAACGACGACGTGCTGGCGGCGGTGATGAATGCCGGCACCCCGGCCGTCTGCCTGGTCGGCAAGACCCATCCCTTCCATGTCCGCGAGGCGCTGGGGATCCCGCTCGAGGAGAACCTCGACAATATCCGCGTCTCGGTTGCGCATCTGGTGGCCCAGGGGCGCGAGGCGCTGTTCGATGCCGAGCATTTCTTCGACGGCCATGACGAGGACGCGGATTATGCCCTGGCCTGCCTGCGCGCGGCGCTGGAGGCGGGCGCGCGCTGGATCGTGCTGTGCGACACCAACGGCGGCACCCTGCCCGAACGGGTGGGGCAGGTCACGCGCGCGGTGATCGCGGCCGGCATCCCCGGCGACCGGCTGGGCATCCATTGCCATGACGATACCGGCAATGCCGTGGCCTGCACGCTTGCCGCGGTCGATGCCGGGGCGCGGCAGGTGCAGGGCACGCTGAACGGGCTGGGCGAGCGTTGCGGCAACGCGAGCCTGACCAGCCTGATCCCGACCCTGCTGCTGAAGGAGCCCTATCGCTCGGCGCTGGAAACCGGCGTCACCGCCGAGGGGCTGGCCGGGCTCACGCGCATCTCGCGCCGGCTGGACGAGATCCTGAACCGCCCGCCCGCCCGGCCCGCGCCCTATGTCGGCGCTTCGGCCTTTGCCCACAAGGCCGGGTTGCATGCGAGCGCCATCCTGAAGAACCCGGCGACCTACGAGCATGTGGACCCCGCCACGGTCGGCAACGAGCGCATCATCCCGATGTCGAACCAGGCCGGGCAGTCGAACCTGCGCGCGCGCCTTGCCGAGGCGGGGATCGAGGTCGGCCGCGACGATCCGGCGCTGGCGCGCATCCTGGACCTGGTCAAGGCGCGCGAGGATGCCGGCTATGCCTATGACGGCGCGCAGGCCAGCTTCGAGCTGCTGGCGCTCGCCGAACTGGGCCGGATGCAGCATTACTTCACCGTCGAGCGCTACCGCGTCACCGTCGAGCGGCGCAAGAATGCGCTGGGGAAACGGATTTCCGTCTCGGAAGCCGTGGTGGTGGTGCAGATCGGCGGCGAGCGCATGCTGTCGGTCAGCGAAAGCATGGATGCCGAGGGGCATGACCGCGGCCCGGTCAACGCGCTGTGGCGGGCGCTGGCCAAGGATCTGGGCCCCTATCAGGCGGCCATCGACGACATGCACCTGGTCGATTTCCGCGTCCGCATCACCGGCGGCGGCACCGAGGCGGCGACGCGGGTCATCATCGACAGCGCCGACGGGCAGGGCCATCGCTGGTCCACCGTGGGCGTCTCGCCCAATATCGTCGATGCCAGTTTCGAGGCGCTGGTCGATGCGATCCGCTGGAAGCTGGTCCGCGACCGGGTGGTGCCGGCATGAGCCTGGACGATTGCGCCGAGGCGCTGCGCGAGCACGATCCCGATCGCTTCGGCATCTGCCTGCTGGCCCCCGCCGAGGCGCGGCCGCGGCTGCTGACGCTTTATGCGCTGAACCTGGAGCTGGCGCGTGCGCCCTTGGCCTCGACCGAGCCGCTGATCGCCGAGATGCGGCTGCAATGGTGGATCGAGCGGTTGGAGGACATCGGCGCCGGCAAGGCGCAGTCGCATGAGCTGCTGACGCCGCTGGCCGAGGCCTGGGGGCCGCGCGCCGCCGGCTTCGCCGTGCTGGCCGAGGCGCGGCGCCGCGATGCGGCGCGCGAGCCGCTGGACGGGCCCGAAGCCGTCGCGGCCTATGTGCGGGATACGGCGGTGCCGCTGGCGCGCTTCGCCGCCGAGGCCCTGGGCTGGGAGGCTGCCGGGGGCTTCGCGCCCCCGGACCCCCGCGGGGTATTTGGAAAACGGAGAAAGCCGGAGGTTGCCGAGATCGTCGACGTCCAGGCCGAGGGGGCGGGGTTGGCGCATTGGCTGGCCGCGCTGCCGGCCTTGCAGGGGCTGGGGCTGGGCCTTTGGGACGCCTCGCCCGAGGCGCTGGCCCGGATCGCGGACAGGGCCCGCACGAAGCTTGCCGAGGCCAGGGCGCAGCGTCGGCTTGTGCCGCGCCGGCTGGCGCCGGTGCTGTTTGCCGGCGCGGGCGTGCCGGCCGCATTGCAGGCGGCGCCGCGGGGGATCGAGGCGCTGGCCGGCGCCGCGCCCTCGGAGTTCCGCCGCCGCCTTGCGCTTGGCGCCTTTGCGCTGACGCATCGCTGGTGGATATGAAAAAGGGCGGCCTCGTCGGGCCGCCCTGCTTCGTTGCGATGCCCTGCGGATCAGCCGCGCAGGATGGACTTGCCGGCATATTCCGCTGCGGCGCCCAGCATTTCCTCGATGCGGATCAGTTGGTTGTATTTCGCCAGCCGGTCCGAGCGCGCGAGGCTGCCGGTCTTGATCTGGCCGCAATTCGTCGCCACCGCCAGGTCGGCGATGGTCGCGTCCTCGGTCTCGCCCGAGCGGTGCGACATGACCGAGGTGTAGCGCGCGCGGTCGGCCATGCGCACCGCATCCAACGTCTCGGTCAGCGTGCCGATCTGGTTCACCTTCACCAGCAGCGAGTTGCCGCAGCCCCGCGCGATGCCCTCGGCCAGGCGCGCCGGGTTGGTCACGAAGAGGTCGTCGCCGACCAGCTGCACCCGGCCGCCCAGCGTGTCGGTCAGGAGCTTCCAGCCTTCCCAGTCGTCCTCGGAACAGCCGTCCTCGATCGACAGGATCGGGTAGTCGTTGCACAGCGCCTCGAGATAGGCGACGTTCTCGGCCGGGGTCAGCGACTTGCCCTCGCCGGCCATTTCATACTTGCCGCCCTTGAAATACTCGGTCGAGGCGCAGTCCAGCGCCAGCATGATGTCGTCGCCGGGGGTGTAGCCGGCCTTCTCGATGGCCTTGAGGATGAAGTCCAGCGCGTCGCGGGTGCTGCTGAGGTTCGGCGCGAAGCCGCCCTCGTCGCCGACGCCGGTGGCGAGGCCCGCCGCCGAGAGTTCCTTCTTCAGCGTGTGGAAGACTTCCGAGCCCATGCGCACGGCTTCGCGGATGTTCTCCGCCGAAACCGGCATGATCATGAATTCCTGGATGTCGATGGGGTTGTCGGCATGTTCGCCGCCGTTGATGATGTTCATCATCGGCACCGGCAGCACGCGGGCGCCGGCGCCGCCGACATAGCGGTAGAGCGGCTGGGTGCAGGCCTCGGCCGCGGCCTTGGCCACCGCCAGCGAGACGCCCAGGATGGCATTGGCGCCCAGGCGGCCCTTGTTCGGGGTGCCGTCCAGCTCGATCATCATCCGGTCGATGGCGACCTGTTCGGTCGCGTCCTCGCCGATCAGGTTCTCGGCGATCTCGCCGTTGACGGCGGCGACGGCTTCCAGCACGCCCTTGCCCATGTAGCGGGCCTTGTCGCCGTCGCGCTTCTCGACCGCCTCATGCGCGCCGGTCGAGGCGCCCGAGGGCACCGCCGCCCGGCCCATGGTGCCGTCTTCCAGCGTCACATCGACCTCGACCGTCGGGTTGCCCCGGCTGTCCAGAATCTCGCGCGCGAATATGTCGATGATGGCGGTCATGTCTGCGTCCCCCTTGGCTGACGAGCTTTGGCGCTGTTTAACCGCCTTCGCAATTGCAGAAAAGCGTCAATCCGCCCCGGCCACCCCATCCTCGCCGGGAATGCGCGAGGTGACGCGCGCCGGCTGGTAGCCGCGCGGCACCTCTTCATGCGCATCTACGGCGAGGTCGGCCCAGATCGGCAGGTGGTCCGAGGCCGCCCGCGCCATCTCGTTGTCCAGCACGCCGCAATCCAGCACCTCGATGCTGCGCGAGACGGCGAAGCGGTCGTAGCGCAGGCGCGGGAAGGGCGCGGGCCAGCTGGGGCCGGGGGTGACGACGCGTAGCGCCTCCAGCGCCTCCAGCCCGCGCGAATCGTGCCATTCGTTGAAATCGCCGGTCAGCGCCATGCGGTCGTGGCCGATGCGCCGCGCCTGGGCGATGATGCGCGACAGCTGGGCGCGGCGCGACGAGCGCATCAGCCCCAGATGCACCGCCACCACCGTCAGCCCCGGCAGGCGCAGCACCAGCGCGCCCCTGGGCTCGATCCCCGGCAGGGGCAGGCGGCGGATCTCGGCCCTCTCGCGCAGTTCGGGGCGCAGCAGGATGGTCTGGCCGTGCCAGCCCAGCGAATTCTCGCCGGTGCCCAGGAAGGGGGCGGGGACCATGCCGGTGGTCTTTTCGATCAGCGCGCGCGGCAGCGCCTCGGGGCGGGCGCCGAAGCGGAAATCGACCTCTTGCAGGGCGATCACGTCGGCATCCAGTTCGGCGATGACGCGCAGGTTGCGCTCGGGCGCGTGCGGGCCGGTCATGCCGCGGCACTTGTGCAGGTTGTAGCTGGCCAGGCGAAGGTGGTCGGGGCTCGGATGGTCGGGGCTTTTCGGCATTGGGCCTTTCGCTGCTGCTCAGGTGCCGCAGAAGGTGCGACGGACGATCTCATCGGGGGCAGGGGCCTGCGCGAAGCCGTCCCATTCCGGCCGGTCCTGGAAGGGCGCGCGCAGCGCCGCGTCGAGCGCGTGGAAGGGCGCGTAATCGCCCTCGCGCCCGGCGGCGATGACCTCCTCGATGCGGTGGTTGCGCGGGATGCGGCGCGGGTTGGCGCGCGCCATGACCTGGCTTGCGTCCGCAAGGTCGCGGATGCGCGACCGCCAGCCCTCGGCCCAGGCGTCGAACTGCTGGGGCGCCGCGAATTCGTCGCGGGCGCGGCCGTCGGCCAGCCCGGCGAAGGTGCGGGTGAAATCCGCCTCCTCGGCCGCCATCAGCGTCAAGAGCCGCTCGATCAGCGCCCGGTCCTCGGGGCGAGGGTCGGCGATGCCCAGCTTGGCGGCAAAGCGCTTCAGCCATTCCGCCTGGTAGAGCCCAGGGAAGCTGTGGACGATGCGCGTGGCCTCGGCCACTGCCGCGTCGTCGTTGCCCATCAGGGGCACCAGGCAACTGGCGAATTGCGCCAGGTTCCAGACCGCGATGTTGGGCTGTTCGTTCCAGGCGTAGCGGCCCTGGGCGTCGATCGAGCTGAACACCTTGTCGGGGCGGTAGCCGTCCATGAAGGCGCAGGGGCCGTAGTCGATGGTCTCGCCCGAGACCGACATGTTGTCGGTGTTCATCACCCCGTGGATGAAGCCGAGCGCCATCCAGCCGGCGATGGTCGCGGCCTGCCGCTCGACCACGCGCTGCAGCAGGTCGGCCGCGCCCGAGGCATCGGGATAGTGGCGGGCGATGACGTGGTCGGCCAGCAGTTGCAGCCGCTGCCGGTCGCCGCGGGCGGCGTAGAATTCGAAGGTGCCGACGCGGATATGGCTGGCGGCGACGCGGGTCAGCACCGCGCCGGGCAGCAGCGTCTCGCGGATCACCGTCTCGCCGGTGGTGACGGCCGCAAGGGCGCGCGTGGTCGGGATGCCGAATGCGGCCATGAATTCGCTGACCAGGTATTCGCGCAGCACCGGGCCCAGCCAGGCCCGGCCGTCGCCCCGGCGCGAGAAGGGCGTCGGCCCGGCACCCTTCAGCTGGATGTCGAAGCGCGCCCCATCCGGCGCCACCACCTCGCCCAGCAGGACCGCGCGCCCGTCGCCCAGCTGCGGCACGAAGCCGCCGAACTGGTGGCCGGCATAGGCCTGGGCGATGGGTTCGGCCCCCTCGGGCAGGGCGTTGCCGGCCAGCATGGCCACGCCTTCGGGGCTGGCAAGCCAGTCGGCGTCGAAGCCCAGCCGCTCGGCCAGGGGCCGGTTCAGCGCCACAAGCTGCGGGTCGCGCACCGGGGTCGGGCGGGTGCGGGTGAAGAAACCTTCCGGCAGTCGGGCATAGCTGTTGTCGAAGTGGATCATCGCGGCCCTCCCTTCGGACATTAATCTAGACCCGATTGCCGGAATGTTA
This sequence comes from Paracoccus sp. pheM1, assembly GCF_018499825.1. Lineage (NCBI taxonomy): Bacteria > Pseudomonadati > Pseudomonadota > Alphaproteobacteria > Rhodobacterales > Paracoccaceae > Paracoccus > Paracoccus sp. pheM1. The sequence goes on from NZ_JAGXCX010000002.1 coordinate 93,050, forward strand.
AGGGTGGAGGCGATTCAATGCGTCACGCTGCCCGAGAACAGGTTCACGATGACGACACCCGCGACGATCATGGAAAGCCCGACCACCGCCGCGAAATCCAGCCTCTGGCCAAAGACGACAAGCCCGATCAGCGAGACCAGCACGATCCCCAGACCGCTCCAGATCGCATAGGCGATGCCCAGCGGCATGGCCCGCAAGGCCAGCGACAGGAAATAGAACGAGCCCGCATAGCACAGGCCCATCAGCAGGGTGGGGACAAGCCGGGTGAACTGCTCGCTGCGCTGCAGGAAGGTGGTGCCGACCACTTCAAGCGTGATGGCGGTGAAAAGCGTGGCATAGGTCAGGACCGGCATGGCGTCTCCACTCGTTCGTCGCCGGCCCATCTAATTCGCGGGACGGGGGAAAGTCACGCCACTTGCACGAAAACGGCCAAGCGCGTATCCCACGGCTTTGCCATAGCTGACAGGATTGCGCCCGTGAAATTCCTCGATCTCGCCAAGGTCTATGTCCGCTCGGGCGGCGGGGGCGCGGGCTGCGTATCCTTCCGCCGCGAGAAGTTCATCGAATATGGCGGGCCGGACGGCGGCGACGGCGGCAATGGCGGCGATGTCTGGGCCGAGGCGGTCGAGGGGCTGAACACGCTGATCGACTTTCGCTTCCAGCAGCATTTCTTCGCCAAGTCGGGCGGGCATGGCATGGGCGCGCAGCGCACCGGCGCCTCGGGAGACGACATCGTGTTGCGCGTGCCGGTCGGCACCGAGATCCTGGAAGAGGACCAGGAAACCGTGGTCGCCGACCTGACCGAGCCGGGCCAGCGGGTGCTGCTGGCCAGGGGCGGCAACGGCGGCTTCGGCAACCTGCATTTCAAAAGCTCGACCAACCGCGCGCCGCGCCACGCCAACCCCGGCCAGCCGGGGGTCGAGCGCACGCTGTGGCTGCGGCTGAAGCTGATCGCCGATGCCGGGCTGGTGGGCCTGCCGAATGCCGGGAAATCGACCTTCCTTGCCGCGGTGTCGAACGCGCGGCCCAAGATCGCGGACTATCCCTTTACCACGTTGCACCCGAACCTGGGCGTCGTGGGGGTGGACGGGCATGAATTCGTCATGGCCGACATCCCCGGCCTGATCGAGGGCGCTTCCGAGGGTCGGGGCCTGGGCGACCAGTTCCTGGGCCATGTCGAGCGCTCGCGCGTGCTTCTGCACCTGGTCGACGGCACGGCCGAGGACGTGGCGCAGGACGCCCGCACCATCCTGACCGAGCTTCAGGCCTATTCCCCGGCTCTGGCCGAAAAGCCGCGGGTGACGGCGCTGAACAAGATCGATGCGCTCGACCCCGAGACGCTGGCCGAGCGCAAGGCGGCGCTCGAGGCCGAGATCGGCGGCCCGGTGCTCTTGATGTCCGGCGTCTCGCGCGAAGGCGTGACCGAGGTCTTGCGCGCACTCTGGTCGCGGATCGCGCCCTCGCGCAAGCCCGCCGCCGACAAGGAAGACAAGCCGTGGCAGCCGTGACGCCGGAACTGGGCCGCGCGCAGCGGCTGGTGGTCAAGATCGGCTCGGCGCTGCTGGTGAACGGCGCGGGGCTGCGCGCCGAATGGCTGCGCGCGCTTTGCGACGACGTGGCGCGGGCGCGGGGGCGGGGGACGGACGTGGTGCTGGTTTCCTCGGGCGCCATCGCGCTGGGGCGGCAGGTGCTGGGCCTGCCCGCCGGTCCCCTGCGGGTCGAGCAGTCGCAGGCGGCGGCGGCGGTGGGCCAGATCAAGCTCGCCCGCGCCTATGAAGAGGCGCTGGCGCCGCATGGCGTCAAGACCGCGCAGCTGCTGGTGACGCTGGACGACACCACCGACCGGCGCCGCTATCTCAACAGCCGCGCGACCATGCAGACGCTCCTGGGCCTCGGCGTGGTGCCGATCGTGAACGAGAACGACACCGTGGCGACCGACGAGATCCGCTTCGGGGACAACGACCGGCTGGCGGCGCAGATCGCCGTGACCTGCGGGGCCGACCAACTCCTGCTGCTGTCCGACGTCGATGGGCTCTATACCGCCAATCCCAAGACCGACCCCGCTGCGCGTCACCTGCCAGTGGTCCAGCAGATCACGCCCGAGATCGAGGCCATGGGCGGCGACCCGATCTCGGGCGTCAGCAAGGGCGGCATGAAGACCAAGCTGATGGCGGCGCGTACGGCGGTGGCGGGCGGCTGCGCCATGGCCATCGCCGAGGGCTCGGTGCTGAACCCGCTTTCCGCCGTGGCGAGTGGCGCGCGGGTGACATGGTTCCTGCCAGACACCGACCCGCAGGCCGCGCGCAAGCGCTGGATCGCGGCGATGAAGCCCAAGGGCGAGATCACCGTCGATGCCGGCGCCGCGCTGGCGCTGGGGCAGGGCAAGTCGCTGCTGCCGGCCGGCGTCACCGCCGTCTCGGGCCGCTTCGGCCGGGGCGATCCGGTGGTGGTGCAGGACGGCAAGGGCGCACGGCTGGCCTGCGGCCTCGTGCGCTATTCCTCGACCGAGGCGCGCGCCATCGCCGGCCATCGCAGCGACGAGATCGAGGGCATCCTCGGCTATCCCGGCCGGGCCGCGCTGGTCCATCGCGACGACATGGTGGTGTGATCTTCTTGGGCCGTAGCTTCTGCGTCGCGGTCGCATGGGTATTTGAAGAACGAAGAAGCCCGGTGCCGCGCTGAATTTCGGAAAGCGGCACCGGGCTTCTTCGTTCCATAAATACCCATCTGCGACACCGATCATGAGGCCGGCGTCGCAGTTCACTCGATCGGGCGCGGCTTGGCAAGCGCGTGGCGGCGCTGGAACAGCCCGCGGATCTGCGACATGCGCACCGCGTTCTGGCCCGGCGCGGGCAGTCCCAGCACCGTATCGCGCAAGAGCGCGATGCCGTCCTCGCTGCGGCCGGGCAGCGACGCGGCCGGGATCGGGGCGCCGATGGTCACGCGGAAGGGCTGGCCCGCCTTGTTCAGCACCTCGTTGAACAGCGTCACGTCGCGCAGCGTCGGGTGGATCGCGTCAAGCAGGTAGAACAGCGCCGAATTGCGCGCCCGGATCCGCAGCGGGATGATGGGCGCATCGAACTTGCGTGCGATCATCGCTGCGCTGGCCATCCAGGGCCGTTCGTGCAGGCTCAGGCCCCGGCGCTTGGCCAGCCGGCCCGAGGGGAAGATCAGACCGATCCGCCCGCGCTCCAGCGCCTCGCGCGTATAGTCCATCGTGGCGCGGGTCTTGGCATGGCTGCGCTTTTCGGCGCGCCATTCCACCGGGGCGATCAGGCTGTCGAATTGCGGCAGGATGCGCAGGATGTCGTGATTGGCATAGACGAAAAGATCATCCCGCACCGCAGCGATCACCGCGTTCAGCACGATCCCGTCGGCGATCCCGGTCGGGTGGTTCGACACGATCAGCGCCGGGCCGGTGGCCGGGATATGCTCGATCCCCTCGACCCGCAGGTCGCGCAGGATCAGCCCGGCGATGCGGCGCATGACCTCGTCCGTGGGCAGGTCGCGATATTCCGCCGCCAGCTCCAAGGTGCGCGGATAGCGCAGGAGCCGCATCAGCAGCTGCCGCGCCAGCGCATGGTGCCGGCGGCCCGAAAAAAGCCAGGGCGCCCGCTCGGCAATCAGCGGATCGAGACGGCGTTTCATGTCCTCGCGGGCATCCATGGGGGCAGTATTGCCGTGCCCGCAAGATGCCCGCAAGAGTGGTTCGATCATGGTCAGGCGCCACCGGCAAGGATGCGCGTAACCATCTCGGAGGTGTTGCGCGACAGGCCCGGCATCGCCGCCAGCCGGCCAAGCGCGGCGCGGGCATGGGCCTGGCGGGTGGCGTCGTAGCGGGTCCAGGTCTCGAAGGCCGAACACATGCGCGCGGTGGTCTGCGGGTTCACCGGGTCGAGCCGCATCAGCCAGTCCACGGTGAAATCGTAGCCCGAGCCGTCGGCGGCGTGGAAGGCGGCGTGGTTCGCGCCGAGCCCGCCGATCAGGGCGCGGAAGCGGTTGGGGTTCTTCCAGTCGAAATCCGGCCGCGCCGCAAGGTCGTGGGCGCGGGCCACCGCCTGGCCGGGCGCGGCGCGCAGCGGCTGGACCATGAACCACTTGTCCATGACCAGGCGGTTCCCGGCGAATTCCCGCGCAAAGGCCGCCAGCGCCTCGGCGTCCCTGCCGGCCGCGATCAGCCATTCCAGCGCGCCCTGCCGCTCGGTCATGTTCGAGGCGGCGGCGAACAGCGCCTCGGCCCGCGCGGCCCCGTCGATGCGCGACAGAAGGCCCAGGCAGGCGAGCCGCAGGCTGCGCCGCCCCGCGCCCTCGGCATCGGGGCGATAGGGGCCGGGGGTCGTCATCGCCTCGTAGAGCCGGGCCAGCGCCGGTTCATGCGCCGAGGCGATGTCGCGGGCCAGTGCCTCGCGCGCGGCATGGATCGCGTCCGGGTCCGGGATCTCGCCGCGGGCGGCGATGGTGGTCGCGATCTCTTCCTCGCCGGGCAGGGACAGGCAGAGCGCGGCAAAGGCCGGGTCGGCCTCGGCATCGTCGAGCAGCCCACCGATGGCGCGGCTGAACTCGGCGCCGCCCTCGGCCCCGGTGGACCGCGCGATCAGCGCGTCCAGCGCCAGGTCGTGGCCGGCCTGCCAGCGGGCATAGGGGTCGGTGTCATGCGCAAGCAGCAGCGCCTGTTCGTCCGCCGCGATCTCGCGCGAGACCGTCACCGGCGCCGAAAAGCCGCGCAGGAGCGAAACCACCGGCCGCGCGCCCAGGTCCCCGAAGCGGAAGCTCTGCCGGGCCTCGGTCATCTCCAGCACCGTGGTCGGCAGCACCTCGTCGCCATTCGGGCCGATCAGGCCGAGCGCGATGGGAATCACCCGTGGCGGCTTGTCCGGCTGGCCGGGGGTCGGCGCGGTTTCCTGGCGGAAATCCAGCGTGAGCGTGCCGTCGCGCCAGTTCTCGGAAAGCGTCAGCCGCGGCGTGCCGGCATCGGTATACCAGCGCTTGAACTGGGCCAGGTCGCGGCCGGTGGCGTCCTGAAAGACCTTGATCCAGTCCTCGATGGTACAGGCCTGGCCGTCGTGGCGGTCGAAATAGAGGTCGAGCGCGCGGCGATAGCCCTGATCGCCCACCAGCCGCTTGAGCATGCCGATGACCTCGGCGCCCTTTTCATAGACCGTGGCGGTGTAGAAATTGTTGATCTCCTGATAGTGGTCCGGGCGCGGCGGATGCGCCAGCGGCCCGGCATCCTCGCGGAACTGGCGCGCGCGCAGGGTCTGGACGTCATGGATGCGCTTGACCGCGGCCGAGCGCATGTCCGAGGTGAACTGCTGGTCGCGGAACACCGTCAGCCCCTCTTTCAGGCACAGCTGGAACCAGTCGCGGCAGGTGATGCGGTTGCCGGTCCAGTTGTGGAAATATTCATGGCCGATCACGCCCTCGATGCGCTCGTAATCGCCGTCGGTCGCGGTTTCGGCGCTGGCCAGCACCAGCTTGGAGTTGAAGATGTTCAGCCCCTTGTTCTCCATCGCGCCCATGTTGAAATCATCCACGGCGACGATGTTGAACACGTCGAGGTCGTATTCGCGGCCGTAAGCCTCTTCGTCCCATTTCATCGAGCGGATCAGCGATTCCATGGCATAGCCGGCGCGGTCCTGGTCGCCCGGCCGCACCCAGACGTTCAGTGCCACCTGGCGGCCCGACATGGTGGTGAAGCTGTCGGGCACCGCCACCAGATCGCCCGCGACCAGCGCGAAGAGATAGGCGGGCTTCGGCCAGGGGTCGTGCCAGACGGCCTGACCCGCCCCCTGCGAGACCGGGTTGCCGTTCGACAGCAGCACCGGCTTGTCCGAGCGGATGGTGACGCGGAAAGGCGCCATCACGTCGGGGCGGTCGGGATACCAGGTGATATGGCGAAAGCCCTCGGCCTCGCATTGGGTGCAGAACATGCCGCCGGACAGATACAGCCCCTCCAGCGCGGTATTGGCCTCGGGGTCGATCTCGACCTCGGCGGCGAAGGTGAAGGCGTCGGGCAGGTCGGCGGCGGGGATCACCAGCCGCCCGCCCGTCGCGCCCGCGGGGTCGAGCGGCTTGCCGTCGATCGCCAAAGACAGCGTTTTCAGCCCCGCGCCGTCCAGCACCAGGTCGCCCGCGCCCTTGCGGCGGAAGTCGATCTGCGAGCGCACCCGCGTCGCGCGGGGGGCGAGGTCGAATTCCAGCCGCGTCTCGGCGATCTCGAAGGGATAGGGGCGCCAATCGGCGAGATATTGCGTGACGGTCATGGGGCACCTCATGGCAGGCGAAAAAAATCGGCGGCACGGCGGAACTTGTGCGAAACCCAAGTGTTAGACGCAGGATAGCCGGGTCGCAAGCCGGGGTCCGTCCCCGGCCGACCAGCCGCAAGCGCCAACCAGAAGAGCGAGGAACAAGAATGGCCCATTACGACCCGAACGATCCGAAGCGGACCGAGGGCACCGATCCCCAGCGCCCGGCCGCGGCGCCCGAGACCTATGTCGAGCCGGTCGAGCGGCGCGCCTCGCCGCTGCCGCTGATCATCGGCATCCTGCTGGCCCTGGCCATCGCCTATTTCGTGCTGCAGTATTTCATGGGCCGCGACGAGGGCGCAACCACCGGCGAGGATGCCGCCGTGACCACGACCGAGCCCGCGGACACCACCGCGGACGTGCCGGGAACCACGACCGCGCCGGCCGCGACGGATGCCACCACGACCGAAACCCCGGCCGAAGCCGCCTCGGATGCGGCTGACGATGCGGCCGCCGCTGCCGAGGACGCCGCCGATGCCGCCGGCGAGGCCGCGAGCGACGCTGCCACCGCCGTCGAAAGCGGTGCCGAAGCCGCGGGCGAGGCGATGGGCGAGGCGGCCGATGATGCCGCTGCCGCCGCCGGCGACGCCGCCCAGGACGCCGCGGAAGCCGCGGGCGAGGCCGCGACCGCCGCGCAGGAAGCCGCCGACAATGCCGCCGAGGCCGCGGGCGAGGCGATGCAGGATGCCGGCGAGGCGCTGGACGACGCCATCACCGTGGAAGAGCCGGCGGCCCCGGTGACGCCGCCGGCCGGCGAAACCACCACCACGCCGCCGGCGAACTGATCGTCCCATGCGGGTGCGTGCCGCCGTCCGGTCACTCGGACGGCGGTTTTCAATTTTTACGCAAGGCAGAATTGCGGGATCATTGAAGGTCGGGCCGGTTGAAACCCTGCGCCGTTTGGCATACCACGGCACACCAAAGCCAGCCGGACAATTGAAGCAAGGGGAAGTGCGATGGGTCGCGTGGAAAAGGCAGGATTGCGGGTGGACGAGACGCTTGCCGCCTTCATCAACGAGCGTGCGCTACCCGGCAGCGGCGTCGAGCCGCGCCGGTTCTGGGAGGGGCTTTCGGCCCTGCTCCACGATTTCGGGCCGCGCAACCGGGCGCTGCTGGAGCGGCGCGAGGAGCTGCAATCGGCCATCGACGCCTGGCATATCGCCCATCGCGCCGAACCCAAGGACGCCGGCGCCTATCGCGATTTCCTGGCCGAGATCGGCTACCTGGTCCCCGAGGGCGAGGATTTCCAGATCGAGACGCCCGAGACCGACCCGGAATTCTCCAGCGTGGCCGGGCCGCAGCTGGTGGTGCCGATCACCAATGCGCGCTATGCGCTGAACGCCGCCAATGCCCGCTGGGGCAGCCTCTATGATGCGCTTTACGGCACCGATGCCCTGGGCGACCTGCCGCAGGGCAAGGGCTATGACGCCGCCCGCGGCGCCCGCGTCATCGCCTGGGGCCGCGATTTCCTCGACACCGCCGCGCCCTTGGCCGAGGGCTCCTGGGCGGGGATCGAGGCGCTGTCGGTCACGGACGGCGCGCTGGTCCCGGCGCTGCGCGAGCCGGCCAAGTTCGCCGGCCATCGCGGCGACGGCGCCAACCCGACCGACATCTTCCTGAAGAACCACGGGCTCTTGATCCGCATCGTCATCGACGCCTCGACCCCGGTCGGCGCGCAGGACAAGGCGGGCATCTCGGACATCGTGATCGAATCGGCGCTGTCGGCGATCATGGATTGCGAGGATTCCGTCGCCTGCGTCGATGGCGAGGACAAGGCGCTGGCCTATGCCAACTGGCTGGGCCTGATGGACGGCACCCTGGCCGAAGAGGTCGAGAAGGGCGGCAAGACCTTTACCCGCCGCCTCAACCCCGACGTGACCTTCACCGCGCCCGACGGCTCGGAAGTCACCGCCAAGGGCCGCGCCCTGATGCTGGTCAGGAATGTCGGCCACCTGATGACCACCCCCGCCGTGCTGGACCGCGACGGCGGCGAGGTCTACGAGGGCCTGCTGGACGCCATGGTCACGACGCTTTGCGCCAAGCGCGACCTGGACCGCGAGGGGCCGAAGAACTCGGTCACGCAGTCGATCTATGTGGTCAAGCCCAAGATGCACGGCCCCGAGGAGGTCGCCTTCGCCTGCGAGATCTTCGATTTCGTCGAGGATGTGCTGGGCCTGCCGCGCCATACCGTCAAGCTGGGCATCATGGACGAGGAGCGCCGCACCTCGGCCAACCTCAAGGAATGCATCCGCGCCGCGAAGCATCGCGTGGCCTTCATCAATACCGGCTTCCTCGACCGCACCGGGGACGAGATCCACACCTCGATGGAGGCGGGCGCGATGCTGGCCAAGGGCGAGATGAAGGCGCAGCCCTGGATCTCGGCCTACGAGGATCGCAACGTCGACATCGGCCTGGCCTGCGGGCTGGCCGGCAAGGCGCAGATCGGCAAGGGCATGTGGGCGATCCCCGACCGCATGGCCGAGATGCTGGAGCAGAAGATCGCCCATCCCATGGCCGGTGCCAACACCGCCTGGGTGCCCAGCCCGACCGCCGCGACCCTGCATGCGACGCATTACCACAAGGTCGACGTCTTTGCCCGCCAGGCCCAGATCGCTGCGGCGCGCCGGCCCCTGCGGCTCGACGACCTGCTGACCATCCCGCTGGCCGGCGGCCGCAACTACAGCGAGGCCGAGATCGCCCGCGAGCTGGAGAACAACTGCCAGGGCATCCTGGGCTATGTCGTGCGCTGGATCGACCAGGGCGTCGGCTGCTCGAAGGTGCCCGACATCAACGACGTCGGCCTGATGGAGGACCGCGCCACGCTGCGCATCTCGGCCCAGTCGCTGGCGAACTGGCTGCATCACGGCATCGTCACCGACCGGCAGGTCATGGACGCCTTCCGCAAGATGGCCGCGGTGGTGGACCGCCAGAACGCGGACGACCCGGCCTATGCGCCGATGGCGCCGGGCTTTGACGGCGTGGCCTTCCAGGCGGCCTGCGACCTGGTCTTCCTGGGCCGCATGCAGCCCTCGGGCTATACCGAGCCGGTGCTGCACGCCCGCCGCCTGCAGGCCAAGGCCGAACAGACGAGCCGCGCGGCATGATCGCGCGGCTGGCCGGCCTGCCGCCGGTCTGGCTGGTGCTGTTCGCATCGGCCGGGGCGGCGCTGGGTCGGCTGGTGCCGCTGGGCCTGCCGCCGGCGCTGCGCGGGCTGGGCCTGTTGCTGGTCGCGGCGGGGCTGGGGCTGATGCTCTGGGCGGCGCTGACCATGTGGCGGGCGCGCACCACCGTCATGCCCGGCCGCCGGCCCGAGGCGCTGGTGACGGGCGGCCCGTTCCGCTTTTCGCGCAATCCGATCTATCTGGCCGACCTGATTCTGCTGGCCGGGCTGATGCTGGCGCTGGCCGCGCCGGCGGGGCTGGTCACGGTGCCGGCCTTCGCCCTGTTCCTGCAGCGCCGCTTCATCCTGCGCGAGGAAGCCGTCATCGCCGCCGCTTTCGGTCCCGCCTATGACCGCTATAGGATGCAGGTCAGGCGCTGGATCTAGGGAGGGCATCGTGGAACGCTCGCGCATCAACCGCATCATGGCCGAGGCGGCCGAGCTGATCGGCAAGGCAGGCTTCCACCTGCCGCCATTCGCCCATTGGAGCCCCGAGGAGTTTCGCGTCCGCGCCACGCCGGCGATTCGCGGCGGCCGGCTGGGCTGGGACATCACCGATTACGGCCAGGGCGATTTCGATCGGCTGGGCCTGTTCCTGTTCACGCTCAGGAACGGCCGGCTTGCCGAGCTGCAGGCGGGCAGGGGCATGGTCTATGCCGAAAAGCTGCTGATCTCGCAGGAAAACCAGATCAGCCCGATGCATACCCATGCCATCAAGACCGAGGACATCATCAACCGCTGGGGCGCGACGCTGGCCATCCGGCTTTGCGGGTCGGACGCGCAGGGCCGCATGGACCGCAATGCGCCCTGCCGGGTCGATTGCGACGGCATCGCGCGCGAGATCGCGCCGGGCGGCGTGCTGCGGCTGGCGCCGGGCGAATCCGTGACGCTGCGTCCGGGCGACTGGCACGAGTTCTGGGCCGAGGGCGGGCCGGTGCTGATCGGCGAGGTCTCGACGGTGAACGACGACCTGACCGACAATATCTTCGCCGCGCCCATCGGGCGTTTCGCCACCGTCCACGAGGACGAGCCCCCGGTTCACCTGCTGGTCAGCGACTACTGAACTCCGCGATGGTGTTTCTGACGCAGGGTCACATTCGTGGAATGTGCGGCGCCTCACTCTCTTGTGAAAGATTGTTGCGCTCTGCTATGGGGGACGCTGAAAGTCGCTAACAGGGGAGGTGGCCTGGTGAAGATCGGCGGATTGAAGGAGATTTTTGAGGGGGAGGCTCGGGTCGCCATCACTCCGTCCTCTGCGGGGCATCTGCGCAAGCTGGGGCATGACGTGCATGTCGAGACGGGCGCGGGGGTTCGTGCGGGGTTTTCGGATGCGGCCTACGAGGCGGCGGGCGTCACCGTGCATCCCAATGCCGCGGCGCTGGTCGGGGCGGTGGAGGTGGTGGTCAAGGTCCGGCCGCCGAGCGAGGCCGAGCTGCGGCAGATGCGGCGCGGGCAGACCCTGATCTCGCATTTCTGGCCGGCGCAGAACCCCGACCTCCTGGAGCTGGCGCGCGAGCAGGGCGTCACCGCCATCGCCATGGACATGGTGCCGCGCATCAGCCGCGCGCAGAAGATGGACGCGCTGTCCTCGATGGCCAATATCGCCGGCTACCGGGCGGTGATCGAGGCGGCGAACAACTTCGGCCGCTTCTTCACCGGCCAGGTGACGGCGGCGGGCAAGGTGCCGCCGGCCAAGGTGCTGGTGGTGGGCGCGGGCGTCGCCGGGCTTGCCGCCATCGGCGCGGCGGTCAGCCTGGGCGCGCAGGTCCATGCCTTCGACGTGCGCCCCGAGGTGGCCGAGCAGATCGAATCGATGGGCGCGGAATTCGTCTACCTGGACTTCCAGGACCAGGTGCAGGACGGGGCCGCGACCGGCGGCTATGCCGCGCCCTCGAGCCCCGAGTTCCGGGAAAAGCAGCTCGAGAAGTTCCGCGAACTGGCGCCCGGGATGGACATCGTCATCACCACGGCGCTGATCCCCGGCCGCGATGCGCCGAAGCTCTGGACCCGCGACATGGTCGCGGCGATGAAGACCGGCTCGGTCATCGTCGACCTGGCGGCCGAGCGCGGCGGCAATTGCGAGCTGACCGTGCCGGACGAGCGCATCGTCACGGAAAACGGCGTGGTGATCATCGGCTATACCGACTTCCCGTCGAGGATGGGCGCGCAAGCCTCGGAGCTTTACGGCAACAACATCCGCCACATGCTCTCGGACCTGACGCCGGGCAAGGACGGCGTCATCGTGCAGAACATGGAGGACGACGTGATCCGCGGCTCGACCGTCGCCCATGACGGCGACGTGACCTGGCCGCCGCCGCCGCCCAGGGTCGCGGCCATCGCCGCCCAGAAGCCGCGCGAGAAGCCCAGGGAGCCGACCCCCGAGGAGCGGCGCGCGCAGGAGATCGCCGCCTTCCGCGCCCAGACCCGCAGCCAGGTCACGCTGCTCGGCGCGGGCGCGGCGGCGATGCTGCTGGTGGGGCTGTTCGCGCCCGCGAGCTTCCTGTCGCATTTCATCGTCTTCGTGCTGGCGGTCTTCGTCGGTTTCCAGGTGATCTGGAACGTCAGCCATTCGCTGCACACGCCCCTGATGGCGATCACCAACGCGATCTCGTCGATCATCATCGTCGGCGCGCTCCTGCAGATCGGCTCGGGCGGCTGGCTGGTGGTGTTCCTGGCGGCGCTGTCGGTGCTGATGGCGGGCGTCAACATCTTCGGCGGCTTCCTGGTCACGCGCCGGATGCTCGCCATGTTCCAGAAGTCGTAAGGGGAGAGGGCGCATGGAATACGGATTCACCACCGCCGCCTATGTGGTCGCGGCCGTGCTGTTCATCCTGTCCCTGGGCGGGCTTTCCGGCCAGGAAAGCGCCAAGCGCGCGGTCTGGTACGGCATCGCGGCCATGGCGCTGGCGGTGGTCGCGACGCTGATCGGGCCGGGCTACGGCAACTGGGGGCTGACGCTGGTCATGCTGGCCATCGGCGGCGCCATCGGCTGGGTCGTGGCCAAGCGGGTGCAGATGACCGAGATGCCGCAGCTGGTCGCGGCCATGCACAGCCTGGTCGGCCTGGCCGCGGTGCTGATCGGCTTCAACGCCCAGTTCGAGCTCTCGCGGGTGCTGCGCGCCCGCGCCGCCGACGCGGCGGCCGAGTTCCACGGCTTCGCCGCCGTGCTGGCGCACAAGACCCCGGCCGAGATCGCCATGCTCAAGGTCGAGGTGGCGCTGGGGATCTTCATCGGCGCGGTGACCTTCACCGGCTCGATCGTGGCCTTCGGCAAGCTCGCCGGCAAGATCGACGGCAAGCCCCGCAAGCTGCCGGGCGGGCACATGCTGAACGCGGCTGCGGCGGCGCTGTCGCTCTTGTCGGTGATCCTTTACTGCACTGCCGGGGCGCCGGTGCTGTGGCTGGTGCTGATCACGCTTCTGGCCTTCTTCATCGGCTATCACCTGATCATGGGCATCGGCGGCGCCGACATGCCGGTGGTGGTGTCGATGCTGAACAGCTATTCCGGCTGGGCGGCGGCGGCGATCGGCTTCACCCTGGGCAACGACCTCCTGATCGTGGTGGGCGCGCTGGTCGGCTCCTCGGGTGCGATCCTGAGCTACATCATGTGCAAGGCGATGAACCGCAACTTCGTCAGCGTGATCCTGGGCGGCTTCGGCGGCGAGGCGGGCCCGGCGATGGAGATCGAGGGCGAGCAGGTGGCGATCGACGCCGACGGCGTGGCGGCGGCGCTGAACGAGGCGGACGAGATCGTCATCGTGCCGGGCTACGGCATGGCGGTGGCGCAGGCGCAGCAATCGGTCAGCGAGCTGACGCGCAAGCTGCGGGCGCGCGGCAAGAACGTGCGCTTTGCCATCCACCCGGTGGCGGGGCGCCTGCCGGGGCACATGAACGTGCTTCTGGCCGAGGCCAAGGTGCCCTACGACATCGTGCTGGAGATGGACGAGATCAACGAGGATTTCCCCTCGACCGACGTGGCGATCGTGATCGGCTCGAACGACATCGTGAACCCGGCGGCGCAGGAGGATCCGAACTCGCCGATCGCGGGCATGCCGGTGCTGGAGGTGTGGAAGGCCAAGCAGGTGTTCGTCTCCAAGCGCGGCCAGGGCACCGGCTATTCGGGCATCGAGAACCCGCTGTTCTACAAGGAAAACACCCGCATGTTCTACGGCGACGCCAAGAAATCCATCGACCAGCTCCTGCCCATGATCGAGTGAGCGGCCGCGGCGGGCTCACCTGGTCCGCCCCCGCGATATATCGGGAAGAGCCGCGCAATGCGGCTCTTTTCATTTTTCGGGAATGGGTAAGCGGTATCGCCCGTTTCCGATGCCGGCAAGGAGATGCGATGCGCCGCCTTGCCGCCCGCGCAGTTGCCGGGCTCGAACTGCCGAAGGCCAGAGCCCCTGCGCATCTGTCCCAAAGCGCCTAGCCTGGCGACCGGAAAGCCGGCGCCTGCGAAGGCGGAGGCATTCGCCCGCGCGGGCGAACAAGCGTTCAGAATGAAAGAGTGCCCGTGGCGATATCGGCCCTTAGTTCGGCATGGCTCGGCATCGTCGGGGGCCTTGTCAACTCCTACGGTTGTCTGGCCTGACCTGCCGAAGGCCGGGCGTATGGCCGGCCTATGCGCATCTGTCCAAAAGCGTCCAGTCCGGCGGCTGGAAAGCCGGCGCCTGCGAGGGCGGAAGCATTCGCCCCGCTCGCCACGGCAAACCAATCGTTCAAGAAGGATGGAGGGCCCCGTCGCGATGCGGCCTCCGCTCGGCATGGTCCGGTATCGTGGGGGCCTTGCTGTCCCTGCGGCTGTCGGGCCTGACCGGCACATGGCCGGGGCCTGCACATCTGTCCGAAAGCGCCCAGTCTGGCAACCAAAAAGCAGGCGCCTGCGAGGGCGGAACCATTCGCCCACGCGGGCAACCATCGCTCAGAAAGAGGGAGTGCCCGTGGTGATACCGGCCCTCAGCTCTCGGCAGGGCCCGGCATCGCCGGGGCCGTCATTCCGCGGCGTGGCCGGTGACGGGGCTGGGGACGCCGGAGGATTTCATGCGAAAGCCGCGCTCGAGCTGGTCGAAGGGCGCCACGGGATATTCGCCCGAGAAACAGGCGTCGCAATACTGCGGGCAGGCATTGTTGCGGCCCTTGGCCTCGCCCACGGCGCGATAGAGCCCGTCCAGCGACACGAAGGCCAGCGAATCGACGCCGATCCATTCGCGCATCTCTTCTTCGGACATCTGCGCGGCCAGCAGCTTTTCGCGGTCGGGCGTGTCCACGCCGTAGAAGCAGGGCCAGGCGGTGGGCGGGCTGGCGATGCGGAAATGCACCTCGGCCGCGCCCGCGTCCAGGATCATGTCCTTGATCTTGCGCGACGTGGTGCCGCGCACCACCGAATCGTCCACCAGCACCACCCGCTTGCCCTTGACCAGCGCGCGGTTGACGTTGAGCTTGAGCCGCACGCCCATGTTGCGGATCTGCTCGGTCGGCTCGATGAAGGTCCGGCCCATGTACTGGTTGCGGATGATGCCCATGCCGAAGGGAATGCCGCTTTCATGGGCATAGCCGATGGCGGCCGGGGTGCCGCTGTCGGGCACCGGGCAGACCAGGTCGGCCTCGACCGGGGCTTCGCGGGCCAGCTCCACGCCGATCTGGCGCCGGGTCTCATAGACGGAACGGCCGCCGATGATCGAATCGGGGCGCGAGAAATAGACATGCTCGAAGATGCAGAAGCGCCCCGTCGAAGGGCCGAAGGGGCGCGAGCTTTCGACCTCGCCCTTGGAGATCACCACCATCTCGCCCGGCTCGATCTCGCGCAGGAACTCGGCGCCGATGATGTCGAGCGCGCAGGTTTCCGAGGCCAGCACGAAGCCGTCGTCGCCGATGCGGCCCAGCACCAGCGGCCGCACGCCCAGGGGGTCGCGCACGCCGATCAGCTTGGTGCGGGTCATGGCGATCACCGCGAAGGCGCCCTCGACCCGGCGCAGCGCGTCCTTCATCCGCTCGGGGATGTTGCGCTGGATGGAGCGCGCCATCAGGTGGATGATGCATTCGGTGTCCGAGGAGGACTGGAAGATCGAGCCGCGCTCGATCAGCTCGCGGCGCAGGGCCATGGCATTGGTGATGTTGCCGTTATGCGCCACGGCGCAGCCGCCCATGGCGAATTCGCCGAAGAAGGGCTGCACGTCGCGGATCGCCGTCGCCGCCTTGGTGCCGGCGGTGGAATAGCGCACATGGCCGATGGCGAGCGAGCCGGGCAGCGTTTCCATCAGGCTTTGCTTGGTGAAGTTGTCGCGCACATAGCCGAAGCGATGGGCGCTGTTGAAGCCCTGCTCGGCATCGTGGCTGACGATGCCGCCGGCCTCCTGCCCGCGGTGCTGCAAGGCGTGCAGCCCCAGGGCGACGAAATTGGCGGCATCCGTCACTCCGATCACGCCGAACACGCCGCATTCTTCGTGCAGGCGGTCGGAATCGAAGGGATGGGCAAGGAATGGCTGCATCATCACCGACTCTTGGGGCTATTCCGGGGGCTGGGTAAGGGGACGCTTGACGCCAATCTAGGGTGTCATGCGGGCGAAGTCACGCCCCACGGCCGTCGCGGGGCGCATTTTATGTCACAAATTGGCCATATCGGCTCAATTCGCCGGTGCGGCGGGGGTGGGGGCCGGCGTCTGCGCATCGACCGGCTGGCCCGTGGGGGCGCAGCTGCGCACCAGCTGTTCATAGCGGCTGACCACCCAGCCCGGCGCGTCCTGCGGGATCTGCTGGTCCATCTGGCCGCGCATGCGCTCGAACACCTGGGCCGAGCGGGAGTTGTCCACCACCGCCACGGGCTGGCTGGCCATCACCCGGTCATAGACGATGAAGGCGATGGCGACGAGCAGGATGCCGCGCGCCACGCCGAAGAGGAACCCCATGCCCTGGTCGACGCCGCCAAGCGCCGAGCGCTGCACGACCGAGGAGAACAGCGGCGTGATGATGGAAAACAGCACCAGCGCCAGCGCGAAGACCGCAGCGAAGCCGGCGATGGTGGCAAGCTCGCAGCTGTCGGCCAGGAACTTGTTGAGCCCCGGCACCTGCGCCACCATCGGCCGCACCGTCGGCGCGAAGATGAAGGCCAGCACGGCCGCGCCGATCCAGCCCAGGATCGCCAGCGATTCGCGCACGAATCCCCGCGCATAGGCCAGGATCGCCGAGAGGATGATCACGGCTGCGACGATGCCGTCGATGATGGTGAATCCGTCCATTTTCACGCCCTTTCGCGGGATTGCCCGCGTCTTTGGGACGAGTTCATCCGGCGCCGAATGTCTCGCCCACGAAACTTGTCAGATCCGCGATGCGGTCGATCCGCATCCCGGCCACGCCCTCGACCTTGGTCGCCGAAGGCAGGATCGCCCGTGAAAAACCAAGTTTCTGCGCCTCTTTCAACCTGTTTTCCGCCTGGGCGACGGGGCGCAGGGCGCCCGACAGGCTGATTTCGCCGAAAAGCACCGCCTCGGGCGGCAGCGCCACGTCCTCGCGCGCGCTGAGGAGCGCGGCGGCGATGGCCAGGTCGGCGGCGGGTTCGCTGACCCGCATCCCCCCGGCAACATTGAGGAAAACGTCGAGGCCGGCGAAGGGGACGGCGCAGCGCGCCTCGAGCACGGCGAGGATGGTCGAGACCCGGCCGGAGTCGAGGCCGACCACGGTTCGGCGGGGACTTGCCAATGTCGAGGGGGCGACCAGCGCCTGCACTTCGGTCAGCACCGGGCGGGTGCCCTCGATCCCGGCAAAGACCGCAGAGCCGGCGCTGGCCTCGCCGCGTTCGGACAAAAACAGCGCCGAGGGGTTGGCGACCTCGGCCAGCCCGCCGCCGGTCATCTCGAAGACGCCGATCTCGTCCGCCGGGCCGAAGCGGTTCTTGTGGGCGCGCAGGATGCGAAACTGGTGTCCGCGCTCGCCCTCGAAATAAAGCACGGTGTCGACCATGTGCTCGACCACGCGCGGGCCGGCGATCTGGCCCTCCTTGGTGACATGGCCGACGAGGATGACCGAGGTGCCGCGCCGCTTGGCGAAGGTGACAAGCTCATGGGCGCTGGCGCGGACCTGCGCCACCGAGCCGGGCGCGGCCTCGATCCGGTCGGACCAGAGCGTCTGGATCGAGTCGATCACCGCCACATCGGGCCGCTCGGCGTCGAGCGTGGTCAGGATGTCGCGCAACGCGGTCTCGGCGCCCAGGCGGACGGGCGCGTTGCCGAGGCCCAGGCGCTGCGCGCGCAGCCGGACCTGGGCGCTGGCTTCCTCGCCCGAGACATAGATCGCCTGCTGGCCGGCGCGGGCGAAGGCGGCGGCGGCCTGCAGCAGCAGGGTGGACTTGCCGATGCCCGGATCGCCGCCGACGAGGATGGCCGAGCCGGGGACCAGCCCGCCGCCCAGCACCCGGTCAAGCTCGGCGATGCCGGAGGTGGCGCGCCGGGGCGGCGCGTCCTGCGTGGCAAGGCCCGAGAGCGGGATCGGCTTGCCCTTGAGCGTGCCCAGGCCGCGGCCGGGGCCCTGGGAAAGCGGCGCTTCCTCGATGATGGTGTTCCAGGCGCCGCAGGCATCGCAGCGGCCGGCCCATTTGCGATGGCTGGCGCCGCAGGCGGTGCAGGTGAAGGCGGTGATCGGTTTGGCCATGGCCGTTATCTGGCAGATTGCGCCGGCGCGCGCCAGCCGGGAAGGGCGCGCCCGGCGGCGCGGTCCCTTGGGTATTTGGGGAACGAAGAAGTCCGGGGCGGTGCTGGCTGGGCCGGCCGGATGAGTATTTGGGAAACGGTGAAAGGGGGCTCAGGTCACGCCCAGGCCCGCGCGCATCATGATGCGGCGCACCGGGGCGACAGCGTAGAGCCCGCCCAGGGCGGCGGCGCGCAGGTCGCGCAGCGGGCGGGCCGAGATCATGCTGGCGCGGTTCAGCATGTCGATGCCGAGCAGCCGGGCCAGCGCCTCGGGGCGGCGGCGGCGTTCGTAGACGGCAAGCGATGCGGCGCTGCCGGGATCGCCGGCCGAGAGGTCGATGAGCGAGGCGAGATCGGCGAGGCTCATGTTCAGCCCCTGCGCGCCGATGGGCGGGACGACATGCGCGGCCTCGGCGATCAGTGCCGTGCGGGGGCCGGTGAAGCGATCGGCGATCTGGCTGATGATCGGCCATTCCGTCAGCCGCGTCGCCTGGGTCAGCTGGCCCAGCACGCCGGCCGAGCGGCGGTTCAGTTCCGCCTCGAAGGCCTCGCGCGGCAGGGCGCGCAGCCGGGCGGTTTCCGGCCCGCGCTCCATCCAGACCACGGCCGAGGAGGGCTTGCCGTCGCGGTCGGGCAGGGGGACCAGGGTGAAGGGGCCGCCCGAGCGATGGATCTCGGTCGAGACGTTGTCGTGCGGGCGTTCGTGGGTCACGGCGAAGGCCAGCGCCTTTTGCCCATAGCGCAGCGTGCGGGTGCCGATGCCGAGCGCCTCGCGGGTGGGCGAGTTGCGCCCGTCGGCGCCGATCACCAGCCGGGCCCGGATGCGGCTGCCGTCGGTCAAGGTGGCCAGCGCCTCGCTGTCGCGGACCAGCAGGCCCGCGGTGCCGGTGCCGGGCAGGAAGCGGACGTTTTGCAGGCTGGCGAGCCGGGCCGAGATTTCCCGCTTCAGGAGCCAGTTCGGCAGGTTCCAGCCGAAGGGCTGGTCCGAGATCTCGGATGCGTCGAAATCGCGCGTCAGCCGCGCCTGCGACAGTTTCCCGCCGGCGTCGATGATGCGCATGACCTGGAGCGCGGTGGCATGCGGCGCGAGCCGGTCCCAGAGCCCGGCCGCCTGCAGCACCGCGATCGAGGGGTGCAGGAAGGCGGTGCTGCGCAGGTCCGAGTCCTGGGCGCCTTCCTCGGTCACGGGCGGGGCGGGGTCCACGCAGGTCACGGAATGCCCGGCGCTGCCGAAGGCGGCCGCGGCGATCAGCCCGGCGATGCCGCCGCCGGAAACGAGGATCTCGGTATCGTCGATCTGCATGGTCTGGCGCCGGGTCTGGTGAGGGGGTCGGTGCGGGTCGGCCTAGAACCCGGCCGCATAGGCGCCGAGCATGAGGAACATCAGCAGCGTCGCCGCAAGGCCGAGTATGCCGAGCGCCGGCAGGCCCCAGATCAGAACGCCGACAACCGCCAGCACGACGACCAGCAGCGCGAAGATGTAAAGGGCGGTGGCGGTGCGCGCCTCGGCCTGGGCCTCGGCGGGAGTAAGCGGTTCGGACATGCGCGTTCCCTGTTCTTTTTTCGGTTTCCTGTCGGCGAATTTCAGATCTTACCCAAGCTTAGGCTTGCGGCAAGCCCGTGCAGGAAGGCGCCCAGATCCCCGGTGCGGTAATGCACATGCGGGCCGTGGTCGTGATCCTGGGCCAGCTCGTCCGGGCCGTGGCGGCCCGCACCGACCAGAATCGTCCGCATTCCAAGCGAATGCGGGATGGCGAGGTTCCTGGGGTCGTCCTCGAACATGGCGGCCTGGGCGGGGTCGAACCCCTCGGCGGCCTGGACTGCGGCATAAGCGCGCGGGTCGGGCTTGGGGTGGAAATCCGCCTCCTCGACGCCGTGGATGGCGTCGAAGACCATCAGCCCGCGATGTTCCAGCACCCGCGCCGCATAGGCGCTGTCGCCGTTGGTATGCACGATCTTGCGGCCGGGCAGGGCCGAGATCAGCCCGGCCAGCGCCGGGTCGGGCGTCAGCACGGTGAAGTCGATGTCATGGACCTCGCGCAGATAGGGCAGGGGATCGACGCCATGCTCGGCCATCAGCCCCGCCAGTGTGGTGCCGTGTTGGCGCCAGTAATGGTTGCGCAGCCGGTTGGCCTCGGCCTCGGTCACGCGCAGCTCGCGCATGACAAAGGCGGTCATGCGCCGCTCGATCTGGGCGAAAAGCCTGACCTCGGGCGCATAAAGGGTGTTGTCCAGATCGAAGATCCAGGTGGTGACATGCCGAAAATCCATGATCCCTGCCTAAACCTGCGGCATGGCGCTTGCAATCGCCGTTGCAAGCGCGGATCGTGCGTCCCATGAAAGACGCCTATTCCCTGATCCTCTCGGCCATCGACAATGGCATTTACCGCCCCGGCGACCGGCTGGTCGAATCCGAGCTGGCCGAACGCTTCGGCGTCTCGCGCACCCCGGTCCGCGAGGCTTTGCAGCGGCTGGAGACCCAGTCCATGCTCAAGCGCGACGGGCGCAGCCTGATCGTCGCCACGCTGGACCACAACCAGCTGGCCGAGCTTTACACCGTGCGCGCCGAACTGGAGGCGCTGGCGGCGCGGCTGGCCGCGCGCCACGCCACGCCCGAAGAGGTGCGCGTCCTGGCCGGCATGGTCGAGGACGACCGCGCCATCCTGGGCGACCCGCAGGCGCTGGCGCGGGCCAATCGCCGCTTTCACCATCAGATCCACCTGGCCTCGCACAACCGCTATCTGGTCCAGCAGCTGGACCTGGTGCATCGCAGCATGGCCTTGATGGCGCGCACCAGCCTGGCGGCGCAGGGCCGCGACGTGGTCACGCTGGACGAGCACCAGGCCATCGTCGAAGCCATTGCCGCCCATGATGGGCCGGCTGCCGAACAGGCGCTGCGCCACCACATCTCGATGGCCTTCGAGACCCGGCTGAAGGAAGAGGCGCGGCTGGCCGACGAGGACGAGGGCTGATGCGCGAGATCCGCGCCGCCGCCGACCTAGAGGAAGGCGCGGCGCATCTGATGCGGGTCTGCCCGGTCTGGGCGCGCGAATTGCCGGCGCTGCTGCCCCTGCCGCTGCGGCGCTGGCCCGAAGGCTTTCCGGCGATTCGCGATGCCGTCGTCTCGCAGCAGATCTCGGTCCAGGCGGCGAATGCCATCGGCGCGCGCATGGCTGCGGCCGGCCTCGCCGACGAGGCGGGGATCGCTGCCGCCGATGACGAGGCGCTGCGCGCCGCCGGCCTGTCGCGGCCGAAGATCCGCTATCTGCGCGGCATCGCCACGGCGCAGCTTGATTGGGCGGGGCTGCGCGCCTTGCCCGACGACGAGGTGATCGCCCGGCTGACCGCGCTGCCCGGCATCGGGCGCTGGACGGCCGACATCTATCTGAAATTCGCGCTTGGCCGCGCCGATGCCTTCGCCTCGGGCGACCTGGCGCTGGCCGAGGCGGCGCGGCTGCTCTACGGCCTGGCCGAGCGGCCCCGCCCGGCGGCGCTGGCCGAACTGGCCGAGCCCTGGCGGCCCTGGCGGGCGGTTGCGGGCCGGGCGCTCTGGGCCTATTACCGGGTCGCGAAAGGGCGCGAAGGCGTCCGCTGAAGGGGGACGAGATGCCGCGCGAGTTGAAATCCGAACGCAAGGGCCCGCGCAAGGCCGATTCGGTGGTGGTCTTCCTGCACGGCTATGGCGCCGACGGGGCCGACCTGCTGGGCCTGGCCGATCCGCTGGCGCCGCATCTGCCCGGCACCGCCTTCCATGCCCCGAACGCGCCCGAGCCCTGCCTCAACAATCCGATGGGCTACCAGTGGTTCCCGATCCCCTGGATGGACGGCTCGTCCGAGGCGCAGGCCCAGGCATCGGCCGCGCAATCCTTCGAGGATATCAACGCCTTCCTGGACAAGATCCTGGCGGATGAGGGGCTGGCGGCGGACCGGCTGGCGCTGGTCGGCTTTTCCCAGGGCACGATGATGGCCCTGGCCGTGGCGCCGCAGCGCGACGAAGAGATCGCCGGGGTGGTCGGCTTCTCGGGCCGGTTGCTGGACCCCGAGGGCGCGGGGCAGGCGCGGGTCAAGCCGCCGGTCCTGCTGATCCATGGCGATCAGGATCCGGTCGTGCCCTTCGAAAGCATGGGCATCGCCGGCGAGGCGCTGCAAAAGGCCGGCTTCACCGTCTACGGCCATGTGATGAAGGGCACCGGCCACGGCATCTCGCCCGACGGGCTGTCGGTGGCGCTGGCCTTCCTGAAAGAGCGGTTTGCCGCGAGGTCGTGACGCTTTGAGCGATTTCGCACTTGCGAAAGGAACAGCAGTCCCTACCTTCCTGATAAGAGGATGAGACGAGGAGAACGCACATGACCCTGATCTGGATGACCGCAATCGCCCTGATTCCGGCCGGCTTGGTTTCCCTGCGTCTTCTGGCGCCGCAGCCCGTGGCGGTGCGCGCCCGACGCTGATCCCTGCGGCCGAGCCGCCGGTGCCGGGTCACGCCCAGATGGCGGGATCGGCGATCTCGATGGAGTTTCCGGCCGGGTCGCGGAAATACAGCGACCGGCCGCCTTGGGGCCAGAAGAAATCGGCCTCGATCTCTACCCCCGACGCTTCCAGATGCGCGCGCCAGGCGTCCAACATGCCCGGCTCGGCGCCCATGCAGAAATGCCCCGGCCCCTCGCTGCCATGCGGCGGCACGGGCAGGCGGGCGTCGGGCTTGGGCGGCACGCGCGTCGCACTGGCGCGGAACACCAGCAGCACCTGCGCCCCGCAGCGAAAGAACACGTGCCGGCCGGGCACGCGGGCGATCTCGGGCAGGCCGATGATCTTGGTCCAGAAACGGGCGGCCTCGTCCAGATCCTCGGCGTAAAGCGCGGATTCCAGCGTGCCGGTCAGCCGGGGCGGGGTTGTCGGGGGCTTGGTCATGGCCCGATCTTGCCAGCAATCCGCCGGGCAGGCCAGCCCGGCTTGACCTTGGCCGCGCCGCGCGACAGCTTGCCCGAAAGGACCGGAGGCGCGGCATGGCATGGATCTATCTGGGCGTGGCGGGATTGCTCGAGGTGATCTGGGCCTTTGCCATGAAGCAGTCCGAGGGCTTCACCCGGCCCTGGCCCACCGCGATCACCCTGGTCGCCATGGTGGCCAGCGTCTGGTTCCTGTCGCTGTCGATGAAGGTGCTGCCGCTGGGGACCGCCTATGTCATCTGGACCGGCATCGGCGCGGTCGGCACCTTCGTCCTGGGCGTGTTGCTGCTGGGCGAATCGGCCGACGCGCTGCGCCTTGTCGCCGCCGTGCTGATCGTGGCGGGGCTGGTGCTGATGAAGATCGCCTCGTCGCAATAAGGCGCGGCAAGCCGCAGTCAGTCCTTGTCACGCGCCTGTCACGCCCCCCGGCTATTTGTGCGCCAGGCATATATTCAGGGACTTGTCAGCCCGGAGCCGCGATATATAGTCGGTGCCATGTTCTGACCCGTCCCGGACAAGGCGAAGCGAGGGCCGATGCTGGACGACCATGGCGAATTTCGAACCCAATTCGTGCGCGAGCCATCCTTCTCGCGCCACCATCCCGCACTGGTTCTAAACGCCGATTTCAGACCGCTCAGCTACTATCCGCTGTCGCTCTGGCCCTGGCAGGAGGCGGTGAAGGCGGTGTTCCTGGACCGGGTCCAGATCATCGCCGAATATGACGAGGTGGTGCGAAGCCAGCATCACGCGATACGCATCCCCTCGGTCGTCGTGCTGAAAGATTACGTCAAACCCCAGAAGCGCGTGGCCTTCACGCGCTTCAATCTTTTTCTGCGGGACGAATTCTGCTGCCAGTATTGCGGCGCCAAGGGCGAGCTGACCTTCGACCACGTGGTGCCGCGATCGCGCGGCGGCGTGACCAGCTGGGAGAATGTCGTCGCCGCCTGTTCGCCCTGCAACCTGAGGAAGGCCAACAAATCGCTGAAGAATTCGGGGCTGCGGCTGCGCCGCCCGCCGCGCCGGCCCACCCCCGACGAGATGCATGCCATAGGCCGGCGCTTCCCGCCGAATCATCTGCATGAAAGCTGGATGGATTTCCTCTACTGGGATACGGAACTGCTGTCGGACTAGGCACGGCCGCGCCGGACGCAGCGGATTTATTGCAGCGCCGCGCAATGCCGGTTAAAGAAACCGTCAGGTTTGCGTGATGACATCAAGCCTGATGACGCGCCGATTCGGATTCGTCCGGCGCTGCGACCATCGTCCGCGCGCATGGCTGCCCGCAAGTTGCGGCCATGCAGGGCGATCAACGAAAAGACAAGAAAGGATCTCGTATGTGGACACGTATTCAGACCGTGGTGGACGGCAAACCCGTTTCGGGCGACTGGACCATTTGCCGCAATGAGGAGCCGGTCGGGCGCATCTGTCACGATCCGAAACAGCCCGGCGTCGCCGCCTGGGCCTGGACGGTCCTGAACGATCCGAATGCGAATGGGCGGGCTTGGACGGAAGAGGCGGCGCTTTCGGCCGTCAAGGAAAGCGCCGAGAAGCCGGGCAATGCCGCGGCGTGACGCCGCAGAAAAAACGGAAAACGGCGCCAGCAGCGCCCTTTCTCCAACCCGCCCGCCTGTTGTGGCGGGGTGACTAGCTTCGGTGATCGCGCGTCGTCAGATGCGCGATCGCCGCCGCCAGCAGCGCCAGGAACCCCAGCGCGAACAGCGGAATGCCGATGGCGCTTGCTGCCCAGATCGTCAGCCCGGCGGCCAGGATCACGGCAAGGATCAGGATCAGGAAATGCGGCAGCGGCATGGCATCCTCCGTTGCCTTCAATATGGCCCCGCCGGGGCGCGCCGAAAAGCCCCCGATCCGGCTTTGCGCGTTCCGCTGCCGATTCCGGCTGCGCTTTCGCGGCGCGATCTGGAAAATGTTCACGTAATGTTCTAGTCTGGCGGCATGAGCCTGCCACCCCGCAATCCCGACGAGATCCTGCGCGCCCGCGGTGCCGACTCGCGCCCCGCCGCGCGCTTCGAGCCCTACCGGACCGAGCGCGAGCACGACGGCTGGGACATCCCCGAAGAGCAGGACCTGCTGCGCACCGAGGTCACGCAGGAGCGGGCGCGCTCGATCATCGCCCGCAACACGTCGCCCGACATTTCCTTCGACCGCTCGATCAACCCCTATCGCGGCTGCGAGCATGGCTGCATCTATTGCTTCGCCCGGCCCAGCCACGCCTATCTGGGCCTGTCGCCGGGGCTGGATTTCGAGACGCGGATCGTCGCCAAGCCCAATGCCCCCGAATTGCTGGAGGCCGAGATCGGCCGGCGCGGCTATGCCGTCGCGCCCATCGCCTTCGGCACCAATACCGATCCCTACCAGCCCATCGAGGCCAAGCTGGGCATCATGCGCGGCTGCCTGCAGGTTCTGCACGATTGGAACCACCCGCTGAGCCTGGTGACGCGAGGTGCGACCGTCATGCGCGACGTGGACCTGCTGGGGGCGATGGCGGCCAGGGGGCAGGTGCTGGCCGGGGTCTCGATCACCACGCTGGACGCGGAACTGGCGCGGCAGATGGAGCCGCGCGCGCCGGCGCCGGCGACCCGGCTGCGCATGATCCGGGCGCTGGCCGGGGCAGGGGTTCCGGTCCGCGTCATGGTGGCGCCGGTGATCCCGGTGCTGACCGAGCATGAGGTCGAGCGCATCATGCAGGCCGCCCGCGACGCCGGGGCGACCGCTGCCAGCATGATCCCGATCCGCCTGCCGCTGGAGGTGGCGCCCCTGTTCCGCGACTGGCTGGAGCGCCATCATCCCGGCAAGGCCGCGCATGTCATGGCGCGGGTGCAGGCGATGCGCGGCGGGCGCGACAACGACCCGCGTTTCGGCAGCCGCATGCGCGGCGAGGGGCCCGAGGCCGGCCTGCTGCTGCAGCGTTTCCGCCTGGCCCGCAAGCGGCTGGGATTGCAGCGCGAATCCGAGGTGCTGGATTGCAGTCGCTTCGGCCCGCCGCCCAGGGCGGGGGACCAGCTGTCGCTGTTCTGACTATTCGCCCGGCCCCATGGCCTGGGCGATGCGGGCCGAGATGCGTTCGGGCGAGGGGCGCGGGCCGCGCGGCGCGGCGACCAGCGCATCGCGCATGGCGGCCAGATGCGCGGGCGTGGTGCCGCAGCAGCCGCCGATGATGCGCACGCCCATGTCGCGCGCCAGCACGGCGAATTCGGCCATGACCTCGGGCGTCGCGTCATAGATCAGCCCGCCGTCCTGATAGCGCGGCACCCCGGCATTGGGCTTGGCGATCAGGGGGCGCTCGTTGCCCGAGGCGGCGAATCCGGCCACGGCCAGCAGCAACTCGGCCGGGCCGGTGCCGCAATTCGCGCCATAGGCCAGGGGCGGATGCGGCAGCCGGTCGATCAGCGAGGCAAGCTGCGGCGGCGTCACCCCCATCATGCTGCGCCCGCCCGGCTCAAAGCTCATCATGCCGCACCAGGGCATGCCGACGCTTTGCGCGGCCTTGGCGGCGGCGCGCATTTCCTCGGCGGCGCTGATCGTCTCGATCCACAGCACGTCGGCGCCGCCCTCTTTCAGCGCCTGCGCCTGCTGGGTGAACATGGCGGTGGCATCGGCCTCGGTCAGCCGGCCCATGGGGGCCATGATCTCGCCGATGGGGCCGACCGAGCCGGCGACGACGACGGCGCGGCCGACCTCGGCCGCGGCCTCGCGCGCCAGGCGGGCGGCGGCGCGGTTCAGCGCGGCCACGCGGTCCTGCGCCTTGGCCAGCCGCAGCCGGCTGGCATTGGCGCCGAAACTGTTGGTCAGGATGATGTCCGCGCCCGAGGCGATCATCTGCCGATGCAGCGCGCGCACCTTGTCGGGATGGGTCTCGCACCACAGGTCCGGCGCCTGGCCCGATGCCAGCCCCATGTTGTAAAGATTGGTCCCGGTCGCCCCATCGGCCAGCAACCATGGGCGTTCGCCGAGCATCCTCGACAATTGATCAGGCATGGTTTTTCCCGTTTTGCGGCAGGATGGGGAATCATAGCCCATCCTGCGGGGAAGTCATTGAAACATTCGGTGGGACTGCCCGGCGCTCAGCGCGAGCGGATCATGCCCATGATGTCCTTGGTGCGCTCGACGATCGGGTGGGCGATGGCCTCGGCCTGGCCGGCGCCGCGGCCCAGGATGCGGTCGATCTCGGCCGGGTCGGCCATGAAATCGGTCATGCGCCGGGTGATCGGCGCCAGCGCCTCGACCGCGACCTCGGCCAAGGCCGGCTTGAAGGCGCCGAAGCCCTGGCCCTCGAACCGTGCCAGCACCTGGTCGCCGCTCTCGCCAGTCAGCGCGGCGTAGATGTTGACCAGGTTCTTCGCCTCGGGCCGGTCCTTCAGCCCCTCCATCGACCCCGGCAGCGGGTCGGCATCGGTGCGCGCCTTGCGGATCTTCTGCGCGATGGCGTCGGCATCGTCGGTCAGGTTGATGCGGCTGGCGTCCGAAGGGTCGGATTTCGACATCTTCTTGCTGCCGTCGCGCAGGGACATGACGCGGGTCGCCGTGCCCTCGATCAGCGGCTCGGTGATCGGGAAGAAATCGACGCCGTAGTCGTGGTTGAACTTGGCGGCGATGTCGCGGGTCAGTTCAAGGTGCTGCTTCTGGTCCTCGCCCACCGGGACGGCGGTGGCGTGATAGGCCAGGATGTCGGCGGCCATCAGCGACGGATAGGCCAGCAGGCCCAGGCTGGAATTTTCGCTGTTCTTGCCGGCCTTGTCCTTGAACTGGGTCATGCGATACATCCAGCCCACCCGCGCCACGGTGTTGAAAAGCCAGGCAAGTTCGGCGTGCTGGCTGACCTGGCTCTGGTTGAACAGGATCGAGACCTCGGGGTCCACGCCCGAGGCCATGAAGGCCGCCGCGACCTCGCGGGTGTTGTGGCGCAGCTTTTCGGGATCCTGCCAGACGGTGATCGCATGCAGGTCCACGACGCAATAGATCGTTTCGGCCCCCTTGCCCTGATAGTCCGCAAAGCGTTTCAGCGCGCCCAGGTAATTGCCCAGCGTCAGCCCGCCCGAGGGCTGGATGCCGGAAAAGATGCGCTTGGCGAAGCTCGTGGTCATGGCACTACCTGCTTGGAAAATCCCGGTGGCTGGCTTACCCCTTGCCCCGTCCGGGCGCAACAGCCCACTGGAAAGGAGCCATGATGCGACCCGGTTACGACGAATCGCCCCTGAACCCCGTGCCCGCCGTGGTGTGGATGATCGCCCTGCCGATGATCGCCTGCGAGGCGGTGTTCGGCCTGGCCCAGATGGGCTTTCTTGGCGGCGGCGGGCCGGGCGCCGGCCTTGCCATGCGCCAGATCGCGGTCGAGCGCACCGCCTATATCCCCGAGCTGGTGCTGCGGCTGTGGCAGATGCGCATGGTGGTGCTGGACCAGAGCTGGCGCATCCTGACCTATTCCTTCGTGCATCTGTCGCTGACGCATGCACTGTTCGTCATCGTCTTTACCCTGGCCCTGGGGAACCTGATCGCGCATCAGTTCCGCGCCTGGGCGGTGGCCGCGCTGTTCTTCGGCTCGGCCATCGGCGGCGCGCTGGTCTATACGCTGGCCGCGGGGCTTTTGCCGCAATTCCGCTTCCAGGCGCTGATCGGCGGCTATCCGGCGGTCTATGGTTTCGTCGGCGCCTTTACCTTCCTGCTCTGGACCCGGCTGGGGCAGGAGAACGCGAACCGGCTGCGCGCCTTCGTGCTGATCGGCATGCTGCTGGCCTTCCAGCTGGTCTTCGCCATCCTGTTCCAGGACGGCAGCCTGACCTGGATCGCCGAGATCGCCGGTTTCTGCTGCGGCTTCCTTTTGTCCTTCGTGCTGGTGCCGGGCGGGATCGCGCGGGTGATGCGCCAGATCCGTCAGCGCTGACGGCGCAGGCCCGCGCGCAGGTCCGAGGGGCGGAAGGCGCCAAGGACCAGCGCCGCCGCGCCATAGGCGGCCAGCCCGCCGAAGACCAGCGCGGACAGCGCCAGATAGCGGGTGCCGGGCTGCTCCAGCGCATCGCCCAAGGCCAGCATCAGCCCCCAGATCACCGCGCCCATGACGGCGGAGGCGGCGCAGATGCGGGGCAGGCGGTGGCGGAAGCGGTCGTCAAGCGCGGCCGCCTCGCCAAAGGCGCGGGTGCCGCGCCACAGCTGCGCCGCCATGGTCCAGCCGGCGATGGTGGTGCCCCAGGCGGCGGCGGAAAAGCCGATGAAGGGCGCAAGCCCCAGCGCCACCACCGCATTGATCACCATGGACCAGACCGCGAAGCGGAACGGGGTGCGGGTGTCCTCGCGCGCGAAATACAAGGGTTGCAGCACCTTTTGCAGGACAAAGGCCGGCAGCCCCAGGCCATAGATCGCCAGCGCCAGCGCGGTCGGGCCGACATCGGCGGTCAGAAAGGCGCCGCGCCGGAACAGCACCGAGATCAGCGGATAGGCCGCGATCACCAGCGCCACGGCCGCCGGAACGGTCAGGAACAGCGCAAATTCCGCGGCGCGGTTATAAGCGTGGCGGCCGCCGCCCGTATCGCCGTTTTTCAGCCGGCGCGAGATGTCGGGCAGCAGCACGATGCCGATGGCGATGCCGACGACGCCCAGCGGCAGCTGATACAGCCGGTCGGCATTGGTCAGCCAGGCGATGCCGCGGTCGAAGAACGAGCCGACCTGGCGGCCGACCAGCAGGTTGACCTGCACCACGCCGCCCGCCAGCACCGCGGGCGCCGCCACGGCCAGCAGCCGGCGCATGTCCGGCGACAGCCGCGGCCGGCGCAGGCGCAGCGCAAAGCCCATGCGCTTGGCCGCCCACCAGACGGTGAAAAGCTGCGCCAGCCCGGAAACCGGCGTGGACCAGGCCATGGCCAGCCCCATGTCCCAGCCATGGCGGTCCGCCAGCAGCATGGCCGCGATCAGGATGAAGTTCATCAGCACCGGCGCGGCCGCCGCCGCCATGAAACGCCCGCCCGCGTTCAGCAGCCCCGAGAGCAGCGCCGTCAGCGAGATGAACAGGATATAGGGAAAGCAGATCCGGCCATAGATCACCGCCAGGTCGAAACGCTCGTCGCCCTGAAAGCCCGCCGCCTGCATCAGCACCAGCCAGGGCATGGCGAGATGCGCGATCAGCGAGACCGCCAGGACCACCGTGGCCAGCCCGGCGAAGGCTTCCTCGGCAAAGCCGCGCGGGTTCTCGCCGCTTTCCAGCCGCTTGGCGAACATCGGCACGAAGGCGGTGTTGAAGGCGCCCTCGGCAAAGAAGCGGCGGAACATGTTGGGCAGGGTGAAGGCGACGATATAGGCCTGCGCCACCGGGCCGGTGCCCAGGTAGGCCGCGATCATCACGTCGCGCACGAAGCCCACGACGCGGCTGGCCAGAGTCCATGCCCCCACCGAGAGAAAGCCCCGGATTAGTCTGATCGGTTGCATCCCCTGTCCCTCAGAACGATCCGCCCAGCGGGCGCTCGGCGCGTTCGGCGCGCTCGGCCCCGTCCTTGATCGCCTGGCGCAGCTTCTTTTCCAGCGCCTCGCGGCGGCCCGGCTGGTGCAGCTTCAGCCCGAACATGTCCTTGACATAGAAGGTGTCGACCACCTGCGCGCCGAAGGTGGCGATCACGGCGCTGGCGATCTGGATGTGGTTGTCGGCCAGGGTCCGGGTCAGGTCGTAGAGCAGGCCGGGCCGGTCGCGGGTATCGACCTCGATCACCGTATAGACGTCGGAGGCCTCGTTGTCGAAGGTGACATGGGTCGGGAAGCGGAAGGCGGCCTCGCGCTTCTTGGGCTTGTCGCGGCCGGCCAGGGCCTCGCGCGCGACGATCTCGCCGCCCAGGGTGCGCTGGATCATGGTGCGCAGCCGCGGCAGCCGGTCGGCGGCATAGGGATGGCCGTCCGCATCCTGCAGCCAGAACACCGCGGTCGCGAAACCGTCCTTGGTGGTATAGGTGCGCGCATCGACGATATTGGCGCCCACCAGCGCCAGCGCCCCCGCCATGCGCGAGAAGATGCCGGGATGGTCGGCCAGCACGAAGGCCGCCCGCGTCGCGTCGCGGTCGGTGTCGGGATGCAGGTCGGTGCGGATCTCGTCCTCGCCCAGATCCTTGAGCATCTCGGCAAAGACATATTGCGTCTCGGTCGGCAGGCCCGGCCAATAGTTGTCGTAATGCCGGCCCAGCTCGGCCTTGATCGCCCTGGGCTCCCAGCCCTTGGCGGTCAGCAGGTGGCGCAGCGACCGCTTGGCCTCGCCGATGCGCTTGTCGCGGTTCAGCTCCTCGAGGCCGTTTTCCAGCGCCAGCTTGGTTTCCTGGTGCAGCTTGCGCAGCAGCATCGCCTTCCAGTTGTTCCAGGTGCCGGGGCCGACGCCGCGGATGTCGCAGACGGTCAGCACCAGCAGCATGTCCAGCCGCTTGGTGGTCTTGACCGCCTTGGCGAAGTCGCGCAGCGTGCGCGGATCGGCGATGTCGCGCTTCTGCGCCACGTCCGACATCAGCAGGTGGTTGCGGATCAGCCATTCGATGGTCTCGATCTCGTCCGCCGGCAGGCCGAAGCGGGTGCAGATGCGCCGCGCCAGCCGCGCGCCCAGGATCGAGTGATCCTCGGCCCGGCCCTTGCCGATGTCATGGAGCAGCACCGCCAGGTAGATCACCCGCCGGTTCACCTTGCCCTTCATGATCTTGCTGACCACGGGCAGATCCTCGGCATCCTCGCCGCGCTCGATGGCGGCCAGGGCGGCGACGCATTGGATCAGGTGCTCGTCCACCGTGTAGTGGTGATAGACGTTGAACTGCATCATCGCCACCACCGGCGCGAATTCGGGGATGAAGGCGGCCAGCACCCCCAGTTCGTTCATCCGCCGCAGCGAGCGTTCGGGGTTGCCGTGCTTGAGCAGCAGGTCGAGGAAGATCCTGACCGCCTCGGGGTCCGAGCGCATGCGGTCGTCGATGCTGTCCAGGTTGGCCGCGACGGCGCGCATGGCGTCGGGATGGATCAGGATGCCGGTCCTGAGCGCCTCTTCGAAAAGCCGCAGGATATTCAGCGGGTCGGACAGGAACTGCCGCTCGTCGGCATAGGTCAGCCGCCCCCGGTCCATCCGGAAACCGGCGCGGACGCGGCGCCGGCGCTGGAACAGGATGTTCATGATCGGCGCGCGATAGAGGTGGCGGGCCTCCAGCGCGACTAGGAAGACCCGCGTCAGCTCGCCCACGCGGGTGGCGTGCAGGAAATAGTCCTGCATGAAGATCTCGACCGCGCGCCGGCCGCCCAGGTCGCGATAGCCCATGCGGCGGGCGACCTCGACCTGCATATCGAAGGTCAGCTGGTCCTGCGGCCGACCGGCGATCAGGTGCAGGTGGCAGCGCACGGCCCAGAGGAAGTCCTCGGCCTGCCAGAAGGTCAGATGCTCCTCGCGGGTGAAGAAGCCCAGGTCGACCAGTTCGACGGCGCGGTCGACCCGGTGGATGTATTTCGCGATCCAGTAGAGGGTCTGCAGGTCGCGCAGCCCGCCCTTGCCCTCCTTGACGTTCGGCTCCAGCACGTAGCGCTGGCCGCCCTGGCGGCGGTGGCGTTCGGCGCGCTCGGCCAGCTTGGCCTCGATGAACTCGGGCACGGTCTTGTCGAAAAGCTCGGACCACAGCCGGTCGCGCAGGATTTCGGCGGCGGCGGCATGGCCGCAGATCAGCCGATGCTCCAGCAGGCTGGTGCGGATGGTGATGTCGCCGGCGCCCAGCCGCAGGCAATCGTCGATCGAGCGGGTGGACTGGCCGATCTTCAGCTTCAGATCCCAAAGCATGTAGAGCATCGATTCCACGACGCTCTCGGCCCAGCCGCTGACCTTCCAGGGCGTCAGGAACAGCAGGTCCACGTCGGATTGCGGCGCCATCTCGGCCCGGCCGTAGCCGCCGATGGCCAGCACCGCCAGCCGCTCGGCATCGGTCGGGTTGAGCAGCGGATGCAGGATCGTGGTGGCGACATGGTGGATCGCCGCGACGGTGGCGTCGGTCAGGCTGGCGATGGCGCGCACCGTCTCGCGCGCGGCGCGGGGATGGGACATGAAGCCCGCCGCGATGTCGCCCATGGCGGCGCTGCGGGCCTGGGCGAGGATGGCGACGGTGCGCGCGCGGATCTCGCGCGGCTCGGCGATGCCGCTCAGCGCCTCGGTCAGCGCGGGCAGGAAGCTTTCGGGGCTGAACAGGGAATGCGCCCCAGGCAGGGCCGGGGCGCTTTGCGGCAGGCTGTCGGTGTCCTTGGCGCTCAAGATCAGAACCCGAAGCCGCCGAAGCTGCGCGGTGCGGGATCCAGCACCACCACCTGGCCGCCGCGCACGGTGGCGACCGACAGCGCGCGCTCGTTGGTGCCGTCGCGCTTCAGCCGGAAGGCGCCCGAGACCCCGGCGAAGCCCGCGCTCTGCGTCAGCCCCGAGGTGGTCAGCGCATTGCGGTTGCCCGCCCGCACCAGCGCTGCGATCGCGGCCACGCCGTCATAGGCCAGCGAGCCCAGCTCATGCGGCGTCTCGCCATAGGCGGCGCGATAGCGCTGGTCGAACTGCGCCTTCATCGTGGTGTCGGGAATGGCGAACCAGCCGCCCTGCACGCCGCGCAGCTGCAACCGGGCCGAGGGCTGGTCCCAGCGCGTCAGCCCCATCATCTGCACCGTGGCCGAGGTGACGCCGGCATCGGCCAGCCTGTCGGTCAGATAGGGCAGCACCGCGCCCTGGTTCGCGGTCAGGAAGACCGCATCGACATTGCCCGACAGCGCCGCCTGGGTGACGTTCGGCACGATGGCGTCGATGCCGGACTGGGACAGCGGATGCACTGCCGTCCCGGCCAGGGTGGCGCCGTTGCTGCGGATCGCCCGCTCGATGGCGCGGGCGCCGACCTGGCCGGCGGTGTCGTCCTCGGCCACCATCAGGATGCGGCGCTTGCCGTTCCTGACGCCGTATTTCACCAGCCGGTCGGCGACGTTGTCGAAGGTATTGCCCAGCACGAAGACATTGCCGCCGGCGATGTCGGTATTGTTCGAGAAGGACAGCACGTTCACGCCCTGGGGCGCCATGGCGTTGCCGACCGCATTGGCGCTGTCGGCGAAAAGCGGGCCCAGGATGATCTTGGCGCCCTCGGCCACGGCGCGGTTGGCCATGGCGACCGCGGTGCCCGGCTCGGAGCCCGCATCATAGATGCGCAGGTCGATGGTGGCGCCGCGCGCATCGGCCGCCGCCATCTTCGCGGAATTGCCGAGCGAACGCGCCAGCCAGTCCAGGTCCGCGCTTCCCGTGCCGCCCGGCACCAGCAGCGCCACCTGCACCGGCTGCGAGGGGTCGATGCTCTGGCCGGTCTGCGGGCCCGAGGCCCCCATCTCGATCGGCTGGCAGGCGGCAAGCGCCAGGGCGGAAAGGACAGCTCCGACGCGCGCAAGCGGGCGGCGCAGGTCGAAGGCGCCGCGGATCGTTTTCAGGACGGTCATGGCGTGATTCCCTGTTGGATCGAGGCTGGGGGTTTGATGGGGGCAGGTTATTGGCATATTCGGGACATGGCAACTTGCCCCGGCAGAACGAAAGGGACCGCGATGGAGGATGGCGCCAGCACAACCGGGACGGGCGCGCGGCCGCTTTCCCTGACCGTCTCGGCCGCGTCGCCCGAACCGGGGCTCTACCTGGTCGCGACCCCGATCGGCTCGGCCAGGGACATCACGCTGCGCGCGCTCGACGTGCTCAACACCGCCGATGTCCTGGCCGCCGAGGATACCCGCAACCTGCGGCATCTTATGGATATTCACGGCATCCCGGTGCGCGGCCGCCGCATCCTCGCCTATCACGACCACAACGCCGACCGGCAACGCCCGGCGATCCTTGCCGCCCTGGCCGAGGGGCGGTCGGTGGCCTATGCCTCGGACGCGGGCACGCCGCTGGTCGCCGATCCCGGCTACCGGCTTGCGCGGGATGCCGCCGAGGCGGGCTTTGCGGTCCGGGCGTTGCCCGGCCCCTCGGCGGCCCTGGCGGCGCTGTCGGTCTCGGGCCTGCCCAGCGACCGGTTCCTGTTCGTGGGCTTTCCCCCGACCGCCGGCGGGGCGCGGCGCAGCTGGATCGAAAGCTGGCGCAAGGTCGATGCGACGGTGATCGTCTTCGAAAGCCCCAGGCGCGTTAAGCAACTGTTGGAAAATTTGTGCGAAGCTGAGGCGAATCGGCTTACGGTGATCTGCAGGGAACTGACGAAGAAATTCGAAGAGGTGATGCGCGGCACGGCGGCGGGACTGCTGGAACGGATCCCGCCCGAAGGGTTGCGCGGCGAAATCGTGGTGCTGTTCGGGCACCCCGAGCCGGTCGCCGCCGACGAGAACAGCTTGCGCGAGGCCCTGGCGGGTCTGCTGGACAGGCTGCCGGTGAAGGAGGCGGCGGCGGACGTGGCGGCGCGGTTCGGACGTCCCCGGCGTGAAATCTACGCGCTGGCGCTCGAGATGAAGAAGGAGCAGGAATGAGGTTCGAAAGGATTTCCGGCGGGACGCCGGTTCCGGCCTTGGACATGAAGGCCCGGCAAGGCGCCGTTGCCCATTCCGCCGGCCGTTTCGCCGAGGAATCGGTGGCGCGGGAATATCGCCGGCGCGGTTACGAGGTCATGGCGGAGCGCTGGCGCGGGCGGGGCGGCGAAATCGACCTGATCCTGCGCAAGGATGACGAATATGCCTTCGTCGAGGTCAAGAAGTCGCGCTTTCACGCCGGGGCGGCGGAGCGGATCGGTGCGCGGCAGATCGCGCGGATCTGCAATGCGGCGCTGGAGTATTGCGGCCGCTTGCCTTCCGGGTTGCTGACCGCGATGCGTTTCGATGCCGCCCTTGTCGATCAGTTCGGGCGCGTCGAGATCATCGAGAACGCCTTTGGCTCGAATTGAAGGTCGATGAGGTTTTCCGACCCCCAAGGATCGCTTCCCGTCGCATCTGTCCGACCCGGATCGCAGCGGCAAGCTGGCCTCATGGTACGATGAAGGACCGCGGTGCCTGCGTCGCGCGGCTGCGAGGGAC
Source organism: Paracoccus sp. pheM1 (assembly GCF_018499825.1). Classification (NCBI taxonomy): domain Bacteria; kingdom Pseudomonadati; phylum Pseudomonadota; class Alphaproteobacteria; order Rhodobacterales; family Paracoccaceae; genus Paracoccus; species Paracoccus sp. pheM1. Next base: position 129,153 of record NZ_JAGXCX010000002.1, read on the forward strand.
AGGGCTTACATGCGGTGGAGAGGCGATGCATGTGTCTTGATGCGTGCGGGACAAAATGCCCTCGACGAGACCGCGCAGGAAAATGCCCCGGTCATGCTTTGCCAGAAGCTTGGATAGGGTGGATGGCGATCAGGGTTTTCCGGCGGTTGAAGCGTCGAAACTCCATCTGGATCATGCATCTCGCTGGCCGCCCAGGATGACACCGGTTACGTCGATGAAATTACACCATGCTTGCGGACGCTAACGAGTAATGCCCGTCTCCGAGTATCAGACACGAGCTTCATTGCCCTAAGATTCGGCTAGCGTGGCTTTGTTGCGTTATTCGGGTTTAGGTCGAACTTATCCCTTTCCTTTCTCTCGTCAGCGCATGCGAACGGTCTCCGGCGAGCCGAGTGACGCGAAGCGGTTCATGAGTGCTATTCGGATCTGAACCTCTGCATCCTGCCGGTCGAAGTCTCTCGCCATGATGCGCTCACCCAGGAGCTTGAGACAACGCATCTTGACCTCTACGCAACTTCGTCGGTGATAGCCTGACCATTTCTTCCAGTTGGCCCGTCCGAAGCGTTTGCAGGCAAGTAGCGCTTCGTTTCGCGCCTGTAGGCCTAGATCATCCCCCTTCCAGGTGCGGGCATTTCGGCGCGGCGGTATGATGGCTTCAGCGCCTCGGGCCGCGATGGCGGCGTGGCAGCCTTTGGTGTCGTAGATTCCATCGGCGGTGACGCTGCCGATCTGCTCCTCCGGCGGTATCTGCACCGGCAGGTCGGGCAGAACCGATGCATCTCCGATGCGGTTGCTGGTCATCTCGACCGCCCGCACTTCCAACGTATCGGCATCAATACCGATGTGGATCTTGCGCCACTGGCGACGGCGGCTGGCCCCGTGCTTGCGGACCTGCCACTCGCCTTCTCCAGAGAACTTGATGCCAGTGCTGTCCACCAGAAAATGCAGCGACCCGGACGCCGCGCGATACGGGATCTGCACCTTGAGGTGCTTCTGCCTGCGGCAGAGCGTCGTGTAATCCGGCACCGGCCAGTCGAGCCCGGACAGGTTCAGAAGGCTCTCCAGGAACCCCGTCGTTTGCCGGAGCGGCAACCCGAACAGCACCTTGATTGAGAGGCAGAATTGTATGGCCGCCACCGAAAACCTCCCAGGATGACCCGCCTTGCCGCTCGGGACCGCGAACCAAGCCATCTCCGGGTCAAACCAAACCATCAGGGAGCCACGGCGCTTCAGGGACCGACTATAGCTGGACCAATTCGTCGTTCGGAAACCAGGGATGGGTTTGCTAATGGACAACCTAACCCGCTGACTCAAAAACATGAATCCATCAACCCAGGGGAAGTGCAACAAAGCCGCTCTGCGCGGCACAATATGCCTTCGGGGAGATGTGTGCGATCATCCTGCGGGCCATCAAGCAGGCACTGACGGAAGGCGCTTCGGTCCTGCAGATCAGCCATTTCGCCGAGGCGTATCGCTTGCGCTATGACTGCGTTCCGGCCCTGAACCCGTTCCTGTCAGATAATTATCTTGCTGTGTCCGCACCGCGCTCGGTTCCCAGCCAGACGCCCGCCAAGAAGCGGCGGAGGGCATTATGACCTTCCTGTCCCGTCTGCCAATCTCCCTTTCCGCGAAACCGGGAGAGCCTGGATTTTCGTTGCTGGCGCGGAATACCGAGGCGAATGGCCGCCGCACCCTGGCCGAATTCTGCACCGCTGTGGGCATGGAGAAGAATCCGCTCTGCGCCGGCGATCCCGGGCAGGTTGCGCAGCTTGCCGCTCTGACCGGCTCCGACTGTGCCGAGCTGCTGGCGCAATCGCCACGCCAGATCGACCGGAAATACACCGATCTTCTCGGGCAGCGGTTTCTGACAGATCCATCCGAAAGGACGATCTTGCCATCTGTCCCGCCTGCTGGATCGACCAGGGGCGGGGCAGCCGGATGGATGCTGCAGAACTGGCAATCCACGCGAATTGGCTGCCCCGCATGCTGTCGAGTTGCGCGAGACATGGCGTTGCGTTGCTGTCCTTGCCCTATCGCGACTACACGACCTGCTACGATCCGCCGGCCCGTTGCCGCGCTGATCCGAACTGGCTTCACAGGTTGGAGGACATGATCGTCGAGCAGCGGCTGTCCCATTTCGAGCGGGCCGTTCTGTGACAGCTTAATGGGCAGAGCGCCTGCCCGTGGCTGCCCGATCTGCAGATCGACGTTCTCGAGCGCTGGTGCCTTGGTCTCGGGACGATGACGCAGCTCGGCGGGCAATCCCCGGTCGAACTGGATACCGAGACGCAGGGCCAGCTGATCGACGAGGGCTTTGCCATTACCCTGGCGGGCCACGACGCCATCCAGTCTGCCGTCGACAAGGCGCTTGGCAAGTTCCAGATCCGATTGTCGGCGGCATGGCTGCATGGCTGGGCATTGCAGTCGGCCAATCCCGAAGAGTGTGGCGCGCTGCGCAGGCTGATGCGCCAGATGGGTCGGGATCAGGGGCAATATTGCCTGCTCAGCGTCACGCCTGCGGGTCGGTGCGACGTGCACACCGCTATTGGAAAGGCTGCCAAGGCAGGGGCGGTTGTTTCCTGCCCTGACGGTCTCGATCGTCACCAAGCGGTTTGCCACGATGAGGGAGGCGCTGGGGCTGGATCGTCCCGGTATCGTGTTCCATTCCACCCGGAAATGGTTCGTGACGCAGTGCGAGTGGGCAGGGGTGCCGGAGCATTTCACGGCATCCATCGTTGGCCACCAATCGGCGCGGTCGGAAAACAGGATGACCTATGGCATCTATTCCGCCGAGATCAGCGACGAACAGAAGCGCGAGATCGTCGAGAAGGTGGGGTTGCCATGCCTCTAGTTCCCGACATTGACGAGTTCGAGGAGCGGGCCGCTATCATGGAATATGATGGCGGTCTTTCTCGTTCCATGGCCGAGGATCGGGCAGCGCAGGAGCAGGGTTTCCGGGATGCCGCCCAGTTCCGTGAAGCCCTCGCCTATTACCTGCACACCGGACGTCTGGGAGGTTGGGATGACTGAACCCCTTGAAGTCTATCCTCTGGTGTTTTCCGGGGGGCGGTGGTGGCTGCCCTATGGCCACGAGGCTGATGCTGAATCCCTGTCGCGCGTGTTTGGCAGCGATTGCTCGGTGGTCTTCCTTGGGCCGGGTGGTGGCAGCCTCGCCTATGACGTGACGGACGAGGGGGAGGAGGTGGTCAGGCTTGACGATGAGGGCTGGCTACCCCTTGCCCGTGCTGTCCTTGCCCCGTGGCAGAAGCAGGCAATTCAACTGGTCATGGATGCCATCGACAGCATGTAAAAAATTTCCTCGGCGGCTTTGGTCGCCGGGGAGCACCACTTTTCTTTTTTTATCGCCACCTTATCTATGACGCCCACGACGGAGACGGGACGGGATGCAGGAAGAGCCACCGAACGAACCAGCACTAGAAGCAGCACCGCAGGAGATCATCTTTGACTCGCAGCATTCCCGGCCTTTGGACACCGCCGTCTGGACGGAAGACCCCGCCTTGATTGGTCTGGTGCAGGAGATCTGGGACGAACACCTTGCTGCTGATGAGGCAGGAAAGCAGAAAGGTGGCAAGAAACCCGCGCGGCCCTATATCGAACAGCTCCGGGTGCTGGTGACGGCGCTTTATCTGGTGTGGCGGGAGGACCCCCTTCTCTGTTTGGGTATGCCTTTCTCGGAAGGAGCCTGGAGCAGCAAATCCCGGTATAATCTTTTGGCGTTGACCAAGCATGTGGTGGTGCTGGTGAAGCGGTTGAATGCTGCTGGATTGGTACGAGTATCGACTGGAAGCTATGCCGCCCCCGGAGCCAAGGGAAACAGGACGAGCAGAATCCAGGCCAGCACGGTACTGCAAAAGCGATTCGAGGAGCTGATCGTCAATCAGAAAGCGATCTGCACAGTCCCAGCAGAATGCATCATCCTGAAAACGATATCGGGAAAAGCAGCAAGGCTATCGAGTACGAGGACACCGATGACACTCGTCGCATGAGGTTGGAAGGTCACGGCCTATAACGATCTTCTGACACGAACCTTCATCGACCTTGACCTGCCCCCCGGTCGTCCCTCGTTCACAACGAGAGTCCTTTGGGTTGATATTGGTCGGTTTCGGGTTGGGCAAGCGGGTCGGGCGCGGAGCCCCCAGTTTGCTCAAGCGCCCTGCGCGCTTCTGCCGGGGTCTGGTTGCCGAGCGAGGAATGCGGCCTGACGTGGTTGTAGTCGTAGCGCCAGAGGGCCAGCTTTCGGCGGGCATCGGCCAGGCTTTCGAAGATCTCCTCGTTGAGGCATTCGTCGCGCAGGCTGCCATTGAATGACTCGATGTAGCCATTTTGCCGGGGCTTGCCCGGATCGATATAATGCCATTCGACGCCGGCCTCGTTGGCCCACTTCAGGATCGCCTTGCTGGTGAACTCGGTGCCGCTCCTCGGGCAATCGATTCACTGGGGGCTGTTGAAGAAGTCCGATGTCTCTGATTCACTTGGCTGAACAGAGATATTGGGGCAGCGATGCTGGGTCGGAAAGAACGCGGGCAACAGGAGCTTTTCATCACGGGGTCGCTGCGGGGGCTGATCCCTGATGACCATGTGCTGGTGAGGGTCGATCAGGTTCTTGATCTTGGATGGCTGCGCGCTGAAGTGGCCGATCTCTATTGTGCCGACAATGGCCGTTCCGGTATCGATCCCGAGGTAGCCATGCGGCTGATGCTGGCGGGTTTCCTGCTTGGGATCGTTCAAGACCGGCGGCTGATGCGTGAAGCGCAGGTCAATCTCGCGATCCGCTGGTTCGTCGGTTACGCCTTGCACGAGGCCTTGCCGGATCACTCCTCGCTGACGCGCATCCGGCAGCGTTGGGGCGCAGATGTTTTCCGCCAGATCTTCATACATGTCGTGCGACAGTGCCAGGCGGCGGGCCTGATTTCGACTGAAACCGTCCACATTGACGCCAGCCTGATCCGGGCGAATGTCAGCATGGACGCACTGGTTTCGCGCCATCTGGATGCGGTCGAGGCCGCCCACGACGACGCCAATGGCGCCGAGCGGGACGCGCGCACGAGCGGCAAGTTCAAGAAGCTCTGCCGCACAGACCCGGACGCGACCATGGCTACATCCTCCAAGGCGCCGCTGCGCCCGGCCTACAAGCAGCACACGGCCGTTGACGATTTTGCGGGCGTCGTCGTCGATGTGGAGATTGTGACCGGCGAAGAACATGACACGGGCCGGTTCGACGAGCGCCTGGAAGCGATCGAAGCGACCCTTGGAGTTACCCCGGGCCGGATCACGGCGGACAGGCTCTATGGCATTGGCCGGATTTACGCCGCCCTTGAAGACCGCAGGATAGCAGCCGTCATCCCGCCTCTTCGTGCCCCCCGTCGCAAGGGGGCGCAGGGCTTTCCGACCGAGCGGTTCAAGTTCGATCCCCATCATGATGTGGTCCGGTGTCCGGCGAGGAGGCGGCTGACCCCGAGAAACGTCACAAAATCCGGGCAATGGTATCGCGCCGACCGGCATGACTGCGCGCGCTGTCCTCTCAAGGCGCAATGCCTGCCCCGGGGCGCGCCATCCCGCAGGGTGCATATCGTGACAAACCACGCGGCCATCTTGCGCGCTCGACGCAAACGGCTGGCATGGGGAAAGGACGGCCATGCGATATACACCCGGCATCGCTGGCGCGTCGAAGGCACCCACGGCACCGCCAAGACGCTCCACGGACTTGCCAGAGCCATCCGCAGGGGGCTCGAGAACATGAGGATACAGGCCCTCCTGACGGCCATCGCCATGAACCTCAAGAAACTGGCAGCCGCAATGATGCTGTTGCTCTGTTCGATCATCGAAATGCGCGCAGTCCGACCAAACCCGGCGGCAGCCTGAAACAACTTTTTCAACAGCCCCCCCCGGATCGTTTTCTGATCCTCGTCGATCACTGACGACACAGGCCGGCTTGCCGTAGATCCTGACCAGCGCATCCAGTTCCCGCGCCACCCTGGCCCCCGAGATGCTGGTGTCGGCGATCAAGGCGAGGTTTTCGCGGCAGCAATCGTCGTTCACGGCCAGAATGCGGAACCTGCGGCAGGCCCCGAACGTGTCGGCCAGGAAGTCCAGCGACCACCGCTGGTTCGGCAGCAACGGCACTGGCATGGGGGTCCGACTGCCACGCGCCCGCTTGCGACCGCGCCTGCGCCGCACCGACAGACCTTCCTCCCGGTAAATCCGGTAGAGCCCTTCGCCCTACAAACGATCCCCCGGATCGTTTGCTTTACGGGCTCCGATCTCGTTCATGACCATGCCCTTGCGCTCCAGCATGATGCCCACGCGCTGATAGCCGAAGCGGCGGCGCTGCTCGGCGATCTTGTGCATCTCCTCACGGATCTCCGGGTTGTCGGGCGGCCGCTTGCGCCGCACCGTCTTCGGATCGACACCGATCAGAACGCAGGCGCGACGTTGAGAGATCGGATGATCCCTCAGCGCCCGCAGCACCGCGTCCCGCCGTTGCACCAGCGTCGTCAAGGCTTTCCCAGCAGATCCTTCAGCACCACGTTGTCAAGCATGGCATCGGCCAGCAGGCGCTTGAGCTTCGCATTCTCGTCCTCAAGCTGCTTCAGCCGCTTGGCGTCGGACAGGTCCATGCCGCCATATTTCGCCTTCAGCTTGTAGAATGTCGCGGGGCTCAGCCCATGCTTCCGACAAAGCTCGGACGTGGGCAAACCAGCCGCCTGTTCCTTGATCATCCCGATAATCTGTTCATCGGGGCTTACGCGGCCCCACTGGGGCCACGGTCCCCTCTTCATCGGTAAAACGGCTCTTCCTCATCTCGTCTGCTCCTTCAGATTGGGCAGACGCTACATCACGGCGAGGGAACTTCCGGGGGGCAGGTCAGCCTCACCGGTCGGTGACTGCGTTCAGCGACCTTGCGACCCGTTAGGCTGATGATCGCGCTAGAAGAAATCCTGGTCCGCGAACTCTCTTGGTCTGTCAACAATCACTGTGATGATTTGGCTGGGGCGGTAGGATTCGAACCTACGGTACACGGTACCAAAAACCGTTGCCTTACCACTTGGCCACGCCCCAACTTGTGGAGGCGTATCTAGCCAAGCCAACGGGGGGGTGCAAGAGGCAAAACGGAAAAATCTTGTGGCTTCCGCGCCGGAGTTCTATGCGCCCGGCATGGAACAGGTCGATACAGTCATTCTTGGTGCCGGCGCCGCCGGGCTTTTCTGCGCCGGCTCGATCCTGCGGCAGGCAGGCGAGCGGGCGGGGCGGATCGTCGTGCTGGATCACGCCCGCGCGCCGGGCGAAAAGATCCGCATCTCGGGCGGCGGGCGCTGCAACTTCACCAATCTGGCGACGGGGCTCGATCGCTTCGTTTCGGGCAACCCGCGTTTTGCCGCCTCGGCCCTGGCGGGCTTCACGCCGGGGGATTTCGTCGCCCTGGTGGATCGGGCGGGCATCGCCTGGCATGAAAAGACGCTGGGGCAACTGTTCTGCGACGGCAGCGCCCGGCAGGTCATCGACATGCTGCTGCACCGGATGCGCGGGGCCGAATTGCGGCTCGGGACCGCCGTCGCGGGGGTGGAGCGGGCAGGCGACGGCTTCGTGGTCGCCACCCCAGGAGGGCCGCTGGCGGCGCGGCGCGTGGTCGTGGCGACGGGCGGCAAGTCGATCCCCAAGATGGGCGCCACGGGGATCGGCTATGACATCGCCGCCCGCTTCGGACTGGCGCTGGCCGAGCCAAGGGCCGGGCTGGTGCCGCTGACCTTCGCCCAGCAGGACCTGGACCTTTGCCGGCCGCTGGCCGGGCTGTCGGTCGCGGCCGAGGTCAGCCATGGTGCCGGGCGGCGGCGCACCCGCTTTCGCGACGGGCTGCTCTTTACCCATCGCGGCCTGTCGGGACCGGCGATCCTGCAGATCTCGAGCTTCTGGCGGCCGGGAGAGGAGATCGCCGTCGACCTGGCCCCCGATGCGGATGTCGCCGCGGCGCTGCGCGAGATCCGCGGGCAGGGCGGGCGCATGGCCGTGGCCTCGGCCCTGACGCGCTGGCTGCCCGCGCGACTGGCCGAGGCCATCGCCGCCGAGGCGGGGCTGGCCGGCGCGCGGCTGGCCGATCAGGGCAATGCGACGCTCGACCGGCTGGGCGCGCGGGTGAATCGCTGGGCCCTGCGCCCGGTCGGCACCGAAGGCTGGCGCACGGCCGAGGTCACGGTGGGCGGGGTCGATACGCGGGCGCTCGATTCGCGGAGCATGCAGGTGAAATCCGTGCCCGGCCTCTATTTCATAGGCGAGGTGGTGGATGTCACCGGCTGGCTTGGCGGCTATAATTTCCAATGGGCCTGGGCCTCGGCCCATGCCGCGGCCAGGGCCATTGCGGCCGGCTGATCAGCCCATCACCGGGTCGGATTTGGCCAGCGCGTCGAAGCGCATCAGCGAGGCGATCAGCGCCGGCATCCGCTCCAGATGGATCATGTTCGGCCCGTCGGAGGGGGCGTTGTCGGGATCCTGATGCGTCTCGATGAAGACGCCGGCCACGCCCAGCGCCACCGCCGCCCGCGCCATGACCGGCGCGAATTCGCGCTGCCCGCCGGAGGAACCGCCCTGTCCGCCCGGCTGCTGCACGGAATGGGTCGCATCCATGATCACCGGCCAGCCGGTCCGCGCCATGATCGGCAGGCTGCGCATGTCGGCGACCAGCGTGTTGTAGCCGAAGCTGACGCCGCGTTCGGTCAGCAGGATGCGCTTGTTGCCGGTCGAGGCGACCTTTTCGGCGACATTGGGCATGTCCCAGGGGGCAAGGAACTGGCCCTTCTTGATGTTCACCGCCGCCGGTGTCTCGCCCGCCGCCAGCAGCAGGTCGGTCTGGCGCGACAGGAAGGCGGGGATCTGGATCACGTCCACTACCGAACCGGCCAGGCGCGCCTGCTCGATGTCATGCACGTCGGTCAGCACCGGGCAGCCGATGCGGCGGCGCACCTCGTCGAGCATGCGCAGCCCCTCGTCGATGCCGATGCCGCGCCGGCCCGTCAGCGAGGTGCGGTTGGCCTTGTCGTAGCTGGCCTTGAAGACGAAGCCTGCGCCGGCCTTGGCGCAGGCCTCGGCCACGGTTTCGGCGATCATCAGCGCATGATCGAGGGTTTCAAGCTGGCAGGGGCCTGCGATCACCGCAAGGGGGCGGTCGTTGCCGAAGGTGACGTTGCCGATCTGGACATGATTCATGAGGATACCTGTTCGCGCAGGATCGAGGCGGTCAGCGAAAGCATCAGGTAGATGCCGGAAAACACCAGGAAAGCCACGATCGTGTTCTGGAAAGCCTTGGGATAGGTCGCCTCGTCCGGCGGGACCGGCGCGACCGAGAGCGAGAGATAGCGCACCTGCTTGTTGGCCTCGATCCGCGCGGTTTCCATCTGCGCGGCGGCGGCGGCCAGCAGTTCCTGCCGGGTCAGCAGGTCGGATTCGGCGATGCGGATCTCGCCCGAGATGGTGGCCAGCGAGCCGCGGGCGGTGCTGCCCTCGGTCAGCTGGCTGCGGGTCTCGGCCAGCATCTCCTCCAGCCGGCCGATGTCGCCCTTGACCCCGGCGACGCGGCTGGCATTGGGGCTCTGGTTGGAGAGCAACTGGCCCAGCTCCAGCTTCTTTTCCGCCAGCTGGCGCTCGAGTTCGGCGATATGGCTCATGATCACGCCGCCCTCGGCCGCGGGGTCCAGCACGCCCAGCCTTTGCTGCAGCTCCTGGACGCGGCGCTGCGCCAGCAGCACCTTTTCCTCGGCCTCCTGGTAGCTCTCGACCGAGCCCTTCATCTGGTCCTCGCGCAGCCGCGCGGTCATCTGGTCCACCTGGCCCTCGGCATATTTGATCAGCGCCAGCGAGAATTCCTGGCTGAGCTCGGGATCGGGGGCGATCACCTCCATGTTGATGACGCCCTCGGTCGGATCGTAGCCGATCTTGACCGAGTTCCGATAGAGCTTGTAGGCCTGTTCGTTCGTCGTATCCGGCGCCAGGCGCAGGATCGGGTCCATGGCTGGATCCTGGAAGGCGCGCTTGAAGCCCAGATCCCGGTCGAGCCGCAGCATCGCATCGCGCGAGGTCAGGTAGCTTTGCACCGACACCGAATCGGTATTGGTCGCCAGCTGCGTGCCGCCGAACAGGCCCCCCAGCCCGCTCGAGCTTGACTGATCGGCCTGCTGGATCTGGAATTGCGAGACGGTGGCGTAAAGCGGCGTCGCGACGAAGAAGTAATACCAGCCCGCGACCAGCGTCGGCAGCCCGACAAAGGCCGCCAGGCGCGCGAACAGCATCAGGAGCTTGCGGCGGCGGCGGCGGGCGATGTCCTGCTGGATGCGGATGATCTCGGCGGCGCGGCGGTCCTCGGTCAGTTCCTCGCGCGAGGGCAGGTTGGTCGTGCCGGGGGGCAGCGGCGCGATCTCGGTCCCGCGCCGGCGGGGGGGCGTGCGATCCCCGCGCATCGGCACCGGCATGGTGGTGCCGGCCGCCTCGGCCGCCGCCTGGGCCCGCGCGCCCTCTTCCGACAGGATCCTGCTGACGGAGGCGCGGTGGAACGGGTCGATGCCGCGGTCGCGCAGCAGGACCACCGCCTCGTGATCCGAGGCGGCTTCGATCTCGTGCATGGCGGCGATGCGGCGCGCCATGCGCAGCTGGCGATCGGTCAGGTTTTCCGCCCGCACCGCGGCGATGCGCTCGGCCATCGGGGGCTGGTCCGGGGCTGCCGCATCCTGGGGCGGATCGGCCGGCCGCGGCGCCGCGCCGGGAAAGCGCATGTCGCCGAAGCCGTCGTCGGCCGTGGCGAAAAGCTGTTCCGCATCCTGGGCCGGGGTCTCGGCGCCTTTCCTGACCTCGACCTTCACCTTGGGTTTCTTTGCGGTCTCCGTGGGTTCCTGGCCGACGGCCAGCACCGATTCCTCGCGGCGGGTGCGATAGGCGCGCGCCTTAGGCGGTGTAGTCATAATATTGCTTCGCCTCTTCGAGGGTTTCAAACTGGTATAGCTTGCCGTCGCGCAGGACGGCAGCGGAATTGCAGAATTTTTCAATGGTTTGCGCCTGGTGCGACACGACGACCACCGTCGCCGACCTGAGGCGTTCGTAAAGCACCGTCCCGGCCTTGCGGTTGAAATCCGGGTCGGTGGTGCTGGGCATGCCCTCGTCGATCAGGTAGACGTCGAACTCCAGCGCCAGCATCAGCGAAAAGGTGAAGCGCGACCGCATCCCGGCGCTGTAGGTGCCGACCGGCATGTCGAAATATTCGTCGATGTCGGTCAGCCAGCGGCAGAACGCCTCGACGTAATCCGGGTCCAGCCCGTAGATGCGGGCGATGAAGCGCGCATTCTCGTTGGCGCTGAGCGACGAGGTGATGCCGCCCATGAAGCCCAGCGGAAAGGACACCCGGCATTCGGTGCGGATCGTGCCCTCGTCGGGCTTTTCCAGCCCGCACATCATGTTGATGATCGTGGTCTTGCCGGTGCCGTTGGGGGCCAGGATGCCCATCGACCGCCCCAGCTCGATCCGGAACGAGGCGCGGTCGAGGATCACCTTGCGTTGTGTGCCGGTCCAGAACGATTTGGAGACGTTGTCGAATTCGATCATCTGGCCGTCCTGGTCCGCGCGCGGGCGCGGAATGGTAATGGTTACGACATACACAGTTCCCGCCGCCGACCGTAAACACCCCCGGCCGTGGCAGGCCGGACCATATGCCGGGCGGGTCGCGCTGTCCACCATGGCGATCAATGCTTGATATATCGTGAATGCCGGCCCTTTTCTGCCGTGGGCGGGGTGGCTATCTGCCAGGCATGCCCAGCCTTCTTCGCGAGATTTCCGACTGCCGTCTCTGTGCGCCGCGCTTTGCCGCGACGGCGACCCGGCACAGCCCGCGCCCCGTCGCCTGGTTCCGGCCCGGCGCGCGCATCCTGGTCGTCGGCCAGGCGCCGGGCATGCGCGTGCATCTGGCCGGGCGGCCCTTTGCCGACCGTTCGGGCGACCGGCTGCGCGACTGGATGGGGGTGTCCGAGGCCGAGTTCTATGACCGCGCGCGCATCGCCATCGTGCCGATGGCCTTCTGCTTTCCCGGCTATGACGCCAAGGGTGCCGACCTGCCGCCGCCGCCGATCTGTGCGCAGACCTGGCGCGCGCGCGTCATGGCCGAGCTGCGGCCCGACCTGACGCTGCTGGTCGGCGGCCATGCGCAGCGCTGGCACCTGGGGGCCGCGGCGCGCGGCGGGGTGACGGCGACCGTCGCCGGCTGGCGCGATCATGCGCCGCACATCTTCCCCTTGCCTCATCCGTCCTGGCGCAATACCGGCTGGCTGCGGCGCAATCCCTGGTTCCAGGCCGAGCTGCTGCCGGAATTGCGCGCCGCCGTTGCCGCCCTGTTGAGAGAAGCCGATGACCCCGCTGGATGAGCTTTGCCAGGTTCCCTTTCACGAGGCCGATGCGCCCGCCCGGTCGCGCATCCTGTCGCGCCTGGCCGATACCGAGCTTTTCGTCGCGCTGCTGGCCGAGCCGGCCGACGACCGCGCCGAATTGCGGCTGTTCGACCTGCCCGAGGGCCGCTTTGCCCTGGCCTGCGACCGCGAGGAGCGGCTGGCCGGTTTCGTCGGCGGTCCCGTCGCCTATCTTGCCCTGCCGGGCCGCGTGCTTGCCGCCGCCCTGGCCGAGGAGGGGCGGGGCCTGCTGGTCAATCCCGGCCATGGCTCGCAGCTGATGCTGGATGCCGGGGTGCTGGCCTGGCTGGTGCGGGCGCTCGAGGCGCGGCCCAGCATGGCGCCGGACGAGGCCGCGCGGCACCTGGGTGCGCCCTCGCCCCAGGCGGTGGCGCTCTTGGCCGAGCCCCTGGCGCAGCGGCTGGGCGACATGGCCGGGCTGGTCGGCCGCCTGGCCCTGGTCGCCGCCGAATGGCGCGACGGGCGTCAGGGCCATGCGCTGATCCTGTCGGGCGTCGAGCCGGCGCACCAGGCCGCGGTGGCCAAGGCCCTGGCGGAGCTGCTGGCCTTCCTGCCCGAACTGCCCGGCGGCGTGGACATCGGCTTTGCCGAGCCGGACCTGCCCGCCGGCGCGCTGATCCTGGAGCCGCCGCCCCCGCCGCCGGCGCCCGAACCGGTGCGGCGCGACCCCTCGGCCCCGCCGCGGCTGCGCTAGCAGGCAAACGAAAACCCGCCCAAGCGGGCGGGTCTTTGCGTGATCACCGGAAGTTGATCGGTCGCGAGTCAGGCGCCCCAGTGGCGGATCGGGCCGCAGTCCATATGGACGAAGTTCGAGCGCGAATATTTGCCGACCCCGCCCGCATTGCAGGCGGCCGCGGCCTTGTACATCTGCGAGACCGAGCGCGACTTGAGGCGCAGGTCCGCAGCCTTGCCCACCATGTGCAGCGAGTTGCGCGCCACGCCCGAGGATTGCGAGCGCAGCATCGCATTGGTCTTGGGCGAGCGATAGCCCGACAGCATCATGTAGGGTTCGTTGGTTTGCAGCAGCCTGTGCGAGGCTGCGGCGATGTCAACCGTGCGCGGATCGATTCCGATGGCCTGGCCCGTCCGCCAGTCGCGCATGAAGATGTTGATTTCATTCAAGGCATCCCGGATATACTTGCCTTCGACCCAGTAAACCGTGTCGATGCTTTCGCCCGTGCGCCCCGAATACATGCGAATGCGGCGGATGTCGCCGGCACCCCGCAGCAGACCGAAGGCATTGGCCATAACCGGCGCTGCTGCCACCGTGGTCGCCGCGAAGACGCCAAGGATGCCCCGACGCGAGAGAGTTTCGAACGTCATGTCAGATCGCCTGTCCTGCTTTCGTTGTTCTTGCCGTCCGTTGAAACGGCGCGGTCCGGTTTAGCCGGAACCGGTTAAGACTATGTCACCAGCGCGCGAGCGGTGGGAAGCTTTTCGTTCCAGGGGCGGCGAAGTTCTGCCATTCTCGGCGAGAATCCGCCGAAATCCGCGCGATTCGGAACCAAATCCAATGTTTCTGCGCGGCCGTGTTCACGCTGCATCAGTGATGCAACAAAAAACCCGCCTCGCTGGACCGGAATCCGCCCGGATGCGAAGATTTGCCGCAGGTGTTGAAGGGAATGTCAGGTGCGCTCTTTCGGGCTGATTCGCGTGATGGTTGTTGCGGCCGTTCTGGCCATGCCGGGGGCTGCCGCGGCCCAGGCGCTGGATGCCGCGCCCGTGGCCGCGCTTCCGGCGCCGCGGCTGAGCTTTTCCGAAAGGGAAATGCGGCTGGCCGAGCAGGTCGCCGACCATCCGGGCCTTGCGGATTTCTATGGCACGAACGGGCTGAAGCCGATCTTCGCCGGTGCCGAGGGCGCCCTGCGCCGGGCCGCGCTGATCGAGGCGCTGGGGCAGGCGGCCTCGCACGGCCTGCCGCCCGCGCGCTATCGCCAGGCCGCGCTGCGCAGGCTGGACGGCGCCGGCGCCGATACGGTCGAGGACGAGATCCGCTTTGCCCGCGCCTTTGCCGACTGGAGCCGGGACGTGTCGGGCGGGATCCTCGATCCGCGCAAGGTCGAGCCGGGGATCAAGCGCGAGGTGCAACGCCCGCGCACCGGCGACCTGCTGCGCGCCTTTGCCGCCGCCGACGATCCGGCGGCGATGCTGGCCGCCCTGCCGCCGCAGGATCCGCGCTACGAGGCGCTGCGCCAGGCGCTTGCCCGGCAGTCGCAGCTGGTGGCGCCCGCCGATGCGCCGCCGGTGCCCGAGGGGCTGTGGCGCGAGGGGACCAGCGACGCCGCCGTCGCGGCCTTGCGCGTGCGGCTGGCCTCGGTCGGCTTTGCCGCGGCGCCCATGGGCAGCCCGCTGACCTATGACGGCGCGCTGGCGCAGGCGGTCGCCGCCTATCAGCAGGCGGCGGGGCTGCCGGCCGACGGGGTGGCCGGGCCGCGCACGGTCGCGCGGCTCAACCGCGGCACCGGCCCCGAGGCCGAGGCGATCCTGGTCGCGCTGGAGCGGATGCGCTGGATGGCCGGCCACGACCTGAACGCCCGCCACGTCTGGGTGAACCTGCCCGAGTTCAACGCCCGCATCTACGAGAACGGCCGCGAGGTCTTCGAGACCCGCGTCGTCATCGGCAAGGCCAACCAGGAATTCGAGACGCCCGAGTTCAGCGAGACGATGAAATACATGGTGGTCAACCCGCGCTGGAACGTGCCGCGCTCGATCACCGTCAAGGAATACCTGCCGCGGCTGCAGGCCAACCGCCACGCGGTTTCCCATCTGGACGTGGTGGACGGGGCCGGCAACGTCATCCCGCGCGACCGCATCGACTTTCGCAAATACAGCGCCAAGACCTTTCCCTATCGCATGCGGCAGAAACCCAGCGACGACAATGCGCTGGGGCAGGTCAAGTTCATGTTCCCCAACCCCTGGAACATCTATCTGCACGACACCCCGACCAAGCACCTGTTCAACCAGTCGAGCCGCGCCTAT
Organism: Paracoccus sp. pheM1; assembly: GCF_018499825.1. Lineage (NCBI taxonomy): Bacteria > Pseudomonadati > Pseudomonadota > Alphaproteobacteria > Rhodobacterales > Paracoccaceae > Paracoccus > Paracoccus sp. pheM1. The sequence goes on from NZ_JAGXCX010000002.1 coordinate 144,587, forward strand.
TCGCATGGCTGCATCCGCGTCGGCCGCCCCGTCGACCTGGCGCATGAGCTGCTGAAGGGCCAGGTCGAAAGCCCCGAGGCGGTGTTCGCCAAGGCGCTGAAATCCGGGCGCGAGACCTATTTGAACCTGCGCCCGCCGGTGCCGGTGCATCTGGTCTATTTCACCGCCTTCCCCGACGAGACCGGCCAGATCCGCCGCTTTCCCGACATCTATGGCCGCGACGCGCTGGTCCATGCCGCCCTGGCCAAGGCCGGGCTGGATTCCGCCGGCCCGGATGAATAGATGAACCCCAAGCAAAGGGGAGTCGCATGACATTGACCATCGCTGAACTGGCCCGCGCACTCGATGCCCGCCTCTGGGGCGACGGCAGCCTGCTCGTCAACGGTGCGGCCGAGGCCGGCCAGGCGCGCGAGGACCAGATCGCGCTCGCCACCTCGCCCGCCTATGCCGAGAAGCTGGCGCCGGGCGGCATGGCGCTGCTGGCCGAGGGGGCCGACCCCGAGGCGCTGGGGCTGCGCGCCGCCATCCTGGTCGGCCGGCCGCGGCTGGCCATGGCCGGGCTGACCCGCGCCTTCGATCCCGGCCCCGGCATCGCCCCCGGCATCCATCCCAGCGCGGTGATCGACCCGACGGCCGAACTGCCCGAGGATGCCGCCATCGGCCCCTTCGTGGTGATCGGGCCGCGGGTGCGGATCGGGGCGGGGGCGCGCATCGCCTCGCATGTCTCGATCGGCGCGGATACGGTGATCGGCCGCGATGCGCTGATCCATCCCGGCGTGCGCATCGCCCATGGCGTGACCATCGGCGACCGGGTGATCCTGAACCCCGGCGTCTCGCTGGGTGCGGACGGGTTTTCCTTCGTCACCCCCGAGAAATCGGGGGTCGAGGAGATCCGGCAATCCCTGGGCGAGCGGGCCGAGATCCGCCAGCAGCACTGGACCCGCATCCATTCGCTGGGCGGGGTCGAGATCGGCGACGATGTCGAGATCGGCGCCAATTCCACCGTGGACCGCGGCACCATCCGCGCCACCCGCATCGGCCGCGGCACCAAGATCGACAACCTGGTGCAGGTCGGCCATAATTGCCTGGTGGGCGAGGATTGCCTGCTTTGCGGCCTGGTCGGCATCGCCGGCTCGGCCCGGATCGGCAACCGCGTGGTGCTGGGCGGGCAGGTCGGGGTCTCGGACAATATCTTCGTCGGCGACGACGTGATCGCCGGCGGCGCGACCAAGATCTTCACCAACGCCCCCGCCGGCCGGGTGCTGCTGGGCAGCCCGGCGGTCAAGATGGAGGCCCATGTCGAGGCGCAGAAGAACATCCGCCGGCTGCCACGGCTTTACGCGCAAGTGGCCGAGCTTCGCGAAACTGTTAAGAAACTGCTCGACAAGGGCGGCGTGGAATAGCATTCCCGCATGTAATCGCCCCTGACCGGGACAGAACGGAGGCCGAGATGACAGAAATCCGCGATCGCATCATCCAGATCGTCGCAGAACAGGCGATGCTGGACCCGTCCGAACTGAAGCTCGAGATGTCGCCGCAAGACATCGGCATCGACAGCCTGGGCCTGGTCGAATCCATCTTTGCCATCGAGGAAGCCTTCGACATTTCGGTGCCCTTCAACGCCAACGAGCCCGAGAAATCCGACTTCGACATCTCGACCCTCGGCGCCATCGTCGCCGCCGTGGAAAAGCTGGTCGCTGAAAAGGCATGAACGCCAAGAGGACCAAGGGCGAGAAAACGCCCAAATCCGAACGCAAGCCCGGCAAGGTCAAGGGCAAGGTCAAGAACGCGACCAAGATCGCCCGCACCATGCTGGGCCGCGTCATCATGGGCCGGCACGCCAACGGCATGCGCCGCGTCGCCATCACCGGCATGGGCACGGTCAACGCGCTTGGCCGCGACGTGCCCTCGACGCTGGAGGCCATGCGCGAGGGGCGCTGCGGCATCGGCCCGCTGGAGTTCCGCGACGTCGAGCGGCTGGCGATCCGCATCGGCGGCCAGGTGCGCGACTGGGAGGCCGAGACCTATTTCAACCGCCAGCAGATCGTCCTCTACGACAAGTTCACCCAGTTCACCCTGCTGGCCGCGCGCGAGGCGGTGGCGCAATCCGGGCTGGTCTTCGAGGGCGAGCTGGGCCTGCGCTCGGGCGTGGTGCTGGGCACCGCCGCCGGCGGCATGAACACCTGGGACGAGAATTACCGCACCGTCTATGAAGAGGGGAAGAACCGCGTCCATCCCTTCGTGGTGCCCCGGCTGATGAACAATGCGGCCTGTTCGCATCTGAGCATGGAATACGGGCTGCTGGGCCCCAGCTTCACCGTGGCCACCGCCTGCGCCAGTTCCAACCACGCCATGGGCCTGGCCTTCAACATGGTGCGCTCGGGCGCCGCGACCGTCATGCTGACCGGCGGGTCCGAGGCGATGCTGTGCTTCGGCGGCGTCAAGGCCTGGGAAGGGTTGCGCGTCATGTCCAAGGACGCCTGCCGGCCCTTTTCTGCCACCCGCAACGGCATGGTGCAGGGCGAGGGGGCCGGCGTCTTTGTCTTCGAGGATTGGGAACACGCGATTGCCCGCGGGGCCGACATCCTGGCCGAGGTGGTGGGCTTTTCCATGTCGGCCGATGCGCAGGACATCGTCATGCCCTCGGCCATCGGCGCCGAGCGCACCATCACCGGCGCCATGCTGGACGCGCATATGCGTCCCGAGGAGGTCGGCTATATCAACGCCCATGGCACCGGCACGGCGGCGAACGACAAGACGGAATGCGCTGCGGTGGCCCATGCCTTCGGCCATCACGCCGACCGGCTGATGATCTCGTCCACCAAGTCCATGCACGGCCACCTGATCGGCGGCACCGGCGCGGTCGAACTGCTGGCCTGCATCATGGCGCTGCGCGACGGCGTCATCGCGCCCACCATCGGCTATGAGGAGCCGGACCCGGAATGCGCGCTGGACGTGGTGCCGAACGAGGCGCGCGAGGCCAGGGTCGAGGCGGTGCTGTCCAACGCCTTCGCCTTCGGCGGGCTGAACGCGGTGATCGCGCTGCGCAAGGCCTAGGGTCGGGTGCCGCCCGCCGCAGGTGGGGCGGGCGGGTCAGGCCGCCCTAGCGTGCCACTTCGCGCGGGCGCAGCATCAGCCACAAGAGCGCACCGCCCGCCAGCACCAGGAAGGGCAGCATGGCCAGGTTGACCGCGCTCCACCCCGCCTGGGCCGAGCCGCCCATGCAGTTCATCAGCCCGCCCGAGGACAGCGAGGCCAGGAACACCCCGCCGAAGACGATGGCGTCGTTCAGGCCCTGCACCCGCTCGCGCTCCTCGGGGCGATAGGCGCGGGTCAGCATGGCGGTGGCGCCGATATAGCCGAAGTTCCAGCCCAGCCCGAGCAGGATCATGGCGATGTAGAAATGCGCCAGGTCCACCCCCGACAGCGCCACCGCCCCGGCGCCCGCCAGGATCGCCAGGCCGACCATGACGATGCGGGTGGCGCCGAAGCGGGCGATCAGGTGGCCGGTGAAGAACGAGGGCGCGAACATCGCCAGCACATGGCCCGAGACGATGTTGGCCGCATCCGCGGTGGCAAAGCCGCAGCCCACCACCGCCAGCGGCGCCGAGGTCATCACCAGGTTCATCAGCGCATAGGAGACCATGCCGCAGATCATCGCCACGGCGATCTGCGGCACGCGCAGAAGCTCGCCCAGCGGCCGGCCCTGGGAATGACCCTGGGCAGGGGCGGGCGGGCGCGGAATGTCGAGAAAGGCGAAAAGCACCGGGCCCAGCAGGTTCAGCCCGATGATCGCGGCATAGGTGGCCAGGAAGGGGATGGCGGTCACTTCCGCCGTCCAGCGCACCAGCAGCGGGCCGGTGAAGGCGGCGGCCAGTCCGCCCGCCAGCACCCAGGAGATGGCGCGCGACTGGAACTCGGGCGGGGCGCAATCGGTGGCGGCGAAGCGGAAGAAGCCCTGCGCCGCCATGTAGACCCCGGTAAAGAGCGCGCTGGCGGTGAACAGCCAGAAATTGCCGCTGGCCAGGGCATAGGCGGCGATGGCCGCGCCAAGCGCCGCCGAGCCGCAGGACAGAAGGAACCCCGCCCGCCGCCCGTGCCGGCGCATGAAGCCCGAAAGCGGCCGGGCCGACAGCGCCGAGCCCAGGATCATCATCGACAGCGGCAGGGTGGCGATGCAGGGGTTCGGGCTCAGCATCTGGCCGGCCAGCCCGCCGACGATGAAGATCATCGACATCTGCGCCCCGAGCAGCGCCTGCGCCAGCAACAGCACGATGACATTGCGCCAGGCGCGGCGCATCGGGTCAGCCTCGGCCAGGGTCATCGCCATGGCGGGTCTAGCGCAGCGTGCGCGCGTCGCGGGCGCGGGTCTCGATCGCCGCCCAGTCGCTGGCGGCGACATCGGCGTCGGGCGCGATCCAGCTGCCGCCGACGCAGACCACGTTCGGCAGGGCCAGGTAGTCGGGGGCGTTCTGCAAGGTCACGCCGCCGGTCGGGCAGAAGCTGACCTGCGGCAGCGGACCGGCCAGGGATTTCAGCGATTTCGCCCCGCCCGCCGCCTCGGCCGGGAAGAACTTCAGCATGGAATAGCCCAGTTCCATCGCCCGCATCACCTCGGATGCGGTGACGGCGCCGGGCAGGAGCGGCAGGCCGATCTCCTCGCAGGCCCGCGCCAGCCGCTCGGTCAGGCCGGGCGAGACGGCGAAGCTGGCGCCGGCGTCCCTGGCCCGCTTCGCATCGTCCGGGGTCAGCACGGTGCCGGCGCCGACATGGCCGCCGGGCACCTTGGCCATCGCGCGGATCACATCGAGCGCGGCGGGGGTGCGCAGCGTCACCTCGAGCACCGGCAGGCCGCCGGCGACCAGCGCCGTCGCCAGCCCCTCGGCGCGGGTCGCATCGCCGACGACCAGGACAGGGATCACCGGGGCGAGTTCGCAAAGCGCGCGGGTGTTCCGGGATTGCTGTTCGGGGGTCATGGCGGGCCTCGCTCTTGCGGAAATCTCGCGGCAGGTTGCGCTTTTCCGCGCCGCTGCGCAAGGGTTCGTGTTAGCGTTAACTTGCCGCGGGCGGGGTGGGCCGGGGCAGGACAGGGGGCTGTCCGCCCCCTCTTGCGGCCCAAGGCCGCAATTCACCCCCGAGGGTATTTCGGCAACGGAGAAAGGCTTCAGCCGCCGAAACTGCTGCGCCCGCCCGAGCGGGCGGTGGCCGAGGCGCCGAAGCCGCCGCGCTGGCTGACCTGGGCCGCGCTCATCGGCGGCTTGCCGATGGTCGAGGGCGCACGCTGAAAGGCCGCGGCCGGCACCTTGCCCGCGCCGCGGTTGCTGGCGAAGCTCTGGTCGCCCTTGGGCGTGGAATAGCGCCCGTCGGCCGTATTCACCATCGGCTGCGAGAAGATGCCGCCGCCGCGCGACAGCATCGAGCCCATCATGTAGCCCACCAGCAGCGGCATGAAGGAAAACCCGCCGCCCGAGCCCTGCGCCTGCTGTTCCTGGGCCGGGTCGCCGCCGCAATTGCCCACGCCATGTTCCTGTTCGCACAGCTCCTTGGATTCGTAGCGCGGCGCGGTTTCCAGGAATTCCTGCTGGGCGGCGGCGAAGTTCTGGCGGCAGTCCTCCTCGGTGAACCACAGGGTTTCCTGCTTGCTGGCGGCGATGCAGCTTTCCAGGTCGGGAAAGCTTTGCGCGTCCATGCGGTCGTCCTCGCAGGCGGCCAGCGCCAGGGTCGCGGTTCCGGCCAGCACCAGCGCGACATGGCGCGAGCGTTTGCGGGGGAGGCGGTCGGTCATGGTCAGCCCTCGATGAAATGCGGCTTGAAGCGCGACAGGTTGTGGGTGATGGGCGAGCGGTCCTCGCGCAGGCCGAGCCCGCAGCAGGTCTCGCCCACGATCCAGGCGCCCAGCACCGGGTGGAAGCCGCCGAAATCCGGCAGCCGGGCCAGGCCCTGCACGATCATCGGGTGATGCGAATAGCTGTCGTCGCCGGTGCGCGCCACCTCGCGGCCCGCCTCGCGGATCACCACGCCCGCGCCCTCGCGCGAGAAGATCGGCTTGGTCACATGGCCCTGGGCCAGGGTTTCGCGCGCGGCCTCGAAGGCCGGGGCCAGTTCGGGGGCGGGGCTGCCGCCCGCCATCGCCTCCTCGACGTCGGCCAGGAAGAAGGCGGGCAGCAGGTTCGGGTGGCCGGGGAACATCTGCCACAGAAGCGGCAGGATTCCCTTGTTCGACAGCACCGCCTTCCAGGGCGGTTCGATGAAGCGGGTGCCCGAGCCTTGCAGGTGCCGGGCGAAGTCGTCGCGCAGCATGTCCTCCCAGGGGTAGAGCTTGAAGAGCGTGCCGATGACGCGGGACTGGTCGTCGGCGAATTGCCCCTCCTCGGTCAGGCCGATCTGGGAAAGCGCGGTGAAATGCGCGCCCAGGCCCGCCTCGCGCGCGGCCCAGGCCAGGGTCTCGACGGTGGCGTAATCCTCGGGGTTGTCGGGATCGGCGGTGAAATGCACCTCTTCGCCGTCGGTGCAGATCTGCGTCCAGCGCGCCACGATCGCCTCGTGGATGCTGTTGAACTGGTCGGCATCGGCATCCAGCACCCCCGCCGCCCGCTGCTGTTCGAACCAGAGCCATTGGAAGCTGGCGGATTCGTAGAGCGATGTCGGGGTGTCGGCATTGTATTCCAGCAGCTTCGCCGGGCCATGGCCGTCATAGGCCAGGTCCATGCGGCCGTAAAGCTCGGGCTCGCCCCGCGCCCAGCTGGCGGCGACCAGATCCCAATGCTCGCGCGGGATGTCGAGCCGGGTCAGCCAGGATTCGTCGCGGACGGCGCGGTCCACCGCCTCGCGGCAGAGCGCGTGCAGTTCCGTCGCGGGGGCCTCGATGTCCTCCTCGACCTGGCGCAGGGTGAAGCGATAGGCGCTGGTTTCGTCCCAATAGGGCTCGCCGCCCATGTCGGCGAAGCTGAAGCCCAGCTTCTCGGCCTCGTCGCGCCAGCCGGGTCGCTCGGGAAGGGTGCGTTTTTCCATGGTCTCTCCTTCCGCCCGAGATAGGACGGGGCGGCGCCCCGGCGCAAGCCTGCGCCGCGATTTTCTGGCCGGGCGGGTCGGTGCATCGGCCGCCCTTCGCCCCCCGGCAGGCCGGGTTTCACGCGGGGCTTGCGGCAGGGCCGGCTTCGCGCCAAGCTGCTACCATTCCAGCCCCGCAAGCGACGGGGCGCGACAACAGGGATGATCCGTCATGCAGAACCGTTTCCCGCTTCGCGCGCTCATGCTGGCCTCGGCCGTGGCCTTGGCGCCGGCCGGTGCCGCCTGGGCCGAGACCCCCGCCGACACGCTGGTGATCGCCCATCAGATCGACGACATCATCAGCCTGGATCCCGGCCAGAGCTTCGAGTTCTCGGGCCAGGACGTGGTCAGGAACCTTTACGACAGGCTGGTCGATATCGACCCGCTGGACCTGGCGGCGGGCATCAAGCCCAGCCTGGCCGAAAGCTGGGAGGTCAGCGAGGACGGCAAGACCATCACGCTGACCATGCGCGAGGGGGTGAAGTTCCATTCCGGCAACCCGGTCCGGGCCGAGGATGCCGCATGGTCGCTGCAACGCGCCGTCAAGCTGAACAAGTCGCCCGCCTTCATCCTGAACCAGTTCGGCTTCACCGCCGAGAACGTGGACGAGCGCGTGACCTTCGACGGCAACAGGCTGGTGCTGCAACTCGACCAGCCCTATGCGCAAAGCTACGTGCTGAACTGCCTGGCCTCGGAGGTCGGCTCGGTCGTGGACAAGGAAACCGTGATGGCCCATGCCGAGGGCGAGGATTTCGGCAATGCCTGGCTGTCCACCAACGATGCGGGCTCGGGGCCCTTCACCCTGGCCACATGGCGGCCGAACGAGGCGGTGCAGCTGACCGCCAATCCCGATTACTGGCAGGGCGCCCCGGCATTGGCGCGGGTGATCGTGCGCCATGTCCAGGAAAGCAGCGCGCAACGGCTGCTGCTGGAGCAGGGCGACGTGGACGTGGCCCGCAACCTGACGCCGACCGATGTCGAGGGCATCGCCGGCAACGACAGGCTGAAGGTGATGGACGAGCTGCGCGGCCGCATCCTCTACATGGGGCTGAGCCAGAAGGATCCCCTGCTGTCCCGCCCCGAGATGGTCGAGGCGATGAAATACCTGATCGACTATGCGGGCATGGAATCGAGCTTCCTCAAGGGCCAGTGGAAGGTGCATCAGAACTTCCTGCCCGAGGGCTACCTGGGCGCCTCGGACGAGAACCCCTGGACCCATGACATCGAGAAGGCCCGCCAGATCCTGACCGATGCCGGCATCACCTCGGGCACGGTCAGGACCATCGTGCGCGACATCCGCGAATATGTCGACGCCGCCCAGACCCTGCAGGCCGCCATGGCGCAGGTCGGGCTGACGCTGGAGATCCAGCAGATGACCGGGGCGCAGGTGCTGGACGCCTATCGCGCGCGCCAGGTGCCGATCTTCATCGGCGAATGGGGGCCGGATTACGCCGATCCGCATACCAATGCCTCGACCTTCGCCCATAACCCGAACAATGCCGACGATGCCGGCCTGTCGCAGCTGGCATGGCGCAACAGCTGGGCGGTGCCCGACGAGATGAACCGCGCCGTCGAGGCCGCCACGCTGGAGGGCGACACCGACAAGCGGGTGCAGATGTATCTGGACATCCAGAGCCAGTATCGCGAGATCGCGCCGATCATCCCGATGTTCCAGAAGATCGAGCAGGTGGCGATGCAGCAGAACGTCCAGAACTGGACCTCGGGCGGCTCGGTCAGCTCGGTCCTCTATCGCCAGGTGACGAAGGAATAGGGCGTGGTCCAGCCCGACATGCTGGACCAGCCGGGGCGGGACGGGCCGCCCCCCGCCGCCGGCGCGCCGTCGGGGCGCGCCATGCGGCTGGGCCGTCGCTTCGCCGGCGTGGCCCTGTCGCTGGTGCTGACGCTGCTGGGCCTTTTGCTCGTCACCTTCGTCATCGGCCGCATCATGCCGATCGACCCGGTGCTGAAGGTGGTGGGCGAGCGCGCGACCCAGGCGCAATATGACGCGGCCTACCAGGCCATGGGGCTGGACAAGCCGATCTGGCAGCAGTTCCTGCGCTACATGGCCGAGGTGCTGCGCGGCGATTTCGGCCGCTCGATCTCGACCGGCCATGCGGTGGCGCAGGACTTGCGGCGGGTGTTCCCGGCCACGCTGGAGCTGGCGACGCTGGGCACGCTGATCGGCGTGCTGGTCGGCGTGCCGCTGGGCGTGGTCGCCGCCGCGCGCCGGGGCGGCTGGATCGACCAGGTCGCCCGCGTGGTGGCGCTGGTCGGCTATTCCATGCCGATCTTCTGGCTGGGGCTGATGGGCCTTCTGCTGTTCTACGGCATCCTCGGCTGGGTCGGCGGGCCGGGACGGCAGGGCATCGTCTACGACGGCATGGTGCCCACCGTCACCGGGCTGATCCTGGTCGACAGCCTGGTCGCCGGCGACTGGGCCGCCTTCCGCGACGCCTTCAGCCATATCGTGCTGCCGGCCGGCCTTCTGGGCTATTTCAGCCTTGCCTATATCAGCCGCATGACCCGCAGCTTCATGCTGGAGCAGCTTTCGGCGGAATATGTCGTCACCGCCCGCGTCAAGGGCCTGTCCGAGCGCCGGGTGATCTGGGGCCATGCCTTCCGCAACATCCTGGTGCCGCTGGTCACGGTGATCGCGCTGAGCTTCGGCTCGCTGCTGGAAGGCTCGGTGCTGACCGAGATCGTGTTCTCTTGGCCCGGCATCGGCCAGTATATCACCAAGGCGCTGCTGGCCGGCGACATGAACGCGGTGCTGGGCGGGACCGTGGTGGTCGGCACCTGCTTCGTGGCGCTGAACCTGCTTTCCGACATCCTCTACCGCCTGCTGGACCCGAGGGCGACATGACCCGGACCACCCGCGCATGGCTGCTTTCGGACGCGCCGCAGACAAGGCGGCAGGCCCGGCTCGGGGCGCTCTACCAGGGCTGGCTGACCTTTCGCGCCAACCGGCTGGCGATGGTCGGGCTCGCGATCCTGGTCCTGCTGGTGCTGGTCGCGGGTTTCGCGCCCTGGATCGCGCCGCAAAACCCCTATGCGCAGAACCTGGCCCAGCGGTTGCAGCCGCCCTCCGCGCAGCATTGGCTGGGCACGGATGCGCTGGGGCGGGACATCCTGTCGCGGCTGATCTTCGGCTCGCGGGTCACGCTGTTCATCGTCGGCACCGTGGCGCTGATCGCGCCGGTGATCGGGCTTTTCGTCGGCACGGTGGCGGGCTTCGCCGGCGGCTGGGTCGACCAGGTGCTGATGCGCGTCACCGACATCTTCCTGGCCTTCCCCAAGCTGATCCTGGCCCTGGCCTTCGTCGCCGCCCTCGGCCCCGGCATCGGCAATGCGGTGCTGGCGCTGGCCATCACCTCATGGCCGCCCTATGCGCGGCTCGCGCGGGCCGAGACGCTGACCATCCGCCGCGCCGACTATATCGCCGCCGCCCGGCTGCAGGGCGCGGGGCCCTTGCGGCTGCTGATCGGCCATGTCTGGCCGCTCTGCGTCAGCTCGCTGATCGTGCGGGTGGCGCTCGACATGGCGGGGATCATCCTCTCGGCAGCGGGGCTGGGCTTCCTGGGCCTCGGCGCGCAGCCTCCGATGCCGGAATGGGGGGCGATGATCTCGGACGGGCGCAGCTATATCCTGGATTTCTGGTGGGTCGCGGCCATGCCCGGCCTGGCGATCTTCGTGGTGTCCCTGGCCTTCAACCTGCTCGGCGACGGGCTGCGCGACGTGCTGGATCCCAGGGGAGGCCGGGAATGACGCCGCTGCTTTCGGTCCGGAACCTGCGCGTCGCCTTCCCGACCCGCTCGGGCCTGTTCGAGGCGGTGCGCGGCGTCAGCTTCGAGCTTGGCCGCGAGCGGCTGGGCGTGGTCGGCGAAAGCGGCTCGGGCAAGACCATGACCGGCCGCGCCATCCTCGGCCTCGTGCGTCCGCCGGGGCGGGTCGACGCCGACCGCATGGCGCTTGGCGGCGAATCGATCCTGAACCTGCCCGAGCGGCGGATGCGCCGCCTGCGCGGCGCGCGCATCAGCATGGTGATGCAGGATCCCAAGTTCAGCCTGAACCCGGTGATGACCGTCGGCCGCCAGATCGTCGAGGGCTACCGGCTGCACACGGGCGTCAGCCACGCCCAGGCCCGCGACAAGGCGCTGGAAATGCTCGCCGCCGTGCAGATCCGCGACCCCGAACGGGTGTTTCACGCCTATCCGCACGAGGTTTCGGGCGGCATGGGCCAGCGCATCATGATCGCGATGATGCTGGCCCCCGACCCCGAGATCCTGATCGCGGACGAACCCACCTCGGCGCTGGACGTCTCGGTCAGGAACGAGGTGCTGCGCATCCTGGACCGGCTGGTGCGCGAACGCGGCATGGGGCTGATCTTCATCAGCCACGACCTGAACCTGGTGGCGCAATTCTGCGACCGCGTCCTGATCATGTATGCCGGCCGCGTGGTCGAGGAACTGCCCGCGCGCGATCTGCACGCCGCCCGCCACCCCTATACCCAGGGCCTGCTGAACAGCCTGCCGCGCCTCGACCGCCCGGTGGAACGGCTCGCGGTCCTGCAAAGGCAGGCGGGCTGGCGCGACGCCCCGCCCGAGGGCGCGGCATGATGCGGCTTCTTTGTTCCCCAAATACCCATCCGCCCCGGTGCAACCCATGCTGACGGTCGAGGATCTGGATGTCTGGTTCGGCCATCCGCCCGAGCGCGTCGATGCGGTGAAATCCGCCAGCTTCGCCGTCCGGCCGGGCGAAAGCTTCGGCCTTGTCGGCGAAAGCGGCTCGGGCAAGTCCACGATCCTGCGCGCCATCGCCGGGCTTGTCGACAGCTGGTCGGGCCGCATCGAGGTCGCGGGCGAAGCCGTCGCCGGCCGCCGCCGCTCGCGCGGCTTCCACAAGACCGTGCAGATGGTGTTCCAGGATCCCTATGCCAGCCTGCATCCGCGCCATTCCGTGGACCGGGTGCTGTCGGAAACCCTGCGCCTGCAGGGCATGGACCGGATCGACGCCCGCATCGCCCGGCTTCTGGACCAGGTCGGGCTGGGGCAGGGCTTCCGCTTCCGCTATCCGCACCAGCTGTCGGGCGGCCAGCGCCAGCGCGTCGCCATCGCCCGCGCGCTCGCGGCCGAGCCCAGGCTCCTCTTGCTCGACGAGCCGACCTCGGCGCTCGATGTCAGCGTGCAGGCCGAGATCCTGAACCTGCTTACCGACATCCGGGCCGAGCGGCGGCTGAGCTATGTCCTGGTCAGCCACGACCTGGCGGTGGTGGCGCATATGTGCGACCGGCTGGCGGTGATGCGCGCGGGCCGGATCGTCGAGGACATGGACGCCGCCAGCCTGCGCGCGGGCGCGGCGCAGGGCGATTACGCCCGCGCGCTGATCGCCGCCAGCGCCGGCTATGTCCGCGAAGCCTAGACCGCCACGCCGAAGATCTTGCCGATGCCGGCGGTGGCCGCCAGCGCCAGGGTTCCGCCCGCCGTCACCCGCAGCACCGCCCGGCCGGGCGGGGCGCCGCCGGCCCAGGCCCCCAGCGCGCCCAGCGTCCCCAGTGCGACCAGCACCGCGACCAGCACGCTGGCGACGACCTGGCCGCCGGGCGCGAACACCGCCGCCAAGAGCGGCACCGACGCCGCGGTGCTGAAGGTCGCGGCCGAGGCCACCGCCGCTTGCAGCGGGTTCGCGTTCGACGCCTCGCTGAGCCCCAGCTCGTCGCGGACATGGGCGGCCAGCGCATCATGCTCGGTCACTTCGCGCGCGGCCTGCAGGGCGGTGCCGGGGCTCATGCCGCGCGTTTCGTAGATGGCGGCCAGCTCGTGCAGCTCCGCCTCGGGCATCTCGCGCAGGGCCGTGCGTTCGCGGGCGATGTCGGCGCGCTCGGTATCCGATTGCGAACTGACCGAGACATATTCGCCCATGGCCATGGACATCGCCCCCGCGACCAGCCCGGCAAGCCCGGCGATCAGGATCGCCTCGCGTCCCGGATCGGCCGCGGCGACCCCGGTGATCAGCGCGCCGGTCGAGACGATGCCGTCGTTCGCCCCCAGCACCGAGGCGCGCAGCCAGCCCAGGCGGCTGACGTAATGCGGATCGTCGGGATGGGCGCTGGGTTGCTTGCTCATGGCTGGCCTCGGCTGCTGCATCGCGGGCAGATTAACCGGCCCCGCCGGATTTGCCAGCCTTGCGTCCCGCGCCCGGCGCCGTCACGCTGCGGCCAGGCGAATCCCGCCGGACGGAGGTGACATGCTCCACGACCCGATCCTGCCGCCGCCGCGCAACCTGATCGGCGGCGCCTGGCGCCCGGCCGCCTCGGGGCGCGAGATGCCGATGATCTCGCCCCTCGATGGCCGGCCCTTCGCCGCCATCGCCGATTCCGGCCCCGAGGACGTGGATGCCGCGATCCGCGCCGCCCGCACCGCCTTCGAGGGCGACTGGGGCCGCCTGACCGCGGCCGAACGCGGCCGGCTGATGCTGCGCCTTGCCCTGCGCATCGAGGCCGAGGCAGAGGTGCTGGCGCAGCTGGAAACCCGCGACAACGGCAAGCCCATCGCCCAGTCCCGCGCCGACATGGCGGCGCTGGCGCGCTATTTCGAATATTACGGCGGCGCGGCCGACAAGCTGCATGGCGAGGTGATCCCCTTCCTGAACGGCCATGACGCCATCAGCCTGCGCGAGCCGCATGGCGTCACCGGCCATATCATCCCCTGGAACTATCCGGTGCAGATCTTCGGCCGCTCGGTCGGCGCGGCGCTGGCCATGGGCAATGCCACCGTGACCAAGCCGGCCGAGGATGCCTGCCTGACCATCCTGCGCCTGGGCGCGCTTGCGGCCGAGACCGGCTTTCCACCCGGCGCGATCAATATCGTCACCGGGCGCGGCGAGGTCGCCGGGCGGGCGCTGTCCGAACATCCCGGCGTCGATTTCATCAGCTTCACCGGCTCGCCCCAGGTCGGCCAGGCCATCGGGATCGCTGCGGCGCGCAATCACATTCCCTGCACGCTGGAACTGGGCGGCAAGTCGCCGCAGATCGTCTTCGACGACGCCGACCTCGAGGCGGCCGCGCCGGTGATCGTGGGTGCCATCGTGCAGAACGGCGGCCAGACCTGCTCGGCCGGATCGCGCGTGCTGATCCAGCGCGGCATCTGGGACCGGCTGACCGCCATGCTGGCCGAACGCTTCCGCTCGGTCGAGGCGGGCCCGGCAGAAGGCGCGCTGCTGGGCCCGCTGATCTCGGCCCGGCAGAAGGCGCGGGTCGAAGGCTACATCGCCGGGGCCGCGGCGCCGCTGATCGCCCGCGGCGCCATTGCCGGGGCCGCGCCGGCGGCGGGCTTCTACGTCGCGCCGGCGCTCTTCGGCCCGGTCGATCCGGCAAGCCCGCTCGCGCAGGAGGAAATCTTCGGCCCGGTGCTGGCCGCCATCCCCTTCGACACCGAGGCCGAGGCCGTGGCCATCGCCAACGGCACCGAATACGGGCTGGTCGCCGGCATCTGGACCCGCGACGGCGACCGCCAGGCGCGCATGGCCCGCGCCATGCGCTGCGGGCAGGTCTTCATCAATGCCTATGGCGCCGGGGGCGGGATCGAGCTGCCCTTCGGCGGGCTGCGCAGATCCGGCCACGGGCGCGAAAAGGGCTTCGCCGCGCTTTACGAATTCTCGCGGCTGAAGACCGTGGTTCATCGTTTCGCATAAAGGGAGGGAAAGATCATGCGGCTGCAAGGCAAGACGGCATTGGTGACGGGCGGCGCCTCGGGCTTCGGGCGCGGCATCGCCGAAACCTTCGCGCGCGAGGGCGCGCGGGTGGCGGTGCTGGACATCGACGGCGAAGGCGCGGCGGTGGTGGCCGAAGGGATCGACGGGCTTGCGCTGGCCTGCGACGTGAGCCGGGGCGACCAGGTCCGCGCGGCGGTGGACAAGGCGCGCGAAGCCTTCGGCGCCCTCGATATCGTGGTCAACAACGCCGGCTGGACCACGCCGAACGGCCCGCTTCTGGACACCGACGAGGCGGCGTTCCGCAAGATCTACGACATCAACGTGCTGTCGATCTTTCACATGACCCATGCGGTGCTGCCGCATTGGCGGACGCGCGGGCAGGGGGTGATGATCAACGTCAGCTCGACCGCCGGCATCCGGCCGCGGCCGGGGCTGAGCTGGTATAATTCCTCCAAGGGCGCGGTGAACACCCTGACCCGCAGCCTGGCGGCGGAACTCGCGCCCGAGGGCATCCGCGTGAACGCCATCGCCCCGGTCATGGGCGAGACCGGGATGCTGGAGCGCTTCATGGGCTGCGAGGACACGCCCGAGAACCGCGCCCGCTTCCTTTCGACCATCCCGCTGGGCCGGCTGTCGAAGCCGCGCGACATCGCCAATGCGGCGCTTTACCTGGCCTCGGACGAGGCCGATTTCATCACCGGCGTCATCCTCGAGGTCGATGGCGGGCGGACGGTCTAGCCCGTCACGCCCTGCGCCCGCCGCGTGGCCACGCTGCGCCACAGGAAGGCCAGCACGAACAGCGCCGTCAACACCAGCACGATGGTCGGTGCCGGGGCGCTGTTCAGCCAGAAGCTGGCCCAGACCCCGCTGGCCGCCCCGAATGCCGCGACGCCGACCGAGGTGGCCAGCATGGCGGACAGCCGGCGCGTCAGCAGGAAGGCCACCGCCCCCGGCGCGATCAGCAGCGCCACGGCCAGGATGATGCCGACCGAGCTGAGCATGGCGACCACCGTGGCCGAGATCATGGCGAGCAGCCCGTAGTTCAGCAGGTTGAACGCCAGCCCCGACACCCGCGCCTGCACCGGGTCGAAGGCCAGGAGCGCGAAATCGCGCCATTTCAGCACCAGCACCAGCCCGACCATGGCCGAGATGCCGCCGGCAAGGCGCAGATCCTCGGGGCCGACGCCCAGCATGTTGCCAAACAGGATATGGTCCAGGTGCAGGTCGGTCTGGATCGCGGTGTAAAGCACCACCCCCAGCCCGAACATGCCCGACATGACCACGCCCAGCACGGTGTCGGCCTTGACGCGGCTGTTGTCCTGGATCCAGCCGGTCAGGGCCGCGCAGCCCAGGCCCGCCAGGAAGGCGCCAAGGATCAGCGGCAGGCCCGCGACATAGGCCAGCACCACGCCGGGCAGCACGGCATGGCTGACCGCATCGCCCATCAGCGACCAGCCCTTGAGCACCAGAAAGCAGGACAAAAGCCCCGCCGGCAGCGCGATCATCAGCCCGATCAGCGCCGCATCGCGCATGAAGGGGAAGGAAAAGGGCATCAGCAGCCAGTCCATCACGCGGCCTCCTTCAGCGCGTCGCGGGCGCGGCGGCGGGCGGCCAGAAGCCCGTGCTTCGGCGCCAGCAGGAAGGCGGCCAGGAAGATCAGCGTCTGCAGGCAGACGATCACCCCCCCGGTCGCGCCGTCGAGGAAGAACGAGACATAGGCGCCAATGGCCGAGGTGAGCGCGCCGATCGCCACCGACAGCAGGATCAGCCGCGGAAAGCGGTCGGTCAGCAGATAGGCGGTGGCGCCGGGCGTCACCACCAGCGCCACGACCAGGAAGGCGCCGACGGTCTGCATCGCCGCCACGGTCGAGGCCGAGAGCAGGGTGAAGAACAGCACCTTCAGCGCCTGCGGGTTCAGCCCGATGGTGCGGGCGTGGCTCTCGTCGAAGAACACCACCATCAGGTCGCGCCATTTCGCCGCCAGCACCAGCGCCGAGATGCCGCCGATCAGCGCCAGCTGCAGCGTGTCGCCGGGCGTGATCGCCAGGATGTTGCCCATGGTGATGGTCTGCACGGAAACCGCCATCGGGTTGAGCGAGACCATGAACAGCCCCAGCCCGAAGAAGCCGGTGAAGATCAGGCCGATGATCGCATCCTCGCGCAGGCCCGTGCGCTTGTTCAGAAACAGCATGGTCAGCGCCGCGAGCCCACCCGACAGGAACGCCCCCAGCGCGAAGGGCAGGCCCAGCATGTAGGCCCCGGCGACGCCCGGCACGATGGAATGGGACAGCGCGTCGCCGATCAGCGACCAGCCCTTGAGCATCAGATAGGCCGACAGGAAGGCGCAGACCCCGCCGACCAGGGCCGAGACCCAGATCGCGTCGGTCATGTAGCTGTATTCGAAGGGCACCAGCAGCGTGCGGATCATTTCGGCGCCGCCTCTTCGCGGGCGCTGCGCTGCTTGTCGTCGTAAAACACCAGCGGGCGCTCGTCGTCCGACAGCACGGTCAGGCCGCGCGGGTCGTCGTCGTCGTGCAGGTGCCGCGGCCCCAGCACGAAATGGCGCAGCACGCCGCCGAAGGCCAGCCGCAGGTTGTCGGGGGTGAAGACCTCGGCCGTGGGGCCATGGGCCAGCACCGTGTTCTTCATCAGCACCACCCGGTCGCAATATTCCGGCACCGAGCCGAGGTCGTGGGTCGAGACCAGCATGACCCGCCCCTCGTCCCGCATTTCCTGCAACAGCGCGATGATGGCGGATTCGGTCTTGACGTCCACGCCGGTAAAGGGCTCGTCGAGCAGGATCACCCAGGCGCCCTGCGCCAGGGCGCGGGCCAGGAAGACGCGCTTCTTCTGGCCGCCCGAAAGCTCGCCGATCTGGCGGTGGCGGAAGTCCTGCATGTTCACCCGCGCCAGCGCCTCGTCCACGGCGCGGCGATCCTCGGGCCGCGCCCGGCGCAGAAAGCCCATATGGCCGTAGCGGCCCATCATCACCACGTCCTCGACCAGCACCGGAAAGGACCAGTCCACCTCCTCGGCCTGGGGCACATAGGCGATCAGGTTGCGGCGCAGCGCCTGCGGCACGGTCAGGCCCAGCACCCGCACCTTGCCGGCGGCGGCCGGAACAAAGCCCATCAGCGCCTTGAACAGCGTGGACTTGCCCGAGCCGTTCACCCCCACCAGCGCCGTGACCGAGCCCTGCGGCACGGTGAAGTTCGCGTCGCGCAGGGCGGTGAAGCCGTTACGATAGGCCACGGTCAGGCCGGATACCTCGATGCCCAGGGCGTCACGCATCGCTCAGCGCCTCGACGATGGTTTCCGAGGTCACGCGCAGCAGGTCCAGGTAGGTCGGCACCGGCCCGCCGGCCTCGGACAGGCTGTCGACGTAAAGCACGCCGCCATAGCGGGCCCCGGTCTCGGCCGCGATCTGCCTGGCCGGGCGGTCCGAGACGGTGCTTTCCGAAAACACCACCGGGATCTTGTGCTGCCTGATCGCATCGACCACGCGGCGCACCTGCTGGGGCGTGCCCTGCGCATCGGCGTTGATCGGCCACAGGAACAGCTCGCGCAGGCCGAAATCCCGCGCCAGATAGGAAAACGCCCCCTCCGACGTCACCAGCCAGCGCCGCTCCTCGGGCAGGGCGCGGGCGGCGTCGCGCAGCGGGCCGATGGTGCGGGCGATCTCGCCCTTGTAGCGGCCGGCATTGGCGCGATAGCTGCCCTCGCCCTCGGGGTCGACCTGGGACAGGGCGGCGGCGATGTTGTCGACATAGACCAGCGCCGTGTCCAGCGCCATCCAGGCATGCGGGTTGGGCTTGCCGTCGTAATGCCCGCCCGAGATCGGCATCGGCTCGATCCCCTCGGTCAGCGTGGCCGAGGGCAGGTCGCCCAGGTTGCGCAGGAACTGTTCGAACCACAGTTCCAGGTTCATCCCGTTGCGCAGGACCAGGCTGGCGTCGCGGGCGCCGATCAGGTCGCTGGGGGTGGGTTCGTAATTGTGGATCTCGGCCCCCGGCTTGGTGATCGAGACCACCTCGGCCCGGTCCCCGGCCACGTTGCGCGCCATGTCGGCGATGATGGTGAAGGTGGTCGCCACCTTGAACTTGCCGCCCTGCGCCAGCGCCGGGGCGGAAAGGATGGCGGGGGCGGCCAGCCCGGCAAGGGCCGTGGTCAGGAATGTTCTGCGCTTCATGGTCCGATTCTTGTTCCCGTGGGCCTGGTTCTGTTGCCGTTTATCTGCGAACGATTCTCAACTGTCAAGCCAGTTGCAATTTCTTCGCATCTGGGCCAGAAAACCGCATGGAGATCGAAACCCGCGCCGAAGCCTTCGAGGCCGCGCTGCGCCGTGCCGGCGTGCGCATCACCCGCCAGCGGGCGGCGCTGTTGCGCGTGCTGGCCGGGGCCGAGGACCACCCCGACGCGACGCAGCTGCACCAGCGCGCCATGGCGGCGGGGGCGGGGGTGTCGCTGGCGACGGTCTATCGCACGCTCTCGGCGCTCGAGGCGCAGGGCGTGATCCAGAAGCTGGAGTTCGAGGGCGAACCGGCGCGGTTCGAGCCCGCCGACGGCAGCCACCACGACCACATGATCGACGTCGAGACAGGCGAGGTCATGGAGTTCGTCAACGAGCGCATCGAGCGCCTGCAGGCCGAGATCGCCGCCGAGATGGGCTATGAGATCGTCCGCCACCGGCTGGAGCTTTACGTCCGGCGGCGGAGATGAACCTGGCGGTCTTCGACAAGATCATCTCGGACCGCGGCTCGCGCTATGCGGTGTCGGGCGGGCCGGCACGGACGCGCGCCGAGGCCGAGGCGCTGCTGGCCGAGCTGCGCCGCAACAAGCGTTTCGCCAAGGCGACGCACAACAGCTGGGCCGCGATCCTGTCGGGCGAGGCGGTGCGCGACGACGACGGCGAAAGCGGCGCCGGCCAGATCATCCTGCAGATGCTGGAGCGGGCCGGGCTGACCGACCATGTGGTGATCGTGACGCGCTGGTATGGCGGCAAGCACCTGGGCGGCGACCGCTTTCGCCATGTCGTCGATGCGGTGCGGCACTATCTGGCGCAGGTGGGGCGCTAATCCTCGCCCTTCACGGCGTGGGCTTGCAGCAGTTCCAGCGGCACGATCTCCAGCGTGCGGGCATGGGTGGCCTCCAGCACCACCTCGGGCGCGGCGAATTCCTGCGCGGCCTGCAGGAAGCGCGCGGCGCAAAGGCACCAGCGGTCGCCCGGCTTCAGCCCCGGAAAGCGGAACTCGGGCCGCGGCGTGCTGAGGTCGTTGCCCAGGTATTTCGACAGCGCCAGGAACTCGGCCGTCACCACGACGCAGACCGTATGCCGGCCGCGATCCTCGGGGCCGGTATTGCAGCAGCCGTCGCGGAAAAATCCGGTCAGCGGCGCGGTCGAGCAGGGCGCGAGCTTGCCGCCAAGGACGTTGAGCGCGGGGTCCATGTCAGGTCTCCTTCGGCTGCCAGTCGATCCAGCGGGCATGGAAATCCGCCCGGCCGAGGCTCCATTGCCGCATCCCGCCGCCGGCCCAGAGCCGCAAGGCCAGCGCCGCGCCCTCGCCGCCGTCGGCCTCCATGGACAGATGCGCCAGGGGGCGCTCGGGGCTGGCCTGCGCGCCGGCCGCCTGCAGCGCGGCCTCGATCCGCGCGCGGGTGGCGGCGGGAAAATATTGCGCCGCAACGGTATGATAGACAAGCCTGCCATGGTTGCAAGGTTCGGCCAGCCGGGCCGGCAGCCAGTCGCCCGCATCGCCGCGATCCACCCGCGGCGGATGGCTCCGGGCCAGGGCCAGCGCCGCCTGCATCCGCTCCAGCCGCGCGTGCTGGTCCGCCCAGATATAGGACAGAAGCCGCAGCCCGTCGCGCACCGGATCGAGCGGGTTCAGGTCCACCCCCCGCGCCGCGCCGGTCGCCAGCAGGGCATGGTCCGGGATCGCGCCGCGCCATTCCGGGGCAAGCCGGACAAGCGTCGCGTCGTCTCCGGCGGTCTGATCTTCATAATCTATATCAAGATGATAGAGAGGAAAGTTCAGGTTCAGTCCAGCACTCGCCCCCAGCTCCAGCAAGTCAAAGCGGCATCCGGGAAGCTCGCCGGCCAAGTGCCGGCCCGCAGCGATCAGCACCGCGGCGCGGGCGACCTCATTGGTCTGCGGCACAAGCTCGACCCATTCCAGCATATGCGGCTGATACTGATGAATTGCTTCGGAAATCTTCTGGCGAAGCCATGCATCATCGCCCCCGGCATAGGCCCGCGCCAGTTCCGGGTCGCGCCCGCTCAGCACCAGCGCATGCAGCGCCCCGCAAAGCCGCAGCGGCAGCGAATCGCCGCGGTGGCTGGGATCGCCGGGCCAGGTTCGCACCCGCCGCGCCAGCGCGCCGTCGCCCTCGGCCAGGACCAGCGCCAGCTGTTCGCAGATACGGGCCGTGAGCGGCGAGCCGAGCGCGCGGCAGGCCCCCGCCTGCAAGGCGAAGGCCTCGCGCCAGGCCGTCACCGGAACCGCTCGGTCAGCGCCCTGAGCCGGTCGGAGAGGCTGGGCGGCTCGGCGGCGAGGTCGTTGGCGGGTTTCGCCGCGGGCCTTTCCGGCGATCCCTTGCCGGGGTTCTCGGCGTGGGTGCCGCTGTTGCGCGCCGGCGCCACCCGCGCCGCGACCGCGTTCATGAACCGCGCATCGTCCCCCGCCGCCAGCGCCTCCGCCCCCTCCGAGATGCCGCGCAAGAGGTCGTCCAGCCCGGCCTCTTCGGCCTTGGCGAAATCCGACAGCACATAGCCCGACACGCGGTTCTTGTCGCCGGGATGGCCGATGCCGATGCGCAGCCGGCGATAGCCCTCGCCGATATGCTGGTGCAGCGAGCGCAGCCCGTTGTGCCCGGCATGGCCGCCGCCGGTCTTCAGCCGCAGCTTGCCGGGGGCGAGGTCCAGCTCGTCATGCAGCACGGTCACGTCCTCGGGCCCGAGCTTCAGGTAGCGCATCGCCTCGCCGACCGACTGGCCCGACAGGTTCATGAAGGTTCCGGGCTTGAGCAGGGTGACGCGCGTGCCCCCCAGCCGCCCCTCGGCGATCTCGCCCTGGAAACGCACGCGCCAGGGGGCAAAGCCGTGGTCGGCGGCGATGCGATCGACCGCCATGAAGCCCACATTGTGCCGGTTCGCGGCGTATTTCGCGCCCGGATTGCCCAGGCCGACGATCAGTTTCATGCGTTTCTCCGTCGCTCGGGCGCCAGATTACCGGCCCGGCCGGGCAGGGGCAAATTTTATCGCTCTCTTGTCCTCGGGGCCCGGCGTTACTAAGACTCTGTCAACCTTTCGCGTCTAAGAGCGGTCGAACGGGACAGGGGCCTTGGGACGAATCGCGAAACGGACAGGCCAGGCAGGGACAAAAGCAAGGACAGACATGCACGATCCGGCAGAATTCTACATGAACACCCTCGTCCCCATGGTCGTCGAACAGACCAGCCGGGGCGAACGTGCCTATGACATCTTCTCGCGCCTGCTGAAGGAAAGGATCATCTTCCTGTCCGGCCCGGTGCATGACGGCATGGCGACGCTGATCTCGGCGCAGCTGCTGTTCCTCGAGGCGGAAAACCCGACCAAGGACATCAGCATGTATATCAACAGCCCCGGCGGGCTGGTGACGGCGGGCCTGTCGATCTATGACACGATGCAATACATCAAGCCGCGCGTCTCGACGCTGGTGGTGGGGCAGGCGGCCTCGATGGGCTCGCTGCTGCTGTGCGCAGGCCAGCCGGGGCAGCGCTTCTCGCTTCCGAACAGCCGCATCATGGTCCACCAGCCCTCGGGCGGCTTCCAGGGCCAGGCGACCGACATCCTGATCCATGCGCGCGAGACCGAAAAGCTCAAGCGGCGCCTGAACGAGATCTATGTCCAGCACACCGGCCGCACGCTGGAAGAGGTCGAGGAGGCGCTGGAGCGCGACCGCTTCATGTCGCCGCAGGAGGCGAAGGATTGGGGCCTCATCGACGAGATCCTGACGGCGCGCGGCAAGGCCGAGCCGGGCCAGTGATCACGGCTGCGGGAAGCTGGCGGGGCAGGCGTTTTGGGGATTGTGACGGGCCGGGGGGGCTCGTAACATGATGGGCAACGCATGGCGTGGCCTGGCCACGTCCGGAACAGGCGGTCGTCCGGCGCTTTTGCCGGGCCTCCGGTGCTATACGAGGATGAACTGATGGCCAATCCGACCGGCGGCGACAGCAAGAACACGCTCTATTGCAGCTTCTGCGGCAAGAGCCAGCATGAGGTGCGCAAGCTGATTGCCGGTCCGACCGTGTTCATCTGCGATGAATGCGTCGAACTCTGCATGGACATCATCCGCGAGGAGACCAAGTCCTCGGCGCTGAAATCCGGCGACGGCGTGCCGACCCCGCGCGAGATCTGCAACGTGCTGGACGATTACGTGATCGGCCAGGAACATGCCAAGCGCGTGCTGTCGGTGGCCGTCCACAACCACTACAAGCGGCTGAACCACAGCTCCAAGACCGACATCGAGCTGGCCAAGTCGAACATCCTGCTGATCGGCCCGACCGGCTGCGGCAAGACGCTGCTGGCGCAGACGCTGGCGCGCATCCTGGACGTGCCCTTCACCATGGCCGACGCCACCACGCTGACCGAGGCCGGCTATGTCGGCGAGGATGTCGAGAACATCATCCTCAAGCTCCTGCAGGCCAGCGAATACAACGTCGAGCGGGCGCAGCGCGGCATCGTCTATATCGACGAGGTCGACAAGATCACCCGCAAGTCCGACAATCCCTCGATCACCCGCGACGTCTCGGGCGAGGGGGTGCAGCAGGCGCTGCTGAAGATCATGGAGGGCACGGTCGCCTCGGTGCCGCCGCAAGGCGGGCGCAAGCATCCGCAGCAGGAATTCCTGCAGGTGGACACGACCAATATCCTCTTCATCTGCGGCGGTGCCTTTGCCGGGCTGGACCGGATCATCGCGCAGCGCAACAAGGGCACGGCGATGGGCTTCGGCGCCAACGTCAAGGAGGACGACGACAAGGGCGTGGGCGAGTTGTTCAAGCAGCTCGAGCCCGAGGACCTGCTGAAATTCGGCCTGATCCCGGAATTCGTCGGCCGCCTGCCGGTCATCGCCACGCTGGGCGACCTGGACGAACAGGCGCTGATCACCATCCTGACCCAGCCCAAGAACGCGCTGGTCAAGCAGTATCAGCGGCTCTTCGACCTCGAGGGCGTGAAGCTGACCTTCACCGAGGACGCGCTGGTCGCCATCGCCCGCCGCGCCATCAAGCGCAAGACCGGCGCGCGGGGTCTGCGCTCGATCATGGAGGACATCCTGCTGGACACCATGTTCGACCTGCCCGGCATGAGCAGCGTCGAGGAGGTGGTGGTCAACGAGGAGGCGGTGGACTATCCCGCAGCCAAGCCTTTGCTGATCCACACCGATTCGAAAAAGGAAACCGCGACCGCGGGCTAGGCCCGCATCGCATAGGGGCTCGGCCGGCCGCCTTGGCGGCTGCCGATCCCGCGCCGCGGCGGGTCGGTCGGCGTGGTGCAGGCGGGGCCATGGGCGCCGCCTTTTTCGTTTACCTCTCCGCGCGCGTCCATCCGCACGGAGAACGTCTCCGTCCGGCGGGCCGCAATGGTTTGTCGGTGCGTAAGGTTTCCGGCCGCGCTCGGATCGGCTTGTCCCCGCGGGCTCCGCCGGGGTGAACCGCATCCACCTGCTGGCCTGCGACTACGGCTTGTCCCTGCGCGGGCTCCGCCGGGTTTCCGGCCCAACGCTATCGCGCGGCTGCGGCGCATCATCTGCCTGATCGCCTTCGGGCTGCTGTTCCTGGGAATGCTTTCAGTCATCCCGGGGATGGCAGTTCTGTTGGTGCAGCAGGTCGTCAATCTGGGCCGACTGACGCTTCTGGGCTTGCTCTCCAGGCCCCAGTCAAGAACCGAGACCATCCAGACAAGCCCCCCGACCAGGAGCAATGAAAAAACCCTCCCGAGAGCAACTCGGGAGGGGGATCTCATCCCGATCTGGATCTTGGGAAAACTGGGGTGCGCTGTCCGTAGGGGGTTTCCCGGATCGCCACATCGGCCTCGGTCAGGTTCTCGGAAATGGTCGAGAACTCGCCAGCATTCAGCAGGGGAGCGATGGAGAGCCGGGCATTGGCCTCCTTCAGAGCCCTGATCCCGCCGCGATGAGCCGGCCCCCCGGCCGCGTCGATTTGCCTTGTCCGGGCACGGCTGCGGCCAAGCGTCTCTGGACCTTCGCCGCAACTTGCGGCATATCTCGGCCACACCCGATTGATGAGGTTCGCACCCATGTCGTTTCTGCTGCGCTTTCTGACCTGGTGGAACAGCCAGACCCTGAACACCCAGGTCTGGACCAAGCTTTACGGCGAAAAGGTCGGCGAGGACGATCAGGGCAATGTCTATTACCAGTCCGGCGGCGGCAAGCGGCGCTGGGTGATCTATAACGGCGAGGCCGAGGCAAGCCGCATCTCGCCCGAATGGCACGGCTGGCTGCATCACACCTACAAGGAGCCGCCGACCGCGGCCCCGCTGCCGCACAAGCCCTGGGAAAAGCCGCATGAGCCGAACCTGACCGGGACGCCTGGCGCCTATCACCCGGCGGGCTCGCTCTATCGCGCGCAGCCGGTCGAGCGGCGCGACTACGACGCCTGGCAGCCCGAGTAGGCGCATGAACACCGCCGCCGAACGGGCCGAGCTTTGGGTTGGCGCGGCGGTCCTGGCCGTGGCGGCCGGCTTCCTGGCCTGGTCCACCGCCGGCGGCAGGCTGGGGGCGCAGTTGGCGGGCGGCTATGAGTTGCGCGCGGCCTTTCCCAACGTGGACGGCATCGAGGTCGGCACCGATGTCCGCGTCGCCGGCGTCAGGGTGGGGCGGGTCTCGGCGGTCGACCTGAACCCGCAGACCTATTTCGCCGAGGCGCGGCTGCGCCTGCCCGACGGCATTCGCCTGCCCAGCGACAGCGCGGCGCTGATCCAGTCGGACGGGCTGCTGGGCGGCGCCTATATCGAATTGCAGCCGGGCGGCGCGCCCGACAACCTGGCGCCGGGCGACGAGATCGAGGATGTGCAGGGCGCGGTCAGCCTGATCTCGCTGATGATGAAATTCGTGGATGCGCAAAGCACGGACGACAGCCCATGACCGATCTTCTGACCCGCGCCTGCCTGTGCCTGCTGCTGGCAGCCAGCCCCGTCCTCGCCCAGGACGAGGAGCCGGCCGAGGATCAGCAGCTGATGATCGACCCGGCCTTCAGCGACGATCCCGATGCGGTGGTCCCCGTCGAACCCTCGGCGGCGGAGCGGCAGCGCGCCGCCGAAGCCGCCCGCGGCCCCGAGACGGCGCGCGGCACCGGCGCGCAGCTGCGCGGCCTCGACAAGATCACCGGCCGGACGCAGGATTTCACCTTGGCCGTGGGCGAGTCGGTCGCCTTTGGCCGGCTTCAGCTGAGCCTGGCGGAATGCCGCTATCCGGCGGCGGACCCGACCTCGGACGCCTATGCCGAGCTGACGATCACCGACCATCAGGCCAATGCCCGGCTGTTTGCGGGCTGGATGATCGCCTCGTCCCCGGCGCTCTCGGCGCTGGACGATCCGCGCTATGACGTCTGGGTGATTTCCTGCAACAGGGTCTGAACGCCGGGCAGGGCATGGGTAGTCAGGTCGGCGCGGACCTTTAGCGCGACCGCCAGCCGCCGGCGATATTCAAGGCGCGGGATGGCCTGGCCACCCATCGAGGCGAGATGCGGGTTCGGATATTGCGTGTCCCACAGCGTGAAGCCGCAGCGCGCCAGATGCGAGGACATCCAGATCAGCGCCGCCTTGGAGGCATTGGGCCGGCGCGAGAACATGCTTTCGGCAAAGAAGGCCCCGCCCAGCGTCAGGCCGAACATGCCGCCGATCAGCGCGTCGCCGGCGCGGATCTCCAGCGAATGGGCGTGGCCCATGCGGAACAGATCGCGGTAAAGCGCCATCAGCGGGGCGTTGATCCAGGTTTCCGCGCGATCGGCGCAACCCTGGACCACGCCGACGAAATCGCAGTCGAGGGTCGCATGCCAGCCGCAATGGCGCAGCACGCGCCGCATCGAGCGCGAGACATGCACCCCGCCCACCGGCAGGATGCCGCGCAGCCCCGGCTCGAACCAGTAAAGCTGGGGATCCGAGGCGGATTGCGCCATCGGAAACACTCCCTGGGCATAGGCGGCCAGCATCCGTTCGGCAGTCAGGCCCCTGCTGCTCATGCAGGAACCGCCGGTCGTGCCGCCTGCCGCATCGCTCAGGCGCTGACGGCCATCTCGGCCAGCCAGCGTTCCAGCCAGTGGATCGAGTAATCGCCGCGCTGGATGTCGGGATTCTCGATCAGCGCCCGGAACAGCGGCACGGTGGTGTCGATCCCGTCCACGATCAGTTCGCCCAGGGCGCGGTTCAGCCGCGCCAGCGCCTCGGGGCGGTCGCGGCCATGCACGATCAGCTTGCCGATCAGGCTGTCGTAATAGGGCGGGATGCGGTAGCCGTCATAGATCGCCGAATCCATCCGCACGCCCAGCCCCCCCGGCGCGTGATATTGCGAGATGGTGCCGGGCGAAGGGGTGAAGTTCGGCAGCTTCTCGGCATTGATCCGCACCTCGATGGCATGGCCGCGGATCTGCAGGTCTTCCTGGCGGAACTCCATCTCTTCGCCGGCGGCGACCAGGATCTGCTGGCGCACCAGGTCGACGCCGAAGATCGCCTCGGTCACAGGATGCTCGACCTGGAGGCGGGTGTTCATCTCGATGAAGTAGAACTCGCCGTCCTCGAACAGGAACTCGATGGTGCCTGCGCCGCGATAGCCGATCTTGGCCATGGCATTGGCGCAGATGCCGCCGATGCGGGCGCGCTGCTCGGCGGTGATGACCGGGCCGGGCGCTTCCTCGAAGACCTTTTGGTGGCGGCGCTGCAGCGAACAGTCGCGCTCGCCCAGATGCACGGCGCGGCCGCGGCCGTCGCCAAAGACCTGCACCTCGATATGGCGCGGGCGCTGCAGGTATTTCTCGATATAGACCTCGTCGTTGCCGAAGGCGGCCTTGGCCTCGGCGCGGGCGGTGCGGAAGGCGGTCTCCAGCCCGGCTTCGTCATTGGCGACCTTCATGCCGCGCCCGCCGCCACCGGCGGTGGCCTTGATGATGACCGGATAGCCGATCTGCGCCGCCACCTGCTTGGCCGCGGCCACGTCCGCCACGCCACCGTCCGAGCCGGGCACCACCGGGATGCCCAGCGACTTCGCCGTCTCCTTGGCGGTGATCTTGTCGCCCATGATGCGGATATGCTCGGCCGAAGGGCCGATGAAGGTGATGCCGTGATCCTCGACCATCTGCACGAAGGCGGCGTTTTCCGACAGGAAGCCATAGCCGGGATGGACCGCCTGCGCGCCGGTGATCTCGCAGGCCGAGATGATGGCGGGCTGCGACAGGTAGCTGTCGGTCGAGGGCGGCGGGCCGATGCAGACGGATTCGTCGGCCATGCGCACATGCATCGCATCGGTATCGGCGGTGGAATGCACGGCGACCGAGGCGATGCCCATTTCGCGGCAGGCGCGGATCACGCGCAGCGCGATCTCGCCGCGGTTGGCGATCAGGATCTTGTCGAACATCCGCGCCTCACTCGACGACCATCAGGGGCGCGCCGAACTCGACCGGGCTGCCGTCGTCGACGAGGATGCGCTTGACCGTGCCCGAGCGGGGCGAGGGGATGTGGTTCATCGTCTTCATCGCCTCGACGATCATCAGCGTCTCGCCTTCCTTGACCTGCTGGCCGATGGCGACGAAGGGCGTGGCGCCGGGCTCGGGCGCCAGGTAGGCGGTGCCGACCATGGGCGAGGTCACGACGCCGGGCAGGCTGGCCGGATCCTCGCTGGCGGGGGCCGCGGCCGCGGCCGGGGCGGCGGCGGGGGCCATCGCCGCGGGGGCGGCGAAGGCGGCCGGCATGGCTTGCGGCGCGGCCTGTTTCTGGTGCTTGGACAGGCTGACGGTCAGCCGGTCGTTTTCGTCATATTCGCGCTTGACGGTCAGTTCGGTCAATTCGTTGCGATCGAGCAGTTCGGCCAGCGCCTGGATGAAGGCGACATCGCCCTCGTGATGGCGCTTGTCTTGACCAGCGTGTTTGGAATCGTCGCTCATGCCGTCCTCTGGATGTCGTTGTCGGGGCCCGCGTTCTGATTGCGCGGCGGATTTGGGCGTCCTTATAGACCGTCGGGCAACCCAAGGGAAAGGGATTCGCCGCCTAGCCCCTGCGTTTCCAGCGCCGATGGACCCAGAACCACTGCTCCATATGGTCGCGGACCAGCCGCTCCAGATCGTCGTTCAGCGCCTGCATCATGGTCGGGGCGTCGCTGTGGGGGATGGGCGCGCCGACCTCGACGCGAAAGCTCAGCCCATCGGGCTGGCGCACCCCGGCGATGGGCAGGATCAGCGCATCATAGCGCAGCGCCAGTTCCGCCGGGGTCAGCACCGTCCTGGTCGGCAGGCCGAAAAAGCGCAGCTCGGCGCCGTGGACGTCGAACTGGTCGAAGCCCAGCGACAGCCAGCCCCCACCCTTGAGAAAGCGCAGCATCGCCGCAAGCCCGGCGCGGCCGCGCGGGAACATCGGCTCGGCGATGGCGCGCATGGCGGGGATGTAATGGCGGTTGAACGCCTCGTTGTTCATCGGCCGGTAAAGCGCGCCGACCGGCCAGCCGCGCCCGGCAAGCGCCGCGCGCATGGCGTCGTAATTGCCGAAATGCGCCACGGCCAGGATCACCGGCCGGCCCGCCTGCGCGGCCTGTTCCAGCGCCGGCAGGCCGGGGCCGGCCAGCGGGTCGGCGGCATGGATGCGGTCGGTGAACTCGGTGCCGGAATAGATCTCGGCCAGCGAGCGGCCGGCGTTGTCGGGCACCGCGCGGGTCAGGCGGCGGACCTCGGCCGCGGAAAGGTCGGGACGCGCCATGGCCAGGTTGGCGCGGATGCGCCGGCGCCAGCCCGCCAGCGGGCCAAGCAGATGGGCAAAGAACCAGCCCATCGCGGGCACGCGCCGCCGATAGGGCAGGATGCGCGCCAGCCCCATGACGGCCAGGAAGGCGCCATTGGCGATGCGGTCGCGCAGCGGGGCGGGCTCCTGGGTCTCGGTGTCGGTCTCGGTCATTGCGGCCCCGTTCCGGCGGCCCGGTTCATCGCGCGGGCCTCGCGCATCCAGACATATAGGCCCGCGGCCACGATGATCAACGCGCCGATGAGGGTCCAGAGGTCGGGCAGGGTGCCCCAGAACAGCCAGCCCCAGAGCCCGGCCCAGAGCAGCCCGGTATAGCCGAAGGGGGCGATGGCCGCCGCCTCGGCCAGCGAGAAGGCGCGGATCAGCAGCGCCTGCGCCGCCGTGCCGAGCCCGCCGAGCAGCAGGAAGGCCCAGAGGTCGCCGGCCGCGATGGGCTGCCAGACGAAGGGCACGGCGAGCGAGGAGAGGACCGTGCCGACCAGCGCCGACCACAGGATCGAGGTCGCGGTGGAATCGCTTCTCGCCATGCGGGTCAGGATGGCGCCGGCGGCATAGGTGAAGGCCGCGGTGAGCGCCAGCAGCGCCGCGGGATGGAAGACGCCGGCGCCGGGGCGGATGATGAGCATGGCGCCGCAGAAGGCGGCGAGGATGCCGAGGATGCGGCGGATGCCGATGGATTCGCCCAAAAAGACGGCCGCGCCCAGCGTGATCAGCACCGGGTTGAGGTCC
Organism: Paracoccus sp. pheM1; assembly: GCF_018499825.1. Lineage (NCBI taxonomy): Bacteria > Pseudomonadati > Pseudomonadota > Alphaproteobacteria > Rhodobacterales > Paracoccaceae > Paracoccus > Paracoccus sp. pheM1. The sequence continues at coordinate 175,074 of NZ_JAGXCX010000002.1, forward strand.
ATGATCGCGGTTGCCTCGGCCAGGCCGATGAATTGCAGCGCGCTGAAGAACAGCAGGCCCGAGCCGAATTGCGTCACGCCGCGGAAGAACTGCACCGCCGGGCGCCGGGTGGCGAGGGCATGGCGCAGCCGCGGCGCGAAGATGACCGCGACGATGGCCAGGTTGGTGACGAAGCGCACCCAGACCACCTGCACCGGATGGTAGAGCGTCGAGAGATGCTTGCCGGTGGCATCCATCAGCGTGAACAGGAAGATCGCCAGCAGTAGGAGCAGAATGCCGCGCAATTGCGCCGAGCGCGCCGGATCGCCCGCGGGCGCGAGGATCGGCGGCAAGGCGCCGGGGCTGGGTTCGGGCGGTGTCATGGCATGTCCCTCTTGTTCCCGCTTATGCCCGTGGGCGGCGGCGGGGTCCATGGGGGCGGAGCGGGTGCCTGCCCGCGCCGTCGCATGGGTATTTGGGGAACGAAGAAGCCGGGCGGGGATTCGAGGGGACCAGGCTTCGGGGCCGGGATTGGGCAGGCCGCGCCGGAAAGGGCGCGGCCCGGATGGGTCAGCCGAGCAGGCGGCGGGCCTCGGCGATGGTCGCCTCGGCGGTGATGCCGAATTCCTTGTAGAGCGTCGGCGCCGGGGCCGAGGCGCCGAAGCCGGTCATGCCGATGAAGCCCGAGGTTTCCTCGCGCCCGCGCTCGCCCAGCAGGAGCCAGTCCCAGGGCTGGCGCACGGCGGCCTCGATGGCGATGCGCACGGTGCCGGCGGGCAGGACCTGCCGGCGGTATTCGGCGTCCTGGTCGCGGAAAAGCTCCATCGACGGGACCGAGACCACGCGGGTCGGCACGCCCTCGGCCTCGAGCGCGTCGCGGGCGGCAACGGCGATTTCCACCTCGGAGCCCGAGGCCATCAGGATCACCCTGGGCTCGGCGCTGGCCTCGCGCAGGACATAGGCGCCCCTGGCCGAGAGGTTCTCGGACCCCGCATCCTCGCGCAGCAGCGGCAGGTTCTGGCGCGACAGCGCCATGACCGTGGGCGTCGATTCGCTCGACAGCGCGATTTCCCAGGCCTCGGCGGTCTCGATCAGGTCGCAGGGGCGCAGGGTCAGCGTGTTGGGCGTGGCGCGGCAGATCGCCAGGTGCTCGACCGGCTGGTGGGTCGGGCCGTCCTCGCCCAGGCCGATGCTGTCATGGGTCATGACATAGGTCACCGGCAGGCCCATCAGCGCCGAAAGCCGCATGGCCCCGCGCGCGTAATCGGTGAAGCACATGAAGGTGCCGCCATAGGGGCGGAAGCCGCCGTGCAGCCAGATGCCGTTCATCGCCGCCGCCATGCCATGTTCGCGGATGCCGTAGTGGATATAGCGGCCCTGGCGGTTTTCCGGCGTGAAGATGCCCATATCCTTGGTCTTGGTGTTGTTCGAGCCGGTCAGGTCGGCCGAGCCGCCCAGCGTCTCGGGCAGTTCGGGGTTCACCACCTCCAGCACCATCTCGCTGGCCTTGCGGGTCGCGACCTTGGGCTTGCTGGCCAGCGCCTGCTGCTTGAGCGCGGCGATGGTGGGCGCAAGCCGCTCGCTGGTGCCGCCCGAGATGCGGCGGGCGAATTCGTCGCGGTTTTCCGCCGCATCGACGCGGGCGGCCCAGGCTTCGCGTTCCGCCCGGCCCTTGGCGCCGATGGCGCGCCAGTCGGCCAGGATGTCATCGGGCACGGTGAAGGCGGCGGCATCCCAGCCGAGCGCCTCGCGCGCGGCGGCGATCTCGGCCGCGCCGAGCGCCGAGCCATGCACGCCCGAGCTGTCCTGCTTGTTGGGCGCACCGAAGCCGATGATGGTCTTGCAGGCGACCAGGACCGGGCGGTCGTCCTTGCCGCTGGCCGCATCGGCCAGGGCGCGGGCGATGTCGGCCGGGTCGTGGCCGTCGCAGCTGAGCGTGCGCCAGCCCGAAGCCTCGAAGCGCTTCAGCTGGTCGGTCGAATCCGACAGCGACACGCGGCCGTCGATGGTGATGTCGTTGTTGTCCCAAAGGACGATCAGGTTCTTCAGCTTCTGGTGGCCGGCCAGGCCGATCGCCTCCTGGCTGATGCCCTCCATCAGGCAGCCGTCGCCGGCGATGACCCAGGTCTTGTGGTTGCACAGGCCCTCGCCGAACTGGGCGCGCATCGCCTCTTCGGCGATGGCGAAGCCGACGGCGGTGGCGATGCCCTGGCCCAGCGGGCCGGTCGTCGTCTCGATCCCCTCGGCATGGCCGTATTCGGGATGGCCGGCGGTGATCGCGCCCCATTGGCGGAAGTTGCGGATCTGGTCGATCGACATCTGCTCGTAGCCGGTCAGGTGGAGCAGCGAATAGATCAGCATCGAGCCATGGCCCGCCGACAGCACGAAGCGGTCGCGGTCGAACCAGTTCGGCGCGGCGGCGTCGAATTTCAGGTGGTCGCGGAACAGGACCGTGGCCACGTCGGCCATGCCCATCGGCATGCCGGGGTGGCCCGAGTTCGCCGCCTCGACGGCGTCCATGGAAAGGGCGCGGATCGCGGTGGCGAGGCGCCAGTGGGCGGGATCGGCCTTGCGGCGGGCGGCGATGTCCATATCGGGATTCCGTGCTGTTGTATGGCGGCACGTCCTGATAGGCAGGAGGGCGCGCGGTTGCAAGCCGCAAGGGGGACGGAGGGGCGGTTTCGCATGACAAAGCATCACGCCATCATCGGTTTCCGGCAGGACCGGATCGGCGCGCGGCTGATCTGCCTGCTCAACGTCATGCGGATCGCGCGCAAGTTCGGGGTCTCGGGGCGCTATCTGTGGCTGTCCCAGCCCGGCGGCCCCTATCCCGAGCTGGCCGATCCGCGCGATTTCCTGGACCCCGCCTTCGTGGCCGCGCATATCGACGTGGTCGGGCGCGCGCCCGACCGCGCGGGCCTGCGCAACCTGCCCGCGGTCGCGCCGGGCATGAGCCGCGCCGGCTTTGCCCGGACCCTGGCCGAGGGGAGGCGCTACGAATGCGACAGCATGGCCGAGATCCTGCGCTTCATGGACGAACCCGAGGCCGAGGCGGCCGCCGGCCTGCGCGCCGTGGCCGCCGATCTGGCCCTGTCCCCGCGGCTGGCGCGGGCGCTGGAGGATGCGCGGCGCATCCTGGAGCGGGCGGGCGGCGGCCGGCCGCTGGCGATCCATGTCCGGCGCGGCGACATCCTGGACGGCGATCCCTGGTCCTATTCCTCCTGGGCGTCGAAATATGTGCCCGACGAGTTCTTCCGCGCCTTCGTCGCCGCGGTGGAGGGGCCGGTCATCGCCTTTTCCGACACGCCGGCCGCGGTCGAGCATCTGCGGCAGGGCGATCCCCGCATCCTCTCGGTGCAGGAATTGCTGGACCCCGGCGCGCTGACCCCGGCCGAGCGCGATCTGCTGGAACTGCTGCTGATGGCCGGTTGCGCCCAGGTGGGCGCGCCCAGCCACAGCGCCTTTTCGCGCGCCGCGGCGATGGTGGGGGAATGCCAGGTCGTAACCCTGCCGGGGGCGCTTCCCGCCGATCTGCAGGCTTCGGCCCATGATGCGCTGCTGGAGCGGGTGCTGTCGCGGCCGGAGAGTTTCCTTGCGCCGGGCGATCTGGCGCAAAGCATTAGCTATGCCGCCGGCCATGCCCGGCGCCGCGGCCGAGGCGCGGAGCTGGTCGATGCCTTGGCCGGGAACCGCGCGCTGCTGGAGCGTTTCCCCTTTCTTTATCGCGAGCTTGCGGTGGCGGCCTGGTCGGCGGGCCGGGCGCAGAAGGCGCGGCAGCTGGCCTTGCAGGGGCTGAAGGCGCCGCTGATGCGCAACCGCGACAAGCCGCAATGCCGGCAGGTGCTGCTGGTCACGGGCGGGCAGGGCGGGAATGCGGATGGCGCCGCGCCGGCACCGGACGCGGCCTTCGTGGACATGATCCTTGCCGGGCGCTCGGCCGAGGGGCCGATCATGCCCGCCCTGGCGCATCGGCTGATGCGCGAGGGCGGCACGGCCAGCCGGGCGCTCGGCTTCGCCCCCGAGCTGCTGGCGACCTATGCCCAGCCCGACCCGGAACGCGGCAAGGGCCGGATCCTGCCGCTTTGGCTGTTGCGAATCGACTGGTCGGAGTTCATCCGCGATCCGGGCCCGCAGCGCGAGTTGCTGGTCTGGCCCGACCTGTGGCGCAAGCTGGGCCCCGGCGCCGAGGCGCTGGCCCCGGTCGAGGCGGCGCTGGCCAGGGGCGAGCAGCCGCCGCTTGCCGAGGGGGACGCGGCCTGGCTGGGCTTTTGCGCCTCGGTGCTGCGGCTGCATGGCCGGCTGAACCGGGCGCTGGCGCTGCTGCACTGGCTGGATGCGGCGCGGCCGGGCCGGATGCTGACCTGCAAGCGGCTGGCCGATGTCTGCTTTGCCGCCGGCAATCGCAAGGCCGGGCAGCGCTGGCTGGATGCGGCGCTGGCGCTGGCGCCGGACCAGCCGCTGCTGCGCCTATCGGCCGCCCTGCGCGCCGCCGAGGCCCAGGACGTCCCGCGGGCCGAGGCGCATCTGCGCGCCGCCCAGGCGGCCTGGCCTGAACTGGGCCTGACCCAGACCCTGCGCCGCACGATGCGCCGGCAGATGCAGGCCGGCGCGCTTGCGGATGCCGCATCCTGCGCGGCGCAGGCCGGCTGATCACGCGATCGTCATAAAGCATTTGCCAAAGCCCGGCCGCCAGCGCAGTCTTGCGAAAACGCAAGGATAACGGGCAACAATGGGGGGCCTCATGGCAAGAGCCGCGACATCCGCAGTCGATCCGGTCGACGAGATCCTGCCGCCGCTGCGCATGACGACCCTGGGCTTGCAGCATGTGCTGGTCATGTATGCCGGCGCGGTGGCGGTGCCGCTGATCGTCGGCCGCGCGCTGAAGCTCTCGCCCGAGGACGTGGCCTTCCTGATCTCGGCCGACCTGTTCTGCTGCGGCGTGGCCACGATCATCCAGTCGCTGGGCGTGACGCGCTGGTTCGGCATCCAGCTGCCGGTGATGATGGGCGTGACCTTCGCCTCGGTCGGGCCGATGGTGGCCATGGCCAATGCCTATCCGGGCCCCGAGGGCGCGCGGATGATCTTTGGCGCCATCATCGGCGCGGGGATCGTCGCCATGCTGATCGCGCCCTTCGTCGGGCGGATGCTGAAGTTCTTTCCGCCCCTCGTGACCGGCACCATCATCCTGGTGATCGGCGTCACGCTGATGCGGGTGGGGATCAACTGGATCTTCGGCAACCCGGTCGGGCCGACCGCGCCCAAGGTGGTGGACCCGGTCGCGGCGGGTTGGCTGAACCAGCTGCGCGACCTGGCCGGGACCGGCGCCGTGCCCGCGCTGCCCGAGGGCTTTGCCCCCGCGCCCAGCGTGCAGAACCCGCTTTACGCCCAGCCGGTCAACATCGCCATTTCCGGCGTGGTGCTGGTGGCGATCCTGCTGATCGCCCGCTTCGGCCGCGGCTTCGTCGCCAATATCGCGGTGCTGCTGGGCATGCTGATCGGCGCGGGGCTGACCATCGTGCTGGGCCAGATGACCTTCGACAAGGTGGCCGAGGCGCATTGGTTCGGCATCGTCGCGCCCTTCCATTTCGGCATGCCGATCTTTGACCCGGTGCTGATCGTGACCATGGTGCTGGTGATGATCGTGGTGATGATCGAATCGACCGGCATGTTCCTGGCGCTGGGTGAGATGACGGGGCGCGAGATCACCCCGCAGCGCCTGACCGCCGGTCTGCGCACCGATGGCCTGGGCACGCTGATCGGCGGCATCTTCAACACCTTCCCCTATACCTCTTTCAGCCAGAACGTCGGCCTTGTCGGCGTCACCGGCATCAAGAGCCGCTTCATCTGCGTCGCCGGCGGGCTGATCCTGATCCTGTTCGGGCTGGTGCCCAAGATGGGCGCGGCGGTGGAATCGCTGCCGACCCCGGTGCTGGGCGGCGCCGGCCTCGTCATGTTCGGCATGGTCGCCGCGACCGGCATCCGCATCCTCTCGACGGTGGATTTCGCCGGCAACCGCAACAACCTGTTCGTGGTGGCGGTGGCGCTCGGCTTCGGGATGATCCCGCTGATCGCCCCCGATTTCAAGCAATGGATGCCGCATGCCATCCACCCGCTGGTCGAATCGGGCATCCTGCTGGCGACCATCGCGGCGGTGGCGCTGAACGCCTTCTTCAACGGCGCCGGCGGCAGCGTCGAGGAGGCCAAGCGCGCCGCCGGCATGGCCGATCACTGATCGGCGGCGGCCTCGCCCGGCGGCGGCGTCTCCAGCGGGCGGATGCGCAGCCGGGTGATGCGGTTTTCCCGCCGCGCCAGCACCTCGAAGCGGTAGCCGTGAAAGGAAAACACCTGGCCCGCCGCCGGGATCGACTGGGCCATGTGGATCACCAGCCCGGCGACGGTATTGGCCTCGTCGTCGGGCAGGGACCAGTCCAGCGCCCGGTTCAGGTCGCGGATGGTCATCGCGCCATCGACCATGTAGTCGCCCTGCGGTCCGGGCAGCAGCGATTGCGCGGCGTCCATGTCATGTTCGTCGGTGATCTCGCCGACGATTTCCTCCAGGATGTCCTCGAGCGTGATCAGTCCGCGCAGGCTGCCATATTCGTCCACCACCAGCGCGAAATGCGTGTGGCGTTTGAGGAATTCGCGCATCTGCTCGTCCAGCGGCGTGGTCTCGGGCACGAAATAGGGCGGCATGGCGGTGTCCAGCACGTCAAAGCTGCGCAAGGCGTCCGGCCCCTGGTCCTGAAGCGCCCGGCGCACGCCGCGCAGTAGATCCTTGGCATGGATCACGCCGATGACGTTCTCGCGCTCGCCGCGATAGACGGGCAGGCGGGTGTGGGGGCTTTTCAGCACCAGGTCCAGCACCTGATCGGCGGGAAGGCCGGCGTCGATCATCTCGATGCGCGAGCGGTGCAGCATCACCTCTTCGACGGCGCGTTCGCCCAGGTCCAGCGCGCCCAGCAGGCGGTCGCGTTCCTCTTTTTCGACCGAGCCGCTGGATTGCGCGATGGCCAGGGCGCCGGCGATTTCCTCCTGGACGGAAAAGACATGGCTTGCCCGGTCGGGTCGAAAGCCCAGCAGCGCCAGGATGCCGCGCACGATCAGCCGGACCACCGCGACGATCGGGGCCATGATCCGGGTGAAGACGCCGATCGGGCGGGCGACGCGGCTGGACAGCTCCTCGGGGGCAAGGATGGCATAGGTCTTGGGCAGCACCTCGGAAAAGATCAACACCAGCGCGGTCATCACCAGCGTCGCAACCGCCACGCCGCCGGCGCCCAGGATGCGGGTGAACAGCGCCGTGGCCAGGCTGGCCGACAGGATGTTGACCACGTTGTTGCCCAGCAGCAGCGAGCCGAGCAATCTTTCGCTGTCGCGGGTCACGTCAAGCGCCCGCGCGGCGCCTGCATCCCCCTTGTCGGCCCTGGACCGCAGCTTGGCCTGGCTAGAGGCGGTCAGCGCCGTTTCCGAGCCCGAGAAGAACGCCGAAAGCGCCAATAGCAGCAGGATGGCGGCGCAAGTCAGCCAGACCACCGGATCGGCAAGGATCGAATCGGGGACCGGCAGGGCGGCGGCGGCCGCATCCGCGGCTTGGGCTGGGACGGTCATGGCTTCTTTCCGCTGGCGTCGGCATGGGCCAGCGGATGGTGGTTCAGCACCAGGTCGCGCATCCGCGTGTCCAGGACATGGGTATAGATCTCGGTCGTGCCCAGGTCGGCATGGCCCAGCAGCGTCTGGATCGCGCGCAGGTCGGCGCCGCCCTCCAGCAGATGCGTGGCGAAGGCGTGGCGGATCACATGCGGCGAGACGCGGGCCGGGTCGATGCCGGCCGCCAGCGCCAGCTGGCCCAGCAGGGTGTTCATCGCCTGGCGCGTCATGTGCCCCTCGCGGCTGGCGGCGGGAAACAGCCAGCGCGCGCCCTTGCCCGCGACCAGCCGGCCCAGCGGGCTTTCGGCGGGGGCATTGTCGCGCCGCTTCAGCCAGGCGGCCAGTGCCCGGCGGGCGGGATCGCTCAGCGGCACCATGCGCTCCTTGCCGCCCTTGCCGCGGATCAGCAGCAGCGCCGGATCGCCGCGGCAGGCGCCCACCGGCAGCGAGACCAGCTCGCTCACCCGCATGCCGGTGGCATAGATCAGCTCGACCAGCGCCAGGTTGCGGGCGCGCTCGGCCTCGTTGCGGCCGATGCGGGGCAGGGCGTCCAGCATGGCTTGCACCTCGGCCCGGTCCAGCACCTTGGGCAGGCGCTGCATCCGGCCCGGCCCGCTGATGCGGCAGGCCGGGTCGTCCTCGCGCCAGCCTTCGTCCAGCGCGAAGCGCATGAGCTGGCGGATCGCCGACAGCCGCCGCGCCCGCGTCGCCCGCGACAGGCCCTGGGCGTCGCAATGGGACAGGTAATCCTCGATCCCCTCGCGCGGGACGGCCAGCAGGGTGTCGTCGCGCGCCGCCAGCCAGTCGGCGAAATCCCGCAGGTCGCGGCCATAGGCCAGCAGCGTGTTGCGCGCCGCCCCCGCCTCGGCCGCCTGCGCGTCGAGAAAGGCCGAGATCCGGCCCCGGTCGTTCAGGCCGCCGCCGCTCACGGTGCGCCGGCGCCCGGCGGGGGCGCCATCACCGGGGCCAGGATCAGCTCGATCGCCGCCTGGCGCGCGATTTCCTGCTGGCCCAGCACGCGCAGGACGCGCAGGCCCTGCGCCGCCCGCGGCAGGTCGCCGTCGAGCCCGGCATCGACATCGGCGATGGCGGCCAGCAGCGCCTCGCCCCGCCGACTGGCCAGGATCAGCTGCGCGGCGCTGTCCGGCAGGTTCTGCTCCGACGGGCCAAGGAAGGCGGGGAAAAGCGCGGCCGCCCGCGGCTCGCCCTCGCCCTGCGGCGGGGCGGATTGCGGCTCGCCCTCGGCAAAGCGCAAAAGCCACAGCTCGAAAGGCGCGGCATCGGCGGGCGGGGCCTGCACCACCTGCGGCTGTGCGGCCTGCAGCGCCAGCCACAGCGCGATGCGGCCGGCGCGGCCGTCCAGCCCCAGCGCGCCGACCTCGGCCCCGACCATGTCGGCCAGTGCCGGGCCAAGCCCCGCCGCGACCATGGCGTCGAAGGCGCGGGGCAGGGCGTGGCCCACGCCCGCCACGTCGCGCATCAGCAGCGCATCGGCCAGCGCCTGCACCGCGCCCGCGCGGTCCCAGACTCCGCCCGAGGCGGCGGGCTTCTGCTCCAGATAGATCATGCGCAGCTGCGAGGCCGGGATCGCCCCCGCCCGCGCCAGCCGCTCGGCCGCGTCCAGCCGCGCCTTCCAGCCCTCGTTCTGGTCCAGGTCCGCCAGGGCGAAGGCCAGGGGCAGGCTGGACGAGGGCAGGGGCTGGCCGATGGCCTCGTGCAGGCGCAGCTCCAGCGGCGTGACCACGGCGGGCGGCACCAGCTCCTCGGCGCTGTCGGAATAGCCGTCGTCCAGGTAATGCGCCAGGAGCGTCGCCATCTGCGGGTCGATCCGCCCCATGGCCTGGGCGCCGTGAAACACCAGCGCCGCCGCCGCCCAGTCGCCGCCGAAGGCCAGGCAGAAGATGCGCGCCGGGAAGCTGGGGGCGACGCCGGGGGTGCGGTCCATGGTCTCGCAGGCCTGGGCCTCGTCGCCGGACAGAAGCGCGATGTCGAACAGCCGCCGGAACCGCTGCAGGTCGCCGGGGCCGGCGGCCTTCAGCAGCTCCTTGGCGGCGCCGGTGGCACCCATGTCCAGCAGCTTGTCGACGCGGGCCAGGAACAGCGTGCCTTCCTGCCCGGCCTCGGTCCGGGCCGGGCGCAGTTGCGCGGCCAGCAGCCGCCGCTCCAGCCGCCGCAGCGCCGGCAGGCGCGGGTTCGGGCTGCGGATCAGCCGCACCAGCACCGCCGCCTCGCTGTCGCCCCAAAGATCGGCCGGAAGCCCCGCCGCCCGCGGCGAGACGGTGCCCTTGCCGTCGGGATTGCCCTCGCCCAGCCGGGTCACGCCGACCGGCTCGACCGCGCCGGTGGGGGCAAGCTCGCGCCGGGCGCGCTGCCTCAGCTCGGGCGGGCGCGCGTCGCCGGGCCGCCAGGACGAGATGTTGTCGGGCTCGCGCACGCTGCCCGACAGCCAGTCGCTGGCCGAAAGCGGCGGCTTGGCCCCGGCGGGCAGGGCAAGCGCCAGCCCGCCCACCAGGGCGCAGGCCAGGCCAAGGCCGTCAGTCGAGGTCATTCTGCCCCGCCCCCGCATCCTCGGCCGCCGGGGCGGACTGGGCGGAATCGCCGTCGTCGGGGGCCGTGGCCGTCGAAGGGGCCGGCGTTTGGGTCGCGGCCGGGGTCGATGCCGGGACGGCGGTCCTTTGCGCGCCCAGGTCCAGTTCGACCGGCATCCGCATCTCGCGCGGGTCGGAACTCATGTCGCCGAAATAGGCATAGCCGGCCAGGCCCGCCAGAATCAGGATGACCAGAACCACCACCACCTTCAAAAGCCGCATGAATTGCCCCTTCCGCCTCGATATGCTTGCCGGTCTGTCGCCGGTTCTTGCGAAATATATATGGCATTTCCCGAAAGATCACGCCATCAGTCTGTCCGGTTGCAAGAGGCGGGATCCGGGTGGTGATGCGGCGTAACATCGTGCTGATCGGAATGATGGGGGCGGGCAAGACCGCGATCGGGGGCGAACTTGCGCGCCGGTTGCGCAGGCCGTTCTCGGATACCGATGCCGAGATCGAGCGCGCGGCCGCCATGACCATCCCGGAAATCTTTGCCCGCGACGGCGAGGACTTCTTTCGCGCTCGCGAATCAGAGGTGCTGGGCCGGGTGCTGGCCTCGGGGCCGGGCGTGGTCTCGACCGGCGGCGGCGCCTGGCTGCGCCCCGAGAACCGCGCCCGCATCGGCGAAGAGGGGGTCTCGGTCTGGCTCGACTGCGACCTGGAGACGCTCTGGCACCGGGTCCGGCACCGGCCGACGCGGCCGCTGCTGCAGACCCCCGACCCGCGCGGTACGCTGGAGCGGCTGCTGGCCGAGCGCAGCCCGGTCTATGCGCTGGCCGACATCCGCGTCCCCGCGCAGCGCGGCGACAGCATCGAACAGACGGCGGACCGCGTGCTGGACGCGATCCGCGCGCATGATCCGGCGATCCTGGAGGGCAAATGAGCATCGAAACCGTCCATGTCGACCTGGGCGCGCGTTCCTATGACGTGCGCATCGGCCAGGGCCTGCTGGCACGCGCGGGCGAAGAGATCGTCGCGCTGGCCGGCCGCCGCCGCGTCGCCGTCCTGACCGACGAGACGGTGGCGGCGCTGCACCTGCCGGCGCTGCGCGAGGCGCTGGCCCGGCAGGGGATCGAGGCTCCGGCGCTGGCCCTGCCCGCCGGCGAGGCGACGAAATGCTGGGCCGAGCTGGGCCGTGCCGTGGAATGGCTGCTGGCCCAGCGGATCGAGCGCAACGACCTGGTGATCGCCCTTGGCGGCGGGGTGATCGGCGACCTGGCGGGCTTTGCCGCCGCGATCCTGCGCCGCGGCGTGCGCTTCGTGCAGATCCCGACGACGCTTCTGGCGCAGGTGGACAGTTCGGTCGGCGGCAAGACCGGGATCAACAGCCCGCAGGGCAAGAACCTGATCGGCGCCTTCCACCAGCCGGCGCTGGTGCTGGCCGACATCGACGTGCTGACCACCCTGACGCCGCGCGATTTCCGCGCCGGCTATGGCGAGGTGGCGAAATACGGGCTGCTGGGCGACGAGGGCTTCTTCGAATGGCTGGAAGCCAATGCCGGCGGGCTGGCGGCCGACCCGGCGCGGCGGCTGCGCGCCGTGCGCCATTCGGTGGCGATGAAGGCCGGCATCGTGCAGCGCGACGAGACCGAGCAGGGCGAGCGCGCGCTGCTGAACCTGGGCCATACCTTCGGCCATGCGCTGGAAGCGGCCACCGGCTATTCCGACCGGCTGCTGCATGGCGAGGGGGTGGCGATCGGCTGCGCGCTGGCCTTCGAGCTTTCGGCCAAGCTGGGCCTGTGCAGCCAGGAGGCGCCGTCGCGGGTGGCGGCGCATTTCGCCGCCATGGGCATGCCGGCGCGCATCGCCGACATTCCGGGCGAGCTGCCCGACGACGAGGCGCTGATCGGGCTGATGGCGCAGGACAAGAAGGTGCAGGACGGCAAGCTGCGCTTCGTTCTGGCGCGCGGCATCGGCCAGGCCTTCGTCACCGATGCGGTCGACCCCGCCCTGCTGCGGCAGGTGCTGGCGCAATCGCGCTAGGGCTGCGGATCGCCGGTTTCGGATTCGGTCTCGGCGGGGGGCTCGGTGCTGCGGATGCGGGGCGGCACCACCTCGTCATGGCCCAGCTTGCGGTCGCGGTCGCGGCGCAGCGCCGCCCGGCCCAGCATCAACAGCGTGATCGGCGTCGTGACCATGATGAAGATGCCGATCATCAGCTCATGCACCACCACGCGCCCCTCGGCCAGCGAGAACATCAGCATCGAGGCCAGGATGATCAGCAGCGTGCCATAGCTGTAGCCCAGCGTCGGCGCGTGCAGCCGCTGGTAGAAGCTTTTCAGCCGCACCAGGCCGACCCCGCCCAGCAGCGTCAGCGAGGCGCCGACCACCACGAACAGCGCGATGATGACGGCGGCCCAGGGCGGCAGTTGCTCCAGATGCATCATTCGATCACCTCGCCCCGCATCAGGAACTTGGCGGCGCAGACCGTGGTGACAAAGCCCAGCACGGCGATGACCAGCGCGCCCTCGAAGAAGAAGACATTGCCGTTGCCCATGCCGATGACCAGAAACAGCAGCATGGCGATGCTGTACATCGTGTCGAGCGCCAGGACGCGGTCCTGCGCCCGCGGCCCGCGCAGCATCCGCCAGCAGGCCAGCCCCAGGGCCAGGATCAGGGCGATCTGGGCATAGCCCAGGGCGAATCGCAGGATCTCGGCCGTCATTCGAATATCTCCATGAGCAGCGCCTCGTAGCGGTCGCGGATCAGGCTTTGCCAGTCGTCGTCGCTGCGCAGGTCGAGGACATGCAGCAGCAGCCGGCCTTCCTCCTGGTCGAATTCGATCCAGGCGGTGCCGGGGGTGCCGGTCAGGATGATCGCCAGCACCGCCAGCGCATTGGGATCGCGCAAGCGCAGCGTCAGCTCGACGAAGCCCGAATGGTATTTCGGATGGTCGGGGCCCAGGATCAGCACCCGCGCCACGGCGATGTTGGAGCGCAGGATGTCCAGCGCCACCACCGCCATCAGCTTGGGGATCGCCAGCCAGCGCCGGAAGACCGGCTTGGGCGGATGCAGATGCTCGACCGACCAGCCCGCCCCCAGCGCGATCAGCGTGCCGAGCAGCAGGTGGCCGGGGGTGAAGGCGGTCAGGAACAGCCACATCAGCACCAGCACGGCCGAAAGCACGGGATGGGGGACGAAGCGGCTCATTGCGCGCCCTCCTCTGGCCCGTTTTCGGGCTCGGCTTCGGCCTCAGGCTCGGGCAGCGGATCGGGGCTCAGGCTCTGCACCGGCGCGGCGCGCACGTCCTGCGCCTCGGCCAGCACCGCGCTGCGATAGACGCGCGGCTCCAGCAGCGCGTCGGCCGTGGCGCTGGTATAGCCCAGAAGCGCGTCCGAGCGCACGGTCTGCAGGCCGATCATGCCCAGCAGCATGACCACCGGCACCACCTCCAGCGCCAGGATGCGCGGGGTCGGGCCTTCCTCGGCCCAGAAGCGGCGGATGCCGAAGCGCATCAGCGCGATCAGCGCCCCCAGCCCCGACAGGATCAGCATGGCGGCATAGGCCCACAGGATCACCGGCAGATGGCCCGAGGCGGGCAGGTTGTCCTGCACCGCGCCGCGCAGGATGGCGAACTTGCCGATGAAGCCGGGCATCGGCGGCAGGCCGGCGATCATCGCCGCGACCAGGCCGAAGCAGATCGCCATGGTCAGCCAGCTGACGGTGCGCTGGCTGGCGGGGGCGGTGGTGTCCTCGACCGTGCCCAGCCCCATCGGCGCCCAGCGTTCCGACAGCGGGTCGAAGCCGTCGTCCTCGGCCGGGGCGTCGTCGTCGCCCTCGTCGTTGCGGCTGACCGGCTCGGCGATCAGGAAGAAGGCCGAGATGGCCGCGGTCGAGCCCACCATGTAGTAAAGCGCTCCGCCCAGCATCGAGCTGCCGCCCCCCGCCTGGGCAAAGCCGATCGCGGCCAGCACCGTCCCCGACGAGATGATCGCCAGATAGCCGCCCTTGCGCACCAGCTCCGGCGTGCCGAGGATGCCGATCATGCCGAATGCCATCGTCACCACCCCGCCGATCATCAGCACCGAGGCACCGAAGCCCGCCGAGGGCCCGGCATCCGGCCCCAGCACCAGAAGCGACAGCCGCAGGATGACATAGATGCCGACCTTGGTCATGATCGCCATGATCGCGGCGGCGGGCGGCGAGGCGGCGCCATAGGTCGGCGGCAGCCAGAAGCACAGGGGCCAGGCCGCCGCCTTGATCAGGAAGGCCAGCCCCAGGAAGGTCGCCGCGGCGTGGAACAGCAGCCGCTCGGCATCGTCGAGCCAATAGAGCGCGCGGCCGATGTCGGCCATGTTCAGCGTGCCGGTGGTGCCATAGACCAGCGCCACCCCGATCAGGAAGAACAGCGAGGCCGCCAGGTTCACCGCCAGGTAATGCAGCCCGGCCTTGATCCGCTCGGGCCCCGAGCCGTGCAGCATCAGCCCGTATGAGGCCGCGAGCATCACCTCGAAGAACACGAACAGGTTGAACAGGTCGCCGGTCAGGAACGAGCCGTTCACCCCCGCCAGCAGGAACTGGAACATGCTGTGGTAATGCTGGCCCTTGCCGTGCCAGCCGGCGGCGGCATAGATCAGCGAGGGCGCGGCCAGAAGCGCCGTCAGCATCACCATCATCGCCGAAAGCCGGTCCAGCACCAGCACGATGCCGATCGGCACCGGCCAGTCGCCCAGCCGGTAAAGCCCGACGACCGTGCCGCCCTGTTCGGTCGCGGATTTGACGTCGGCCATCAGCTCGACCGAGGCCAGGAAGGTCAGCCCCACCGCCACCAGCCCCATGATCAGCTTGGTCTGCCGGTTGCGGTCGCTGTAAAACAGCATGAGCGCGCCGGCCACCAGCGGGATCAGGATCGGCGCGATCATCAAATGGTCGGGCATGGCCGCATCGTTCATCATGGATGACGCTCCCTGCCGTCCACGTGGTCGGTGCCGGTGGCCCCGCGCGAGGCGATCATCAGCACCAGGAACAGCGCCGTGGTGGCGAAGCTGATGACGATGGCGGTCAGCACCAGCGCCTGCGGCACCGGGTCGGCATAGGCGGTCGGATCGACGAAGCCGCCCTTGGGCATGATCGGCGCGGCGCCGACGTAAAGCCGGCCCATGGCAAAGATGAACAGGTTGACGCCATAGGCCAGCAGGCAAAGGCCGATGATGACCTGGTAGGACCGCGGCCGCAGCAGCAGCCAGACGCCGGAGCCGACCAGGATGCCGATGGCCAGGGCAAGGATCAGTTCCATCAGCGCGTCTCCTCGTCGGTTTCGGGCGCGCGGGCGCGCGGGGCGACGCGCAGCGATTGGTGGGCAATGGCGATCAGCATCAGCACGATGGCGCCCAGCACGGTCGAGAACACGCCGAAATCGAACAGCATCGCGGTCGAGAAGGGCACCTTGCCGATGACCGGGAACTCGAGATATTGCGCATGCGCGCTGAGGAAGGGATAGCCGAAGATCCACGATCCCGCCCCGACCGCCGCCGAGGTGGTCAGCCCCGCCGCCATCCAGCGCATCGGCAGCACGGTGATCCGCGCCTCGACCCAGCGCACATTGGCGGCGACATATTGCAAGAGCAGGCCCACGGCCAGGGTGACGCCGGCGGCGAAGCCCCCGCCCGGCAGGTCGTGGCCGCGGAAGAACAGATAGGCCGCCAGCGCGATGATCGGCGCGAACATCCATTGCATCAGCACCGAGGGCACGAAGAGATAGGCCTCCAGCGCCTGTTCCTCGGCATCGAGCTGCGGGCGCGGGCGCTCGACGCTTTCGGGCGCGGGGCGGAAGCGGCGCAGCAGCGCATAGACGGTCAGCCCGACGACGGCGAGGACGGTGATCTCGCCGAAGGTGTCGAAGGCGCGGAAATCCACCAGGATGACGTTGACGACATTGGTGCCGCCGCCCTCGACATAGGCGTTGCGCAGGAACCAGTCGCCCAGCGAGGTGCCGGGCGGGGTCAGCAGCACCGCCAGCGCCAGCGCGGTCATGCCCGTGCCGCAGGCCAGTGCGATCAGCAGGTCGCGCGCCCGGCGCGAACGGGCGGTCAGGTTGTTGTCGCCGGGGATCTCCTGGTCGCGCTTGGGCAGCCAGCGCAGGCCCAAGAGCAGAAGCGCGGTGGTGGCGATCTCGACCAGCAGCTGGGTCACGGCCAGGTCGGGCGCCGACAGCCAGACGAAGGTGGCGCAAGTCACCAGCCCGGCCCCGCCCATCAGCACCAGTGCCGCGAAACGGTGATACTTGGCCTGCCAGGCGGCGCCGACGGCGCAGGTGCCGCCGACCAGCCACAGCAGGGCAAAGACCAGCTCGCTTGCGCCCAGTTCCGGCATGGGCACGTTCCAGTCCAGCCGGCGCAGCACGAACCAGGCCCCGGCCAGCGACAAAAGCACCATGGCGCGCAATTGCGACTGAAGCCCGTTCGCCGACAGCACCCGCAGCGCAAAGCGCGGCAGCCGGATGGTAAAGACCTGCAGTAGCCAGTCGAAGCCGCGGGCAAAGTCCAGCCGCCGCATCAGCCGCGTGCCGTCCTCGCCCGAATCGATCAGCCGGCGCGGCAGCAGGTAGATCAGCGCGCCCAGCGACATGGCGATCAGGCTCATGATCAGGGGCGGGTTGACGCCGTGCCAGATCTTGAGGCTGAAATGCGGCAGTTCCGGGCCGACCACGGCCATGCTGGCGGTCTGCAGCCAGGTGCCCAGCACCTGCTGCGGGAACATGCCGACCGCCAGGCAGATCGCCACCAGGATCGCCACCGGCAGGCGCATCAGCAAGGGCGGCTCATGCGGTTCCTGCGGTAGGTCGGTGGCGGGCGGGCCGAAGAACACGGTGACGATGAAGCGCAGCGAATAGGCGGCGCTGAACGCCCCGGCCAGCACCGCGACATAGGGCGCGAAATTGTCCAGCGAGCCGCCGTTGTTCCAGACATAGGTCGCCTCGAAGAACATCTCCTTGGACAGGAACCCGTTCAGCAGCGGCACCCCCGCCATCGCCCCCGAGGCGATGATCGCCAGCATCGCCGTCACCGGCATGACCCGCGCCAGGCCCGACAGGCGGCGCATGTCGCGGGTGCCGGTCTCGTGGTCGATGATGCCGGCGGCCATGAACAGCGAGGCCTTGAAGACGGCATGGTTGACGATGTGGAACACGGCGGCGATCAGCGCAAAGGGGCTGCCGATCCCGGCCAGCGCCGTGATCAGCCCCAGGTGGCTGATGGTGGAATAGGCCAAGAGCCCCTTCAGGTCGTGGCGGAACAGCGCCACCACCGCCCCCAGCAGCAGCGTGGTCATGCCGATGCCGGTCACGATCTGGAACCAGGCGTCCGTGCCCCCCAGCGCCGGGTGGAAGCGCAGCAGCACGAAGACCCCGGCCTTCACCATGGTCGCCGAATGCAGATAGGCCGAGACCGGCGTCGGCGCCGCCATGGCATTGGGCAGCCAGAAATGGAACGGGAATTGCGCCGATTTGGTAAAGGCGCCCAGCACGAACAGGATCAGCACCACCGGATAAAGCCGGTGGCTGGTGATCTGCGGCCCGGCCTTGAGCACGGCGTCCAGTTCGTAGCTGCCGGCGATCTGGCCCAGGATGATCATCGCCACCATCAGGCACAGCCCGCCCGAGGCGGTCACGATCAGCGACATCCGCGCGCCGTCGCGTGCGTCCTGCCGTTGGAACCAATAGCCGATCAGCAGGAACGACACGATGCTGGTCAGTTCCCAGAACACCACCAGCATGATGATGTTGCCCGACAGCAGCAGCCCCGACATGGCGCCGCAAAAGGCCAGCAGGCTGGAATAGAGCCGCGGCACCGGGTCGTCGGGCGACATGTAGTAGCGCGCATAAAGGATGACGAGGAAGCCGATTCCCGCCACCAGCACCATGAACAGCCAGGAAAACCCGTCGATGCGGAAGGTCAGGTCAAGCCCGATGGAGCTGACCCAGCGGAAGGTGCCCGTGATGCTTCGCCCCTCGGTCACGGCGGGGTAGAGCACGCCCAGGATCACCAGTGCGACGATCATCGTCAGCCCGGCGAGCCAGGCTTCGGCGTTGCGCGCCCGGATGGGAAGTGTGGCCGCCAGGGCGGCCGACACGAATGGCGTCAGAACAAGCAAGAGCAACAGGTTCTGTTCGACCATCGTGTTCCTTTTCCGGTTCGGGCTGTGCGCAGATAATAGACGCGCAGCCGCGGAAAACACAACCGACCCGGTCGATAAAAACGACGCAAAAATCCAAGATCAGGAATATTTTATCGCTTGCCCGGAAATGGGGCGGCGGCCGGGCCTCAGCCGCCGCGGATCCGGGTCGCGTCGCGCATCTGCCCGCCGGTCAGCAGCACCTCGGCCGGCATGGGATGGCTGATGAAATGCAGCGGGCTGGCGGTCGGCCCATAGGCGCCGCAGGCATGGATGGCGATCAGGTCGCCTTCCTCCAGCCTGGGCAGGGCGACGCCGCCGCCCAGCTTGTCGATCGAGGTGCAGAGCGGGCCGGATATGTCCTGCCTTTCCTCGGGGCGGGTGCCGCCCTCGTCGCCGCCGACGCGGTGCATGACGTAATTGCGCCGCAGCACCATGCCGAAATTGCCCGAGGCCGCCAGGTTGGCGTTCAGCCCGCCGTCGCAGATGGCGATTCGGCTGCCGCGCGACTGCTTGACCGAGACGACGCGGGTCACGAACCAGCCCGCCGGCCCGACCAGGTAGCGGCCCAGCTCCAGCACCAGCCGCGTCGCGGGAAAGCGCGCGGCGAAGGCGTCCAGTTCGGGGCCGATCTCGGCGGCGATAGCGGCAAGGTCCAGCGCGCTGTCGCCGGGGTGATAGGGGATGCCGAGCCCGGCGCCGAAGATCAGCTTTTCCGGGCGCAGGTCCAGCGCGGCGCAGGTCTCGGAAAAGACCTGCATGAAGATGCGCCAGTTCTCGCAGATCGCCTCGGGCTTGAGGCATTGCGTGCCGGAATAGATGTGCAGCCCGATGATGCGCAGGTTGGGCAGGGCGGCGATCTGCGGCAGGATCTCGGCCGCGTCCTCGACATCGACGCCGAAGGGGCTGGGCCGGCCGGCCATCTGGTCGCCGAAACCCTTGGGCACGCGCGAGGGCGCCAGGCGGACCAGCACCGGCTGGACGAGGCCCAGCTCGGCCGCGACGGCATCGGCCAGCCGCGCCTCGCGCAGGCTTTCCAGCACCAGCTCGCCCAGGCCCGCCTGGGTGGCGGCGCGCAGCTCCGCCTCGCGCTTGGCCGGGCCGGTGAAGCTGATCCGGCCCGCATCCCAGCCCGCCTCGCGCGCCAGCGCCAGCTCGCCCCCCGAGGAGATGTCGAGGCAGTCCAGCCGGTCCCGCATCCAGCCCAGCAGCGCCGGGTTCGGATTGCTCTTGACCGCGAAGCTGACGGCGAACCAGCGCCCCAGATGCGCGCGCAGATGCGCCAGCCGTTCCTCGACCAGGTCGGTGGCATAGACATAGCAGGGCGTGCCGAAGCGCGCCGCGGCCTCGGACAGGTGGCGGTCGAGGTCAGTCAAGGGTCTGCACATAGGCTAGGATGGCGTCCACCGTGTCGAAATTCTCCAGCGTCACGTCGCCCGGCTGCACCCGCACCCCGGCATGCTGCTCGACGAAGGAGATCAGCCCGACCATCGCCACCGAATCCAGCATCCCGGTCGAGAAAAGCTCGGTATCGCCGTCCAGCGGCGTGTCGATGTTCAGTTCGGCGCGGATATAGCGGAACAGTTCGTCCTTGCTCAGGCTCATGGATTCAATGCCTTTCTGGTCAGTTCTGCGATGCGGCCCTGGCGGCCGAGATGATGGCGGGGCGGTCCAGCTTGCCGCTGGCGGTCCGCGGCATGGCGCCTTGCCAGGAATGATAGCGCTGGGGACGCATGTAATGGGGCATGGCGCGGGCGCAATGCGCGGCCAGCGCGGCCTCGTCGCCCTGCGGCAGATAGGTCACGACCGCGTGAACCGCCTGGCCCAGGTCGGCATCCTCGACCCCGAAGGCCACCACGTCGGTCACCAGCCCGCTTTGCGAGATCGCATCCTCGACCTCGGTCGGCGACAGGCGGAAGCCCAGGGTCTTGATCATCTCGTCCATGCGGCTGACGAACCACAGGTCGCCGTCCTCGTCCACGCGCACCAGGTCGCCCGACCAGACCACCGGCTCGTCGCCCAGCAGGTGCGCAAGCTCGGGGCAGGGGCGGATCTTCTGCGCCGTCACCTCGGGCTTTTCCCAATAGCCCATGCTGACCAGCGGCCCGGCATGGACCAGCTCGCCCTGTTCGCCGGGGCCGGCGATGCCCTCGCCATGCTTGATGGCGAAGACCTGCGCGTTCGGGATCTGCCGGCCGATCGAGCCCATCTTGGCCGCGAATTTCGCCGGCGGCAGATAGGTCGAGCGGAACGCCTCGGTCAGCCCATACATCAGGTAGATGTCGACGCCCGGAAACACCTGCGGCAGCAGTTCCAGGATGTTCGGGGGGATCTTGCCGCCGGTATTGGTGATGCGCCGCAGCGCCGGCAGTTCGGTCGGCCGGTCCACCAGCAGCCGCACGATCTGGTTCCAGAGCGGCGGCACCCCGGCGATCCCCGTCACCGATTCGGCCTTGGCCATGCGGATGATCTCGGCCGGCATGGTCAGCGGCTGATGGACCACCGTCCCGCCGGTCAGCAGCATGGTGGTCAGCTGGTTCAGCCCGGCGTCGAAGCTGTAGGGCAGCACCGAAAGCAGACGGTCGCTTTCGTCCAGCCCCAGGTAGTGCGCGACCGAGATGGCGCCCACGCGGATATTGCGATGGCTGAGCATCACCCCCTTGGGCGCGCCGGTCGAGCCCGAGGTGTAGATGATCATCGCCAACCCGCGCGGGTCGGATTCGTCGGGCGCGGAAGCCCGGTCGGCGCCAAGCGCCCCCCAGGGGTCCGCGCCCTGGACAAGGCCCTCGGCCTTGCCCTGAACAAGATAGGCCGTGCCCTCGGGCAAGGCATGTTCGCCCACCAGCGCCTCCAGCGCGTTGCGGGGCAGGATCGCCGCGCGCGCCCGGCTGTCGCGGGCGACATAGGCCAGCTGCGCGGGCGTCCAGCGGATGTTCACGTTGATGACCACGGCGCCCATCTTCCAGGCGCCGAACATGGCCGCGACCTCGTCGATGCCCTTGCGCAGATGCACGATCACCCGGTCGCCGGGGAGGATGCCGCGCCCGACCAGCCAATCGGCCACGCGCCCCGCCTCGGCCGCGAGTTCGCCGTAGCTGACCGAGCGGCCCTGGTCCACCGCGGCGATCTTGTCGGCGCGGGCGGGCAGGTTGTCGGCCAGAAGGCGCCACATGCTGCGGTCGAAATCGTCACTCATGCTCGGGGGCCTTCTTCTTGGCGGCAAAGATCGGCAGGCTGGGATAGATCTTGGCGGGCGAGCCGATGACCACCGAATCCGGCGGCACGTTGGTCGTCACCGCGGTATTGGCGCCGATCCGCACCCGGTCGCCGATGGTGATCGGCCCCAGCACGCAGGAATTCACCCCGATGAACACATCATCGCCGATCACCGGCGCGCCGGGGCCCATGTTGGTGCCGATGGTGACGTTGTGCATCACCCCGCAGCGGTCGCCGATCACCACGTCGGGATGGATCGACAGCGAGCCCTCGGCATGGATGATGTGGAAGTCGCGCCCCAGCCGCACCTGCGGCGGGATCCAGACCTTGGTCACGTTCAGGATCAGGATCCGCATCAGCGCATAGGGCTTGCCGGCCAGCCAGCGCAGCAGCGGGTTCTTCAGCCCGATGGCCCAGCGGCCATAGCGATAGACGGCTAGCGAGACGAAGGCGGGCTCGGTCAGCGAACGGCCGTGTCTTTTGTAGTCATCCCGGAGAGTTTCGAACATCACCATGCACTTGCTTAATCACTTCGGCGGGAAATAAAGCTCGCCCGCCCCCATATTCCGATGTCTCGCGGCAAACTCAACCTGACTGTTAGGACGGGTTTCAGGCGGTTTGCGCCGCGATCAGGTCGAGCGTGCGCCGGATCTGGTCCCATTCCACCCGGTAGCCGCGGGCGGTGCCCGACCCCACCACCATGGCGTAATGCTGCTGCCAGCAATCCGTCAGCAGCTTGAGCGAGGTCGTCACCCGGTCCGCCGGCTGCAGGGTCAGCACCGTGCCGCCCGGCGCCATGGCGATGACGCCATGGGCAAGCTGGCTGCCCTCGACCCCCGCCACGATCCGCGCCGCGCCGGCAGCCTGGGCCAGTTCGTCGGCGTCGTGGCGGTCGATGTAGAGCGTGCGAAAGCCGTATTCGACCTCGAGCCGCTCGGCGATCTCGGCCTCGTTCTCCAGGATGCGGGCATCGCCGCTGGCGCCGCGGAAGATGAAGACGCCGGGCAGGGGCTCCAGCGCCCGCCCCTGAAGGACCAGCGCGCGGTTGCGCTGCGCGCGGCCGCGGCGGTGGCTGTTGCTTTGCAGGTCGTCGAACAGGACCAACTCGTCGAAATGCACGTCGCCGATGCGCCGGGGCGCCATGCCCAGCAATTCCTCGTAGCGCGCGATATGGCCGCCGCGCAGCGGGGCGGAGGTCACCGGCGCCCCCGCCTCTTCGGCCAGGCGATAGGCAAGGCAGTCGTTCAGCAGCCAGTTGCCGAACCAGCGATTGCCGATCCAGCTTTCGTAAAGCGCCCCCGTCAGGCTTTCGCGCGGCCGGGTATAGCCCAGGCCCGAGCGCTTGTGCTGGCGCAGGTGGCGTTCGGCCCCGCGCGCATGCAGCACGCCATCGACGAAATCCACGTCGCGGAAGCGATAGCCCAGGGTGGGCGGAATCTGCTCGGCCGGATTGCCCTGCATCTGTTCAAGGATGTTGGGCAGGGAACCGAACTCGGTGCGCGAGATATGCTCGACCTGGTCGGGCAGCCAGATGCCCGGCATGACCTCGCCCACCTCGGCCGGGCAGATCTCCCATCGCTCGACGGCGGTGGCAAAGAAATCCGCGGGGCCCAGGCCGGCAAGGCGGCGCAGGCGGTTATGGGTCGGTCTGAGGGAATGCATGGCGGCTCGGCTGGCAGGGTCGGGTGGAGTGTGCGGTCGCGCGGCGGCGGGCGCAAGAGACAGAATGCGCCGTTCAGTTCGGACCCGGCCCTTTCAGCGCCGCGACCAGCGCCTGCGCGATCATCGCGTGATCCTCGGCCGAGGGGTGCCACAGGCAGGCGTTGCGCTGCGGATCGCCCAGGACGACCAGGCGGTTGGCCAGGCCCCGGCCGTCCAGCAGAGCCGATGCGGTCCGATGCGCCTCGACCAGTTCGGCCCCGTATTCGCCGAAGGCCAGCAGCACCAGGGTCGCGCCGGGGTTTTCCTGCGCGCGGGCGGTGGCGAAATCGGCCAGCGCCGGGCCGAACTCGTGGCGCAGCTGGCCCTTGTCGCTCCAGCGTTCGCCGGGGGCGAGTTCCGAGCCGAACACGTTCGAGCCCAGCCCGATGACGACGATGTCCGCCTTGCGCTCCGGCAGGGCCGGCGCATCCGGCTGTCCCGGCAGGGCCAGGGGATAAAGCCGGTCCATGGTGCGGTCGGGCTCGGCGCCGCCGTAGTTGCGCAAAAGCCCGATGCCCGAGCGCGCGACGATGCGGTAATCCGCACCCAGCGCCGCCGCGACCTGCGGGCCGAAGCTGCGGCTGGTGTCGGTCGCGGCATAGATCTCCTCAGCCTCGCAATCGCGGCGGCTGGCGGTATTGGCAAAGCCGACGGTGTCGGAATCGCCGATGAACTCGATCAGCCGCGGCGCCGGATCGGGCGGCGGCAGCGCCTGGGCCGAATCGTCCAGGAAGAAGCCGCCGAAAAGCGCCGGGCCGCTTGATTCGCTGATCTTCTCGGCGCGGATCTGATGCGGGCCGGGCGCAAGGCCGCGGATATGCAGATCCTGCCGGCCGGGGCGCGAGACCTCGACCGCCTTGCCGTCCAGCGTCACGCGCCAGCGATTGAGCGCATCGTCGAATCGCAGCACGATCCCGGTGCCCTGAAACCGCGCCGAGGCGTGAAAGCCCGGCCATTCATGGCGATAGCCCAGGCCCGAGGGATCAGCGGCCGCGCGCCCCGTCGCCTGGGCGGGCAGGGCGCTCCATCCGGGCCGCTGTGGGCCGAGCTCCGCCAGGAATCCCGCGTCCCCGGCCAGGCTCAGCGCCGGCACCGGCGTCGCCGGGCGCGGCGGTTCGGGCCAGGCCAGGAAAGCGGCCCCCGCGCCCAGGGCGACGACCAGGACCGCCGCGCCGATCCGCCTTGTCCAGACTGCACCCATGACCGCCCACCCGAAACCCCGGCGCCGATCCTGACCAACCCGGGCCGGCAAGTCCAGCGGCCAGCCGCTCAGCCGCGGAATCGGGCCAGGATTCGGATCGCGTCCCGCATGTCATGGGGGTGGTTGCCGATGAAAAAGCCGTTGCGGTCGATCTCGTCCGCATGGGTCATCGGCCCGTGCAGGCTGTGGTCCATCAGCCGCAGCACGGGATTGCCGGTGAAATTGCCGCTGACGATGGGCCGGGTCTCGAATCCCAGCGCGCCGAGCCGCGCCAGAACCTCGCGCCGGCCGAGCCTGCATTCGGGGCGCAGCACCAGCGCAAAGCCGAACCAGCTGCTTTCGCCGATCTCGCGCTGGATGCGGAACAGCGGGTGATCGGCCATCGCCTCGACCCATCGCGCGCCGTGCCGCGACCAGCCGCGGCAGCTTTTCCAGCTGCGCCCGGCCCAGGGCGCCCGACATCTCCAGCGGGCGCAGGTTGTAGCCGGGCAGGACGAAGCGAAAGCTTTCCTCGAAGGGATCCTCGCCCTTCTCGCCGGTCACGCGGTTCCGCCTGGGCAGGTCGCGCGTCCAGCCATGCGCCCGCAGCGCCAGCAGGATGTGGTAAAGCTCTTCGTCGTCGGTGACGACCAGCCCGCCCTCCATGGTCGAGATGTGGTGCGAGAAGAAAGTCGAGAACGTCCCCATCACCCCGAAGGTGCCGGCCTGGCGCCCGGCGAAGGTCGCGCCCATGGATTCGCAATTATCCTCGATCAGCAGGATGCGGCGGGTGCCGATCAGCGAACGGATCGCGTCGAAATCGTTGGGATTGCCCAGCAGGTTCACCGCCATGACGGCGCGGGTCCGGTCGTCGATGGCCGCGGCCAGCGCGGCAAGGTCGTAGTTCAGCGTCTCGCGGTCGATGTCCACGAATTTCAGGTGCAGCCCGTATTGGTGCAGCGGAAAGAAGCTGGTGGACCAGGACACCGCCGGCACGATCACCTGGTCGCCCGGCATCAGCCGCGAGGCCGGGTCTTGCCGGTAGCGCAGCGCGGCCACCATGGCGAGATTGGCCGACGAGCCCGAATTGACCATCACCGCATGGCGGCTGCCGGCGAAGCGGGCGAACTCGGCCTCGAAGGCCGCGACCTCGGGGCCCATGGTAAAGCGGTCCGAGGCGATCACCCGCTGCAGGGCGTCCCGCTCGGCCTCGTCCCAGCTGGAGCTTGCCAGGGGAAAGCGGTTCATGGCTGCTGCTCCAGATACCAGGCATAGGTGGCGGCGACGCCCTCGGCCAGGCCGATCCGCGGCGCCCAGCCCCAGGCCGCCTGCCGCGCCACGGACAGAAGCTTGCGCCGCATGCCCACGGGCTTGCCGAGGTCGTGGACAAAGCGGCCCTGCCAGCCCACCACCCCGGCCACGAGGCGGTAATAATCCTTGATCGCGTGATCCACCCCCGGCCCGACGTTCATCACCGCCGGCACGGCCGAGGGATCGGCCAGCGCGCGCAGGATCGCATCCGCCAGGTCGCCCGCATGCATGAACTCGCGCCGGGCCTGGCCGTCGCCCCAGATCTCGACCCGGTCGCGGCCCTCGATCCCGGCGCGGTGGATCTTGTGGATGATCGCCGGCAGCAGATGCGACCGCCCTGGGTCGAACGTGTCGAAGGGGCCGTAGAGGTTGCAGGGGATCAGCGTGCGCCATTGCAAGGCGGGGTTCTCGCGGCAGGCATGGTCCACCAGCCGCATCGCCATGATCTTGGCCAGGGCATAGCCCTCGTTGCTGGGCTCGAGCGGGCCGGTCAGGATCTGTTCCTCGACCAGGTCGCGGTGCAGGTCGCGCGGATAGACGCAGCTCGAACTCAGGTTCAGCAGCACCGGAACGCCGATCTCGCGGCAGGCGGTGATCAGGTTCAGCCCGATGCGGGCGTTCTCGGCCAGATACCGCAGCGGCTCGGCCATGTTGGCCTGGATGCCGCCGACGACGCCCGCGGCATGGACCACGGCGTCGGGACGATGCCGCGCCAGCCAGTCCCGCAGCGCGACCGCGTCGCACAGGTCCAGCTCGGTGCGGGCAGGCGCCAGCACCTGCCAGGCGGCGATGCCGGGATGGGCGCGCAGGTTCGACCCCACCATGCCATGGCCGCCGGTGACGAAAAGCCGCGCCATCTATCCCACCTCTCCCGCGACGGCCGGACCCAGCCCGTGCCGCCGGAGCAGCGCATGCTGCCGCGCCGCCCGCAGGTCGGCGGCGACCATCTCGGCGATCATCTCGCGCAGCCCGGTCCGGGGGCGCCAGCCCAGCCGGCGATGCGCCTTGCCGGCATCGCCCAGCAGGCTGGCCACCTCGGCCGGGCGGAAATACCGCGGATCGACCCGCATCACCACGTCGCCGGGACGCAAGGCCGGCGCCCGCTCGCCGGCGACCGAGGCGACCAGGGCGAACTCATCCACGCCCGAGCCGCGGAATTCCAGCGCGATGCCCAGCTCCGCGGCGGCCCAGGTCAGGAACTGGCGCACGGAATGCTGCTCGCCGGTGGCGATGACGTAATCGTCGGGCGCATCGCTTTGCAGCATCAGCCATTGCATGCGCACGTAGTCGCGGGCATGGCCCCAGTCGCGCAGCGCGTCCAGGTTGCCCAGATAAAGGCAGCCGCCGATCCCCTGGGCCAGGTTGGCCAGCCCGCGGGTGATCTTGCGGGTGACGAAGGTCTCGCCGCGGCGCGGGCTCTCGTGGTTGAACAGGATGCCGTTGCAGGCGAAAAGCCCATAGGCCTCGCGATAGTTCACCGTGATCCAATAGGCATAGAGCTTGGCCACGGCATAGGGGCTGCGCGGGTGAAAGGGCGTGCGTTCGGTCTGCGGCGTCTCGCGCACCAGCCCGTAAAGCTCGGAACTCGACGCCTGGTAGAACCGCGTCGCCCGCTCCAGCCCCAGGAAGCGGATCGCCTCCAGCAGCCGCAGCGTCCCCAGCGCATCGACATCGGCGGTATATTCCGGCGCCTCGAAGCTGACCGCGACATGGGATTGCGCGCCCAGGTTATAGACCTCGTCCGGCCGCACCTCGGCCATGATCCGGGTCAGGTTCGAGGCATCGCCCAGGTCGCCGTAATGCAGCAGGAAGCGCGGCGCGACCTCGTGCGGATCCTGGAAGATGTGATCGACGCGCCGGGTGTTGAAGCTCGAGGCGCGGCGCTTGATGCCATGCACCTCATAGCCCTTTTCCAGCAGGAACTCGGCCAGGTAGGATCCGTCCTGACCCGTGACCCCGGTAATCAGCGCCTTCTTCACCATGAACCGCCCACTCTTGAACCACGACAACAACAACCACGACAAGACCCGCGCCGCCCGGCCCCGCCGGCACCGCGCGCAGGGCAGGGGGCGTTCCGTTCACCAGACACACATGCGGCCAAGCCGCCTGGGCGAAGGGCGCCGACTGGGCGCCGCCCGCCATGTTTCTCCGTTGCCCAAATACCCAGGCAACCGTCCCGCCGGGCGCGGCCGCGCCTATTTCGCGGCCCTATTTCGCGGCGTCGAAGACCGGCTGGTAGATCTCCTTCAGCCGCGCCACCGCCTCCTGCGGCGAGACCTCGACCGATTCGCCGCTGCGGCCCGAGGTCAGCTCGACCTTGTTCGCCGCCAGCCCGCGCGGCCCGACGGTGATGCGCCAGGGCAGGCCGATCAGGTCCATGGTGGCGAATTTCGCCCCCGCCCGCTCGTCGCGGTCGTCGTAGAGCGGGTCCAGCCCCTGCGCCTTCAGCTCGGCGTAAAGCGCCTCGCAGGCGCCGTCGGTCGAGGCGTCGCCCTGTTTGAGGTTGACGATCCCGGCATGGAAGGGCGTCACCCCCTCGGGCCAGACGATGCCCTTGTCGTCATGGCTGGCCTCGATGATCGCGCCCAGAAGGCGGCTGACGCCGATCCCGTGCGAGCCCATGTGAACCGGCACGCGGGCGCCGTCGGGGCCGACCACGGTGGCGCCCATCGGCTCGGAATACTTGGTGCCGAAATAGAAGATCTGCCCGACCTCGATGCCGCGGGCCTGGCGCCGCCGCGCCTCGGGGACCTGCTCGAACAGCGCCGCGTCATGGGTCTCGTCGGTGCGGGCATAGCGGCTGGTGAATTCCTCCAGCACGGCCTGGCATTGCGCGACATCGTCGTAGTCGATGGCGCGGTCGCCGAATTTCAGGTCGGTGATCTCGCTGTCGTAGAACACCTCCGACTCGCCGGTCTCGGCCAGCACCAGGAACTCATGCGTATAATCGCCGCCGATCGGCCCGCCGTCGGCGCGCATCGGGATCGCCTGCAGGCCCATGCGCTCGTAGGTGCGCAGATAGCTGACCAGGTGCCGGTTATAGGCGTGCAGCGCGTCTTCCTTGGTCAGGTCGAAATTGTAGCCGTCCTTCATCAGGAACTCGCGCCCGCGCATGACGCCGAAGCGGGGGCGGATCTCGTCGCGGAACTTCCACTGGATGTGATACAGCGTCAGCGGCAGGTCCTTGTAGCTGTTCACATGGCTGCGGAAGATGTCGGTGATCATCTCCTCGTTCGTGGGCCCGTAAAGCAGGTCGCGCTTGTGGCGGTCGCGGATGCGCAGCATCTCTTCGCCGTAATCGTCGTAGCGGCCGCTTTCGCGCCACAGGTCGGCGGGCTGCAGCGTCGGCATCAGCATGGCGATATGGCCGGCGCGGGCCTGTTCCTCATGCACGATCTGCTCGATGCGGCGCAGCACCTTGAAGCCCAGCGGCAGCCAGGAATAGATGCCGGCCGCCTGCTGCTTGATCATGCCGGCGCGCAGCATCAGCCGGTGGCTGACGATCTGGGCCTCTTTGGGGTCTTCCTTCAGGACGGGCATGAAATAGCGCGACAGACGCATGGCGAAATCCTCATGATGGCCGGCACGGGTTAGCGGATCGCGGATAGCGGGGCAACGCCCTTCCTTGCAAGCCGCGCCGCGACCGTCCACATAGGAAGCCGAACGCGGGGACGGGAGCGACGAGACCCATGCAATTGCCGGTGCAGAAACAGATCCTGTATTGGGGCGGCGCGCTGGCCGTGCTGCTGTTGGCGCTTTGGGGGGTGGGCAATGCCGTCACGCCCTTCATCATGGGCGCGGCCGTGGCCTATCTCTTCGATCCCCTGGCCGACCGGCTCGAGCGGCTGGGCCTGTCGCGCACCGCCTCGGTGGTCATCATCACGCTTTGCGGGCTCTTGCTGGTGGTGGCGCTGTTTCTGCTGCTGGTGCCGGTGCTGGTGCGCCAGACCACCGCGCTGATCGAGACCGCGCCCGAGATGTTCCAGCGCCTCCAGCAGTTCCTGATGACCCGGTTCCCCGAGATCTTCACCGAGGGCAGCCCGGTCAACAGCGCGCTTGCCAACATGGGCCAGCAGATCAGCGAGCGGGGCGGGCAACTGGTCAGCACCGTTCTGGGCTCGGTCATGGGGGTGGTCAGCATGGTCATGCTGATCGTGATCGTGCCGGTCGTCGCCTTCTACCTGCTGCTCGACTGGGACAACATGGTCGACCGGCTGGACGAGCTTCTGCCGCGCCAGCATGCCGGCACCATCCGCCGGCTGGGACACGAGATCGACGCGGCGCTGTCGGGATTCGTGCGCGGGCAGGGCATGGTGATCCTGATCCTGGGCACCTTCTATTCGGTCTGCCTGGCGCTGATCGGCCTGCCCTTCGGCATCGCGATCGGGGTGATCGCCGCCTCGTTGTCCTTCATCCCCTATGTCGGCGTGCTGGTCGGCGGCGCTACCGCCATCGGCGTCGCACTGTTCTCCTTCTGGGGCGAGCCGGTCTGGATCGGCGCGGTGATCGCGGTCTTCGTCCTGGGCCAGATCGTCGAGGGCAACTACCTGCAACCCAAGATCGTCGGCGGCCATGTCGGGCTGCATCCGGTCTGGCTGATGCTGGCCCTGACCGTCTTCGGCACGCTCTTCGGCTTCGTCGGCCTGCTCATCGCCGTGCCGGCGGCGGCGGCGCTGGGGGTGCTGGTCCGCTTTGCCGTCGCCCGCTACAAGGAAAGCGCGCTCTATACCGGGCGCGAGGTGCCCTCGCCCCCCGCGCCGCCGACCATGGTCGAGCTGGTGCCGCGCGGCACGACCGAGCGTGCGCGCCAGCTGGCGCAGATGTCGCGCGACGTGGCCGTGGCGCAGATCCAGCGCGACGAGCATCTGGCGCATCTGCTGGAGGAACACCAGCACCGCCAGCAGGCCGGCGAGGTTCCCGATGCCGAGGGCCCGCCTTCGCCCTCCGATCTGTGGGCCGAGACGCGCGACCACCTGCGCGGCAAGGACCGCTGAACGGTGGCCAGACAATTGACCCTGGACCTGACGATGCCGCCGGCCTCGTCGCGCGACGATTTCCTGATCACCGCTGCCAATCGCGACGCGCTTGCGATGCTGGACGCGCCGGGCCGCTGGCCGCAGGGCCGTTTGCTGCTGATCGGCGGTCCGGGATCGGGCAAGACGCATCTGGTCGGCTTCTGGGCGGCCGAGCATGGCGCCCATGTCAGCCACGGCTGGACGCTGACCCCCGAAAGCGTGGACGATCTGGTCCGCCCCGGCGCCGCGCTGGTCATCGAGGACGCGCATGAGATCGGCGGCAACGCCACGGCCGAACAGGGCCTGTTCCACCTGTGGAACCTGGCCGGCGCGCGGGGGGCGCTGCTTCTCATCACCGCGCAGGCGCCGCCGCGCGACTGGGGCGTGGCGCTGCCCGACCTGCGCTCGCGGCTGGAGACGGCGGCGCAGGCGATCCTGGGCCCGCCCGACGACGCGCTGCTGCCGGCGGTGCTGGTCAAGCTGTTCGCCGACCGCCAGATCCAGGTGGCGCCCGAGGTGGTGGACTGGCTTTCGCTGCGCATGGAGCGCGACCTGGACCTGGCCCGCCGCCTGGTCGCCGCCATCGACCGCGAATCGCTGGCCGACCGCCGCGCCATCACCCGGCGGCTGGCGGCCGAGCTTCTGGACAAGCTGGCCCCCGCCGACGCATGATCGCCCCGCATTTTCCCCGAAGTTCCGTGACATGACCCAGGCCGATTTCCTGAAATCCCCCTTTCCCGCCCCGCGCGACCTGCCCGACGGCCCGCCCGAGGGCGCCGCGCGCTTCTTCAACCGCGAGATCAGCTGGCTCGCCTTCAACTGGCGTGTGCTGGACGAGGCGCGCAACCCGCGCGTGCCGCTGCTCGAGCGGCTGCGCTTCCTGTCGATCTCGGCCACCAATCTCGACGAGTTCTACACCGTGCGCGTGGCCGGCCTGCGCGAACTGGTCCGCGAAGGCAACACCACCCTGTCCGACGACGGGCTGACCGCGGCCGAGCAGCTGGCGCTGGTCAATGCCGATGCGCGCCGGCTGATGGGCGCGCAGCAGGCGGTCTGGAACGGCCTGCGCCGCGAGATGGAACAGGCCGACATCGCCATCCTGTCGCGCGGCCGCGTCACCCGCGCCGAGGAAGAGTTCCTGCGCCGGCATTTCATGGAGCAGGTGTTCCCGGTGGTCTCGCCCCTGGCCATAGACCCGGCGCATCCCTTTCCCTTCATCCCCAACACCGGCTTTTCACTGGCGCTGGAACTGGCGCGGGAAAGCGACGGGCGGCAGATGCAGGCGCTGGTGCCCATTCCCCAGCAGATCGCCCGCTTCATCCCGCTGCCGGGCGGCAAGCGCTTCCTGCGGCTGGAAGACCTGCTGCTGATGCATCTGCCGAGCCTGTTCCCCGGCTATCGCGACATCGGCCATTGCGCCTTCCGCGTGCTGCGCGACAGCGACCTGGAGGTCGAGGAAGAGGCCGAAGACCTGGTGCGCGAGTTCGAGACGGCGCTGAAGCGCCGCCGCCGCGGCTCGGTCATCCGGCTGAAGATCACCGCCGGCGCGCCCGACCGGCTGCGCCGAGTCATCATGCAGGAGCTGGAGGTCGATCCCGAGGAGGTGGTCGAGGTCGAGGGCCTTCTGGGCATGGCCGACCTGCGCGAACTGGTGCTGGACGGGCGGCGCGACCTGCAATGGCCGGGCTTCACCCCGCGGGTGCCGGAACGGGTGCAGGACCACGACGGCGACATGTTCGCCGCGATCCGGCAAAAGGACATGCTGCTGCACCACCCCTACGAGACCTTCGACATGGTGGTGCGCTTCCTGGCGCAGGCGGCGCGCGACCCGGACGTGCTGGCGATCAAGCAGACGCTTTACCGCACCTCGCGCGACAGCCCCATCGTGGACGCGCTCTGCGAGGCGGCCGAATCGGGCAAGTCGGTGACGGCGCTGGTCGAGCTGAAGGCCCGCTTCGACGAGGCCGCGAACATCCGCCAGTCGCGGCGGCTGGAACGCTCGGGCGCGCATGTCGTCTATGGCTTCATGCAATACAAGACCCATGCCAAGATCAGCGCCGTGGTGCGGCGCGAGGGCGACCAGCTTGTGACCTATACCCATTTCGGCACCGGCAACTATCACCCGATCACCGCGCGCATCTATACCGACCTGTCGCTGTTCACCTGCGACCCGGCGCTGGGGCGCGATGCCTCCAAGGTGTTCAACTTCCTGTCCGGCTATGTCCAGCCCGAGGGGCTGGAGAACATCGCCATCTCGCCCATCGACCTCAAGGAGCGGCTGCTGGAGCTGATCGCGCGCGAGGCCGATTTCGCCAGCCGCGGCCGCCCGGCCGAGATCTGGGCCAAGATGAACAGCCTGATCGACAAGGACGTGATCGAGGCGCTTTATGCCGCAAGCCAGGCGGGGGTCAGGATCAACCTGGTGATCCGCGGCATCTGCGGGCTGCGGCCGGGCATCGCGGGCCTGTCGGACAACATCCGGGTGAAATCCATCGTCGGCCGCTTCCTGGAACATTCCCGCATCGTCTGCTTCGGCAACGGCTTCGGCCTGCCCTCCAAGCGCGCGCGGGTCTTCATCAGCTCGGCCGACTGGATGGGGCGCAACCTGAACCGCCGGGTCGAGGCGCTGGTGGAATGCTTCAACGAGACGGTGAAGGCGCAGATCACCAGCCAGGTCATGGCCGCCAACATGGCCGACGAGGCGCAAAGCTGGCTTCTGCAACCCGACGGGCGCTATCTGCGCTATCTGCCGGCCGGGCGCGACGACCTGTTTTCCTGTCACAAGTTCTTCATGGAAAACCCCTCATTGTCGGGGCGCGGCAGCGCGGGCGCGCGTGACGTTCCGGCGCTGATGCACTCGACGGATTGACGCAAGGAGGCAATTGCCCCATCCAAAGCGCGCGACCGGCTTGGTAACGGAATCGAGAGGAACCCGATGAACGGCATCGTGACCGCAAGCGGAGAAACCATCGAACCCTTCGGACGCTCGCTGTTCGAACGCGCCTCGGAACGCGCGCTCAGCCGGGTCGGCGTGGTCGACGTGGGCTCGAACTCGATCCGCATGGTGGTGTTCGACGGGGCGGCGCGCTCGCCGGCCTATTTCTACAACGAAAAGGTCATGGCCGGGCTGGGCTCGGGCCTGGCCGCCACCGGCCGGCTGAACCCCGAAGGCGTGCGCCGCGGCATGGCCGCCCTGCGCCGCTTTGCGGTGCTGGCCGACAGCATGGGCATCAAGCCGCTGACCTGCGTCGCGACCGCCGCCGTACGCGAGGCCGAGGACGGCCCCGCCTTCCACAAGGCGGTCGAGAAGGAGACCGGGCTGAAGCTCTGGGTCATCGACGGCGAGGAAGAGGCGCGGCTTTCCGCGCAGGGCGTGCTGCTGGGCTGGCCGGATGCCAAGGGGCTGGTCTGCGACATCGGCGGCAACTCGATGGAACTGGCCGAGGTGGCGAACGGCAAGGTCGGCGGCCGCATCTCGACGCCCCTGGGCCCGTTCCGGCTGCAACAGGTCAAGGGCGGCGCCGCGGGCCTGCGCGACCATATCCGCGATGCGATCGAGCGGGCGGCCGAGCGGCTGGGCCGCGGGCACGAACAGATCTACCTGGTCGGCGGCTCGTGGCGGGCCATCGCGCGGCTGGACATGGAGCGGGCGAAATACCCGATGACCGTGCTGCACGAATATCGCATGTCGCCGCAGGCCGTCGCCGACACGGTGAAATGGATCGGCGAGCGCAGCGTGGCCGAGATGCGGGCGATGACCGGCATCTCGCAAAGCCGGATGGAGCTGGTGCCGCTGGCCAGCCAGGTGCTGCGCCAACTGGTGCAAAGCCTCAAGCCGAAATCGCTGGCCGTCTCTTCCTACGGCATCCGCGAGGGGCTGCTTTACGAACAGATGCCGGCCGGGCTGCGCTCGCGCGATCCGCTGATCGAGGCGGCGCGCTTTGCCGAGCGGCAGATGGCGCGGATGCCGGGTTTCGGCAAGAAGCTCTACCAGTTCCTGGAGCCGCTGTTCGGCGACCTGCCGCCCGAGCGCGACCGGCTGGTCCGGGCGGCCTGCCTTTTGCACGACACCACCTGGCGCACCCATCCCGATTATCGCGCCGATGCCTGTTTCGACAATGTCACGCGGGCCAACATGGCGGCGCTGTCGCATCCCGAACGGGTGTT
This sequence comes from Paracoccus sp. pheM1, assembly GCF_018499825.1. Classification (NCBI taxonomy): domain Bacteria; kingdom Pseudomonadati; phylum Pseudomonadota; class Alphaproteobacteria; order Rhodobacterales; family Paracoccaceae; genus Paracoccus; species Paracoccus sp. pheM1. Next base: position 209,991 of record NZ_JAGXCX010000002.1, read on the forward strand.
CCTGGGCCTGTCGCTGCTGCACCGCTACAAGAACAGCCGCGCCAATTCGCCCATGGCGCCGCTGTTCGCGCTGCTCTCGGAAAAGGAGATCCGCGAGGCCGAGGTTCTGGGCAAGGCGCTGCGCTTCGGCGCCATGTTCTCGGTCAAGGATCCGGCCGAAGCGGGCACGCTGAAGCTGCAGCGCAAGAAGAAGCTTCTGGAGCTGAAGCTGACCCGGACCGGGCGCGCGCTGATGGGCGAAGTGGCGGAAGCCCGCTTCCGCTCGCTTGCCGATGCGCTGGAGGTCACGCCGGTCGTCACCGGAGGCTGAGGGAGATTCCCGCATAGCGGGAATCCTGTCCGAATGGACAACTTTACCGTGCGGGGCGGCTGTGGCATTTCCCCGCGCATGGGGGCGACGATCCTTGTGTGCCTTTGCCGAGTGTCCGGTTTCGGATCGGCGCCCCCGCGTCCCGCCAGGCTGGCGCGCGCGTTCAGCCGCCCCAGCTCCGCTCCAGCAGGTCCAGCCAGTTGCGCCAGGCGATCTTTTCGACCAGCTCGCGGCCATAGCCATGCGCCAGCATCGCCTGCACCAGCTTCGGCAGGGCGGCGGCATCGGCCAGATCCTCGGGCATGTCGGCGCCGTCGAAATCCGAACCCAGCGCCACGCCGTCCTCGCCCAGCACCTCCAGCAGGTGGTCCAGGTGGCGCAGCATGACCGCGAACCCCTGCATCGGGTCGCGCCGCCCTTCGGGATGCAGGAAGCCCACGGCAAAGTTCAGCCCGACGAGGCCGCGCGATTCGGCGATCACCCGCAATTGCCGGTCGGTCAGGTTGCGCGAGCTGGGCGCGACGGCATGGGCGCAGCTGTGGCTGGCGACCAGCGGTGCATCCGACAGCCGGGCCACGTCATCGAAGCCCTTTTCGTTCAGATGCGACAGGTCCAGCATGATGCGCAGCCGGTTGCATGCGCGCACCAGATCCTTGCCCGCATCCGTCAGCCCCGGCCCGGTGTCGGGCGAGGCGGGAAAGGCGAAGGGCACGCCATGGGCATAGCGCGTCGGCCGCGACCAGACCGGCCCCAGCGAGCGCAGCCCCATCGCGTGCCAGACATGCAGCGCATCCAGGTCCGGGATCGGCTCGGCGCCCTCGATGTGCAGGATGGCGGCGATGCGGCCCTGGGCCATGGCCGCGCGGATCTCGGCCGCGGTCCGGCAGATCGCCAGCGTGCCGGTCCGCTCCATCGCCATCAGCTGCCCGGCCTGGGCCAGCGCATGGGGCAGGGCCTGGGCCGGCTCCACCTCGGGCGGCAGGGGCAGGGCGAAGGGCGGGTTCTTCTTGAGCATCGCCGCCAGCGCATCGTCGGGGCCGGGCGGCGAGGGGGTCCAGATCGCGAAGAAGCCGCCGGCAAACCCGCCCGCCTTCATCCGCGGCAGGTCCAGATGCCCGCTGCCGTCGCCCTCCAGCCAAAGCCGGTCGCGGCCGGGCCCCGCAGCCACCATGCGCTGCAAGAAATCGTTGTGACCGTCGAAGACCGGAATCATGCTCATGTCCTTTCGCATTGCGCGGCGCAACATGCGCCCGTTATGCGCAGGTCGCAAGCGTGCCGGCGGGGTGCGGCCGGCCAAAGCGGGAAAGGGATCCGGGATGCATGCGACGGGGGATTGGCCGGGGGCGGTCGCGGATTTCCTGGAACGGAACCTGCCGGCGCTGGACGACGGAAGCGGCTGGCAGGACATGGCCGTGACCGCCTGCCAGATCGGCTGCGAGGCCCTGGTGGCCCTGGGCCGCGCGGATGCGACGGGCTGGGGCGCAAGCCGCCGCGCCGCGCCCCGGCGGCCGGCGATGCCGCCGCGCTGGGACGATCTTTGCGTCGCGGTGCTGTGGCTGGCGCGCCAGCAGGGGCAGCTGGCCTATCGCCTGCCCGATGGCAGCCCGCAGCCGGAACGGGCCGGGGATTTCATCATCCGCCGCATCGGCGCGCCGCCCCCGCCGCCGCCGAATATCGCGACGGCGCATGGGCTGGGCCCGGCGCTGGCCCGGCCCGAGCTGCTGGCGCTGCTGGATCGCCTGGGGCTGGTCGCGGACGGCGCCTGGACCCCGGCGGCCGAACCCGTGCTGTGGCGCGTCCAGCCCGGCGCCTGGGGCATGAGGATCGAAGCCGACCCGCGTTTCCGCCGGGCGGTCGAGGCGGCAGTCGCGACGCTGCCGGCCGGGGTCCGGGCCGAGATGGACCGGCTGGTCACGATCACCGACGAGGATGTGGCCCAGGCCATGGCCGCGCAGCAGGCCAGGATCGCCGAAGCGCGGCGGACATCCGGCCCCGATGCCCGGATCGCGCCCGCGCGAGGCGCCGAACAGGCGCGCCGCGGTCTGGAGTTCCGCGCGGCGCAGGATCTGGACCGGATCTTTTTCCGGCGCTGGCGGCTCGACGGCGGCTGGCTGTCGGGGGCCGAGGCCGGAGGGGCGCTGGAGGTCTTTCACGACCCCCTGGCCCGGCAGATGCGCCTGGCGGTGACGGACCGGCTTTATCCGGCCTTGGGCTTTCTGCGCCCGGCTCGGGATCGAAAACCCTCTTCCCCCGCGCCGCCGCTGCGCTAAGCTTGGGTCAGCAGCGAGGGAGGAGAGCCCAGCCATGACCCGCATCGACAAGGAATTCACCGGCCAGACCGTGATCTGCACCTTCGAGGTGACGCCCGGAACCGCGCATGACGTGCTGGACGCGCTGAACGACGCCTATGACCAGGTCATCCGGCACCAGCCCGGCTATGTCTCGGGCGCGATCCACCTGAACGATGCGCAGACCCGCATCTGCACCTATTCGCAATGGCGCGACCGGCGCGACTACCAGGCCATGCTGCGCAGCCCCGAGATGCGCACCCGCAACCGCGCCATCCATGGCATGTGCCGCCATTTCGAGCCGGTGATGTACGAGGTGGTCGATACCTGGAAGACCTGATGCGGAATGCCGATGCTGCGGCTGCGAAAAGCCGTGCATTGCGCAAGCTTAGCCCCTAGTCTGGCAGGAAACAGGCAGGCGATCGCCGGAACGGAGGGGCTCATGGCAGGACGCATCATCACGATTGCCCAGCAGAAGGGCGGCTCGGGCAAGACCACCATCGCGGTCAACCTGGCGGTGGCCCTGCGCGGACGCGGCCATTCGGTCGCGCTGCTGGACACCGACCCGCAGGGCAGCATGGGGCGCTGGTTCCTGGAACGGCTGGAGCGGCGGGGAGAGGACGAGGCGCTGGAATTCACCACCTCCTCGGCCTGGGGCGCCAGCTACGAATCCGACAAGCTGAAGAAGCGCTTCGATTTCGTCATCATCGACACGCCGCCCAAGATCGACAGCGACCTGCGCCCGGCGCTGCGCGTGGCCGACCTGGTGCTGGTGCCGGTGGCGACCAGCCATGTCGACCTGTGGGCGACCGAGGGCGTGCTGGACCTGGCCCGGCGCGAGAAATGCGACACGCTGATCGTGCTGAACCGCACCCGCTCGCATGCGCGCCTGACCGGCGAGGTGGCCGAGGGCGCCGCCGCGCTGGGGGCCGAGGTGGCGGCGGCACAGCTTGCCAACCGCGTCGCCTATGCCGAGGCGCTGGGGCAGGGCCTGGGCGCGGGCGAGACCGCGCGCCACGCCACCGCCCGCGCCGAGGTCGATGCCCTGGCCGAAGAGGTGCTGGCCGCGCTGCGCTAGGCTCGGGCGCCGACCTTTGCCCATGACGGGCGCCTCGCAGGCACCGGCCCTGCAATGTGGCGATCCGTGGGAATGATGGCCCCCCGCGCTTCTTCGTTGCCCAAATACCCCCCGCAACCGCGCCGCCCTCACGGCGGCGCCGCCTTGGCGCATCCGCGGAAATCCGCCGATCCGCCGGGGCTTTGGAAACCGGCCGCCGTTCCATGGGTTGAGTGGGCAGCAAGTCCAGACTCATGAGGTCAAGATGAAACTCCCGCTTTCCCTTGCCGTTCTGGCAACCCCCCTTGCGCTGGCCGCCTGCACCCCGGAAGCCCCGCCCCCGCCCGAGCCGGAAACCGTCGCCGTCGATCCCTGCGGCGCGGCGCGCTATACCTATCTGATCGGGCAGACCTCGCCCACCATCTCGGTCCCCGAGGGCCAGATGTATCGCATCGCCCGCGAAGACCGGCCGATGACGATGGAGATGATCCAGGAGCGTCTGACCTTCATCGTGGACAGCCGCGGCAAGCTGCTTTCGGTCAGTTGCAGCTGATCCGAACGCCGGGAACGGGGCATCCCTCCCAGGCCCCGTTCCCGCGCGTCAGCTGCGCCGCCGCGACCGCTTGTTGCCGCCGCGCTGCCCCGCCCGCCCCGCGGTCGAGCGCCCCGAGGACTTGACCGCCGCCTCGGCCGCCTCTTCGATGGCGGATTGCCGGGCCAGCGGGTCGTCGGCCACCGCCAGTTCCACCGCCTCCAGCCGCTTGACCTCGTCGCGCAGCCGCGCGGCCTCCTCGAACTCCAGGTTCTCGGCCGCCTTGCGCATCTGCGCGCGCAGCGCGTCCAGATGCGCCGCCAGGTTGGCGCCGACCAGGGGCTTGTCCACCCTGGTCGTGATGCGCGCCTGGTCGGTATCGCCCTGCCACAGCCCGGCCAGCACGTCCTCGACGTTCTTGCGCACGGTCTGGGGCGTGATGCCGTGTTCCTCGTTATAGGCGACCTGCTTCTGGCGCCGGCGCTCGGTCTCGGCCATGGCGCGCTCCATGCTGCCGGTGATGCGGTCGGCATACATGATGACCCGGCCGTCGGCGTTGCGCGCCGCCCGGCCGATGGTCTGGATCAGCGAGGTTTCCGAGCGCAGGAAGCCTTCCTTGTCGGCGTCCAGGATCGCCACCAGCCCGCATTCCGGGATGTCCAGCCCCTCGCGCAGCAGGTTGATGCCCACCAGCACGTCGAAGGCCCCCAGCCGCAGGTCGCGCAGGATCTCGATCCGCTCGATGGTGTCGATGTCGCTGTGCATGTAGCGCACGCGGATGCCCTGTTCGTGCAGGTATTCGGTCAGGTCTTCGGCCATGCGCTTGGTCAGCGTCGTGACCAGGGTGCGCATCCCGGCGGCCGAGACCTTGCGCACCTCGTCCAGCAGGTCGTCCACCTGCATCTCGACCGGGCGGATCTCGACCTGCGGGTCCAGAAGGCCGGTGGGGCGGATGACCTGCTCGGTAAAGACGCCGCCGGTCTGGTCCAGCTCCCATTGCGCCGGGGTGGCGCTGACAAAGACCGATTGCGGGCGCATCGCGTCCCATTCCTCGAATTTCAGCGGCCGGTTGTCCATGCAGCTGGGCAGGCGGAAGCCATGCTCGGCCAGGGTGAACTTGCGCCGGAAGTCGCCGCGATACATGCCGCCGATCTGCGGCACCGAGACGTGGGATTCGTCGGCGAAGACGATGGCGTTGTCCGGGATGAACTCGAAGAGCGTCGGCGGCGGCTCGCCCGGCGCGCGGCCGGTCAGGTAGCGGGAATAGTTCTCGATCCCGTTGCAAACGCCAGTCGCTTCAAGCATTTCCAGGTCGAAGTTCGTGCGCTGCTCAAGCCGCTGGGCCTCCAGCAGCTTGCCCTCGTCGGCCAGTTGCTTCAGCCGCGTCTGAAGTTCCGCACGTATCCCCTTGATTGCCTGCTGCAAAGTCGGGCGCGGGGTGACGTAGTGGCTGTTGGCATAGATGCGGATCTGCTTGAAGCTGTCGGTCTTGGCCCCGGTCAGCGGGTCGAATTCGGTAATCGATTCAAGCTCGTTGCCGAAGAAGTCGAAGCGCCAGGCCCGATCCTCGAGGTGCGCCGGCCAGACCTCGATCACGTCGCCGCGCACGCGAAAGCCGCCGCGCTGGAAGGCGGCGTCGAGCCGGCGATATTGCTGCGCCACCAGCTCGGCCAGGAATTCGCGCTGGTCGTAGCTTTCGCCGACCACCATGTCCTGGGTCATCGCCGAATAGGTCTCGACCGAACCGATGCCGTAGATGCAGGAAACCGAGGCGACGATGATCACGTCGTCGCGCTCCAAGAGCGCGCGGGTGGCCGAGTGGCGCATCCGGTCGATGGCCTCGTTGATCTGCGATTCCTTCTCGATATAGGTATCGCTGCGTGGGACATAGGCCTCGGGCTGGTAGTAGTCGTAATAGCTGACGAAATATTCCACGGCGTTTTCCGGGAAGAAGCCCTTGAACTCGCCGTAAAGCTGGGCCGCCAGCGTCTTGTTCGGGGCCAGGATGATCGCCGGGCGCTGCGTCGCCTCGATCACCTTGGCCATGGTGAAGGTCTTGCCGGTGCCGGTGGCGCCCAGCAGCACCTGGTCGCGTTCGCCCGCCATGACGCCCTTGGCCAGTTCGGCGATGGCGGTGGGCTGGTCGCCCGCCGGCTGGAACTCGGACCGCATGACGAAACGCTTGCCGCCTTCCAGCTTGGGCCGGCTGACCTCGGGAAAGCGCGCGACGGGGGCGTTGGTGTTGTTGTGGCCCATGGTTTCACCTTTGTTCCTGCCTGGGTCAATCTGGCGCATTCGCGCCCCAATACAAGCCCGGCCGGGGAATATGCGCCATGCCGGGGCGGCAATCCGGCCGCGATGGCGGGAAATCACGCCAGGTGCATCTTGATCGCCCGGCCGGCTTCGGGGATAAGGCGGGAAGCAAGAACAGAGGGTTCCCGCCATGCGCGTCCGCATCTACAAGCCCGCCCGCAACGCCATGCAATCGGGCACCGCCCGCACCAAGAACTGGGTGCTGGACTTTCCGCCCGCCGATCCGCGCGAGATCGACCCGCTGATGGGCTGGACCAGCAGCGACGACACCCAGAGCCAGGTGCGCCTGCGCTTCGAGACCCGCAAGCAGGCCGAGGATTACGCGCGCGAGCGTGGGCTGGATTACGAGGTGATCGAGCCGCACACCCGCGCCCCGAACATCCGCCCCCGCGGCTATGGCGAGAATTTCGCCCCCGACCGCCGCGCGCCCTGGACGCATTGATCCGCAGCGGCCCCCGGCCCGCCCGTCACGCCCGGCTGGACGCGCTTAGCACGGGGCGGGGGACCGGCCCTTGCAGCGCATGGCGAAAGTCCCACAGGAAAAGCGCCCATCCGGCCATCCAGCCTGATGCGGCAAGATGCAGCAGCGTCGCCGGCCCGGCCATCGACACGCAGCCCATCAGCAGTCGCAGGAGCGTGGCAAGGCTGACCAGGCAGAAGGCAAGGGCCAGTGGGCGCGATACGGCCAGCCGGCCTTCCCTGCGCGGCATGGCCGCCCGGCCCATGATCGCCAGCATCATCGTGCCCATGGCGCCCATCGTGACCGCATGCAGGGCCGTGGCCATGTCGAGCCCGGCCCAGGGCGCCTGCGCCAGCCCCGCCAGGATCAGGGCCAGCGGCAGCCAAAGCCAGGCCAGGTGCAACAGCAGCAGCGCCGGATAGCGGCCGGCGCGCCAGCTGCGCCACAGGCCCATGCGGGCCAGGTGCAGGATGCCCGAGACGATCAGGAGCGGCCCGGCTAGCCCCGAGCGATCCAGCAGCAGCGCCGCGATGGCCAGAAGCAATGCCAGCACGCCGGCGCCCGGCAGCCAGCGCGGCTCGGTCAAGGGCGGCTGGCCGGATGCCGCGGCCCAATGCCGGGTGAATGCGGCAAGGGCGCGGCCTCCGACCAGGCTGATGAGCAGCGCAAAGAACAGCGGCGCCATGTCCTGCGCAAGGCTTTCGGCGGCGGGCCCCGGCCCGGCGATCGCCAGCGCCTCGATGCCGCCAAGGACCAGGGGCGCCAGCGCCAGCGGCATCTTGCGCCAGGCCCTGGCGCTGGCGACCTGCCACGACAGCAGGCCGCCCAGCACGAGGAAATAGGCCGTCGCAGCGGGAAGGGCGAAGGGCGCGGGCAGGCCCAGGGCAAAGCCCAGCCGGCCGGCCAGCCACAACGCCACCATGATCCCGGTCGTGGCCGGCGCGACCCGGACCCGCCCGGTCCATGCCGGCAGCGCGGTCAGCAGATAGCCGCCCACCGCCGCGCCGCCCATGCCGAACAGCAGCTCATGCCGGTGCCAAGACAGCGCATCGACGCCCATCCCCAAGGGGAGCAGCCAGGCCGAGGGGATGAGGACCGCCCACAGGCCGGCCAGGAAGAACAGCGGGCGATGCGGCGCCAGCCATAGCCCATGGGTCAAGAAGCGAAGCATCGTTTTCCGGCTGCTGCCGCGGATGCCCCATAGCGCCAGCAGGGCGGCCGTTGTCAATATGCCGGCAGGGCAGGGCGACCCATGGCCGCGGCGCCCTTGCCCGGAGCGGCTGGCCATGACATCCGCCTTTCCAGGGGATCGCAGCGGACCAATTGCCGAGGGGGCCATGCCGATGCGTCATGGGTTCGGGCAAGGCGAAGGGAAGGAGGCCGGAGTGCAGCATGATGATCCGATTGCGGATGCGGCGGAGGAATGGTTCCTGCCGCTGCGCGATGGCCCCGAGGATCCGGCCAGCCGACCGAGTTCCACCCCGACACCTTCACCAGCTCGACCCTGGCGATGTATGACCATGTCGAGGTGGGGCGCGGTGCGACCGGGCTGATGGCCGGGGCGGGCGATCCCTCGGGGGTGCTGAACTTCGTCATGAAGCGCCCGCCCGAGGCCACGCAGTTCCGCGCGGCGACCAGCGCCGGCAGCTGGGACATGATCCGTTCGGAGATCGACTGTGGCGGGCCGCTGAACGATGCCGGGACGATCCGCGGCCGCATTGTAGCGGCGGGCGAGAAGGCCGGCAGCTTCATCGACTATCGCAAGAGCCGGCGCGGCCTGCTGTTCGGCACCACTGCCGCCGACATCGGCCCGGCGACCGTGCTGACCTTCGGCGCCTATGCCACGCGCGAGGACAATCCCGGCGCGGACTGGAACGGCCGGGCACGCGCCGGACGGCAGCGTCCTGAAGGTGCCGCGCGCTTTCCGCATGTCGCCCAGCTTCAGCTATTGGGACAAGCAGTCGCATGGCGTCTTCGCCCAGGTCGAGCATGAATTCGGCAGCGGCTGGAAGGCCGCGGCCAGCGTCCGCGCGGTCAATACCTTCATGCAGATGCGCGGCACCTTCCTGAGCGGCCCGAACGTCGCCGACGAGGGCAGCTTCGGCTTTGGCCTGCGCGGCGGCGCCTATGACTACCATCACAGCCAGCAAGGCATCAGTGCCACGCTCTCGGGCCCGGTCGCGCTGTTCGGGCGCGAGCATGAGCTGGCCTTCGGCATCAACCACCGCCGCAGCAAGGCGGACGATACCGGCGGCTCCTACACCACGCCGGACGGCGGCTGGGACATCGCCGTGCTGGACCCCTGTGACTGGGATCCGGCCGCGGTGCCGGTGCCTGCGACCTTCGGGTTCTACGGCCTCTGGGCGCGGCAATCCGAGGTGCGCCAGACCGGCGCCTGGGCCACCGGCCGCTTCGCGCTGGCCGACGCGACCCAGCTGATCGCGGGCGCGCGGCTGGACTGGTACGAGCAGAAGGCGCATGCCAACTCGGGCGACTGGAGCGCGTCGCAAAGCTACAGCGACGATGCCCAGTTCACCCCCTATGCCGGGATCGTGCAGCGGCTGGGTGACAATTATTCCGTCTATGCCAGCGATACCAGGATCTACAAACCCCAGGACTACGTGGCGGCGGACGGCTCCTATCTGCGGCCGGTGACGGGCGAGAACATCGAGGTCGGGCTCAAGGGCACCTACCTGGACCAGCGCGTCAACCTGGGCCTGTCGCTGTTCCGCACCCGGCACAAGAACCGGCCGACGCCGCTGCCGGTCGCGGATTGCATGCCGGGGCTTTACGACTGCTATCGCGCCGTGGGCAAGATGGAAAGCAAGGGCCTGGACTTCGAGATCTCGGGCGAGGTGCTGCCGCGCGGGAACCTGATGCCGGGCCATACCTGGAACGAGGCCGAGATCATCAGCGACACCGTCGACGGCGTGGCGGGCAGCCCCTACAACACCTTCCTGCCCAAGCACCTGCTGAAGATCGCCACCATGTATCATCTGCCGGGCGACAGGTGGCGCCTTGGGGGGGCGCGTTCCGGCTGCAAAGCGAGATCACCTCGGAATCCAACGCCGTCTATGATCCGCGCCTGGCCGAGACCCCGGTCCGGCAGGGCGGCCTGGGGCTGGTCGATCTGGTCGCGGGCTATCGCCTGAACGAGAATTTCGACATCCAGCTGAACGTGAACAACGTCTTCGACCGGCGCTATTACGAGGTGGTGGACAGTTTCTCGGGCGGGAATTTTGTCGGCGAGCCACGCAATGTGCTGCTGACGGGGAAGATCACCTTCTGACCCCTGATCCGGCGGCGGCGGATGCGGCCCTTGCCGGCCGCCTCCGCCAGGCTTTTCCGAACCGTCGTCCCTTGCGGCCCCGAACAGAAGGCCAGGGGCGACAGCCCGGCCCGGACCATGGTGGCCGGGATCGTTTCCGGGTCCGGCCGAGCGGACGCATGGGAACCCGCAAGCGCCCCTGTCTGCGGATCTGGCTTTGCAGGGCGTGGCTGTTGGCCTGGTAATGGCGGCTGATCGGTCATGAGCAGGGCGATTTCTGGCTGGACCGCTATGAGCGGCGCAAGACCGTGCTTTACGGCGTGGTCGAGGCCGACGTCGGCGATGCCGGCACGCTGAGCGCCGGTTACGACTTCCAGCGCAACCGCACCCGCAACCACCAGTTCGGCGGGCTGCCGTTGATCGCCGATGACGGCTCGCAGCTGGATTACGATACCAGCACGAATGCCGGCGGCGGCAACCTGCCGCTGACCCAGACCACGCAGACCCTGTTCCTGCGCTATGCCCAGGACTTCGGCACCGGCTGGCAGGCGGTGGGCGAGTTGTCCTTCTACAGGGCCGAGCGCGAGGGCTACCTGGCCTCGGCCAGCTGGGGCTCGCCCGATCCGCAGGGCTATGGCGTGCAGACCGTGGGCGGCTATGCCGATACCGATACCGACCAGGCCGCGCTGTCGCTGACCGCCTCGGGCCCGGTCGAGCTGTGGGGTCGCAGCCACGACCTGCGCTTCGGCATCACCGGCAGCTGGGGCAAGGACAACCACAAGGCCTATTCGGCCTTCGACGGGACCGAGATCGACTATCAGCCGATCACCGGCTCGATCTTCGACTGGAACGGGCATGTGCCGAACCTGGTCCAGCAAGCCGGCTATGTCAGCTATGTCAGCGATACCAAGATCGACCAGGTCGCGGCATACGGCTCGGGCCGCTTCGGCCTGGCCGACCGGCTGGACCTGATCGCCGGCGCGCGGGTGGTCTGGTATGACTACGACTATGCCACCGACAGCCGCAGCAGCGGCACGGTCACGCATCAGCAGATCAGCCGCAACGGCGAATGGATCCCCTATGCCGGGCTGACCTATGACCTGAACGACGCCTGGTCGGTCTATGCCAGCTATACGCGGGTCTTCAAGCAGGCCAGCTATCACGACAAGGACAACCGGATCGTCGCGCCGACCACGGGCTCGAACTACGAGCTGGGCACCAAGGCCAGCTTTGCCGGCGACCGGCTGAACCTTGCGGCGGCGATCTATCTGCTGGAACAGGACAACCTGCCGGTCCGCGACCGCAGCGTGACCTATCAGCTGCCTGACGGCTCGAACCCCTACAAGTCCATCGACGGCACCCGCAGCAAGGGCTTCGAGATGGAACTGGCGGGCGAGGTCCGGCCGAATATCCAGCTTGCGGCAAGCTATGCCTGGACCGATGCCGAGGACGGCGACGGCCAGCGCATCTCGACCGTCACGCCGCGCCATTCGATCAAGCTGTCGGGGGTCTATGCCTTCGAGACGATGCCCCTGACCCTGGGCGCCAGCCTGCGCTGGCAAAGCGCCATCGAGAATACCTGGGTCTGGCCCGTCACCGGCACCGCGCGGCAGGGCTCCTATGCGGTCGTCGGACTGATGGGGCGCTATGACTTCCAGAACGGCATGAGCGCCAGCCTGAACATCGAGAACCTGTTCGACCGCAAATACCTCGCCTCGATCGACGAGACCTATGCGACCGGCAATTACGGCGCCCCGCGCAATGCCACGCTGAGCCTGGATTGCCGGTTCTGAGCAAGGCTGCTGGGCCTGGCCGGCGTCGGGCAAGACCCGGGGCGGGTGCGTTCGCGCCCGCCCATTGCGCTCAACAGGGGCTGTCGGGGAAATAGAACCCCTCGGCATTGGCTTTGGTGATCAGCGGGCTGTCCAGGACATGGCGGCCGCGGATCGGCGACTGCGTGGCATAGCGCATCGCGGTGATCTCGATGGCCGGGGCGATCAGGGTCGGCGGATAGAAGATATTGGCGTCGATCAGCTTGTCGCCGTCCATGATCATCTTGATCACCCGGTTCATGCCCGAACCGCCCAGCAGCACCATACCCTCCTCGCGCCCGGCCTGTTCTATCGCTGCACGGGCCCCCGAGTGCTGCATCGTCGTCGCCGGCCCAGACGCCGTCGATTTGCGGCAAAGCGGGTCAGGTAGTCCTGCATGACCTCGAAGGGCTTGCCGGGTTCCAGTTGGCATATTGCATGTCGAGGATCTCGATCCCCGAACTCTCCAGCGTCTTCTGGAAGGCTTCGATGCGGATAGTGTCGATGGCGGTCGGGATGCCGCGCATCACCACGATCTTGCCGCCGTCAGCGAGTTTCGACTTGAAATATTCCGCGGCGACCACGCCGGATTGCGGGTTGTTGCCGCCGACATAAAGGTCTTCGACGCCTTGCCCGCGCCGAGCGTCAGGTTGATGCCTTTCAGCACCCTGTTCGGGCCATAGGCATGTGCAATTCTATCCAGCCGAAGCGGGTTCGGCTGCATGTGAAATCCTCCACCGCAACAGAAACGCCGATCCATGAGATATTGCAATAGTTGTTGCGATCAAGGTCGATCCGCGTTTTCTATTGCCGCAGAGGGCAGGGAATCACCTCGAGGAGGAAGTCGATGTCAAAGAATGCCAACCTTGCGGGGGCCTTTCCCGCCATGGGCCGGAAGCTGCGCCTTGGGGTCGTGGGCGGCGGCGCGGGTGCGTTCATCGGGCAGGTCCATGCGCGGGGTGCGCGGCTGTCGGATCGCTGGCAGATCGTCGCCGGGGCGCTGTCCTCGCGCCCCGAGGTCGCGCTGGCATCGGGCCGCGACTGGGGGCTCGATCCAGATCGAAGCTATACTGACTGGCGCGAGATGGCGCGGGCCGAGGCGGCGCGGCCGGACGGTATCGACGCTGTGGCGATCACCGTCCCGAACCATCTGCATTTCCCGGTTGCCATGGCTTTCATGGATGCGGGCATCGACGTGATCTGCGACAAGCCGCTGGTCAATACGCTGGACGAGGCGCGGGCGCTGATCGGCAGGCAGCGCGAAACCGGGTTGATCTTCGGCGTGACCTATTCCTTCGCGGCCCATGCGATGGTGCGGCAGGCCCGGCAGATGGTGCGGGAAGGTGCCATCGGCAGGGTCACGCAGATCCATGCCGAGTATTTCCAGGAAATGGCGCTGCTGCCCGCCGATGCCGCCTGGTCCGGCACGCCCTGGCGGCAGGATCCCGCCAAGGTGGGGGGTGCCGCGACTACGGCGGACATCGGCACCCACGCCCATCATCTGGCCGAGTTCGTATCCGGCCTGCGCATGACCGATCTGCGGGCCGAGTTTCACCGGCTGGGGGCCGATCAGCCGCTGGAGGATACCGCCTTCATGACCTGCCGCTTCCAGGGCGGCGTGCCCGGCACCCTGCTGGTCTCGCAGGCGGCGGCGGGGGCCAGTTGCGGGCTGCGCATCCGCATCTCGGGGACCGAGGGCACGCTGGAATGGGATCAGGAGAACCCGGAATACCTGCAGCACCGCCCCTTCAATGCACCGCATATCCGCATTTCGCGCGGGCATGGCGCCGGGATGCTGTCGGATGCCGCGCGCTTCGTCCACATGCCGCGCGGCCATCCCGAAGCGCTTTCGGACGCCTGGGGCAATCTCTACGAGGAATTCGCCATCGCCATCGAGGCCCGCCGCGAAGGGCGCGATCTGCCGGACGGGCTGCTGGCCTATCCGGGGCTGGAGGAGGGCGCTGCGGGCGTTGCCTTCATCCAGGCCGCGATCCGCTCGAATGCCGAAGGCGGGGCGTGGATATCCTGCGCCTTCGACGCCTGACGGAAGAACACAAGCAGGAGGAACCACATGAAACGACTGATGATCACCACCGCTTTCGCGATGACCGCATTCGGTGCGCAGGCGCAGGAAATCGGCGTCGCGATGGCGCAATTCGACAACAATTTCCTGACCATCCTGCGTCAGGGCATCGAAGAAGCGGGCCACGCCGAGGGCGTTACCCTGCAATTCGAGGATGCGCAAAACGACGTGCCTCGGCAGTTGAGCCAGATCCAGAATTTCATCTCGTCCGGGGTCGATGCGATCATCGTGGTCGCGGTGGATTCCGATGCGATCACCCAGATGGACAAGATGGCGAACGATGCCGGCATTCCCATCGTCAATATCAATCGCGAGCCGCCGAATGTAGAGAGCCTCGGGCCGCTGGAAGCCTTCGTCGGCTCGCGTGAGGTCGATGCAGGCACGATCCAGGCGACCGAGGCTTGCCGCCTCGTCAAGGAAAAGATCGGGGACGGCGCGGCAAACGGCGTCATCCTGGCGGGCGACCTGTTCATCCAGGCCGGCCGCGTGCGGACCGAGACGGTGCAGGACTTCGTCAAGACGCCCGGCTGCGATTTCGTGAAGATCGAGGACATGCAGGTCGCCGACTGGTCGCGCAGCAAGGCGTCGGATCTGGTCTCGAATTGGCTGACCGCCGGGCTGACGCCGGACGTGATCTTTGCCAACAACGACGAAATGGCCATCGGTGCTGCGCAGGCGTTGAAGGCCGCTATGGTCGACCCCGAGGATGTCGTCGTGGCCGGCATCGACGCGACGCCGGACGCGCTGATGGCGCTGAAGGCTGGCGACATCGACCTGACCGTATTCCAGGACGCGGCGGGGCAGGGGCGCAAGGGGCTGGAGGTCGCCGCCGCCATGGCGCGGGGTGAGGAACTGGCAGAGCGCGCCGTCTATATCCCGTTCGAACTCGTGACTCCCGAGAATGTCGATGACTACCTGGCGCGCTGAAACCGGCCATCTCGCCATGCGGAGGGATTGCAGATGAGCCTGGCCGTTGGCGTGATCGGCGCCGGTGTCATGGGCGGGTTTCATGCCCGCCTGTTCGCCGATGAGATTTCGGGGGCGCGGCTGGTTGCGGTTTCCGACCCCGATCCGGGCCGGGCAGGCGCATCTGCATATGGCGCGCAGGTCTTTGCCGAAGGACTGCCGCTGATCGAAAGCGACGTGGTCGAGGCGGTGTTGGTTGCCGCCCCGGATACCGCCCACCATGACCTGGTCATGGCGGCGATACGCCTGGGCAAACCCGTGCTCTGCGAGAAGCCTCTGGCATCGACGGTCGCGCAATGCCGCGAGATCGTCGAGGCCGATGCGGGCCGCAATCTGGTCAGCGTCGGCTTCATGCGCCGCTTCGATCCCGCCTATCGCGAAATGAAAGCCGCCTTGGACGCGGGCCGGATCGGCGCGCCCTTGCTGATACATTGCCTGCATCGCAATCGCGAGGCGCCGCGTTGGTTCGACGGCTCGATGATCGTTACCAACGCCATGGTGCATGAGATCGACATCTGCCGCTGGTTGCTGGACACCGAATATACGTCGGCAAGCCTGACGCAGGTTGGCGATGCCGGCGACATGCTGCTGGCCGAATTGCACACGGATCGCGGGGCGGTCGTCTCGGTCGAGATGTTCATGAACGCCGCCTATGGCTACCACGTCCATGCCGAGATCGTCGGTCGCGAGGGGACGGTGGCCATGGCCGAACCGGCGCAGGTGCGATTGCGGCGCGGCGGTGCGATGCAGGTCGGATATTCGCCCGACTGGATCGGGCGCTTTGCCGACAGCTATCGCTTGCAGGATCAGGCCTGGGTGCGGGCATGCCGTTCCGGCCGGCCCTGCGAGGACATGGCGACGGCCTGCGACGGTCTTCTGGCGACCGGCTATTGCCAGCAGTTGGTCGAGCATCTGCCAGCAGGCGGGGGGCCGCTGGCGCCTCGCATGTAAACATGCGCAAGAGAGCGTTTGTTGCCGTATTCCGTATCTGCAATTTTTATTGCAATCGCGTTGCAGAGGGGCTATGGTCAATGTCGAGGCAGGGAATCCCTGCCTCGCGGAGGCCAGGGGCAAGATGCGGGACGCGCATCGCTCACGGTTCTCGGGCATGGCGGGAGGTCGTCATCAAGTCGGAATGGATGCGGCGGAACAGCGGTTCCGCCAACGGCTTGATATTGCCTTGTCGCATCGAGGTTTTGGCTTCGTCCGACGCGAGAAGATCGGACGGAGGTAACAGGAGGAGGAAAGACCCACATGATCAAGAAACTCGCGACGGCCACCGCATTCTGTGCGCTGATGGCAGGCACGGTTCAGGCCGAGACCATCGGCGTTGCGATGTCGCTCTTCGACGACAACTACCTGACCGTGCTGCGTCAGAACATCCAGCGCCACGCCGGCGATCTGGGCGTCACCGTGCAGATGGAGGATGCCCAGGGCGACATCGCCCGCCAGCAGTCCCAGATCGAGAATTTCGTCGCCTCGGGCGTGGACGGCATCATCGTGATGCTGGTCGACGCCGATTCCGGCCAGGCCATGTCGCGCATCGCCGACCGGGCGGGCGTGCCGCTGGTCTTCGTCAACATGCTGCCGGCCAACATGGACGAGTTCCCGGAAAAGCAGGCCTGGGTCGGCTCGGACGAAGAGCAGGCGGGCGAGTTGCAGGCGACCGAGATGTGCAAGCTGATGGGCGGCGAGGGGGATGCCGTCATCCTGATGGGCCAGCTTGGCACCACCGGGCAGCGCGGGCGCACCGCGGCGGTCGAACGCGTGCTGCAGTCGGATGAATGCAAGGGCATCAACGTACTCGACTCGCAATCCGCGAACTGGATGCGAACCCCGGCGCTGGACCTGATGACCAACTGGCTGACCTCGGGGATGCAGCCCGACGCCGTGTTCTCGAACAATGACGAGATGGCGCTTGGTGCGGTTCAGGCGCTCAAGGCATCGGGGATCTCGATGGACGATGTGATCGTCGGCGGCGTCGATGCCACGCAGGACGCGCTGGCGGCGCTGGAGGCGGGGGATCTGGACGTCACCGTCTATCAATCCGCCAAGGGCCAGGGCGAGGGTGCGCTGGACACCGTCCTGAAGATCGCCCGCGGCGAGGCGTTCGAGCCGCGCGTGGCCGTTCCCTTCGAGCTGGTCACGCCCGAGAACGTCGCGGAATACAAGACCCAGAACTGATCCGGGCGGGCATTCGGTCGCGCACCGGATGCCCGGACCTCAATCCGGGGGCCGCGTCCCCTGACAGTCTTTCGGGGGGAAGATGGTTTCGAAGACCACACTGGAGGCGATCGAACGCTACAAGGAAAAGAGCCTGCCCTATATCCTTGAAATCGAGGGTATTCGGAAGGAGTTTCCCGGCGTGGTGGCGCTGGATGACGTGCAGTTCCGGCTGCGGCCGGGCTCGGTTCACGCGCTGATGGGCGAGAACGGCGCAGGCAAGTCCACGCTGATGAAGATCATCGCCGGCATCTATACGCCCGACCGCGGCACCATCCGCCTGCGCGGCGAGGAGGTCGTTCTGGCCAGCCCGCTCGATGCGCTGGAACAGGGCATCGCGATGATCCATCAGGAACTGGCGCTGATGGACTGGATGACGGTCGCCGAAAACATCTGGATCCGGCGCGAGCCGAAAAATGCGCTCGGCCTGATCGACCACCGCAAGATGACCGAGATGACCCGGGAATTGTTCGCGCAACTTCGGCTCAAGATCGATCCGACCGCGCAGATCAGCACCCTGACCGTCGCGCAGCGGCAGATGGTCGAGATCGCCAAGGCGGTCAGCCATCGTTCCCAGGTGCTGATCATGGACGAACCGACCTCGGCGATCACCGAAACCGAGGTCGACCACCTGTTCGAGATCATCCGCGACCTGAAGGCGCGCGGCGTGGCCATCGTCTACATCACCCACAAGATGAACGAGCTGTTCGAGATCGCCGACGAGTTCTCGGTTTTCCGCGACGGCAAGTATGTCGGCACCCATGCCAGCACCGACGTGACCCGCGACGACATCATCCGCATGATGGTCGGCCGCGAGATCACCGAGATGTTCCCCAAGGAAGAGGCTGAAATCGGCGAGGTGATCCTGTCGGTCGAGAACCTCTCGCTGCCGGGCACCTTCCACGGCATCACCTTCGATCTGCGCCGCGGCGAGATCCTCGGGCTGGCCGGCCTGGTGGGCTCGGGCCGCTCGAACGTGGCAGAGGCGCTCTTCGGTGTGACGCCGGCCACCGAGGGCAAGATCCGCATCGCCGGCCGCGATGTCCCCATCGCATCACCCGCCGACGCCATGCGCGAGGGAATGGCGCTGCTGACCGAGGACCGCAAGGCGACGGGCTGCTTCCTGCCGCTGACGATCCTAGAAAACATGCAGATCGCAGCCTTGCATGAAGGCCATGTCAAGCTGGGCTGCGTCGACGAGCGGGGGATGACCAATCTCTGCCTCGGGATGAAGGACAAGCTGCGGATCAAGACCCCGAACCTCGATGAGCGGATCGAGAACCTGTCGGGCGGCAACCAGCAGAAGGTCCTGATCGCGCGCTGGCTGCTGACCAAGCCGCAGATCCTGATCCTGGACGAGCCGACCCGCGGCATCGACGTCGGCGCCAAGGCCGAGATCCACCGGCTGATCTCGGGCCTGGCGCGGCAGGGGGTCGCGGTCATCATGATCTCGTCCGAATTGCCCGAGGTTCTGGGCATGTCCGACCGGATCATGGTCATGCACGAGGGCCATATGACCGGCATCCTGGACCGGGCCGAGGCGACCCAGGTGAAAATCATGGAACTGGCGGCCCGCTGAGGCCCGCGCGGCGCCCGGCGCCCGAGGAGGAACATTATCATGGACAATGTGCAGATCGAACCCGTCAAGCGACAGCGCCGAGGGCTGCCGCAGGAGCTGAACATCCTGCTGGTGCTGGTCGCCGTCGCGCTGGTCTTCGAGATCCTGGGCTGGATCTTCCAGGGCCAGAGCTTCCTGATGAACACCCGTCGCCTGACGATCATGATCCTGCAGGTTTCGGTCGTGGGCATCATCGCCATCGGCGTCACGCAGGTCATCATCACCGGCGGCATCGACCTGTCGTCCGGCTCGGTCGTCGCCATGACGGCGATGATCACCATGAGCGTGGCGCAGTCGGGCGATTACGCGCGGGCCATGTATCCGGCGCTGACGGACCTGCCGGTCATCGTGCCGCTGGCCGTCGGGCTTGGGCTTGGGCTGATCGCAGGCATGATCAACGGCGCGCTGATCGCGCTGACCGGGATTCCGCCCTTCATCGCCACGCTGGGCATGATGGTGACGGCGCGCGGCATCGCCAAATGGTATACCAAGGGCCAGCCGATCAGCTTCCCCACCGACAGCTTCGCCGCGATCGGATCGGGCGCCTGGCCGGTCTTCATCTTCCTGGCGGTGGCGCTGATCTTCCATATCGCCCTGCGCTATACGCGCTATGGCAAGTTCACCTATGCCATCGGCGCCAACCCGCAGGCGGCGCGCGTCTCGGGCATCAACGTGCAGCGCCATCTGATCAAGGTCTATGCCATCGCCGGGCTGCTGGCGGGGCTGGCCGGCATCGTCACGGCCGCCCGCGCCGAGACCGCGCAGGCCGGCATGGGCATGATGTATGAGCTTGACGCCATCGCCGCGGCCGTGATCGGGGGCACCTCGCTCAGCGGGGGGCGCGGGCGGATCTTCGGCACGGTGATCGGCACGCTGATCCTGGGGCTGATGATGTCGGGCTTCACCTTCCTGCGGGTCGATGCCTTCTACCAGGAAATCGTCAAGGGCGTGATCATCGTCGCCGCCGTCGTGGCCGATACCTTCCGCCAGAACGCCCGCAGCAAGAAAGCCTGACCTTCCCCCAGGCTTTGGGCCCGGAGCATCTCGCTCCGGGCCTTTTTCATGGATACCGCCATGCATTGGACCATCTTCGCATCGCCGACCGAACTGGCCGTGACCGCGCTGGCCGTCGTCCTGGTCGGTCTTTCCAAAGGCGGCCTTGGCGGCATGAGCCTGCTCGGCGTGCCGCTCATGGCCCTGGTCATGCCCCCGGTCACGGCGGCGGAGATCCTGCTGCCGGTGCTGGTGGTGATGGATGTGGTCAGCGTGGCAAGCTGGCGGGCTTGGGTCGATTGGCAGATCATGCGTCGGATCATGCCCGGAGCGGTCGCAGGCATCGGGATCGGCTGGGCCAGCGCCGAACTGGTCTCGGACTCGGCGGTTCGCCTGGTCGTGGGACTGGTTTCGCTGGCCTTCGTGGCACGTGCGCTTGTCGGAGCGGGGCAGGGCGCCGCGCTTGCCGGCGCGCGTCCGGCTGCCGCCCGCTTCTGGGGCGGGCTGGCCGGCTATACCAGCTTCGTCGCCCATGCCGGAGCGCCACCCCTTCAGATCTACATGATGCCGCTGCGGCTGGATCCGAAGCTCTTCACCGGCACCACGGTGATGTTCTTTGCCGTGACCAATGCGCTGAAGCTGGTCCCCTATGCCGCGCTGGGGGAGTTCGGTTCCGATAACCTGGCCCGCGCCGCAGCCATGCTGCCGCTGGCGATAGGGGCGACCTGGCTCGGGGGCTGGGTGGTTCGCCACATGCGCGCCAGCATCTTCTATCCCTTCACCTATGCCTCGGTGGCGCTGGTCGGGGTCAAGCTGGCCTGGGACGGGCTGGCCGGGCTCTAGGTCCCGGTCACGGTCGGGATGCGCGGATCCTCGTCATTGTGCTGCACGCGGGCAGCGACGGCCACCACCAGCGCCTGCGCCAGGCACATCGGCGCGGCCAGCGAGCGCGAGAAGGTGTAATCGTGCTCGGGCACCGGGAACAGCACCCGCGCCCAACGCGCCAGGGGCGACAGCGTGCTGTCCGAGATGGCGATGATATCGATCCCCTTCTGCCCCGCTTCCTCGACCACGTTCACCACCTCGTTGGCATAAAAGCGGAACGAGACCGCCAGCAGAACGTCGGTCTTGCGAATGGTGCGGCCGATATGCGTGGCCAGCCCGCCACCGGGGTCCAAGAGCACGCAGCGCTTGCCCAGCATGGTCAGCACATAGCGCAGAAGCTCCACCACCGGCGACGAGCGCAGCTGGCCGATCAGGTAGATGATGTCCGCACGGTCCAGCAGGTCGGCGGCCAGCGCCAGGTCCTCGGGATTCACCTCGTCCAGCAATTGCTGAAGCGAGGCGATGTCGCGCACCACCAGGTCGCGCAGGAAGCCGATCTCGGTCGGGTCGCCCGCGCCCTTCAGCTCGGTTTCCAGCGCCTTGACGCGGGCCTCGAAACCCGGCGCGGCGGTGGCCAGGCGCTTCTGGAACAGCGCCTGCAATTCCTTGAAGCCCTTGTAGCCCAGGGATTGCGCGAAGCGCACGAAGCTCGAGGCGTGAATGCCGCAGCGCTCGGCGATGGCATTCACCGAATGGACGGCCACCTCGTTGGGGTTCTGGGTCAGGTAGACGGCGATGCGCTGATAGGTCTTGCTCATCTGATCGTGGCGATCATGGATGATGCGGATCAGCTCTTCGTAATCCTGCGGCGGGTGGCTTGTTGGCATGGCGTTCCTCTGCCGCCAAGTCTGCAATAATTATTGCAGGGTGCCAAGCCCTCTTTCTTCCTATTCGATCTCTATCATGAGGTCTTTTGCGTCGATCTGTTCACCTGGCCTGACGTGGAGGGTCTTGATCAGGCCGGCTCTGTCGGCGTGGATGGCGGTTTCCATCTTCATCGCCTCGATGGTCAGCAGCAGGTCGCCGGGGTTGACCTTCTGCCCCTGCGTCACCGCGACCGAGGCGACGACGCCGGGCATGGGGGCGCCGAGATGGCCCTCGTTCGTCGGATCGGCCTTGGGACGGGCGGCGGTCTGCGCCTTCACCAGCCGGTTCGGCACCCGGATCACCCGGGGCTGGCCGTTCAGCTCGAAGAAGACCTTGACCTCGCCCTTCTCGTCGGTCTCGCCCACGGTCTGCAGCCGGATCTCCAGCGTCTTGCCGGGGTCGATCTCGGCCTCGATCTCCTCGCCCGGCTCCATGCCGTAGAAGAAGGCCCGCGTCGGCAGAACCCGCACCGGGCCGTATTGCCGGTGCCGGCCCATGTAGTCCAAAAACACCTTGGGATACATCAGGTAGCCGTTCAGGTCCTCGTCGTCGACCGCCTTGCCTTCCAGCTGGCGGACCAGCTCGGCGCGGGCGGCCGCGATGTCGACCGGCGGCATGGCCGCGCCGGGGCGGGCGGTCAGCGGCGCCTCGCCCTTCAGCACCTTCCCTTGCAAGGCCTCGGGCCAGCCGCCGGGGGGCTGGCCCAGGTTGCCGCGCATCATGTCGACCACCGAATCGGGGAAGGCGACCTCGACCGCCGGGTCCTCGACCTGCGCCCGCGAAAGCCCCTGCGCCACCATCACCAGCGCCATGTCGCCCACCACCTTGGAACTGGGCGTGACCTTGACGATGTCGCCGAACATCCGGTTCACCTCGGCATAGGCCTGGGCGACCTCGTGCCAGCGCTCCTCGAGCCCGAGCGAGCGCGCCTGCGCCTTGAGGTTGGTGAACTGGCCGCCGGGCATCTCGTGCAGCCAGACCTCCGAGGCCGGGGCCTGCAAGCCGCTCTCGAAGGCGGCGTAATGCTCGCGCACCGCCTCCCAGTAGTTCGAGATCCGGCGGATCGCCTCGATGTCCAGCCCGGTGTCGCGGTCGGTGTGGCGCAGCGCCTCGACCACCGAGCCCAGGCAGGGCTGCGAGGTATTGCCCGAGAGCGCATCCATGGCGCAATCCACCGCATCCACCCCGGCCTCGGCCGCGGCCAGGATCGAGGCACCGCTGAGCCCGCCGGTGTCATGGGTGTGGAAATGCACCGGCAGGCCGATCTCTTGCTTCAGCGCGCGGACCAGGATGGCGGCCGAGGCGGGCTTCAAGAGCCCGGCCATGTCCTTGAGGCCAAGGATATGCGCGCCGGCATCGCTGAGCTCGCGCGCCATCCTGAGGTAATATTGCAGGTCGTATTTCGCGCGCGCGGGATCGAGCAGGTCGCCGGTATAGCAGATCGTGCCCTCGCAGATCTTGCCGCTCTCGATCACCGCATCCATGGCGACGCGCATGTTCGGGGTCCAGTTCAGGCTGTCGAAGACCCGGAACACGTCGACCCCGGTCCTGGCCGCCTGGGCGACGAAGCTTTGCACCACGTTGTCGGGATAGTTGGTGTAGCCGACGCCGTTGCTGGCCCGCAGCAGCATCTGCGTCATCAGGTTCGGCATGCGGGCGCGGATGTCGCGCAGCCGCTGCCAGGGGCATTCCTGCAGGAAGCGATAGGCGACGTCGAAGGTCGCCCCGCCCCAGCATTCGACCGAGAACAGGCCGGGCAGGTTCGCGGCGTAAGAGGGCGCCACCCGGATCATGTCGATCGAGCGCATGCGCGTGGCCAGCAGCGACTGGTGCCCGTCGCGCATCGAGGTGTCGGTGATCAAGAGCCGCCTCTCGCCCAGCATCCAGTCGGCGACGGCCTTGGCGCCCTTTTGCTCCAGCAGCTGGCGGGTGCCGGGGGCGGGCTCGGCCGCCGGATCGGCCTGGGGCCGGGGCGGCACCGGGATGCGGGCCTCGGCCGGCGGGCGGGGGCGGCCGGCGGTCTCGGGATGGCCGTTCACGGTGATGTCGGCCAGGTAGACCAAGAGCTTCGTCGCCCGGTCGCGGCGCTTGCGGAACGCGAACAGGTCCGGCGTGGTGTCGATGAACTTGGTGGTATAGGTGTCGTCGAGGAAGGTCGGGTGCTTCAAGAGGTTGATGACGAATTCGATGTTCGTCGCCACGCCGCGCACCCGGAACTCGCGCAGCGCCCGGTCCATGCGCGCGATGGCCTTTTCCGGGGTCTGGGCATGGGCCGTGACCTTGACCAGCAGGCTGTCGTAATAGCGGGTGATGACGCCGCCGGAATAGGCGGTGCCGCCGTCCAGGCGAATGCCGTTGCCGGTGGCCGAGCGATAGGCGGTGATGCGGCCGTAGTCGGGGATGAAGCTGTTCAGCGGATCCTCGGTCGTGACCCGGCATTGCAGGGCGTGGCCGTTCAGGTGCACGTCCTCCTGCCGGGCGACGCCGGTGGCCTGCGCCAGCGTCGCGCCCTCGGCGACCAAGATCTGGGACTGCGCGATGTCGATGCCGGTGACCTCCTCGGTCACGGTATGCTCGACCTGGACGCGCGGGTTCACCTCGATGAAGTAGAAGGCCTGGCTGTCCATATCCATCAGGAACTCGACGGTGCCGGCGTTCCGGTAGCCGACGGCGCGGCCGATCTTCAGCGCCAGGCCGCAGACTTCCTGGCGCTGTGCCTCGGTCAGGTAGGGCGCCGGGGCGCGCTCGACCACCTTCTGGTTGCGCCGCTGCACGGTGCAGTCGCGCTCATAGAGATGGTAGAGCCCGCCATGGCTGTCGCCCAAGAGCTGCACCTCGACATGGCGGGCGCGCAGGATCATCTTTTCCAGGTAGCCCTCGCCGTTGCCGAAGGCGGCCTCGGCCTCGCGCCGTCCCTCGCGCACCTTCTCGGGCAGCTCCTCGGGGGTCATGATCGGGCGCATGCCGCGCCCGCCGCCGCCCCAGCTGGCTTTCAGCATCAGGGGATAGCCGATCCCGGCCGCCTCGCGCCTGATCGCGTCGAAATCCTCGCCCAGCACCGCGGTCGCCGGGATCACCGGCACCCCGGCCGCGATGGCCACGCGCCGGGCGCTGGCCTTGTCGCCGAGCGCGCGCATG
Organism: Paracoccus sp. pheM1; assembly: GCF_018499825.1. NCBI lineage: Bacteria > Pseudomonadati > Pseudomonadota > Alphaproteobacteria > Rhodobacterales > Paracoccaceae > Paracoccus > Paracoccus sp. pheM1. The sequence continues at coordinate 234,803 of NZ_JAGXCX010000002.1, forward strand.
GTGTCCGAGGAAGGCCCGATGAAGGCGATGCCGGCGGCCTGGCAGGCATCGACGAAATCGGGGTTCTCGCTGAGCAGCCCATAGCCCGGATGGATCGCATCGGCGCCGGATTCCCTGGCCACCCGGATGATCTCGGCGATGCTGAGATAGGCCGCCACCGGCCCCAGCCCGCCGCCGATGCGGTAGGCCTCGTCCGCCTTGAAGCGGTGCAGGCTCAGCTTGTCTTCCTCGGCATAGACCGCGACCGTCTTCTTGCCCAACTCGTTCGCAGCCCGCATCACGCGGATCGCTATCTCACCACGGTTCGCAATAAGAATCTTTCGGAACATGCAGAGCCCTTTCGAAAGGTGGGTGCCCGGCGCGCAGCCGGGCACCCGGGGGGAAGGGGCGAGGAGCGCCCCAGCCGATGCCGCGGGAGGGAGGCGGCAGCGGATTCTCAGGCCGTGACGGCCATCCACTGCCGCGTTGCGGAGGAGCGCTGGATCGTCTCGACCAGCCGCTGGATACGCAGACCGGCCGCGAAGCCGAAAGGCTCGGGGATCTCGCCGGCGATGGCGCGCAGATAGCCCTCGATCTCGATGGCCTTCAGGTCGTTGAAGCCGATCTGATGGCCGGGGGCGACGCAGAAGCGGCCATAGGGCGGGTGGTCGGGGCTCGCCTCGATGCGGCGGAAGCCGCGCCGGCCGGGTGCATCGGCGGTCGAGTAGAAATGCAGCTCGTTGAAGCGTTCCTGGCTGAAGGCCAGCGCGCCCTTGGTGCCATGGACCTCGAAATCATGCTGCATCTTGCGGCCGGTGGCGATCCAGTTGCCCTCGACCGAGCCTTGCGCGCCATTCGCGAAGCGCAGGAAGGCGCGGCCGACATCGTCCACGGTCACGGCACGCATGCCGCCCTGGCCGTCGGGGCGCTGGTCGATCATCGTGATGCAATCGCCCATCACCTGGGTGATCGGACCCAGCAGGAATTCGGCCGTGGCCAGCGCATGGCTGCCGATATCGGCCAGCGCGCCGCCACCTGCCGGATCGTGGCGGAAGGTCCAGGGGCCGTCGGCATCGGCCATGTAATCCTCGGCATGCAGCCCGCGATAGCCGCGGATCTCGCCCAGTTCGCCCGCCGCGATCATCTCGCGCGCAAGCCGCAGCATCGGGTTGCAGAGATAGTTGAAGCCGACCTGGGTCTTGACGCCTTTGGCCGCCGCCGCATCCGCCATCTGGCGCGCATCCGAGGCCATCGGCGCCAGCGGTTTTTCGCAATAGACGTGCTTGCCGGCGGAAATGGCGGCCAGGGCCATTTCCTTGTGCAGCGCATTCGGCGCGGTGATGTCGATCACGTCGATCTGGGGGTTTTCGACCATGCTGCGCCAGTCGGCGGTGGCATGGGCGAAGCCGAAATCGGCGGCGGCACGGGCGGCGGCGTCCTCGGTGACGTCGGCGACCGTGTGCAGTTCCAGAAGGTAAGGCAGGTCGAAGACCTTCTGCGCGCTGGCGAAGCCGAAGACATGGGCCTTGCCCATGAATCCGGTGCCGATCAGGCCGATACGCAGGACGGGTTTGTCAGACATGGACAGGATCCGGTTTGAAATGACGTTGCACTCAGCCGCCATCCAGATGGCGGACGAGACGGTTGATTGACGGGATTTCGGCACGGCTGTGCGGTGGTGTCCCATTGCGCGGCGGTGCTGGAAGATACTGCTCCAGGCGCCGTGGCAGGTCCGATATGAATGCGGCACCGCCGTAGCGGAGAACCGTCGCCTGCCCGACGACGGCTCCGAAAGTCGCAAGTCGGCGGTGCATCGTCTCAAGCATGGGCGAAAGCCGCATTGACGATGAGGCCGCGGTCGAGCGTGCCGTCCAGATAGTCGATCGCGTTCTGGATCGAGGCGATGGCCATGCGTTCGCCGCATTCGGCGGTCAGCCCGGCGATATGGGGCGACAGCACCGCGGTCGGCTGGTCGAACAAGGGCGAACCGCAGGGCGGCTCGTCGTCGAAGACATCGACCCCGGCAGCGCCGACCTGGCCCGAGGCCAGCGCCTCGGCCAGCGCCGCCTCGTCCACCACGCCGCCGCGCGCCGTATTGGCAAGGACGACACCCGGCTTCATCAGCGCGATCTCCCTTGCCCCCAGCACCGGCTTGTCGGCCCTGGGCACATGGATCGAGATGCAATCGGCCCAGGCCAGCCCCTCGTCCAGGTCGGCGATCTCTGCCACCGGACCTTCGGGCCAGCCCTTGCGCGAGAGACAGGGGTCGTGGGCGCGGACCGTCATCTCGAACCCGGCGGCCATGCGCGCAAGGCGCTGCCCGGTGCGGCCATAGCCGATGATCAGCAGGTTCTTGCCCGAGATTTCCTGCTGTTCCAGCCGGTTGCGCCAGCCCCATTGGCCGGGCTCGCGCACCGCGCGGTCGGCCAGCAGCACGCGCTTGGCCCCGGCCAGCAATTGCATCATCGCATGTTCGGCGACCGAGATCGAATTCACGTCGCCGACGATGGTCAGGGCAATGCCGCGTTCGTTCAGCGCGGCGAGATCGACGGCATCGTAGCCGACGCCGTGGCGCGAGACGACCTTCAGCCTCTCGGCCAGCGCCACGGTGGCGGCGGACAGCGGCTGGGTGCGGATCACAAGCGCATCGGCCTTGTGGATCAGCGGCGCGTAGGAGGGTTCCGAGATTTCCTCGACATAATCCACGGTGATGCCGCGGGCGGGGAGTTCGCGCAGCAGCGCCTCTCCCGCGGGATGCAGCTTTCCGGCAACAAGAAGATGCGGCATCAATAGGCTCCTTTCGTGGCGGAGGCGGGGGCGGAGGCGGGGGCGGAGCCGGTCAGGTCGCGCCAGGTCGCGACCGAGGCACTGGCCGCGCCGGCCAGCAGGCGGGTGTCGCCGCCGACCGTGGTCAGGTCGAACCCCCAGCCGATGGCTTTCGCGGCATATTCCGGCGTGCCGCAATGCAGGCAGGCACGGATGCCATTCGCCTTGCAGGCGTCCTTGATGCGTTGAAGCAGCGCGATCATCTCGGGCTCTTCGCGGTCGAAGCCGGGGGGCAGGCGGCCTTCCTGGGTGCCCAGCGTCAGGTCCGCGGGGCCGACATAGATGCCGTCGAGACCGGGGGTCGCCGCGATGGCGTCCAGGTTGTCCATGCCCTGCTGCGTCTCGACCATCGCCAGCGCGAGCACCTGCTCGTTCGCCGCCACGCCATAGCCGCCATAGGCGAAGGTGGCGCGGGTCGGGCCGAAGCTGCGCTGGCCATGCGGCGGATAGCGCATGTAGCTGACGAATTCCGCCGCCTCCTGGGCCGAGTTGACCATCGGGCAGATGATGCCCTGCGCGCCGGCGTCCAGCGCCTTCATGATCGCGCCCGGCTCGCGCCAGGGCACGCGGACCATCGGCGTCACGCCGGATGCCCGCATCGCCTGCAGCATGGGCAGCACGGCGCTGTAGTCCAGCGCGCCGTGCTGGGCGTCGATGGTGATGCTGTCATAGCCCTGCGCCGCCATGATCTCGGCGGTCAGCGGGTTGCCGATGGACAGCCAGCCGTTGATCGCGGGGCGGCCCTCGGCCCAGTGTTGTTTCAGCTTGTTGGTGAACATCGCGTTTCCTCCCCTCAGAACACGATCTGCGCCAGCTTGGTGTCGAGGTAGTCCTCGATCCCTTCGATGCCGCCTTCGCGGCCCATGCCGGAGTGGTTGGTGCCGCCGAAGGGCGCCTCGGATGCGGCCAGCGCAAAGCTGTTGATGCCGACCATGCCGGCCTTCAGCCCCGCCGCCATGCGCCGCGCCCGGTCGGGCGAGCGGGTGAAGGCGTAGGCGGACAGGCCCATGTCCGACGCGTTGGCGCGGGCGATCACCTCGTCCTCGGTCGAGAAGCGGGTGATGGCGGCGATGGGGCCGAAGTTCTCCTCGGCAAAGACCTTCATGTCGTCGGCGACATCGGTCAGCACGGTTGGCTCGAAGAAGAAGCCGCTGTTCAGATGCGCCGGGCGCTTGCCGCCATGGGCAAGCGTCGCGCCGTTGCGAAGGGCGTCGGCGACGATGGATTCAATCTCGGCCAGTCGTCCGCCATTGATCAGCGGACCCATGCCGGTTTCGGGGTCCAGCCCGTCGCCCAGCTTGATCTGCGCCGTGCGCGAAACGAAGCCCTCGACGAAGGCGTCGTGCAGGCCGTCATGGACGAAGATCCGGTCCGGGGTCACGCAGACCTGCCCGCAATTGGCGAACTTGGTCGGCACGGTCAGGTCCAGCGCGGCTTCCAGATCGGCGTCGTCATGGATGATCAGCGGCGCGTTGCCGCCAAGCTCCATCGAGACCTTCTTCACCGTATCGGCAGCGTCTCGGATCATCTGCTGGCCGACGCGGGTCGAGCCGGTCAGGCTGACCTTGCGCACCCGGCTGTCCGCCATGATCGGCGCATAGGTATTAGCGGTCGAGCCGACGACAAGGTTCACCGCGCCGTCGGGCAGTCCCGCCGCACGCAGGCAATCCACCATCACCATCGCCACGCCCGGCGTCTGCGAGGACGGGCGCAGCACCACCGGGCAGCCGGCGGCCAGCGCCGGGGCCAGCTTGCGGGCGGGCAGGGCGGCGGGGAAGTTCCAGGCGGTAAAGGCCCCGACGACGCCCACCGGCTCGCGCGTCACCTCGAACCGGCCGCCGGGGACGCGGCTGTCGACGATGCGGCCATAGATGCGGCGCGCCTCCTCGGCGAACCAGCGGAACTGGTCGCAGGCAAGGGTCCATTCCCGGCCGGCCTGGGCGATGGGCTTGCCGGTCTCGGCCGAGATCATCCGCGCGGCCTCATCCGCGCGGCGGATCATCTCGTCCGCGGCCTTGTGCAGGGCTCCCGCGCGGCCGAAGCCACCCATCTCGCGCAGCTTGGGCAGGGCGCGTGCGGCAGCATCCAGTGCCGCCTGCGTGTCCTCGGCGGTGGCAAGGGCCACCCGACCCAGCGGTTTTTCCGTGACCGGAGACATGACCTCTCCGCTGACGGTGCCGGGGGACCAGCGACCGTCGATGAACAGTCCGAATTGCGAATACATGGCTTATGCGATTTCCCTGGTTGCGACCGTGCGGCCCTCGGCGGCGGAACGGATCGCGGCCTCGGCCAGCAGCAGCGCCTGCCTGCCGTCCTCGAACCCGACAGGCACCGGCTTGCCTTGTTCGATGGCATCGACGAAGGCGCCGATCTCGGCCGCGAAGGCATCCGCATAGCGGTCGATGAAGAAATTCTTCAGCGGTGCGGCCCGGTCGGTGAATTCCGCGCCATAGAGCCGCACCTGATCCAGCGTCCGGTTTTCCGAAATCGCCATGCCGGCGCTGCCGAAGGCCTCGACGCGCTGGTCGTAGCCATAGACGGCACGGCGCGAGTTGGTGATGATTGCCTGCTTGCCCGATTCGGTCTTCAGGACAACGGTGACGGTGTCGTAATCGTCGCAGCGCTGCATCAGGGCCGGGTCGACCAGGCGCGAGCCGGTGGCGCTGACCTCGGTCACTTCCTCGCCCAGGATGAAGCGGGCCATGTCGAAATCATGGATGGTCATGTCGCGGAAGATGCCGCCCGAGGCCTCGATATAGGCGTCGGGCGCCATGCCCGGATCGCGCGAGGTGATCGTGACTTGATGCAACTCGCCGATCCGGCCCGATTCGATGGCGTGCCGGACCCCGGCATGGCCACTGTCGAAGCGGCGCACGAAGCCCAGCATGATCGGCAGGCCGGTGCCGGCAATTTTCGTTGCGCAGGCATTTACCCGGTCCAGCGACAGGTCGATGGGCTTTTCGCACAGGATCGCCTTGCCCGCCGCGACCGACTGCTCGATCAGATCGGCATGGGTGGCGGTCGAGCTGGCGATCAGCACCGCATCCACCTCGGCCGAGGCCAGCGCCGCCTCGACCGAATCGAATTGCGGCACGCCCAGGTGGGCTGCGACTTCGGCGGCTGCGGGGGCATGGATGTCATAGACGCCTGCCAGCCGGGCGCGCGGATGGGCGGCGATGTTTTCGGCATGCATGCGGCCGATGCGGCCGGTGCCGAGGACGGCGATTCCTGTCATGGGTTCCTCCCGAAATTCGTTTCGCAATAATCATTGCAGAACTATTGCATTGTCAATCATCATTCCGTATCGTTCGGAAAACACCATCCGCAGGAGGAGGCGAGATGCCACGCAAGACCGTGCGCCTGACCATGGCCCAGGCCCTTGTTCGTTACCTTTGCAACCAGTTCACCGAGATCGAGGGCGCGCGGGTCCCGCTGTTCGCGGGCGTCTTCGGCATCTTCGGCCATGGCAACGTGACCTGCCTCTCCGAGGCCCTGGAGCAGGTGCAGGACCAACTGCCGACCTGGCGCGGCCAGAACGAACAGTCCATGGCGCTGGCCGCCATCGGCTTCGCCAAGGCCAAGCGTCGCCGGCAACTGATGGTGGCCGCGACCTCGATCGGGCCGGGGGCGCTGAACATGGTGACGGCGGCGGGCGTCGCCATGGCGAACCGGCTGCCGGTGCTGCTGATCGCCGGCGACACCTTCGCGAATCGCCTGCCCGATCCTGTGCTGCAGCAGGTCGAGCATTTCGGCGACCCGACCATCACCGCGAACGATGCCTTCAAATCGGTCGTGCGCTACTGGGACCGCATCACGCTGCCCGAACAGCTGATCCAGTCGCTGCCGCAGGCGGTGGCGACCATGCTGGACCCCGCCGATTGCGGCCCGGCCTTCATCGGGCTGGCGCAGGACACGCAGGAACTGGCCTATGATTACCCCGAGGTTTTCTTTGAACCGCGCGTCTGGTCGATTCCGCGCCCGCGTCCCGACCGCGACGCGGTCGCGGCGGCGGCCGAACTGCTGAAAACGGCATCGAGGCCGCTGATCATCTCGGGCGGCGGTGTGCGCTATTCGCTGGCCGAGGACGCCTTGGCGGATTTCGCCGCCAAGCGCGGCATCCCGGTGGTCGAGACCATCGCCGGCAAGGGCGCGCTGACCCATGACCATCCGGTCCATGCCGGGCCCATCGGCATCGTCGGCTCGACCTCGGCCAATGCGCTGGCGAAAGAGGCCGACGTGATCCTGGCCATCGGCACCCGGCTGCAGGATTTCACCACCGGCTCCTGGACAGCCTTCGCCGAGGATGCGCGGTTCATCTCGGTCAACGCGGCGCGCTTCGATGCCGTCAAGCATCGGTCGCTGGCGGTGGTCGGCGATGCGCTGGAAACCATCGGCGAGCTGGATGCGGCGCTTGGCGATTACGCGGCCGATGCCGGGCTGATGAAGCGCGCCAAGACCCTGTTCGCCGAATGGAACAAGCTGCTGGACGACCATCAGGCGCCGACCAACGAACTGGTGCCGTCCTATGCGCAGGTCGTGGGCGTGCTGAACAAGGTCGCCGGGCCGAACGACACGCTGATCGCCGCGGCGGGCGGCACGCCGGGCGAAGTGACCAAGGGCTGGCGGGTCAAGAACCCGAACACCTTCGACTGCGAATTCGGCTTTTCCTGCATGGGCTACGAGATCGCGGCCGGCTGGGGCTGCGCCATGGCGCAGGAGGGGCCGGGCGCGATCGGCGGCACGCCCATCGTCATGCTGGGCGATGGCACCTACATGATGATGAACTCGGACATCTATTCGGCGGCGCTGACCGGGCACAAGATGGTCGTGGTGGTCTGCGACAACGGCGGCTTCGCGGTCATCAACCGGCTGCAGCAGGCCAAGGGCGTGCCGGGCTTCAACAACCTGCTGGCCGATTGCCGGATCCGGAACCGCGACAACCCGCTGCATGTCGATTTCGTGAAACATGCCGAGGCGATGGGCGCCCGCGCCGTCAAGGCCGAAAGCCTGGCCGATCTGGAGGGCGCGATGCGGGATGCGCTGGCCCATGACGGGGTGACGGTGGTCTCGATCGTCTCGGATGCCTGGAAATGGGTGCCGGGGGATGCGGATTGGGACGTCGGCGTGCCCGAGATCTCGAATTTCGAAACCGTCCGCGCCGCCCGTGCGGCGCAGGAAAAGATCCGCGAAGCGCAGCGCCTGGGTGTGTAAATGAAAGCGAAACTTGGCATCGCGCCGATCGCGTGGTGGAACGACGACCTGGCCGAACTGTCCGATGACGTCAGCCTGGAGGAATGCCTGCGGCAGGCGTCAGAGGCCGGCTTCACCGGCATGGAGACCGGCCGGCGCTTTCCGATGGACATGGCCGAACTGGGGCCGATCCTCGACCGTTTCGGCATCTCGGTCTGCGGCGGCTGGTTCTCGGGCCTGCTGCTGGACGGCGATATCGAGGTGGAAAAGGACCGCATCGCGCAGCAGATGGCGTTCTTCATCGCCGCCGGCGCGCCCTGCATCGTCTATGGCGAAACCGCACGCTCCATCCAGGGTGTGCGTTCCGCGCCGCTGGCTACCAAGCCGAAGCTGACCGAGGCCGAGATGGCCGCCTATGGTCGCAGGATCAGCGATTTCGCTGATTGGTGCGCGGGGCAGGGGATGCCGATTTCCTACCACCACCACATGGCGGCTGCGGTCGAGACCGAGGCAGAGCTCGACCTGCTGATGAAGCATTCCTCGGTGCCCCTGCTGTTCGATGCGGGCCACATGGCCTTTGCCGGCGGCGACGTGATGCGGGTGATCGAGAACCACCATGCCCGCATCAGCCATGTCCATACCAAGGACATCCGCCGCACGGTCGTGGACGGGCTGGACCGGACGCGCGAAAGCTTCCTCGATGCCGTCATCAAGGGCGCCTTCACCGTTCCGGGCGATGGCTCGCTGGATTTCGAGGCCATCGTCAAGGCATTGGCGGCCAAGGGCTACGAGGGCTGGTTCGTGGTCGAGGCCGAGCAGGATCCCGTCGCCAATCCCCCGCTGGAGATGGCGAAAAAGGGGCACAAGGAGCTGCTGCGCGTGATGGCGGCGGCAGGCTATGAGGTGGTGAAATGAACCGCATCGATGGAAAGATCGCCGTCGTCACCGGCGGCACGCAGGGGCTTGGCGCGGCCATCGCGCGGCTCTTTGCCGAAGCGGGCGCGGCAGGCATCGTGATCGTCGGCCGAGGCGTCGACAAGGGCCGAAAGGTCGCGACCGAAATCACGGCTGCGACCGGCGTTCCGGTCGAGATGGTCGCCGCCGACCTGGGCAGGATCGAGGATGTGCAGGCCATCATCCCCGCCGCCGACAAGCGCTTCGGCCGCGTGGACATTCTGGTCAACGCCGCCGGCCTGACCGACCGGGGCAATATGCTGAACACCACGCCGGAACTCTTCGACCGCATGTTTGCGGTCAACACCCGCGCGCCGTTCTTCCTGATGCAGGACGCGGCCAAGGTGATGACCCGCGAGGGGATCGAGGGTCGCATCGTCAATATCGGCTCGATGTCCGCGCTTGTCGGGCAACCCTTTCTCGCACCCTATGCGGGTTCCAAGGGGGCGCTGGCGACGCTGACCCGTCATGCCGGTTTCGCGCTGATGCGCCATCGCATCCACGTCAACCAGCTGGACATCGGCTGGATGAACTCGGACCACGAACGCGCGCTGGTGCTGTCGGAGACGGGCGATCCCGATTTCATCGACCGCGCGGCGGCGCAGAAGCCCTTTGGCCGCATCCTCGACCCGAAGGAAGTCGCGCGCGCCGTCCTGTGGATGGCGTCCGACGACAGCGGCATGATGACCGGGGCGGTGATCCCCTTCGACCAGTCCGTCCATGGCGGCTATGACGACGCGCCGGTCCCGGCGGCCAAACTGGAGGCATGACGATGCAGACCATCAAGGGGCCGGGCGTCTTCCTGGCCCAGTTCGCGGCCGATGACGCGCCCTACAACTCGCTGCCCAGCCTGGCGACATGGGCGGCCGACAAGGGCTTCAAGGGCGTCCAGATCCCGACCTGGGACACGCGCCTGATCGACATGGCGAAGGCCGCCGAAAGCGATGCCTATTGCGACGAGATCAAGGGGATGCTGGCCGACAACGGGCTCCAGATCACCGAATTCGCCTCGCATATCACCGGCCAGCTGGTGGCGGTGCATCCGGCGCATGACGTCATCATGGACAGCTTCGCGCCTGAACATGTGCGCGGCAACCCGACCGCGCGCCGCGCCTGGGCCGAGGAGCAGCTGCGTTTCGCCGCCCGCGCCTCGCAGCGGCTGGGGATCGACCGGCACGTGACCTTCTCGGGCGCGCTGCTGTGGCCCTACCTTTACCCCTATCCGCAATGGCCCGAGGGGTTGGTCGAGGAAGGTTTCGACGAACTAGCAAGGCGTTGGATGCCGATCCTCGATGATTTCGACGCGCATGGCGTGGATGTCTGCTACGAGATCCACCCCTGCGAGGATCTGCATGACGGCCATAGCTGGGAATATTTCCTGGAGAAGGTCGGGAACCATCCCCGCGCCAACCTGATGTATGACCCCAGCCATTTCGTGTTGCAGGCGCTGGATTACCTGGCCTTCATCGACCACTACCACGAGCGTATCAAGACCTTTCACGTCAAGGATGCCGAGTTCCGCCCGGACGGCAAGTCCGGCGCCTATGGCGGCTATCAGCCGTGGAGCAAGCGCGCGGGCCGCTTCCGCTCGCCCGGCGACGGGCAGGTCGATTTCGGGGCGATCTTCACCAAGCTGACGACCCATGGCTTCGACGGCTGGGCGGTGCTGGAATGGGAATGCTTCGTCAAAAACCCCGAGGACGGCGCCCGCGAAGGCGCGCAGTTCATCGCGGATCACATCCTCCGGGTGTCGGACCGCGCCTTCGACGATTTCGTGAAATCCGGCGCCAATCGCAGCGCCAACCGGGCCATGCTCGGACTGGAGGAATGACCATGTTGCGTCTTGGAATGGTGGGCGGCGGGCAGGGCGCCTATATCGGCAATATCCATCGCCTCGCCTCGCGGCTGGACGGGCAATGGCAGCTGGTGGCCGGGGCCTTTGACGTCGATCCCGAGCGTGGCCGCGCCTTCGCGATCTCGCAGGGGCTGGACCCCGCACGCAGCTATGGCACCTATGCGGAACTGATCGCGGGCGAGGCCGGGCGCGAGGATCGCGTCGATGCCGTGGCGATCTGCACGCCGAACTTCACCCATTACCCGATCGCCAAGGCGCTGATCGAGGCGGGTTTCGACGTGATCTGCGAAAAGCCCCTGACCGCGACGCTGGAGGATGCCGTGGCGCTGGAAAAGCTGGCGCGCGAGAGCGGCCGCTTCGTCGGCGTGACCTATACCTATTCCGGCTATCCGATGGTGCATGAGGCCCGCGTCCGCGTCGCCCGCGGCGAGTTGGGCGCGATCCGCACGGTGCAGGTCGAATATCCGCTGGAATGGATGGCGACCGCCATCGAGCAGTCGGGCAATGCCCAGGCCGCCTGGCGCACCGATCCCAAAAAGAACGGCCGCGGCGGCTCCATCGGCGATATCGGCACCCATGCCTATCACCTGGCGGGCTTCGTCACCGGCTTGACGCTGGAAAGCCTGACCGCCGACCTGGCGACCTTCGTCGGCGGCCGGGCGCTGGACGACAACGCCCATGTGATGATGCGCTATCAGGGCGGGGCGCGGGGCTTGCTGTGGTCCTCGCAGGTGGCCATCGGCAATTCCAACGGCGTGCGGCTGCGGGTGTTCGGCGAAAAAGGCTCGCTGCAATGGTTCCAGGAGCAGCCGAACGAGCTGGTCTTCACGCCGCTGGACGGCCGGGTGCAGATCATCAAGCGCGGCGCGGACGACCTGTCCGAGGACGCCAAGCTGCGCATCCGCACGCCCCCCGGCCATCCCGAGGGCTATCTGGAGGCCTTTGCCAACCTTTATGCCGGTTTCGCCGAGGCGATCCGCGCCCGGCAAGAAGGGCGCGAGCCCAGCCTGCTGGGGCAGAACCTGCCGCTGGCCTATGACGGGCTGAAGGGCGTGGCCTTCGTCGAGGCGGTCGTGGACAGCCACGAGGCCGAGGGCCAGCCCTGGCTGACGCCCGTGGCGGTCTGACGGCAGCGGCCCCTGCGTGGGGGCCGCACATCGCGCCAAAGCGGTCAGGGGAGGGGGAACCATGAAGACGCTAGACTTAATCACGCTCGGCCGTTCGTCGGTCGATTTGTATGGCCAGCAGGTCGGCGGCCGTTTGGAGGACATGGGGTCGTTTGCGAAGTATATCGGCGGTTCTCCGACGAACATCGCCTGCGGCACGGCGCGGCTGGGGTTGCGCTCGGCGGTGATCACAAGGGTGGGCGACGAGCACATGGGCCGGTTCATCCGCGAGCAGCTTTCGCGCGAGGGCGTCGACACCCGCGGCGTCGCCACCGACCCCGAGCGGCTGACGGCGCTGGTGCTCTTGGGCATCCGCGACGAGGACAGCTTCCCGCTGATCTTCTACCGCGAGAACTGCGCCGACATGGCGCTGAGCGAGGACGACATCGACGAGGGCTTCATCGCCGAGGCGCGCTCGGTGCTGGCGACCGGGACGCATCTGAGCCATCCGCGCACCGAGGCGGCGGTGCTGAAGGCGCTGGCGCTGGCCCGCAAGCACGGCGCGCGGACGGCGCTCGACATCGACTACCGCCCGAACCTCTGGGGCGTGGCCGGGCATGGCGCGGGCGAGAGCCGCTTCGTGGAAAGCGCCGCGGTGACGGAAAAGCTGCAATCCACGCTGCACCTTTTCGACCTGATCGTCGGCACCGAGGAGGAGTTCCACATCGCCGGCGGCTCGACCGACACCATCGCGGCGCTGCGCGCGGTCCGCGCCGTCAGCACCGCCACGCTGGTCTGCAAGCGCGGCGCAGCGGGCGCGGTGGCCTTCGAGGGCGCGATCCCGGACAGCCTCGACGAAGGCCAGGCCGGCCCCGGCTTCCCCATCGAGGTCTTCAACGTGCTGGGGGCGGGCGACGGCTTCTTCTCGGGGCTGATGAAGGGCTGGCTCGACGGCGAGCCCTGGCCGCGCACGCTGGAATACGCCAATGCCTGCGGGGCCTTCGCGGTCTCGCGCCACGGCTGCACGCCGGCCTATCCGTCGCTGGCGGAGCTGGAATTCTTCCTCAGGCGCGGGGTGCTGCGGCCGGATCTGCGCAACGATGCCGATCTGGAGCAGATCCACTGGTCAACCAACCGCCAGGGCCGGATGGGCGGCGACTGGTCGACCATGCGGGTCTTCGCCTTCGACCATCGTGTCCAGCTGGAAGAGATGCCGGGCTATGCGCCGGCAAAGGGCGGCGCGTTCAAGGAGCTGTGCCTGCAAGCCGCCCTGAAGGTCGCCGACGGGCGCCCGGGCCATGGCATCCTCTGCGACGACCGCATCGGGCGGCGGGCGCTGCATGCGGCCTCGGGGACGGGGCTTTGGATCGGGCGGCCCTGCGAATGGCCGGGCTCGCGGCCGCTGCAGCTGGAGCCGGAACTGGGCCCCGATTGCGGCGGGCTGGGCGCCTGGGCGCGCGAGCAGGTGGTCAAGGTGCTGTGCTTCTGCCATCCCGATGATGACGCGGAAACCCGCGCCGCGCAGGAGGCCACGGTCAAGCGCCTGTTCACGGCCGCGCGGCGCAACGGGCTGGAATTCCTGCTGGAGATCATCCCCTCCAAGGTCGGCCCGGTCGATGACGACACCACGGCGACGCTGATCCGGCAGTTCTACGCCATCGGCGTCTATCCCGACTGGTGGAAGCTCGAGCCGATGCAGACCCGCGCGGCCTGGGCCAACGCCATCGCCGCGATCGAGGAGCACGACCGCCACACCCGCGGCATCGTGGTGCTGGGGCTCGACGCGCCCGAGGCGGAACTGCGCGCCAGCTTCCAGGTCGCGGCCGGCTTCGAACTGGTCAGGGGCTTTGCCGTCGGCCGCACGATCTTCGGCGCGGTGGCGCGGCAATGGCTGAAGGGTGATATGGATGATACAGCGGCGGTCGAGGAGATGGCCGAACGCTATCAAAACCTGTGCAAGATCTGGGACGAGGCGCGCGAAAAGGCGCGCTGACCTGATCTGAACCCAAAGGTCTGACAATGTTCGATCTTGACGACATGTTCTATCGCCCGTTCTGGATCCGGCTGCTGCTGGTCGCACTGGCCCTGGGCTGGGGGCTGTTCGAATTTCTTTCGGGCGCGCCCTTCTTCGGCGCGATCTTTGTCGCCATCGGGCTTTACGCAGGCTGGCGCTTCTTCGTGACATTCGCCCCCGACGAGGAGGACAAGACATGAGCCCACTTCTGCGCCGCCCCTTCGGCAGCCATGGCAAGGTGCATGAGATCACCCCGCAATCCGCCGGCTGGCGTTACGTCGGCTTTTCGCTCTACCGCCTGCGCGCCGGAGAAACCGCCGCCGAGGCCACTGGGGACCGTGAGGTCATCCTGGTCATGGTCGAGGGCAAGGCCAGGTTTCGGGCCGCCGGGCAGGACTGGGGCGTGCTGGGGGACCGGATGGATGTCTTCGAGAAGACGCCACCGCATTGCCTCTATGTCCCGAACGGCCGGGACTGGACTGCCGAGGCCGAGACCGACTGCACCATCGCCGTCTGCTCGGCGCCGGGGAAAGGCGGGCACGCGGCGCGCCGCATCGGCCCCGCGGGAATCGTCCTGACCCAGCGCGGCGAAGGCAGCAATACCCGCTTCATCAACAACATCGCGATGGAGGCCGAGGACTATTGCGACAGCCTGCTGGTCACCGAGGTCTTCACCCCCGCCGGCCACTGGTCGAGCTATCCCAGCCATCGCCATGACGAGGACGACTTCCCCCGCATCACCTACCTGGAGGAGACCTATTACCACCGCCTGAACCCGGCCACCGGCTGGGCGGTGCAGCGGGTCTATACCGACGACGGCAGCCTCGACGAGGTTATGGCGGTGCGCGACGGCGACGTCACCCTGGTCCCCCGCGGCCACCACCCCTGCGGCGCCCCATACGGCTTCGAGCTCTACTACCTCAACGTCATGGCCGGGTCGCGCAGGAACTGGCGCTTCGTCCCGGCGCCGGAGGTCGAACATCTATTTTAGGCTGGGTGATGGATGCCTGCAATGATCCTGGTCGCGATCCTGATCAATGTGGGGGGCGGAGCCGAGTGGCCTTGGCCGCCCACGCCGACGACGCCGAGTCCTGAACCCGGCTTGCGATGCGCGGGCGATCCTGCAATCCTGCGGCCATGACCGGGGATCTGCATATCCTGCGCCAGCATGTCCTGCTGGCGGCGCGGCTGTTTCGGAACTACGGCGCGGTGCTGGCCGCCACCTGGCTGGCGGGCGGGCTGCTGGGCACCGTGCTGATGATGCTGGCGGTCGAGATCGGCTTCGCCGACCGGCTGGCTGGGCTGATCGCGCTGGTGCCGGTGATCCTGCTGCAGCTGGTGCTGTTCGTCGCCATGTTCGTCATCCTGCGCGACGGGCTGCCGGTGCTGCGCTTTCGCGCAAGGCGCCGCCGCGAGGCGCCGGGCGCCGGGGAAGACGCTGCCGAAGCTCCGGGCATCGGCATGCTGGCCGGGGCGCTTCTGGCGGTGCTGATCCCGTTCTACGGCTATTATGCCGGCTGGGGCCTGCTTGGGAACACGCTGCGCGACTATTCCAAGGCGTTCCTTTCCACCTCGATGGAGCGCATCGACTTCTCGGACGTCTCGCCCGAGCGGGCGCCCACCGCGCTCGAGGTGCAGAGCACGCTCTGGGTGGTGGTGGCCGTGCTGCTGATCTGGGCTGTCCGGCGTGGCGCCAAGGCCATGCACAAGCGCAGCGAGGCCGGGATCTGGCCGCTGCTGGTCGTCGCCTGCGAGGCGAGCTGGGCGGTGCTGGGCCTTTACGTCATCTCGGGCTGGCAGGAGGGCTTCGTCGCATGGCTGGCCCAGCTGCCCTCGCCGGGCGAATTCTGGCAGAACCTGTTTCCGCCGGCCGCGGCCGAGGTGGTCGATGCCGCGCGCCGCCCGGTGGACTGGCCGCCCGTCTTCCAGCCGTGGCCCTGGCTGGAGCGGCTGTTCTGGTATGCGCTGCTGCCGCTGATCTGGTTCAACCTCGGCGCCATCGTCTATGGCCACGACCTGAACATGATGGCCGAGGAAACGCGGCGATCAGCCGGCAAGGTGCTGGACCGCTGGCAGGGGCTGCCAAAGCCGCTGACCGACTTCCTCGGGCATTTCTGGGCCGGGCTGGTCAAGCGCTGGCATGCGGTGGCGAACGGCGTACTGCTGGCCGGGTCGGCGGGCTTCGCGCTGACCGTCTCGGTGCTGGTGCTGTGGCGGCTGGCCGATTGGGCGGGCCGCTGGGCCTGGGTCGGGCTGGCCGGGCTGATCGGGCCGCAGGACCTGTCGGTCTGGCAGGTGGCGCAATATCCGCTGGGCCTGCTGTTCGGCGCGCCGGGCCAGCCGCAGCAGGGCGTGGTGGTCTGCGTCCTGCAGTTCTGCATCCTTGCCGCCGGGCTGGAGCTGGCCGGACGGGCGCAGGCGGCCCGCGCCGCTACTGCAGATCGCGCAGAACCGGCTTGACCGCGAATTCCAGCGCCTCGGGCCGCGTCCCCCAGGCCGAGACGCGCAGCCGCGCACCCTTCAGCAATTCGGAGGGCACCAGGAAAAGCTGGTCCGACAGGAACTCCTGCCCGTCCGGCGGCGCGTCATAGGGAATGGGGTTGCAGCGCCCCTTGTTCTCGCCGTCAGGGGAAAGCACCCGGACGGCACCCTCGGAATCGGCGCTGATCAGCGGCAGCCAGACCCGATCCGCCGCGTCGCGCAGGCTGATGTCGCAACCGGCCCAGCCCTGCCGCGCCGCCTCGGGACCGCGCAGCGCCAGACGGACCAGCACCAGCGCCCGCTCGGACAGGTTGGGCGCGCTTCCCGCCCAGACCTGATCGACCCGGACATGCACGCCCCGCAGTTCGGCCCCCGCCTCGCCGGCCTGCACCACCCGCCATTCGCGGGCGCGGCGCAGGTCGGTGATCTCGGTCCAGCCCCCGACCACCACGTTGGCGAGCAGCAGGACCGCGGCAAGGAGGATCCACAGCAGATGTCTCATGAGAGGTCTCATGGCTCGAACCGGATGATCGGCTGGCGCTCGGGCAGGGCCGGCGGGGCCAGGTGCAGGGCGCTGTCGAAAACCGCGGTGAAGCTGCCCGTCAGCACCAGCGCGCCCCCCGCCACCTCGTCCTCGGGCAGCTCGAAGACCGCAACGGCGTGGTTGCCCAGGCCGGGCTGGAACCAGCGGCTTTCCAGCCCCCGCGGAATGTCCTCGGCGCGACGGGACAGCGCATAGCGCCGCCCGCTCGCGCCCTGCCAGACGGCGTCGAGGCGTTGCGAGGTCCCAATGGCCTCGGCCTCGATCTCGGCGATCAGGAACACGCCGTCGCTGTCGCGGACCAGGTCGCGGCCATAGCGGCGAAAGGCGATGCGATCGGCCAGGCGCAGGCCGGTGAAGCGGGCGCGGAAGCTGCGCGCCTCGCCCGTCGCGCCCGCCGCGACGGCACTGGGGAACGGCTGCACGACGCTGTTGTAGTCGGGCGCGGTCTGCATCATCGCGCCCAGCAGCGCGGCCCCGGCCAGCACGAGGGCAATGCTGCCGGCGCGGATCATGGCGCCCCCTCCGGGACCATGGACATGCGGGCGACAGGCTGGAACAGCAGCCAGCTCGCCTTGCCATAGAGATTGTCCCTGAGCTTGAAGGTCTGCCGGTGGAAGGTCAGCGAGACCGGGCCGGGCTGCCAGTCCGGCGGCACCTGCCAGGCCAGCGTCACCCGCTCGGCCAGGCGCGGATGCAGCTGCACCAGCAACTCGCCATCGCGGTCCAGCGTGATCTCCGGCTCGGGCCAGGCGACGCCGCCGGCGGCAAGCTCGGGCGGGTGCGGCGGAAAGCCGAAGACGGCGACCTGGCTCTCTCCGGTCAGGTTCAGCAGCCGGGCGCGCAGCAGCAGCCGCTCGGGCTCGCCCTCGCGCCTGGGCGGTGCCAGCGTCAAGGCCAGCGGCGTGATCTCGACCCGGCCCAGATCGACCGGCTCGCCGGCCGCGACCTCGGGCGGATCCCGTGGCGCCCTTGCCTCCTCGACCTGGAGCCAGAGACCGACGAGCACCGCAGCCGCAACCCCGATCGAGGCGGCCAGTCGTAGCCTCAGACGCCGAAACAGAGAGGTCCGCCGCGTTTCCGTCATGCAGGGATTAAGGCCCAGGCCCCCGCGCCAACACAAGATTCATCGGCAGACGGTCGGCGGAATCCGGCCTTCCGGCATCGTCAACACGAGGCAGCGGGACGGCGTCGGGTCGCCGGGTCGTCGCTGTCCAGCGAGGCGATGGTGATGCCGGTCTTTGCGACAAAGGGCTTGTAACAGGCCTCGACCTGGTTGTGACCGTAGGTACCGCCCAGGACATATCGGTCAGCCTACACAATGTGCTCCGGACGCTGGAAAACCCGCTCGAAGCCCTGCGCTTGGCCGCCATATTAGCCGCCAGGATGCGTCGAGACTGATCCCAGCGAGAACCACGACCGCGCCTGTGCTTCCCAATGCGACGAAAAGAACCGACTAGACGCGAACCTGGTGGTAACGGCCCGATTGTTACCGCCTGCCTGAGTTTGGGCTGATGGATTAAGGCACATGCATAGTGACGTCGTTAATGACGTGTCTTATGCGGGTGTGGGGATGCGGGGCGATATTCTTGGACTGGAGCGGCGGCGGCGGTGGAGCGACGAGGAGAAGCTCGAGATCGTTTTGTCGGTCGGCGTGGACGGGGCGACAGTGACGCAGGTTGCACAGCGGCACGATGTAACACGGCAGCAAATCTATGCCTGGCGGCACCAACTGAAGAAGAAGGGCGTGGTTTCGGCGTCTCCGGAGGCGCTGTTTCTGCCGGTTGAACTGGACCGGCCCACGGAATTGGTGATGCAGTCAGCGGCCATCTGCGCAGGAACGCCTCGGCCTGCCCAGATCGAGTTGCAGTTGGCGAATGGTCGCTGCCTGCGCTTCGATCCGGCTCTGGATACCGTGACGCTGACACATGTGATCCGTGCGGTGGAAGGGGCATGATCGGGCCGGGAACCGGCGTTCGTGTCTATCTGGCCTGCGGCGTGACAGATATGAGGAAGGGGATCACCGGGCTGGCTGCACTTGCCCAGGATGTTCTGCGCCAGAAGCCGACCGGCGGTGCGGTCTTTGCATTCCGTGGGCGTCGCGGCGACAGGTTGAAATTGCTTCATTGGGACGGGCAAGGCTTCTGCCTGTATTACAAGGTGCTGGAAAAGGGCCGCTTTCCCTGGCCTACACGTGGTGATGGTGCGGTTCGCCTGACCTCGGCGCAGTTGGCGATGCTGTGGGAGGGCATTGATTGGCGTAGGCCGGATTGGGGCGCGCCGCCGGCCCGGGTGGGCTGATTTATCCTGCTGAAACACCTCGTTTTTATGGTCAGGATCGCTGCCCTGTGGTAGTCGGACGCATGTCGAATGCGGCCCAGACCCTTCCCGATGACCCGGCGCTTCTGAAGGCGCTGATCGTGGCGTTGCAGGCGGAAAACGCGAAGATCTCGGCCACGCTGCGCGCCCATGACCAGTTGATCCAGACCCTGCGACTGCGCATCGCCAAGCTGAAGAAGCAGGTCTTCGGCCAGTCCTCGGAAAAGATCGAACGCGAGATCGAGCAACTGGAACTGGCGCTGGAGGATCTGCTGATCGCAACGGCCGAAAGTGAGACCTCAGTTCCGGATGACAGTCAGGGCGATGATGTGCTGGAAACGTCAGCCACCGATGAAGGCGGTGACCGCCCATCCCGCCGACGCCCCCGAGTCTCGGACAGCACGCCGCGCGAGCGGCAAGAGCTGGATCCCGGCAGTTGCTGCCCCGATTGCGGTGGTGATCTGCGCCTGGTGGGCGAGGATGTCAGCGAGATGCTGGATCTGATCGCGGCGCAGTTGCAGGTCGTGCAGATCGCCCGGCTCAAGAAATCCTGCCGCCGCTGTGAGCGCATGGTGCAGGTTCCGGCCCCCAGCCGCCCGATCCCCGGCAGCATGGCAGGCCCGGGCCTGCTGGCGCATATCCTCGTCTCCAAGTTCGACGACCACCTTCCGCTTTATCGCCAGCATGAGATCTTCACCCGGATGGGCGCCGACATCCCCGACAGCACACTGGTCGACTGGTGCGGTCGGGCAATGAGGGTGCTGGCCCCATTGATCGAACGGATCGAGGTGGATGTGATGGCCAGCGACCTGCTGCATGCCGATGACACACCGATCCGGGTGCTGGATCGCGCGGGCCGCGACAAGGGGTTGGGCAAGGGGGTGAAGAAGGGCCGGATCTGGGCCTATGTCCGCGATCAGCGCCCTTGGGCAGGCGCCTCACCGCCCGGCGCGGTCTATGCCTTCGCGCCCGACTGGAAGGAAGAGCACGTTCATCGCCATCTGGCCCGGACCCGCGGCATTCTCCAGGCCGATGGCTACAAGGGCTATGCCAAGCTCTACGACCCGGACCCAGACGGGACGCCGCGCCTGCGGGAGGCCGCATGTTGGGCCCACCTGCGGCGGGACTTCCATGACGAATGGGACAAGACCAAATCCGCGATCGCCCGCGAGGCGCTCGACCGCATCGGCGCACTCTACGACATCGAGCGAGAGATCACCGGCCATCCCGCTGATATCCGCCTTGCCGCGCGCCGGAAACACAGTGCCCCGAAGGTCGAGGCCTTCTTCGCCTGGTCGGAGCAGCAGCTCCCGCGGATCCGCGGCAAGGGGGATCTGGCCAAGGCCTTCCGCTATGGGCTGAGCCGTCGGGACGCCTTCAGCCTGTTTTTTGAGGACGGCCGGGTGGCGATCGACAACAATCCTGCCGAGCGCGCGCTGCGCCCGATCGGTGTCGGGCGCCGCAACTGGCTCTTCGCCGGTGCGGATACCGGAGCCGAAACGCTGGCCCGCGCCATGACGCTCATTGAAACTGCCAAGATGAACGGCCTGGATCCCCAAGCCTATCTGGCCGACATCCTGGCCCGCATCCACGATCACAAGATCAATCGGCTCGACGATCTGTTGCCCTGGAACTGGTCGCCGCTGCCCTCCGCCCTGCACGAGGCCGCCTGATGGCAACCGTCACCCACGTCTGCACCCTCGACTACGTCGCAAAGATGCTGGGCGAAGACCCCGAGCTTCTCAAAGCCATCGTCTACAACGACGACAACCTGACCTATGGCTCGATCATCAGCGTCTATACCGGCCCGGATGACACCGTCACCGCCCTGACCGATGACGGTATCGATGAACTGAAAGACATGCTCAGGGACGCGCGCATCACCACCGAAACCTGGCACGCGTTCCTCGACGACTTTGTCGATGACGCGGAACTCGTCGCCCGCATCAAGGCACTGTCGCCGCGGTAACAATCGGGCGGTTACACCTGGTGCACGGTAAGGTCTGCTTCCATGGACACCCCACCGGATGTCCTCTGGATAGCCAAGCGAGACATTGACCACGGGGGTCCGGCCGACCGTGCCCGTTCATCGAAGCTGAGATGCGAGGCCAAGAGGGCTTCTCCTTGAATTGCAACTGCCTGAAAACCATGGCTTGTCGCGATTCAAAATAGAATCCACCCCTTAAGATTGAATTTCCCTGATAATCCGTCTTATGTAAGTAAAATCAACCCCAAACCCAACCGCACAAGCCCCATGCGACCTGCGACCTATTGGCCAGGTCCGGCGCAGGCACTTCCTTTCCGCTTTTCCGCATCATAGTCTGCCAGACGAATCCACCGCAAATTTCCACAGCCACCGCCCGCAAGACCCAGCGGCGGTCACGAGCAAGGAGAGCCCATGGCCGTTCGTCCTCCGGTTTGCGATTTCGGTGCCAGGGCGCCGGACTTCACCCTGCCTGATCCCGATGGGCGCATGTTCTCGTTCGGCGACATCGCCGGGCCGCGCGGCACGCTGGTCATGTTCATCTGCAACCATTGCCCCTATGTGCAGGCCGTCATCGACCGCATCCGGCGCGACGCCGCCGAATTGCAGCAGCTGGGCGTGGGCGTCGTGGCGATCTCGGCCAACGACGTCGGCGAATATCCCCAGGACGGGCCCGAGCAGATGAAGGCCGAGGCCCGGAAACACGGCTTCACCTTTCCTTATCTCTATGACGAAAGCCAGGATGTCGCGCGCGCCTATGGCGCCGAATGCACGCCGGATTTCTTCGGCTACAATGCCGCGGGCGAATTGCAGTATCGCGGCAGGCTGGACGCCTCGGGCCGCAATCCGGCACCGCCGGACGTCCCGCGCGAACTGTTCGCGGCCATGGCGCAGATCGCCGAAACCGGGCAGGGGCCGCGCGAACAGGTGGCCTCGATGGGTTGCTCGATCAAATGGAAGGCTTGAATGAACATCTGCTTTGCCCCCTGCCCCGTGGTTTTCGACCTTGACGGCACGCTGATCGACAGCGTGCCCGACATCCATGCCTGCGTGAACGCGGTCTTGCGCCTGCATGGCGTGGCGCCCCTGACGCTGGACCAGGTGCGCGGCTTCGTCGGCGGCGGCGTCGACCTGCTGTGGCGGCGCGTCATCGGCACCACCGCGCTGCCGGTCGAGGCGCATCGCGACCTGGTCGCCTCGTTCATGACCCGCTATCACGACGCGACCGGCCTGACCCGGCTTTATCCCAATGTCGCCGAGGCGCTGGGGATCCTGGCCGATCGCGGCTATCCCCTGGGGCTTTGCACCAACAAGCCGCTGGGGCCGACGCGGGCGATCCTGGACCATTTCGGCATCGCGCAGCTGTTCGGCGCCGTGGTGGGCGGCGATTCCCTGCCCCAGCGCAAGCCCGATCCGGCGCCCCTGCGCGCGGCCTTCGCCGGGCTGGGCGCCGACCCCGACAGGCTGCGCGGGGTCTATGTCGGCGACAGCGAATTCGACGAGGAATGCGCCAGCAACACCGGCGTGCCCTTCCTGCTGTTCACCCGCGGCTATCGCAAGACCCCGGTCGAGCAGATGACGCATCACGGCACCTTCGACGATTTCGCCCACCTGCCGCTGCTGGTCGAAGAGACGTCCGCGGTCGGCTAGGCGCGGTCGGCTAGGCCCGTCCGGCGCCATGGCGCTTGACAGAACGGCAAAACGCAAGGAACCGTCGCCACATGCCGCCGTCGCGGCCCGACCGCAGCCAAGGGAACCCTGCATGGACCTTCGACAACTGACCCCCGACCTGGCCGTCGCGGCCCAGATCCGCCCCGAGGATCTGCCGGCCCTGGCCGAGGCCGGCTTTCGCGTGCTGATCAACAACCGCCCCGACGAAGAGGTCGGCCCGGACGAGGATCACGAGGCGATGCGCGCGGCGGCCGAGGCGGCGGGGATGGAATATCACTTCAACCCCTTCACCCCCGGCCAGATCACGCCGCAGATGATCTCGGCCCAGGCCGAGGCCCTGGCCACGCCCGGACCCAAGCTGGCCTATTGCCGGTCCGGCAACCGCTCGACCGTGCTCTGGGCGCTGGCCCGCGCCGGGCAGGAGCCGGTTGCCGACCTGCTCGATACCGCGGCTCGAGCCGGCTACGACCTTTCGGGCATCCGGCCGCTCATCGAATCACTGGCCCCGCCGGATGCCTGATTGCCGTCGGGCTGGAACCTTGGCCGCCGCGGCGGGTTTCCCATGCGACAGCCAGCGATCGGGCGGATCTCCCGCCCGGCCGGCCCAGGGGAGGAATCCGTCATGAACTCGATCATCTATCTCGTCGGCCTTGTCGTCGTGGTGCTGTTCATCCTCGGGCTCCTGGGCCTGCGCTGACATCGGGCCTGCGATTGGCGCTGGCCTTTCGCGCCCCTCTGCGTTACCGGGGGCGCAAATTCTGAAAAAGGCCCCCTATGGACATCCGCAATATCGCGATCATCGCCCATGTCGACCATGGCAAGACGACCCTGGTCGATCAGCTTCTGAAGCAATCGGGCAGTTTCCGCGAAAACCAGGCCGTGGCCGAGCGCGTGATGGACAGCAACGACATCGAGCGCGAGCGCGGCATCACCATCCTGGCCAAGGCGACCTCGGTCGAGTGGAAGGGCACCCGCATCAATATCGTGGACACGCCCGGCCACGCCGATTTCGGCGGCGAGGTCGAGCGCATCCTGTCGATGGTCGATGGCGTCTGCCTGCTGGTCGATGCCGCCGAGGGCCCGATGCCGCAGACCAAGTTCGTGACCTCCAAGGCGCTCGCCCTGGGGCTGCGGCCCATCGTGGTGCTGAACAAGGTGGACAAGCCCGCCGCCGACCCGGACAAGGCGCTGGACGAGGTGTTCGACCTGTTCGCGAACCTGGGCGCCAGCGACGAACAGCTTGATTTCCCCCATCTTTACGCCTCGGGCATCGGCGGCTGGGCCGACGAGACGCTGGAAGGGCCGCGCAAGGACATGTCGGCGCTGTTCGACCTGGTGCTGCGCCATGTCGAGGCGCCCAAGCAGATCGCGCGCCAGGACGAGCCCTTCCAGATGCTGGCGACCACGCTGGGCGCCGACCCGTTCATCGGCCGCATCCTGACCGGCCGGGTCGAGGCCGGCCGCGCCAAGGCCGGCGACACGATCAAGGCGCTGTCGCGCGACGGCGAGCGCATCGAGCAGTTCCGCATCTCGAAGGTGCTGGCCTTCCGCGGCCTGAACCAGCAGCCCATCGAAGAGGCGGTGGCGGGCGACATCGTCACCATCGCCGGCATGTCCAAGGCGACCGTGGCCGATACGCTCTGCGCGCCCGAGGTGGAGACCCCCCTGCCCGCCCAGCCCATCGACCCGCCGACGATCAGCGTCACCTTCGGCATCAACGACAGCCCGCTGGCGGGCCGCGACGGCAACAAGGTGCAGTCGCGGGTGATTCGCGAACGGCTGATGAAAGAGGCCGAGACCAATGTCGCCATCAAGGTCGAGGACACGCCGGGCGGCGACGCCTTCGTCGTCTCGGGCCGCGGCGAATTGCAGATGGG
This sequence comes from Paracoccus sp. pheM1, assembly GCF_018499825.1. Lineage (NCBI taxonomy): Bacteria > Pseudomonadati > Pseudomonadota > Alphaproteobacteria > Rhodobacterales > Paracoccaceae > Paracoccus > Paracoccus sp. pheM1. The sequence continues at coordinate 259,600 of NZ_JAGXCX010000002.1, forward strand.
CGTGCTGATCGAGAACATGCGCCGCGAGGGGTTCGAGCTGTCGATCTCGCGCCCGCGCGTGATCTTCCGCGACGAGGACGGCGTCCGGCTGGAGCCGATCGAGGAAGCCATCATCGACGTCGACGACGAATACACCGGCGCGGTGATCGACAAGCTGACCGGCGCCCGCAAGGGCGACCTGGTCGAGATGAAGCCCGCAGGCCATGGCAAGACCCGCATCGTCGCGCATGTGCCCTCGCGCGGGCTGATCGGCTATCAGGGCGAGTTCATGACCGACACCCGCGGCAACGGCGTGCTGAACCGTATCTTCCACAGCTGGGCGCCCTACAAGGGCCCGATCCAGGGCCGCCGGCAGGGCGTGCTGATTTCCATGGAGGACGGGGTTTCCGTCGCCTATGCGCTGTGGAACCTGGAAGAGCGCGGCAAGATGTTCATCGGCGCGCAGGAACAGGTCTACCAGGGCATGATCATCGGCGAGCATTCGCGCGACAACGACCTGGAAGTGAACCCGCTCAAGGGCAAGAAGCTGACCAACGTGCGCGCCTCGGGCACGGACGAGGCGGTGCGGCTGACGCCCCCGGTGCGCATGTCGCTGGAAGAGGCCATCGCCTATATCGACAACGACGAGCTGGTCGAGGTCACGCCGAAAAGCATCCGCCTGCGCAAGCGTCACCTGGACCCGCACGAACGCAAGCGCCAGTCCCGCGCCGAGGGTTGAGCTTCTTTCCGCCGCTTGGGATTACAGGCTTTCGCGGCGGAAAAACTCTGCTAGATTTGAGACGAATTGTTTCAGGAGCGGCTGATGGAAGGCCGGGGCAATATCTATCAAAGCTTGATCTTCGCCGCCCAGCAGCATCTGGAGGAAACCGGTCAGCTTCCCGTGGATCTCGCCGAGCTTGCCCCGCGCACCGAGGCGAGCGAGGACGAGATCCGCAGCATGTTCAGTTCGACCGAGGAACTGCATGAGGGGCTGATCTATCACGCCGTCACCCTGCTCAACGATGCGCTGCGCGAGGGCGTGATCCAGGCCAATACCAGCGACCCGATCGAACAGATGCATTCGATCGCCCACAGCTATCTGGGCTGGGCCGAGGCCAATCCGACGCTGTTCCGGCTTCTGGTCGATGGGCTTTGCGGCCCGATCAAGCCCGACAGCGCCTTGCATCGCTACACCAGCTCGATGCGCGACCTCTATCACCGCAAGCTGTCCGAGGCGCAGCGGCTGGGCATCCTGTCCCCCGATACCGACATCGAGATCTCGACCATGATGCTGCATTGCCTGGTCAAGGGCGGCAACATGATGTTCGTGACCCGCAGCACCGATCCCTGGTTCGACGGCGACGGCCGCTCGACGCGCGAACTTGCCGAACGGATCTTCACCGAGTTCATGGGTAATCTGGTCCGGGCCAATGCGCCCGCATCCGCACCCGCCGCCAGCGAAAAGGCCTGAGCGGCGGGCCGGTCCGCTCAGATCTGGCGTTCGGGCAGGTTCACCACCAGACCGTCGAGTTCCGGCGTCACCTTGATCTGGCAGGTCAGGCGCGAGCGCACCGGATCGGGCTGCCAGGCGAAGTCCAGCATGTCCTCTTCCATCGGATCCCTGGGCGGCAGCCGGTCCACCCATTCCGGCGCCACATAGACATGGCAGGTCGAACAGGCGCAGGCGCCGCCGCAATCCGCGTCGATGCCGGGCACGCCGTTGTCGCGCGCGCCCTCCATCACGGTCATGCCGGGTTTGACGTCGATTTCGTGGACGGTGCCGTTGTGCTCGATGTAAGTGATCTTGGCCATGGGTGCCTTCCTTGCGCTTCATGCCGCAGATAGGTCATCGCGCCGCCAGAGAAAAGCCCCGCCCGCGCGGCGGTTTCCCGCACCCACCCGCACCCGCCAGCGCCTGTCCTCGGACCGGGCCGCCTAGAAAAGCGATTTCTGCCCCTTGGGTTGGGGCGGCTTGCGGGCGGGCTTTGCCGGGGGCGCGTCGGGGCGCGCCGCCAGCCGGCCGTCCAGGAACTCGATCTCGAAGCGCGGGGTCTGCGCCGCCTCGGCCGCCTGGGTCAGCAGGCCCGAGGGGCCATGCACGACGGCGAATCCGCGGCGCAGGGTCTCGCGATAGCCCAGCGTCTGGCGCAGGCGATCCAGCCGCTCCAGCGCCTCGCGGCGGGGCGGCAGCATGCGCGCGGCGGCGGCGGCAAGCCTTGCGGCCAGCCGGTCCAGCATGTCGCGGTCGCGCCGGGTCTGGCGCGCGGCATCGGCCAGCATCCGCGCGCGGGCACGCTCCAGCCGGCTGCCCAGCTCGGCCAGGCGCTCGGCCCGGCTCCGGCCAAGCCGCGCAAGGCAAAGTGGCAGCCGCTGCCCCTGCGCCTGCAACGCCTCGCGCCGGCTGCGCAGCATGGTGCGCAGCGCCGACAGCGACAGCGGCAGGGCGTTCAGCCGGTCGCGGCGGGCACGCACGAAACCGCGCAGCGCCGGCTCCAGCCGCTCGGCGAACAGGTCGAAGCGTTGCCGGGCCGGATCGGTCAGCGCCTGTGGTCGGCCAAGCGCGCGGCCCAGGTCGGTCAGCCGCTGGCGCTGGCGCTGGTTGCGGGCCTGGGCCGCGCGCATCATCCGGGCCCGGATCTCGGCCAGCCGGGCGGCCAGTTCGGCGCGCACCGGCACCGCCATCTCGGCCGCGGCGGTGGGCGTCGGCGCCCGGCGGTCCGAGGCGAAGTCGATCAGCGTGGTGTCGGTCTCGTGCCCCACGGCCGAGATCAGCGGGATCTCGCTGGCGGCGGCGGCACGGACCACCGCCTCCTCGTTGAAGCCCCACAGGTCTTCCAGGCTGCCGCCGCCGCGCGCGACGATGATCAGGTCGGGGCGCGGGATCGCCCCGCCCTGGGGCAGCGCGTTGAAGCCCTGGATCGCGGCCGTGACCTGCGGCGCGCAGCCCTCGCCCTGCACCGCCACCGGCCAGATCAGCACCCGTGTCGGGAAGCGGTCGCGGAGCCGGTGCAGGATGTCGCGGATCACTGCGCCCGAGGGCGAGGTGACGACGCCGATCACCCGCGGCAGATAGGGCAGCGGGCGCTTGCGCGATTCGTCGAACAGCCCCTCGGCCGCCAGCGCCTTGCGGCGCTTCTCCAGCATCATCATCAGCGCGCCGGCGCCGGCAGGCTCGATCTCCTCGACGATGAGCTGGTATTTCGACTGGCCGGGGAACGTCGTCAGCCGGCCAGTGGCGATGACCTCGATCCCCTCCTCGGGGCGGGTGGAGAGCCGCGCGGCCTGCCCCTTCCAGGTCACGGCGGCGATCACCGCGCGGTCGTCCTTGAGGTCGAAATAGACATGCCCCGACGAGGGGCGCGAGACGCGGCCGATCTCGCCGCGCACGCGGACGCGGCCGAACTCGCCCTCGAGCACGCGCTTCACCGCGCCCGAGATCTCGGAGACGGTGAATTCGTGGATATTGCTGGGGGCTGCGTCTTCGAAGAGTTCCATGTCCCCGGTTGTGGCGCGGGCCGCGGGCAGGATCAAGGGGCTTGGGGTATTGATCCGGCGCGGGCCAGTTCCTAGAAGGCGCGGGACCATTCGCAAAGGGGCCTTTCCGCATGAACATCCTGATCCTCGGCAGCGGCGGGCGCGAACATGCGCTGGCCTGGGCGATCCGGCAGAATCCGAAATGCGACCGGCTGTTCGTGGCGCCGGGCAATGCCGGGATGGAGCCGCTGGCGCGGCTGGCCGAGCTGGACATCCTGTCCGGCCCCGCCGTGATCGGCTTTTGCGAGGAAAACGCCATCGACCTGGTGGTGATCGGCCCCGAGGCGCCGCTGGCGGCCGGTGTCGCCGACGAATTGCGCGCGGCCGGCATCCTGGTCTTTGGCCCTTCCAGGGCGGCGGCGATGCTGGAGGCCTCGAAAAGCTTCACCAAGGAGGTCTGCGACGCCTGCGGCGCGCCGACCGCCGCCTGGGCGCGCTTCGACGCGGCCGAGCCGGCGCGCGCCTATATCCGCGAGAAAGGCGCGCCCATCGTCGTCAAGGCCGACGGGCTGGCCGCCGGCAAGGGCGTGACCGTGGCCATGACCGAGGAAGAGGCCGTCGCCGCCGTCGACGACGCCTTCGGCGGCGCCTTCGGCGCGGCCGGGGCCGAGGTGGTGATCGAGGAGTTCATGGCCGGCGAGGAGGCGAGCTTCTTCGTCCTCTGCGACGGGACGGACTGCCTGCCCATCGGCACCGCCCAGGACCACAAGCGCGCCTTCGACGGCGATGCCGGGCCGAACACCGGCGGCATGGGCGCCTATTCCCCCGCCCCGGTGCTGACCCAAGACATCCAGGACCAGGTGATGGCCGAGATCGTGCGCCCGACCGTGGCCGAGATGGCGCGGCGCGGCACGCCCTTCCAGGGCGTGCTTTACGCCGGGCTGATGATCGAGGACGGCCGGGCGCGGCTGGTGGAATACAATGTCCGCTTCGGCGACCCGGAATGCCAGGTGCTGATGATGCGGCTGGGCGCGCAGGCGCTGGACCTGATCCTGGCCTGCGCCGAGGGCCGGCTCGGCAGGATGACGGTCAGCTGGGCCGACGACCACGCCCTGACCGTGGTGCTGGCCGCCAGGGGCTATCCCGGCAGCTATGAGAAGGGCAGCGTGATCCGCGGGCTGGATGCGCTGGCCGAGGACAGCTTCCGCATGGTCTTCCATGCCGGGACCGCGCGGAGTGACGGGCAGATCGTCGCCACCGGCGGCCGGGTGCTGGCCGCGACCGGGCGCGGCGCGGCGCTGGCCGATGCGCACGCCCGCGCCTATGCGCTTGTCGACGGCATCGACTGGCCAGAGGGCTTTTGCCGGCGCGACATCGGCTGGCGCGCGCTTTGAGCCGCCGCGCCAGCGGCACGGGGTGCATGGGTATTTGAAGAACGAAGAAGTTCGGGGGCGGTGCGGGGCGGCAGCGCCCCCCGAGGGTTTCGAGTCGGGAAAATGCCGGGGGCGTGTTTTTTGCCTTTCCAAGCCGGCGGGGCGGGTCTTATAGTCCGCGCCATGACTCGGATGCAGCAGATCATTGCCACGGCCCCGCACGCGCATGACCGCGCGCGCATCGCCGTGAACCGCCGCGGTCTCCTTCTTCTTACGCTGCGCTGAGCGGGTCTTCCGGGCCGCCGCTCAGTCAGGTTCGTGCCCGGTCTCCCGTGAGCACATGAAGAAGGATTCCCGAAATGACCGATCCGAACCGCGTATTGATCTTTGACACCACCCTGCGCGACGGCGAGCAATCGCCCGGCGCAACCATGAGCCATACCGAAAAGCTGGACATCGCCGAGATGCTGGACGAGATGGGCGTCGACATCATCGAGGCCGGTTTCCCCATCGCCTCGGAGGGCGATTTCGCCGCCGTTTCCGAAATCGCCAAGCGCGCGAAGAACGCGGTGATCTGCGGCCTGGCGCGGGCGCAGATCCCCGACATCGACCGCTGCTGGGAGGCGGTGAAGCACGCGAAGCACCCGCGCATCCACACCTTCATCGGCACTTCGCCCCTGCATCGCGCCATCCCCAACCTGGACATGGACCAGATGGCCGAGCGCATCCACGACACCGTGACCCATGCCCGCAACCTGTGCGACAACGTGCAATGGTCGGCCATGGACGCGACCCGGACCGAGCACGACTACCTGTGCCGGGTGGTCGAGATCGCCATCAGATGCGGCGCCACCACCATCAACATCCCCGATACCGTCGGCTATACCGCGCCGCGCGAATCCGCCGCGCTGATCCGCATGCTGCTGGAGCGGGTGCCGGGCGCGGACGGCGTCGTCTTCGCCACCCATTGCCACAACGACCTGGGCATGGCGACCGCGAACTCGCTGGCCGCGGTCGAGGCGGGCGCGCGCCAGGTCGAATGCACCATCAACGGTTTGGGCGAGCGTGCCGGCAACACCGCGCTGGAAGAGGTGGTGATGGCGCTGAAGGTGCGCCACGACATCATGCCCTATACCACCGGCATCGACACCACCCGGATCATGGGCCTGTCGCGTCGGGTGTCGCAGGCCTCGGGCTTCCTGGTGCAGCCGAACAAGGCGGTGGTCGGCAAGAACGCCTTCCTGCACGAATCCGGCATCCATCAGGACGGGGTGCTGAAGAACGTCGAGACCTTCGAGATCATGAAGCCCGCCGACATCGGCCTGAACGAGGCCAATATCGCCATGGGCAAGCATTCCGGCCGCGCCGCGCTGCGCGCCAAGCTGAAGGACCTGGGCTATGAGCTGGGCGACAACCAGCTGAAGGACGTCTTCGTCCGCTTCAAGGCCTTGGCCGACCGCAAGAAGGAGGTCTACGACGACGACCTGGTCGCGCTGGTCCAGGATGCGGCGGCCAATACCGAGGACGACCACCTGCAAGTCAAGCACCTGCGCGTGGTCTGCGGCAGCGACGGGCAATCGGCCGACCTGGTCCTGCTGGTCGGCGGCGAGGAAAAGGCCGTCCATGCCACCGGCGACGGCCCGGTCGATGCCTGCTTCAACGCCGTCAAGTCGATCTGGCCGCACCGGGCGCATCTGCAGCTCTACCAGGTCCATGCCGTGACCGAGGGCACCGATGCCCAGGCCACCGTCAGCGTGCGCATGGAGGAAGAGGGGCGCATCGCCACCGGCCAGGCCTCGGACACCGACACCATCCTGGCCAGCGTCAAGGCCTATGTGGGCGCGCTGAACCGGCTGAAGGTGCGTCGCGACATGGTCGGCGAAGGCGCCGACGCCAAGCAGGTCAGCATGTATTCGCACTGACCGCCGCGGCAAGGCGGGGGGCGGTCAGGCCGCCCCCTTGCGTTCGACGAAACCCAGGTCGATGCCTTGCAGGAAGGGAAAATCCTCGGCCAGTTCGCGCTGGAACTCGGCCGGGTCGAGCTGCTGGAACCATTTCGGGAACCTGGCGACGATGGTGGCGACGGAATCGCCCTCGTCCCAGCGGGTCTGGACGTAGCCCAGGCCCCCGACGTCGGTGAAGGCCGGGAAATGCTTGGGCAGCTGGAAATGGTTGTAGGCATAGATGCAGCGCCCCGGCCCGCGCATGCGCACCGCCGCCCCCGCGCCCAGGAAGGGCTGGTGCGCCCGCCAGTAGCTGATCGGCTCGCCCTGGTAGCTGCCCATGACCAGCCCCTGCGGATAGCTGATGGCAAAGGCCGGCAGGTCGGCAAAGCGCCGGGCGTGGCGGTGGATGCGGGCGACGTGATGGCGGCTGAAGGCGTCGTCGTCATCGACGCGGAACTGGATCACCGGCCGGCCCGCCGCCTCGGCCGCCTCGCGCAGGGGCTCGCGCAGCGCGTTCACCGTCTCGCGCTTGTCCGAGACGATCAGCCGGATCTGCGGCACGCCGGCGCACAGGTCGCGCAGCCGCTCCAGCCAGGGGCGCGGCATCTCGGGCGAGGTCAGCAGCCAGAAGCGGAAATCCCCGTCGGTCTGGGCCTTGACCGAGGGCAGGCACAGCGTCTCGAAGGCGGCGAAGCGGCGCTCCAGGCGCTCGGGCGCATAAAGCAGGGCGCCGCGCTGCGCCAGAAGCTCGGGCGCGCCGGCCCCCTGCCCCGCGGTCCCGGCCCAGTCGCACCGGCCCAGGAAGGAAAAGCGGCAGATCCCCACGATAACATCCTGCAAACCCTGCCCTTTCCTCGTGACCCGAACCGGCGGCAGCCTAGCAGCCCGCGCCGCCCGGTCAAGCGTGCGCGGCGCCTGCCCGCGAAACATCGGCGCGACCGGGCGGCGCATCATTTTCCGGTTTCCCCGAGCCGAGGCTCGGCCTATATGTCCAGCACCTTCGGCGGGGCGACTCGCCGGGGCAATCGGGCAATGGCCGCGCGAAAAAGGGCGGCAGGAATGCCGTCTTGGCAGGGACGGCGGAAGGGGTAGTTCACATGGCCTTTGGCGGGTTGTTTTCCACCGATATCGCGATCGACCTGGGGACCGCGAATACGCTGATCTACGTCAAGGGCAAGGGCATCATCCTGAACGAGCCTTCGGTCGTCGCCTATCACGTCAAGGACGGCAAGAAGCAGGTGCTGGCGGTGGGCGAGGACGCCAAGCTGATGCTGGGCCGCACGCCGGGCAGCATCGAGGCGATCCGGCCGATGCGCGAGGGCGTCATCGCCGACTTCGACAGCGCCGAGGAAATGATCAAGCATTTCATCAAGAAGGTGTTCCGGCGCACCACCTTCTCGAAGCCCAAGGTCATCATCTGCGTGCCCCATGGCGCCACCCCGGTCGAGAAACGCGCCATCCGCCAGTCGGTGCTTTCGGCCGGCGCACGCCGCGCCGGGCTGATCGCCGAGCCGATCGCGGCCGCCATCGGCGCCGGCATGCCCATCACCGAGCCGACCGGCAGCATGGTCGTCGACATCGGCGGCGGCACCACCGAGGTCGCGGTTCTGTCCCTGGGCGACGTGGTCTATGCGCGCTCGGTCCGCATCGGCGGCGACCGGATGGACGATGCGCTGATCAATTATCTGCGCCGCAACCACAACCTTCTGATCGGCGAATCGACAGCCGAGCGCATCAAGACCCAGATCGGCACCGCGCGCATGCCCGACGACGGGCGCGGCGCCGCGATCATGGTGCGCGGCCGCGACCTGCTGAACGGCATCCCGAAAGAGATGGAGATCACCCAGGCCATGGTCGCCGAGGCGCTGTCCGAGCCGGTGCAGCAGATCTGCGAATCGGTGATGGTGGCGCTGGAGGCGACGCCGCCGGACCTGGCCGCCGACATCGTGGACCGCGGCGTCATGCTGACCGGCGGCGGTGCCATGCTGGGCGAGCTGGACCTGGCGCTGCGCGAGCAGACCGGGCTGATGATCAGCCTGGCCGACCAGCCGATGAGCTGCGTGGCGCTGGGCACCGGCAAGGCGCTGGAGTTCGAAAAGCAGCTGCGCCACGTGATCGACTACGACAGCTGAGCGGGTTCGGCCCATGGCGCGCAAGGGCCCTGATTACGCGGCTCCGGTCCGCCGCATCCTGGTTTCGCTGCTGGTGCTGGTGCTGCTGGCGGTGTTCCTGTTCTGGCAGATCGACAGCCCGCGCGCCGAGCGGATGCGGGCGGCCTTCATCGACCGCTTCGTGCCCAGCTTCGACTGGGTGATGGCGCCGGTGACGAAGCTGTCGCGCATGGTCTCGGGTTTCCAGTCCTATGCCCGGCTCTACGAGCAGAACCAGGAATTGCGCCGCGAATTGCAGAAGATGGCGGCCTGGAAAGAGGCGGCGGTGCAGCTGGAACAGGAAAACGCCAAGCTGCTGGCGCAGAACAACGTCAGGATCGATCCGGCCCTGACCTCGGTCTCGGGCGTGGTGCTGACCGACAGCGGCACGGCCTTTCGCCAGTCGGTGCTGCTGAACGTGGGCGCGCGCGACGGCATCCTGGACGGCTGGGCGACGATGGACGGATTGGGGCTGGTCGGGCGCATCTCGGGCGTGGGGCAGACCACCAGCCGGGTCATGCTGCTGACCGATCCCTCCAGCCGCATCCCGGTGACGATCCTGCCTTCGGGCCAGCACGCGCTGCTGACCGGGGACAATACCGCCCTGCCGGCGCTGGATTTCATCGAAAGCCCGGAAAACCTGCGCCCCGGCGACCGGGTGGTCAGCTCGGGCGATGGGGGCGTGTTCCCGCCGGGCCTGCCGGTGGGCCAGGTGGCGCTGGCCAGCGACGGCCGGCTGCGGGTGCGGTTGGCCGCGGATTACGGCCGGCTGGAGTTCCTGCGCGTGCTGCGCAGCCACCCGGCCGAGCAGCTTTCCGATACCGGGCTGCTGATCCCGCCGCCGGCGGCGGATTTCATCGGCCCGCCCCTGCCGCCGCTGGCCGACATGCAGGCGGCCGGCGAGGATTCAGGGGCCCAAGCCGGGGCCGGGGATGATTGATCCCGCCCGCCGGCGCCGGTTCCTGGGGCAGGCGCTGTTCGTGGCGCTGTTCCTGGCGATCCTGTTCTGGCGGCTTCTGCCGCTGGCGCCGGGCCGCATCGGCTGGCCGGGGCCGGACCTGGCGCTGTGCCTGGTGCTGGTCTGGGTGCTGCGCCGCCCCGAACAGGTGCCGGTCGCGACCATCGCCGCCCTGTTCCTGATCGAGGACATCCTGCTGATGCGCCCCATCGGCCTGGGCGCCGCCCTGGCCGTCATCGTGACCGAGGCCGCAAGAAAGCGCGAGCCGCATTGGCGCGAACTGCCTTTCATGGTTGAATGGCTGCGGGTCGCGACGCTTCTGGCGCTGATGATGGTGGCGAACCGCATATTGCTGGCGGTGTTCTTCCTGCCCCTTCCTCCGTTCGGGCAGGTGATCTTGCAATTCATCGCCACGGTCGCCGCCTATCCGCTGGTCGCGGGCCTTGCCGGCTGGGCGCTCGGCCTGCCGCGCGGCCGCGCCGAACGAGACACGAGGCATCGCTGAGCCATGCGCAAGTCGGAACGCGAAATCGTCGAAAGCAGCCGGCTCATCACCCGCCGGGTGCTGATGCTGGGGGTGATCCAGGCGGCAGTGGTGTCGGTCTTGGGGCTGAAGCTGCGCTCGATGCAGGTCGAACATGCCGACGAATACCGCATGCTGTCGGACGGCAACTCGATCAAGATCCGCCTGCTGCCGCCGGCGCGCGGGCTGATCCTGGACCGCAACGGCACCATCATCGCCGGCAACGAACAAAACTACCGCGTCACCCTGACCCGAGAGGAGGCGGGCGATGTCTCGGCCGTGATCGCGCGGCTGCGCCACATCATCCCGATGAGCGACCGCCAGGCCGCCGAGATCCTGGCAGAGATCCACAAGCGCAGCGCCGTGACCCCGGTGCTGGTCGCCGACCGCCTGACCTGGGACGAGTTTTCCTCGATCGCGCTCAACGCCCCCGCCCTGCCCGGCGTGACGCCCGAGGCGGGGCTGTCGCGCAGCTATCCGCGGGCGGGCGATTTCGCGCATGTGCTGGGCTATGTCGGCCCGGTCTCGGACTACGACCTGTCCAAGATCGAGGATCCCGACCCGGTGCTGCGCCTGCCCGAGTTCCAGCTGGGCAAGGTCGGCATGGAGTCCAAGCTGGAAGAGGCGCTGCGCGGCAAGGCCGGCTCGCGCCGGGTCGAGGTGAACAGCGCCGGGCGCGAGATGCGCGAGCTGTCGCGGCAAGAGGGGCAGCAGGGCGCTACGGTGCAGACCACGCTGGACGCCGGATTGCAGAATTTCTCCACCCAGCGGCTGGGCAGCGAAAGCGCCGCCGCGGTGGTGATCGACGTGACCAACGGCGACATCCTGGCGATCTCCTCCTCGCCGGTGTTCGACCCGAACAAGTTCGTGCGCGGCATCTCGGGGCCGGATTACCGCGCGCTGATGGAACACGACCACCGCCCGCTGGCCGACAAGACGGTGCAGGGCGTCTATCCGCCCGGCTCGACCTTCAAGATGGTGACGCTGCTGGCAGGGCTCGAGGCCGGGGTCATCAACGCCGGCTCGCGCTTCTATTGCCCCGGCTATACCCAGGTCGCCGGGCGCCGCTTCCATTGCTGGAGCCGGGGCGGCCACGGCATGGTCGATGCGCTGCGCAGCCTCGAGCATTCCTGCGACGTCTATTACTACGAGCTGGCGCAGCGCGTCGGCATCGACCGCATCGCCGCCATGGCGCGCAAGCTGGGCATCGGCGTGCGCCACGAACTGCCCATGTCCGCCATCGCCGAGGGCATCGCCCCGGATCGCGCCTGGAAGAAGGCGCGCTACGACCAGGAATGGCAGGTGGGCGATTCGCTCAACGCCTCGATCGGCCAGGGCTATGTGCTGGCCTCGCCGCTGCAGCTGGCGGTGATGACGGCGCGGGTGGCGACGGGGCGCGCGGTCGCGCCGCGCCTGGTGCGCGCCATCGACGGCCAGGCCGAGCCGGTGCCGGAATGGCCGGAACTGGACATCAACCCGCTGAACCTGCGCACGGCGCGGGCGGGGATGGATGCGGTGATGAACGCGCCCCGCGGCACCGCGCGCCGCTCGCGCATCCTGGCGCCGGAATGGCAGATGGCCGGCAAGACCGGCACCAGCCAGGTGCGCAACATCACCGCCGCCGAACGCGCCCGCGGCGTGATCTCGAACGAGCAGCTGCCCTGGAACCGGCGCGACCATGCGCTGTTCGTCTGCTTCGCGCCCTATGACATGCCGCGCTATGCGGTCTCGGTCGTGGTCGAGCATGGCGGCGGCGGCGGCGCGGTCGCGGCCCCCATCGCCCGCGACATCCTGCTTTATGCGCTGGCGGACGGCCTGCCGCCGCTTTCGGCCTATCCCGAGGCCGAGCGCGCCAAGGTGCAGGAGATGTGGTCGCGCATGAACCTGACCCCCTCGGCCCGCAAGGGCGAGGGCCGCGCAAGGGCCTGAGCCATGAGCTATCTCGACTATCACGTCGCGCAGGTGCCGACGGGCTGGCGCAAGATCCTGTATCTGAACTGGCCGCTGGTCTTCCTGGTCACGGCGGTCAGCTGCATCGGCTTCCTGATGCTCTATTCCGTCTCGGGCGGCGACATCGACAAATGGGCCGGCCCGCAGATGGAGCGCTTCGCCGTCGGCATGGTGCTGATGTTCGCGCTGGCCTTCGTGCCGATCTGGTTCTGGCGCTCGATCTCGGTCGCATCCTACGTGATCTGCGTCGGCCTTCTGGTGCTGGTCGAGGTGATGGGCCATGTCGGCATGGGCGCGCAGCGCTGGCTGGTGCTGGGACCGATCCGCATCCAGCCGTCCGAGCTGACCAAGGTCGCCTTCGTGCTGACGCTGGCGGCCTATTACGACTGGCTGCCGGTGGAAAAGGTCTCGCGCCCGTTCTGGGTGCTGGTGCCGGTGGTGCTGATCCTGCTGCCGACGGCGCTGGTGCTGATGCAGCCCGACCTGGGCACCTCGATCATGCTGATCGCGGGGGGCGGCATCGTGATGTTCGCGGCCGGCGTCAGCCTGTGGTATTTCGCCGCCGTCATCGCCATCGTCGTCGCCGGCATCACCGCGGTCATGGAAAGCCGCGGCACCGACTGGCAATTGCTGCACGACTACCAGTTCCGCCGCATCGACACCTTCCTCGACCCCGGCTCGGACCCCTTGGGCGCGGGCTACAACATCGCCCAGGCGCAGATCGCGCTGGGATCGGGCGGCTGGTCGGGGCGCGGCTTCATGCAGGGCACGCAGTCGCGGCTGAACTTCCTGCCCGAGAAGCACACCGACTTCATCTTCACCTCGCTGGCCGAGGAATTCGGCTTCGTCGGCGCGGGCTCGCTGCTGATCCTCTATGTGCTGATCCTGGGGTTTTGCATGTATTCGGCGCTGACCAACCGCGACCGCTTCGCCAGCCTGCTGACCATCGGCATCGCCGGGACGTTCTTCCTTTACTTTTCCATCAACATGGCGACGGTGATGGGCATGTTGCCGGCCAAGGGCTCGCCCCTGCCGCTGGTCAGTTACGGAGGGACCTCGCTGATGATCCTGCTGATGGCCTTCGGCATCGTGCAATCGGCCCATGTCCATCGGCCTAGGGGCTGACGGGATGCGGGTGCTGTTCGCCGCCCCCGCGCGGCTGTGGGATGCCTGGTCCCCCGCCCTGCGCGCGGCCTGCCCCGAGATGGAGCTGTGCCGGCAGGGCGATCCCGCGGGCTTCGACGCGCTGATCTATGCGCCCGGCTACCCCGAGGACGGCAGGGTGCTGGACTTCACCCCCTTCACGCGCGCCCGCGTGATCCAAAGCCTCTGGGCCGGGGTCGAGCGCATCGTGACCAACCCCACGCTGACCCAGCCGCTCTGCCGCATGGTCGATCCGGGACTGGCGCAGGGCATGGTGGAATATTGCGCCGGCTGGGCGCTGCGGGCGCATCTGGGCATGGACCGCTTTGCCCAGGACGGCGTCTGGCGCAACCAGTTGACCCCACCCCTGGCGCAGCGGCGCGGCGTGACCGTGCTGGGCATGGGCGAGCTGGGCCGGGCGGTGGCCTTGGCGCTGGCGGGCCTGGGCTTTCGCGTCGCCGGCTGGTCGCAATCGGGCCGCCCGGTGCCGGGGATCGAGGTGCTGGCGGGCGACGCCCTGCCCCAGGCCCTGAACCGGGCCGAGATCCTGGTCTGCCTGCTGCCCGACACGGCCGGGACGCGCAATCTGCTGGACGCCGCGCGGCTGTCCCTGCTGCCGCCGGGCGCCACGATCATCAACGCCGGCCGCGGCAGCCTGATCGACGAGGCGGCCTTGCTGGCGGCGCTGGATCAGGGCCTGGGCCATGCGGTGCTGGACGTATTCCGGCAGGAGCCGCTGCCGCCCGAACACCCGTTCTGGACGCATCCGCAGGTGACGGTGACGCCGCATGTCTCGGCCGAGACCCGGCCCGAGAGCGCCGCCCATGTCGTGGCCGAGAACCTGCGCCGCGCCATGCGGGGTGCGCCGCTTTTGCATCTGGTGGACCGGGCGCGCGGCTATTGACCGGCCGCTTCCGGGCATCAGGCCCCGGAATCCTGCCGTTTTGCGCAACTTGCACGCGAAAGGAACCCGGCGGATAACGGGACGGATGGTAACGGCCCCAGGCCGATGGAGCGATTTTCATGACGATCACCCCTGTTCTGCTGGCCGGCGGCTCCGGCACCCGTCTCTGGCCCGTCTCGCGCAAGAGCTTCCCCAAGCAATTCGCCCCGCTGGTGGGCGAGGAAAGCCTGTTCCAGGCCTCGGCCCGCCGCCTGTCGGGACCGCGCTACGCCGCGCCGCTGGTGATGACGAACGCGGATTTCCGCTTCATCGTCGCCGAACAGCTGGACCAGATCGGCATTGCCCCCGCGGCCATCCTGATCGAGCCCGCCGGCCGCAACACCGCCCCGGCGATCCTGGCCGCCGCGCTGGCCGCCGCCGAAAAGGATGCCGATGCGCTGCTGCTGGTCGCGCCCTCGGATCACGTCGTCCCCGATACCGAGGCTTTCGGCCGCGCCGTGGACCTGGGCCTCGCGGCTGCGCAGGCCGGCCGCATCGTCACCTTCGGCATCACCCCCAGCCGGCCCGAGACCGGCTATGGCTACATGGAGGCCGAGGGCGAGGGCGAAGGCCCGCTGGTGCTGAAGCGCTTCGTCGAAAAGCCCGACGCGGAGAACGCGGCGCGCATGATCGCGCAGGGCAATTTCCTGTGGAACGCCGGCATCTTCCTTTTCGCCGCCCGCACCATGATCGACGCTTTCAAGACCCATGCGCCCGACTACCTTGCCCCCGTCCAGGCGGCGCTGACCGAGGCGCGGCTGGACCTGGGCTTCCTGCGGCTTGCGCCCGAGCCCTGGGACCGGCTGCCCGACCTGTCGGTGGATTATGCGGTGCTGGAAAAGGCCCGGAACCTGTCGGTGGTGCGCTATTCCGGCCATTGGTCGGACCTTGGCGGCTGGGACGCGGTCTGGCGCGAGATCCAGGATGGCGAGCCGGCCGAGCGCGGCGCCGTCACCGACACCCGCTCGACCGCGATCGACTGCGACAACGTGCTGCTGCGCTCGCAGGACGAGGGGATCGAGGTGGTGGGCATCGGGTTGCGCGACGTGATGGTCGTGGCCACCGACGATGCCGTTCTGGTCGCCGGCATGGACCGCGCGCAAGAGGTGCGCGAGGCGGTCGGCGCGCTCAAGGCCAAGGGCGCGCGCCAGGCCGAGCATTTCCTGCGCGACCACCGCCCCTGGGGCTGGTTCGAGACGCTGGCGCTGGCCGACCGCTTCCAGGTCAAGCGCATCGTGGTCAATCCCGGCGCGGCGCTGTCGCTGCAATCGCATTTCCACCGCTCGGAACATTGGATCGTGGTTTCCGGCACCGCGCGGGTGACGGTGGACGAAACCGTGACGCTGCTGACGGAAAACCAGTCGATCTATGTGCCGCTGGGCGCCGTCCACCGCCTGGAAAACCCCGGCAAGGTGGCGATGGTGCTGATCGAGGTGCAGACCGGCGCCTATCTGGGCGAGGACGACATCGTGCGCTACGAGGATGTCTATTCCCGCG
Organism: Paracoccus sp. pheM1; assembly: GCF_018499825.1. NCBI lineage: Bacteria > Pseudomonadati > Pseudomonadota > Alphaproteobacteria > Rhodobacterales > Paracoccaceae > Paracoccus > Paracoccus sp. pheM1. The sequence continues at coordinate 275,536 of NZ_JAGXCX010000002.1, forward strand.
GCTGACCCCGCTCGCGGCATCGTGGGGCGCGCCGGCTTGCAGGGCCGGGGCCGGCCGTCTAACCATGGCCGGCGATGAGACGGATGACGAAACCCCTGTTTCCGGCCCTGGCCCTGGTCCTGGCCTTGATCTCGGCCCTGGTCCTTGCCGCGCCGACCGCGCGGGCCGAGGAACTGGCGGTGCAGTTGCGCGGCCGGACCCCGGCCGAATCCGCCGGCTTCCTGGTCGCCCAGGCGCGCGGCTATTACGCCGAGGAAGGGCTGACCGTGCGGCTGCTGCCCGCGGACGAGGCGGCCCCGCCCTTCGAGACGCTGGCGCGGGGCGAGGCCGACCTGGCGGTGGCCTGGATGCCCATTGCGCTGGTCGCCCGCGAAAACGGCCTGCCCGTGGTCAATATCGCCCAGGTCTTTGCCCGCCCGGCGCTGCGCCTGACCTGCCTGCGCGAGACGGGGGTGACGGGTGCCGCCGATCTGCGCGGCAAGACCATCGGCAGCTGGTTCGGCGGCACGGAATATCCGCTGCAAGCCTGGCTGAACCGGCTGGGGCTGGTGGCCGATGGCAGCCTGTCCGGCGTCACCCTGCTGGCGCAATGGCCGGGGGCCGAGATGCTGCGCCAGAAACAGGCCGCCTGCATCAGCACGCTCAGCCACGACCCGGCGACGGGCGAGGGGCTGGTCGAACTCGACCCGCAGGAGCAAGGCGCCGCGGTGCTGGAGGACGGGCTCTATGTCCTGCCCGGCACCCTCGCCGGGCCCGAGGCCGAGGCGCGGCTGGCCCGGTTCCTGCGCGCCAGCATGAAAGGCTGGCGCGAGGCGGTCGCCGCACCCGAGGACAGCGCCCGGCTGATCCTTGGCCCCGACCCCGATCCGGGCGCCTTGCAGCGGCAGGCGGGAATGCTGCGCGGCATCGCCGGGCTGCTGTCAGCCACCGGCGCGCTGGACGAGGCCGACTATCGCCGCACGGTCCAGACCCTGCGCAGCGGCGGCGACCGCGCGGTGCTGCGCCGCGACCCGCAGGGCGCCTTCACCGCCGCCGTCAGCGACCGCGCCGCGCCACCCGCAGCCGCCGCCCCAGACCGCGACGCCGCGCCGCTGCGCTGATCGCGATGCCCCCTTGCCGGTCCCGCCGGGCGCGGGCAAGAGGGGGCGCATGAGCGACGACACCCCTTCCCCACGCCACAGCCCCATCGAAGATGCCCAGGGCCTGGCCTATGGCAGTTTCATGGCCGCGGTCGGCGTGCTGCTGCTGACGCATCTGGGCTTCGTCACCGGCCAGACGGCGGGGCTGGCGATCCTGATCTCCTATGCGACGGGCTGGGGTTTCGCGCCGGTCTTCTTCGTGGTGAACCTGCCGTTCTACTGGCTGGGCTATCGCCGGCTGGGGCTGGGCTTCATGCTGAAATCCTTCATCGCCGTGGCGGCGATGTCGACGCTGGTCGCCATCCTGCCAGCGGGGCTGCAATTCGGCCATGTCCACCCGGCGGTCGGGGCGCTGCTGGTGGGGTTCCTGACCGGCTCGGCGCTGCTGGCGCTGTTCCGGCACGGCGCCTCGCTGGGCGGGGTGGGCATCGTCGCGCTGTATCTGCAGGATGCCACCGGCTTTCGCGCCGGCTGGACGCAGCTGATCTTCGACGCCTGCCTCTTTGCCTGCGCGCTGATGCTGCGCGGCTGGCAGCTGGTCGCCTGGTCATTCCTGGGCGCGCTGGTGCTGAACCTGGTGATCGCGATCAACCACCGCCGCGACCGCTATGTCGTCTAGGTAAGGGGGCGGCTCAGGCCGCCACCCCCAGCGCGCGCTTGACATTCGCGGTCCAGCCCAGCAACCGCTGGTCGCCCTGCACGATCGCCGGCCGCTTCATCAGCGAGGGCTTGGCCGAAAGCATCTGCAGGGGCGTGCCCGCGCGTTCCTCATCGGACATGCCACGCCAGGTCAGGCTGGCCCGGTTGACCAGCTTCTCGCCGAAATCGGCGATCATGCGCTGCCATTCGTCGCCATCCAGCGGTGCCTTGGAGACGTCGCGGAACTCCACCTGCCAGCCCGCCGCCTGCAACTCGGCCTGCGCTTTCTGGCAGGTCGAGCAATGGGCGAGGCCATACATCTGAAGCTGCCCCGCCATCACGAACGGCCCTGGGCAAGCGGGTGGGAAAGGAAAGGTGCCTGGGTCATGCGTTCTTCGCTCCTTCTTGGGGGTTGGACGGGCTAGTGGCCGGCGTCATGCAGCCGGGCGCGGATGCGCCGCATCCCCAGCCAGACGCCCAGCACGGCGACGGGGGTCAGGGCCGCGACCAGCACCGCCTTGTCGATATGCAGCGCCTGGGCCAGCGGGTAAAGCGCATAGCCCAGCAGGCCCACCGCGTAATAGCTGATCGCGACCACCGACAGCCCCTCGACCGTGTGCTGGAGCCGCAATTGCAGGTCGGCGCGCCGATCCATGCGTTGCATCAGCTCCTGGTTCTGGGCGCTGCGCTGGACATCGACGCGGGTGCGCAGCAATTCGCCCGCGCGTTCGCTGCGGTTCAGCATCGCCGAAAGCCGCTTCTCGGCCGATTTCGCGGTGCGCATGGCGGGCAGATAGCGGCGGGCCATGAACTCGGTCAGCATCTGCCCGCCCATGAAGCGGGTCTCGCGCAGCGAGGCGACGCGGTCCATGACGATGGCCTCATAGGCCGCATTGGCGCCGAAGCGGAAGGCATGCTGGGTCGCGGCGCTTTCCAGCCGGGTCGAGACCGACAGCAGGTCCTGCAGCACCGCATCGGCGGGGCGGTCGTCGTCGCTCATGCCCTGGACGATGTCGCTGAGCTGCGGGTCCAGCGCATTCAGCTGCCGGGTCAGGTCGCGGGCGCGGCCCAGGCCCAGCATGGACATGGCGCGATAGGTCTCGAGGTCCAGAAGCCGCTGGACGATGCGGCCGATCCGGCCGGGCTGCGTGTCGGGCCGGACGAAAAGCGCAAAGCGCATCCAGCCGGCCGGGTCGATACGGAAATCGCCGGCGACCACCGCCGCCTCCTCCAGCACCCAGACCGAGGCCATGCTGTCGGCCGCGAACCATTCCGACAGCCGCGGCAGGATCTCGGCCGGGTCGTCGGGCAGGAAATCGACCTGGATCATCGCTGCGGCGATTCGCTTGCCCGGCGCCTGGTGCTGCCAGTCCTCGGGAAAGATCGCCCCGGCCGAAGGATCGAAGGGCCGCGGCGGCAGCCCCGGCGCAAAGGCGGCATAGGTGACGAACTCGGTATGGCTTTCCCAGCGCAGCTGGTGGCGGCCAAGCTGCGCCGTGTAATGGCCCGCGCTGGTGTCGGGTCGCGGCGCGCCGTGGCGGGCGCAAAGCTGCGCCAGATGAGCGACATCCCTGCCCCGGTCGCGGTTGGCGGCGTCGCGCGGCTCCTTGATCGCCAGATAGACCGCCGTGCAGGGCGCCCTGAGCCGCGGCGAGGGCCGGGCATGCAATTCGTTCACCAGGGCATAGCGCTGGGGGTGTTCGTCTTCGTCGTTCATGGCCGCATGATTAGCCGCAGGCGCATTTCCCGCAACAGGAAAACCCAGCGATTCCGCGGCGCTGGCAAATCTGCCACGGCAAGCCGCGCCGCATCAGGATTTCGTGAAGCCCCGCCGCATTGCCGGGCAGGCCGCAGCGGGGCAAAATGGGGCAAAACACCGGATCCGGGGGCGGGACATGATGACGGGCTGGCTGGGACGTATCGTCGCATTGGTGCTTGTGCTTGGGCTGGCGGCCTGCGGCCCCAGCAAGTTCAAGACCTATTCCGGCCCGCCCGTGACCCAGGTCGTGGTCAACAAGGGCGCGCGGCAGATGCTGCTTTTGAACGGCAACACGGTGCTGAAGGCCTATCGCATCGGGCTGGGCAACGAGCCCCTTGGCCACAAGCAGTTCGAGGGCGACGGCCGCACGCCCGAGGGGCTTTACTACATCGACCGCCGCAACCCCGACAGCCGCTATCACCTGTCCATCGGCATCTCCTATCCCAACCCGCACGACTCGGTGCAGGCCGCCGAACTGGGCCGCAGCGCGGGCAGCGACATCTTCATTCACGGCCAGGGCCCCGAGGGCCGCGTTCTTTCCCGGCAGAAGCTGGACTGGACCGCCGGCTGCATCGCCGTCACCGATGCCGAGGTCGAGGACGTCTATGCCATGGTCCGCGACGGTACGCCGATCCTGATCACGCCCTGACCGGCCGCCGCGGGGGCGATTCGCCCCATCGGGGCGGCCATGCCGGTTCCTGGGGACCGTGGCCTCGCTGCCTGATCTCGGCCAGGGCCCCGAGGGTTGTCCCCTTTACAGGCAAAGCTGGACTGGCCTGCCCGCTGCATTGCCGTCACCGATGCCAAGGTCGAGGACGTCTATCATGACGTGACGCAACGCCGATCCTGGCTGCGCCCTGACCGGCCGCTGCGGGGCGGCGATTCGGCCCATCAAGACGGCCGTGCCGGTTCCTGGGGACCGTGGCCTCGCTGCCTGATCTCGGCCAGGGCCCGAAGGTTGTCCCCTTTACAGGCAAAAGCTGGACCGGACCGCCCGCTGCATCGCCGTCACCGATGCCAAGGTCGAGGACGTCTATCGTGACGTGACGGAACGCAGATCCTGGCTGCGCCCTGACCGGCCGCCGCAGGGGGCGATTCTGCCTATCGGGACGGTTGCGCCGGTTTCTCGGGATGGGCGTTTCGCCGCGTAATCCGGCCTCTTTCGGCCGGGGGTCGAGCGGGGTGGCCGCCATACGCGCAGAGCTTGTATGGCAGACCTGTTCAAAAGGGCATATACTCATCGGCGGCGGCAAGGATTAACAATTTACATTAAAATGTTAACTCCAAGTTCCATCCCTCCATGTACCTGCCCCCCATCATCCATGACGCGCTGATCGATTCAGCCGAGACCGAGGGCTATGTGCCCGGCGCCATCGAAAGCGTCATGCGCTTCGGCCCGCATTCCCGCTGGTGTGCGGGGGTGATCGCCGCCTGTTCGACCAAGCGCTCGCAGGCCCTGGCCACGCGCTGCGCGCTGCTGATCCCGCGCAAGGGCAAGCGCACGCTCAAGCTGGCGGTGCATCCCTCGCTGCCGGCCGATGTGATAAAGTCGATGCTGAACGCGATCTGAACGCGATCTGATCCGGGGGCCGGCAGGGCCGCGCCGGCTTCAGATGCGGCCGATCTGCTCGGGCAGGATGACGGTGAAGCGGCTGCCCTGCCCGCGTTCGCTTTCGATGCGCAGCCGGCCGCGATGCCGGTTCACGATATGCTTGACGATGGCCAGGCCCAGCCCGGTGCCGCCCTGCTCGCGCGAGCGATGGGTATCGACGCGATAGAAGCGCTCGGTCAGGCGCGGCAGGTGCTGGGGATCGATCCCCTCGCCCTGGTCGGCGACGCAGACCGACCAGGCCGGGCCGCGCAGCACCGGCTCATGCGCCAGCCGCTCCAGCGTCACCGTGGCCACCCCGCCGGCGCCGCCGTATTTCACCGCATTCTCGATCAGGTTGTGAAACACCTGCACCAGCTGGTCGGCGTCGCCCGGCACCGGCACCTTGCCGGCCGGCGCCTGCAACTCCAGCCGCACCCCGGCAGCCATGGCCGCGGGCGCCAGCGTCGCCACCACGCTGCGCAAGAGCCCGGCCAGGTCCAGGTTCTGCGCCGGGCGGCGGCGCTCGTCCTGCTCGACCCGGCTCAGCGACAGAAGGTCGGCGACCAGCCGGTTCATCCGCCCCGCCTCGCGCTCCATGATGTCGAGGAAACGGTCGCGCGCGGCCGGATCGTTGCGGGCCGGGCCGCGCAAGGTCTCGATGAAGCCCATAAGCGCCGTCAGGGGCGTGCGCAGCTCGTGGCTGACATTGGCGACGAAATCGCGGCGCATCTGCTCGGTCTCCTCGTCGCGCGAGCGGTCCTCGATCGCCACCGCCGCGCCGACCAGCCCCGGCGCCCGCAGGGCCGTGACCGTCACCTCGCAGAACACCCGCCGGTCGGCCGCGCCCAGGGTGACGGCCAGCCGCGCCCGCTCCTGCCCGGCCAGCACGGCGTCCAGCGCGGCATTCACCTCGGGGTGGCGCAGCACGGTGACAAAGGGCCGCCCGCCCGGCACCGCGCCCAAAAGCGCCTCGGCCGCCTCGTTCGCGCCGATGATGCGCGCATGGCCGTCCACCGCCAGCATGGCCACCGGCACGCCGCGCAGCAGCGCGTGCAGCCGCTCTTCGATCATCCGCGGGCGACCTGCGCCAGCCCCTGGCGGAAGCGGGCGGCGTTGCGGTGATAGCCCTCGGCCGATTTCAGCAGCCGCTCGCGCGCCGCCTCGTCCAGCTCGCGCACCACCTTGCCCGGCGCGCCCATGACCAGAGAGCCGGGCGGGATCACCTTGTTCTCGGCGATGAGCGCCCCGGCGCCGATCAGCGAACCGGCGCCGATCCGCGCCCCGTTCAGGATGATCGCGCCCATGCCGATCAGCGCCCCGTCCTCGATGGTGCAGCCGTGCAGGATGGCGCGGTGGCCGATGGTGCAATTCGCGCCGATGCTCAGCGGATAGCCGATGTCGGTATGGCAGACCGTCAGATCCTGCACGTTCGAGTTGCGGCCGACGCGGATCTCCTCGTTGTCGCCGCGCAGCACGGCGCCGAACCAGACGCTGGCGCCCGGCTCCAGCACGATCCGGCCCATCAGCTGCGCATCCGGCGCCACCCAGGCGTCGTCGGCGATTTGCGGCGCGATGCCGTCCAGTTCCCAGATCATGCCCTTTCCTCCTCCATGAGCGCGCGGACGAAGGGGCCCAGCCCCACCTGCCGGGCGCGGCGCATCCGTTCGGCCCGCAGGATGGTCTTCAGCGCCTCGGCGCTGCGATCCAGATCGTCGTTGACTACGACATAGTCGTATTCCGCCCAATGGCTGATCTCGTCGCGGCTCTTGCGCATGCGGGCGGCGATGACCTCGGGCGCGTCCTGCTGGCGCCCGACCAGCCGCCGTTCCAGTTCGCGCAGGCTGGGCGGCAGCACGAAGATCGAGATGACATGCCCGCCCAGCGACGAGGCGCGGATCTGCTGGCCGCCCTGCCAATCCACGTCGAACAGCGTGTCGCGCCCGGCGCGCATCGCCTCTTCGACCGGGCCGCGGGGGGTGCCGTAGAAATTACCGAAGACCTCGGCATGTTCCAGCATCTCGCCGGCGCCGACCATGGCGCGGAACTGCTCGGGGCTGCGGAAATAGTAGTGCTCGCCCTCGACCTCGCCGGGGCGCGGCTTGCGGGTCGTGGCCGAGACCGAAAAGCGCAGGCCCGGATCCCAGTCCATCAGCCGCCGCGCCAGCGTCGATTTCCCCGCCCCCGAGGGCGACGACAGGATCACCAGAAGTCCGCTGCGCTCCATGCTTCTCTGCCTTGTTCCCCGCGTTCCAGCGCCGCCTGAATGACCCCGCCCGCCAGCGGGGTCAAGCCCCGCGCGGGGGCGCAGGTTTTTAACCACCGGCAAAGAAATCGCTCGGCAGCCGGGGGCGAAGGGGCTAGATTTGCGGCAGGGGATGGTTTCACGGGTGGCAGGGTAAGGCCGGACGAATGTCGAACGACCACGGACAGGACGGGGATTCCCCGCACGGGGCCGATTCGCCTCGGGGCCGGCCCGGCAAGCTGCTGCACCTGGCCGATTACGAACCCGTGCAGGTCGAGCGCACCCTGGGCGAATTGCGCGGCTATTGGGAAGGGCTGCGCCATGGCCGCGCCATTCCCGACCGCGCCGATGTCGAGCCGCGCGGCATCCGCCGGTCGCTGGACTATGCCTTCATCCTGGAACGCATCGCGCCGGGCGCAGCCCGGTTTCGCCTGGCCGGGCGCCATCTCATCGACCTGATGGGGATGGAGGTGCGGGGCATGCCGCTTTGCGCCCTTCTGAACACCAGTTCGCGCGGCCGGCTGTCGGACGTGCTGGAAAGCGTGTTCCGCGCGCCCCAGATCGCCGAGATCGCGCTGGCCTCTCCCGCCGGCTACGGCCGTCCGGCGCTGGAGGGGCGGATGCTGCTCCTGCCGCTGCGCTCGGACCTGGGGGACGTGACGCGGGCGCTTGGCTGCCTGGTCGCCGAGGGCCGGATCGGCGAGGCGCCGCGCCGCTTCGACCTGCTTTCGGACATTGTCTCGCCGGTCATTCCCGGCGCCAGGGTGCTGGAGCCCTCGCCCTCGCGGCAGGGCTTTGCCGAGCCGCCGCAGCGCTGGAAGGGCGCGCCGCCGGCCGATGCCGCCGCGCCCCTGCCCCGCGACGCCAGCCCCGAGGAGCGCCGCGCACATTTCCACCTGATCCGCAACGACAGGTCGCCAAAGCCGCCCGGCACTCGCCCCTGATCTCGGAACCGGCCTCTGCCGGCGCGCATGGACTGGCGCGCACGAAAAAGGGCGGCAGGGCCAAGGCCCGCCGCCCTTGTCATTTCCCGTCGCGCCGGGTTCAGCCGGCCTTGGCCTGCCGGCTTGCGCCGTTGACGCGGCGGCTGCGCAGCTCTTCGGCCACCAGGAAGGCCAGTTCCAGCGACTGGCTGGCGTTCAGCCGCGGATCGCAGGCGGTGTGATAGCGGTTCGACAGATCCTCGTCCGTGACCGCGCGCACGCCGCCGATGCATTCGGTGACGTCCTGCCCGGTCATCTCGAAATGCACGCCGCCGGGGATGGTGCCTTCGGCGCGATGGACGGCGAAGAACTCGCGCACCTCGCGCAGCACCGAATCGAAGGGACGGGTCTTGTAGCCCGAGGCCGACTTGATGGTGTTGCCGTGCATCGGGTCGCAGGACCAGACGACATTCGCCCCCTCTTCGCGCACCGCCTTGATCAGCCGCGGCAGGTGGTCGCCGACCGAGCCGGCGCCGAAGCGGGCGATCAGCGTCAGCCGGCCCGGCTCGTTTTCCGGGTTCAGCCGGGCGATCAGCGCCTTGAGGTCGCCCTCGCTGATCGAGGGGCCGCATTTCAGCCCGATCGGGTTCTGCACGCCGCGGCAGAACTCGACATGCGCGCCGTCGACCTGGCGGGTGCGGTCGCCGATCCAGATCATGTGCCCCGAACCCGCGACGGGCAGGCCGGTGGTCGAATCGATCCGCGCCAGCGCCTCTTCGTATTCCAGCAGCAGGGCCTCGTGGCTGGTGTAGAAATCCACCGTCCCCAGCCCATGCGCGGTTTCCGAGGTCACGCCCGCCGCCGCCATGAAGGCCATGGCGTCGCTGATCCGGTCGGCTATGTCGCGATAGCGCGCCGCCTCCTCGCCGCCGGTGAAGTCGCTGATCCAGCTTTGCACCCGGTGGATGTCGGCATAGCCGCCGGTCGAGAAGGCGCGCAGCAGGTTCAGCGAGGCCGCGGCCTGGGTATAGGCCGCCAGCATGCGCTGCGGGTCGGGGATGCGCGCCTCGGCGGTGAAGTCGAAACCGTTGATGATGTCGCCGCGATAGCTGGGCAGCTCCTGCTCGCCGATCTTCTCCATCGGGGCCGAGCGCGGCTTGGCGAACTGGCCCGCCATGCGGCCGACCTTGACCACCGGCAGCTGCGCGCCCCAGGTCAGCACGACGGCCATCTGCAGCATGACCTTGAAGGTGTCGCGGATGTTGTCGGCCGAGAATTCGGCAAAGCTTTCGGCGCAGTCGCCGCCCTGCAGCAGGAAGGCGCGGCCCGCCGCGACCTCGCCCAGCGAGGCTCTCAGCCGGCGCGCCTCGCCGGCAAAGACCAGCGGCGGGTATTTGGCCAGAAGCGCCTCGACGGCGGCGACGGCGTCCTGGTCGGGATAGTCGGGCATCTGGACGCGCGGATAGGCGCGCCAGCCACGCTTGTCCCATGCCTGTGCCGGGGTCGCGGAACTGGAATTCGTCGGTGCCATGATCCTATCCTTCATGCAAGCGGTGCCTGCCATATAGAGGGTGCAGGACCAAAGGAAAAGCCTTGCGCGCGCCGCGATTGCCTGCTGATCTGCCGCGAATTCCTGACGCGCGACCGACATGCCAGACCACGATCCAGCAGTCTCCCCCGCTCCGGGGCCGAATCCGGCCCCCGCGCTGCGCTATGTGTTTATGTTGCTGGACCGCTTCACCATGGTCTCATTCGCCGCCGCGATCGAGCCCCTGCGGCTGGCCAACCGGCTTTCCGGGCGCGAGCTTTACGAATGGCGGCTGATCGGCGAACAGGGCGAGACCGCGCTTTGCTCGAACGGGGCGCGCATCCTGCTGGACGGCCCGCTGGCCGAGACCCGGCGCGGCGACACGGTGCTGGTCTGCGGCGGGCTGGACGTGGCGCGGGCCGCGACGCGGCCGGTGCTGGCCTGGCTGCGGCGCGAGGCGCGGCGCGGCACCCGCATCGGCGCGCTTTGCACCGGCGCCTGGGTGCTGGCCGAGGCCGGGCTGCTGGACGGCCGCCGCGCCACCATCCACTGGGAAAACCAGGACGGCTTTGCCGAGAAATTCCCCGATGTCACCCTGATCCGCACCGTATTCGTCGAGGACGGCAACCGGCTGACCGCCGCCGGCGGGACCGCCGCCATCGACCTGATGCTGCGCCAGATCGCCCGCGACCACGGCGCGGAACTGGCCAGCCGCGTGGCCGACCAGATGATCCACACCGCCATCCGCTCGGAAGAGGACCAGCAGCGCCTGTCCAGCCCCGGCCGGATCGGCGCGCACCATCCCCGGCTGGCGCAGGTTCTGGCCCGGATGGAGGCCAATATCGAGGATCCGGTCAGCCCGGCGCGGCTGGCCGCCGAGGCGGGCCTGTCGCCGCGCCAGCTGGAACGGCTGTTCGCCCGCCACCTGGGCCGCTCGCCCAAGCGCTATTACATGGAGCTGCGGCTGGAACGGGCGCGCCACCTGCTGCTGCAGACCCCGATGAGCGTGATGGAGATCGCCCTGGCCTGCGGCTTCGCCTCGGCCGTGCATTTTTCGAAATGCTATCGCGCGACCTATGGTTGCACGCCCTATCGCGAACGCGGCGCGGCCGGGGCGCATTAGCGGAACTTCCGCTGCGGCAAGTGCCCGATCGCGCGCCTTCCGCGGTCGCCAACACGCTTTTCTTTTCATTCGCGCGCTTATAACCTGTCAGACAGGACAATGTTCCACTCAGGGAGACGACTGATGAAAAAGCTTCTTCTGGCCAGCGCCGCCGGAGCCTTGCTTGCCGGTGCCGCCGGCGCCGAGGAAATCAAGATGGGCATTTCGCTGGGCCTGACCGGCCCCTTGGAATCGATCTCGCCGGCAATGCAGAAAGGCGCGGAACTGGCGATGAAGGAGGTCTCGGACAGCGGCAAGCTGCTGGACGGCTCGACCGTGACCCCGGTGGTCGCGGACAACACCTGCATCGACGCGGCCGCCTCGGTTGCCGCCGTCACCCGGCTGGTGACCGCCGAAGGCGTCAAGGGCGTCATGGGCGGCATGTGTTCGGGCGAAACCATCGCCTCGCTCGAACAGGTTGGCGTGCCGCAGGGCGTGGTGATGATCTCGCCCTCGGCGACCTCGCCCGCGCTTTCGACCATCGACGACAAGGGCTTCTTCTTCCGCACCTCGCCCTCGGACGCGCGCCAGGGCGAAGTCATGGCCGACATCGTGCTGGAACGCGGCATCAACAGCGTCGCGGTGACCTATACCAACAACGACTACGGCAAGGGCCTGGCCGACAGCTTCGCCGACGCCTACAAGGCCAAGGGCGGCACCGTCACCGTGGTTTCGGCCCATGACGACGGCAAGGCCGACTATTCGGCCGAGGTCGCGGCGCTTGCGGCCGCGGGCGGCGATGCGCTGGTCGTGGCGGGCTATGCCGACCAGGGCGGCTCGGGCGTCATCCAGGGCTCGCTCGACACCGGCGCCTTCGAGGTCTTCGTGCTGCCCGACGGCATGGTCAACAACGTGCTGGTCGAGAAGTTCGGCACCCAGCTGGAAAACTCGTTCGGCCAGAACCCCTCGGCCGAGGGCGAGGGGCATGACAAGTTCGACGCGCTCGCCAAGGAGGCCGGCTTCGACGGCACCTCGGCCTATGCCGGCGAATCCTACGACGCCGCCGCGCTGATGCTGCTGGCCATGCAGGCCGCCAAGTCCTCGGACCCCACGGTCTACAAGGACAAGGTGATGGAAGTTGCCAACGAGCCGGGCGAAAAGATCTATCCGGGCGAGCTGGCCAAGGGGCTGGAGCTGCTCGCGGCGGGCCAGGACATCGACTATGTCGGCGCCACCTCGGTCGAGCTGATCGAGCCGGGCGAAAGCGCCGGCGTCTATCGCGAGGTCGATTTCAAGGGCGGCAAGCTGAACGTCATAGGCTACCGCTAAGGCCCGCAGGTCGCGGAAAGGGTCCGGTCTCCGGGCCCTTTTCACAATCAAGAACAATCCCGTAAGGGAAATTCTTCATGCAACGCATGAAGCTGGGGAGCACTATGATCCAGGTCCACGACCTGCACAAGCATTTCGGAGGCTTCCGCGCCGTCGATGGCGCCAGCCTGACGATCGAGACGGGCTCGATCACCGGATTGATCGGCCCGAACGGCGCCGGGAAATCCACGCTTTTCAACGTCATCGCCGGCGTTCTGAAACCGACGGCCGGCCGAGTGACCATGGCCGGCGAGGACATCACCGGCCTGCCGCCGCACGAGCTGTTCCACAAGGGGCTGTTGCGCACCTTCCAGCTGGCGCACGAGTTTTCCTCGATGACGGTGCGCGAGAACCTGATGATGGTGCCCGGCGGTCAATGCGGCGAGACGCTGCTGAACACCTGGCTCCGCCGCGGCCGCATCCGCGAGGAGGAGCGCGCGCTTCGCAAGAAGGCCGACGAAGTGCTTGAGTTCCTGACCATTTCCCATGTCGCCGACGAAAAGGCCGGCAACCTGTCCGGCGGGCAGAAGAAGCTGCTGGAACTGGGCCGCACCATGATGGTGGATGCGAAGATCGTCTTTCTGGACGAGGTCGGCGCCGGGGTGAACCGCACGCTGCTGGGCACCATCGGCGATGCCATCGTGCGGCTGAACAAGGAGCGCGGCTATACCTTCTGCGTGATCGAGCATGACATGGATTTCATCGGCCGGCTTTGCGACCCGGTGATCGTCATGGCGGCGGGCAAGGTTCTGGCCCAGGGCTCCGCCGACAGCATCATGAAGAACGAGGCGGTGATCGAGGCCTATCTGGGCACCGGCCTGAAGAACAAGGTCGCGGCCGAGGTGGCCGAGGAGGCCGCCTTCGGCGAAAGCCACGGCGCCCAGCCCGGCCTGGGGGCCGAGGCGGGCCGCGGCGGCGACGGCAAGCCAGCGGGAGAGCTGTGATGGCAGAGCCCTATCTTTCCGCCACCGACATGCGCGGCGGCTATGGCAAGGCCGACATCCTGAACGGCTGCACCCTGACGGTCGAACGCGGCCAGATCGCCGTGATCGTCGGCCCGAACGGCGCCGGCAAGTCGACGGCGATGAAGGCCGTCTTCGGCATGCTGGCCCTGCGCGAGGGCAAGGTCGCGCTGGCCGGCGAGGACATCACCCGGCTGACCCCGCAGGAGCGGGTGCGCAAGGGCATGGGCTTCGTGCCGCAGACCCACAACATCTTCCCGACCATGACGGTCGAGGAAAACCTGGAGATGGGCGCCTTCATCCGCGAGGACGATTACCGCGACACCATGGCCCAGGTCTATGAGCTGTTCCCGGCCGTGGCCGACAAGCGCAGGCAGAACGCCGGCGAATTGTCGGGCGGCCAGCGCCAGCAGGTCGCCGTCGGCCGGGCGCTGATGACCCGGCCCAGCCTGCTGATGCTGGACGAGCCGACCGCTGGCGTCAGCCCCATCGTCATGGACGAGCTGTTCGACCGCATCATCGAGGTCGCCCGCACCGGCATCTCGATCCTGATGGTGGAACAGAACGCCCGCCAGGCGCTGGAGATCGCCGACATCGGCTATGTGCTGGTGCAGGGCGCCAACCGTTACACCGACAGCGGGCAGGCGTTGCTGGCCGATCCCGAGGTCCGCCGCACCTTCCTGGGGGGCTGAAGATGGACATGCTGAACGCCCTCGTGGCCATCCTGAACTTCGTGGTGATCCCCGCCGCCTCCTATGGCGCGCAACTGGCGCTTGGGGCGCTGGGGGTGACGCTGATCTACGGCATCCTGCGCTTTTCCAACTTCGCCCATGGCGACACCATGGCCTTCGGCGCCGCGCTGGTGATCCTGATCACCTGGGGGCTGCAGGCCATCGGCATCGGCCTGGGCCCGCTGCCCACGGCGCTGCTGGCCCTGCCCTTCGGCATCGCGCTGACCGCGGTCTTCATCCTGGGCACCGACCGCGTGGTCTATCGCTTCTATCGCAGCAAGCGCTCGGCCCCGATCATCCTGGTCATGGCCTCGGTCGGGGTCATGTTCATCATGAACGGGCTGACGCGGCTGATCATCGGCGTCGACGAGATCCGCTTCGACGACGGCGCGCGCTTCCTGGTCAGCGTGCAGCAGTTCCGCGCCTGGACCGGGCTGTCCGAGGGGCTGTCGCTGCGCGTCAGCCAGGCGCTGACGCTGGTGGTGACGGCGCTGGCCTGCTGGGCGCTGTTCCGCTTCCTGAACCGCTCGCGCGCCGGCAAGGCGATGCGCGCCTATTCCGACAACGAGGACCTGGCGCTGCTGTCGGGCATCGACCCCGAGCGGGTGGTGCGCCTGACCTGGCTGATCGCCACCGCGCTGGCGGTGACGGCGGGCACGCTTTACGGGCTGGACAAGTCCTTCAAGGTCTTCAACTATTTCCAGATCCTGCTGCCGATCTTTGCCGCCGCCATCGTCGGCGGCCTCGGCAATCCGCTGGGCGCGGTGGCGGGCGGCTTCATCGTCGCCTTCTCCGAGGTGGCCGTGACCTATCCCTGGCGCAAGATCGCGACCTACCTGGGCTTTGAGCCCCAGGGGCTGCTGCAGCTTCTGTCCACCGAATACAAGTTCGCGGTCAGCTTCGTGATCCTGATCGTGGTCCTGCTGTTCCGGCCGACCGGCCTGTTCCGCGGCAAATCCGTCTGAGGAGGGCGTTTATCCATGTCGAATACACGTCAAGCCGAAGCGGTCAGCCCCTGGCGCGCGCCGGTGCTGTTCCTGATCCTGGCCGCGCTGTTCCTGGCCGAGGGCAGCTTTCGCAACGCGCTGTTCTCGGGCAGCTGGAACACGGCGCTGGCCATCCTGAACATGGGGCTGATCTCGGCCGTCATGGCCCTGGGCGTCAACATGCAATGGGGCTATGCCGGGCTGTTCAACGCCGGCGTCGTGGGCTTCCTGGCGCTTGGCGGGCTGGCGCCGGTGCTGGTCTCGACCGCGCCGGTGCAGGGCGCCTGGGCCGCCGGCGGGCCGCGGCTGATCCTGGCGCTTCTGGTGGGGCTCGGCACGCTGGTGCTGGCGGCGCAGGTTTGGCGGCGCATGTCCGGAGCCTGGCGCGTCCCGGCGCTAGTCGCGGTGCTGGTGGCGGGCTTCGTGGCCTATCGCTGGCTGTTCGATCCGGCGGTGATGGCGATCGAGGCGAACAATTCCGCCCGCGCCGGCAATATCGGCGGGCTGGGCTGGCCGGTGCTGCTGTCCTGGCCGGTGGGGGCGCTGTTCGCCGCCGCGGCCGCCTGGGGCGTCGGCAAGGTGGCGCTGGGGCTGCGCTCGGACTACCTGGCCATCGCCACGCTGGGCATCGGCGAGATCATCGTCGCGGTGATGCGCAACGAGGAATGGCTGTCGCGCGGGGTCAAGAACGTCTCGGGCATCCCGCGCCCGGTGCCCTATGAGCTGGACCTGCAGGGCAATGCCGATTTCGTGGCCCGCGCCGCCGAATGGGGGATGAGCCCGGCCGTCGCCTCGGGCGTCTGGGTCAAGCTGCTTTACGCGGGCCTGTTCGGGGCGGTGCTGCTGGCGCTGATCCTGCTGGCGGAACTGGCGCTGAAATCGCCCTGGGGCCGGATGATGCGCGCGATCCGCGACAACGAGACCGCCGCAGAGGCCATGGGCAAGGACGTGACCCGCCGGCATCTGCAGATCTTCGTCATCGGCAGCGCGGTGATCGGCCTGGCCGGCGCGATGATGGTCACGCTGGACGGGCTTTTGTCGCCCAACAGCTTCAACCCGCTGCGCTATACCTTCCTGATCTGGGTGATGGTGATCGTCGGCGGCTCGGGCAACAACTGGGGCGCGGCGCTGGGGGCGATCCTGGTCTGGTTCCTGTGGATCAAGGCCGAGGTCTGGGGGCCCGAGCTGATGCGGCTTGTCACCGGGCCGCTGCCCGCGGGCGCATTGCGCGACCACCTGCTGGGCAGCGCGCCGCATATGCGCTTCATCGCGCTGGGGGTGGTGCTGCTGCTGGTGCTGCGCTTTGCGCCACGGGGGCTGGTGCCGGAGAAGTGATGGGAGGACGTCACGGGGGCTTTGCCCCCGCACCCCCAGGGTATTTGGAAAACGGAGAAAGGTGCGGGTCTGCGCCTTTTCTCACGCTGCGGTGAGGGTGATCGGCGTCCGGTCGCCCTGGGCGAAGCGACGCAGCACCGCGGGGTAGAGCCGGTGTTCCTGGACCAGGACGCGGGCGGCCAGCGTCTCGGCCGTGTCGCCGGGCAGGACCGGCACCCGCGCCTGGCCGAGGATCGGGCCGGCGTCGAGTTCGGGCGTGACCAGGTGGACGGTGGCCCCGGCCTCGGCATCGCCGGCCTCGATGGCGCGGCCATGGGTGTGCAGGCCGGGATATTTCGGCAGGAGCGAGGGGTGGATGTTCAACATCCGGCCCTGGAAGCGCTGCACGAAATCCGGGGTCAGGATGCGCATGAAGCCGGCCAGGCAGAGGATGTCCGGTTCCGCCGCCAGCAGCGGTTCCAGCAGAGCCGCCTCGAAACCGGCGCGGTCGCCGGGATAGGCGCGGTGGTCCACCGCGAAGCTCGGCACGCCCAGGGCCTGCGCCCTGGCCAGCCCCGCCGCCTGCGGGTCGTTCGAGCCGACGATCACCGGGCGGGCCGGGTGGCTGCCGGTCATCGATTCGACCAGCTGGACCATGTTCGAGCCGCCGCCCGAGATCAGGATGGCGACGCGTTTCACCGCAAGCGGCCGGAGTAGCGCACGCCCGCGCCGGGGCGAACATGGCCCAGGCGGACCACCGTTTCGCCCTGCGCCTTCAGCAGCGCCTCGAGTTCGGCGGCGCGGTCGGCGGCCACGGCCAGGATCATGCCGATGCCGCAGTTGAAGGTCTTGAGCATCTCGGCATCAGCGATGTCGCCGGCCCCGGCCAGCCAGTCGAAGACCGGCGGCAGGCTGAAGCTGTCGAGGTCCACCTCGGCCCCGAGGCCCTGGGGCAGGACGCGCGGCAGGTTCTCGGTGATGCCGCCGCCGGTGATATGGGCCGCCGCATGCACGCCACCGGCGCGGATCGCCGCCAGGAGCGGGCGCACGTAGAGCCGCGTCGGCACCAGCAGCGCCTGGCCCAGCGTGCCCGCGGCAAAGGGCGCGGGCGCCGACCAGTCGAGCCCGGCGTGGTCGGCCACCCGGCGCACCAGCGAGAAGCCGTTGGAATGCACCCCGTCCGAGGCAAGGCCCAGCAGCACGTCGCCATCCGCGACGCCCGCCGGCAGGGCCGTGCCCCGCTCCATCGCGCCGACGGCGAAGCCCGCGAGGTCGAAATCGCCGCGCGCATACATGCCCGGCATCTCGGCCGTCTCGCCGCCGATCAGCGCGCAGCCGGACCGGCGGCAGCCCTCGGCGATGCCGTTGATGACCCGCGCAGCCTCATCGACCGACAACTTGCCGGTGGCGAAATAATCCAGGAAGAACAGGGGCTCGGCACCCTGGCAGACCAGGTCGTTCACGCACATCGCCACCAGGTCGATGCCCAGCCCGTCAAGCTCGCCCGTGTCGATGCCGATGCGCAGCTTGGTGCCGACGCCGTCGGTCGCGGCCACCAGAACCGGGTCGTCGTAGCCGGCCGCGCGCGGGTCGAAGAGCGCGCCGAAGCCGCCCAGCCCTTCCATCACGCCGGGGCGGCGGGTGGCAGCGGCGGCGGGCTTGATCCGCTCGACCAGCGCATTGCCCGCGTCGATATCCACTCCGGCCTCGGCATAGGACAGGCCGCTCTTGCGCTGCTCGGTCATCTTCGGGATCCCCTTTGCTTTGACGCCCCGATAGCGCAGGCGGGCCGCGCAGGCAATGTGCCCGCTGCGACCGGGCGCGGATTTGGCCCCGGCGCCCCTGCCGCGATCCGGCGCGGCGGCTGTTGTCGGCCCCCGCCGCCGGGCATTAAGATCAATATGCGACCATAACGAAGCCATGCGGCGAATCAAATGCCTGCCACGCTGAGTCTGATGGGATCCGTGCGCCTGCGCGGCGCCGGCGGGGCGGATCTCACCCCCCGCAGCCAGAAGGCTCGTGGCGCGCTGGCATTGCTGGGCACGGCGCCGGACCTGCGGCTCAGCCGCGCCCGGCTGCAAGACCTGCTGTGGAGCGAGCGGGGCCGGCAGCGCGGTTCCGACAGCCTGCGGCAGATGCTGCGCGAGCTGCGCGCCGCGCTGGGTGCCGAAAAGGGCATCCTGCTGACCGGCGTGGGCTGGGTGGGGCTGGACGCCGAGCGGCTGCGCATCGACCTGACCCCGGTCTATGACGCCGGCGGCGCGCCGATCGAGTTCGCCGCCGACATCGACGTGCCCGACCCCGAGTTCGAGACCTGGTTGCGCGACATGCGCCTGCGGCTGACGCCGGATTGCGACGGTCCCAGCATCCTGCAACGGCCCCTGCCGCCCCCGCCCCTGCCCGAGCCCTGGTGCGCGGGCGAGCCCGCCCCCGGCGATTACGTCGTGGCCTTGCAGCCGGTCGAAAGCAACGACGCCCGCGCCCATGTCATCGGCGAGATGATCCTGAACGAGGCCGCCGCCCGCGCCTGCGAGATGATCCCGGCGGTGCTGGCCGACCGGCACTCGGCCGGGGCGCCGCAGGCCGGCATCCAGATCGGCGCCATCTGCTATGCGGCGGGGACCGACTGCTCGCTGATGGTGGTGATGCGCGACCTGGCCACCGGCGCGCGCGGCTGGACGCGGCGCTTCACCATCCGCGCCGCCGACGAGACCGCGACCATGCGCCATGCGGTGGCGCAGATCGCGGTGGCGCTGCTTGACCGGGCGCGGCGGACCGCCCCGCCGGCGCAGGGGCTGACCTTCCCGGTCTGGGACGTGTTCAGCTATTCCCGCGACCGGCTGGAATCGGCCGACCGCATCCTTGCCGCGATGCCGCGGGAACGGCAGAGCGGCGTGGCGCTGGCGCTGCGTTCCTATCTGCGCAACACGCTGATCAGCGAGCGGCTGACCGAGGATCCGGCGCGCTGCTCGGACGAGGCCGAGGCCTTTGCGCGGCAGGCGCGCGACCTGGCGCCCGCCAACCCCTCGGTGCTGGCGGTGGCCTCGCTTTCCGCCTCGTGGCGGCGGGATGCGGTAGGGGCGCTGGAGCTGGCGCAGGCCGCCTGCCGCAACGATCCCGACAACGAGTTGGCCTGCCATGCGCTGTCCCAGGCGCTGACCGATGTCGGCCGCGACCTAGAGGCGCTGGAGGCGACCGAGCGCGGCGCCCGCGGCGCCCTGGCCGAGCTGGGCCCGGCCTCGTGGCTGATGCGCCGCGCCGTGGTGCAGCTGCGGCTGGGCCGGCTGGGCGATGCCGAGAACTCGGCCGCGGCCGCCTTTGCCTTCGCCCCGGACAACCGGCCCTCGCTGCGTTTCCTGGCGGCGCTGCGCTATCATCGCGGCGACGTGGCCGGCGCCGCCGACGCCCTGCGCCACCTGCGCCGGATCGAGCCGGATTTCTCGCTCGAGCTGATGGCCGAGCCGGATTATCCGGTCGCGCCGCTGCGCATGGCCCGGCTGATGGGGATCACCCGCTCGGGGCTTTGAGGCCGCGGCGGTCAGGGCGAGACCAGCACCTCCAGCACGATGGGCGCCCCGCCCCGGCCCGGCTCCAGCACCAGCCGGGCGCGGCCGGGGGCGACGGCGACAAAGGCCAGGACAAGGGGCGGGCCGGCATCCAGCCGGGGCAGTTCGGGGCCGGCAAGGATCGGTGCGCCCTGCAGCCGGGCCAGGCGGGGGTCGCGGGCCGCGGCCTCGGACAGGCTGTTCAGATGCACCTCCAGCCGGTCGCCGCAGCGCAGGGCCACGGGGCCCGAGATGTGGTCCTCGTGCAGCACGCAGGTCATGGGCCGGTGCCGCGGCGGATAGCGCAGCGGCGGCGCGCCCGTCGCCATCGCCCGCTGCATGCTGTCGAGCCAGGCGCCGCGCAGCCGCGCGGCCGTCAGGTCCGCCCGGTCCAGCCGCGCGCCGGTCAGGTCGGCGCGCTCCAGCACCGCGCCGCGCAGGTCGGCATCGGACAGGTCCGCCAGACCCAGGCTGGCCCGCGACAGGTTGGCGTTGCGAAACCGCGCCCGCGGCGCGCGGGCCGACCACAGGCTTGCATCCGACAGCTGCGCGTCGGTCAGGTCGGCCTCGGTCAGGTCGGCATAGGACAGGTCGGCACCCACCAGCGTCATGCCCGACAGGTCCAGCCCGGCCAGGTCGGACCCGGCCAGGTGCAGACGGCCCATCGTCGCGATGCGCCGGACGATCTCGGCGCGGGTGTATTCCGCCATGCTCCCTCTCTCGGACAGTCCTCGCCAAGAGTGTGCGGCCAGTCAAGTGCCCGGAGGCGGCTGCCTCCGCCTCCGGGCTACCGGATCGTCAGTCACCCAGGTCAGACTGGATCCAGTAACGCTTGCGAAAGCCGCGCACGCATTCGATCTCGATGCCCTGGCGGGCGACGAGACGGGCGGTGTTGCTGCGGATTCCGTATCCGATTTCCGTGGTGCCCGGCAGGGTGCGCAGGCTCAGCGGCGCCGCGCCGCGCGCGGCCAGGTCGCGCATCAGCCGCGCCGAATGCTGCGCCAGGATGCGGGTGATCGACTGCGGCTCGGGCTCGGGCAGGCCCTCGGGCCGCACGGGCGGCGGCGGATCGTCGGGCAGGCCGTGGCGATGGGCGCGCACCGGCATCCGCTCGGCCACCCGGCGCAGGGTCGATTCGATGCGCAGCACGGTGCCGTCCGGCCGCATCGCCAGCCGCAGCGTCCCGGCATCCGGGGTCAGCACCGGGATGCCGTCGATCGCCTGGCGGAATTGCACGATGATCTCGTCCAGGCTTTCCGCCGGGGGCTCGTCCAGCCGGCGCAGGCTGGCCGTCGCCGAAAGCGCCAGCGAGACGCGGTCGAAGACCAGCTCGATCCCCGCCGGCAGAAAGCCGTATGACCGCAGCACGGACCGGGCGCGGCTGACCAGGGCGCGGCGCGGCGGCATCTCGCGCAGGCCGCGCCCCGGCGCGGCGGGCTCCAGCTCCAGCAGGATGTGCCCGTCCGGCCGGCGCTGAAAGCGCAGCGCCCCCTGGCCCACCGAAAGCGCGCCCTGCGCATCGAGGGCAGCCAGGGCCGGGTCCAGCCCCAGCCGCGACAGCACCGAGCGGGCCAGGGCGCGATCCTCGGACACCGGGACCAGCCGCACGGCGCCGAACTCGGCCGGGGGCTCGGTCAGCGCCGCCTCGCGCTGGTAAAGCGCCTGGGGCGCGTGCCAGCGCCAGGCCCAGCATTGCGCCGCGCCGCGCTGCGCCGCAAAGCGCCGCTCGCCGAACAGCATGGCCAGCGCCGCATCGCGGTCGGGCGCGCAGGCACAGGCGACCGGGCTTTGGTCGGGGGCCACGTCCCAGGCCCCGTCCAGCCAGGCCTGGGCAAAGGGCTTGCCCATCTGCCAGTGGCGCCAGAAATTCGCGCCATAGCGGCCGGAATCCCAGCAGATCGAATCGAAGCCGAACAGCATCCGCAGCCCGGCATTGGCCCGCGCCCAGCTGTAAAGCGGGCTGAAGCCCCGCCCGACGCGCAGCGACTGGCTGGTGGACCAGAACAGATAGCGCAGGCCGTCGGTGCCAAGCCGCATCCGTTCGGCGGTCAGGCAGGCGTCCGTCCCGGTCCAGAGCGCCCCCATCGGCAGGTGGAACACCCCGTCGTCGCCCATCCGGCCATGGCCGGCGTGATAGAACACCCGCACCGAATCCATGTCCCGGCCCGGCGCATGTTCCATCGCCTGCCGGTCGTAGATCCAGGACTTCACCGCCGCGTCCCGGCGCCAGAAATCCGGCGTGGCGAACCGGTCCACCGCATCCAGAAACCCGCCCGCATCGCGATGGGCGGCATGCAGCGCACCGGCGGCGCGATAGGTCTCGACGCTGCAGGCGCCGTAAAGCCGGCTGGCGGGGCCGGGCATGTCCGCGGCTTCCGCAGGATCCGCCGCCGCCTCCGTTTCCCAACCCGGCCGGGGGTGCAATTGCTGCATCCCATCGAATCCGGGACCGGATCGGGAAACGAAATCTTCCATGCCGAAGCTCCTTGCAGGACACGCGCCGGATCCTTCGGACCCGGCAGGCGGACGCGGTCACAGGTTGCGTCGAAGCTAGGCCGGGCGGCGTGAACTGAACGTGAATCGACGCTTAATGCACAAATGGCCGGGAAATCCCCGCATCAGCCCGGAAAGCAAAGGTCCGGTCCGGGCGCAATTAGACGAATCAGCGCCCCTCGCCCGCCCCCGCATGCGGCGCCATGCCCAGGGAAAGCTCGCGCGCGGCCTCGATCACCGCCTCGGACATGGCCTCGAGCCGCGCGTCCGACATGCGCAGGCTCGGCCCCGAGACCGAGATCCCCGCCGCCGCCTCGCCGGCCAGGTCGAAGATCGGCGCGGCGATGCAACGCATGCCGGGCGTGCGCTCTTCGTTGTCCAGGGCATAGCCGCGGGCGCGGATGCGGGCCAGATCGTCCAGGAGCGCTTGGGGGTCGGTCAGCGTCATCTCGGTGAACCGCTCCAGCCGCATCTCGCGGATCATCCGCTTCAGGTCCGCCGGCCGGGCATGGGCCAAAAGCGCCTTGCCGATCCCCGAGGCATGCAGCGCCGAGCGCGTACCGGGCGGAAAGAAGGCGCGGATCGTCTCATGCGTCTCGGCCTGGCTCAGGAACAGCACGGCATCGCCGTTCAGGATGCCCAGGTTCGCCGTCTCGCCCGTCACCTCCATCAGCCGGCGCAGCAGCGGCCGCGCCCGCTCGACCAGGCCCGAGCGGCGCATGAAGGCCGAGCCGTGGCGAAAGGCCGTCGGCCCGACATGCCAGGCCTGGGTCTGGCTGTCGCTTTCCGCCACGCCGCGCGCCGCCAGCGTCACCAGCACCCGATGCACGGTCGAGGGCGCCATCTCCAGGCGCTGCGCGATCTCGGTCAGCGTCAGCCCGCTGGAGACCGCGATCAGGTCGAGGATGTCGAGCGCCCGGTCCAGCGCCCGGATGCCGCCCGAATCCTCGGCGCCAAGGCCGCCGGCGCGGCCCCTGGGACGGCCCCTTTTGCGGATCTGAACCGACATTCAACTTTTCCTTTCGACAACTTTTTCATTTTCTTGAAAATCACGACTTGGCTTTGGAAAAGACCAACCAGCTGATTCCACGTCACTTTAGGCCATTTTTCCGCGATTGCGAAATATTTTTCAGAAAAATTGCATCAATGGACAGCAAAACGTAGCTTGGTCCACAAGCGCAGGAGGAATTGCCATGACCAGTCAGAACCCGATCTTCATCCCCGGCCCCACCAACATCCCCGAGGAGATGCGCAAGGCCGTGGACATGCCCACCATCGACCACCGCTCGCCGGTGTTCGGCCGGATGCTGCATCCGGCGCTGGAGGGGGTGAAGAAAGTCCTCAAGACCACGCAGGCGCAGGTGTTCCTGTTCCCCTCGACCGGCACCGGCGGCTGGGAAACCGCGATCACCAACACGCTGTCGCCCGGCGACAAGGTGCTGGCGGCCCGCAACGGCATGTTCAGCCACCGCTGGATCGACATGTGCCAGCGCCACGGGCTGGACGTGACCTTCGTCGAGACCCCCTGGGGCGAGGGCATCCCCGCCGACCGTTTCGAAGAGATCCTGGCCGCCGACAAGGGCCACGAGATCCGCGTCGTGCTGGCCACGCATAACGAGACCGCGACCGGGGTGAAATCCGACATCGCCGCCGTCCGCCGCGCGCTGGACGCCGCCAAGCACCCGGCCATGCTGTTCGTCGACGGCGTTTCCTCGATCGGCTCGATGGATTTCCGCATGGACGAATGGGGCGTCGACATCGCCGTCACCGGCTCGCAAAAAGGCTTCATGCTGCCGCCGGGGCTGGCCATCGTCGGCTTCTCGCCCAAGGCCATGGCGGCGGTCGAAAGCGCGCGCCTGCCGCGCACCTTCTTCGACATCCGCGACATGGCGACCGGCTATGCCCGCAACGGCTATCCCTATACGCCGCCGGTCGGCCTGATCAACGGGCTGAACGCCAGCTGCGAGCGCATCCTGGCCGAGGGGCTGGAGAACGTCTTTGCCCGCCACCACCGCATCGCCGGCGGCGTGCGCGCCGCGGTCGAGGCCTGGGGGCTGAAGCTCTGCGCCGCCCGCCCCGAGCTTTATTCCGACAGCGTCAGCGCCATCCGCGTCCCCGAGGGCTTCGACGCCAACCTGATCGTCAGCCATGCGCTGGAGACCTATGACATGGCCTTCGGCACCGGCCTGGGCCAGGTCGCGGGCAAGGTGTTCCGCATCGGCCACCTGGGCAGCCTGACCGACGCCATGGCGCTGTCCGGCATCGCCACGGCCGAGATGGTGATGGCCGATCTGGGCCTGCCGATCAAGCTGGGCTCGGGCGTCGCCGCCGCGCAGGAACATTACCGCCAGACCACCGCCGCCGCGCAGAAGAAAGCCGCGTGATGAAGGACAGCGAGATGTATATCCCGACCTACGAGGACATGCTGGCCGCGCATGAGCGGATCAAGCCGCATATCCGCCGCACGCCGATCCGCACGTCGGACTATCTGAACGAGCTTGCCGGCGCGCAGCTGTTCTTCAAATGCGAAAACTTCCAGGAGCCGGGGGCCTTCAAGGTCCGCGGCGCCACCAATGCGGTCTTTGGCCTTGACGAGGCGCAGGCGGCCAAGGGCGTCGCCACGCATAGCTCGGGCAACCATGCCTCGTGCCTGAGCTACGCGGCCATGCTGCGGGGCATCCCCTGCAACGTGGTCATGCCGCGCACCGCGCCGCAGGCCAAGAAGGACACGGTGCGCCGCTATGGCGGCAAGATCACCGAATGCGAGCCCTCGACCAGCTCGCGCGAGGAGACCTTCGCCAAGGTGCAGGCCGAGACCGGCGGCGATTTCGTCCACCCCTATAACGACCCGCGGGTGATCGCGGGCCAGGGCACCTGCGCCAAGGAATTCATGGAGCAGACCGACGGGCTCGACGCCGTGGTGGCCCCCATCGGCGGCGGCGGCATGATCTCGGGCACCTGCCTGACGCTGTCGACGCTGGCGCCCGAGGTGAAGGTGATCGCGGCCGAGCCCGAGCAGGCCGACGACGCCTATCGCAGCTTCAAGGCCGGCTACATCATCGCCGACGACGCGCCCAAGACCGTTGCCGACGGCCTGCTGGTGCCGCTCAAGGATCTGACCTGGCATTTCGTCAAGAACCACGTCCACGAGATCTATACCGCCTCGGACGCCGAGATCGTGGACGCGATGAAGCTGATCTGGAAGCACCTGCGCATCGTGATGGAGCCCTCCAGCGCCGTGCCGCTGGCCACCATCCTGAAGAACCCGGATGCCTTTGCCGGCAAGCGCGTCGGCGTCATCGTCACCGGCGGCAATGTCGATCTCGACAAGCTGCCCTGGAACTGAACCCGAATTGAGGAGAGCCCCATGAACGCGAAAACGGATTTCGCCGGCTACGAGGTCGGCTATGACATCCCCGCCCTGCCGGGCATGGACGAGGCCGAGATCCAGACGCCCTGCCTGATCCTCGACCTGGACGCGCTGGAGCGCAACATCAGGAAGATGGGCGACTATGCCAAGGCGCATGGCATGCGCCACCGCAGCCACGGCAAGATGCACAAGTCGGTGGACGTGCAGAAGCTGCAGGAGTCGCTGGGCGGCTCGGTCGGCGTCTGCTGCCAGAAGGTCAGCGAGGCCGAGGTCTTTGCCCGCGGCGGCATCGGGGACGTGCTGGTCACGAACGAGGTGCGCGAGCCGGCCAAGATCGACCGGCTGGCCCGGCTGCCCAAGACCGGCGCGACGGTGACGGTCTGCGTCGACGACGTGTCCAACATCGCCGACCTGTCGGCGGCGGCGCAAAAGCACGGCACCGAACTGGGCATCTTCGTGGAAATTGACTGCGGCGCCGGGCGCTGCGGCGTGACCACCAAGGAAGCCGTGGTCGAGATCGCCAAGGCCGCCGACGCCGCCCCGAACCTGGTCTTCAGGGGCATCCAGGCCTATCAGGGCGCCATGCAGCACATGGACAGCTACGAGGACCGCAAGGCCAAGCTGGACGCCGCCATCGCCCAGGTCAAGGAAGCCGTCGCCGCGCTGGAAGCCGAGGGTTTGCCCCCCGAATTCGTCTCGGGCGGCGGCACGGGGTCGTATTACTTCGAAAGCAATTCGGGCGTTTACAACGAATTGCAATGCGGCAGCTACGCCTTCATGGATGCCGATTACGGCCGCATCCACGATGCCGAGGGCAAGCGCATCGACCAGGGCGAATGGGAGAACGCGCTGTTCATCCTGACCTCGGTCATGAGCCATGCCAAGCCGCACCTGGCGGTGGTCGATGCCGGGCTCAAGGCGCAGTCGGTCGATAGCGGCCTGCCCTTCGTCTATGGTCGCGACGACGTGAAATACATCAAGTGCAGCGACGAGCATGGCGTGGTCGAGGACAAGGACGGCGTGCTGAAAGTCAACGACAAGCTGCGGCTGGTGCCCGGCCATTGCGACCCGACCTGCAACGTCCACGACTGGTATGTCGGCGTTCGGAACGGCAAGGTCGAGACGGTCTGGCCGGTTTCGGCGCGCGGAAAGGGCTACTGATGCTCGTCGTCGCCGAAAAGGAAATCGCGGGTCTGATGACCCCCGAGGCGGCCTTCGAGGCCATCGAGGCGATCTTCGCCTCGATGGCCCGTCGCAAGGCCTATAACTTCCCGGTGGTGCGCGAGGCCATCGGCCACGAGGACGCGCTTTACGGCTTCAAGGGCGGCTTCGACGCCTCGGCGCTGGTGCTGGGGCTGAAGGCCGGCGGCTACTGGCCGTTGAACCAGAAGCACAACCTGATCAACCACCAGTCCACCGTCTTCCTGTTCGACCCGGACACCGGCCGGGTGACTGCCGCGGTGGGCGGCAACCTGCTGACGGCGCTGCGCACCGCGGCAGCCTCGGCGGTGTCGATCAAGTATCTGGCGCCCAAGGGGGCCAAGGTGCTGGGCATGATCGGCGCCGGCCACCAGTCCGCCTTCCAGATGCGGGCGGCGGCCAATGTGCATCCGTTCGAGAAGGTCATCGGCTGGAACCCGCATCCCGAGATGCTGTCGCGCCTTGCCGATACCGCGGCGGAACTGGGCCTGCCCTTCGAGGCGGTCGAGCTGGACCGGCTGGGCACCGAGGCCGACGTGATCATCTCGATCACCTCGTCCTTCTCGCCCCTGCTGATGGACCAGCATGTAAAGGGCCCGACGCATATCGCCGCCATGGGCACCGATACGAAAGGCAAGCAGGAGCTGGACCCGGCGCTGGTCGCGCGCGCCCGGATCTTCACCGACGAGGTCGCGCAGTCGGTCAGCATCGGCGAATGCCAGCATGCCATCGCATCGGGCCTGATCCGCGAGGATCAGATCGGCGAACTCGGCGCCGTCGTCGCGGGCGACCATCCGGGACGCGGCGACGCCGAGGTGACGCTGTTCGACGGCACCGGCGTCGGGCTGCAGGATCTGGCGGTTGCGCAGAAAGTCCTTGAAATCGCAAAGGAAAAGGGACTGGCGCAAGAAGTCGAGATCTAAAGAGACATAACGTCCTGAAACTAGGGAGGTATAGGACGAATGCAAGCAATCGATACCAGCCCCGGCTTTGATCCGGTCGAGGAGCGCATCGTCGCGCCTCGGCTGCTCGCCCTGGGCTTCCAGCATGTTCTGGTCATGTATGCCGGCGCCATCGCGGTGCCGCTGATCGTCGGCCGCGCCCTGCAGCTTTCGCCGCAGGACGTGGCCTTCCTGATTTCCGCCGACCTCTTCGTCTGCGGCATCGTCACCATCATCCAGTCCTTCGGCGCCACGCAATGGTTCGGCATCCGCCTGCCGGTGATGATGGGCGTGACCTTCGCCGCCGTCGGGCCGATGGTCGCCATCGCCTCGTCCAATCCGGGGCAGGAGGGGGCGCGGATGATGTTCGGCGCCATCATGGCCGCCGGGCTCATCTCGATCTTCTTCGCGCCGCTGGTCAGCCGGCTGTTGCGCTTTTTCCCCAGCGTCGTCACCGGCACGGTGATCCTGGTGATCGGCGTCAGCCTGATGCCGGTGGGCATCAACTGGATCTTCGGCCTGCCGGTCGGCCCGACCGCGCCGCAACTGGTCGATCCCGCCGCCCAGGCCTGGCTGGAGGCCGCCCGCGCCGCCGGCGACGTCCCCGACAGCGTCAAGCTGATGCCGACCGTCGCCAATCCCGAATATGCCTCGCTGCCGCGCATCCTGATCGGCATCACCGTGCTGGCCGCGATCCTGCTG
The DNA here is from genome assembly GCF_018499825.1 of Paracoccus sp. pheM1. Lineage (NCBI taxonomy): Bacteria > Pseudomonadati > Pseudomonadota > Alphaproteobacteria > Rhodobacterales > Paracoccaceae > Paracoccus > Paracoccus sp. pheM1. Next base: position 304,071 of record NZ_JAGXCX010000002.1, read on the forward strand.
ATCGCCCGCTACGCCCGCGGCTTCGTCGCCAATATCGCGGTGCTCCTGGGCATCGTCATCGGCGGGCTGCTGGCCGCCGCGCTCGGCATGATGCATTTCGAGGGCATCGCCGAGGCCGCCTGGTTCGCCCCGATCAAGCCCCTGCATTTCGGCATGCCGATCTTCGACCCGGTGATGATCCTGACCATGCTGCTGGTCATGTTCGTGACCATGATCGAATCGACCGGCATGTTCCTGGCGCTTTCCGACATCTGCGGCCGCCGCATGACGCCCAAGGCGCTTTCGGCCGGGCTGCGCGTGGACGGGCTCGGCACCGCGATCGGCGGGCTCTTCAACACCTTCCCCTATACCTCCTTCAGCCAGAACGTCGGGCTGGTGGGCGTGACCGGCGTGCGCTCGCGCTTCGTCTGCGTGGCGGGCGGCGCGATCATGATCGTGCTGGGCCTGATCCCCAAGATGGGCGCGCTGGTCGAATCGCTGCCGACCACGGTGCTGGGCGGCGCGGGGCTGGTGATGTTCGGCATGGTCGCCGCGACCGGCATCCGCATCCTCTCGACGGTGGATTTCAAGGGCAACAAGCACAACCTGTTCATCGTCGCCGTCTCGCTGGGGCTGGGCATGGTGCCGATGATCGCGCCCGACTTCAACCAGTGGCTGCCGCATTCCATGCACACGCTGATCCACTCCGGCATCCTTCTGGCCGCCGTGGCCGCGGTGCTGCTGAACTGGTTCTTCAACGGCGCGCCGCACACCAGCGACGAGGAAATCGCCGCCGCCGCCCACGCAGCCGAGGCGCATTGATGACGAAACGCCTGCTCATCAGGGGCGCCGAAGTGGTCGTGACCATGGACGGCGCCCGGCGCGAGATCGCCGGCGGGGACGTGCTGGTCGAGGGCGGGGTGATCTCCGCCGTCGGCCCCGGCCTCTCGGCCGAAGGCGCCGAGGTGGTCGAGGCGCGGGGCTGCGTCGTCACCCCCGGCCTCGTCAACACCCATCACCACTTGTTCCAGACCCTGACCCGCGCCGTGCCCGCGGCCCAGGACGCGGCGCTGTTCGGCTGGCTCAGGACGCTTTATCCGATCTGGGGCCGCATGGGCCCCAAGGACATCCGCCTGTCGACCCGGATCGGCCTTGCCGAACTGGCGCTCTCGGGCTGCACCTGTTCCTCGGACCATCTCTACCTGTTCCCGAACGGCGCCCGGCTCGACGACAGCATCGAGGCGGCGGCCGAGATCGGCATCCGCTTCACCGCCACCCGCGGCGCCATGTCGATCGGCGAGTCCAAGGGCGGCCTGCCCCCCGACGCCCTGGTCGAGGACGAGGCCGCGATCCTCAAGGACAGCGAGCGCCTGGTCGCCGCCTTCCACGACCCCAGGCCCGGCGCCATGGTGCAGGTCGGCCTCGCCCCCTGCTCGCCCTTCTCGGTCAGCCGGGAACTGATGCGCGACGCGGCGATCCTCGCCCGCGACAAGGGCGTGCGGCTGCACACCCACCTGGCCGAAAACGACGAGGATATCGCCTATTCTCTGGAAAACTTCGGCATGCTGCCCGGCGATTACGCCGAAAGCCTGGGCTGGACCGGCGAGGATGTCTGGCACGCGCATTGCGTGAAACTGTCGGACAAGGAAATCGACCTCTTCGCCCGCAGCGGCACCGGGGTCGCGCATTGCCCCTGCTCGAACGCACGCCTCGCCTCGGGCATCGCCCCGGTGCGGCGGATGCGCGACGCCGGCGTGCCGGTGGGCCTGGGCGTCGACGGCTCGGCCAGCAACGATTGCAGCCATCTGGGCCTCGAGGCGCGCCAGGCCATGCTGGTCGCCCGCCTCAAGGACGGCCCGGCCGCCATGGGCGCGCACGAGGCACTGGAGATCGCCACGCTCGGCGGCGCGCGCGTGCTGGGCCGCAGCGACATCGGCGCGCTGGAACCCGGCAAGCGCGCCGACCTGGTGCTCTGGGACGTCTCGGAACTGCCCGCCGCCGGCCAATGGGATCCGGTGGCGGCGCTGGTCTTCTGCGCGCCGATCCGCCCGCGCGCGGTCTATGTGGAAGGCCGCGCCGTGGTGCAGGATCACCACCTGCTGACCGCAGACACGAATCGCCTGAACGAACAGGCCCGCGCCGCCATCGCCCGGCTCGCCGATTGACTAAGGAAAGGACCACAATGCCCGGCTATCTGACCACCCATGTGCTCGACACCGCCAACGGCACGCCCGCGCAAGGCATGCGGATCGAGCTTTACCGCCTCGACCCCGAGCGCCGGCTGATCGCCCAGACCGTCACCAACCACGACGGCCGCACCGACAAGCACATCCTGCCCGAGGCGGAGTTCCAGACCGGCGAATACGAACTGGTCTTCCATGTCGGCGCCTGGCTCGACGCCCAGGGACACCAGGCGGCCAAGCCCCGCTTCCTCGACCAGGTGCCCCTGCGCTTCGGCATGTCCGAACAGGACCATTACCACGTGCCGCTGCTGATCTCGCCCTACGGCTTTTCGACCTATCGCGGCAGCTGAGCCCCCAGGCTTTCTCCGTTTTCCAAATACCCTGGGGGTGAAAGGCCCGGCACGGGCCTGAGGGGGCAAAGCCCCCTCTTTTTCATTTCCGCAGCACCCCGCGAAAGATTTTCAACGCATCGTTAAGACAGCAAGGGGAAATGCGTGAATACTCGCAACCCCGCGAAGCGGCTAGTCTTTCCCCAGCTAGACAGGAGACAAAGTATGTCCGATTTCGCCGTCATCTGGGATTGGCTCGCCTTTGCCATCCGCTGGACGCATGTCGTCACCGCCATCTGCTGGATCGGCTCGTCCTTCTATTTCGTCGCCCTCGACCTCGGGCTGCGCAAGGTGCCGGGCCTGCCCCCCGGCGCGCATGGCGAGGAATGGCAGGTCCATGGCGGCGGCTTCTACCACATCCAGAAATACCTGGTCGCGCCCGAGCGCATGCCCGAGCATCTGATCTGGTTCAAATGGGAAAGCTACATGACCTGGATCTCGGGGGCGGCGCTCCTGATGGTCACCTATTGGGTCGGCTCCGAGCTGTTCCTGATCGACCCCGCCAAGATGGAACTGGCGCCCTGGCAGGCGATCCTGATCTCGGCCGGCTCGCTCTCGATCGGCTGGCTGATCTATACCAACCTGTGCAAGTCCAGGCTGGGCGAGACCCCGACCCTGCTGATGCTGATCCTCTTCGCGCTGCTGATGGTCATGGGCTGGGCCTACAACCAGGTCTTCACCGGCCGCGCGGTCATGCTGCACCTGGGCGCCTTCACCGCCACGATCATGACGGCGAACGTGTTCTTCATCATCATGCCGAACCAGCGCATCGTCGTCGCCGACCTCAAGGCCGGGCGTCCCGCCGATCCGAAATACGGCAAGATCGCCAAGCTGCGCTCGACGCATAACAACTACCTGACGCTGCCGGTCGTCTTCCTGATGCTGTCGAACCACTATCCGCTGGCCTTCGCCACCGAATACAACTGGGTGATCGCCGGGCTGATCTTCCTGATGGGCGTGACCATCCGGCATTTCTTCAACACCATGCACGCCGGCGGCGGCATGAAGTGGTGGACCTGGGCCGCGACCACGATCCTGTTCATCATCGTCATGTGGCTCTCGACCGCGCCCATGTTCCGCCAGACGCTCGAGGAGGCCGAGGCCCGCGTCCTGACCCCCTCGCAACAGGCGATGCTCGACGCGCCGGGTTGGGACGACGCCTATAACGCGGTCATGGGCCGCTGCTCGATGTGCCATGCCAGGGAGCCCTCGTACGAGGGCATCCACACCGCGCCCAAGGGCGTGCTGCTGGAAACCCCCGACGACATCACCCGCGCCGCGCGCGAGATCTTCATCCAGGCCGGCGTGACCGATGCCATGCCGCCCGCCAATGTCAGCTTCATGGAGCCGCAGGAACGCCAGGCGATCATCGACTGGTATCGCGGCCTGCCCAAGACCTTCGCCTGGAACTGACCTGTTTGCCTCTGCCCGCCGGATCGGCTAGCTGCACCGTTCGGCAGCATCGAGGGAGGCAGGCATGGACCGCGGGAATGGCTGGGACGATTCCGCCGAGGCCTGGATCGCCGACATGGGCGAGGAAGGCGATTTCTCGCGCCGCCACGTGCTCGACGCCCCGATGCTGGCCCGCATCCGCGGCCGCGGCTTTCGCAACGCCCTGGATGTCGGCTGCGGCGAGGGGCGTTTCTGCCGGATGCTTGCCGCCGAAGGCATCGCCGCGACCGGCATCGATCCCACGCCGAAGCTGATCGAGGCCGCGCGCAGCCGCGACGACAAGGGCCGCTACGTGCAGGCCCGCGCCGAGGCCCTGCCCTTGCCCGATTCCGGCTTCGACCTGGTGGTCAGCTACCTGACGCTCATCGACATCGACGACATCCGCGCCGCCATCGCCGAGATGGGGCGCGTCCTGCGTCCCGGCGGCAGCCTGCTTGTCGCCAACCTGAACTCATTCAGCACGGCGGGCGGCTGGAACGGCGATCCCGGCACGGGCTACCTGATCGACAACTACCTGGACGAGCGCGCGGAATGGGTCAGCTGGCGCGGCATCCTGATCCGCAACTGGCATCGCCCCTTCCATGCCTACATGCAGGCGCTGCTGGCGCAGGGGCTGCGGCTGGTGCATTTCGACGAGCCCGCCCCGCAGGGCGGCGATCCCGAGCGCGTCGCGCGCTATCGCCGCGCGCCCTATCTGCACCTCATGGAATGGGTGCGGGACTAGGGCTCAGGCAAACACCCCCCGCACCTCGCGCGCGATGAAATCGGCGAACAGCCGCACCTTGGGATCCTGCAGGCGGCGATGCGGCGTCAGCACGCCGAATTGCGAGGGGGTCGGCGGATGGTCCGGCAGCACCTCGACCAGCCGCCCGGCGGTCAGATGCTCGGCCACCTCGTAGCGGGGACGGTTGACGATGCCCCTGCCCGCCAGCGCCCAGCCGCTCAGCACGTCGCCGTCGTCGGCGTCGAACTTGCCGTTCACCAGCAGCTTCTGCGGCCCCTCGGGGCTTTCCAGCACCCAGTAGTATTCCGGGCTCCTCGGATAGCGCAGCAGCAGGCAATTATGCGCGGCCAGATCCTCGGGGCGCTGGGGATGGCCATGCTGCTCCAGATAGTCGGGGGTCGCCACCAGCGCGCGCCGGCATTCCGCGATCCGCCGCCATTTCAGCGCCGAATCCTGCGGCTCGCCCAGGAAGAAGGCCAGGTCGATCCCGTCGGCGATGATGTCGACGTTGCGGTCCGACAGCCGCAACCGCACCTCGACGCCGGGATACTCGTCGCAGAATTTCGGCACCAGCGGCGCGATCAGCCGCCGCCCCAGGCCCAGCGGCGCCGTCACCCGCAAGGCGCCATGCGGCATGCCGGAAAAGCCCGAGACCACCGCCTCGGCCTCGTCCAGCGTCTCGATCACCCGGCGGGCATTGTCGTAGAAGGCCCGCCCCACCTCGGTCGGCACCAGCTTGCGGGTTGTGCGGTTCAGAAGCCGCACCCCGTAGCGCGTTTCCAGATCCTTGATCCGGTTCGAGGCGACGGCCGGCGACATGCGCAGGTCGCGCCCGCCCGCGGTGATCGAGCCCAGTTCGACCACGCGGACGAAGACCCGCAGACTTTCAAGATATGGCATGGTCTCAACCCGCCTCTTTCAAGGAATCGCTGAAAGTCTTATGCTCAATCCGAGATTTCGCAAAGAGCAATTCGCATCTAGGCTTTTCCCATACCCAGCCATGCGAGCGAGGACCGAATGGGCCACGAATTGCGCTTTTTTCTGAACGACGCCGAGATCCGCCTGACCGAGGCCGGATCGCGCGACACACTTCTGGACTTCCTGCGGCTCAACCGCCGCCTGACCGGCACCAAGGAGGGCTGCGCCGAAGGCGATTGCGGCGCCTGCACCGTCCTGATCGGCCGGCTGCATGAGGGCCGGCTGCATTACGAACCGATCAATGCCTGCATCCGCTTCCTTGCCTCGTGCCACGGCTGCCATGTCGTCACCGTCGAGCATCTGCGCGGCGCGGACGGGGGCTTGCACCCGGTCCAGGCCGCCATGGTCGAGCATCACGGCAGCCAATGCGGCTTTTGCACGCCGGGCTTCGTCATGGCGCTTTACGGGCTGTGGATGTCCAAGCCGCGCCCCGACATGCTGGCGATCGAGACCGCGCTGCAAGGCAACCTGTGCCGCTGCACCGGCTACGAGCCGATCGTGAAGGCGGCCTTCGCGGCTTCCGAGGCCGGCGGGCAGCACATGGACGCGCTGAATGTCGAGCGCGACCGCATCACCGCCGCGCTGGCCGCGATCCCGCGCGACCGCGTCGAGGTGGCGCGCGGCGAGGATCGCGCCATCCTGCCGGCCGACGCCGCCGACCTGGCGCAGGTGCTGGCCCAGAACCCCAAGGCCACCATCGTCGCCGGCGCCACCGACGTCGGCCTGTGGGTGACGAAATTCCTGCGCGACATCTCTCCGGCGGTGTTCATCGGCCATCTTCAGGATCTCAAGCGGATCGAGATCGCCCCCGGCCATGTCACCATCGGCGCCGGTGTGACCTATTCCGAGTTCGAGCCCTTCCTGCGCCAGCATTTCCCCGAGGCGGTGGATTACTGGCTGCGCATCGGCGGCTGGCAGGTCCGCAATGCCGGCACCATCGGCGGCAATGTCGCCAACGGCTCGCCCATCGGCGAGACGCCGCCCCTGCTGATCGCGCTTGGCGCGACCCTGCGGCTGCGCAGCGCCGAGGGCACCCGCGAATTGCCCGTCGAGGATTACTTCATCGAATACGGCAAGCAGGACCGCCGCCCCGGCGAATTCGTCGAGGCGATCACCGTGCCCCTGAAGGGCGAGGCCAGGATCGCCGCCTACAAGGTCTCCAAGCGCCACCACGCCGACATCACCGCCTCGGCCGCCGCCTTCCGGGTGGAAACCGACGGGGCGACGATCATCGATGCGCGCGTGGCCTTCGGCGGCATGGCCGGCACGCCCAAGCGCGCCACCCAGGCCGAGGCGGCGCTGAAGGGCCAGCCCTTCACCGCCGAGACCTTCGAGGCCGCGGCGCGCGCGGTCGCCAATGACTTCCAGCCGCTCAGCGACTGGCGGGCCAGCAAGGAATATCGCCAGCAACTCGCCGCCAACTTCTTCCGCCGCTTCTGGCTTGAACAGCAGGGCGCAGACCACCGCCTGAGGAGGGTCGAATGAAACAGGACGTCTTCGTCAAGGGCGCCGCCCATACGCCCATCATCCACGATTCCGCCGAAAAGCACGTCACCGGCCGGGCCGACTATACCGACGACCTGATGGAGCCGGTGGGCACGCTGCACGCCTATCTGGGGCTTTCGACCGTGGCGCATGGCCGCATCGTCTCGATGGACCTCGATGCGGTGCGCAAGGCCCCCGGCGTGCATCTGGTGCTGACCGCCGCGGACATTCCCGGCCATAACGACATCTCGCCCACCGGCCTGCACGACGAGCCGCTGCTGGCCGGGGACGAGGTGCAGTTCCACGGCCAGCCGATCTTCGCCGTGGTGGCCGAGACCCGCGACCAGGCCCGCCGCGCCTGCCAGCTGGCCCGCGTGGAATACGAGGAACTGCCCTTTGCCATCGACGCGATCAGCGCCCGCGACGCCGGGCTGGGCTATGTGACCAAGCCCCTGAAGCTCAAGCGCGGCGACATGGCCGAAATGGACCGCGCGCCCCGGCGCATCGAAGGCCGGCTGACCGTCGGCGGGCAGGAGCATTTCTACCTGGAAAGCCAGATCGCCTTCTCGATCCCCGGCGAGGACGACGAGGTCGTGGTCAACGTCTCGACCCAGCATCCCAGCGAGGTGCAGCACATGGTCGCCCATGTGCTGGGCGTGCCCTCGAACGCCGTGGTGGTGAACGTGCGCCGCATGGGCGGCGGCTTCGGCGGTAAGGAATCGCAGATGAACCCCTTTGCCTGCATCTCGGCGCTGGCGGCCAAGAAGCTCGGGCGCGCGGTCAAGCTGCGCCCCGACCGCGACGACGATTTCTCGATCACCGGCAAGCGGCACGATTTCGTCATCGACTATCAGGTGGGCTATGACGAGACCGGCAGGATCCACGCGGTGGACGCCGATTTCTACGCCCGCTGCGGCTGGTCCTCGGACCTGTCGGGCCCGGTGACGGACCGGGCGCTGTTCCACGCCGACAACGCCTATTACTACCCGGCGGTGGAACTGCGCAGCCATCCGATGAAGACCAACACCTGCTCGAACACCGCCTTTCGCGGCTTCGGCGGCCCGCAGGGCGTGGTCATGGCCGAGCGCATCGTCGAGGACATCGCCTATGCCCTCGGCCGCGACCCCCTGGAGATCCGCAAGCTGAACCTCTACGAAAACGGCCAGCTCACCCCCTATCACCAGGAGGTCGAGGACCAGATCCTGCCGCGCATCTTCGAGGAACTCGAGGCCAGCAGCGACTACCACGCCCGCCGCCAGGCGGTGCTGGACTGGAACGCCCGCGCCCAGGAACAGGGCGGCGCGATCCGCAAGGGCATCGCCCTGACCCCGGTCAAGTTCGGCATCAGCTTCACCGCGACCTGGTACAACCAGGCCGGCGCGCTGATCCACATCTACTCGGACGGCTCGATCCACCTGAACCACGGCGGCACCGAGATGGGCCAGGGCCTGAACACCAAGGTCGCGCAGGTGGTGGCCGAGGCGCTGGGGGTCAGCATCGACCGCATCCGCATCACCAAGACCACGACCGAGAAGGTGCCGAACACCTCGGCCACCGCGGCGTCCTCGGGCTCGGACCTGAACGGCATGGCGGCGCTGGACGCCTGCCGCCAGCTGATCGAGCGGCTGACCGCCTTCGCCGCCGAGGCCAAGGGCGTGCCGCCGGAACTGGTCAGCATTGGCGAGACGGTGCAGATCGGCACCGAGGAAATGCCCTTCCAGGATTTCGTCAACACCGCCTATCTGGCGCGGGTCCAGCTGTCGGCCGCGGGCTTCTACAAGACGCCCAAGATCCACTGGAACCGCGACACCGGGCAGGGCCGCCCGTTCTACTACTTCGCCTATGGCGCCGCCTGCTCCGAGGTCTCGGTCGACACGCTGACCGGCGAATACGTGATCGAGCGCGCCGATGTGCTCCATGACGTGGGCCGCAGCCTGAACCCGGCGCTCGACAAGGGCCAGGTCGAGGGCGCCTTCGTGCAGGGCACCGGCTGGCTGACCAGCGAGGAACTGTGGTGGGACCAGAAGGGCCGGCTGCGCACCCATGCGCCCTCGACCTACAAGATCCCGCTGGCCTCGGACCGGCCCAAGGTCTTCAACGTGCAGCTGGCCGACTGGTCGGTGAACCGCGAGGCGACGATCAAGCGCTCGAAGGCGGTGGGCGAGCCGCCCTTCATGCTGGGCATCTCGGTCTTTCAGGCGCTGAACATGGCGGTGGCCTCGTTCAACGGCTATGCCGAGAACCCGCGCATCGACGCGCCCGCCACGCCCGAGCGCGTGCTGATGGCCATCGAGCGGCTGCGGCCATGATCCGGGTCGAGATCACCCGCACCCGCGGCTCGTCCCCGCGCGAGAAGGGGGCGGCGATGTTCGTCACCCCCCAGGACCTCAGCGGCACCATCGGCGGCGGCCAGCTGGAATACATGGCCATCGACCGCGCCCGGCAAATGCTGGCGCGCGACGAGGCGCAGGCCGTGATGGACGTGCCGCTGGGCCCCGAGATCGGCCAATGCTGTGGCGGCCGGGTCGAAATCTCGCTGACCCGCGTGACCGAGGCCCCGGCCGGGCCCGAACATCCGCAGGTGCTGATCTTCGGCGCCGGCCATGTCGGCCGCGCGCTCGCCAAGGCCCTGGCGCTGCTGCCGCTGCGCCCGATCCTGATCGACCAGCGCATGGGCGAACTCGGGCAGGCCACGGGCGAAACCCGCCTGACCCCCCTGCCCGAGGCCGAGATCCGCAACGCCCCCTTCGGCACCAGCCATGTCATCGTCACCCATGACCACGCGCTGGACTTCCTGCTCGCGGCCGAGGCGCTGCGCCGCATGGACGCGCCCTATATCGGCATGATCGGCAGCCGGACGAAACTGGCGCAGTTCCGCCGCTTCGCCCGTGCCCAGGGGCTGGACACCGACCGGCTGACCTGCCCCATCGGCGCGGGATATTCGCGCGACAAGCGCCCCGAGATCATCGCCGCCTTCACCGCCGCCGAGATCATCGGCCGCCTCACCGAAACCGCTTCTTCGTTGAAAAAATACCCATGCGACAGCTGATCCGGGGGCGCACGCTCTCCTTCCACGCCGACCCCGCCGAAACCGAGGACGCCTTCGCCTATCACGAGGACGGCGCCATCGTCACCGAAGCCGGCAAGATCGTCGCCATGGGCGATTACGCCGCCCTGCGCGAACCCGGCCTGCCGGAAATCGACCACCGCCCGAACCTGATCCTGCCGGGCTTCATCGACCCGCATATCCATTTCCCGCAGGTGCAGGTGATCGCCAGCTGGGGGGCGCAACTGCTCGACTGGCTCAACACCTATACCTTCCCCGAGGAATCGCGCTTTGCCCAGCAAGGCCATGCCCCGCTCATGGCCGGGAAGTTCCTGGACCTGCTGCTTTCGCACGGCACCACCACCGCCGTCGCCTTCTGCTCGGTGCATCCGCAATCGGCCGAGGCGCTGTTCGCGGCCGCCGAGGCGCGCGAGATGGCGATGATCGCCGGCAAGGTGATGATGGACCGCAACGCCCCCGAGGCGGTGCTCGATACGCCGCAGCAGGGCTATGACGACAGCAAGCGGCTGATCGAAAAATGGCACGGCCGCGGCCGCCAGCGCTATGCCATCACCCCGCGCTTCGCCATCACCTCGACGCCCGAGCAGATGGCGATGGCCGGGCAATTGGTGCGCGAACATCCCGACTGCCACATCCAGACGCATCTGTCGGAAAACCGCGACGAGATCGCCTTCACCCTGCAGCTCTATCCCCAGGCGCGCGACTATCTCGACATCTACGAAAGCTACGGGCTGCTCTCGGACAAGCTGCTGCTCGGCCATTCCATCCATCTCGAGCCGCGCGAGATCGCCCGCATGGCCGAGACCGGCAGCCGGGCGGTGTTCTGCCCGACCTCGAACCTGTTCCTCGGCTCGGGGCTTTTCGACGAGGCGGGCCTGCGCAAGGCCGGCGTGACCAGCGGCATCGCCACCGATGTCGGCGGCGGCACCAGCTATTCCATGCTGCAAACCCTGGCCGAGGGCTACAAGATCCTCCAACTGCGCGGCCAGAAGCTGCATCCCCTCGCCGCCTTCCACTGGATTACCCGCGGCAATGCGCTGGCGCTCGGCATGGCCGACCGCATCGGCACGCTGGAGCCCGGCTCTGACGCCGACCTGGTGGTGCTGGACAGCCGCGCGACGCCGGCGATGGCGCTGCGCATGGAACGGGCCGAGACCCTGGCCGAAGAGCTGTTCATCCTGCAGATCCTCGGCGACGACCGCGCCATCGCCCAGACCTATGTCGCGGGAAAACCCATGCTCGGCTGACCCGGCGCAACTGCCAAAAAAAGGGGAAGTCTGCGCAAACGAAAGCAATAGCATGCGCAAGGGCGTCAAGCGAAATCTGCGCGGATCGTGGATTCAGGGCAGCAGATGGCTGACCTCAGCGCGGGAATAGATCCTCGCGCTGCCTCCTGCCGGCCGTATCCTGTTGGTATCAAGCCGCGCCTGAAGCTCGCTCCATGCTAGGCGTGCTGTAACGCCTAGAGTGCGAAAACTGATGAACTGATCGTGGAATGCCTCACGGTCGGCCGCGCTCATCCGCAGTTGCGCTCCGCCCCGAGGTCCGCGCACCTGCTGATATGACAGTCCGTTTCGGCGAGCGAATGTCATTAGGTCGCTGGGCCGCAGCCCTTGCGAATAGGCAAAGGCGTCCATCGAAATCGCCTCGCCCTCCTGGCCGACATGCCCGAGATTCACCAGAACAGAGGCAAAGCCCGACCGCTGCAGATACTTCCCGACCCGCGCCAAGCGCCCCGAACGGATGTCTTCGATGATTTCGGGAAAAGTTCTCTGCAATCTGTCGGACGCTTCGTCCAGACTGCACCAATCATGCATCGCGACGTAGATCGGCTCGGCGCCAAGCAGCAATTCGTCGATCAGATCCTGCGCAGCCCATGCGTTCCAAAACCCACCTGCGGTGGTCTGAAACAGCCCCGCATCCCGCGCCTGTGCAAATTGGTGCGGCGGAAGCGACAGGGCCTTTCGGAATTGAGGTTCGGCCAGACCGTGCGGGAACACCGTTCTCGCTTCGGCAGTGTCGATCAGCCTCCATTCCGGCGGGCAGCGCCCATCGCCCGCAGCAGCGGCCAGAACGTCGGAATCGGACACCTGCATCAGCCGCACCACGGCTTGTTGCGACATGCGCCCGCGTTGCAAAACTGGTTCGGCCAACACCTCGTCGCCCGGTGCGAGCGGCCAAGTCTCCAGCATGTGTCGCCGGAGGATTTCACGAAATGGCCGCAATTCCTCCGGGCATGGATCCACGGCAAGAAGATCATGAAGACCACCGAAGATCTTGCGCGGTCCTTGCTCGGGCTGGCCCATCAGATGCTGCAATTCGCTCAACGCAGCGCGCAGGCCTTCCTCGCCGCCCACGCAAAGCCGAAATCCGACATCGGCGGGCCACCATTGCTGATCCTCTGGAAGGGAACGCCATTTCCGCAGCTTCGTCGCGATCAACGCCCGGCCCAACTCGAAGCAGAATTGCGCCGAAGCATGGAGATCGAACCGGTCAAGCCAATGGTCGCAAGCAGCGTCCCCCTCGATCCTACCCAAGAACCATAGCTCGAACTGAGAAGGATCCCGCGTCTCAGGACGCAACTGAGCAGACAGTTCAAGTTCCGGCAATCGTTTGGCGACATCGTATCGCTCAAGCTTGTCCTGAACAGTCCACAACGCAACCAGTGGTCGCCTATGGTCGGGGCAGATTGTGACGAAAGGCAAGGACCAGATACCACGCAGTCCCGGTCGGGTTGTGACGCAGTCAAGGCAGCCGCGCACCTCCTTGCCTCCGACGCTGGCGGCCGGAAAGCGAATGCCAGCGAACCAAGCCTCGCCGTCGCGGATCTTCAGCGTTCCTCGTTGTAGCTCAGCTATCGAAACACCGGAAAGCTCGGCCAGCCTCTCAAGGATGTGCGGTTGTCCCGCGATCAGATCGTGCGGATTGATGCCCATGTCACGAAGGAATTCGCGCAAGGACACAAGGTTTGCCCGCGCCAGACGCGACGCCAAGGACATCGCGGTCTCACCAGGGATGGGAAAAACGGAAAGAGGAAGCTTCGACATGCAGCCCGGATAACCATTCCTCCTGGCTCCCGCCACCTCTCAGATGGTATTTGCAGTCGGTAGGCGCGGCACCACACTTTGGCCACCAGTCGGTGCCGAGAGCGTGCCGTGGCGGGGGCTTTGGGGACGAAGCTGCCGCTCCTGGGGGAAGCCGCCGCAGTAGCCGCCCGTCACACTTCTGGGACGAAGCGCCCTGGAGATATCTAAACTCACAAGTCTTCTGTAACTGAAGCTATGGTCTTGCACCGCAGTAATGGTTAACCTCTTGCCTCATCTGTCTGCTGTCGAGCATGGAGCCGACGGAGCAGCAGGGCGGTCAGTCAGTTCAGCAGATGAGGCGGTGAGTTGCAGGATATCCAAGGTGACGACAAGACACTCGAAGTGTTGCTTTCCGGGTCAGCATTCGGGATCGATTACTACCAGCGTGAATACCGGTGGAAGAGAAAGCAGCTTCAGGAACTTGTGGATGATCTCTACGGGCAGTTTTCGCAGACGTGGAACCCCGGCACACCACTAGAAAAGCAGTCGAAATACTTCCTCGGCTCCATCGTCATCAGTAAGGCCGGCGATGTGCGCAACATCGTTGACGGCCAACAACGCATAACGACATTGACGCTGCTTCTGATCTATTTGAACCATCTGCAACAAGGCCACGCGAAGAAGGTCAACAAGGTCGAGCAGTTGGTTTTTGACGAGGACCCAGGCGGCCCCAAGTTCAAGCTCGACATCCCAGAACGCAACGACTGCATGTCAGCCTTACTTAATGGCGAAGACTACAACCCTGAGGGTAAATCCGACTCTGTTCGTAATCTGGTAGATCGTTACGACGACTTGGATGACATCTTCCCAAAATCCATGTCGCCTGACGAACTCAACATGTTCATATGGTGGATCATTCGAAACGTGAAACTTATCGAGATCACAGCGAACGATGATGGCGACGCTTACACGATCTTCGAGACTATGAACGACAGGGGCCTCTCCCTCACTCCTACAGACATGCTCAAGGGCTATCTGCTAGCCAATATCGAGGATTCAGACAAACGGCTTGAAGCGGACAAACTGATCAAATCCTACCTGACCAAGTTAGCCGAGTTTGGAGACAACACCGAGGCAGATTTCTTCAAAGCCTGGCTGCGGTCGCAATATGCCAAGCGAATAAGGGAGCGGAAGAAGGAGGCCAAGAACGAAGACTTCGAACTGATCGGCACGGAGTATCACCGGTGGGTGCGCAACAACGCCAAAGAGGTGGGGCTGAAAGCCAGCAATGATTTTTACGAGTTCATCGTCAAGAACATGCGCATCTTCGCGGACCTATACCTGCGGCTCCTCAAGGCGTCCGCCACTCGCCAAAAGGGGCTGGAGAGTGTCAAATACAACGCCGATGCGGGCTTCACGCTCCAGCACCATATCATCCTCTCGGCCGTAAATGCGGATGATGACAAAGACACCGCCAAGGCCAAGATGGGCGTTGTTGCCGACTTTATCGATAGTTGGCTGAATGTCCGATTCTGGAACTACAAATCCAATAGCTATTCTCAGATGCAATACGCGGCCTTTACCGTAATCCGTAGCATCAGAGGCAAGACATTAGCTGAGGTGCGGAAGATACTGCAAAAACGGCTGAAAGAAGAGTTCGACGAAAACGACTTCGAGAACCCCGTGCGACTCAATCAGTTCACTTCTAAGGCGATCCATCGGCAATTGGCTCGCTTCACCGATTGGCTGGAACAACAAGCCGGAGAGCCGGGACGATATGAGCATTACATCGTGCGCTCGGGCAAGAACGCCTATGAGGTCGAGCACATCCTTGCCGACAAATTCGACATGTTTGCCGAAGAATTCGAGGACGCTGCCGCCTTTGAGGAATGGCGCAACTATATCGGCGGGCTGCTCTTGTTGCCCAAAAAGGTGAATGCCAGCTTGGGAAGTGCCACTTACAAGAAAAAGCTGCCGCATTACCTGAAGGCAAATGCGCTCAGCCAATCGCTGCATCCGGATTTCTACAAGAACAATCCCGGTGTGCTGAAAGCGATCAAAACACACGACCTGGCATTTGAAGCCCATGATAAATTCGACGGGGACGACATCGAACAACGCTCCGATGTCTACTGCTCTCTCGCTTCCCTGATCTGGTCACCGGAGCGGTTGATAGGGAAAACAATGTGAAGCAGCCGTCCGCTGCAGTTTGTTCTGAAGTTTGCTTTGGGCTCTGCACGTCGTTTCACAGCCCATGCCGCTAGCCTCTCAAGATATGGCCGCAGCCTTATGGCGCAAGCTGATTGATCGGCCGAGCGCGGCCCCCTTACGCTTTTCCTCTGCAAGCCGAGTAAGATTTCCAAGCAATGTGCGGCGCACCTCATGCACATCGCATTTCCAGTGTTTGGCGATCTCATCCATCGTCGATAGAAGTGCCTTCTTCGGATAGATCCCGTCTGGCGTGGATGCGAAGGGGGCGTCCGTCTCAGTGAGAACCCGGTTTCTAGGAATCCGGTCGATCATTGCTGCGGCCCTTTTGCTCCGCATCATGGGAAGGCCAACCGAAAACCAGGCCCCCATCTCCACTGCGCGATCGAGATCCCGGATAGACCCGCTGAACCAATGGAAGATCGGAATGCCGCAGCCGGGCTCACGGGCAAGAAGTTCGAGCACCTCACCACTGGCGTGCCGGCTGTGGAGCGACAGGATCTTCCCGCCTGTCGCCGCACAGGACCGCAGGATGCGCGCCAGAACCTCGCGCTGGAGAGGCAGGCTGCCAGCATGGTCGGAGCCGCCATCCAGTCCGATCTCGCCGACGTAGGAGGTGGTCGGCACCAGCTTGCAGAAAAGATCGGTCTCGCCATGGCGATCCCGAACAAGCTGAGGGTGCAGACCCAAGGCAGTCCTGATCCTTTTCGATGATGCGGAGAGCGCTTTTGTCCCCGCATATGCCTTGGGTGTTGTCGTCACAGAAAGCGTGTAGATCCCTGCTGCCTCGACCTCCTTCACCGCCGCCGTAGGCTTCGCAAAAAGATCCAGATGGCAGTGGAAATCTATCAAGCTCTTATCCCTTCCCGTCGGAGATAGTCGCCCACCTCCTGCAATCCGCGGCTGTAAACACCGAACCAGCCATCCCGCTCTCTCCGGACCAGAGGCAATGGGCCGCTGGCGGCGGCGCGCATCCTGACATCCCCGACCCCGTAGGACGACGCGAGCACCATGGCGAGGAGATCGTCCCGAAGGTCAGTCTCGGACCAGGCTTCCTGCAGATCATAGCGATATGGCGTATCATCGTCGACACCCGCCGAAGCGAAGGATGCGCGCCGGATCAGGCACGGCACGCAATATCCGCAATGCATGTTCTTTCGCTTCCACTTGCCGCACGACATCGTTCCGGTGAGCCCTCTTTGCCGGCCCGCCGCAACTGCCTCCGCCACCATTTCGCCTTTGGTCTTGTGACGAAATTCGTTCTTCAGGTCGACGCGCAGTCCGATCTGATCGAGAATCTCCTGGATGAGGGCAAGGAAGTGCGGGTGTGTCGTGCGGGTGCTGTGCGATCCTATCCGCCTGCGCGTCAAGGGCGCGTTCAGCGCGATGAACCCGTTTTCGGGGACGAAAGCCTCGACCCTACCATGGCCGCCGCCTCTTACGTGCAGTGCCGAGGCAGCCACGGCGGCATAGGCCAGAAAGCCGAGGCTGCGTGTCCTCATCGTCGTGTCGTTCGGCGTGCCATCGGTTTTCGCAGGATGAGCGTTCGCCGCAAATCGAGGAAGCATCTTGCCGAGATGCGGTGCCGAAAGTTCCTGGTATCTCTTGTCGCCGCGATAGGCATGGCTGACCAGCAGTGGCGTTCGACCCTCAGCCACGAGTTTTCCGACCCCGATGAAGCTGTCCAATCCGCCGGAGAAGAGCGAGACGCAGTCGGCTGCGCCGATGTCAGTATAGGATCGACGACGGGCGATCACGGCCCTCGACGGGGGCCCGGCTCCGTCCGCTCTCAGCGAGAGCTTCCACTGGTCCCCGCTCAGGAAGCTCAGTGCGCGTTCAAGTTTCTCGACGACAGGGGTCCAGGTCGTAGGCTGAGCCAAGGGGATCTCGAGCTGGAAGCTCCTCGTCCATCCGCTGCTCGCCCATTTCGACCGCCGGTCAATGAATGTATCCGCTGCGATCACCGCCAGAGCAATCGTCAGGAAGTCGAAGGCTTTGACGTCAACCTGAACTCCAAGCGCAGCCACCGCGGCAGGCAATCGGTTTCCCACGGAGCCGGTGAAAGGGCGACCGGGTTTTGCACCGTATAGGATGATGTCGAGCCGGCCATCCTGCTGAGCATTGGGCAGGCTGGCTTCATCGACGTGGAATACGAGCCTAATCACCGTGTGCCTCCCAGATGGCCCAGACATCGTCGAGCGTTTTTCGCATGAAGCTGTGTATTTCCGCGCGCGGGACGTTCGTCCGACCGTCGAGCTGGGGGCCAAGGGTTACCTCGATGATCGCGCGGATCGTTTCGAGCAAACGGCTTTCAGCACCCGGAGTGGCGTTCGCCGCGGCCTGTGACCATGTCCCACCTACTTCTTCGACGATCTCCTGAAAGACGGCTTGGCTCAGATACTCTCCTAGGATCCTCTGGACGGCGTCTTCGTCGAGGCGATCGGGATCGAAGTCTGCGGTGCCAAGAACCTCGATCATCGCCTCGTTCATCGCCCCGCGGATCTTGTCGGCATCGCCATTCGGCGGCACCAGGGCATCTGTCAGGCGTTGGCACACGACATCGATGGGTTGCCCTGCGAGTTGATCCTTCGTAATGCCGCGCGTGTCAGCGAGCCCCCCGTCTCCGGCGATCGAAGAAAGCACAGAGTAGAGATCGCTGCCCGACGTGTAGACAGCGCCGAACCTGCGGGGGCCGACACCACGTCCGCCCGTCGCACTTCGGGCATAGTGACCGAGGGCCTTGTCGAGATCGGCCTGCTTCCCAGACTTGAGGTAAGTCCCGAAGGCTCTCCGGAAGGCCCGGAACCTCTTAGGTTCGAGATCGGGCAGCGGTTCTCCCGGACTGTCGTCTGCCCATGGTGGCACCAGCGACTGATCGGTTCCGGATCCCTTGGAAGATGCGGAGGTTCCCATGTTAGCTCTCCTCGAGACCCTTCATCATAGCCACCATCCATGGTGGTCGTTCCGGCAGGCCCTCTACGAACCGAACGAGCCGAAGATGAGCGTCCGGAGATAATTTCGCGAGCAGGCCCGCCCCGCGGAAATCCGGTCGGATCGTTGTCCAGTCCGCATTGCGGGACATGGACGCGCACATCTCCTCCATTGCTTCGTCGGCTTCGCGGAAATCGATTTTCTCCAAAGCTGCCTGCGACGCCTTCGACCGCACCGACACCGTCTTTCGCAGAATGTCGATCGCCTCGAGCGTGTCGGCACTGAGCCCGCGCATCGTGGCTTTTACAGGGAGGGTCTCACGGGATAGGTAGACGGCAGCGCGCAAGTCGACGCCTGCGAGCGCAGGTTCGAGCTTCAGCCAGTCGGAAAGGAAAGTCCGGTGCTTTGCCCACTCCTTAGGGAGGAGGGTTTCGAGCGCGTCTTCTTCGGCAACGGCCTCCAGTTCCGCGAACTTCGCGACTGCCCCATCGGGCGAAGAATTGACGAGCTGGCTGAAGGCCTTGATGGCTTCGCCGTCGGTGCATCTTTCAAAGAGCGCGAGTTTCGCGATGAGGGAATCGTCGAATGGCATTCCCCGGCGTCTGGCAACGGTCGAACGCATCCGAATGACGTTCAGCAACCGCTTGATGATCCGCGGGTTTCCTTGAACACGCTCAGCATACGCGAGCTGACGCGCGATGGTGTCCATGGTGTCTAGCGTGCTTCTGAGCGGATGCGCGGCACCGAGGCCCAAAATCCGGCTGATGTCTTCGACCTTTACCGCAGGTTCATTAGACCAGCTTCGGCGAAGCTTCTCGATCAGATGAAGACGAAGGGCCTCCACCTTGTCAGCATCGATTTTTTCCCTCACGGCCGCCAGCATGAATAGATAAGCTCGGACCTCCTGCAGGCCCAACTTCGGCACCCGCACAGGTATGTTAATGAGCTTGTCGAGGTAGTCGGTGACGTGTCGGCTCCCAGGCTCATCGAAATGCTTAGATACCGCATGACGGATCATATCCTCGTCGGCAGCTACGACAAAGGCCGTCTTTGGCAAGAACAGGAAGAGGCGCATAGCCTCCATCGTGGCGATGGTGTTGGCGGGCAGGCAACGGTCCAAGTTGTCGACGAAGACGATGAGTCGCCGGTCCAAAGCCTCCAGAAGGGCCGCGAACTCGAGGCGGAAGGCCGCAATTTCAGCCGGCGGGCTGCGTTTTTCCTTCTCGGATAGCAAACCACCGAATCGCTTCTTGCCGTCTTCGGCTCCTTCGCGAACATCCGCTATATCCTCCGCGTCACCTTCACCCTGGACAAGGTTCTGCAGAGCTCCGGCGCCTTTTGCCAAAGCTCCGAAAGTCGGAATTCCCATTGCCAATGCACCGAGATCAAGCGCGACGCCGAGCGCTTTCACCTTGTTCACCCGCCGGACGAAACTGGCCGCCTGTTCTTTCATGCCGTCTGGCGTCGCGTCGTAAAGATGCTTGGCAATGACGGTCATCAAGGCAGATTTTGCCTCGTCGAAATCCTGATAGAGCCAGGCGTCAAACTCGACGACTAGATATCTCTCGTCTTGAAGTCCTGCTCCGGTGAGTTTCAGGAGGCTGGATTTTCCGACGCCCCATGACCCGTATACCCCAATTGAGGTAGGAAGCATGTCATCGTCCGAAATGATGTCTACCAACATTTCGGAGACTTCGGAGTAATTCAGGTAGTCAGTATTGCTCTCGGTATCAGACCACATTTATCATTCGCAGTAAAAAATGGATACTCACATCAATGACTACCTGACGCGGAAATATTTCAGGAAATCATGGCATGAGCAGCACAATGATGGACGTTGTAAGGTCAATCTGTAAACCCCTCATGCAGAGGGTAGGTGAGATTTTTCGTGCTGGCGCTGCGGCAACGCAATGAACACAGTAGCACGGAAACTCCGACCGTGGTCCCGACTTACTGGAGGTGCGAAGCCGCTTGTTAGGCCCGCGCTCTCTCCACCATGCCGAAAAGATCCCGCGGATCATCGGGATCCGCCAGCATGTCGAGGTGAACCGCACCGGGTTTGCCGGAGGCTGATTTCGTTTAGTTACGCGGCCATAACTTCAGTTTCCATAGCCACATGGAAGTTGGCCTCTGCTTCGGCGGGCGGGATGTTCCCGATCGGCTCCAGCAGGCGGCGGTTATTGAACCAGTCCACCCATTCGAGTGTGGCATATTCCACCGCTTCGAAGCTGCGCCATGGCCCGCGCCTGTGAATGACCTCGGCCTTGAACAGACCGTTGATCGTCTCGGCCAAGGCGTTGTCGTAGCTGTCACCGACACTGCCGACCGAGGGCTCTATCCCGGCCTCTGCCAGCCGTTCACTGTAGCGAATGGACAGGTATTGCGATCCCCTGTCGCTGTGATGAACCAGCCCCATCCCTTTTGCCGGACGTCTGTCATGGACAGCCTGTTCCAAGGCGTCGAGAACGAAGCCGGCATGAGCCGTGGTGCTGACGCGCCAGCCGACGATCTTGCGAGCATAGGCATCGATGACGAAGGCAACGTAGGCAAAGCCCCTCCAGGTCGCGACATAAGTGAAGTCGCTGACCCACAACATACTCGGGGCGGGCACCCGGAACTGGCGGTTCACCTTATCCAGTGGGCAAGGCTGCTTCTTGTCTTGGATCGTCGTCCGATGCGGCTTGCCCCTGATAACGCCCTGAATGCCCATGATCTTCATCAACCGGCCAACGGTGCAGCGGGCGACGTCGACCCCCTCACGGCACAGTTGCCGCCAAACCTTGCGCACACCATAGACCTGATAGTTGGCCTCGAACACACGCCGGATCTCTGGCTGCAATGCCGCGTCCCGGCGTGCCCGATCTGACAACCGTGCAGGATCGGATCTCTTGGCCAGATGGGGCTTTCGCGTCTACGGCGGTGAAGACAACGTTATCGCTTGCAACACATCCCTCAAGTCCTCGCGGGCATACAGCTGGCCGAAATCCATCCCATCAACCTGAACCCGGGGCACCCGCCTGACCTTCAACAAATGGCTAACGCCCTGCCAAGCTCGGCCAAGTTCGTCGGAGAGGGTGAGCAACGTCGCGTATCGCTGGTGGAAACCACGAAGGTCCGCAGGTGTGATGTATCTTTGCATTGCCCCTGAGGCTGGGTTACGCGTCTCCGTAGACGGGGTCAACCCCGACATGACCAGCCGACGGGCTGCTGGCCAGCGCAGTCCGATGGCTTTCGCGAACGTTTCCATATTCAGAAGATCATCGGTGCTGCTGCGCGCGGCAATCAGTTCGTTGGTATTCACCATAAGGCTTCGATACCCGTATGCGCCCTGTAGCCTGCTAAAACGCGAAAGGCGCCCATCAAGGCGCATCTGAAGGATTTCGCCAGGAGGCACACGAAGCCGCAATCCCGCGGCGCTCACCTGCTCCCATTCCGCGTCGCCCTCCGATACCTGAACCGCATCATTCAGAAAGCCGGATAAGAACGCTTGAGCCTCGTCGGGATCCCAGAGCGGTGCCAAGCCCTCTCCCTCGAAACTCGGTTTCAGGAATCTCGCGGCGCGCAAGGTGTCGACCTGGGATTTGGACATGTTCAAGAGCGTCAGAATATCCTTCAGCGTGACCGCCTTTGCGGCGCGTGCCAAGAAGTCCTTGGCCTCGTTCGCGTCGAACAGCTCCCAAGCCGCAAAGGTGCCCTGACCACGCGGCGTCACGTAACCATTCGCTGCCAGCATCGCGCGCAACCTGTCACGCGGCACTCCCGTCTCCTTGGATGCGGTCACCACCGAATGGAGACGCCGCGCCGGAAGGATTTCCCCAAGGACGGCTTGCCCCGACGCGATCGGCCAGGTCTGGAAGATATGGTCGCGCAGGATGGCGCGAAACGGCTCGTAGGCCGGACTTGTCAGATAACGGTCCAGATTCCCGTAGAGGACGCCGAACCGACGCGCCGGACCGTCGTTTGGCGAACCACCGCCGTGCTGCATCTCAGATAGAACCGCGCGGAAAGCCTCCTCCCCATTGGACAATATGTCGAAGGCGGTGCTGATGGCGGCGTGCCGTTCGCCGCCCTTCATATCGCGTAGTTGCGGGAAGGTATCTCGCATAAGGCTGCGGCCCAGCAGATCACAGACATCGGTCGCGGCCTGGAAGTCGAACTGATCCAGCCAGGTCGACCCCAGCTGTCCCCGCAATCGGGCCGCTAGCCACAGATCATAGGGCGCAACCCGATACTCCACCCCGGTCACATGACGCCAATCAGCTTCAGCAAACCGGGAGGCGGTATCCAATCGGCGGCGCTGGTCACCCTCCGTCCATAAGGTTGTCAGCCATTTTCCATGCCGCGGGCAGACAAAGACCAGGTCGTGCAACCACTCCACACGGATTGATGGAAGGTTCGTCGCATGGTTGCCCTGTTCTGCGGCATCTTCAGCGAGGCAGGAGAGGCAGCAACGCATGTCATGCCCGGACAGGCGCGCACGGTTGATGACCATCCTGTGCAGCATCGTTCTTCGCGCGTCGAGATGGCATGGCGTCGTCGCCATCAGGATCTTTATAGACGCTCCGGATAGATCGGCAACCTGTGCGACGCTCTCCGGATCGCCTGCAAGGACCGCGGCCCAGTCGATGCCCATATCGTTGCAGAAATCGTCGGTCGCGCAAAAGTTGCGCGCGGCCAGCCTCGACAGAAGACTGAAGGCGGGCTCACCTGTGCGATGCTCAACGGTTAAGGATAAGGCGGTCATCCCGGTCCATAAATTCTGCTGCTGTCCTTCGATAACCATAAGAAACCGCCGGCTCAAACAGGTTTTCGACCTGCATCTGCAACTTCATTTTTCGCAAATTCATGTTTGTTGTCAGGTGGTTGACTCGAATCGACCACTGCATCAAAGATGAGGGATCATTTTCTGCTTTGGATTTTCACGGGTTCAGCGGAGTCTCCTCCTCAGAAGAGAACCAGCAGAGGATCCACGCCCGAAAAGAGAAAGCGCACCCGAAGGTGCGCCCAGAGTTGGGGCGAAAGCCGCCCGATGTGTATTGCCACCGTAGAAGCCAAGAATGGCTCTGGCAAGAACGGCTTTCGGTCCTGAAATCGAAATTACACCCGGTCAGCATCTGTCTGTCCGGGACAGGAGAAGTCATGTTTAATCGCGAACACTGGGATCCGACGCCCCCCAGGCTGGAGAAGCAGCCACCGCTGGAAATCCACCCGATCCATGGGGTGCTGCCCTTTGCGGGCAGCCGCAACCCTTTGACCCGCAGCAACACCGCCCGCCGTGTCTCGATGACGTTTTCCACGCCGCATCTGAATGGGGCGCAGCAGGTCTTCCTGTTCGAAAGCGAGCTCGAGAGCGCCGTCGCGCTCGAGGTGATGCTGTCGCCTGACTTTTATCACCTTGAGGTTCAGCTTCCTCCGATCTTTTACAACACGCATCTGGAAAAGCCTCCCCGGCATCACTTCGACCTTCGGGTGACCTTCCGGGACGGCCATCGGCGTCTGTTTTTCGTCCGCAATGCCGAGAGCTTGCGGCACCAGAACACCACGGACGAAATCGCCGCCATCTATGCCGCGATTCCGGCTCACCTCGGGGACAGCTTCGTGGTCGCCAGCGGTGAGCATTACAGTCGCGCCCGTCGAGATAACCTCCGCAAGATCTGGGATTTAAGCCAGGATATCGACCCCGATGCGGATCTGTATGTGCTCGAGGCGGCGAGAACCCGCCCCTACAGCTTGGCAAAGGAGCTGGTGAGCGCATGCCATGACCTTCCCAGATCCGTCGCGATGCACTCCATCTATCGCCTGATTGGTCAGAATCTTCTGACTGCCAACTGGGATGCAACGATCAATAAATACTCGCGGGTCTGGCCAACAAAATGACTGCCCGGCCTGTCTATAACATTCCGCGCGGATCCGAGTTGATCCTCGACGGCCACCGCTGGAAAGTGGTGGGCGTCGCGCGTGATGATATCGACGTGGAGGCCGAGGACGGCACGCAGAGCAGTTTGACCCGCGACCGTGTCGAGGAGGCAATCCTCGCCTCGCGCTGTGAGGTGGTGACGCCCGCCGATGCCGAAAACCGCAAGGCGCTGCTGGATTATACCGGCGGCTTCGAACGGCTTGATCAATTGACCACGGAGCAGCAGGCGCTTGTGCGCGACCGCCAATTGTTGATGCGCGCCCTGACGCATCTCGAGGCAAGCGGTCAGAAACTGACGCAACGCCATCTCGATCACCGGGATACGGTCTCCGAAATTCGCCGTCTGGCCCACCGCATTCTGGAGGATGAGCACGGCTATAGCGCTGAGCGGGCACGGCGGCAGGTGGCGGATCTGAAGATCATGCGCGGTCGCACCCTGCAGGAAGACTTCCGGCTCTATCAGCGCTTTGATGGCAACCCGGTCGCGCTGATGGACCGTCATCATATGAAAGGCCCTCAAGGAGAGGCACGGAAGAAGCTCGATCCCTTCCAGGAACGTTTCATCCGGTATGTCCTCGAGCACTGGTTGAAACCCGTCCAGGTCAAGGTCGCGTCGCTTCTCCGCATGGCGAAGGAAGCATACGAGAAAACCGCCGAAGGTTGGCAACAGCTGAGCTGCTATCCGTCGATTACGACCATTCGCACCCGCATCAAAGCAATGTCTGCCACCCAGAAGTGCATCGGGCGCGAAGGCATCCGACAGGCAACCAATCTTATGGGTGCCGGGTCGACGGACATTCGCGCCGTCATGTTCGGTGAGCGCGTCGAGAGCGACGAAGTGCTCTTGTCTCTCATGACCAACGCGAATGGCGGCGTGACTGTGAAGACGATCGCGAAGAAAAACGCCAAGGATGAACCGGACAAGGGGGAAATGTTCCGCTGCTGGCTTTCGGTTATGCTTGATATCGCGACGCGCATGCCCCTCGCGTGGGTGATGTCGGAGACCCCGAACGCCGACAATACTCTCGAGCTTTTGCGCATGGCGATGCGCGACAAAACCCGTGAAGCCGCCAAGTATGGTTGTTCACAGACGCCCGCTCCGGCCGTCCGCATCATGACGGCCAACGCAGACAATGGCCCTGCCCTGCGGAATGGCACCGTTCGTGCGGCGCAACTTGGCACCGGCTCCAGAGTCTCCGACGGCAGGACCTACCACGCTACCGACAAGCCATATGTCGAAAGCTTTTTCGGTCCGCTGCAGTGGGATGTCCTTAACTTCCTACCGGGCTATGTCGGGAGTCGCCCCGGTGAACTGCCAGGCTACGATCCGAAGAAAGCGGCCGCTCTCACACCCGACATGGTCTACGGCATCATCACCCGCTACTTGATCGATGAATATCCATTGCGGCCGCATAATGGCACCGGAATGTTCGGAGCCTCCCCAAAGCAAAAGCTCGAAGAGGTTTTGCGCGACTATCCGACCCTCACTCCGCCCAGCCCGTCCGAGCGCCGACTGCATCTGGGGCTGAAAAAGCAGCTCACCGTCACGTCCGAAGGGGTGAGGCCATTTGGCTTTCCCTACAACTCGACCGCGCTTCAGCGTTGGGCCGACAGATCGCCCGAAAAAAAGGTCAATGTTCACATCGACCCGGACTTCCCCCGACAGGTCAGTATTACGATCGAAGGCAGCACCGAGGTGATTGATGCGCAGCTGACGATGACGGCCCTGTTCGATCTGACACTAAGCGAAATGGTTGAGGTAACCACGGATGCCATTCAGCGTCGACCGGACCAGTGCCGGATCGAGAACCAGCACCTGAAAGATGCCCGGGCACGCAGGACCATGGAGTCAGGCTTCTTCGCACCGGCAAATCTGCCTGAAAGCTGGACCCTGCTCGAACGCCTGGAGCGCCAATCCGAGCAGCTGCTATCGGTCGAAATCGTCCCGCCGGGCCCACTTTCGCCGAGGCCGAACCTGATGGATCGCGGCCCGTCGAGCACCGCCCTTCCCCTCGCTCCGTCGGCACAATCCGTCGAGCCCAAATCTGCAGCCCAGGAAGCTCCCAAGCAGCGGGTGTTCCGTAAAATCGAAAGAGATCAATCGTGACCAATCCCTTCGTCATCGAGGAAATTGCCGAAACCGCCAGCAAACATGCCGTGTGGCACTACCCTTTTGAACGGGGTGCCAGGATTCAGCAATCGGTGGCACAGATCTTCAGTCGTCATTTGGGCGGTTTGCGCAGCGGCAGCAGGTTCGAAACCGAAGGTCTTCTGGTGACCGGCAAGTCCGGCGCTGGGAAAACCAGCGAGGTCAACCACATTATCAAAAGCTTCAACGAGAGCGGGCCCATGCTCCCCGACGGCAGTAGGGCACGGATCGTTTCCTGCATGTTAGATGCCAAGGGTGGCTGGAAGGGCCTCGGAACCATGACGCTCGCAGCCTTGGGCTACCCTCTTGCCGACACCGCCCGAAACACCCAGATTCAGATCTGGCGCAAGGTCACTCAACAGGCCAAGGGGCAAGGCGTCGTCGGAATCTACTACGACGAGGCCCAGCACATTTTCCGCAGTAAATCCGAGCGCGAACAGCTTGCCATTCTGGATTCGCTGAAAACCCTGATGAAGTCGGAGGAATGGCCGCTGATCCTGATCTTTTCCGGCGTTCCTGAACTCCATGGCTACCTTTACCAGGAAGAGCAGCTGTTCCGCCTTCTGACCGAGGTGGAACTGAAAGACATCGAGCTTCCGGAAGACTTCGACATCCTGCATGAGCTTGTGTCGAACATGGCGCTGGACGCCCGGCTCAACCCTGCGCCGGCACTTGCGACCGAGGATTTCTACCACCGCCTGGCCACCGGCGCGGGGTTCCGCTGGGGCCTCGCGATCATGATCACCAGCCGCGCCATCGAAGCGTGTCACCTTGCCGGCAGCGATGTCCTTTCGGTGGATCATTTCGTGCAGGGATGGTCGAGCAAGACCGGAATGGTCCCCGTGGCATCGCCGTTTCTCAACAAGCACTACGTTTCGGCATTCCCGAAGGACAGGCTGTTCTGGAAGCAGCGCATTGGTGAGGAGACGGCCTGAGACGCCGGGTGGAACGGCCGTCAACCCGGCGATCGTTTTTCGCATAAGGTTCGACCCGAAATTGGCATGCAGGGGCCACTTTCGGTGCCCACCAGCACGAAAAGGCGACTCCAATAGCCTCCACGACGGATTTCCATTGCATGAATTCGTGTGAGTCAATTCCTGGCTCGAATGCGAGAATTCAACGTAAGTATATGTTATAATTGAAAAGAATCGTTGACGGCCCCGCTCAGTGTGGCAGGATCCATATTGAGTTGGTTGCAGTTGCTCAGCTTCATCCAGATGTCATCGAGCACCTCCGGCTGACCTGAAGCCGGTAGTCGATCCCTTGTCATCCATCCAGTCCGCCGAGGCTTGTGATGCCCCGGCCATGTCGAACGCTGCTTGCTAGAACGGAGTAACCGCAATGCCGCCAGATCATCGACTTGAAGACCTTTTTGCCCAGGCCGCACTCTACGACCTTGTCGATGCCGGGCCCACCGCTGCCGATCTTGCGCAGGCGCCCATGCTCGATCGCTGGGTCGCGATGCAGGACCGCGTCGGGCGTGTGATCCTTTTCGGAAGTGTCATAGATCACCCGCGCCTCGGTAACCGCGACATCCACACCTCCCAAGTCTTTGGGTTGGATGCCGCCGGGGAATGGGCACGCACATATAACCGCTGGTATGTGCTGGGCACACCCTATCCAGGACGCGGAAAAGACGCGTTTAGGCTCCCAACACTCCACACTCTATCCGGCCCAGATGAAATTCGCGCCGTTCTGGCTGCGGAGGCTGGCATGCTTCGCGCGCTCCTAGCTCGAATTCGAAAGCAATGACTCGCGGTGTTCTGGCGGCACACAACCCCGTTCGGTGCCTCCGGGAATGCCAGGCCAGCGCGAATGCAAGATCCCTATGGCCTGTAACTAATCCCCCACTCATCGAGGATGCGTCATGCCGCTCATTCCCATCGCCTGCTTTTCCTTCCCCGATCCGGCATTCACAGCAGGGCCCATCGAGGAACGTTTGCGTAGATATCTGCTGCAGATCCTCATGGCAAAAGAGAAAGACGACCGCTTCAGCCCTCCCGGTCAGCCACCCGAGGAGTGGTCAGAACTCGATTTGCCTCTGGCCAAAACCCGCCGCATTCGTCAACGCGCCGCCGATATTGCGGCCTGCCATGCCAATCGCTCGCCCGTTTCCAGACTGAGACCAGAGGACCAGAAACGGCTCACTCCGATCAAAGCGGGGGTCCGGGGTGTCAACATCCCCAGTGAGCACCGGGCGGATGAAATCGCGGCAGCCCTACAAGACGAGTATCCTTGGATGAGCCAGGCCAATGACAAAATATGGCATGCTATGCGGCGATCTGTGCGGCACGGTGATCCCGCCTTCCGGATGCCGCCCATGGTGCTCTCCGGCCCGCCCGGGATCGCGAAAACCCATCTGGGCAGCACGCTCGGAGAAAAGATCGGCGTGCCCAGCCTGATTTATGAATCCACCAGCCAAGGCGCTTCATTTGGCCTAGTCGGATCCCAAAAAGGCTGGTCCAACGCAGAACCAGGTCAGCTGATCGACATGTTGCTGACGGAGCGCGTGGCTAATCTGGTTGTGGTCGTCGACGAGTTGGAAAAAGCTGGCTCGGTCATGTCGAGCAAAGGCCATGTGTTCGATCTCGCTGCCTCGCTGCTGCCCCTCCTCGAACCGATGAGCGCGCAGCGCTGGACTTGCCCGTATTTCAAGTTGCCGTTCAATCTGAGCTGGATCAACTGGATCATAACCGTCAACGACCATAGATCCTTGTCCGCCCCGCTTCTGAGCCGATGCCCACCTGTCCTTGTCTCGTATCCCACCCGTGAGCACTTTGTCCGCTTCGCCAGTCGTGAAGGGCGGCGCAGGGAACTGTCAGATATCTCGATCGAGGCAATCGGCGAAGCGCTGACCTGGGCCATGAAGAAAGGTCATCAGCCCGATCTCCGCGTGGTGCTGCGCATGCTCGATCTTGCAGAGGACCTCGAAAACCGCCCCACGCTGCACTGAGGCAGCGACCCCGCGAAACCCGCCAGCACGGATGATAACATGGCACTTTCTCCTGAAAACCGCGCCGGACTGGATCGGGCGCTCGAAGCCATCGCTGAAGCCGAAGCAGGTCCGACCGTGGCGGATCTGACCGGTGCCCCGACTATCGATCATTGGCGCCCACTGCGATCAGGTTCCCACACAGTCGTGCTCTGGGGTAATGTCTCCGGGCACCCCCTGCTCGGTCGCGACACCACGACGACAAGCCCCCTCCTGGCGATCGACGTAGAGGCAAGATGGGCAAGGACGAAGTCGCGATGGTATGCCCTCGGACGGCCCTTTGCGGCGCTGGAAGCCGAGCTTGCCAAAAGCATGGGTGTCGAAAGGCCGGCGACCGACTTCATCCAGTTTGCGCTGCCTGGGTATCTTCCTCTGGAAAGCCCGGATCAGCTGCCTGAGCTTCTGGCCAATTACATTGCTTGGGTGCGTGAATTCGATGCGGCTGACCGAGCAGCTGCCGGACGGGAGGGCTGAATGCACTGGTTCACCGCCGATCCGCACTATTCGCATGCCAATGTCATCCGATTCTGTGATCGTCCGTTTCCCGGCACGGACGCGATGAACGCCTTCCTGCTCGCCGAGTGCTGCAGTCGCGTCGGGCCTGATGATGACCTCTGGATCTTGGGGGATTTCACGGCCGGAAAGACCACAAATGCCCAAAGAGATGAGGTGCAGCGCATTTTCTACGCCTTGCGCGGGCGCAAGCACCTGATCAGGGGCAACCATGATCAAGATTGGGTTTGCGCGCTGCCTTGGGACAGCGTTTCGGAAACTGCCGACATCGTCGTGGACAAGCGACGACTGTTTATGTGTCATTATCCAATGATCACCTGGCCCGGCGCACGGCACCAGGGGTTGCAACTGTTCGGCCATGTCCATCAGAACTGGCGGGGCAGCCGCAACTCCGTCAACGTCGGTGTGGATGTCTGGGATTTCCAGCCGGTCACGCTGCCCGAAATCGAGCGCCGCGCAGCCGGCCTGCCGGTCAACGCGCATTGGGATCAGGTCGAACCGGGCCGCGCCTGGCCCACGGTTCTTTGTGTGGGCTGCGGCCGGATCCTCGATCCGGCCCTGGTCTCCGGCCACGCCGTGGTGCGCAAAGGGCAGATCGTCGTGGCCGCGACGGGTGAGACGATCGTGCTATTAGGAGAGGCCATGCGCAAATGGCTGCCGGAGGGCCGGCATGTCTGCCCGGAATGCATCGGCGGCTACCTTTCCGTCAGCGAGGTCACGCTGCCCGCCGGATTTACCTTCGATGAGACGCGGAACCGGGCCGTTCCCAAGGAGACATAGGATGCCGCCGGAAAAACCCACTGACCAATCCGACGTCGAGGACCGCCTCCTCGCTAGCATCGAGCTGGTCGGTGCGGCGCAAGCCTGCGCATTGTTGCGCATCGAAACGGATGACCCGGAAGGCGCCATGCAGGCCATTGTCCGCGATGATGCCATCATTGCACTGGTTCACGACGGCAGGACCGTGTTCCCACGCTGCCAGTTCGACGTGGGAAAGGGCCGGGTTTTCGATGTCGTCAGCACCATCCTGAAGCGCAGGACGGCTCGCATCAGCAACCTGAGGCTCTGCTACTGGCTGACCCGCGCCCATGTCGATTTCGGCGAAGCGCCGGCGCAACGGTTTGGCCATGATGACACGGCAATCCTCGCTGCATTCAGGCGATACATCGAGCCAAACTGTCACGGATGATCGCCGGTTGCCGAAGAACCACAGCACCGCTCGGTGCGAGACCGAACAGCATGGCGGCCGTCAGTCCCGACATGGTGCCACGTATCGCCTTGAATTTTCTTCTCGCACAGGGTTGTGGTAAGCACGACAACAAGGGCGACATTATTCGATTGCCCAAATGACGAGGGCAGCATGGCAATCAAGAAAAGCGACATTTACCGATCCCTGTGGGACAGCTGCGACCAGCTTCGCGGCGGCATGGATGCCTCGCTTTACAAGGATTACATTCTCACGCTGCTGTTCGTAAAATACGTATCCGATCGGGCTGGCCAGAAGGATGCCTTGATCGACGTGCCGGAAGGCTGCTCGTTCGACGATATCCGTAAGCTGCGCGGCACCAAGGACATCGGCGAAGGGATTGATGTTGCAATCGCCAAGCTTGCGGAGGCCAACGATCTCAAGGGCGTGATTGACCGGGCCTTCTTCAACGACCCGGAAAAGTTCGGCAACGGCGACAAGAAGACCAAGACCCTTACCGCTCTGATCAACATCTTCAGCCGTGAGGAGCTGAACTTCAGCCGCAACCGCGCCGACGGCGACGACATCTTGGGCGATGCCTACGAATACCTGATGCGGAACTTCGCGACCGAGTCCGGCAAGAGCAAAGGCCAGTTCTACACTCCGGCCGAGGTGTCGCGCGTCGTGGCGGCCGTCGCCGGCGTCAATCGGGCCACCAGCCCCAGACAGACGGTCTATGACCCGACCTGTGGATCGGGATCATTGCTGCTGAAGGCCGCGGACGCCGCTGGTGTCCAACTGACCATTTATGGCCAGGAATTCGACATCACCACGCGCGGCCTCGCCAAGATGAACATGATCATGCATGGCCGTGAGGACGCCGAAATCGCCCAGGGTGACGTCATCGCCGAGCCTCAGTTCAAGGCGTCCGAAACAGCCATTCAGACCTTTGACTTCGTCGTGGCGAACCCGCCGTTCTCAACCAAGGCTTGGGGTTCGGGGCTGTCCGCCAACAACCGTTTTGGCCGGTTCGACATTGGCATGCCGCCCGAGAAGAACGGCGACTTCGCATTCCTGCTGCACATCCTCGCCTCGATGAAGGCCACCGGCTCGGGCGCGGTCATTTTGCCGCATGGCGTGCTGTTCCGCGGCAACAAAGAAGCCGAACTGCGCGAAAAGATTCTGAAACGCGGCTATGTCAAAGCCATCATCGGTTTGCCTGCGAACCTGTTCTACGGCACCGGAATTCCGGCATCGATCATCGTGCTGGACAAATCTGGCGCTTGCGAGAACCGCCCGGTCTTCATGATCGACGCCTCGCGCGGGTTCATCAAGGACGGCAACAAGAACCGTCTGCGGGAACGCGACATCCACAAGATCACCGATGCCTATACCCGCGAGCTAGAGATCGCGGGCTATTCGCGCCTCGTCCCCTATGCCGACATCACGCGCAACGATTTCAACCTGAATATCCCGCGCTATATCGACGGCTCCGATCCCGAAGACCTGCAAGACATCGAGGCGCATCTGAAGGGCGGTGTGCCGGATCGTGATCTGGATCTGCTGGACGATTTCTGGAAGGTCATGCCGGGCGTGCGCAGTGCCCTGTTTGGGCCGAACTCCCGCCCCGGATACTCGGACCCGCTGGTCGAACCCGAGGATGTGCGCACCACGATCCGCAACCATCCCGAATTCGGCGCCTTCCGTGACCGTGTCCACGCGATCCTGGACGGGTGGGCTGGCGCGAATGCCCCGCTGCTGGATGGCATCCGGCCCGGCGACAATCCCAAGGCACTGATCCATACCATCGCCGAGGATATGCTGGAGCGTTTCGCCGACGCGCCGCTGATCGACCAGTATGAGGCGTATCAACGCCTGATGTCCTATTGGTCGGGCGTGATGCAGGATGACGTATTCATCATCGCCCATGACGGATGGGATGCCGCCAAGGAGCTTCGCGAAGCGCGCAAGGAGGTCGACAAGGACAAGAAGGTCAAATGGCTGGAAGAGGCCGACCTCACGGTGAACAAGGTTCGCCTTGTGGCTGATGTCATCAAGCCTCCCCTGATTGTTGCCCGCTTCTTCCCTGAACTTCGGGAGGCGCTGGACGATGCGCATGCCAAAGCCGAGGAACTGGGCCGTGAGATCGAGGAACTGGTCGAAGAACACGGCGCCGAGGGTGCGCTGTTGGCCGACGCCCTGACCGATGCGGGCAAGTTGACAGCGGCATCTATCAAAGCGCGCACGAAATCGGGCGAAGCAGAGCCTGAGGAGATGAAGCTTCTGAAGCAGGCGGCCAAGTTGATGACTGCTGAAGCGGCAGCGAAGAAGGCGGCCAAGGATGCCGAGGACGCGCTGACCGCCGCGACCTTGAAGAAATATCCCGCCCTGACAGAGGACGAGATTCGCGCTTTGGTCGTGGATGACAAATGGCTGACCGATATCGCCGAACTGATCGAGACGGAGATTGAAGCACGGACAGAGCAGCTCACCGCTCGGGTTCGGGTGCTAACCGAACGTTATGGGTATACACTGCCGAAGATGGCCGAAAAGCTGCAAGCCCTTTCTTCAAAAGTGGATGGCCACCTTCGTGCTATGGGATATGCGGCATGACGGCCGGTCCACTCACTTCCCTGCCTTCGGGTTGGTCGCTGACCCCGGTTGGAGATTTACTCACATTCAAGAACGGGCTGAACAAGGGCAAGGTATTTTTCGGATACGGCACGCCCATTGTTAACTACATGGATGTTTTCCGTCACACCGGGATTCGTGCCTCAGATGTGAAAGGGCTGGTAGATGTCAGCAACGCAGAAAGGAAAGCATTCTCCGCTCGGAAGGGAGATGTTCTTTTTACGCGAACATCGGAAACGCCAGAAGAAGTCGGAGTGTCTGCCGTTCTGTTGGACGACATTGAAAATGCGGTATTCAGTGGATTTGTCTTAAGGGGCCGACCCGTTTCTCATCGCCTGACCTCAAACTACGCCAGATACTGTTTTTCATGATCAACAGTCCGCAGCCAGATTATCTCGTCGGCAACTTACACCACGAGAGCACTCACGAACGGGCGCATCCTATCTAGGGTTCTGCTGCCGCTTCCCGACGATCCGAAGGAACAACTTGCCATTGCCGAGGCGCTTTCGGATGCGGATGCGTTGATTGAGGGGCTGGAGCGGCTGATCGCGAAGAAGCGGCTTATCAAGCAGGGTGCGATGCAAGACCTCCTGACAGCCAAGCGCCGCCTTCCGGGGTTCTCGGGGGAGTGGCAGGCGGCGCTCGTTGGCACCATGCTCAAAATGCAGGTCGGTTTCGCCTTCTCTTCTCAGCATTTCACGCAAAGTCAGTAACCGCCCGATTGTTACCGCGGCGACAGTGCCTTGATGCGGGCCAGTTCGGCGCGCAGTTCGGCGGCAACGTGATCCTTGATCGCAGCCAGCTTCCGCGCCAGTTCCTTGGAACCCGTCACCAGCTTAGCCATTGGCGGTAGCTTCCGGTTCAACGTCAGCAATGCTGATAACCTGGCGTTTCACGCCTGCCAGCAAGTCGCGAACGCCGAAAGGAAGCTGATAGGCGCTGGCGAAAGTGACGGCCTCGCGGGCCTCATACTGATGCGCGATCAGCATCAGGGCGGCTTGCAGCATCAGCGGATTGTCTGCGTCGAAAGGCAGGCCGGTATAGGACGCCACCCACGCCTCGGCCACGTTGCCGTAGTGGGTCAAGATCGCGTCGTCGGCAGTCTCATCCGGCAGAAAGTTCAGGTGCGCCTTCACCAGGGCAACGGGCATGGGCATAACGGGTCACTCGCAAACATACACGGTTCATAAGTGGGTGTGATGATATCACGTTGCAACCATAACAAAAAGTTATATTTGGCCTATCTTGCGCGCGCCTCCATCCGCCGGTTCCCGAGATAGGGCGAAAGTTCAGACCTACCCCCCCGGATAAGTAACTACTTACCTACTTTTGGTTCGCGAAGTCGCCTATCAGTTCACGCAGTTCCTCGGCGTCACTCTCAACCGGCTGATAGATCGCTGCATGACCTACCTGCACCCAACATATATCAGGGGTGCAGCTGGTCTTATCCTATGGACGAATCAGCTAAGAGAACGACTATGAAAAAACTTGTGAGAGACTTCCTGCGATATGCCGCCTTGCCGATCTTGGTTCAGTTCATCACCTCATGGCTTTAGCAGCACCTATGCCACAGGTTGAAGCGCCTCGGCAGCCGTCGCACCTTTGCGAAGGCGATAATGAATAGTGACGGATTTTAACCCGAGGCGCTGCGACCAGTCCCTTACGGTTCTAGTTTCGCCGTTATGGGTAATCCACCGGGGCTGCCTGCTTTTCTGTCCAGTATATAACTTATCGGGTGAAAGGACTTCTTCGATAGATGAGCCATTCTTAAGCCTGGAGCGAATGGTGTCAGGGGGAATATTGAGGCGTTCGGCCCATTCGTTGATAGTGAGGGTTTCGCCGTTGAACGTGATAAGCCTAGGTTTTCTGCCGTTCTTGTTGGGGGCAACACGTCGCGGTCCAGGTGTTTTAGGCTCGGGTATGCCTATCAGTTCCTCGGGTATGGGTGCGGCGGCAATCTGCTTCCGCATCCGCTCGATAACAGAATGCATATCCAGACCGACAAGGGCGCAGACCTCGGCTAGATCGGCGCTTGGTGTCGTAAGGTAGTTGCGGGCGTCCTCGGTCATGCGCAGGCGCGTGGCCCTATTCCCAAATCCGCCCGGAACGCCATGCAGGGCATCTTGGATCGCCAGTAACAGAACCTCTTGCCAAAGGTGCTTTTCGGGATTGAATGCCGGTTCGCGCTCAAACATTATGCAGACCGGGCAAAGACACCAAAGGCATAATTTGCAGCTTTATCATATGCGGCTTTCGCATCGCTTATTGTGTCGAAGGTTCCAAGGTATTTGTGATCGCCATTGTGGCATATCTGCGAAACGTAACGTGATCCGCGTTTATACACTCCCTTCACCCCAAGCCTACTTCCTGACCTTGCCCTTGCGTTTGCGTTATTCTGCGATCCGGTTGCAGGTCGTAGGTTCGACCAGCGGTTATCCGAAGGGTCGCCGTTAATATGATCCGCCATGTTAGGCGGGAAACTGCCGGTCATGTAGAGGAACGCAAGGCGATGGGCGAGATAGTTCTTGCCAGAGATATGGATAACGCGATAACCGCGCGGATTTGAAACACCTGCGACATCTCCGGCTTTTACTGGGCCGCGCAGGTTAACCCGCCAGTGGAATGAGCCGGTTGCGGGATCGTATGCCAGCAGTTCTTTCAATCGGGATTGGGTTAGCATTTTTCACAAGCCGCGTTATCTGCGGCTCTCTCCATTCGTTGTTTGGTAGAAACGTGGCAATGGGCGCAGAGGGATTGGAGATTATTCCAATTTAGCAGCAGGGCCTTGTTTCCCCGATGCCTGACCTTGTGGTCAACGTGTTCAGCATCGGCACCGCAGAAAGCGCAGGTCGGATGAAGGCGCAGAAATTCGGCCCGCAGCTTGCGCCATTCGCCGTTGTAGCCCCGTTGCGATGCCGTTGGCCGGGTGCGGTCATACCGGCGCTTGCGTTCAAGCTGGCGGGCTTGCTGGCAGGCGCAGAGGACGCCATGGGGCACGATAGCACCGCAACTGCACAACCTTGGGGGCTTAGGCACCGTGACGGGCTTTCAGGGCGCGCAGGGCGTGGCGGTCAAAGTCAGGATCAAGGCCGGCCTCTATGTTCGCTTGGCGCTGGTCTTGGCTCATCTGGTGCTTGGGCTGGTGGTCGCCATTGCTGGCGGCTTCCATGGCCTCTAGCCGTTCGAGGCGGGCGCGCAGGATCGCGTCAATCTCGGCCGGGGATGCCTGCCAGACCTCGGACGGGGGCCATTCGAGAATCGTAGTCCCGAATTTGAAAAGCTCGGTCAGATACTCGTGCAGGGTGATGGGCTTGGCGGTGGTGGCCTTGGGCGCTTCCTGGGGCTGGGGCAGCAGGTTGCCCAGCAGGTTGAGGCAAGCCGCTTGCGCATGACCGAGGAAGGGCGCAAGCGGCTCTTGGGCCGCAGCCGTCAAAAGGAAACCGGCTGCGGCCCTATCCGTGGCGGTGGCGAGGATCACCGCACGGATTCCGGTATAGGTCTGGCGCATGAGACTATCCCATGCGCCGGGGATGCCGCCCGGAAGGTTGTCCAGGGCGACTGCGGCCCGCAAAGACGCCCTCAGCGTCACAGCATGGTCGCCGTGGCGCAGAGTCGTTTCATATGCGGGCGCTAGGGCCATTAGGCACCCACGCGCAGCTTCACAAAGCGGTCGGCATGGGTCAGATCAGCACCCACGCGCTTGCGGGCGATAAACCGCACCTGGCCTTTGGTTCCCAGCGTGTAGGGGTCGCGCAGAATCGACATCTCCACCCGGTCAAAGATGCGATAGCCCGACATATCGCCGAACATGATAGGCGCGGTGCCAGCCGCCACGTTGTCCATATCGGGCATCTCCACGATGGGATTGCCCAGCAGGCGCAGCACGCCACCGTCTTTCGGATCGGTGACAAGATACTGCCCTTGCGCATCCTTGAACTTGCGGATGGTCGCCAGCGTGTTGCGGTTCATCAGCCAGACCGCGCTGCGGGCGTGGAAGGACGGAATGGCGTGCTGCATGGTGATCAGCACATCCATCGGGTTCGCTGCCGGGAAGTTCGCGGCAACGCCGGTCTTGACCTCGGCAATGCCGGGTGCGGTCATCAGGCCGCGCGGCTGGCCGGTGCCGGTGCCTTTGACAAAGGCCAGCCCTTCCACCTTGGCGAAGCCCTCGGCCAGTTCGCGGTTCATCACCGATTCCAGATCATAGGCATTATCTTCCAGCACCTTGTTGCTGGCGACATAGAAGCTGGAAAGCTCATGGTTCGCGATCTTGACCTGACCAAAGGTCGGTTCGCTGGCGGTCATGTCGCCGCCTTCCTCGGTCCAGAATGCATTCACGCCCGATAGCAGGGTCGGGAAAGTGATTTCCGAGCCGGTGACGGTCTGCACATTGGCATACTGCCGCAGCGGCGACATTTCGGTCAGCAGCTTCAGGATTTCCGAACCAAACTCGGGCGGGACCAGATAGCCGCCATTGGCGTTATTGGCGACGGCCAGCGCCTTCACCTCGGTTGCTTCCATGCGGGCCTCACCGCCGCGCAGGTAGCTGACGAACGCCTTTTTCTCGGCAGTCTCGCCCTGGACGATGGCCGGCGCACCAGGGCGGTTCGCCTTGGCTTCCAGCTTGTCCAGCCGCGACAGAACGGCATTCAGGGCCTTGGTGTCGATCTGGGCGGCATCGTTGGCCGGGGTCTTGGCTTTGTTTTCGTCTTGGTTCAGTTCTTCGTTTTCCACTTGATACTCCGCGTTCGTGGATTGCGATTTGACGGCGCTAATCCGCGCCTCGGGGTGTTTTGGGTCTTTGCAGATAGAGATTTCATTTAAGGGGACTTCAACAAAATGCCGCCCGCCATTGGCAAGGGGGCGATACATTGCATTGCTGAAACTGATGGACAGTCCCTTAATTGCGCCAGCTTTCAAATAGCGGTGCGCTGATTTCGCGGCGCTGATACCTTCAAGGAACAGCCGGCCTTTCACTTCTAAACCCTTGTCGGTTTCGACGATGGTTTCCCAAACGCCGATTGCCTTGGATTTGTCATGTTCAAGGCAGATCGGCAGTTGCGACGGGACAATGAAAGCGCCCGGCTCAATCGTATCGCCAATGCTATCGGGTCCAGAGAAAGGCCATGCCAGCCCGGTAATTTCACCCGCTTCCGAAACGGAAAGTTCGGCCTTGGTTTCGATCCGTTCGAGGGTTTCGAGATTATCCATCGGCCTGCACCTCATCAGCACCTAGCCAGCGGGCGGCAAGGATGGCGGTTGCCAGCGGCAGCACCTCGGCAATGGGACGATTGCGAGCGTAGGTGCTGACCAGCCGATCGGCTTCCTCGGGGCTGGTGCCGCCGCCGATCAGGCCAAGGCGGATAACCTCGGCCAGATCGGCCAGCTTGAACGCTTGACCCAAGAGGCGCTGATACAGGACGCCGATGCCGGTTTCGGTCTTGGCTTCCAGTTCCGTCACCATGTCGTCGGACAGGGTGAAAGGGCGTTCCTTGTCGCCGAAAAAGGCGTTGATGCCGATCATGCCCGCGCGCCTTCATGAAAGGCAGCCAGCTTCGCCGATAGCGCCACGCGATCACCGCGCGGAATAGTGAAGCTGACGGGGCGCAGTTTCGCGCACGGGCCGAGGATCGCGCGAACGGTGGTCTCTTGCCACGGCTGTAGGGGCGCGATCATGCGTCGGCCTTAACCGGCAGGCCCATCATGGCGCGCAGTTCGTCGGCGGTCAGGATGCCGGCATTGACCAATGCCAGGGCGATTTCCAGCGCCGCCAGCATTTCCAGCGGGCTTTGCGTGGTGTCATTCATCGGGGTTTTCCTCTTGGGGTTTCGGTGCCGGTGCGGTCGTGCCGCCCGAGGTGGTGAAGGGATTCGCAAGCTCATCGCCGCCTTCCATGGGCGGCTTATTCAGCGCAGCCCGGACCTCGTTCGGGGTCATGGCGCGCATGGCGACGAATTGGCTAAACGCGGTGGCTTGTGTAGCAAAATCAACAGCAAGCATCGCCTTTGGCTCATACTCAATTTCTATGTCGTCGGCCTCTTCTGGCGACAATAGAACCCGCGCATAAGCATCTTTCCACCTATCTAGCCACGGCATAATCGTAAGTTGCATGAATTGAAGTGCAAGCTGCTCGGTGTTCGCCATGGTGCCATGGCTCAATTCCCAAAGCATAGTAACGGGAATACGGAAGGCGCGGGCGATCTCGCGGATTTGCTCAATGCGGTTATTGTAAAATTCCGCATCCGTGTTGCTGGTTGAAATTCCGTTGTATTTCGTTCCCTTGTCCAGAATAGCGGTGCCGCCAGATTTAACTCTAGCCCATCCGGTCGTGATCTTTTCCGCCTCTTTCGCGTCGATAGTATCCTCGTTTGAAAGATAACCGGAAGGTCGGCCATCGCGACCAAACCAATTCGCAAGGTGCTGTTCCGCTGCCAGCGCAAGGCCAATGGCTTCCTTGGCATGGGTGATCGGGGAAACGCCGTCCAAGGTGCTGATGTGCAGCACCTCGGTATAGGGCAGCACGGTATCACCGCCACCTTTCAGGCGGATACGATAGGACGGTTCACCGTAATCGTCGGTTTTGACCGATACCGCGCCGGGTTCGATCCGGTGCAGTTCGAGGGGCTGGCCGATACCGTTGCGCACCACCTGGGCGAAGCCATGGCCGGTTAGCAGCGCATCACGGGTAAGCTGTTCGCGCAATTCCCCGGCGCTGGTCCAGTCGTTCGCTCTTTTCCGAACAATCTTAAAGGCGGGATGTTTTCGCAAAACCTCCTTCGTAACCTCATCATGAGGCTTAAAGGGCATTTTTGCACAGCTTTCGGCAATGAAGCCCACAGCAGCAGCAACAGCAGGGACGCGCAGGGCGGTTGCGCTGGTGACGGTGACGCCAGACCGGACAGGCAGGCCACCGAATAGGCCGAACGCCTCGGGGCTGGTCAGGGTGAAGGCTTTTTGTTCGGTGACGCCTTGCCCGAACAACCGGGCAAGGCGTTTGGTGATACTCGACAACGTGAACACTCGCAAAAGTTCCTGCGCTTCAATGTAACGCAATGGTTAGTTATTACAAGTGCTCATGTTGTTATGAATTTCATTCAAGTTTGTAATCGGGCAGCGCGTCGATCACGCGGGCCTTGGCGATCAGGGAAACATCGCCGTAATCGTCGGCTGCGGACTTTCCGGCATGACCTTGGATCGCGTCAATTATCCGCATATCAAGCCCAAGGTTGCGGGCTTGGCCTTTAAGACGATGCCGCCATGCGTGACTTGGTTGCAGCCCATCCGGGACCAGTTCCACCTCATGCAACCATGCCGCAATCTTGTTCGACTGCGCCCGCGCCGCAGAAACAGCCTTTGCCGGGTCGGCGGAACCATGAAACAGCGGACCAGCCTTGGCAGATCGCACATAGTCAAGAAAGCCCATCTCGATCACCTGCCGGTGCAGCGGAACATCGCGGAAATGCCCGGCCTTCATCGTGCCAGCCTCGGGGGAAACCCTGACAAACCAGCGGCCATCCTCTTGTAGAACGTCCTGCTTACGAAGTTGCAGCATCTCACCAACACGCGCGCCCGTGAACGCGCACAAGAGCGGAACCCATCTTTTCGCCGCCACGGATTGCTCTTTCTCGCGGACCACCCCGAAAGCATCGGGCTTTGCTTCATAGGCTCGGGACGCCTTCAAGATCGCCAGCGCTTCCTTGTCGGAATAGCCGGGATCGCGGGCACGTTGCTTTTTCGGTTTCGGCTGACGAACGGTCGCCGCGATGTTCTCGGGCAACCGTTCCTCGTCATGCGCCCATTTCAGCATGGAACGAACAGTTGAAAGGTAAACGTCATTTGTCGTCTTGGCGCTCAACGTCTTAATAAGTTCGTCGCGCCAGTCCAGCAGATTGCGGCGGGTGATCTGCCGCGCGTCATTGTGCCCGAGAAACTTCCGCAGGTTCTCAATCACCGGGCGTTGCCTGATACCGCCATCCTTCATGAAGCCGGCGGAAACGCGGCTCTTGACGTAATCAGACCAGAGCGCAGTGATTTTGACGGGCTTTAGCGCCTCTGTGCCGCCCGCTGGCGGCTTCACGATGGGGTCGGCAGGCTTGCCGCCATAGTCGCCTTGGTCGCGCTCTAGTGTGCGCTGTAGCGCCTCTATCTCGGCCCGCATGATCTGCTTTGCCAGAGCGATGCGCTCACCTGATCCGGGCCGGGCAGTTAGGCTATGCTGGTCAAGGTAAGCATCTATCTCATGCTCAACCAGATGCGTCCGGTTCGCGGTCAGGTCGGCGCGCAGGGCATCCAGCCTAGCCCGCCGCGCGGACTGGGCCAGCGCGGCGGCTTCCCGCAGGTGCATGAGGTCAAGCGATGCATCAAGCACGGCCAGCGGATCGGCCGGCACCGCACCGCTGTTTAGACGCGCCATCAGCTTTGCCCGCTCGGCGTCGATTACCTCTTGCAGCGGATAAGCA
Source organism: Paracoccus sp. pheM1 (assembly GCF_018499825.1). Taxonomy (NCBI): domain Bacteria; kingdom Pseudomonadati; phylum Pseudomonadota; class Alphaproteobacteria; order Rhodobacterales; family Paracoccaceae; genus Paracoccus; species Paracoccus sp. pheM1. The sequence continues at coordinate 346,340 of NZ_JAGXCX010000002.1, forward strand.
GCGCGGGCGGCATCATCCTCGGCCAGCGCAGCCGTGTAGCGTTGCCAGACCGCCCGCCCAAAGTCTTGCGTTGTAATCGGGTCTCTATGGTCGATCCGGTCAGGGTGCGCCAGCCGCTTGGCCTTGGCAATCTCGGCCTGCATCGCCGCAACAGCGGTCGGCAGCAGCTTCATAGCGGCCCTGCGATCCGGCCCGATGGGTGCCCGCAGTTCAGTCTTGCCGACGATGGCGCGCAGTTCTTTGGGCACCACCAGCCGGGCGAAGAATCTGCCGTCACGGTTCAAAAGGTATCGTTGCGCGCCAGCCATCACAGACCCACTTTGTAACAGAATTTGTGACAGTAGAACGTCCCAACCCCAGCAAAACAAGGGATTTCTAGCAATTTCTGGGGAAGCCGTGGAGCGGGTGAAGGGAATCGAACCCTCGTCTTCAGCTTGGGAAGCTGCGGCTCTACCATTGAGCTACACCCGCGAGGCCCGGATTGCTTACTGTCTCGCGCAGGCCGCCGCAAGACCAATCTGCGCCCGGCGCTTCTTCGTTCCCCAAATACTCCATCGGCAGCGCAGCCGGGCGGCGGGCAGGCCCCCTGCCCCCCAAGCCTGCGGCCGGGTTTCGCCGGTGGCGCAACGTCGCGGTCCGAAACGGTTTTGGGATTGATCATCCCGTGCGAAACTGTTCGTTATGCAACCGTCAGCAAATAGCCGGAGCAAAACGATGTTCGCGCTATCGCGCCGCATGGCGATTTCCGTGATCCTTCCGCTTGCGGCGGGGCTTTCCCCCATGGCCGCCCTGGCGCAGGATCCCTCGCAGATGCCGCCGCCGCCCGTCACCGTGGTGACGCTTCACGCCCAGGACGTAGCCCTGACCACCACACTGCCCGGCCGCGTCACCGCCTCGGCCGAGGCCGAGGTGCGGCCGCAGGTCAACGGCATCGTCACCGAACGGCTGTTCGACGAGGGCAGCCATGTGAAGGTCGGCGATCCGCTGTTTCGCATCGACGCCACCACCTACCAGGCCGCCGTCGCCCAGGCCGAGGCCGCCGTGGCCCAGGCCCGCGCCCAGGCCGAGGCGGCGCGCCGCGAGGCCGAGCGCGTGGGCGCCCTGCGCGACCGCCGCGTCGCCAGCGAAAGCACGACCGACAATGCCATCGCCGCCCGCGATTCCGCCGAGGCCGCGGTCAAGGTCGCCGAGGCGCAACTGCAGACCGCCCGGATCGAGCTGGAGCGCACCACCATCCGCGCCGAGCTGGACGGCGAGATCGGCCTGGCCCAGACCAGCCAGGGCGTGCTGGTGACGGCCAGCCAGCCGACGCCGCTGGCCGTGATCCGCAAGCTCGACCCGGTGCATGTGGACGTGACGCAATCGGCGGCCGAGCTGATCCGCTTTCGCCGCGAGATGGCAGCGCAATCCGCCGAGAGCCAGTCGGACCGCAAGGTGACGCTGCGCCTGGCCGACGGCACCGAATACGACCAGGAAGGCCGGCTGACCGCCGCCGAGCCCTATGTGAACGAGACGACGGGCGTGGTGACGCTGCGCCTGGCCTTCGCCAATCCCGACCGCACCCTGCTGCCCGGCATGTATGTCCAGGCGGTCGTGCAGCAGGCCACGGCGCAGAACGTGATCCTTGCCCCGCAGGAAGGCGTCAGCCGCGACCGCCGCGGCCAGCCCATCGCGCTGGTGGTCAATGCCGACAACGCCGTCGAGCAGCGCCAGCTGACCATCCTGCAGGACATGGGCAACAGCTGGATCGTCAGCGAGGGGCTGCATGACGGCGACCGCATCGTGGTCGAGGGCCTGCAGAAGATCGGCCCCGGCATGACCGTGACCCCCGAGGAACGCCAGGCCGCCGCAGCCGAAGCCGCGCAAGGCGGGGCCGCCGAGGGCGCTGCGCCCGAAGCCGGGACGGGCGCCGATGCCCCGGCAAGCGCCGGCGAACAGCCTGCGCCCGAAGCCGGGAACGCGGAACAGCCCGCAGAGGAATCCGCAGAGCAACCCGCAGACCAGCCCGCCGCCGAAGGCGCGGGTGCAGAGACCGCAACCGAGACCGGCGCCGGACAGCCGGCGAACTGACCCGGACGCCGCGAGGGAACAGCACAGGAACCGCACATGGCCCGCTTTTTCATCGACCGTCCGGTCTTCGCCTGGGTGATCTCGATCCTGATCATGGGTCTGGGGCTCTTGTCGATCGTCTCGCTGCCGGTGGCGCAATATCCGCAGATCGCGCCGCCCTCGGTGACGATCCGCGCCACCTATCCCGGCGCCTCGGCCGATACGGTCGCCAATACCGTCACCCAGATCATCGAGCAGCAGATGACCGGGCTGGACGGGCTGCGCTATTTCTCGTCCAGCTCGACCTCGGCCGGAACCTCGACGACGACGCTGACCTTCGAGACCGGCACCGATCCCGACATCGCCCAGGTGCAGGTGCAGAACAAGCTGGCGCAGGCCACCGCGCTCCTGCCCGAGCCGGTGCAGCGCCAGGGCATCACGGTCGAGAAATCCGCCTCGGGCTTCCTGATGGTCGTCGGCCTGACCTCGTCGGACGACCGCTATGAACAGGTGGACCTGGCCGACTACCTGATCTCGAACCTGGTCAACGACCTCAGCCGGGTCGAGGGCGTGGGCTCGGTCCAGGTCTTCGGCGCGCAATATGCCATGCGGATCTGGTTGGACCCGTCCAAGCTGGCCGCCTATGAGCTGACGCCCTCGGACGTGGTGGCGGCGGTCTCGTCGGAAAACGCGCAGATCTCGGCCGGCTCCTTCGGCAGCCAGCCGGCGCCCCAGGGGCAGATGCTGAACGCCACCATCACCGCGCAATCGCTGCTCTCCACCCCTGGGGATTTCGAGCAGATCGTGCTGCGCGCGGAACAGGACGGCGGCCTGATCCTGCTGAAGGACGTGGCCCGCGTCGAGATCGGCGCCCAGGACTACATGACCAATGCCCGCTACAACGGCCAGCCGGCCTCGGGCATGGCGATCAGCCTGGCCTCGGGCGCGAACGCGCTGGACACGGCCGAGCGGGTCAAGGCGCGGATGGAGGAATTCGCCCGCTTCTTCCCCGAGGGCATGGATTACGTGATCCCCTTCGACACCACGCCCTTCGTGCTGATCTCGATCGAAGAGGTGGTCAAGACGCTGGTCGAGGCCATCGTGCTGGTGTTCTTCGTCATGCTGCTGTTCCTGCAGAACTGGCGCGCGACGCTGATCCCGACGCTGGCGGTGCCGGTGGTGCTCTTGGGCACCTTCGGCGTGCTGGCGGCGCTTGGCTTTACCATCAACACGCTGACCATGCTGGCCATGGTGCTGGCCATCGGCCTTCTGGTGGACGACGCCATCGTTGTGGTCGAGAACGTCGAGCGCATCCTGGAAGAGGAAGGGCTCGAGCCGCGCGAGGCCACCCGCAAGTCCATGGGCCAGATCACCGGGGCGCTGATCGGCATCGCGCTGGTTCTGTCGGCGGTCTTCGTGCCCATGGCCTTCTTTGGCGGCTCGACCGGGGTGATCTACAAGCAGTTCGCCATCACCATCGCCTCGGCCATGGGCCTGTCGGTGCTGGTGGCGCTGACGCTGACCCCGGCGCTTTGCGCCACGCTGCTGCGCAATGAACACGGCCACAAGACCCGCGGCTTCTTCGGCCTGTTCAACCGCGGCTTCGACCGCACCATGCAAGGCTATGGCAATTCGGTGAACTGGCTGGTCCGCCGGCCGCTGCGGATGATGCTGATCTATCTGTGCATCGGCGCGGCCATGGTGTTCCTGTTCCTGCGCACCCCCACCGGCTTTCTGCCCGACGAGGACCAGGGCATCATGTTCGTCCTGGTCCAGGGCCCGACCGGCGCCACCTCCGAGCGCACCGATGCGGTGATCGACCAGATCCAGCGCTACTTCGCGGAAAACGAATCCGACAATGTCGAATCCTTCTTCGGCGTCTCGGGCTTCAGCTTTGCCGGCTCGGGGCAGAACATGGGCATCGCCTTCCTGCGGCTGAAGGACTGGGACGAGCGGCCGGGCGCCGGGCAATCGGTGCAGGCCATCGCCGGGCGCGCCTTCCCGGCGCTGATGGGCATCCGCGACGCCATGGTCTTTCCCATCGTGCCGCCCTCGGTGATCGAGCTTGGCAACGTCTCGGGCTTCGACTTCTACCTGCAGGCCCGCGCCGGACAGGCGCATGAGCAATTGCTGGACGCGCGCAACCAGCTGCTGGGCATGTCGGCGCAGGACGGCCGCATCGCCTCGGCCCGGCCGAACGGGCTGGAGGACGCGGCGCAATACAACCTCGACATCGACTGGCGCAAGGCGGGCGCCATGGGGGTCACGGCGACCGACGTGGGCAGCCTGCTCTCGGTGGCCTGGGCGGGGCGCTATGTGAACGACTTCATCGACCGCGGCCGCATCAAGCGGGTCTATGTGCAGGGCGAATCCGAATCGCGCGCGCTGCCGACCGACATCGACAAGTGGCGGGTCAGAAACAACTCGGGCGGGCTGGTGCCGTTTTCCAACTTCGCCGAGGGGCGCTGGAGCTATGGGCCGCAGGGCCTGGACCGCTATAACGGCGTGCCCGCCATGCAGATCCAGGGCAGCCCGGCGCCCGGCGTATCCAGCGGCCAGGCCATGGCCGCGATCGAGGAACTGGCCGGGCAGCTTCCGGCCGGATTCGACGTGGCCTGGACCGGGCTTTCGCTGGAAGAGCAGCAGGCCGGCAACCAGACCATGCTGCTTTACGGCCTGTCGCTGGCGGTGGTGTTCCTGTGCCTGGCCGCGCTTTACGAAAGCTGGTCGATCCCCTTCGCGGTGATGCTGGCCATGCCCATCGGCGTGTTGGGCGCGCTGGTCGGGGCCTGGCTGGGCGGCTTCGACAACGGCGTGTTCTTCCAGGTCGGCCTGCTGACGGTGATCGGCCTGACCGGCAAGAACGCCATCCTGATCGTCGAGTTCGCCCGCGAGCAGGCCGAGCAGGGCAAGCCGCTCTATGAGGCAGTGGTCGAGGCGGCGCGCCAGCGTTTCCGGCCGATCATCATGACCTCGGTCGCCTTCTCGCTGGGCGTGCTGCCGCTGGTGCTCTCCGCCGGCGCCGGCGCGAACGGCCGCAACACCATCGGCGCCACGGTGCTGGGCGGCACCGTCTCGGCCACGGTGCTGGGGGTGCTGTTCGTGCCGCTGTTCTTCGTGCTGGTGCGCCGCGCGCTCGGCCGCCCCGAACCGACCGAGCCCGCCGGCTCGCGCGCCTGAGCCGGGGTCGCGGGAAACGACAGGGGGGCCGGGGCCAGCACGCGTGCGCCCCGGCCCTTTCGCTTTGCCCCCGCAGCCCGCTTGCCCCGCCCCGATCCGCATCCTAGTCTTTCCCCGAGGAGCCGCCGCCGGCGGCAGGGAGAAAGATGGACGCAACCAGCCACATCGCGGCTGCCGATGACGCGCCTGCCCGGCGCGGGCGGCCGCATGGCGTGGCGTTGCGGCTTCTGGCGCTTGGCGGCTCGGCCTTGGCTTGGCTCGCGATGTGCGCCATCGTCGCCTCGGTGCTGATCCTCAATGCCCGCGGCTCGGTCAGCGACGAGACCGGCTCGGCCTTTCGCCTCGCCAATGCCTTTGCCACGCTGCACCTGCCCACCTCGTTCGAGCGGCGCGACATGATGGAGCAGGCCGCCCGCATCGCCGCCGAGATCGAGGCGCAGCGCCACCTGTCGGCCGAGCTGCGCGATGCGTCCGGCCAGCCGGTCGCGCTGGCCTTGCCGCCGCGCCTGCCGCCCGAGCGGGTGCCGGAATGGTTCGCCGCGCTGATCCGCCCCGAGCCGCAGCGCGAGCTGATCGCCATCGCGCAATATCCCAATGTGCTGGGCGTGCTGGAGATCCGCAGCGATCCCCGCGACGAGATCGCCGAGGCCTGGGCCGATTTCCGGCTGATCCTGCCGCTGCTGGCCGCCATGGCGCTGGCGGCGATCGGCGTGACCATGGCGATCACCGGGCTGGTGCTGCGGCGGCTGGGGCTGCTGGGTGCGGCGCTTGGCCGGATGCGGGCGGGCGACCTGGACCATCCCGCGCCGCAGACCGGGCTGGCGGAACTGGCGACGCTGACCGAGGGGGTCAACGCGCTGGCCGCCCACCTGGCCGCCGAGCGTGCCGAGAACCGCCGCCTGCAAGGCCGGATGCTGACCCTGGCCGAGGCCGAGCGCGCCCGCATCGCCAGCGACCTGCACGACGGCATCGGCCCGCAGCTCTTCGCGCTGCAGGCGGCCGTGGGCCAGGCCGGCCGCGCCGCCGAAACCGCCCGCGACCCGGCGCTGGCCGAGGCGCTGGCCGCCGTCTCGCGCCACGCCCAGGCGATCCGGCAAAGCGCCCGCGCCGCCATCGACGACCTGCGCTTGGCCCCGGCCGAGGGCGCGAGCCTGGCCGAGATGCTGCAAGAGCTGCTGATCGAATTTTCCGAGATCGCGCCCGATACCGCAATCACGCTCGACTGCCCGCCTGACCTGCCCGAACCGGGCGAGGCCGGGCGGATCGCGCTTTACCGCTTCGTGCGCGAAAGCGTGCTGAACGCGCTGCGCCATGCCGCGCCGGCCAGGGTGCGGGTCCGGCTGGCGCGCGAGGGCCGGGGGATCACCGCCCAGGTCGCCGACGACGGCGGCGGCCCGCCGGCGCAGGACCGCGCCCGGCTGGGCCAGGCAGGGCTGGGCCAGACCGGGATGCGCGACCGCGCCGGCGCGCTTGGCGGGCGCTACCGGCCGCCCCGGCGCGAGGGCGGCTGGACCCTGACCGAATGCCACCTGCCCTGCCCGACCGACCAAGGACCAGCCCGATGACCGCAACCGCCCTTGCCCCGCCCAAGCCCCTGCGCGTGCTGATCGTGGACGACCACCCGGTCGTGGCCGAGGGCTGGGAATGGATCACCCGCGGCCGCCTGGATTGCCAGGTGATCGCCGCCGCCACCCCCTCGCAGGGCTGGCGGGCCTGGCGTCGGCAGGCGCCGGACGTGATCGTCGTGGACCTGACCATGGGCGAGGCCAAGCTGGCCGGCGCCCGGCTGATCGAGCGGCTGCGCGCCGCGGGCGCGACCCAGCCGATCCTGGTCTTCACCATGCATCGCAGCCCGCTGGTCGCCCGGCGCGCGCTGCAGGCCGGCTGCAACGGCATCATCATGAAGGATTCGCCCTCGGACGAGATCTGCGAGGCGCTGCGCGCGGTGGCGGGCGGCGGTGATTACGTGCCGGCCGACCTGGCGCGCCGCATCGCCCTGCTGGAACGGCCCGGCGCCACCCCGCCCCGCCCGCGCCTGACCCCGCGCGAGCTGGACATCCTGCGCGCCATCGCCGAGGGGCTGAGCTATCGCGAGATCGCCGAGCGGGCCAACATCAGCTACAAGACCGTCTCGAACGTCAGCCAGACGCTCAAGGACAAGCTGTCGGCGCAAAGCTTTGCCGACCTGGTCGTCAAGGCGATCCGCCACCTGGAGGAGACCCGCGACGGGATCTGAGCCATCATGCCACGTTCCTTGCCCCGCCATCCCGTCGCCCGCCCCCTGATCGGCACCCGCATCCGCGAGCGCCGCCTGTCGCTTGGCCGGCGCCAGACCGAGGTGGCGCGGCGGGCCGAGATCTCGGCCGCCTATCTGAACCTGATCGAGCATAACCGCCGCCCGGTGGGCGAGGAGCTGCTGTCGCGACTGGCCCAGGCGCTGGAGATCGACGCGACCGAACTGGCCTCGGACCGCGAGGAGGCGCTGGTCGGCGCCCTGCGCGAGGCGGCGGCCCGCGCCGCCGACCAGCCCGGCGCCCCGGTCGAGCTGGACCAGATCGCCGAATTCGCCGCCCGCTTTCCCGGCTGGGCCTCGGCGCTGGCCGGGGCGGCGCGCCGCGCCGATGCGCTGGAGCGGCGGCTGGTCGCGCTGTCGGACCGCATGACCCGCGACCCCTATCTGCTGGCCACGCTGCACGAGGTGCAGTCGGCCGTGACGGCATTGCGCTCGACCGCCTCGATCCTGGCCGAAACGCCCGAGATCGAGCCGGAATGGCGCGACCGCTTCCATGCCAACCTGGACAGCGACAGCCAGCGCCTGTCGCGCACGGCGCAGTCGCTGGTGGCCTATCTGGACAGTTTCGAGGACGAGGCGGTGCCGATGTCGCCGCAGGAAGAGGTCGAGGCCTGGATCGCCGCCGGCCAGCTCGAGCCCTCCGAGGCGGCGGAACTCGCCTCGGACGCGGCGCGGGCCATGGCGCAGGATCTGCTGGCGGCGCAGGCGCGCGACCGCGCCGCCCTGCCCGACGCGGCGCTGGCGGCGGCGGTAGACGGGGCGGGCGAGGCGGCCGACGACCCGGCGCTGATCGCCGCGCGGCTGGGACGGCCGCTGGACCTGGTGCTGCGCCGGCTGGGCATGCTGCGCCCCGGCCCCTGGGCGCAGGCCGGGCTGGTGGTCTGCGACGGCTCGGGCGCGACGCTGTTCCGCCTGGCCGCGCCCGGCTTCGAGCTGCCGCGCCCCGGCGAGGGCTGCGCGCTCTGGCCGCTGTTCGAGGCGCTGGCCCAGCCGCAGCTGCCGGTGGCGCGGCTGATCGAGACCGCGAACGGCAACCGCTTCGCCGCCTGGGCCGTGGCCGAGCGGCTGCTGCCCATGGGCTTCGACGGCCCCGCGCTCAGCCGGGCGCAGATGCTGATCCACCCCGCCGCCGGCCGCGACGCCCGGCCGGTGCTGGGGGTGGGACCGGCCTGCCGCATCTGCCCGCGCCCCGCCTGCACCGCGCGGCACGAGCCCTCGATCCTGGGCCCCGTGTGATCTGGGGCGCCCCGTGATTTTGACAACGCCCCCGCCCGCCCGCATGATCGCCGCAAAACCCCAGGAGGGCCGCCCGTGACCACAGGTGTCGATGTGCTGCTGATCGAGGACGAGCCGAGCATCGCCGAGGCGGTGCGCTTCATCCTGTCGCGCGAGGGCTGGCAATGCGAGCAATGGCCCGAGGGCAGCGACGCGCTTCAGCGCATCCGCGCGCTGGCGCCGCGGCTGGTCATCCTCGACGTGATGCTGCCCGGCCGCAGCGGCGCCGAGGTGCTGGCCGACCTGCGCGCCGATCCCGATCTGCAGGCGCTGCCGGTGCTGCTGCTCAGCGCCCGCGGCATGGCCAACCTGCCGCAGGGCGCCGACCGGACGCTGGCCAAGCCCTTTGCCAATGCCGACCTGCGCGCCATGGTGCGCGAGCTTCTGGACGCGGGCTGAGGTCGCGCATGCGCCGCCTGTTCCTTGGCCGCGACGCCTATCGCCAGCGCCGGCTGGGCGACGCGATCCGCGTCCTGCCGGTGCTGTTTGCGGTGCTGGCGGTGCTGCCGCCGGTCTGGCTGCCGCAATATTTCAGCTATGCGCGCGGCGCGGTCTGGCTGGCGGCAAGCTGGGCGCTGACCATCGCCGCCACCGCCGTCCTGCATCGCGCCATCGGCCGCGCAAAGCCGGAGGACGAGGATGACGCCTGAAACCCTGGGCGCCGCCTCGGTGGTCTATGTCGCGCTGATGTTCCTGCTGGCCCATGCCGCCGACCGCGCCGCCGCGGCCGGCCGCTGGCGCTGGATGGACCGGCCGGTGATCTATACCCTGTCGCTGTCGGTCTATTGCTCGGCCTGGACCTTCTACGGCGCCGTCGGCTACGCCACCCGCTCGGGGCTGGAGTTCCTGACCATCTATCTTGGCCCCGGCATCGTCTTTGCCGGCGCCTGGTGGGGGCTCAGGCGGCTGGTGCGGGTGGCGCGGCTGCATCGCGTGACCTCGATCGCCGACCTGATCTCCAGCCGATTCGGCAAATCCGCCGCGCTGGCCGCGCTGGTGACGCTGATCGGCGTGCTGGCCTCGACCCCCTATATCGCGCTGCAATTGCAATCGGTCTCGATGGCGCTGTCGGCCTTCGCCACCAGCGGCCATCCGCTGCCCGGCAATATCGCGCTGTGGGTGGCGGTCGGGCTGGCCGCCTTTGCCATCCTGTTCGGCACCCGCAACCTGGCCGCGAACGAGCGTCACCACGGCGTCGTCATCGCCATCGCGGTCGAGGCGGTGGTCAAGCTCGCCGCCTTTCTCGCCGTCGGCGCCTTCGTGCTGTGGGGCATCGCCGACGGGCCGGCCGACGTGCTGGCGCGCATCGACCGCATGGCCGTCTCGGCCGGGGGCGAGGGCTGGCAGATCCGGCCCGAGCGCTGGTTCACGCTGATCGCGCTGTCGGGCGCCGCGGTCATGGTGCTGCCGCGCATGTTCCACGTCCTGGTGGTCGAGGCCAGCGACGAGAACCGCCTGCGCCAGGCCGGCTGGGCCTTTCCCGCCTATCTGGCCGCCATGTCCTTCCTGGTCCTGCCCATCGCCGTGGTCGGCATGGACCTGCTGCCCAGGGGCTCGAACCCCGACCTCTACGTCCTGGCGCTGCCCTTGTCGCAGGGCCGCGACACGCTGGCGGCGCTGGTGTTCCTGGGCGGCTTTTCCTCGGCCATGTCGATGGTGGTGGTCAGCGCCATCGCGCTGTCGACGATGATGGCGAACCATTGGCTGGTGCCCTTGTGGCTCTGGCTGCGCCAGACCGCGCTGTCCGAACCGGCGCAGGCGCGCGAGGATCTGGGCACGCTGATGCTGAATGCGCGGCGGCTGGCCATCGTCGCGGTGATCGGCGCGGGCTGGCTTTACCACCGCACCACCGGCGGCACCACGGCGCTGGCCGCCATGGGCACGGTCGCCTTTTCCGGCATGGCGCAGGTGCTGCCGGCCATGGTCGCCGGGCTGGTCTGGCGCGGCGCGACCCGGCGCGGCGCCATTGCCGGCATCGTCGCCGGCGCGCTGATCTGGGGCGGGGCGATCTTCCTGCCCTCGCTGGGCCTCGCTGCGCCGCCGGCCTTTCCGGCGGGGATCGACGCCTTCGCCGGCGCGGTGCTGCTGGCGCTGTCGGTGAACCTGCTGCTTCTGGTGCTGATCTCGCTGGTCGATTTCCCCGACCCGACCGAGCGGCTGCAGGCGCTGTCCTTCGTCCATGCCATCGCCCCCGATGCCGCCGCCAGCGAAACCGCCCCCGCGGTGCAGGCCGAGGCGCTGCTGACGCTGGCCGGGCGGATCTGGGGCAACGACCACGCGCTCGAGGTGTTCCGCAAGGCTGCCGAGGGCCAGGGAAAATCCGGCTATCTTCCCGACCTGACTCCGCGCTTCCTGGCGGATTTCGAACGCCACCTGGCCGGGACGGTGGGCGCGGCCACCGCCTCGGCGCTGATGGCGCGGGTCGGCGGGCGCGGCTCCGTCACCGTGGCCGAGCTGATGGAGGTCGCGGGCGAGGCCAGCCGCGCGCGCGAGGACAACCGCCGGCTGGAGCTGACCTCGGCCGAACTGGCCAGGACCGCCGCCATGCTGCGGGAAAGCAACGAGAAACTGACCGTGCTTTCGGCGCAGAAGGACGCCTTCCTGGGCCAGATCAGCCATGAATTGCGCACGCCCATGACCTCGATCCGCGCCTTTTCCGAGATCCTGATGGAGCCGGACCTGCCCGCCGCCGACCGCAGCCGCTTTGCCGGGATCATCCAGGACGAGGCCGCCCGCATGACCCGGCTGCTGGACGACCTGCTGGACATCTCGGTGCTGGAATCGGGCCGGGCGCAGCTGAAGCCCGGCGTCGTCAACCTGCACGACCTGATCGAGCGTGCGCTGGCCGCGGGCGGGGCAAGCGCCGCGGGACGCGACTTCGCCATCCGCCGCAACCCCCTGGCCGAGCATCTGCCTGTCATCACCGACCCCGACCGGCTGTTGCAGGTGCTCATCAACGTGATCTCGAACGCGCGGAAATATTGCGACGCCGGCGAGCCGGCGATCCGCATCGACACCCGCCGCAGCCCCCAGGGCGGGACCGAGATCGACATCCACGACAACGGCTCGGGCATCGGCCCCGAGAACCGCGCGCTGATCTTCGAGAAATTCGCCCGGCTGGACGATCCCTCGCGCGCCGGCGGCGCCGGGCTGGGACTGGCCATCTGCAAGGAAATCATGGGCTTCCTTGGCGGCTCGATCAGCTATCTGCCGGGCCAGGGCGGCGCCTGCTTTCGCATCGCGCTGCCGCCCCGCCCGCCGCGCCGGGCGGAAAATGCCGAAAATGCGACGGGTTAAACCTTTCGGCAACCTGTCCGTGCCATCTTGCGCCAAAGGCAGCATCGATTCGGGCCGCAATGGAAAGCGCAGCAAGGCAACAGTCGGACGACCCCGGACAGGCCGGGTCGGATCGGGACGGGTCCGCCGCCCCGGCCCCCGGCCAGGTGCTGCGCCGCCTGATCGCCGAACGCGACCGGGCCCGCGCGGCGGCCGGCCCCTCGGCCCGGCAGGTCGCCGAATTCCGGCTGGAGCGTGCCGCCGCCACCGCCCTGGCCCGCGCGGCCGAGAAGCAGCTGCGCCTGCCGGTCTTCGTCGAAAAGGTGGAACGCTCGGGCATGGTGCCGGCCGAACTGCCCGAACTCCTGCCCGAGCGCGCCTTGCTGGCCGTGATCGGGGGGCGGCGCGACGCGCTTGGCGTGGTCGCGGTCTGCCCCGACCTGCTGGCCGCGCTGATCGAGATGCAGGCGATCGGCCGCGTGACCTCGCGCCCCGCCCCGCCACGCAAGCCGACGCGAACGGATGCCGCGATCTCGGCCGATTTCGTGAACGCGCTGCTGGCCGAACTGGGCCGGGAATGCGCGGCGCAGCCGGGCTGCCCGGATTTCGGCGCCTTCCGCTATGCGACCTATCTGGACGATCCCCGCCCGCTGTTGCTGATGCTGGAAGAGGGCGAGATGGCGCGGCTGGACTTCCGCTTCCGCCTGGGCAGCGGCGGGCAGCGCGACGGCCGGCTGATGATCGCCCTGCCGGTCGAGCCGGGGACGCTTGCCGATCCGCCTTCGCCCGGCGCCGGGAACCAGGCGCAACTGCCCGCCCCGGCCGGGACCCCGCCCGTGCCGGCAACGCTGGCCGGGCCGGTGCAGCAGGCGCCGGTGCGGCTGGCCGGCATTCTCTGCCGCCGCAGGCTGAGCCTGCACCAACTGCGCGGCCTGACACCCGGATCGCTGTTGCCCCTGCCGCAGAACGTGCTGGACGAAGCCAGGGTGGAAACCGCGCGCGGCCAGCTGCTGGCCCGCGGACGGCTGGGCGAAAAGGACGGGTTCCACGCCATCCGCCTGCGCGACATCAGCCAGGACGCGGCGCCCGCTACCCCTTCGCCCGCGCAGGACGGCTGGCGGGCGGAAGGCTTCGGCCCGCCGCCCGAGGGGATGACGCCCGCCGACCAGGCCGAATTGCCGCTCGCGGATCTCGACCACCCCGATGCCTTCCGCCCCGCCGAGCCGCTGCCGCCCATGGTCAGCACCGGATGAACCACCGACACATAACCCTGCTCAATTGCCGTTCAGGGATCTTGGCCATCCGGCGCATTCCACACCCCCGAGCCAGAACCGCCATTGGTCAGGGAGATGACCCTGGCGCACGACCCCGGCAGATTGCCACTCGCGGATCTTGACCACATGATAACCCCCGCACCGCCCAGCCGCTGCCCACCATGGTCAAGCCTGGATGACCTGTCGTCGCACAGCCCTGCCCCATGGCCGCTCGCGGATCTTGGCCGCCCGGCGCCTTCCACGCTGCCGAGCCGGAGCCGCTGTTGCTCAGGGGGATAACCCTGGCGCGCAGCCCCGGCGACTACCGCTCACGGATCCTGGCCACCCAATCCCCCCTTCGCACCGCCAAGCCGATGTCGGCCATGGTCAAGGCCGGCCAACCCATCCGGCGCAGCCTCGCCCCTATAGCCGCAATCGCGCAACTTTTCTGCGAAATAGCCACGCTGACAGGCCATCCGGCCCAGGAAAGCCCGCCCAGGTCCAGATTCCCCTTGAAAAACCGCCCGTCTGGACGCATGTAGCTTGCGCCCGCCCAAGGCGCGGGTCATCCTACAGGAGAGAACATGGCCAAGGAAGAAATGCTCGAATTTCCCGGTGTCGTGAAGGAACTCCTGCCCAACGCGACATTCCGGGTCGAGCTAGAGAACGGCCATGAGATCATCGCGCATATGGCAGGAAAGATGCGCAAGAACCGCATCCGCGTCCTCGCCGGCGACAAGGTCCAGGTGGAAATGAACACCTACGACCTGACCAAGGGGCGGATCAATTACCGCTTCAAGTAAGCCCGCCGACCGTCCGGGAGCCTAGGATGACGGCGCCGCAAGACCTGCGGGGCGCTGCCCAGTCCCCGCCGCAAAGCGCCGCCGCGCCGGCGCTGATCCTCGGCTCGGCCAGTCCGCGCCGGCTGGAACTGCTGGCCCAGATCGGCATCGTGCCGGACAGGATCCTGCCGGCGGAAATCGACGAATCCCCGCATCGCGGCGAAAACCCGCGCGACTATGTCCGGCGCATGGCGCGCGAAAAGGCCGCGGCGCTTGCCGGCCGGGCCGAGGACGCCGTCCTTTGCGCCGACACCGCCGTCGTGGCGGGGCGCCGGATCCTGGGCAAGCCCGCCGATGCCGCCGAGGCGCGGCGCTTCCTGCAGCTGCTCTCGGGTCGCCGGCACCGGGTGCTGACCTCGGTCGCGCTGACCCATGGCGGCCGGCTGCGCGAACGGCTGGTGGACACCGCGATCCGCTTCCGCCCCCTTACCGCCACGCAGATCGAAGCCTATCTCGCCACCGGCGAATGGCAGGGCAAGGCCGGCGCCTATGCCATCCAGGGCCACGCCTCGGCCTTTGCCATCTGGATGCAGGGCTCCTACAGCGGCGTCGTCGGGCTGCCGCTGGCCGAAACCGCGGCCCTTCTGGCCGCCATCGGAATCCAAGGAAAAACGACATGAAGGGACGCCAGATCGTCCTGGGACGGATCTTCGGCCGCGATGCGGCAGCGCTGATGCAGGACGGCCGGCTGGAGGATCTGATCGTCGATCCGGCGGGCGCGACCCCGCTTGCCCCCGGCGCGATCTGCCGCGCCAGGGTGGACCGGCTGGTCAAGGGCCAGGGCGGCGTCTTCCTGCGCCTGCCGAACGGCGCCCGCGGCTTCCTGCGCGACCGCTCGGGGCTGCGCGAGGGCCAGTCGCTGCTGGTCCAGGTCAGCGGCTGCGCCGAGGACGGCAAGGCGGTCCCGGTCTCGGCCCGGCTGAATTTCCGCGGCCGGCACGTCATCGTGACGCCCGGCGCGCCCGGCGTGAACGTCTCGCGCCGGATTCGCGACGCCGCGCTGCGCGAGGGGCTGGTGCGCCTTGGCTCGTCCGCCCTGGACGGCCATGAGGATGCGCCCGGCATCGTCTTTCGCTCCGTCGCGGCCACGGCCCAGGAGGACGAGATCGCGGCCGAGCTTGGGCAACTGCTTGAGCTTGCGCAAGCCGTCACGGCCGATTGCGAAGGGGCACCCGAGCTGCTGCTCGACGCGCCCGAGCCCGCCGAACAGGCCTGGCAGGATTGGGCCGACCCGGCGCCCGACGCCGTCGAGGACGGGCCCGATGCCTTCGCGGTGACCGGGGCCGAGGCGGCGGCGCTGCAACTGATGCGCCCGCGGCTGGACCTGGGCGGCGGCGCCTGGGCCGAGATCGAGGCGCTGCGCGCGCTGGTCGCCATCGACGTCAACACCGGCAGCGACCATTCGCCGGCGGCGGGGCTCAAGGCGAATATCGCCCTGGCCCGCGACCTGTCGCGGCAATTGCGGCTGCGCGGTCTTGGCGGCCAGATCGTGGTGGATTTCGCGCCCATGCCCAAGCGCGACCGCGGCACGCTGGACCAGGTGCTGCGCGCCGCCTTCCGCCCCGACCCGGCCGAGACGGTGCTGATCGGCTGGACCGCGATGGGGCTTTACGAGATCAGCCGCAAGCGCGACCGCGTGCCGCTGGCGCGCCTTGCCCGGCCGGAGGACATGGCATGAAATGCCCGATCTGCGGCAAGCCCGCCGCCGAGCGTTATCGCCCCTTCTGCTCGCGCCGTTGCGCGGATGTGGACCTGGCGCATTGGCTGCGCGGCGACTACCGCATTCCCGGCGAGCGGGTGCCGGATAATGACAGGGAAGAGTGAAAATTTTGTTTTTTGGCTCTGGACAGCGGAGCGGCCCTGCCATAACAACGCGCCAGTCCGAAGCAAGACGCTCGGCGCCCGGATAGCTCAGTTGGTAGAGCAGCGGATTGAAAATCCGCGTGTCGGTGGTTCGAATCCGCCTCCGGGCACCATTTAACTTCTTGAAAGAATAGCGATAATTTCAAGGCGTTTCTTGGCGCTTTCGTGGCACAAGAGTGACACAAAGCCCCTCATCTGCTGTCGTTTGACACGAAGATCTGCAGGACGCGGAAGAGGGCGGATAGACCCAACAAGGCCGCGTGACACCAGCAGAAGCCGTCCTGAACGGCCGTGCAGCGCGTCATGCAAGGTAATCGGGACGGCCGATAAACTCGGCGATCCGACGCTGGCCCCGAGGCCGCACGAGCCTGGCGCCGGCCCCCAACCTGACATCGCAGACCCCGACCTGGGGACCACGCCGGCGGAGGGGAAGTCCCGGCCGAGACCTGCGAACAGGGGCGCCGACCGCTTTCCTAGGAGCTCGGCGGCAAGCGGGAGCCGTTCCGGGCAGGCGCAGGGTGGCGCCGGCCCGGCCGTTTCCGGCATTCGTCAGCCGCGGCGCAACTGCTCGAGCAATGCGGCCGAGGGCTCGCCCGTCACCGGCAGCCCGCGCGAGGCCTGATAGGCCCGGATGGCGCTGGTCGTGTTCGAGCCGACGTTGCCGTCCACCCCCTGCGTGTCGAAGCCGCGGGCCGTCAGCAGGCGCTGCATCTCCTTGCGCTGCTCGATGCGCAGGCCGGGATGGTCGGCCGGCCAGGGATTGGCCAACCCCGGATAGCCCTTGAGCCGGTCCGCCAGATGCGACACCGCCAGCGCATAGCTGTCGGCATTGTTGTAGCGCAGGATGGCGTGGAAGTTGCGGGTGATCAGGAAGGCCGCACCCGAGGCACCGCCGGGAACGATCAGCTCGGTCGAGGTGCCTGCGGGCGGCAGCGGCCGCTGGTTGGCCTGGCGCACGCCCAGAGACTGCCATTCCGCGACGCTGCGCCGCTTGCCCTTGCCGGCCAGCGCGGTGTTGAAGCCGGGCGGCAGAGTGACCTCGACCGCCGCCGGCAGGCCGCGCTGCCAGCCCGATTTCGCCAGGTAGTTCGCGGCCGAGGCCAGCGCGTCGGACGGGTCGTTCGACCAGATGTCGCGCCGGCCGTCGCCGGTGAAATCGACCGCGAAGCTGAGATAGGTGGTCGGGATGAACTGGGTGTGGCCCATGGCGCCGGCCCAGCTGCCGGTCATGTGGCCGGGGTCGATGTCGCCCGATTGCAGGATCTTCAGCGCCGCCATCAGCTGGCTGCGGAAGAAGGCGCCGCGATAGCCCTCATAGCCCAGGGTGGCCAGGCTTTCGATCAGGGGCAGGTCGCCGCGCCGCTCGCCATAGGTCGATTCCATGCCCCAGACCGCTGCGACGACCTCCTTGTCGACGCCATAGGTCGCCTCGATCCGGCTCAGCACGCCGCCATATTGCGCCAGCGCCGCCCGGCCGTTGGTCTGGCGCTTTTCCGAAACCGCGTTCTCCAGATATTCCCACAGGGATTTCTTGAACTCGGCCTGGTTCTGCGAACGGCGCAGCGCCTCGGGGTTGTAGGTCACGTCGCGGAAGGCGAACTCCAGCGTGCTGTCGCTGATGCCCTGGCCGCGGGCGCTGGCCTTGAAGCCTTCGACCCAGTTGCGCAGCCCGGCGACCTTTTCGGCCGGCGGGCTCTGGTAGCGGCCCCATTTGATCTCCTGGCTTTGCTGGGGAACGCCCGCGCCGGGATATTGGCCGGCGCAGCCGCCAAGCAGCAGAGCCATGGCCGTAAGCGTTGCCGAAAGTCGCAATGAAAGCCGCATTCCTGTCCCCTTGGTCGAGCCTTTTGTCCTAGCCTAGCGTCCGTTTTCCCGCGCCGAAAGCCGGAAAACCCGCGGCGGCAAGAGGCCGCCTTTCGGCAGGCTCGGGCGGCACCAGGGCCTTATTCGGCTTGCAGCGGGGTCCAGATCACCTCGTCGATCCGCGGCGCGCCGGTGGCCAGCATCACCAGCCGGTCGAACCCCAGCGCGCAGCCCGCGGCCGGCGGCATGAAGGCCAGCGCGGCCAGGAAATCCTCGTCCAGCGGGTAACGCTCGCCATAGATGCGGACCTTCTCCGCCATCTCCAGCTGGAAGCGGCGGCGCTGTTCGGCGGGGTCGGTCAACTCGCCGAAGCCGTTGGCCAGCTCGACGCCGCAGGCGTAAAGCTCGAACCGCTCGGCCTCGCGCGGCTCGTCCGCGGCAGGTCGCGCCAGCGCCGCCTCGGCCGCCGGGTAGCGGTCGAGGATCAGCGGCCGGCCATGGCCCAGATGCGGCTCGACCCGTTCCACCAGCACGCGCGACAGGATGTCGGACCAGCCGTCGTCCGCAGCCAGGCGCACCCCCTGCACCTCGGCCTGGGCGCGCAGGGCGGCCACGTCGGTCTCGGCCCCGTCGCAGGTCGCCAGCAGGTCGATGCCGGCAAATTCGCGGAAGGCCTGCGCCACCGTCATCACCTCGGGCGTGGCATAGGGATCGCATTCGGCGCCGCGAAAGCGCAGCATCTCGGCGCCCGCGACCTCGGCGGCATGGCGCAGGTATTGCGCGCAATCGTCGAAAAGCACGCGATAATCCTCGCCCGCGCGATACCATTCCAGCATGCAGAACTCGGGGCTGTGCAGCGGCCCGCGCTCGCGGTTGCGCCAGACATGGCTGAAGGCGAAGATGCGCGCCTCGCCCGCTGCCAGAAGCTTTTTCATCGCGAATTCGGGACTGGTGTGCAGATACATCCGCCGCGGCACGCCGTCATTGCCGATCTGGTCGGTGGCGAAGGCATGCAGATGCGCCTCGTTGCCCGGACTGACGGCCAGGGCCAGCGGATCGACCTCGACGAAATCCTGCGCGCCCAGCCAGTCGCGGATCGCGGCCTGGATGCGGTTTCGCGCCAGCAGCAGCGGCCGGCGCCCGGCATGGCGGCCCTGGTCCCACCAGGGGCTTTCGTCGGCGGGTTTCATGCGCGCACCTCTTGCATCTGTGTCGTTTTCCGCTTGCGGCTGGCGCAAAGCTGGGAAAAACGCTATGGGATGTCATCTGCCGGACTTGGTATCCGGCATCCCGGAATTTGAAAAGCAGGCAAGGGAACCGCCTTGAAAGTCATCGCCTCCAGCCTTCGCAAAGGCAATGTCGTCGAGATCGACGGCAAGCTCCATGTCGTCCTGACCGCGACCAACTTCCACCCCGGCAAGGGCACGCCGACCACCCAGGTCGAACTGCGCCGTATCTCGGACGGCAACAAGGTCTCGGAGCGCTGGAAGACCACCGAACAGGTCGAGCGCGCCCATGTCGACGAACGCGCCTATAACTTCCTCTACGAGGACGGCGAGGGCTTCCACTTCATGGAGCCGGAAAGCTATGAGCAGGTCGTGGTCTCGCCCGACGTGGTCGGCGACGACAAGGTGTTCCTGGAAGACGGCATCAGCGTCTTCCTGCAGGTCCATAACGGCGTCGCCATCGCCATCGAGCTGCCGCAGAAGGTGACGGTCGAGGTGGTCGAGACCGAGCCGGTGGTCAAGGGCCAGACCGCCTCGTCCAGCTACAAGCCGGCGATGGCGCATAACGGCGTGCGCATCATGGTGCCGCCGCATATCGGCGTGGGCACCAAGGTCGTCATCAACACCGCCGACCTGACCTATGTCGAGCGCGCCAAGAGCTGATTCCTGATCCGGTGCGGGGCGCGCGTTCCGCCGCCCCGCACCTTGCCTTTCACAGGGCCTTTCAAAAGGCATTTCATCGGGCATTTCACCGGGCGCTGCCGCGGGTCAATCGGCAGTCGCGGCCCCGATGGTTCCGCCCACCACCGCCCCGGCGGGACCGGCGATGACCGCCCCGCCCAGCCCGCCCGTGGCGGCGCGTTCGGTGGGATTGTCGCCGCAGCCGGCCAGCGCAAGCAGCATGGCGGAAACGGCGGTCGCAATCAGGCTACGCATCTTGCTTTCCTCCTTCAGGACGGCGAAACGCCGCCCCTATCCCAGACAAGACGCGCAGCCCCGCCTTGTGGTTCCGGTCAGGGGAAGATCGGCGCCAGCATCAGCCCTTCGGTTTCCGGCAGGCCCAGCATCAGGTTGGCGTTCTGCACCGCCTGCCCCGAGGAGCCCTTGCACAGGTTGTCCAGCGTCGAGACGACCAGCGTCCGCCCCGAGATCCGGTCGCCCGTCACCCCGATATGGCAGAAGTTCGAGCCCTGCACATGCGCCATCGCCGGCAATTGCCCATAGGGCAGCACGACGATGAAGGGCTCGTCGGCATAGGCCTCGGCCAGCGCGGCATGGACCGCCTGCGGCTCGCCCTTGAGATAGCAGGAGGCCAGGATGCCGCGGTTCACCGGCACCAGGTGCGGGGTGAACTGAATGCGCACCGGACGACCGGCCAGGGCCGAGAACTCCTGGTCGAACTCGCCCAGGTGACGATGCTTGCCGCCCTGGGAATAGCCCGCCACATCCTCGGAGCGTTCGGCGAAGAGCATGTTTTCCTTGAGCGAGCGGCCCGCCCCGGAAATCCCGTTCTTGAGGTCGCAGATGATGTCGTCGAGGTCGATCAGCCCCGAGCCGATCAGCGGCCGCAGCGCGAATTGCACGGTGGCGGCGTTGCAGCCGGTGCCGGCGACCAGCCGCGCGTCGCGGATCTGGTCGCGATAGAACTCGGTCAGCCCATAGACCGCCTCGGGCTGGATCTCGGGCGCGGCATGGTCGAGCCCATACCATTTCTTGTAATCCGCCGGGTCGCGCAGCCGGAAATCGGCGCCCAGGTCGACGATCTTCACGTTCTGCGGCAATGCTGCGACCAGCGGCTGGCTGAGGCCATGTGGCAGCGCGCAGAACACCAGGTCGATGGCCGAGAAGTCGATCTCTTCCATCCTGACCAGCGCCGGCAGCTTGAGGTGGCGCAGGTGCGGGAAGACCTCGTCATAGCCCTGCCCTGCCTTGCGGTCGGCAGACAGCGCGGCGACCTCGATCCGGGGATGGGTGGCGAGGATGCGGACGAGTTCGGCACCCGTATAGCCCGAGGCCCCAAGGATGGCAGCGTTCAGCGTCATGTCTCGATCCCGAGGAAACGGCCGCATTCGGCGCGGCGCTGGTTGGTCAGGCCCCGCAGGGAGCCAAGTCCGGCACTAGGCCC
This sequence comes from Paracoccus sp. pheM1, assembly GCF_018499825.1. NCBI lineage: Bacteria > Pseudomonadati > Pseudomonadota > Alphaproteobacteria > Rhodobacterales > Paracoccaceae > Paracoccus > Paracoccus sp. pheM1. The sequence goes on from NZ_JAGXCX010000002.1 coordinate 367,525, forward strand.
CGGCCCCCGGCATGTCAAGCCGCAGGCCGGGGCGGATCGGGCCGGCCGGGCCCATGCGGGCGGGCCTTGCCGAGGGTGGCGCGGCCGCATGAGTATTTGGGGAACGAAGAAGCCGAGGCGCGCGCGGGGGTGGAGGGTGTCGGTGCATTTCATGCTCGAGCGCGACGGGAAGCCCGCGCGCGCGGCAGCGCTCTGGGCGGCGCTTACGACGGCGGGCCTTCGGGAAGCCCGCGCGCGCGGGGGAGGCAGGCATCGTGTGCGCGCGGAATGTGCGGTCTAGCGGAGAAGCCCGCGCGCGCGGGGGCGGCAGCCGCCCGGCATTAGTCAGGCAGGGCCTGGAAGGCGCCGGACGCGCGCAGGGGGCGGCCACGGCCTTGTCGGCCGCGGGGCGGCCCTTGGGGCGGGGTGAATTTCAACATGTTGTATTTGCTTTTGAAATTCCAGGGGCGGTCTGTCGCCGCCACCGGCCGGCTTCTTTTCCTGCGCGGGAATGCTGCATCTGCATCATTTTATTGCGAGACATGGCGGCGCGAATCCAATATTCGGGCAGCGGCCGCCAAGGCCCTGGATAAGGGAGAGAGAGATGAGCGCGACCCCCGATCGCAAGAGCCAGCTTGGCCCCGGAGACATCCGCGCCCGCAAGGGCGGCGAGCCGGTGGTCTGCCTGACCGCCTATACCACGCCGATGGCCCGGCTGGTCGATGCGCATTGCGACATCGCCCTGGTCGGCGACAGCCTGGGCATGGTGCTGCACGGCCTGCCCTCGACCATCGGCGTCAGCATGGAGATGATGATCCTGCACGGCAAGGCGGTGGCGCGGGGTTGCGCGCGCGCCTGCCTGGTGGTGGACATGCCCTTCGGCAGCTATGAGGAAGGGCCCGAGCAGGCCTTCCGCAACGCCGCGCGGCTGATGGCCGAGACCGGCTGCCAGGCGGTCAAGCTGGAAGGCGGGCGCCACATGGCCGAGACGGTGGCCTTCCTGGTCGCGCGCGGCATCCCGGTGATGGGCCATGTCGGGCTGACGCCGCAATCGGTCAATGTGCTGGGCGGCTACAAGGTGCAGGGCCGCGGTCGGGACGAGGCCGACCGCATCGCCCTGGATGCCGCGGCGCTGACGGACGCCGGCGCCTTTGCCGTGGTGCTGGAAAAGCTGCCCGCGGCGCTGGGGGCGCGCATCACGCAAGAGATCGCCGTGCCCACCATCGGCATCGGCGCGGGCCTGGATTGCGACGGGCAGGTGCTGGTGGTCGACGACATGCTGGGGCTGTTTTCCGATTTCCGGCCGAAATTCGTCAAGCGCTATGCCGAGCTGGGCCGCGATGCCGATGCCGCCATCGCGGCCTATGCGGCCGAGGTCCGCGCGCGCCGCTTTCCCGGCCCCGAACATGGCTTTGCCGAGGGCAAGCCCGCATGAGCGCGCCCATCGTCCGGCCGCTGGCCGAATTGCGCGCGCTGGTGCGCGGCTGGAAATCCCGCGGCGAAAGCATCGGCGTGGTGCCGACCATGGGCGCGCTGCACGAGGGGCACCTGAGCCTGGTCCGCGCCGCCAAGGCCAGTTGCGACCGGGTGATCGTGACCCTGTTCGTCAACCCGCGCCAGTTCAACAATGCCGAGGATTTCGCCCGCTATCCCCGCACCGAACATGCCGATGCCGAGCTGCTGGGCCCCCTGGGGGTGGATGCGCTTTTCGTGCCCGATGGCGACGAGGTCTATCCGCCGGACCATGCAACGGTGATCTCGGTCTCGGGGGTGACGGCGCCGCTGGAAGGGGCGCATCGTCCGGGCCATTTCGACGGCGTGGCCACGGTGGTGACGCTTCTGCTCAACATGACCCAGGCCGACCGGGCGTTTTTCGGGGAAAAGGACTGGCAGCAGCTGCAGCTGGTGCGCCGGCTGGTGCAGGACCTGAAACTGCCGGTCGAGATCGTGCCCTGCCCCTGCGTGCGGGCCGGGGACGGGCTGGCGTTGTCCTCGCGCAACCAGCGCCTGACGGCCGAGGGTCGGGCGCGTGCCGCGGCCCTGCCGCAGGCGCTGTTCGAGGCGGTCGCCCGGATCGAGGCCGGGGAGCCTGCGGAGGCCGCGCTGGCCGCGGCGCAGGCCGGGCTGGAGGCGGCGGGTTTCGCGCCCGTGGAATATCTGGCGCTGCGCGACGGCGAGACCCTGGGCGAGCCGCAGCCGGGCCGGCCGGCGCGGCTGCTGGTCGCGGCCTGGCTCGACGGGGTGCGGCTGATCGACAACCTGGCGATCACGCTGCCCTGAACGCATCCACCCGGCAAGCGCCGCGGGCGCGCTTACCTCATGGGGATTTTGGAAACGGTGAAGGTGCCGCGCCCTGGAAAGCGGGCGGCGCTGCCTCGAGATGCAATTCGGCCAGGAAGCCGGGATGGGCGTTGCGCAGCCGCAATTCCCCCTGCGCCGCATCGACGATGTCGGCGACCACGGCCAGGCCGATGCCCTGCCCCTCGCCGCTGGGATCGAGGCTGAGGCCGCGCTGGGTAAGCCGCTCCAGCTCGGCCTCGGGAACGCCGGGACCGTCGTCCAGGATGGCGATGAGGATGCGGCCGTCCTTGCGGCGGGCCGAGATGCGAACCATGCCCCGCGCATGGCGCATGGCGTTTTCCAGTAGCGCGCCAAGGGCCTCGGTCAGTTCGTCGGGACCGATGCGGGCCGCGAGGCCGGGGGGCGCCGAAAGCCGCCAGTCGATGCCGGCGCCCAGCGGCGTGCGACGCAGCACGCCGATCAGCCGGGTGGCGACCCGGCCGGGCTCGGCGCTTTGCGCATCGCGGCCGGATTGCAGGCGGGCGCGGGCCAGTTCGCGATCGACATGGCGGCGCATCTGCTGGGCGACGGCTTCGATATTGCGGGCGATCTCGACCTCGCCCCTGGCTTCAAGCTCGGCGGCATCGCCCAGCAGCGCCTGGAGCGGGGTCTTGAGCCCATGCGCCAGGTTGGCCGCGCGATGGCGGGCCCGGCCGAGTTCCCGGTCGCGCGCGTCCAGCAGCTCGTCGATCTGGGTGGCCAGCGGGATCACCTCGGTCGGCAGATCCTGGCCGATGCGCGGCCTGCCGCCCGAGACCAGCGCCGCCACCCTGGCGCCGACCTGGCGCAGCGGACGCAGGCCGACGGTGATCTGCACCCAGCTGGCCAGCAGCAGCATGGCGCCCAGCAGGCCCAGATAGGGCAGGAGATCACCCAGGAAGCCGCGCCGCGCCAGGGCCAGCTCGTCGCGATCCGAGGCCAGGATGATGCGCAGCGGCACCGCTTCCCGGCCGGCCACCAGGCTTTGCTCGACCGCCAGCAGCGGCTCGCCGCGGGGGCCGGGAAGCGTGCGCACCGCGGTTTCGCCCGGCGCCGGCGCCGGCTGGTCGCTGGGCAGGGTGTAGTCCCAGAGCGAGCGCGAGCGGCGCAGTTCGCTGCCCAGCATCACCTGCCAGTAATGGCCGGAAAAGGGCTGGTCATAAAGCGGGTCGTCGGGAGGCGCGCGCAGGCGGGCGCCGGTCTCGGCCTCGGGCTGCACCATGGCGGCCAGCGCCAGGGCGCGGGCCTGCAGATCGGCCACGGCGACGCGCTCGACATGGCGTTCGAACAGCACCGCCAGCCCCATGCCCGACAGCGCCAGCGCCAGCGCGATGGCCAGCCCCCCGGCCAGCACCAGCCGCCAGCGGATCGAGCGGATCACGCCCCGACCTGGGCCGGGCCGGCCGCCGGGCCGGCCTCCAGGTGATAGCCGAAGCCGCGGCGGGTGCCGATCACGCCCGGCCCCAGCTTGCGGCGCAGGCGGGTGACGATGGCCTCGACGGCGTTCAGCTCGCGCGAATCGTCGTCGCCATAAAGATGCTCCAGCAATTCTGTCGGCGCCACGATGCGGTCGCGGTTCAGCGCCAGATAGGCGACCAGGCGGAACTCCAGCGGCGTGAGCGGCATCGGGATGCCATCGATGGCGGCGGTCATGCGATTGAGGTCCACGGTCAGCCGTCCGACCTGCTGCGTCGCATTGCCGCGTCCGCCGGCACGGCGCACCAGCGCGCGGGCGCGGGCGATCAGTTCCTCCATGCGAAAGGGCTTGGGCAGGTAGTCGTCGGCGCCGGCGTCGATGCCCTCGACCCGCTCGGTCCAGGCGCCGCGCGCGGTCAGGATCAGCACCGGGCTTTCGCAGCCCTCGGCGCGCCAGCGCTTCAGCACGGTCAGCCCGTCCAGCCGCGGCAGGTTCAGGTCCAGCACGATCAGGTCGTATTGCTCGGTGCCGCCGCGAAACCAGGCGGTCTCGCCGTCGCCGACCGTCTCGACCAGAAAGCCCGCCGCCTTCAGCGCCCGTTCCAGATCGGCGGCGATCCGGGGCTCATCCTCGACGATCAGGGCGCGCATCAGTCCTCGTCATCCTCGTCCAGGGCCAGGATCCGTCCCGAGGCCGCGTCGATCTCGACCTCGATCAGGCGGCCGTCCGGGGTCGCCAGCTCGACCTCATAGATCATCATGCCGTCCTCCTCGTCCAGGTCCACCTCGATCACCCGTCCGGGCTGGGATTCGTGCAGCCGCGCCAGCACCTCGGCAAGGGGCAGGATCCGGCCGCGTTCGACGGCCTCGCGCGCCTGTTCGAAATCCGGCTCGGCAATGTCCTGACCCGCGGCGAGCAACGGCGGCAGCAGCGACAGAAGGACAAGAAGGGCAAGCAGTCTCATGCCGCCCCTATTAGCGTCCGGGAACTGACAGGCGGCTGACAAAATCGGCGCGGGCCCTGCCGCCGTGCGCGGCGTGCCGAAACGGCAACAGCCCGGCCCGGCGGCTTTCCGCCCAGGCGGGGGTTTTCTGACAACAGCCTGACAGGCGGGATCAGAGGGCTGTCAGCAAGCCTGTGGCATTGCGGGCGCGTTATCCCGCGGACGGGCAACCGCCGCCTTACCATGAAAGGACCAAGAGATGCTGCGCAAGAACGGGACGAGCTTCGCCGAAACGCTGAACGGCACGCCATTCGGAGACTGGCTGTCGGGAATGGGCGGCCATGACCGGCTGTTCGGCTTTGGCGGCAACGACAAGCTGCATGGCGGCGACGGCAACGACACGCTGAACGGCGGCGAGGGCCATGACGAGCTGGAGGGCGGCAATGGCAATGACGTCCTGCACGGCGGCAACGGCAACGACGAGTTGGAGGGCGGCAACGGCAACGACGTCCTGCATGGCGGCAGCGGCAACGACGAGTTGGAAGGCGGCGCCGGTGCCGATACGCTTTATGCCGGCTCAGGCCATGACGAGGTCGAGGGCGGGGCCGGCAACGACCTGCTGTTCGGCGGGCTGGGCAATGACGAGTTGGACGGCGGTTCGGGCAACGACCGGCTGGACGGCGGCGAGGGCCGCGACCGGCTGGAGGGCGGGCGCGGCAACGACATCCTGACCGGCGGCGCCGGCGCCGATGTCTTCGAGTTCGAGCGCGGCGACGGCCGCGACACCATCACCGATTTCCAGAACGGCATGGACCGGCTCGACTTCGACGATTTCAGCCGGGCGCAGGTGCAGGCGGTCATCAAGAACGCCCAGCAGGTCGGCGACGACCTGGTGCTGCGGCTGTCCGCCGATACCATCGTCACCATCCAGGACATGCAGAAGGCGCCGCTCGACCTGGGCGACTTCACCTTCTGATCGGCCAGCCCCTTCCGGTCGGCCAGCACTTCCCGATCGGCCGGGGCGCAATCCGGCAGGACGCCGCCGCATCCGCTGGCGGCGGCGTCCTGGTCCCGCACCAGCAATCTGCGGCACCGGCGACAACCCCGCCATGCAGGGCGGCGCGCCGACCCGTCACTCGGCCGCGTCGATCTTCAGCACGCCGCGCCGGATCTGATCCTCTTCGATCGATTCGAACAGGGCGCGGAAATTGCCCTCGCCGAAGCCGTCATCGCCCTTGCGCTGGATGAACTCGAAGAAGATCGGCCCGATCACGGTTCTCGAGAAGACCTGCAGCAGCACCCGCGTCATGCCGCCGCCGACGACGCCTTCGCCGTCGATCAGGATGCCGTGCCGCTTCATGCGCTCGACCGGCTCCCGGTGGCCCTTCACCCGGTTGTGCGACATTTCGTAATAGGTGTCGGGCGGGCCGGGCATGAACTTCATCCCGGCCTCGGCGATGCGGTCGGTGGCGGCATAGATGTCCTCGGTGGCGATGGCGATGTGCTGGATGCCCTCGCCCTTGTAGGCGCGCAGGTATTCCTCGATCTGGCTGCGATCATCGGTCGATTCGTTGATCGGGATGCGGATCTTGCCGTCGGGCGAGGTCAGCGCCCGGCTGACCAGCCCGGTCTGCTTGCCCTTGATGTCGAAGAACCGGATTTCGCGAAAATTGAACGTGTTGTGATAGAACTTGTACCAGCTGTCCATGTTCCCGCGCACCACGTTATGCGTCAGGTGGTCGAGGTAGTAGAAGCCGAAGCCCTCCGGGCGCGGATCGGGTTCGGCCAGCCAGTCGTATTCGGCGGCATAGGCGCTGCCGGCATCGCCGTAGCGGTCGATGAAATACAGCAGCGAGCCGCCGATGCCATGGACCGCCGGCGCGTCGATGGATTTGCCGCCACCGGCATATTCCCTGGCGCCCAGCTCCAGCGCGCGCCGCAGCGCGTGCTGCGCATCGACCACGCGCCAGGCCATGGCCGGGGCGCAGGGGCCGTGCTGGCGCACGAATCCCGCGGCATGGCTGTCGGGCTCGGCGTTCAGCAGGTAGTTGATGTCGCCCTGGCGATACAGCGTGATGTCCTTGCGCCTGTGCCGCGCCACCGGGACGAAGCCCATCTGGCGAAAGATGCGGTCCAGGGTCTCGGGCTGCGGATGGGCGAATTCGACGAACTCGAACCCGTCGGTGCCGGCGGGGTTTTCGGCGCTGATGGTGGCTTTCGGGGCGTCATGCGGGAACGGTCCCATGGCGTCTCCTCCTCTGTTCGCGTGTCCTGAAACCATGATCGCGCGAATGCGATGCAAGCCGGGCGCAAACTGTGCCATGATCGGGGCGCAAAGGCATGAAACGCGCATGATGGGGCGGATCGATGCAAGAAATGCGCATGGATGGATTCGACATCGCCATTCTCGACGCCCTGCAGCGCGACGGGGCGATGACCAATGCGGCGCTGGCCGAGCTGGTGAATCTGTCGCCCTCGCAATGCTCGCGCAGGCGTGCGGCGCTGGAAGAGGCCGGGGTGATCGAGGGCTATGCCGCCCGGCTGAACCCGCAGAAGCTGGGCTTCGGGCTGCGCGCCATCATCCGCGTGAACCTGCGCAGCCACGGCCAGGGGAAGGAGGACGATTTCGCCCGTTTCGTCGCCGCGCATCCGCAGATCCGCTCGGCCTTTTCGGTTTCGGGCGATGCCGATTACATCCTGGACGTGCGGCTGCGCGATCTGGAGGCATTCTCGGATTTCATCCACCGCCACCTGCTGCCGCAACCGCAGGTGGCCCAGGTGCGTTCCGAGATCGTGCTGAAGACGCTCAAGGACGACCGCAGCCTGGTGCTGCCCTGAAATAAGGGGGAACCGCGATGAAAGTCACCCAGCATCTCTGGTTCGAACGCGACATGGAGGCGGCGGTGCGCTTTTACTGTGCGCTGATCCCCGGCTCGTCGCTGGACTGGCTCTCGACCGTTCCGGGCGACACGCCCTCGGGGCCCGAGGGCAGCGTCGGGCTGGCGGGCTTTACCCTGGGCGACCAGCGCTCCATGGCGATCGAGGCCGGGCCGCTCGACCCGTTCAACCACAGCTTCTCGATCATGGTCGAATGCGACGACCAGGCTGGGATCGACCGGCTGTGGGACGCGCTGCCGGAAGGCGGCACGGCCGAGCAATGCGGCTGGCTGCGCGACCGCTGGGGCCTGTGCTGGCAGGTCGTCCCGAAACGGCTGGGCGAGTTGATGGCGGACCCCGACCCCCAGGTCGGCCGCCGCGTCACCTCGGCCATGCTGACGATGGTCAAGCTCGACATCGCCGCGCTGGAGGCGGCGGCACGGGGCTGAGCCCTTGCCAAGACCGGCCGGCGGGTCGATAAACCGCCCTTCCCTTTCGCCGCAAGAGGCCGCCTTGTCCCAGCGCCCGATCACCACCGTTCCCGCCCTGGTCGAGGCCGGCCTGGCCGATGCTGCGCAGGCCGAGACGCTGGACGCGGTCGCGGCCGAGTTCCGCATCCGCATCCCCGCCGCCATGCGCCAGGCCATGCGCGCGCCCGGCGACGGCGTCGCCGCGCAATTCCTGCCCGATGCGCGCGAATTGCAGATCCGCCCCGAGGAACTGGCCGACCCCATCGGCGACGCCTGTTTCAGCCCGACCCCCGGCCTGACCCATCGCTATCCCGACCGGGTGATCCTGCATGTCACCAAGACCTGCGAGGTCTATTGCCGCTTCTGCTTTCGCCGCGAGGTGGTGGGCGAGGAAGGCAGCCTGCCCGAGCTCGACCTGGCCGCCGCGCTGGACTATGTCGCCCGCACCCCCGCGATCCGCGAGGTGATCCTGACCGGCGGCGACCCGATGGTGCTGTCGGCGCGCCGCATCTCGGCGCTGATGGCGCGGCTGGAGGCGATCGCCCATGTCGACGTCGTCCGCTTCCATACCCGCGTGCCGGTGGTCGCCCCCGGCCGCATCGACGCGGCCATGCTGGCGGCGCTGCGGCCGGCGCGGCTGGCGGTCTGGGTGGTGATCCACACCAATCACGCGCAGGAACTGACCGAGGCCGCCAGCGCCGCGCTGGCGCGGCTGGCCGATGCGGGCGTTCCGCTGTTGTCGCAGACCGTGCTGCTCCGGGGGGTGAATGCCGATCCCGACATCCTGGCCGAGCTGTTCCGGGCGCTGATCCGCAACCGGGTCAAGCCCTATTACCTGCATCATTGCGACCTGGCGCGCGGCACCGGCCATTTCCGCACCTCCATCGCCGAGGGGCAGGCGATCATGGCGGCCCTGCGCGGGCGGCTGTCGGGGACATGCCTTCCGACCTATGTGCTGGACCTGCCGGGCGGGCATGGCAAGGTGCCGCTGGGGCCGGACCATGTCCAGCCGACCGCGCCCGGCCGCTATGCGATCCGCGACTGGCGCGGGCGGCTGCACGAATATCGCGACCCGGAAGGTGCCGGCCCTGCCGATTGACCGCGGGGCGGCCGCGGCGCAAGGGAACCCGGCCGGCCCCGCGCATGTTTCCCCTGCGAACAGCCGAAGGACCGGCCCATGCGCAACCCGCTTCTTTCCCTGATCCTCTGCGCCGCGCTGATGCCCCCCGCAGCCATGGCCCAGGATTACGAGCCCCCGCTGGCCGACGAGCCGCCGCCCTCGGAGGGCCTGCCCGCGCCGGAAGAGCCCGACCCGCTGGAGCGCGGGCTGGAAAACTTCATGCGCAACCTGCTGCAACAGGCCGAGCCGCATCTGGACCGGCTGGGCCGCGACCTGGGCGATACGCTGGGCGCGGTCGCGCCGGTGCTGCAGGACATCGGCCAGTTGATGGACGACGTGCGCAACTATCAGGCGCCCGAGCGGCTGGAGAACGGCGACATCCTGATCCGCCGCCGCGCGGACGCGCCGCCGCCCCCGCCGGTGGGCGATGCGCTGCGCGACATGCTGCGCCCCGCGCCCGAGGACGACCCGCGCCTGGCCCCGCCGCCGGAAGCGACGCCGCCGCTGCCCGAACGCGACCCCGAAAGCGAGATCGAGCTTTAGGGCGCGAAGCTTTCCACCCAGTCGATCAGCCGCGGCAGGCAATGCCCGTGCAGGTCATAGCCCTGCAGGATGGTCTGGCGCGCCGCCGCCTGCAGGCGCGGTGCCTCGGGGTCGCCGGCAAGGCCGCGGATCAGCGCCGATTCCAGCGCGGGCTGGTCGAAAAAGGGCACCAGCCGTCCGTTCTCGCCGTCGCGGACCAGTTCGCGCACCGGCTCGGTGTCGGAACCGACGACATAGCAGCCGGCCGCCATCGCCTCGGTCAGCGACCAGCTGAGGACGAAGGGATAGGTCAGGTAGCAATGCACCCGGCTGACCTGCAACAGCGCCAGATATTGCGGATAGGGCACCCGGCCCAGGAAATGGATGCGCCCAAGGTCCAGCCGGCCGTCGAGTTCGGCCAGCAGCTTTTCCCGCCAGTTCGGCGCGTCCTTGGGCAGGCCGCCATAGCTGGCCCCGTCGGCGCCCACCAGCACCACCTGCGCCTCGGGCCGCGCCCGCAGCACCTCGGGCAGCGCGCGCATGAAGCGGTGAAAGCCGCGATAGGGCTCCAGCGAGCGCGAGACATAGGTCAGCACCTCGTCCCCCGCCCGCAGCGTGCGGCCGTCGGGCAGCGCAAGCTCGGCCGCCGGGTCGGGACGGACCTTCTGCGTGTCGATGCCGTCGTGGATCACCGTCAGCTTCCGGCGCAATTCCGGCGAAAAGGAGTTCGCCTGGTATTGCGTCGGCGACAGCCCGGCATCGGCCTGCACCAGCCCCTGGATCAGATGCGCCGAGCGCGCGACGGTGCCGATGCGCCCCTCGTCGCTGCCGGGGGTGATCTCGGGGTCGAAGCCGACGTCATGGCCGCGGGTGCGATACATCAGCTCGGCATAGACCAGCAGCTTCGCCTCGGGCCAGATTTCGCGCAGAAACAGCGTCTCGCCCCATCCGCTATGGCCGAAGATCAGGTCGGGCGCATAGCCGTGCCGGTCGCGCAGGGCGCGGCAGCCGCGGGCCGCGACCCAGCCCCGCTCGGCCATCTCGCTGTAGGTCCGGCCCAGCGAGGGCGGCAGCTTCAGCTCGTCCGGCGTCTTGTAGCGCAGCACGCGGACCGGCGAGGCACGCTGGTTCTTTTCATCCGTCAGCGCCGTCACGTGATGGCCGCGCGCGGCCAGCGCCGGCGCCAGATGCAGGAACTGGCCGGGAAAATTCTGGTGAACGAACAGGATCTTCAACTTGTTACCTTAAGGTCTTCACTTGTTACCGCAAGAAATGCCGCCGCGATCAGCTGGCGGGTGTAATCGCTTTCGGGCCGTTCGAAAACGGCGTCGGTCGAGCCCTGCTCGACCACCTCGCCGGCGCGCATGACCATGATCTGGTGCGACATGGCGCGCACGACGCGCAGGTCGTGGCTGATGAACAGGAAGGCCAGGCCGTGCTTGCGCTGCAAGCGCCGCAAAAGCTCGACGATCTGCACCTGAACGGTCATGTCCAGCGCGCTGGTCGGCTCGTCCAGCACCACCAGCTTGGGGTTCAGGATCATGGCGCGGGCGATGGCGATGCGCTGGCGCTGGCCGCCGCTGAACTCGTGCGGGTAACGGTGCATGGTGGCGGGGTCCAGCCCGACCTCGCGCATGATCGCATCGACCATCTCGCGGCGGTTGCGGCCCGGCTCGATGCCATGCACGCCCAGGCCCTCGGCGATGATCTGCTCTACCGTCATGCGCGGGGACAGGCTGCCATAGGGATCCTGGAACACGATCTGCATGTCGCGGCGCAAGCCGCGCAGCGCCCGGCCCGGCACGCGGGAGATGTCGCGGCCCATGTAGAGGATCGGCCCGTCGCTGTCGATCAGCCGCATGATCGCCAGCGCCAGCGTGGTCTTGCCGGAACCGGATTCGCCGACGATGCCCAGCGTCTCGCCGGCACGGACCGAGATGGTGGCGCCGTTCACCGCCTTCACATGGCCGACGGTGCGGCGCAGGAAGCCGCGCTGGATCGGGAACCAGACCCGCAGATCCTGCGTCGCCACGACCTGCGGCGCATCGGCGGGGATGGGATCGGCCCTGCCCTTGGGCTCGGCCGCCAGCAGCATCCGGGTATATTCGTGCTGCGGATGGGCGAAGATCTGCTCGACTGGCCCCTGCTCGACGATCTCGCCGCCCTTCATCACGCAGACCCGGTCGGCGATGCGGCGCACCAGGCCCAGGTCGTGGCTGATGAACAGCATCGACAGCCCCTCGGCCGCCTTCAGCTCCGCCAGCAGCTCCATGATCTGCGCCTGGATGGTCACGTCCAGCGCCGTCGTCGGCTCGTCGGCGATCAGCAGCTCCGGCCCGTTCGCCAGCGCCATGGCGATCATCACCCGCTGGCGCTGGCCGCCCGACAGCTGGTGCGGGTAATCGGCCAGCCGCGTTTCCGGGTCGCGGATGCCGACGCGGGTCAAAAGCTCGATGATCCGCGCCCGCGCCGCCGCGCCGCGCAGCCCCTGGTGCAGCGCCAGGCTTTCGGCCAGTTGCCGCTCCAGCGTGTGCAGGGGGTTCAGCGAGGTCATCGGCTCCTGGAAGATGAAGCTGATGTCGTTGCCGCGCACCCGGCGCAACTCCGCCTCGGAGGCGCCCAGCAATTCGCGCCCGCCGTAGCGGACCGAGCCCGCGACCTCGGCCGCCTCGCCCAGAAGCCGCACGGTCGACAGCGCCGTGACCGACTTGCCCGAGCCGGATTCGCCGACCAGCGCCACCGTCTCGCCCTTGCCCACGGTGAAGCTGACGCCCTTGACGGCGGGCACCAGTTGCCCGTCCTGCCGGAACCCCACCCGCAGGTCGCTGACTTCCAGAACCGGGGTCATCGGAAGGTCTTTCTTGGGTCGAAGGCGTCGCGCACGCCCTCGAAGATGAACACCAGCAAGGACAGCATGATGGCGAAGCTGAAGAAGGCGGTGAAGCCCAGCCAGGGCGCCTGCAGGTTCTGCTTGGCCTGCAAGGCCAGCTCGCCCAGCGAGGGGGCCGAACTGGGCAGGCCGTAGCCCAGATAATCCAGCGCGGCCAGCGACGAGATGGTGCCGGTCACGACAAAGGGCAGCATGGTCAGCGTCGCCACCATGGCGTTGGGCAGGATATGGCGGAACATGATGACACGGTCACTGACCCCAAGCGCGCGGGCGGCGCGGACATATTCGAAGTTGCGCGCGCGCAGGAACTCGGCCCGCACCACGCCGACCAGCGCCGGCCAGCCGAACAGGATCGAGACGAAAACCAGCAGCCAGAAACTTCGCCCCAGGATCGCGAACAGGATGATAATCACGTAAAGCGAAGGGGTTGAGCCCCATATCTCAAGCAATCTCTGGAACACCAGGTCGGTGCGGCCGCCGAAATAGCCCTGCACCGCCCCCGCCGCGATGCCCAGAACCGAGGCGACCACGGTCACGATCAGCGTGAACAGGATCGACAGGCGAAAGCCGTAGATCACCCGCGCCAGCACGTCGCGCGCGGTGTCGTCGGTGCCCAGCCAATGCGCCGCATCGGGCGGGCTGGGGGCGGTGCCGACATTGTTGATGCTGCGGTAGTGATAGGGGATCGGCGGCCACAGCATCCAGCCGCGCTCGACCGCCTCGCCCGCGACCTGGCCGGTCTCGCGCGCCTCGCGCTCGGTCGCCTCGGGGTCGTCCCAGCATTCGGGCCGCCCGCCGGTGCGGATCAGGCATTGCACGCCCGGATCGGTATAGATCGCCTCGGTGCCGAAATCGCCGCCGAAGGCGGTCTCGGGGTAGAAGCGATAGACCGGGAAATGCAGCTCGCCCCGATAGCTGACCAGGATCGGCTTGTCATTGGCGATCAGTTCCGCAAACAGCGAGGCCACGAACAGGATGGTAAAGACCACCAGTGACCAGAAGGCGCGCTTGTTGCGGCGGAAATTGCGCAGCCGGCGGCGGTTCAGCTCGGTCATCGCCATCAGCCGGCCCTCCGCTCGAAGTCGATGCGGGGATCGACCAGCACATACATCAGGTCCGACAGGATGCCGACCAGCAGGCCCAGCAGGCCAAAGACGTAAAGCGTGCCGAAGATCACCGGATAGTCGCGCTGCACCGCCGCCTCGAAGCCCAGCCGGCCCAGCCCGTCGAGCGAGAAGATGGTCTCGATCAGGATCGACGAGCCGAAGAACACGCCCAGGAACATGGACGGGAACCCGGCGATCACGATCAGCATGGCGTTGCGGAAGACATGGGCGTAAAGCACCCGGCGCTCGGTCAGGCCCTTGGCGCGGGCGGTGATGACATATTGCTTGTTGATCTCGTCCAGGAAACTGTTCTTGGTCAGCAGCGTCAACGTGGCGAAGCTGGAGATGGTGGTGGCCAGGACCGGCAGGGTGATGTGCCACAGGTAGTCCTTGACCTTGCCCCAAAGGCTCAGGTCGGCCCAATTGTCCGAGGTCAGCCCGCGCAAGGGAAAGATCTGCCAATAGCTGCCGCCCGCGAACAGCACCATCAGCAGGACCGCGAACAGGAAGGCCGGGATGGCATAGCCCACGATGATCGCGCCCGAGGTCCAGGTGTCGAAGGGCGTGCCGTTCCTGACCGCCTTGCGGATGCCCAGCGGGATCGAGATCAGATAGGCGATCAGCGTGGACCACAGCCCCAGCGTGATCGAGACCGGCATCTTTTCCAGCACCAGGTCGATGACCGAGATCGAGCGGAAGAAGCTGGTGCCGAAATCGAAGCGGACGTAATTGCCCAGCATGACCAGGAAACGCTCGGCCGCACCGATCTTTTCCTTGCTGCAATCGGGGGATTTCAGGTCCGGCTCACCCTGGTGGTCGGGCGTGCAGGCGATGCGGGCAAAGCCCATCTGCACCTCGAGCTGGTCCAGCAGTTCGGGCGGGATGCCGCGGGCGCCGGCATATTCGGTGTTCTGCGGCGACTCGCCCGCCCCGCCGGTGATGTTGCGCAGCGCATCGCCCTCGCCCTGGACGCGGGCGATGATCTGCTCGATCGGGCCGCCGGGGACGAATTGCGTCAGCGTGAAGTTGACCAGCATGATGCCGATCAGCGTGGGTATGATCAGCAGCAAGCGCCGCAGGATATAGGCTGCCATCCGTCCCCTTGCTCCGCCTTGATCCGCGCCGGCCCCCTGGGCCCTAGCGCAGCGCGCCGGATTGTTTCAGCTTTGCCGCCTTATCCGCGTCATACCACCAGAAATCAAGCTCACCCAGCGCATAGGGCGGCAAGGTCTCGGGATGGGCGAAGATGTCGTAATAGGCGACGGTATGCTCGGCCTTGAACCATTGTGGCACCCAGAAGTGCTGCGCGCGCAGGCTGCGGTCCAGCGCATGGGCCACGGTGATCATCTCATCCTCGCTCTTGGCCTCGATGCCCAGCTGGATCAGCCGGTCCACGGCCGGATTGGCCATGCCCATGGCGTTGAACACGTCGCCCACGTTTTCCGAGCCGAAGGTCTGCTCGGTATCGCCGGTCAGGAAATAGCCCTGGAGCAGCTGATCGGTCACGATGTCGAAGTCGTGGCTGCGAGTCCGCGCGGTCAGCTGCGCATCGTCCACCCGCAGGTTCACCGCGTCGATGCCCACCGCGCGCAGGTTCTGCACGAAGGGGTTGATGACGCGGTCGAAGGTGGCGCTGTCGTTCAGGAACTCGACCCGCAGCACCTCGCCCTTGGCGTTGCGGCGCATGCCGTCGGCGCCCGGCTTCCAGCCCGCCTCGTCCAGAAGCTGCGCCGCGCGGCGCATGTTGCGCCGGTCGAGCTGGGTCTTGCCCGAGACGGGCTGCAGCACCGCATCCTCGGTCAGCACGCCCGGCGGCAGATCCTTGGCCAGGGGCTCCAGCAGCGCCAACTCGGCCGGCGTGGGCTTGCCCTCGGCCATCAGCGGGCTGTTTTCCCAGGGCGAGTTCACCCGCGCGTAAAGCCCATAGAACAGCGTCTCGTTCGACCATTCGAAGTTGAACATCAGCCCGATGGCCTCGCGCACGCGGATGTCCTGGAACTTGGGCCGGCGCAGGTTGAAGACCCAGCCCTGCCCCGAGGCGATGCTGCCGTCGGGCAGCGCCTCCTTTTTCACCGCGCCGGATTGCACGGCGGGGAAATCATAGCGCGTCGCCCAGTGGATCGAGCTGGCCTCGTTGCGGAAGGTATAGACGCCGGCCTTGAACGCCTCGAAGGCGCTGTCGTAATCGCCGAAATACTCGACGCGGATGCGGTCGAAATTGTGCCGGCCGATGTTGATCGGCAGATCCTTGCCCCAATAGTCGGGATTGCGCCGCAGGGTGATCGAGCGGCCCGCATCGGCCCGATCGAACATGTAAGGCCCCGAGCCGACGAAGGGGATGTTGCTCGACTGCTCGATGTCGCGCTTGTTCTTGCGGAAATCCTCGCGCGAGAAGACGATCTGGCCGCCCACCGACTGGATCACGTCGCGGCGCGGATAATCCGGCCGGAAGATGAACTTGATGGTGCGGTCGTCGATCACCTCGGCCTTGGCGACGATCTTGGAAATGATCGTGCGGTACGAGGACAGGCCCTTGTCGCGCAGGAGTTCAAAGGAAAACAGCACGTCATGCGCGGTCAGCGGCGTGCCGTCCGAGAATTTCGCCTCGGGGCGCAGGTGGAAGATCACCCAGTCGCGGCTTTCGGGATATTCGATGGTCTCGCAGAGCAGGCAATAGGCGGTGCCGATCTCGTCGGCGACGCTTTCCATCAGCGGCTCCAGCATGGCGTTGGAAAGCAGGGCCGCGCGGCCGCGGTGGGTATAGGGGTTGTAGCTGTCGAACCCGCCGCTGAACCATTCCGAAATCTCGCCGCCCTTGGGCGCATCGGGGTTCACATAGCGCAGATGCGGGAAATCCGCGGGCAGCTCGGGCTCGCCGAAGACCGAGATGCCATGGGACACGATGGTCCGGGGTTCCTGCTGCTCCTGCGCCAGGGCCCAGCCGGGCAGAAGCGCCATGAATGCAACCATCGGGGCATGTCGCAGGAAACGCATCGTCATCGGGTCTTGTCGATCCTTGTTCTGGTCTTGCTCGGGCGGCGGCGGGCCGCCGGCGGCAAGGCTAGCAGCCCGCGGGCCCGGTTCAACATGCAAATGCGTGATCCACCGCGCGGGGGCCTTGCCGCGGCAACGAAAAAGGGCGCCCCAAGGGACGCCCCATGCCTGCCGCGCGGGCCGGGCGGCTTACTGCTGGCCTTGCAGATAGGCGATCAGGTTGGCGCGATCCTCGACCTTGGGCAGGCCGGCGAAGGACATCTTGGTGCCCTTGACCACGGCCTTGGGGTTGGCGAGGAACTCTTGCAGCGCCTCGGGCGTCCAGTCGCCGCCATGCGCCTTCATCGGCTCGGAATAGTTGAAGCCGCCGACGCTGGCCACCGCGCGGCCCATGACGCCGTTCAGATGCGGGCCGACGCCGTCGTTGCCGTCCAGCTTGTGGCAGGCCTTGCACTTGCCAAACACTTTTTCGCCCGCGGCGGCATCGGCCGAGGCCAGCACGGTGGCGAAATCAGGCCCCTCCTCGGCAGCCTCGTCATCGGCGCCGCCGGCATCCTCGACCGGGATGGTATAGGCCTGGGCATGTTCCTCGCCCTCGGCGCCGTGGCCCGAGACGCCGACATGAAAGATGCCCGATGCCGCCCAGCTCATCAACAGCAGGAACAGAAGCGAGCCGATCAGCGCACCGGCTGCCTTGGTGACGGTCATGGTATCGAACATGTCTGCGGATCCCCTGGGCTGTCCGTGGATTTGGCCGTATCTACCCGCTTTTGTTCCACCGGTTCAAGGTGTAGTTGTCGCTGGCAAAGCACAAAACCGACCACGAGGCCGGCCCGCCACGGGGGCATGGCCCAGGCCGCCACCCCAAGCCAAGGTGTGATCCATGACCGACGCCCCCACCCAGAACGTGATCGCATTCCAGGGCGAGCCCGGCGCCTACAGCCATCAGGCCTGCCGCTTCTATCGCCCGCAGATGGAGGCGCTGCCCTGCCGCACCTTCGAGGACACGATCGAGGCGGTGCGCGGCGGCAAGGCCGAACTGGCGATGCTGCCGGTCGAGAACTCGACCTATGGCCGGGTCGCCGACATCCACCACCTGCTGCCCGAAACCGGGCTGCACATCATCGACGAGGGCTTCGTGCGGGTGCGCATCAGCCTGCTGGCCGTGCCCGGCACCAAGCTGTCGCAGGTCAGCGACGCGATGAGCCACCCGGTGCTGCTGGGCCAGTGCCGCGGCTTCCTGCGCCGCCACGCCATCCGCGGCATGGTCGGCGCCGACACCGCCGGCTCGGCGCTCGAGGTCGCGCGGCGGGGCGAGCCGTCGCTTGCCGCGCTGGCCGCGCCCTTGGCGGGCGAGATCTACGGGCTCGAGGAACTCGCCTCGGGGATCGAGGACCGGCAGAACAACACCACCCGCTTCCTGGTCATGGCGCGCCAGCCCGATTTCAGCCGCCGCACCAATGCCCAGGGCGGCACGACGATGATGACCAGCTTCGTGTTCCGGGTGCGCAACATCCCGGCCGCGCTCTACAAGGCGCTTGGCGGCTTTGCCACCAACGGCGTCAACATGACCAAGCTGGAAAGCTACATGGTGGACGGCGTCTTCACCGCCACGCAATTCTATGCCGACATCGAGGGCCACCCCGAGGATCCGCATGTCGCCCGCGCGCTGGAAGAGCTGGACTATTTCACCTCCAGCCTGAACATCCTGGGCGTCTATCCCGCCGATCCGCTGCGCGCCGCGCAATCGCAGGCGGCGGCCGCCGCCCGATAGGCGGGCCGGCCGTCAGGCAGCCTGCGCGCCCGCGGCCAGGTCGGCGATGAACTCGCCGATCCGCCGGGCGAACTTGCGGTCCAGCTGCGCCTTGCCCAGCTTGGCGGTCTGCAGCATCAGCCGCGCCTTCATGCTGCGCGGGCGCGCCTCGGTCTCGAAGATCAGCCGCGATTTCGTCCGGGTCAGCGCGACCACGGTCATGCGGATGACCAGGTCGAGCTGGTCGGAGGTGGCGTTGATGACCATCGCCTCGGGCGCGTCCAGCCGCGCCACCTCGGCCGTCACTTCGCGATGGCGCCCGCGCCAGTCGAAGCCGATCAGCCAGCGCATCCCGACCCCAGGGGCGGCCAGGTCGTCCAGACGGCGCACCGTGGCGCCGCGCCGCACCAGCATCCGCTCGATGGCGTGAAAATTGCTGGCCGCACGGAACAAGGCCTCCGCGGCCAGATCGACGTCCCTTCGGGTCGAAAACTTCATGGCTGATCCAGTCAAATCAAAGAAACAACGCGCCGCCGCGGTTCATCCCATGTTGCGCCGGGGCATGCAAGCCGCAGCCTGCGAGCGCTGATCAGCCGCAGGCGTGAAATGCAATCTGCAGTTGCATTATGCGCGAATAGTCTGCATTCATGCGGCATGACTTGCATAGGCCCCATCACCAAGCCGCATTTTGGCGCCAAGTCCATGGCAGTTCGCGTCTTGGCGACGACCGACCTGCACATGCATATGCTGGGTTATGACTATTTCGCCGACCGCCCCTCGGGGCGGCTGGGACTGTCGCGGGCGGCGGCGCTGATCGCCCGCGCACGCCAGACGGCGCGCAATTGCCTGCTGTTCGACAATGGCGACGGGCTGCAGGGCAGCCCGATGGGCGACTACCTGGCCGAGATGGACGACATCGGCACCCGCCAGCCGCATCCGGCCATCGCGGCAATGAACGCGCTTGGCTATGACGCGGCGACCATCGGCAACCATGACTTCAGCTTCGGCCTGGGCTTTCTGCGCCGCACGCTCGAAGGCGCCGAGTTTCCCGTGGTCTCGACCAACCTGCGCCCGCTGCGCCCGCTGCCGGTGCAGACCCATGTGCTGCTGACGCGGCAGTTCCGCGACGACCAGGGCCGGCCGCATGCGCTGCGCATCGGCGTTCTGGGCTTTCTGCCGCCGCAGACCGTGGAATGGGAACGCGGGCTGAAAGCCGAGATCGCGGTCCAGGACATCCTGCTGGCCGCCCGCACCGGCATCGCGGCCC
The DNA here is from genome assembly GCF_018499825.1 of Paracoccus sp. pheM1. Classification (NCBI taxonomy): domain Bacteria; kingdom Pseudomonadati; phylum Pseudomonadota; class Alphaproteobacteria; order Rhodobacterales; family Paracoccaceae; genus Paracoccus; species Paracoccus sp. pheM1. Next base: position 387,182 of record NZ_JAGXCX010000002.1, read on the forward strand.
TGCGCGAACAGGGCGCGGACCTGATCGTGGCGCTGGCCCATAGCGGCATCGGCGCGCTCGCCCCGGCGCCGATGATGGAGAACGCGGCCACCGCGCTGGCCGCCCTGCCCGGCATCGACGTGGTGATCGCGGGCCATACGCATCGGGTGTTCCCCTCGGCCGACCATCCGCAGGGGCCGGGAATCGACGCCCGCCGCGGCACGCTGGCCGGCAAGCCCGCGGTCATGCCCGGCTTCTGGGGCTCGCACCTGGGGGTGATCGACCTGCGGCTGGAACCCCTGGCCCAGGGCTGGCGCATCGCCGACTTCACCTGCCGCGCCGAGCCGGTCGGCGCCGAAGAGGACCATCCCGCCGTCACCGGCCCCGCCCTTTCCGCCCATCGCCAGACCCTGCGGCATTTCAGCCGCCGCATCGGCCGCACCGAACGGCCGCTGAGCAGCTATTTCTCGCTGATCGGCGAGGATCCCGGCCTGCGGTTGGTGGCCATGGCGCAGCGCTGGCACGTGCGGCGCGCCCTGCGCGGCACGCGCTGGCAGGACCTGCCGATCCTGTCGGCGGTCGCGCCGTTTCGCGCCGGCGGCCGCGGCGGGCCGCAGCATTACACCGACGTCCCGGCCGGGCGGCTGACGCTGCGCAACATCGCCGATCTCTACCTGTTCCCGAACCGGATCTGCGCCATCCGCCTGACCGGGGCCGAGTTGCGCGAATGGCTGGAGCGCTCGGCCAGCATGTTCCTGCGCATCGAGCCGGGCAAGCCGGACCAGCCGCTGATCGACCCCGAGTTTCCCAGCTACAATTTCGACATCATCGACGGGCTGGGCTGGCAGATCGACCTGAGCCGCCCGCCGCGCTACGCGCCCGACGGACGGCTGGCCCATCCCGATTCGCACCGCATCTGCGCGCTGACCCACCGCATGCGCCCGGTCGCGCCGGACCAGCCCTTCATCCTGGTGACGAACAGCTACCGGCTGTCGGACAGCGGGCTCTTCGCCTCGGTGGCGGCGGGGCGACCGGTGCTGCTGGACGGCTCCTCCCCCACCCGCGAGGTGCTGCGCCGCTATGTGGCGCAGCGCCGGGTGCTGGCCCCCAATCCCCGCGCGGGCTGGAGCTTTCGCCCCCTGCCCGGCACCTCGGTCCTGTTCAAGACCGGGCCGGCGGCGGCAGGGCACCTGGACGGGCTTTCCACGCCGGTCGAGCCGGCCGGAATCGCCCCCGACGGCTTCCTGCGCCTGCGCCTGCATCTGTAAGCGGCCAAGCCGCTTGCATCCCGCCGCGCGCGCGCCTATCTAGGCGGCGAGAGGTTGGCGCGGGCAGGCGCCTCGCCAACCCGGTCAGGTCCGGAAGGAAGCAGCCGTAACGAGCCCCGCTTGGGTCGCTGTCCAGCCTCTCACCCAGCTCCCCCCGGATCGCCAAGGCCCCCTGCCGGATGCGGCCGAACAGGGCCCAAGCTATCTGCGGCCGAAAAGCCGGGACAGGTCGTAGGAATCGCGCTCGCCGATATTGCCGGCATCCTTCTCCAGGAATCGCTCGGCCGCCTCGACCCCGGCATCATGCATGCGCTGCAACAGGCCGGGATTCGGCAGCAGCTTGGTCCGCGCGCTCAGCGAGTTCATCAGATCCTCGTCCATGATCGCATGCAGCAGCACGTTCTTCATCGGCCGGCCGGTCAGCCGCTCCTCGGCATGCAGCCGCTTGACGAAATTGATCGCGCGCAGTTCGGCCAAGAGCGCCGCGTTGAAGCTGATCTCGTTCACCCGGTCCTGGATCGCGGCCGGGGTCTTGGGGATCGCCTCGCGCAGCATCGGGTTGATGTTGACGATGACGATGTCGCGGGGCAGGTCCGGGCGATACAGCGGGAACAGCGCCGGATTGCCGGAATAGCCGCCGTCCCAATAGGCCTCGCGCCGGCCGGTCAGCGGATCGTCGATCTCGACGGCGCGGAACAGCTCGGGCAGGCAGGCCGAGGCCAGCACCGTATCGACCGTCACCTCGGCCCCGCCAAAGATCCGCACCAGCCCGGTGCGCACATTGGTCGCGGTGACGAAAAGCACCGGCCCCTCCTCGCGGCCCAGCCGGGGATGCGGCATCTCGCGCAGGATGGCGGCCAGCGGGTTGGTATAGAACGGCCCCGAATCATAGGGGCTGAACACCCGCGTCAGCGATCCCAGCCAGGCCACGGGGGAAAACAGTTCGGTCAGCCGCTGCCAGGCGCGCGGCACCGGGAACATGGAATGCAGCCAGCGCACCACGGAATTGTCGCTGACCTGCCCGACCTGCGACCAGATATGCGCCAGGTTCTGTCGCGCCGCCTCGCGCCCGCGCCGGCCCGGCCCGCAGGACAGGCCGGCCGCCAGCGCCGCCCCGTTGAGCGCCCCGGCCGAGGTGCCGCTGATGCCGCGAATCTCGATGTCCGGCTCGTCCAGCAGCCGGTCCAGCACCCCCCAGGCAAAGGCGCCATGCGCGCCGCCGCCCTGCAAGGCCAGGTTGATCCGCTTGACCGCCATGCCGCCCCCGTCCGCTGCCATCCGCGTCACAGGCTAACCCGGTACCGCGCGACACAAAACCCCGGAACCCACGCCCGGCCTGCGCGCTTCTTCGTTCCTCAAATACCCATGCCGCCGTGCCAACGTCGCCCATGCATGGGTATTTGAGGAACAGAGAAGACGCTCGCGCAATGCCCCGCACCTGCTTCACCGTTTCCCGAATACCCACGCGACCGCGCCACGGGCGCGGCGGATCAGTCCTCGGCCTGGGCCTCGGCCCGCGACTTGCCGGCCACATCCAGTGCCAGCGTCGCGGCCATGAATGCATCTAGCGCCCCGTCCAGCACCCCTTGCGTATCCGAGGTCTCGTGCCCGGTGCGCAGATCCTTCACCATCTGGTAGGGATGCAGCACGTATGAGCGGATCTGGTTGCCCCAGCCGGCATCGCCCTTGGCCTCGTGCTGGGCGTTGATCGCGGCGTTGCGCTTGTCCAGCTCCAGCTGATAAAGCCGCGCCTTCAGCGCCGCCATGGCGTTGGCGCGGTTCTGGTGCTGCGATTTCTCCGAGCTGGTCACGACGATGCCCGTCGGCAGGTGGGTGATGCGCACCGCCGAATCGGTGGTGTTGACATGCTGCCCGCCCGCCCCCGACGAGCGGTAGGTGTCGATCCTGATCTCGTTGTCGGGGATGGTGATCTCGATATTGTCATCCACCACCGGATAGACCCAGACCGAGGAAAACGAAGTATGCCGCCGCGCCGCCGAATCATAGGGCGAGATGCGCACCAGTCGATGCACGCCCGATTCCGACTTCAGCCAGCCATAGGCGTTCGGCCCGGAAATCTTGTAGGCGGCGGAACGGATCCCCGCCTCTTCGCCCGGCGTCTCGGACAGAAGCTCGACATTGTAGCCTTTCTTCTCGGCCCAGCGGACATACATCCGCGCGAGCATGCTGGCCCAGTCGGCGCTTTCCGTGCCGCCGGCGCCGGCATTGATCTCGAGGAAGGTGTCGTTGCCGTCGGCCTCGCCGTTCAGAAGCGCCTCCAGCTCCTTCTGCGCGGCCAGTTCCGCCAGGGATTTCAGCGCGCCCTCGGCATCGGCGACGATCTCGGCATCGCCCTCGGCCTCGCCCAGCTCGATCAGCTCGGCATTGTCCTTGAGCTCGGTGTCGATGCGGCGATAGGTCTCGACCGCATCCGACAGCATCTGCCGGTCGCGCATCAGCTTCTGGGCACGGGCCGGGTCGGACCAGATGTCGCCGGCCTCGATCATGGCGTTCAGCTCTTCCAGCCGGTGCGGCGCGGTTTCCCAGTCCATGCGCTGGCCGAGCAGTTTCAGCGATTTGCGAATCGCCTCGATGGTGGCTTGGGTTTCGGCGCGCATGGGCACTCTCTGGGTTCGGATTTCGGTCAGGGCAGGACAAATAACGCGGGCGGCGGGCGGCGGCAAGCGCCAGCCCTCAATACAGCCCGCCCGAGGACAGGGTGCCGAAATCGGCCTTCTTCGGGATCACCTTCTTCTTGCCGGTCGAGGTCGTCACCGCCTGCCCGCCGTCGCGCGCCTCGGTGAACAAGGGCAAGGTGCCCGGATCGGCACGGCCGAAGCCGCCGTCGACCAGCATCAGCCCGGTCAGATCCTGGCCGTCGCGGAAATATTCGGCGATGACGTTGTCGCCCTTGGCATCCGGGCCCAGGATCGCGCCGCTGAAGCGGTCGATGTTGACGAAATGCCCGCCCGGCGGAACCTTGAAGGCGGTGCCGCCGAATTCCTTGACCGCCTCTTGCATGAATTCGTTGAAGACCGGCACGCAAAGCGTCCCGCCATAGGCGTTGGCGCCCAGCGTGCGCGGCTGGTCGTAGCCCAGATAGCAGCCGGCGACGATGTTCGAGGTGAAGCCGATGAACCACACGTCCTTGGCATCGTTGGTGGTGCCGGTCTTGCCGGCCACGGGCACCGGCAGGCTGACCCCGCGCCCCGAGCCGCGCTTGACCACGCCCTCGAGCATCGAGGTCAGCTGGTAGGCGGTGATCGCGTCCATCACCCGTTCGCGGTTCGAGCGGATCTCGGGCGCGGCGCCGGCGGGCAGGGTCGGCTGGCCGCAGGTCACGCAGTCGCGGCGGTCGTGGCGATAGATGGTGCGGCCGCGGCGGTCCTGCACGCGGTCGACCAGCGTGGGTTCCACCCGCTCGCCGCCATTGGCGAACATGGCATAGGCGGCGACCATCTTGAACAGCGTCGTTTCCTGCGCGCCCAGCGAATTGGCGAGGAAATGGCCGAGATGGTCGTAGACCCCGAATTTCTCGGCATATTTCGCCACCGTGTCCATGCCGATGCCCTGGGCGATGCGGATGGTCATCAGGTTCCTGGACTGCTCGATCCCGGTGCGCATCGGCGTCGGGCCATAGAACTTGCCGCTGGCGTTCTTGGGCGTCCACAGCCCCTGCGGCGTGTTCACGGTGATCGGCTCGTCCACGACGATGGTCGCGGGGTTGAAGCCCGAATCCAGCGCCGCCGCATAGACGAAGGGCTTGAAGCTGGAGCCCGGCTGGCGCTGCGCCTGGGTGGCGCGGTTGAAGACCGAGCTTTGATAGGAAAAGCCGCCCTGCATGGCGATGACGCGGCCGGTGTTCACGTCCATGGCCATGAAGCCGCCCTGCACCTCGGGCACCTGGCGCAGGGTCCAGCGGATGAAGCTGCCGTCGCTGTCGCTGGTCATGCGCCGCACCAGCACCACGTCGCCCAGTTCCAGCAGGTCCGAAGCCACCTTGGCCTTGGGCGCCAGCGTGCCGTCGGCCAGCCGCTTCCTTGCCCATTGCACGTCCTTGGCCGGGATCTGGGCGGTGCCCTCGATCCCCTCGATGCCGATGGTGGCCTCGCTGTCCCCCAGCGCCAGCACCACGGCCGGAAACCAGCCCTCGATGTCGCGCGGCACATCGGCATCGGACAGCGCCGCGCGCCATGCCTGCTCGTCGCCCAGCTGCTCGGCCGGGATCCTGACGCGGGTGCCGCGCCAGACGCCGCGGCCGCGGTCGTATTTCTCGAGCGCCTGCTGCAGCGCATGGGCGGCGACCTGTTGCAGCTTGGGGTCGATGGTCGCCCGGATCGCCAGCCCGCCGCCAAAGAACTCCTCGGCGCCGAATTGCGCCGAAAGCTGGCGGCGGATCTCGTCGGTGAAATAGTCGCGCGGCGGCAATTGCTGCTGGAAAGCGGGGAAATCGCCGTTCTGGACCGAGCGCAGCGGCTGCCTGGCCTCGGCCTCGTAGGTGGCCTGGTCGATATAGCCGTTCTGCCACATCTCGCGCAGGACATAGTCGCGCCGTTCGGTCAGCGCCTCGCGGGCGCGGACGGGGTGATAGCGGCCCGGCGCCTTGGGCATGGCGGCCAGGGTCGCCGCCTCATGCGGCGCAAGCTCGGTCAGCGGCTTGTTGAAATAGCTTTGCGCCGCCGCGGCCACGCCGAAGCTGTTCTGGCCCAGGAAGATCTCGTTCAGGTAAAGCTCGAGGATCTGGTCCTTGCTGAGGGTCGATTCCAGCCGGGTGGCCAGGATCAGCTCCTTGATCTTGCGCTCGACGCTGCGGTCGCTGGACAGCAGGAAGTTCTTCATCACCTGCTGGGTGATGGTCGAGGCGCCGCGCAGGTTGCGCCCGCCCGAGCTGATCGCATCCAGCGCCGCCTTGCCCATGCCCATCGGGTCGAAGCCGTGATGGCTGTAGAAATGCTTGTCCTCGGCGCTGATGAAGGCCTGCTTCACCAGGGGCGGGATCTCGTCGATGGGCACGAAGATGCGGCGTTCCTCGGCGAATTCGTCGATCAGCCGCCCTTCTGCAGAATAGATCCGGCTGATGGTCTTGGGCGCGTATTGCGCCAGCTGCTCATGGCTGGGCAGGTCGCGCGAATACATCCAGAACACCGCGCCCACGGTCAGGGCGATGAAGAAGACCGCGGTCACGAGCCAGGAAAAGATCGCACCGATGAAGGACAGCAGGAAGCGCAGCAATGGGCAAGCCTCTGGGGATAACCTGCGCCTCTATAGACAGCGAGGCCGCGCCCGTCAAAGCAACCTTGCGCTACTTGCGCAGCAGGGCGGCGCGGGCGGCATCGTCCTGCGCCCAAAGCCCGATGGCCTGGGCCAGCGCCTGCGCCGTCTGCGCGCGCCACTCGGGGTCGAACAGGTTGGCGCGGTCGCCCGGATCGGTCAGGAAGCCCAGCTCGACCAGGACCGAGGGGATGTCGGGCGATTTCAGCACCGAAAACGCCGCGCCGCGCACCGGCCTGCGGTGCATGGCGATGCCCGCCCGGTTCAGCTCGGACACCGCGAACTTGGCGAAGGCTTCCGAGCGCGGATGCGTTTCGGTCCGCGCCAGGTCCATCAGCACGTCGGCCAGCTGGTCGTCGGTCCCCGACAGGTCCAGCCCGGCCAGCAGGTCGGCGCGGTCGTGGCGCATGGCCAGCTCGCGCGTGGCGCGGTCGTCGGCCTGCGGGTTCCAGACATAGATCGACAGCCCCGCCGCCTCGCCCGCCGGCAGCGCATCGGCATGGAGCGAGATGAACAGGTCCGCCTGCTCGGCGCGGGCGATGGTCATGCGCCGCTCCAGCGGGATGAAGCTGTCGTCCTTGCGGGTGGCGATGACCTCGAAACCGGCGCGGTTCAGGATCTCGGTCAGTTCGCGGGCAAAGCCCAGCATCAGCGCCGCCTCGCTGATCGCGCCGACCTGGGCGCCGGGGTCGTGGCCGCCATGGCCGGGGTCCAGCGCCACGCGCAGGGGCCGGGTGCCGGCGCGGCGCGGCGGCAGCGGCGCCACGGCCGCCGGCTGCGGCAAGTCCCACAGCGCCGAAAGCGCATTGCCGCGGGTGACGAAATCCTCGGGCTTCACCGGCTCCATGCGCAGCTTGACCAGCGCCCCCTGGGCGCCGCCCTCGGCCGGGCCTTGCACCGCCAGCCGCAGCGCATAGGGGCCGGGCAGTTCCATCACCAGCCGCGACCAGCCGGGGCGAAAGCGCCCCCAGCGCAGCGCCGGCACCAGTTCGCGCCCCGGCAGCGCCTCGGCATCGGCGCCGGAAAAGTCGATCTCGCGGAAATCCACCACCAGCCGCGGCGGCCCGTCCAGGAAATAGACCCGATAGGGCACCGGCCGGCTGATCGTCAGCCGCAGCTCCATCGGCCGCGGCTTGCCGCGGTCGCGCCCCTCGGCCACCAGCGAGGATTGCGCCAGATCGACCGTCGCCACGGCCGGGCGCGCGCCGTCATCGGCCAGCGCGGGCCAGGCAAGCCAGACCAGCAGGATGGCGCAAAGCCATCTCATCGCGCCGCCATGAAGGCCGCCAGACGGTCGAGCCCCTCGGCGATCTCGGCTGCCCCTGCGGCATAGCTGAAGCGCAGGGTCTGCGCGCCGCGATGGGGGTCGAAGTCCAGGCCCGGCGTCACCGCCACCCCGGCCTTTTCCAGGATTTCCGCGGCGAAGGCCAGGCTGTCCGTCGTCAGCTCCGACACGTCGGCATAGATGTAGAAGGCGCCCTCGGGCGGCGCGATGCGCGAAAATCCGATCTTGGGCAGCCGCTCCAGCATCAGCCGGCGGTTCTCGGCATAGACGGCCAGGTTCGCCTCGGCCTCATCGACGCAATCCAGCGCCGCCAGCGCCGCGACCTGGCTGGCATGGGGCGGGCAGATGAACATGTTCTGCGCGATCCGCTCGACGGTGCGGATCATGCCGTCGGGCACCACCATCCAGCCCACGCGCCAGCCGGTCATGCTGAAATATTTCGAGAAGCTGTTGATGACGAAGACCTCGTCCGTCACCTCCAGCGCGGAATGGAAGCCCGCGCCATAGTCCAGCCCGTGATAGATCTCGTCCGAGATCACGTTCATGCCCAGCTCTGCCGCGCGCGCGGTCAGCCCCGCCAGCTCCTCGCGCCGCAGCACCGTGCCCGAGGGGTTGCCGGGCGAGGCCAGGATCAGCCCCTGCGCATCCGCCGGCAGGTCGCCCGGGCGCGGCTGATAGCGATCCTCGGCCCGCGTCGGGATGCCCACCGGCTGCAGCGACATGGCGCGCAGGATCTGGCGATAGCTGGGATAGCCCGGCTCGCCGAGCGCCACCCGCGCGCCCGCGTCGAAAAGCGCCGAGAAGGCCAGGATGAAGGCGCCCGAGGAACCCGGCGTCACCACCACCCGCGCCGGGTCGAGGTCGAGCCCATACCAGCGCTTGTAAAGCCCGGCGATGCCCTGGCGCAGTTCCGGCAGGCCAAGCGCGACCGTATAGCCCAAGGGCCGGTCCAGGGCCGCCGCCAGCGCCCGGCGCGCGCCTTGGGGCGCCGGGGTCGAGGGCTGGCCGACCTCCATGTGGATGATGCGGCGGCCCTGGGCCTCGGCCTTGCGGGCGGCCTCCATCACATCCATGACGATGAAGGGATCGACCTGCCCGCGGCGGGATTGTCTCATGTCAGCCTGCCTCATGGTTTTGGCCGGGTATCCGCCCTGCGGCCGGCCCGGTCAAGCCCGCGTGATGCCCCGGCCGGGCGCTTGCAACGCCCCGCGCAAGCGGTCAAGTTGCCGGGAACTGGAGAGGATTGCCCGATGAAAGCCCTTGTGACCGCAGCGCTGCTGGCTGCCACCGCCCTGCCCGCCGCGGCCTTCGACCCCGCGAACATGACCGAGGCCGAGAAGGCCGCCTTCGGCGAGGCGGTGCGCGACTACCTGATGGCCAATCCCGACGTGCTGATCGAATCGATCAACGTGCTGGAGGAACGCCGGCTTGCCGACGAGGCCCGCAACGACGAGCTGCTGGTCGAGAACAACCGCGAGGCGATCTTCCAGGACGGCCACAGCTGGGTCGGCGGCAATCCCGAGGGCGACGTGACCCTGGTCGAGTTCGTCGACTACCGCTGCGGCGTCTGCAAGCGGGTCAGCCCGGACGTGGAGAAGCTGATCTCGGCCGATGGCAATATCCGCTGGATCGTCAAGGAATTCCCGATCCTGACCCAGGAAAGCGACATGGCCGCGCGCTTTGCCGTCGCGGTGCAGCAGGAAGCCGGGCCCGACGCCTACAAGAAGGCGCATGACGCGCTGATGGAATCGCGCGGGCCGGTGAACCTGGAAAGCCTGGCCAAGCTGGCCGGAGACCTGGAGCTGGACAGCCAGGCGGTGCTGAACCGGATGAACACCGAAGAGGTCTCGGCCGTGCTGCGCAAGAACCACCAGCTGGCCGAGCAGATGCGGATCATGGGCACCCCCACCTTCATCATCGGCGGCGAGATGCTGCGCGGCATGCCCACCGAAGGGCTGGAGGGCGCGATTGCCCGTGCGCGCGAGGCCAAGGCCGAGGGCTGAGGCTGCGCCGCCTGGGCGGGTTGCGCGGGCGGCATGGGTATTTCTGGAACGAAGAAGCATGGGGCGGCGCATGGGGCCGCCCTTTGGCTATTCGGCGGCGGCGGATTGCGCGGCCTCGATCTCGGCGGCGCGTTTCTCGACCAGCTCGACGATATGGTCGACCATCTGGGCGTTGGTCATCTTGTGGTTCTGCTTGCCGGCCAGATAGACCATGCCCGAGCCGGCGCCGCCGCCGGTGAAGCCGATGTCGGTCATCAGCGCCTCGCCCGGCCCGTTCACTACGCAGCCGATGATCGACAGGCTCATCGGGGTCTTGATGTGTTCGAGGCGCTTTTCCAGGGTCTCGACCGTCTTGATGACGTCGAAGCCCTGGCGCGCGCAGCTGGGGCAGGAGATGATCTGCACGCCGCGGGTGCGCAGGCCCAGCGATTTCAGGACCTCGAAGCCGACCTTGACCTCCTCGACCGGATCGGCGGACAGGCTGACCCGGATCGTGTCGCCGATGCCCATCCACAACAGGTTGCCCAGGCCGATGGCGGATTTCACCGTGCCGGAGACCAGCCCGCCGGCCTCGGTGATGCCCAGGTGGATCGGCGCATCCGTCGCCTCGGCCAGCTGCTGATAGGCGGCGGCGGCAAGGAAGACGTCCGATGCCTTCACGCTGATCTTGAATTCGTGGAAATCATTGTCCTGCAGGATGCGGATATGGTCGAGGCCGGATTCCACCATCGCATCCGGGCATGGCTCGCCGTATTTCTCCAGCAGGTGCTTTTCCAGGCTGCCGGCATTCACGCCGATGCGGATCGAGCAGCCGTGGTCGCGGGCGGCCTTGATCACCTCGCGCACGCGGGCGGCGTCGCCGATATTGCCGGGGTTGATGCGCAGGCAGGCGGCGCCGGCCTCGGCGGCCTCGATGGCGCGGCGGTAGTGGAAATGGATGTCGGCCACGATCGGCACCGGGCTTTCGCGACAGATCTCGCGCAGGGCGCGGGTCGAGGCCTCGTCGGGGGTCGAGACGCGGACGATGTCGGCGCCCACGTCGGCGGCGCGGATGATCTGGTCCAGCGTCGCGCGCACGTCCGAAGTGTCGGTATTGGTCATGGTCTGCACGCTGATCGGCGCATCGCCCCCGACCGGCACGTTGCCGACCATGATCCGGCGCGACTTGCGCCGGTCGATATTGCGCCAGGGGCGGATCGGATTATGCGACATGGCTGGGGCCTTTTCCTGCGCCAGAGGCGGATTCACCCGTCAGAAATAGGCCGATGCGGCCGGACGGGCAAGCCATCCGACCCCGGTCGGGCGCGCGATGCCGCATCCGTGACCCCGCGGCCGGTCAATCCTGCGCGGGGGCCTGGTCCGGCTGCTCGGCCGATGCCAGCGCGACCATCTCGGCCAGCTGCGGATCCTTGCTGAGATCGGCAAAGGCATATTGCGCCGTCAGCGCCGTGGGCGACAGCTCGACATTCTTGACCACCCTGGCGCCGGGCGCCGCCGGGCCATAGGTGCGGCCGTTGACCGCGAAATAGACCGCGCCGGAATTGCCTGCGCGCAGCACCGGCGGCGCTTCCAGCTTGGGCAGGGCGAAACGCTCGCCCGCGTCCATGGTCTTTTCCAGCAACACCGTGCCGTCGGCCGAAGTGACGCGCACCCAGGCGGGACGGGCGGTCAGGATCTCGATCTCGGGCGCATCGGGGGCGACGGTGCGCACCGCCGCCTGTTCGGGCGGCATCTGCGGGCCATAGACCCGGTCCTGGACCGCGGCGGTGCGGGTTGCGGGCGCGGCGCCTTCCGGCTTGGCCGCCGGCACGTCCAGCCGCGGGTCGATGGCGGCGATGGGCCCGTCGCGGGCGACCAGCACCGGCAGCTCCAGCGCCTGCGGGCGATAGGTGCGGTCCAGCCCCTCGGGGCGCGGCAAATTGACCTGGGCCGATTCCACGGTCTCGGGCTCGGCCGCCTCCTGCACCGGGTCCAGCGCGGCGATGACGCCGGGGGCCTGCTCGCCGGGGGTCAGGTTGACCTTCTGCACCTCTTGCAGCACGGCCCAGCCGCCATAGCCCAGCCCGCAGGCCAGCACGACCATGACCAGCAGCGAGCCGATGGCCCGCGGCTCGATCGAGCTCCAGATGCTTTCCTGCCGAGGCAGGAAGATCGGATGCGGATTGGCCAGCGCCTCGGCCGGGTCCGAGGGCCGGCGCTGCGGCTTTGGCCCGGCGGCGGCGGGGGCCATGCCATGCGTCGGCTGGAAGCCCGATTCCTGGCAGAAGCGGCGGAAGGTCCAGTCGGCATCCATGCCGAGATAGCGGGCATAGGAGCGGACATAGCCCGCGATGAAGCTGGGCGTGTCGAAGGCGGAAATGTCGCAATTCTCGATGGCGGCGACATAGGAGGCGCGAATGCGCAATTCGCGCTGGACATCCAGCAGCGACTTGCCCAGCGTGGCCCGTTCGCCCCGCATCAGATCACCGAGACGAATGTCAGGATCGTCGAAACCGGGCGGCAAGGCCGCCGGCTCCTCATGGCCATTGGACGGGGGATTACCCCTTAGCCCGATCATTGCGCCTGCCCCATTCTTTGCTGCTCGTCCCCGCGAATCGGAAGACTCTCACAACTTGATTAAAGCAAGGTTATCACGGGCGCGAGAGGTCTTCACCCCGAAACCGTCTCAGGCAGCTGAAGTTGAACGGTTCAGTTTGCACTGCGACCAGAGGTTGTCCATGGCCTTCACCAGCTGGTCGATCTGCTTGGGATCATGCACCGGCGAGGGCGTGAAGCGCAGCCGTTCGGTGCCGCGCGGCACGGTCGGGAAGTTGATCGGCTGCACATAGATGCCGAAATCGGCCAGCAGCATGTCCGACAGCGCCTTGCAATGCACCGGGTTGCCGACATGCACCGGCACGATATGGCTGCCATGGTCCATGATCGGCATGCCGAGCCCGCGCAGCCGCATCTTCAGGATGCGGGCGTTCAGTTGTTGCTGGTCGCGCAGCAACTGCCCTTCCGCCGTCTTGAGGAAGGCGATGGAGGCCGCGGCCCCGGCCGCCACCGCCGGCGGCAGCGAGGTGGTGAAGATGAAGCCCGGCGCATAGGAGCGGATCGCGTCCACCATCTTGGCCGAGGCGGCAATATAGCCGCCGAAGACGCCGAACGCCTTGCCCAGCGTGCCGTTGAAGATGTCGATGCGGTGGCTCAGCCCGTCGCGCTCGGCCACGCCGCCGCCGCGGGGGCCATACATGCCGACGGCATGGACCTCGTCCAGATAGGTCAGGGCGTTGAATTCCTCGGCCAGGTCGCAGAGCCCCGCGAGGGGGCCGAAATCGCCATCCATGGAATAGATCGATTCGAAGGCGATCAGCTTGGGCGCCTCGGGATCGTCGGCCTCCAGCAGCTCGCGCAGATGCGCGACGTCGTTGTGGCGGAAGATGCGCTTGGCGCCGTCGAACCGCTTGATCCCCTCGATCATCGAGGCATGGTTCAGCTCGTCGGAATAGATGATGAGGCCGGGAAACAGCTTGCGCAGGGTCGAGAGCGTGGCGTCATTGGCGGTGTAGGCGCTGGAAAAGACCAGCGCAGCCTCTTTCCCGTGCAGGTCGGCCAGCTCCGCCTCCAGCCGCTTGTGATAGACCGTGGTGCCCGAGATGTTGCGCGTGCCGCCGGAACCCGCCCCGGTGGCATCCAGCGCCTCGTGCATCGCCGCCAGCACCACCGGGTGCTGGCCCATGCCCAGGTAGTCGTTGCCGCACCATACGGTGATCTCGGTCTCGGTCCCGTCGGGACGGGTCCAGACCGCCTGCGGATAGGCCCCCTTGCGACGCTCGATGTCGATGAAGGTGCGGTAACGACCCTCTTCGTGCAGCTTGCCGATGGCCTGATCGAGGGCGGCTGAATAGTCCATCACGGATCCCTTGCCTTGCTTGAACTTGCTTGCTTGGGGGATCATGCTGCGATCCCGCGGGTCATACCTTGATACGCATCAAGCCAGAGGAAATACAGCGTTAAAATGTCGCACCCATGCCAAGGGGACAGGCATTTTCTCTGATAAAATCAATCAGGAAAGGCGAAGGATGACGGACAATTCCAGAATCGGCGAAGTACTTTCAACGCTGGACGCGGGGCTGCCCCAGGCGCTCGACCGGCTGATGGAATTTCTTCGCATTCCCTCGGTCTCGACCGACCCGGCCTATGCGGCCGAGGTGCGGCGTGCCGCGGAATGGCTTTGCGCCGAGCTGGTCTCGCTGGGCTTCCGGGCCGAGCTGCGCGACACGCCCGGCCATCCGATGGTGGTCGCGCATTCGCCGAAGGGGACGCGGCGGCCGCTGCTGTTCTATGGCCATTACGACGTGCAGCCCGTCGATCCGCTGGAGCTGTGGGAACGCCCGCCCTTCGAGCCGCATATCGAGGACACGCCGCAGGGCAAGGTGATCCGCGGCCGCGGCGCCTCGGACGACAAGGGCCAGTTGATGACCTTCGTCGAGGCGTTCCGCGCCTGGAAGGCGGTGCATGGCAGCCTGCCCTCGGACCTGATGCTGCTGTTCGAGGGCGAGGAGGAATCCGGCTCGCCCAGCCTGCGGCCCTTCCTGCGCGAGAATGCCGAGGAACTGCGCGCCGGCATCGCCATGATCTGCGACACCGGGCTTTATGCCGACGGCCGCCCGGCCATCACCACCCAGCTGCGCGGGCTTTGCGGCGAGGAGATCGTGATCCGCGCCGCCGACCGCGACCTGCATTCGGGCAGCTTCGGCGGGCTGGCGGCGAACCCGGTCCAGATCCTCGTCAACGCGCTGGCGACGGTCAAGGACGCCGGCGGCCGCGTCGCCCTGCCCGGCTTTTACGACGGCGTCGAGGAGCTGTCCCCGGAACTGCGCGCCGACTGGGCCGCGCTCGGCTTCGACCCGGCCGAGTTCCTGGGGCGCGTCGGGCTGAAGCATCCGGTGGGCGAGACGGGCCGCACCGGGCTGGAGATGGTCTGGAACCGCCCCACCTTCGAGATCAACGGCATCACCGGCGGCTATACCGGCGAGGGCTTCAAGACCGTCCTGCCGGCCGAGGCCCGCGCCAAGGTCAGCTTCCGCCTGACCGGCACCCAGGATCCCGACCGCATCCGCGAGACCTTCCGCGCCCATGTCCGCGCCCATGTCCCCGAGGATTGCACGGTCGAGTTCCACGGCCATGGCGCCAGCCCGGCCAGCCGCATGGACATCTCGGACCCGGCCTTCGCCGCGGCCAAGGCGGCGCTGACGCAGGAATGGGGGCGCGAGGCGGCCTATATCGGCGCCGGCGGCTCGATCCCCATCGCCGGGGATTTCAAGGAGATCCTGGGCATGGATTCCATGCTGATCGGCTTTGCCCGCGACGACGACCGCATCCATTCCCCGAACGAGAAATACGATCTCGACAGCTTTGCCAGGGGCGCGCGCAGCTGGGCGCGCATCCTGGCCGCCCTGGGCTGAAAGCCGCGGGGGGCGGCCCGGCCGGGTCGCCCCCTTTCGCACGTAGCGGCAGCGGCGAAAAGCGGCCGTGACCGGGCCCTTGCCTTGCGCCCCTGATCCAGATCAATTCATCCAGGCGAAGCCCATGATAGCGCGCAGGCAGGATTGAGAAGGGACGCGACCGATGACCATGACGGCATTCGTTTCGGCGGTTCTGGCGCTGCTGCTGGCGCCGGGGCCGACGAATACGCTGATGGGGATCGCCGGGGCGCGGCGCGGGCTGGCCAGCGTCGCGCGCCTGCTGCCCGCGGAACTGGCGGGCTATCTGACGACCGTCCTGCCGCTGGCCTTCCTGGGCGCGGGGCTGCTGGAACAGGTGCCGGCCCTGGCCGTCGGGCTGAAACTGGCGGCGGCCGCCTGGATCATGGTCCTGGCGACGGCGCTGTGGCGCGCGCCCGGCGATGAAGGCGAAAGCCGCGGGGTCGGCGCGCGGCGGATCTACGTGACCACCGTCCTGAACCCCAAGGCGCTGATCTTCGGCCTGGTCCTGCTTCCCGCGCCGCAGGATCCGGCCTTCGCGACACGGCTGGGGATGTTCTGCCTGATGGTGATGGGCGCGGCCCTGGCCTGGGGCTGCGCCGGGGCCTTGACGCAGGCGGGAAACGGCGGCGGAAAGCGGCTGCAAGGCGTCCAGCGGCTCGCCTCGGTCTGGCTGGCACTGGTTTCGATCTCGCTGGTCTTCGGCCTGATGCGCGCCTGACGCCGGCAACTTTACCCGACCGGCCTGATGCGCGCCCGACGCGGGCAACTTTTCCGACGGGGGTTTTGCCCCCTCGAGCGCGGCTTTCCCGCCTCTCGCCATGAAAAAGGGCGCCCCTGCGGGCGCCCCGATCATCCCGACGGCCTGCCTTCAGGCGGCGCGGGCGGTCAGCACGGTTTCGACCTTCTTCTGCGCGCCGGCCTCGTCCATGCCGGACACGGCGGCGACCTCGCGGGTCAGGCGGTCCAGCGCGGCCTCGTAGAGCTGGCGCTCGGAATAGGATTGCTCGCGCTGGTCGTCGTTGCGATGCAGGTCGCGCACCACCTCGGCGATCGACATCAGGTCGCCCGAGTTGATCTTTTGCTCATATTCCTGGGCGCGGCGCGACCACATCGCGCGCTTGACGCGGGCCTTGCCCTTCAGCGTGTCCAGCGCCCGCTCGACCAGGTCCGGGGTCGAGAGGCCGCGCATGCCGATCTCGGTCGCGCGGGCGGTGGGCACGCGCAGGGTCATCTTGTCCTTTTCGAACGAGATCACGAACATTTCGAGGCGCAGTCCCGCCACCTCCTGCTCTTCGATCGAAACGATGCGGCCCACGCCATGGGTGGGATAGACGACAAAGTCATCGGGGCGGAATTCGGTCTTCTTGGCTTTCGACATTGGGCATCCTTCGCAGTTGCACCGCCACGCGGCACAAAAACCCCCAAGGCGGGACAATCCCCCCTTACGGGCCAACATTGTTGTTCTTGCACTTCTGACCGGGCAGTCGATCAGGACAGGCAGCAGCGCCGGCCAGGCCACAAAAGCAGCCCGACCGGCGCGAGATGGCTGCACCATAGCACAAAAATCGCGCCGGTTCAAAGGTTCCCTGAAAAGCGGCACCGGCCCCGTTTGACGAGAGAAAATCGTTCAGACTCAACACCAGAAAACGCTTCACCGAACAGAGCCGATGCATGGCCAGGGCGAATCGACGCCCTCGCCACGGATGCGATCTAGCGGTTGCGGCCCCGTCCCGCCAAGCGATACGACAGTCAAATCCGACATATGATGCAGGATCGGCACAGTCGTTAGCATTTCAAACGAAATCGACCCCGCGAACGGGACCGGAGGTCTCAATCTCCCTCGCCGGGCGCTTCCGAGAAATATTTCTCCAGCTTGCCGGGCATGCCGTCCATCTCCTGATAGCCGGGCATCGGATCCTTCTTGCGGGTGATCACCGGCCAGGATTCGGCATATTTGCGATTGAACTCGACCCATGTCTCCATGTCGGGCTCGGTATCGGGGCGAATCGCGTCGGCCGGGCATTCCGGTTCGCAGACGCCGCAGTCGATGCATTCGTCGGGATGGATGACCAGCGTGTTCTCGCCTTCATAAAAACAGTCCACGGGGCACACCTCGACGCAGTCGGTGTATTTGCACATGATGCAGTTTTCGGTGACGACATAGGTCATGGCGAGATATTCCTGTTTCCTGATCGGCTAGTTACGCCCGCCGCAGCCATCAATCAAGGCCACCGCCGGCGAAAAGACGAGGATAGGGCCGAGCCCCGGCCGGGATGGGATGGCGTTCTGTCGCAGGGGCGCGGGCAGGAACCCGGTTCCTTGTCCGGCTGACCGGAGTCCTTCGCCAGCCTAGAGTTCCTCGTAAAGCGTGGCCGCCTCGGTGGCCGGGCCGCGGCGTTCGCCCAGAAGCACGATCCGCAGCACCCTGACCCGGCCATGGGCCGAAACGGTGACGGTATCGCCGCCCCGCACCGCCTGCGCCGGCTTGCTGCAGGGCTGGCCGTTCAGCCGGATGCCCCCGGCGCCGATCGCATCGGCGGCCAGGGTGCGGGTCTTGAACAGCCGCGCGTGGTGCAGCCAGCGGTCGAGCCTGATGCTTTCGCCGCCTTCCCCTCTCACGTCTTGTTCTTGAGCGCGGCGAGAACGGCGAAGGGGCTGTCCGGGTCGGCCTGTTTCTCGGCGCGCGGCGGGCGGGCCTCGAAGCTCTTGGGACCGTCATGGCGCGGCTTGCCCTTGGGCTTGCCCTTCGGGCCGCGGTCGGGCCTGTCGCCGCGTTCGCCGCGCGGCTTGCCTTCGAAGGGCTTGCCGTCGCGCCGATTCTCCTGCCCCGCCTCGCGTTCGCGGCGCGGGCCGCGCTCGCCCTGCGGGCGGCCCTGACCCTGCCCTTGGCCTTGGCCCTGACCCTGGCGCTCGGGCCGGCGATGGCCGCCGCGGGGACGCGGAGCCCAGGTAAAGCTGTAGAACACCTCGGTCTCGGGCGCGGCTTCGCCAGGTTCGGCGCCGGCTTCGGCCGCAACGACCTCGGCCTCCGCCTCGGCGGCCTTGCGGGCGGCCTGCTCGGCCTCCCATTTGGCGCGGGTCTCGGCGGCAAGCACGCTTTCCTCCTCGGTCAGCGGATGCTCGTGGTCGGCCTCTTGCGGCGCGGGCTCGGCGGCGGGCGCCGCCTCGGCGCGGGCCTTGGGGCGCTCGCCCCGCTCGGCGCGATAGCCCAGGCCCTGCATCAGCCCGGCGAACTGCTCCAGCGTCATGCCGGTGATCGACAGCATGTCGGGCGTCGCCTCGAAGCCGCCACGGCTGTCCTGGCCGCGCAGCATGTCGGCCAGCCGCTCGAGCATGTCGATGCGAATCGCCCGCTCGCCCGCCGGGTGATAGCCCGACAGCGTGTAATAGCCCTTGGGCACGTCGGGCAGGTTGGGGATCGTCACCAGGCCGGGCGGCGGGCTTTCGGGAAACTCCGACAGGCCCTGGTCCAGCCCCCAAAGCACCAGCCGCAACCGGGTCGGCGCCGGCTTCAGCAGCGCCGGCTGGAAGATGGTGAACTGGCCGAAGCGCACGCCATGCTTGCGCAGAAGGCCGCGCGCGTCCTGGTCAAGTTCCTTGACCTCGGTCGCCACGCCGTCACGCGGCAGCACACCCAGCGCCTCGACCAGGCGGAACGCGAAGCCGCGGGCCAGCCCGGCCAGCGTCTCGTCGTTCTTCAGCGCCAGCAGCGGCTCGAACAGGGTGGCGATCTTGCGGTCGATGAAATGCTGCAGGCGACGGCGCACCTTCTCGGCGATCTCGGGGCCGGCCTCCTCGTCGACGAAGGCCTCGACGCCGGGTTTCAGCGCCTCGGCGCCCTTGACCAGCTTGCCCACCGCCGAGCTGCCCCACATCAGGCCGCCCTGCTCGGTGAAGTCCAGCTCGGTATCCGGCGCGTTGTAGAAGCGGTCGGCGCGCAGATGGAACTCGGGGCGCAGCGCCTCATAGGCGGCGCGTTGCAGCATCCGCGCCTCGTCCCCGGTTGCGCTCGGATCGGCGTGGAAGCGGAAGCCTTCCAGACGGCCGGCGAATTCGCCCTCGACCGTCACTTCGCCCTTGTCATTCACCTCGGCCAAAAGGCTCTCCTTCTGTTTGAGCCGGCGCAGCAGCACGGAAGTGCGCCGGTCCACGAATCTTTGCGTCAGAGCCGCGTGCAACGCGTCCGACAACCGATCTTCTACCGCGCGCGTCTCGGCACGCCAATGACTTTCGTCCGACACCCAGCCGGATCGTTGGGCAACATAGGTCCAGGTGCGTATATATGCCAATCGTTTCGACAATGTGTCGATGTCGCCCTGAATCCGGTCAATGCGGCGGATCTGCCCCTCCAGCCAGTCGCCGGGCACCTTGCCGTCGCGCAGAAAGCCGAAGATCCGCGCCAGCAGCGTCGAATGCTCGGCCGCCGAGATCGAGCGGAAATCCGGGATCCGGCAGACGTCCCAGAGCAGCCGCACCTCGCGCGGATGCGTCACCTGGTCGCGGATCTCGGGCATCGCCGACAGCGCCTTGAGCGCGCGGATGTCGTCCGCCTCGCGCCCGCGCACCAGCCATTCCGATTGCGGCTGCGTCTCGAGGCTTTGCAAGAGCCGCTCGACCGTGCCGAATTCCAGCGCGGCATTGCGCCACATCAGCCGGCCGATCGGCTGGAAGCGGTGGTTCTCGATCGCCTCGATCAGCCCCTCGTCCAGCGGCGCGGCATCGCCGGTGACGCCGAAGCTGCCTGGCTCGGTATGCCGCCCCGCCCGGCCGGCGATCTGGCCCAGCTCATGCGGGAACAGCGGGCGATAGCGGCGGCCGTCGAATTTCTCGGTGGCGGAAAAGGCGATGTGGCGGATGTCGAGGTTCAGCCCCATGCCGATGGCATCGGTGGCGACCAGGTAATCGACCTCGCCCGCCTGATACATGGCGACCTGCGCGTTGCGGGTGCGCGGGCTGAGCGCCCCCATGACCACGGCGCAGCCGCCCTTCTGGCGGCGGATCAACTCGGCCGTGGCATAGACCTCCTCGACCGAGAAGCAGACGATGGCCGAGCGCGCCGGCATCCGGCTGATCTTTTTCGAGCCCGCCCAGCTGAGCGTCGAGAACCGCTCGCGCCGCATGAACTGCGCCTGCGGCACCAGCGCGGCGATGGCCGGGCGCATGGTGTCGCTGCCCAGCAGCAGGGTTTCATGCAGCCCGCGCATGTTGAGCAGCCGGTCGGTGAAGACATGGCCACGCTCGGGGTCGGCGCAAAGCTGGATCTCGTCGATGGCGACGAAATCGGCGCCGACCTCGGGCATGGCCTCGGTGGTGGCGACCCAGTATTGCACGCGCTCGGGCACGATCCGCTCCTCGCCCGTGACCAGCGCCACGACCGAGGGGCCGCGCGCCTTGACGATGCGGTCATAGACCTCGCGCGCCAGCAGGCGCAGCGGCAGGCCGATGACCCCGGTGCGATGCGCCAGCATCCGGTCGATGGCATAATGCGTCTTGCCGGTATTGGTCGGGCCAAGGACGGCCGTGACCCGCGATCTGTCACTCATCAGGCGTCGGTGCCCTGCAATTTGCGTTCGAGGCGCTGGACGGCATCCTGCGCCTCCTGTTGATGGGGGTGGATCTTCAGGCTCTGGCGAAAGGCCTCCAGCGCGTCCCGGTCGTCGCCCAGTTCCTCGAGGATGGTGCCCAGCTGGGTCAGGGCGCCGAAATGGCGCGGCTCGAGCCGCAGCACCTGCCCCAGATCGGCGATGGCCGGGCCGAAATCCCCGTCCAGATAGAAGGCGACCGAGCGCAGGTACCAGCCCGCCGCGAAATCCGGCGCATGGTCGGTCAGCGCGGTCAGGTGGCCGATGGCGGTGACGGTGTCGCCCGTGTCCAGCGCCGCCTCGCCCCGCTTGTAGAGCAGGTCCATCGCCGCCGAGCCGGAGCGCGACCAGATGCGCAGGATGTCGGTCTCGGCCCGCGCCCAGGTCTCGCCGCCCGGCTGGGCCAGTTCGGCAAACAGCAGGTCCAGGTCCTCGCGCTCGCGCAGCCGCGCCTCGGCGGTCGGCTCGGAGGGGGCCGCGGGTTCGGAAAGCGGGCTTTCGGGCAGCGCCTCGCCTTCGTCTTCGGGCGGAACCCCCTCCTCCTCGGGAATATCGTCCTGCGGCGGTGCGTCCTGCACCGGCATCGCATGGGGCAAGGGGCCCCCGTCCTGCCGCGCATGGCCGGGGCCGGCCGCCGCCAGCCCCAGGAAAAGCGCTGCCGCAACGGCAAGATGGAAATGGGGGACTGGCAAAAGCATATTCCCCATGTAACTTTCCCCATCGTCTAATTCCAGACACGAGAACAGGAGATCCCAGAATGAGCAAAGTCATCGAGGCAGCCGTGGCCGCGCTGGACGAAAAGGCCAAGGGCTTCGACGGCACCGCCAAATTCGTCATCGAGGGCGAGGGGGCGGTCTATATCGACGCCGACGGCGCCCGTGCCGCCGACGACGAGGCCGAGGTGACGCTGACCGCCAGCCGCGAGACCTTCGAGGGCCTGCTGTCGGGCGACGTGAACCCGACCACCGCCTTCATGACCGGCAAGCTGCGGGTCGACGGCTCGATGGGCACGGCGATGAAGCTGGGCGCGCTGCTGTCCTGAAGCGATGAAGCCCGCGCCCTTCAACACGCTGCCCGGCGACCCCCTGCCCCTGGCCCGCGCCTTCTGGCTGCGGGCCGAGGACGGGGTGCGCCTGCGGGCGGCGCATTGGGCCGCGGGCGGCGCCTCGGGAACGGTGCTGCTGTTTCCGGGCCGCACCGAATACCTGGAGAAATACGCCGAGGTCGCGGCCGACCTGAACGCCGCCGGGCTGGACGTGCTGGCGCTGGACTGGCGCGGACAGGGCATGTCCGACCGCCTGCAGGACAATGTCCGGCCCGGCCATATCGGCGATTTCGCCGATTACCAGCGCGACGTGGTCGAACTGGTGGTCGCGGCGCAGGAACTGGACCTGCCGCGGCCCTGGCACCTGCTGGCGCATTCCATGGGCGGCACCATCGGCCTTGCCGCGCTCGACTCGGGCCTGCCGGTGCAAAGCGCGGCGTTCTCGGCGCCGATGTGGGGCATCAACCTGCGCGGCGTGCCCGAGGCGCTGGCGCTGGCGTTTGCCACCACGCTGGGCCGGCTGGGCCGCGGCGGCCACCCCGCGCCGCGCACGGGGGGCGAGAACAGCTTCGTGCTGATGGACCCGTTCCACGACAACCTGCTGACCCATGACGGCCGGCGCTGGGGCCGGCTGGTGGCCGAGGCCGCGGCCTGGCCCGACATCTCGGTCGGCGGCGCCAGCAACGACTGGCTGCGCGCGGCGCTTCTGGAATGCCGGCGCCTGGCCGCCCTGCCCCCGCCCGCGCTGCCGGCGCTGATCGCGCTGGGGGATCGCGAGCGGGTCGTCTCGCCCCAGGCCATCCGCAGCCGCGCCGCCGCCTGGCCCGGCGCCCGGCTGCTGGACCTGGCCGATTGCCGGCACGAGCCGATGATGGAACGCGACCCCGTCCGCAGCCGCTTCCTGGACGCCGCCATCGCCCATTTCGGCGCCGCCGCCGCATCCTGAACCGCATCCTGCGCCCCCGCCCTGCACATCGCATGGCTTGCAGCCCGGCGGTTCAGAGGTCACATGTTGACCATACGAAAGGAGCGATCATGACGATTTCTGCCCGCAGCCCCCTGGACCGCGTCCTGCCGCGAGACGAGAATGCCTTGCCTGTCCCGGCCAAAACCCCCGATCTGGGCGCGCTGCCGGAATGGGACCTGGGCGATCTCTATCCCGCGCCCGATTCGCCGGAACTGGCTCGCGACGTCGAGGCGGTCGAGCGGGCCTGCTGCATCTTCGCCCGCGACTACGACGGCAAGCTGGTCTCGCTCGACGCCGGCAAGATGCTGGAATGCATCGAGCGCTACCAGGAGATCGACATCCTGGCCGGGCGGGTCATGTCCTATGCCGGGCTGCGCTATTACCAGAACACCACCGATTCGGCCCGCGCCAAGCAGATGGGCGACCTTCAGGACCGCATCACCGCGGCGACGACCAAGCTCGTGTTCTTCAGCCTGGAGTTCAACCGCATCCCCGATGCGCGCTACGAGGAAATCTTCGCCGCGCCGAACGGTCCCGCCCGCTACAAGCCGGTCTTCGACCGCATGCGCGCGATGCGCCCCTATCAGCTCTCGAACGAGCTGGAACGCTTCCTGCACGACAATTCGGTGGTCGGCGCCGCCGCCTGGAACCGGCTCTTCGACGAGACCACGGCCGGCCTGACCTTCGCCGTCGAGGGCGAGGACGAGGAACTGGGGCTGGAGGCGACGCTGAACCTGCTGACCGACCACGACCGCGCCCGGCGCGAGGCCGGCGCCCGCGCCCTGGCCGAGGTCTTCGGCAGGAACGTCAAGCTCTTCGCCCGCATCCACAACACGCTCGCCAAGGAAAAGGCCATCGAGGACAAGTGGCGCAAGATGCCGACGCCGCAGACGGCGCGGCACCTGTCGAACCATGTCGAGCCCGAGGTGGTCGAGGCGCTGAAGAACGCCGTCACCGCCGCCTATCCGCGCCTGTCGCATCGCTACTACCGGCTCAAGGCGCGCTGGCTGGGGCTCGGCAAGCTCCAGGTCTGGGACCGCAACGCGCCGCTGCCCAGCGAAAGCCCGCGCCTGATCCCCTGGGCCGAGGCGCAGGCGACGGTGCTGGACGCCTATGCCGGCTTCTCGCCGAGGCTGGCGGAACTGGCGCAGCCCTTCTTCGAGCAGGGCTGGATCGACGCGGCGGTGAAGCCCGGCAAGGCGCCGGGCGCCTTCGCCCATCCGACCGTGACCACCGTCCATCCCTATGTGCTGCTGAACTATCTGGGCAAGCCGCGCGACGTGATGACCCTGGCGCATGAGCTGGGCCACGGCGTCCACCAGCGGCTGGCGGCGGCGCAGGGGGAACTGCTGGCCGCGACCCCGCTGACCCTGGCCGAAACGGCCAGCGTCTTCGGCGAAATGCTGACCTTCCGCGCGCTCCTGGCCCGGACCGGGGACAAGGCGCAGCGCAAGGCGCTGCTGGCCGGCAAGGTCGAGGACATGATCAACACGGTGGTGCGCCAGATCGCCTTCTACGACTTCGAATGCAAGCTGCACGCCGCACGCGCGCGGGGCGAGCTGACGCCGGACGACATCAACGCGCTGTGGATGTCGGTGCAGGCGGAAAGCCTGGGCGATGCCTTCGAATTCATGCCGGGCTACGAGACCTTCTGGACCTATGTGCCGCATTTCGTGCATTCGCCCTTCTACGTCTATGCCTATGCCTTCGGCGACGGGCTGGTGAACGCGCTTTACGCCGCCTACGAGGACGGGCTGCCCGAGTTCCAGGCGAAATATTTCGACATGCTGGCGGCGGGCGGCTCGCGCCATCACAAGGAATTGCTGGCGCCTTTCGGCCTCGACGCCTCAGACCCGGCCTTCTGGGACAAGGGCCTGTCGATGATCGAGGGCTTCATCGAGGAACTCGAGGCCATGGAGGACTGAACCCACGCCGCCGGGGGCGCTTCGCCCCCCGGACCCCCAGAGGATATTTGGACACGAAAGAACGGCAGGGCCTCTTCCGCCGTTCTTCCGTGTCGAAATATCCCGGGGGAATCCCGAAGGGATGGGGGCAGAGCCCCCTCTTCCCTCCAGCCGTTGCCGGGGCAGTTTTTCGTCGCCTGCGGCATGGGCCCGTCCTATGCTGCCGGGAAACCGAAAAAGGGGACGGCATGATCCGCATGATCCGACGCACCATCCTTTGGCTTCTGGGCCTGGCGGCCCTGGCCGCCGTCGTGGTGGCGATCTGGGGGCCGGGATTCGTCGAGCGCCGCCTGAACCCGGTTTCCGGGCCCGCCGAGGGCTGGCCGGTCTCGCCCCAGGCCGAGGCGCTGCACCAACGGCTGGTGATCGGCGACTGGCATTCGGATGCGCTGCTCTGGGACCGCGACCTGCTGGGGCGTGCCGAGCGCGGCCATACCGACATCCCCCGGCTGGCCGAGGGCAATGTCGCGGTGCAGGTCTTCACCACCGTCACCAAGAGCCCGCGCGGCCAGAACTATGGTCGCAACTCGGCCGAGGCGCCGGACAACATCACCCCGCTCTTCATCGGCCAGCTGCGCCCGCTGCCGAGCTGGTTCAGCCTCAAGGAGCGCGCGCTGGTCCAGGCCGCCGCCCTGCGCCGCGCCGCCGAGCGCGCGCCCGACCAGCTCATGCTGATCCGCTCGGCCGAGGATCTGCAGACCCTGCTGGAGGCGCGGCAGAACGGCGCGAAGACGGTCGGCGCCATCCTGGGCTCGGAAGGGGCGCATCCGCTGGAGGGGCAGATCGGCAACCTCCAGGTGCTTTACGGCGCCGGTTTCCGCCTGCTGGGCCTGACGCATTTCTTCGACAACGAGCTTGGCGGCAGCCTGCATGGCGAAGGCGGCAGCGGCGCCGGGCTCAGCCCCTTCGGCCGGCAGGTGGTCGAGGAGATGATGGCCAAGCGCATGATCATCGACCTGGCCCATGCCAGCCCGCAGATGGTGCGCGACGTTCTGGCCATTCCCGGCACCCGGCCGATCCTGTCCCATACCGGCATCCACGGCCATTGCCCCAGTCCGCGCAACCTCGACGACGCGCTGCTGCAGGCCATCGCCGGCAAGGGCGGGCTGATCGGCATCGGCTATTGGGCCGATGTCGTCTGCGGCAAGACCCCGGCCGACATCGCCGCCAGCATCCAGGCCGCCATCGCGCTGGTGGGCGAGGATCACGTCTCGCTCGGCTCGGATTACGACGGTTCGGTCGATGCATCCTTCGATGCCTCGCATCTGGCCGCGCTGACCCAGGCGCTGCTGGATGCCGGGCTGAGCGACCAGCAGATCGCCAAGGTCATGGGCGGCAACATGATGCGCTATCTTGCCCAGATGCTCTGAACCCGCCTAAGCTGCCACCGCATCAAGGAGAGGCCCATGCTGACCGTCTATGGCGTCACCCGCTCGCGCGCATCGCGCATCATCTGGCTGTGTCATGAACTGGGCCTGCCCTTCAAGCAGGTGCCGGTGATCCAGGCCTATCGCCTGCCCGATCCCGATGCATCCGACGCGCCGCTGAACACGCATTCGCCGGATTTCCTGAAGCTCTCGCCCGCAGGCGCCATCCCGGTGATCCAGGACGGCGACCTGGTGCTGTCGGAATCGCTGGCCTGCACGCTGCACCTGGCGCGCAAATACGGCCAGCCCTTCGGCCCCGCCGATGCGATCGAGGATGCGCTGATGCTGCAATGGAGCTTCTACGCCGCCACCGCCATCGAACAGGACGCGCTGGTCATCCTGTTCAACCACGGCAAGGGCCAGGCCCAGCCCGGCGCGGCCCAGGCCACCGTGGCCCATGCCGCCGAGCGGCTGGTCCGCCCCCTGCGCGTGCTGGAGGATCACCTTGCCCGGCATGGCCACCTGGTCGGCGGCCGCTTCACCGTGGCCGACCTGAACCTGGCCGAGATCCTGCGCTATGCCCAGGGCTATGGCGAGCTGATGGAGCAATTCCCGGCCGTCACCGCCTGGCTTGACGATTGCCAGGCCCGTCCTGCCTTTCGCAAGATGTGGCAGGAACGGCTGGCGGAACCAGAGTAGGCGGGGCGCGATCCGGCAGGCGCGGGCTTTCGGCGACTACCTTGGGACAGGGCCGGCGGGCCAGTTCTGACCTCGGCCCCGCGCCTGTCCCGTCTGGCAAAGAACGGCCCCCTTGGGCATCGCAAGCCCCTGCGCTCCTTGGCCTTTAGCAGGCTGCTGAAAAAGTCCTTGCGACAGGACAGCGCGGGCAGGGCACCGGAAAATCCGCTTCAAATTTGCCGAAAACACCCCGTTTTCGGGCCGATATTAGCTGGATCCAGAACGATTTCCGCTGCGTCGCCCTCTCAAAATCCTTTTTCAGCGGCCTGTTAGGCGGAACGGCCGTCTCGTCCACCCCAGCTTGCGACTGGCGTGCTGCGGAGGATTGGCGCGAAACCCTCTGGGCCGCCGTCTCGTCCACCCCAGCTTGCGACTGGCGTGCTGCGACACCGCACCAGCCGCCGGGGTTTTCCCGGCCTGCGGCCTGGGTCCATGACAGCCAGAAGGCCGGAACCGGTCGGGTTCCGGCGCTTGATTCTCGCAAGAGAACCGCCCGCCGGGTTCCCTCGCCTGCCTGTTCAACACGAGGGCCGGCGAAGCGGAGGATCTCGCCCGCTCGCAGCCATGCCGGTTTCAGGAAATGCCCGCGGCCGGCACGGCCGCGCGGGCGATCATCCCAGGGGCGGACCCGCCACCGGCGCCGTCCGCCGTTGGTCGGGGTGCAGCGATGCGCCCAGGATATGCTCGGCCGAATGGATCACATGGCTGGCATGGCCGACGATCAGCGGATCGGGCGGCGCCGCGATGGCCGCATCCTTGTCGGGATAGTCCAGCGTCGACAGGAAATGCCGCATGCAGTTCAGCCGCGCCCGCTTCTTGTCGTTCGACTTGACGATGGTCCAGGGCGCATCGGCGGTGTCGGTATAGAAGAACATCGCCTCCTTCGCCTCGGTGTAATCCTCCCATTTGTCGAGGCTGGCGAGGTCGATGGGCGAGAGCTTCCAGCGCTTCAGCGGATCGGTCTCGCGCGCCTCGAAACGCGCCCGCTGCTCGTCGCGGGTGACCGAGAACCAGTATTTGTAAAGCCGGATGCCCGAGCGGACCAGCATGCGCTCGAACTCCGGGGCCTGGCGCATGAATTCCAGGTATTCCACCGGCGAGCAGAAACCCATGACCCGCTCGACCCCGGCGCGGTTGTACCAGCTGCGGTCGTAGAACACCATCTCGCCCGCGGTCGGCAGGTGGCGGATGTAGCGTTGGAAGAACCATTGCCCGCGCTCGATCTCGGAGGGCTTGTTCAGCGCCACCACCCGCGCAAAACGCGGGTTCAGGTGTTCCATGAAGCGCTTGATCGTGCCGCCCTTGCCGGCGGCGTCGCGGCCCTCGAACAGGATGACGAATTTCTGCCCCGTCTCCTGCGCCCAGATCTGCGCCTTCAGCAACTCTGCCTGCAGCCGGGCCTTTTCCCGCTCATAGGCGACGCGCCCCATGCGGCGCGGATAGGGATAGCGTCCGGTTTCGAAGGCCAGCCGGATCGCATCCGGGTCGAGGCTGGGAAAGCTTTTCGGCCCCCTGGGCTCCGCATCGGCCGAAGGCACGATGGCGGGGGTGGCCGATGGCTCTGCCGTCCCCGCCCCGGTCCCGGCGCACTCGCTAACCGGCGGCATGACCAGGGACTCACTCGAAACCGGATGACTTTCCATATGCCCTGACCATACTGCAACTCGATACTGCGCAGGATATGGCACGGCGCGCGGCGGCGCACTTTGATCCTGGTCAACAAAACCCGGTCCGGGTCATGAAAGCGACGCAAATCCGTCATGATCCCCCTCCCATCCCTTGCGGTCGGCGGCGGGCGATCCACTTTCCCTTGCCCCCGGCCCGCCGGGCATGAGATAACCCCGCCCCAGAAGAACAAGACGAGCAGGTGCCATGGCCGACGATCTCTTCCCCGCCGCGGATAAGGCTTCCGAAAGCTATTCGGCATCCTCGATCGAGGTGCTGGAGGGGCTGGAGCCGGTGCGCAAGCGACCCGGCATGTATATCGGCGGCACCGACGAGCGCGCGCTGCATCACCTGGTCGCCGAGATCCTCGACAACTCGATGGACGAGGCGGTGGCGGGCCATGCCAGCCGCATCGAGGTCGAGCTGCTGGCCGATTTCAGCGTGGTGATCCGCGACAACGGCCGCGGCATCCCCATCGACCCGCATCCGAAATTCCCCGGCAAGTCGGCGCTGGAGGTGATCCTCTGCACGCTGCACGCCGGCGGCAAGTTCTCGGGCGACGCCTACCAGACCTCGGGCGGGCTGCACGGCGTCGGCGCCTCGGTGGTCAATGCGCTTTCCGACAGCATGGTGGTGCAGGTCGCCCGCAACCGCGAGCTTTACGAGCAGCGCTTCTCGCGCGGCCTGCCGCTGGGCCCGGTCGAGAAGGTCGGCGCCGCCCCGAACCGGCGCGGCACCACCGTCACCTTCCACGCCGACGAGCAGATCTTCGGCCATCACCGCTTCAAGCCGGCGCGGCTGCTGCGCATGGTCAAGTCCAAGGCCTATCTGTTCTCGGGCGTCGAGATCCGCTGGAAGTCCGAAATCGACGACGGCGAAACGCCGCTGGAAGCCACGTTCCACTTTCCGGGCGGGCTTGCCGATTACCTGGGCGAGGTGCTGGGCAATGCCTCGACCTATGCCGACCGCCCCTTTGCCGGCAGCGTCGATTTCAAGGAAAAGTTCAACACGCCGGGCAAGGTGGACTGGGCGATCAACTGGACGCCGTCGCGCGACGGCTTCATCCAGTCCTATTGCAACACCGTGCCCACGCCCGAGGGCGGCACCCATGAGGCCGGCTTCTGGTCGGCGATCCTGCGCGGCATCCGCGCCTATGGCGAGCGGGTGAGCAACAAGAAGGCGGCGCAGATCACCCGCGACGACCTGCTGGCGGGCGGCTGCGCGCTGGTCTCCTGCTTCATCCGCGAGCCGGAATTCGTCGGCCAGACCAAGGACCGGCTGGCCACCACCGAGGCGCAGCGCCTGGTCGAGGGCGCGGTGCGCGACCATTTCGACAACTGGCTGGCGGCGGATACCAAATCGGCCGGCGCCATCCTGGACTTCCTGGTGCTGCGCGCCGAGGAGCGGCTGCGGCGCCGGCAGGAAAAGGAAACCGCCCGCAAGTCGGCCACGAAAAAGCTGCGCCTGCCCGGCAAGCTGGTCGATTGCTCGGCCACCAACCGCGAGGGCACCGAGCTTTTCATCGTCGAGGGCGATTCGGCGGGCGGCAGCGCCAAGATGGCGCGCGAACGCACCACCCAGGCGCTGCTGCCCTTGCGCGGCAAGATCCTGAACGTGCTGGGCGCGGCCTCGTCCAAGCTGGGCTCGAACCAGGAGATCGCCGATCTCTGCCAGGCGCTGGGGGTCGGCATGGGCTCGCGCTTCAACGTCGACGACCTGCGCTATGACAAGGTCATCATCATGACGGATGCCGATGTGGACGGCGCCCATATCGCCAGCCTGCTGATGACCTTCTTCTTCACCCAGATGCGGCCGCTGATCGACAAGGGGCATCTCTACCTGGCCTGCCCGCCGCTTTACCGGCTGACGCAAGGGCCGCATCGCATCTATGTCGCCGACGACGCCGAGAAAGAGGCGTGGCTGGGCAAGGGCCTGGGCGGCAAGGGCAAGATCGACGTGCAGCGCTTCAAGGGCCTGGGCGAGATGGACGCCAAGGACTTGAAGGACACCACGATGAACCCCCGGACGCGCAAGCTGATCCGCGTCTCGATCGACGAGGAAGAGGGCGGCGAGACCGGAGACCTGGTCGAGCGGCTGATGGGCAAGAAGCCCGAACTGCGCTTCCAGTTCATCCAGGAGAATGCCCAATTCGCCGATGCCGAGGAACTGGACGTGTGATCCTGGCCGCTCCGCTTGCGATCTATGTCCTGGCGGCGCTGGCCGAGATTGCCGGCTGCTTTGCCTTCTGGGCCTGGCTGCGGCTTGGCAAATCGCCGCTCTGGCTGGTTCCGGGGATGCTGTCCCTGGCGGTTTTCGCCTGGCTCCTGACGCGGGTGGATGCCGATTTCGCCGGCCGCGCCTATGCGGCCTATGGCGGGATCTATGTCACGGCCTCGCTGGGCTGGCTTTGGCTGACCGAAGGCCAGGTGCCGACGCGCTGGGATCTGCTCGGCGGCGGGCTTTGCGTGCTGGGGGCGATGGTGATCCTGGCCGGGTCGCGCACGGGATAGCCCCCGCCGCGCACGCGGCGTCGCGACCTTCCTAGCCGCAGGTCGTGGGTGTGCCCTTCGCGACGATCGCGTGCCAGTCGGCGCCCAGCGTTTCGCGCGCCGACAGCGCATTCCTCGCCTCCGGCGAGCCTTCGGGAACCATCTTCACCACCATGCCCTGCGAGTAGTTCTGCTGGAAGCCGCGGAGAAAATCGCCCTGCAGCCCGCTGTCGCTGTGATCGCCCAGGATCACGAATCGGTCGCCGCCCTTGCGGATCACCTCGATCGCCGCCGATTTGAAGGCCACGTTGCGGGCGCCCGACGGGCCGCAGGCCGGTGCCGCATGGGTCGCGACCTTGAACGTGTCCCTGGTCATGGGCTGGATCTGGGTCTGGGCGCAGGCCGCAAGGACCGGCAAAAGCGCCAGCGCCGCTGGCAGGGCAGGAATACGCATCCGGGAACCTCGCTTGGATGAACCGTCGTTCGGAGTATGCAGAACATTTCCCGAACATCAATCGCGATGTTCCTAAAATACAAGCTTTCACAATTGGTTAATCAAAACCGCATCCCCAGCGAAAAGCTTACCCCCTCGCTGCCAATGCCAAAGCTCGCGGCGCCGAACGAAACCCCCAGCAGCGCGCCGCTGAACACCTGCGCCGGGGTGTGTTCACCGGCATGGACCCGGCTCCAGCCCGTCAGCCCGGCCGCGCCATAGGCCAGGGCGCCGGCCTCGGGGCGGTCGTCGAAGCATTTTCCGGCCAGGTCCGAGGCGCCGAAGAAGGCCGCCGCCGTATGGCCCGAGGGGAAGCCCTTGCCCTCGCCCGAGGGGCGGCGCGAGATCGGGGCGCCGTCGAAGAACTCCTTCATTCCCCAGGCCAGCGCCGCCTGCAAAACGCCGCGCACCGCGAAATCCTCCAGCCGGTCCTGGTCGGCGGCGCAGACCGCCGCCGCCAGCGGCAGGCCGTATTTCATCGCCGTGCCGAACTGCTCGAACGGGTCGGCATCAGCCTGGGCGGGCAGCAGGCAGAGCAGCCCGAGCAGGGCTGCGCTACGCCTGCGCGCGCGGCGCGAGAACTTGGGGCTCGCAGGCCCAGCCGGGCCTGGCGCCGTGGTCGCCGTGCTGCGGCCATGCACCGCGCATCCACCGGCCATGCACCGCCGGCCGGCATCCGCGCTCATGCCGCACCGCCCTCGCCCAGCCGGATCACCCGGTCCATCCGTGCCGCCAGATCCATGTTATGGGTGGCGATCAGCGCCGCGAGCCCGGTCTCGCGCACCAGCGCCATCAGCACGTCGAAGACCTTGTCCGAAGTCGCCGGGTCCAGGTTCCCCGTCGGCTCGTCCGCCAGCAGCAGCGAGGGCTGGTTCGCCAGCGCCCGGCAGAAGGCGACACGCTGCTGCTCACCCCCCGACAGCTGCGCCGGGCGGTGGTCGGCGCGGTGCGACAGCCCCACGCGGCCCAGCAGGTCCAGCGCCCGCGCCCGCGCCGCCGCCTGCGAAACCCCATTGGCAAGCTGCGGCAGGACGATGTTCTCGGCCGCCGAGAACTCGGGCAGCAGGTGGTGGAATTGATAGACGAAGCCCAGCTCCTCGCGCCGCGCCTCGGTCCGGGCACGGTCGCTTTGCCCGGCCATGTCGCGCCCGTTCAGCAGCACCCGCCCCGAATCGGCACTGTCGAGAAGCCCGGCGATATGCAGCAGCGTCGATTTCCCGGCGCCCGAGGGGGCAACCAGCGCCACCACCTCGCCGCGGGCGATGCGCAGGGACAGCCCGTCCAGAACCGGCACCGGGGCGGGTCCGCCGATGCCGTAAGTCTTGGAGATCCCTTCCAGAACCAGGATGTCATTCATAGCGCAGCGCCTCGACCGGGTTCATGCGCGCGGCGCGGCGCGCGGGAAAGATGGTAACGACGAAGGACAGCGCCAGCGACAGCGCCGCCGCGCGGAAGATGTCCCAGGCCCGCAGCTCCGCCGTCAGGTGATAGATGCCGCGCACCTCGGGCTGCCAGGCATTGCCGCCGGTCAGCGCGTTCAGCGCCGCCATGATGTGATCGACGTTCAGCGACAGCGCCACCCCCAGAGCCACGCCGGCGATGGTGCCGATCACCCCGGTAAAGGCGCCGCAGAGGAAGAAGACCCGCAGGACCGAGCCCTCGGTCAGGCCCATGGTGCGCAGGATGCCGATGTCGCGGCCCTTGTTCTTGACCAGCATGATCAGCCCCGAGGTGATGTTCATCGAGGCGATCAGCACCAGGATCGACAGGATGATGAACATCACGTCGTCCTCCATGTCGAGCGCGGCCAGGAACGAACCCGAGGCGTCGCGCCAGGTCCAGACCTGCGCCCGCTCGCCCGCCGCCTGCAAGAGCGGCATGGTCCAGTCGTCGATCCGCTCGGGGTCGGCGACATAGACCCCGATCTCGTCGACCTGCCCCTCGCGGTTGAAGAAACTCTGCGCCTCGGCCATGGGCATGTAGATGCGCGCCTTGTCCACGTCGTAGCGCCCGGCCGAAAAGATATAGACCACCTCGAAGGATTCGACCCTGGGCGTGGTGCCGAAGGGGGTCTTGGCGCCCTCGGGCGCGACCAGTTGCAGCCGGTCGCCCACGCCCAGGCCCAGGTCGCGCGCCATGCCGATGCCGATGGCGATGCCGCGGTCGAAATCGTCGAGATTCCCCAGCGCGCTCTGCGGATCGGCGATGCCCGACATTTCCTTGAGCGCATCGAGCGTGATGCCATGGACATCGCCCAGCGAGGCCGCATCGCCCTGCCGCGCCATGACCTGCGCGCGCACGGCCGGGACGGTGCGGATCACGCCGGGGATCTGCGCGATCCGGGCAGCGACCGCATCGTAATCCTCGACCCGGCCGGGGGTGACATAGGTTTCCTCGGTCAGCTCGTTATAGATCTGGGTGGGGGCGTAATAGACCGTGCTATGGGCGTTGGCGCCCAGGATCGTATCGACGAACTCGGCCCGGAAGCCCGCGCGCACCGCCAGGGTGGCGATCAGCGCCATCACCCCCAGGGTGATGCCAAGCAGGCTGATCCAGGTCATCACGCTGACCCCGCCCTCGGCCCGGCGGGCGCGCAGGTAGCGCCAGGCGATCATGAATTCGAAACGCGAAAACGGGGCGGGGCTGGCCATCGCTCACCTGTCTGTTGGGTGGCGCCTGATTGGCCTTTCGCCGCCGGCAATGCAAGCCAACAAGGCCGTGACCGCGGCGCGGCCGTCACGGCTTGGGGCGGTCGTCCCATTCCGAGCTGAGGATGCGCTCGGCATCGCCTTTCGGATCCTCGTATTGCCGGCCGCGCAGCGACCAGATGAAGGCCACCAGGCCAAGCCCGCCAAGGCCCAGGGAAACCGGAATCAGAAGGCCCAGGATTTCCATGCTTTCCTCCTTACCGCAGCCGCAGCGCGTTCAGCGTCACGCTGATCGAACTCAGCGACATGGCCAGCGCCGCCATCAGCGGCGTCGCGAATCCGGCGATGGCGATGGGCACCGCGACGATGTTGTAGACCAGCGAGATGGCGAAATTCTCCTTGATCCGGGCGCGGGCGCTGCGCGCCAGCTCCAGCCCCTCGGCCACCGGGGCAAGGTCGCTGCCCATCAGCACCATGTCCGAGGCGGTGCGCGCCGCATCCAGCGCCGAGGCGGGCGAGATCGAGACATGCGCCTCGGTCAGGGCGGCGGTGTCGTTCAGCCCGTCGCCGACCATCAGCGGATGCAGCCCCTGCTGGCGCAGATCGCGCAGGGCCTCGGCCTTTTCGACCGGGGTGACACCGGCGCGCCATTCCGCGATGCCGAGCCGCTGCGCCAGATCCTGGACCACCGGCGCCGCATCGCCCGACAGCAGCATCACCCGCCGGCCCGAGCCAAGGATGCGCGCCACGCAGGCCTCGGCCCCCGGCCGCAGCCGGTCCGAGAACTCCAGCCGGATCGGTGCGTCCTGCCCCCCCTCATCACCCAGCGACAGCCAGCTTGCCGAAAGCGTCGCCTCGCCATGCCGGGCGCCCAGCCAGTCGGCGCGGCCCAGCCGCACCTCGCGCCCCTGCCAGATCCCGGCGATGCCATAGCCCGGCACCTCGCGCAGATCGCTCAGCGGGGCGGGTTCGGTGCCGGCCTCGCGCAGCGCCTGGGCGAGTGCCTGCGACAGCGGATGGCCCGATCCCTGCGACAGGGCCAGCGCCACCGGCCGCGCCTCGGCAGGGATGGGGTCCAGCGAGACCAGCTGCGGCACGCCCATGGTCAGGGTGCCGGTCTTGTCGAAGACCACGGCATCGACCTCGGCCAGGCGCTCCAGCGCGGTGCCGTCCTTGATCAGCATGCCGCGCCGGAACAGCCGCCCCGAGGCGGCCGTGACCACCGCCGGCACCGCCAGGCCCAGGGCGCAGGGGCAGGTGATGATCAGCACCGCAGCGGCCACGTTCACCGCCAGCCGCAGGTCATGCGTCGCGAAATACCAGCCGAGGAAGCTGCAGAAGGCCAGAAGATGCACCAGCGGCGAATAAAGCCGCGAGGCGCGGTCGGCGAGCCCGGTGTAATGGCCGCGCGCCGATTCCGCCGCCGCGACCAGCGCCGTCAGCCGCGCCAGCGAGCTGTCGCGCCCGGCTGCCGTCACCCGCATGACCAGCGGGCCGGTCAGGTTCACCTCGCCCGCCGAAAGCGCGACGCCCGGACGGGCGGGAACCGGGATGCTTTCGCCGGTCAGCAGCGAGCGGTCGATCTCGCTGCTGCCCTCGGCGATCTCGCCATCGGCGGGGATGCGGGCGCCGGGACGGATGCGGATCAGGTCGCCCGGAACCAGCTCGGCCACCGGCACCGGCTCGTCGCCCGCGGCGGTGACGCGGAAGGCGCGCGGCACCTCCAGCGCGGTCAGCTCCTCGGCGGCCGAGCGTGCGACGGCGCGGGTGCGATAATCCAGGTAGCGCCCGATCAGCAGGAAGAAGCACAGCATCACCGCCGCGTCGAAATAGGCGTGATGGCCGGATTGCACCGTCTCATAGACCGAAATCGCGCTGGCCAGGACCAGCGCCAGCGAGATCGGCACGTCCATGCCCAGCCGCCCGTGCCGCAGAGCCCGCCAGGCGCTGGCGAAGAAGGGTTGGCCGGCAAAGGCGACCGTCGGCAGGGCGATGGCGCCGGAAATCCAGTGGAACATGTCGCGCGTCGCGTCCTCGGCCCCCGACCAGACCGCGACCGACAGGATCATGATGTTCATCATCGCGAAGCCCGCGACGCCGATGCGCATCAGGATGTCGCGGCCCTGCCGGTCGGCGGCGCTGGCGGAAAGCGCGGCGGGGTCCAACTCATGCGCCTCGTAGCCGATGCCCTCGACCACCGGGATCAGTTCCTCGGCACTCATGCCGGGCGCGTCCACGGTGACGCGGCGCAGCGTCAGGTTGACCCGCGCGTCCCTGACGCCGGGATGGCGGTTCAGCACCCGCTCGACATCGGTGATGCAGGTCGCGCAATGGATCGTCGGCAGGGACAGGACGATGTCCTCCTGCCCGCCCCCGCCCGCGGCGATACGCTGCGCCAGCGGCGCCGCATCGCAGGCCGGACAGGCCGAGAGCCGGGCGTCGTGGTCGTGCAGCGTGGCGTCGGACATCTCAGTTCACCCGGTTGCCGTGGTAATGGTCGATGCGCTGGCGGAACACCGTGCCGTCGGGGGCGGTCGCGGCCAGATGGATGTTCCACGTCCCCGGCGCCAGCACCAGGGGCGCGCGGAACAGCCCGCCGGAATAGGTGAACTCGGGGCGCTGGTCGTCGCGCACATGGGTCGGCCGGCCCACCGTCACCTCGAGCCCCTGCACCGGCGCCGGAAGGCCCTGCCCGTCCCGGATCGCCAGCACCAGCTCGCGGCCGTCATACTCCGGCGTCACCGTCCAGTTCAGCGCCGCCTGCGCGTCGCGGTCGCGGTCGAAGCTCTGCGAGGCGACATAGCTGTTCTTGACCTCGAGCCCTGGGAAGGTGCCCACGGCCTTGAAGGCCATGAACAGGTTGACGGCGATGATGGTGCCAAAGGCGCCCAGGGTGATGATCAGCACATGGCGGCCGGTCAGTTCGCGGGGCATCTATTCGCTCCTTCCGTGGAAGACGGTGTCGATACGGGACTTCCTCCCATCGGTGGCATCCTCGACCCAAAGCGTCAACTCGCTCTGTGCCCCCTCGGCCAGCGCCGAGCCCTTTTCGGCGGTGATATAGACGCGCTGGGTATGGGTGCTGTCCGCCGCGACATGGAGATCGGCGGCCGGCAGCCCCTCCAGCGTCAGGCCGACGCCGGCCGGCGCGGTGCCGTCGGGCCCGGCGACCGAGACGGTAAAGTCGCGCTCGGACCCCTGCTTGTTGCGCAGCCGCAGCGCATAGGTGTTGCGGATCGCGCCATCGGCCATGGTGACGTAAAGCGGGTTCCTGACCGGCGTCACGTTCAGGTCGAAGGGCGAGCGCAGGAACAGCGCCACCACCAGCGCAACGCCGATCCCCGCCCAGAGCGTGAAATACAGCATCGTGCGCGGGCGCAGGATATGCTTGAGCACCGGCTTCGGCGTCTCGCCCGCGCGCTCGGCGGCCTCGTCCTTCAGCGCCATGTAGTCGATCAGCCCGCGCGGCTTGCCGATCTTGTCCATCACCTCGTCGCAGGCGTCGATGCACAGCGCGCAGGTGATGCATTCCAGCTGCTGGCCGTCGCGGATGTCGATGCCCATGGGGCAGACGTTGACGCAGGCCATGCAGTCGATGCAATCGCCCTTGGCGCCGCCGTCGGATTTCGTGGGCTCGCCCTTGTGCAGCTTGCCGCGCGGCTCGCCGCGCCATTCGCGATAGGCGACGGTCAGCGTGTCCTCGTCCATCATCGCGGCCTGGATGCGCGGCCAGGGGCAGGCATAGACGCAGATCTGCTCGCGCGCGAAGCCGCCGAAGACGAAGGTGGTCGCGGTCAGGATGCCCATGGTGATATAGGCGACGGGATGGGCCTGGCCTATCAGCAGATTGCCCAGCAGCGTCGGCGCATCGGTGAAATAGAAGATCCAGGCGCCGCCGGTCGCCAGCGCGATGAGCAGCCAGATCGTCCATTTCGTCAGCCGCAGCCGCAGCTTGCGCAAGTCCCAGGAGGCGTTCCACAGCCGCAGCCGGGCGTTGCGGTCGCCCTCGACCCAGCGCTCGGTCAGCAGGAAAAGGTCGGTCCAGACCGTCTGCGGGCAAGCATAGCCGCACCAGACCCGCCCCAGAGCCGAGGTGAAGAGGAAAAGCCCCAAGCCCGCCATGACCAGCAGCCCGGCGACGAAATAGAATTCATGCGGCCAGATCTCGATCCAGAAGAAATAGAAGCGGCGGTTGGCCAGGTCGATCAGCACCGCCTGGTCGGGCATGGCGGGACCGCGGTCCCAGCGGATCCAGGGGGTGACGTAATAGATCGCCAGCGTCACCGCCATGATGATCCATTTCAGGTTGCGAAACCAGCCATGGACCCGGCGGGGAAAGATCGGCTCTCGGGCAGCATAAAGGCGTGGCGGGTCGATGTCGGAATTCGACATGATTGGCTCCTGTAGCGCGTGGCTCGGATATATAGAGCCTGGCAGCGGTGACGCATTGATCTGCGTCAAGCGCGGGCTGGCCGAGCATAGCGAGGCGGGATGCGGGGAACATAGGCCGAATTGTCGCATCCGCATAAGAAACCGGCCCGGCCGGCTTGCGCCAGGACCAGGCCCTGCGTTTGATAAGAACACCGGCCCCCCTTGGAAACGCGCGAACAGGACGGGGGGCCGGTGCCACCGTGGCCGGTTTCCCGGCCACGGATCCAGGATCAGTTATTCGCCGCCGCCAAGGCTGTGGACATAGGCGGCGACGGCGACGATGTCGGCGTCGGACAGGCGCCCGGTCCAGGCCGGCATGACGCCGAAGGGACCGTCGCGCACGATGCGGGTGATCGTCTCCGGGTCCGAACCGTAAAGCCACACGGCATCGGTCAAGTCCGGCGCACCCTGGGCGCGGTCGCCGGTGCCGTCCTCGGCATGGCAGGACGAGCAGTTGTCGGCGAACAACTCCACGCCCTCGGCCGCCAGCGCCGCGTCATGCGGCAGGCCGCCCAGTTCCAGCACATGGTTCACGACCTGGCGGATCTGGGTGTTGTCCAGCAATTCGTCGGTGCCGAAGCGCGGCATCTCGGAATAGCGGGTGTCGCCGTCCTTGGGATCGCGGATGCCATGCATGACCGTGGTGTGGATCTCTTCCAGCGTGCCACCCCAAAGCCAGTCGTTGTCCAGCAGCGAGGGATAGCCCGTGGCCCCGCCCGCGCCCGAGCCGTGGCACTGCGCGCACCAGGTGCGGAAGATCGCGGCGCCGGCATTGGCGGTATAGTTCGCCAGTTCCGGGTCGGCGGCGATCTCTTCCAGCGGGGTCTCGACCAGCTTGGCCTGGATCGGGGCGTTGGCGTCGTTGAATCGCTGGATCTCGGCCGCCACGTCGGAGCGGTAGCTTTGGCCCAGAAGGCCGCGCGTCGCCCCGTTCACCAGCGGGATGGCCGGATAGGCGATGAAGTAGAACACCCCCCAGACGATGGTGGCATAGAAGGTCCACAGCCACCAGCGCGGCAGCGGGTTATCATATTCCTCGATCCCGTCCCAGCTGTGCCCGGTCGAGGGCACCTCGACCACCCTGCGCCCGCCCTTGCGGTCGCGCACGACGCGGGTGGCACCCGGCCGCGGCGTGACCGGGGGATGCAGCGGCCCCTCGGGCCCCTCGGGCGGATGGGCCAGGATCTTGGCCTTGTGGGCCTCGTCGGCGGCCTGGCGTTCCAGCTCGATCCGGTTGTCGGGATTTTGCGGGCTGGTGTGCTCGTCGTCGCTATCGGCCATCACTCGACCTCCTTCTCGCCCGCCGGTGCGGGTTTCGTCTCGTTGCGGAAGATGCTTTCGGCCGCGTCGCGATGCAGCGGCCGCGAGCCCGGCCTGAGGGCGAAGACGATCGCCCCCAGGAAGAACAGCACCAGCAGCAGCAGCACCCAGCTGTCGGCCAGTTCGCGCAGGAAGGAATACCTGTCCATGGCGGGCCTCAGCGGTTCGGATCGGGTTCGAAGGTCGAGAAATCGACCATCGTGCCCAGGACCTGGAGATAGGCGATCAGGGCGTCCATCTCGGACACGCCGGGACGGCGGTCGAAATTGCGCTGCTGCGCCCCCGGATAGCGTTCCTCCAGCCCCGAGGCATCGGCATCGGGATCGGCCTGGGCGGCAAAGTCGCCGACCGCCGCGGCGATCATCTGGTCGTCATAGGGCACGCCGACCATCGCATCGGTCCGCAGCCGCTGCGCCATGTTCGAGGAGTCGATGGGACGGTCCAGCAGGAAGCCGTATTTGGGCATGATCGATTCCGGCACCACCGCCTGGGGATTGACCAGGTGGTCGATATGCCATTCGTCCGAATAGCGGCCGCCCACGCGGGCCAGGTCCGGCCCGGTCCGCTTGGAGCCCCACTGGAACGGATGGTCGTACATCGACTCGGCCGCCAGGCTGTAATGGCCATAGCGCTCGACCTCGTCGCGCATCGGGCGGATCATCTGGCTGTGGCAGACATAGCAGCCCTCGCGGACGTAGATGTCGCGGCCCTTCAGCTCCAGCGGCGTATAGGGCCGCATGCCCTGCACCTTCTCGATGGTGTTCTGCAGGTAGAACAGCGGCGCGATCTCGACGATGCCGCCGATGGTCACGACGAGGAAGGAAAAGACCAGCAGCAACGTGGCGTTCTTTTCCAGGACCTTGTGCTTTTCAAGAATGGCCATGATCCGTCCTCATTCTGCCGGGACCGCGACCGTGGTCGCATGGGTCTTGGGTTGCTTGGCGACGGTGGCCCACAGGTTGTAGCACATGATCAGCGCGCCGGTCAGGTAAAGCACGCCGCCCATTCCCCGCACCACGTTCATCGGGAATTTCGCGGCCACCGTGTCGGCAAAGGCGTTGACCAGGAAGCCCTGGGCGTCGACCTCGCGCCACATCAGCCCCTCCATGATGCCCGAGACCCACATCGAGGCCGCGTAGAGCACCAGCCCGATGGTGGCGAGCCAGAAGTGCCAGCTGACCAGGCCCGTCGAGTAAAGCCGCTCACGCCCCCAAAGACGCGGCACCAGGTAGTAGAGCGCGCCAAAGGTGATCATGCCGTTCCAGCCGAGCGCGCCGGAATGCACGTGGCCGATGGTCCAGTCGGTGTAGTGGCTCAGCGAGTTCACCGCCTTGATCGACATCATCGGCCCCTCGAAGGTCGCCATGCCGTAGAAGCCGACGGCCACCACCATCATGCGGATCACCGGATCGGTGCGCAGCTTGTCCCAGGCGCCCGAAAGCGTCATCAGGCCGTTGATCATGCCGCCCCAGCTGGGCATCCACAGGATGATCGAGAACACCATGCCCAGCGTCGAGGCCCAGTCGGGCAGCGCGGTATAGTGCAGGTGGTGCGGACCGGCCCAGATATACAGGAAGATCAGCGCCCAGAAGTGGATGATCGACAGCTTGTAGCTGTAGACCGGGCGCTCGGCCTGCTTGGGGATGAAGTAATACATCATGCCCAGGAAGCCCGCCGTCAGGAAGAAGCCCACCGCATTGTGGCCATACCACCATTGCGTCATCGCGTCCTGCACGCCCGAGAAGAGCTGCACCGACTTCGAGCCGAAGGGGCTGACCGGGATCGTCAGGTTGTTGACGATATGCAGCATGGCGATGGTGACGATGAAGGACAGGTAGAACCAGTTCGCCACGTAGATATGCGGCTCTTTCCGCTTCAGGATCGTGCCCAGGAACACCGCCAGGTAGACGACCCAGACGATGGTCAGCCACCAGTCGGCATACCATTCGGGCTCGGCGTATTCCTTGGACTGGGTGGCGCCCAGGATATAGCCGGTCGCCGCCAGCAGGATGAAGAGCTGGTAGCCCCAGAACACGAACCAGGCCGCGTTGCCGCCCCAGAGCCGCGCCGCCGAGGTGCGCTGCACCACGTAGAACGAGGTCGCGATCAGCGCGTTGCCGCCGAAGGCGAAGATCACCGCCGAGGTGTGCAGCGGCCTGAGCTTGCCGAAGTTGGTATAGCCCATGGTGACGTCGCTGAGGTTCAGCGCCGGGAAGGCCAGCTGAAAGGCGATGATCACCCCGACCAGGAAGCCGACCACGCCCCACAGGGCGGTGGCGATCACGCCGGCCCGGACCACGTCGTCCATGTATTGCGTCTCGGGATGCGGCTCGAGCGAAGGTTGCTCGTTGCCCATCTGGCGCAGCACCCGCAGAAACATGACGCCCGCCGCCAGCATGACGATCAGGGCATTCACGAGATAGGCGGGATCATCGGGTCGCGCGTAATTGGCGGCGATCGCGGCCAGGACCGCAATCGTGCCAAGCGCGATCAGCTTGATGGTATCCAACATTAAGTTCCTGTCCTTCATCCTGCGCCGAAGGCGGCCGATTCGCATTGGATGCGGCGGGTTCGCGGCTTCGACAGCTTCTTCTAACGTCACACGGTTTCGTGAGACTTTGATCTGCGTCAATCCGTCCGTTCTGGATAGGCGTAAAATTCCCAAATATCCGGACAGGATGTCGCAGCCGGCCGCCAACGGCGATTGCGATCCTGCCGGATGCAGGTGAAACTCGCCTCTGAACCCCGAAAGGAGAGGGCCCATGGGCTACAAGACCATCCTGACCGTTCTGACCGATGCCGACCAGCAAAAGCAGCTGGATTCGGCCATTGCCATGACCCGGCGCGAGGATGCGCATCTCGACGTGTTCTGCATGGGCGTGGATCACACCCAAAGCGGCTACTACTATGC
The DNA here is from genome assembly GCF_018499825.1 of Paracoccus sp. pheM1. Taxonomy (NCBI): domain Bacteria; kingdom Pseudomonadati; phylum Pseudomonadota; class Alphaproteobacteria; order Rhodobacterales; family Paracoccaceae; genus Paracoccus; species Paracoccus sp. pheM1. The sequence goes on from NZ_JAGXCX010000002.1 coordinate 430,079, forward strand.
AGGCGCCTCGGCCTATGTGTTCCAGGAATCCATCGACAAGGCCGTGGCGGCGGCAGGCGAGCTGGAGGAGCGGGTCCGCGACCGGCTCGACCCCGAGGACATCCGCTGGTCCGTCGATTCCGCGGTGGCGCAGGTCGGCGGGCTTTCGACGCTGGTGGGCATGCGCGCGCGCTATTCCGACCTCGTGGTGCTGAGCCGCCCCTATGGCGAGGGCGCGCCCACCGATGCCGAGGCCGTGACCGAGGCGGCGCTGTTCGAGGGCTCGGCCCCGGTGCTGATCGTGCCCGACGCGCTGAAGGAGCCCTTCGGCAGGAAGGTCATGATCGCCTGGAACCAGTCGAACGAGGCGCTGGCCGCCGTGCGCCGCGCCCTGCCGTTGCTGATCGCCGCCGACAGCGTCGAGATCACGGTGATCGACCCCTCGCCCAGCGGTCCCGAACGCTCGGATCCCGGCGGGGCGCTGTGCCAGATGCTGACGCGCCACGGCGTCCGGGCCGAGATCGCGGTGCTGGCCCGCACCCAGCCGCTGGTCAGCGACATCCTGAACCGCCGCGCGACCGAGATCGGCGCCGACATGCTGGTGATGGGCGCCTATGGCCATTCCCGCTTCCGCGAGGCGATCCTGGGCGGCGCGACGCGCAACATGCTGGAAAAGGCGCAGGTGCCGGTGCTGATGGCGCGCTGATCGGCCAGTCCCCGCCAACTGGCGGCCCAACGCCCCGGACACGCCGTCCGGGGCACCTTGGCGGGCGGCGCGCTAGCTCAGCGGCCCGCCGTCCGAATCATCGCCGCTTTCCGTGACCAGCCGGACGAAGGAGGGCACGATCACCCGCCGCTTGCCGTCCAGTTCGATCACCCCTTCGCGCTTCAGCGCGCTCATCTGCCGGCTCACCGTCTCCAGCGTCAGGCCCAGGTAATCCGCCATCGCCTCGCGCGTCAGCGGCAGTTCGATGGCGATGCGGCCTTCGGGCCGGCGCTTGATCAGCGCCGCCTCGCGCCGGGCCAGGATCACCAGAAGCGAGGCGATCTTCTCGCGCGCGGATTTGCGGCCCAGCAGCAGCAGCCAGTCGCGGGCGGCGTCCAGCTCGTCCAGCGTCATCTCCAGAAGCCGGCTGGCGATGCGGGGATTGTCGATCAGCAGCTTTTCAAAGGGTTTGCGGCGGAAACAGCACAGCACCAGGTTGCTGGTCGCGGTGACGGTATAGGTCGCCATCTCGCGCCCCGGCCGGCCCAGGAAGTCGCTGGGCAGAAGCAGGCCGACCATCTGCGTGCGCCCGTCCTCGAGCTGCTGGGTCAGCCCGGCCATGCCGGCGACCACCGAGGCCACGAAGTCCATCCGGTCGCCGGCCCAGACCACGACCTGCCCCGCCTCGTAGCGGCGATAGAACTTCATGCCCTCCAGTTCGGCCAGTTCGTCGCCTTCGCAATGCGCGCAGACGGCCCGATACCGAATGGGGCAGATTTCGCAGGGCTGCTGCGTCGCGCAGAGGGCGGCGTCATGTGGCATTTGATTTGGGTCAAGGTTCCGGCGCGTGTTCAACGCTAGATATAGCAACATGGAACAACAATCGCAACTTGAGCGGCTCGGACTGTTTGACGCGCGCGTGCCGCGCTATACCAGCTACCCCACCGCGCCGCATTTCACCCCCGCCGTGGGCGAGCCGGTCTTCCGCGACTGGGTCGCGGCAATCCCCGCCGGCGCGGCGATCTCGCTCTACATGCACGTGCCGTTCTGCCGGCGGCTGTGCTGGTTCTGCGCCTGCCGCACCCAGGGCACGCAATCCGACGAGCCGGTGCGCGCCTATGCCAAGGCGCTGCTGGCGGAACTCGACATGCTGAAATCCGCGCTCGCCCCCGGCGTCAGGCTGTCGCGCCTGCATTGGGGCGGCGGCACCCCCACGCTGATGCCGGCCGAGATGATGCGGCTGGTCGCCGGCGCGGTCCTCGGTGCCTTCCCGCTGGCCGAGGGCGCCGAGTTCTCGGTCGAGATCGACCCGAACGAGATCGACGAGGCCCGCATGGACGCGCTGGCCGAGGCCGGGCTGACCCGCGCCTCGATCGGGGTGCAGGATTTCGACCCCGAGATCCAGAAGATCATCGGCCGCGAACAAAGCTTCGAGGTGACGAAACGCGCCGTGGACATGATCCGCGACCGCGGTATCGCCAGCCTGAACGCCGACATCCTCTATGGCCTGCCCAACCAGAACCCGCGCAAGATCGCCGAATCGGTGCAGAAGCTCCTGGCGCTCTCGCCCGACCGGGTGGCGCTTTACGGCTATGCCCATGTGCCCTGGATGGCCAAGCGGCAGGTGATGATCCCCTCCGAGGCCCTGCCCGACCCCTATGGCCGGCTGCGGCTGTTCGAAACCGCGCGCGAGCTTTTCCTGGCCGACGGCTATGACGAGATCGGCATCGACCATTTCGCCCGCCCCGGCGACGGGCTGGCCCGCGCGCAAAAGGCCGGGCTGCTGCGGCGCAACTTCCAGGGCTATACCGACGACCGGGCCGAGGTGCTGGTGGGGCTGGGCGCCTCGTCGATCTCGCGCTTCCCGCAGGGCTATGCGCAGAACGCCCCGGCCACCGGCGCCCATCTGGCCAGGATCCGCGACGGGCGCTTCTCGACCACGCGCGGCCATGCCTTCACGCCCGAGGACCGCTGGCGCTCGCGCATGATCGAGGCGCTGATGTGCGATTTCGAGATCCGGGCCGAGGAATTCATCAGCGACCACGGCTTCGACGCCGACCGCCTGGCCCAGGTCTTCGCCCCCGTCGCCGCGCATTTCGGCGAGATGGTCGAGGCCGATGCCGCAGGCCTGCGCATCACGCCCAAGGGGCGGCCGCTGACCCGGATGATCGCCCGCATGTTCGACGGCTACGACATGGCGGCATCGGGCCATTCCGCCGCGATCTAATGCGGATGATGGCCGTGGCCGTCATCCCGGTCGCCGCAGGGCTCGCCCTCGCGCTCGGTCTCGATGGTGGCATGGCCGATGCCGAAGTCGCGCCGCAGCAAGGCCTTGACCCGGCGCACCGCCTGCGCCGGATCGGCCCCCGCGCGCAGCACCAGATGCGCCGATAGCGCGTTGCGCCGCTCGTCGATCTGCCACAGGTGCAGGTGATGGGCGCCCGCCACGCCCTCGACTCCAGCCATGGCGCGGGCCAGCGCCGCGTGATCGACCCCGGCGGGCGCGGCCAGCATCAGCATGCGCATCACCGGCCCGATCTCCCGCCCGATATGCCACAGGATCACCGCCGAGATCAGCAGCGTCAGGATCGGATCGGCGATCTGCCAGCCGAAGGCCCAGATCAGCGCCCCGCCCAGGAGTACCGCGACCGAGACCGCCGCATCGGCCAGGTTGTGCAGGAAGGCCGCGCGGATGTTCACGCTCTCGCGCGACGCCCGCCAGACCAGCGCCGCGGTCAGCGCATCCACCACCAGCGCGAAACCCGCCAGCGCCATGACCAGCCCGCCCGCGACCTGCGGCGGATGGGCGAGCCGCCCCAGCGCCTCGATCCCCAGCCAGACCGAGATGGCGATCAGCGCGATGTAATTGACGAAGGCCGCGACGATCTCGGCCCGGCCCCAGCCATAGCTCATCTCGGGACTGGCGGGCCGCCGCGCCAGCCGCCGGGCGCCAAAGGCCAGCACCAGCGCCAGCGCATCCGAGAGATTATGCACCCCATCCGCGATCAGCGCCGTGGAATCGGCGACATAGCCGCCCAGGATCTGTGCCCCCGTCAGCGCCAGATTGACCACCACCGCAATCAGGATGGCGCCGTCGCCCACCCCGCCCGGCAGGTGCGAATGCCCGTGCCCGCCGTCATGCGAATGCGAATGGCCCATCCCGCCCTCCTTCGCCGGCTTCTTCGTTCCCCAAATACCCCTGCGGCCGCGCCACCCGCGCGACCGCCGCCGCTCAATGCGCCTCGGCCCAGTTCGCCCCCTGCCCGGCATCGACGATCAGCGGCACGTCCAGCCGGACCGCGGGATCGGCCGCGCCCTGCATGACGCCGCGGGCCGCCGCGACCAGCTCGGGCACGGCAGATTCCTCGACCTCGAAGACCAGTTCGTCATGCACCTGAAGCAGCATCCGCGCCGGCAGGTGGCCGATCGCCTCCGGCATGCGGATCATGGCGCGGCGGATGATGTCGGCGGCCGCGCCCTGGATCGGCGCGTTGATCGCCGCCCGCCGCGCCCCGCCGGCCGCCGGCCCGGACTGGTTGATGCCCGGCGTCATGATCCGCCGCCCGAACAGGGTGCGCACGAAACCGTCCTGCTTGGCCCCGGCGACGGTGCGGTCCATATAGGCGCGGATCTCGGGGAAACGCTCGAAATAGGTGTCGATGAAGGCCTGCGCCTCGGCCCGCGGAATGCGCAGGTTGCGCGCCAGGCCAAAGCCCGAGATGCCATAGATCACCCCGAAGTTGATCGCCTTGGCGCGGCGGCGGATCATCGGGTCCATGCCCTCGACCGGCACGCCGAACATCTGGCTCGCGGTCATGGCATGGATGTCGATGCCGTCGCGGAACGCCTGCTTCAACGCCGGGATCTGCGCCACATGCGCAAGAATCCGCAGCTCGATCTGGCTGTAGTCCAGGCTGACGATCCGCATCCCCGGCCCGGCGACGAAGGCTTCGCGGATGCGCCGCCCCTCGTCGGTCCTGACCGGGATGTTCTGCAGGTTCGGATCGGTCGAGGCCAGCCGGCCGGTCTGCGCCCCGGCGATGGAATAGCAGGTATGGACCCGCCCGGTCTCGGGGTTCACATGCAGGGGCAGCGCATCGGTATAGGTCGATTTCAGCTTCGAGATCGCCCGCCAGTCCAGCACCCGCGCCGGCAACTCGTGCCCCTCGGCGGCCAGGTCCTCCAGCACCTCGGCCCCGGTGGAAAAGGCGCCGGTCTTGCCCTGCTTGCCCCCGGCCAGGCCCATGCGCTGGAACAGGATCTCGCCCAGCTGCTTGGGGCTGCCGACGTTGAAGGGCGCGCCGGCCAGCTCGTGGATCTCGGCCTCCAGCCCCGCCATCTTCTGGGCAAAGGCGTTGGACATGCGCTTGAGATGCTCGGAATCGATGCGGATGCCCGCCATCTCCATATCGGCCAGCACCGCGATCATCGGCCGCTCCAGCCGCTCATAGGCGGTGGTGACATGGTTCGGCGCCAGCTTCGGGCGCAGGTGATGCCAGAGCCGCCAGGTCACTTCGGCATCCTCGGCGGCATATTCGCTGGCCTTGTCGATCGTCACCTGCGAGAAATTGATCTGCGCCTTGCCCGAGCCGATCAGATCCTTGATCGGCAGGCAGCGATGGCCCAGGTACAGGTCCGCCAGCTCGTCCATGCCGTGGTTGTGCGCCCCGGCATTCAGCGCATAGGACAGCAGCATGGTGTCGTCCAGCGGCGCCATGCGGATGCCGTGGCGGGCGAGCAGCTTCCAGTCATACTTGACGTTCTGGCCGATCTTCAGCACCGAGGGGTCCTCAAGCACCGGCTTGAGCATGGCCAGCGCCCGCTCCCGGTCCATCTGCCCCTCGACCCGCGCGCCCGAGCCGAACAGGTCCGCCGCGCCGTCGACATGGCCCAGCGGCAGATAGGCCGCCCGCCCCGGCCCGGTGCAAAGCGAGACCCCGACCAGCTCGGCCTGCATCTCGTCGAGCCCGGTGGTCTCGGTGTCGATGGCGACCACGCCCTTTTCGGCGATCTCGGCCAGCCATTCGGCCAGCACCGCCTCGTCGCGGATGGTGACGTAAAGGCTGCGGTCGATCGCCGGCAGTTCGGCCGCCGGCGCGGCCCCCGTCCCGGCCCCGCTCCCCGCCCCGCTCCCGGCCACGGCGGCCGGCACCGGCGCCGCCTCGGCCATGCTCGGCGGCTCGGCGCCGAACCGCTCGGCCACGCGCTTGGTCAGGGTGCGCAGCTCCATCCGAACCAGGAAATCCAGCAGCGCCTCGGGATCGGGCTCGCGGATCTCCAGGCTCTCCAGGGTGAAGTCCAGCGCCATGCGGCAATCCAGCTCGACCAGCCGCTTCGAGATGCGGATCTGCTCGGCATGGTCGATCAGCGTCTGCCGCCGCTTGGGCTGCCTGATCTCCTCCGCCCGCGCCAGCAGGCTCTCCAGGTCGCCGTATTCGTCGATCAGTTGCGCGGCGGTCTTGATGCCGATTCCCGGTGCGCCCGGCACGTTGTCGATGGAATCGCCGGCCAGGGCCTGCACATCCACCACCCGCTCGGGGCCGACGCCGAATTTCTCGCGCACCTCGTCGGGGCCGATGGGCTTGCCCTTGATCGGGTCCATCATCTCGACCCCGCCGCCGACCAGCTGCATCAGGTCCTTGTCGCTGCTGATGATCGTCACCCGACCGCCCGCGTCCCGCGCCTGGCAGGCAAGGCTCGCGATGATGTCGTCGGCCTCGAAGCCCTCGGTCTCGATGCAGGCGATGTTGAAGGCCCGCGTCGCCTCGCGGGTCAGCGGGAACTGCGGCCGCAGGTCTTCGGGCGGCTCGGGCCGGTTGGCCTTGTAGAGCGGATAGATGTCGTTGCGAAAGGTGCGCGCCGAATGGTCGAAGATCACCGCGGCATGGGTCGGCTGGTCCGAGCCCTTGCCGTCCTGCAGGTATTTCCACACCATGTTGCAAAAACCCGCCACCGCCCCGATGGGAAGCCCGTCCGTGCGCCGGGTCAGCGGCGGCAGCGCGTGATAGGCGCGAAAGATGAAGGCCGAGCCGTCGATCAGGTGGAGGTGATGGCCCTTGCCGAATCCGTCCGTCATATGTGCGCGCCCCCTGCTCTTGCATTCGCCCGCCTTGATGCCACGAAGCGGCCCTGGGGCCAAGGCCGCGCGGCCCGGCTTTCTCCGTTTGAAAATACCCCCGCCGGAGGCGTCGCAACGCCCCGGCCGGCCGGGCATTGCCGCCTGGGGCCGCCTGGGGCCACCTGGGAAAGCCGCCGCGGCGGGCGGGCCCAGGCGGCAGCCGAGCTTCAGTGGTCGTCGTGCGCGTGTTCGCGGTCGATGACGAAGCGCTTGTCGCAATAGCCGCATTCGACCCAGCCGGTATCGCGCGGAATGGCCAGCCAGACGCGCGGATGACCGAGGCCCCGCTTCTCGTCGCCGTCGCAGGCGACCTTCCAGGAGGTGACGGTCTGGATCTCGGGGGCCGGAATGGTCATGGCGGTTCCTTGAGCTCTGACGACAAACGGGGTTAAACCGGCGGCGATCATAATGAACGCGAAGAGCCGATGCCAGCCCCCCAGCAAAGCCCGAACGCCATCGAAATCAGCGGCCTGACCAAGACCTATGCCGCCGCCGGCCAGGCGCCGGCGAAACAGGCGCTCAAGGGGCTGGACCTCGCGATCCCCGCCGGCTCGATCTTCGGCCTGCTCGGGCCCAACGGCGCCGGCAAGTCGACCACGATCAACATCCTGGCCGGGCTGGTGCGCAAGTCCGCCGGCAAGGTGATGATCTGGGGCTTCGACCAGGACGTGAACCCGCGCCAGTCCCGCGCCGCCATCGGCGTCATGCCGCAGGAACTCAACATCGACCCCTTCCTGACCCCCCGCGCCAGCCTCGAGGTGCAGGCCGGACTCTACGGCGTCCCAAAGCGCGAGCGCTGGACCGACGAACTGCTGGAACTCGTCGGGCTGACCGAACAGGCGGAAAGCTATTCGCGCCATCTCTCGGGCGGCATGAAGCGGCGGCTGCTCCTGGCCAAGGCGCTGGTGCATCGGCCGCAGATCCTGGTCCTCGACGAACCCACCGCCGGCGTCGACATCCAGCTGCGCGAGATGCTGTGGCGCAACGTGCGCCGGCTGAACGACCAGGGCATGACCATCATCCTGACCACGCATTACCTGGAAGAGGCCGAGGAGATGTGCGACCGCATCGCCATCATCGACCATGGCGAGCTGATCCTGTGCGAGGATACCGCCGCCCTGCTCGGCCGCGCCGATTCCAAGACGCTGGTCGTCGATACCGGCGAGGCCCGCGCCCTGCCCGCCCTGCCCGAGGGCGTGCGGGCCGAACGGCGCGGGGACGGCCGGCTCGCGCTCAGCTATGCGCCCTCGCGCATTCCGACGGACGGGCTGATCGACGCGCTGCGCGCCGCGGGCCTGCCGATCCGCGACCTCGCGGTCGAGGCGCCGGACCTCGAGGACGTCTTCGTCCAGCTGACCTCGCGCCCGGCACCTCAGCCCGGCTGAACCATGCGGCCCATCGGCCGGCCGCCCAGGATGTGCATGTGGAAATGCGGCACCTCCTGCACGCCATGCTCGCCGGCATTGGTGATGGCGCGGAAGCCCTGCCCGCCATCCAGCGCCACGCCCAGCTCGCGCGCCACCCTGGCCAGGGCGCGGTGGAAATCCACGATCTCGGCATCCGAGGCATTGGCGGCGAAATCGTCGTAGCTGACATAGGCCCCCTTGGGGATCGCCAGCACATGCACCGGCGCCTGCGGCCGGATGTCGCGGAAGACCAGCGTATGCTCGGTCTCCAGCACGGTGTCGTTGGGGATCTCGCCGCGCAGGATGCGGGCGAAGATATTGCTGTCGTCATAGGCGGGCATGGCTCTCTCCTCAGTCGCTGAACAGGTGGTCGGTCCGGGCAAGCGCCAGCGCGGTCTCGGCCGGCAGATCCAGGAAGCGCGCCAGTTGCGCGGTATTCTCGGCGACCGGCCGCCAGGGCGCGATGGAATGGAAGCCGGGGAAATCCATGTCGCGCAGCCGCTCGGCCTCGTGTTCCAGGTCGGCGCGCACCATGGGCAGCAGCCGTTCGATCACCTCGGGGGCGGTCTCGCTCCCGGCCAGCCCCACGCGGGCGATATGGCCGCGCAGGTAATCGTCGTCGAATTCGGAATCCACCAGCAGGACGCGGGTATCGGCCTTGTCCGAGGTCAGATCCTGGATCAGATACAGCGCCGAGGGGTCCAGGCACAAGACCAGCCGGTTCGATTCGAAATGCTGGAACAGCAGCCGGATCAGCGCGCGCCGGTGCCGGTCGCGCTTCTCGACCGTGGTCTCGACCCCGCCCAGGTCGGGCAGATGCGCCTCGGGCTCGTTGAACAGGTAATCCACCGCCGGAATCGGCGTATGCGCCCGGATCGCCGCGGTCAGCCGCTTGGCGACATGCCATTTCTTGGCCACCACCAGCAGCAGCGTGTTGTCGCGGCCCAGGCTGCCCTCGGCCTCCCAGAACCGCTGGCCGAAGCGCCGCCCGACCCGGCCCCGCCCGGTCAGGAAGCGAAACAGCCCCGTCGCCTCGTTCGAGATCGGGAAATGCACGCCGCTGGCCGCCCAAAGCGCGCCCAGCCGCTCGCGCAGGCGGATCGCCTCGGGGCTGATCTTGCGGGCGAACAGGTAGTTCTGCCCCATCAGCAGGTCGTAATGATCGTTGTAGAAAGTCACCGGCATGCCGTAGTCGGTGAAGATCAGATAGGTCAGCGTGCGGATGCGGATCTCGCGCCGCGGCACGACATGGGGCACGACGGTCTGGAAGAAGGTCTCGTCCGGGATCCAGGTGGTCGAGAAGAAGCGCATCACGTCCGGCCGGCTGGCGCAGAAATCCAGCACCTTCTCGACGGTCAGGCGGCGCAGGCACCACCATTGCGACCCGATCATGACCTGGATGTCGGCCGGCACCCCGCGCCGCAGGCCGAATCGCTTCTGCAGGTCGTAGCTGGCATAGAACAGCCATTTCTGCGTGCGCTCATTGAACCAGTGCCGGTAGACCAGCCGCTCTTCCTTGAAGCCGGTCTTGATCCAGTCCGATTCGAAGAAATCGAAGCTCTCGATATAGTCGCAATCCTCGCCGTCCAGCAGGCCATGGGCATATTCGGCCGACTTGATCGGCATGCAATCGCCCGAGAGCATGTAGAAATGCGTGGCCCGCGGAAAGGCGGCGACGGCGGCGCGCACCGCCTCCAGCGTGGCGCCGACCAGCGACCATTCGCCCCAGCCGCATTTCCAGCGCCGCTGCGCAAAGACCACCGAGGCGTTGTCGGCCAGCGCCGCCCGGATCAGCTCGTAGTCGCGCGGATTGGCCCGGCCGTCGAAATGGATCGCCACGTAATCGCCCGAGGCGGTCAGCCGGCGAGCCTGCGCGACCACGCCCTCGGGATCCTTGTGGCACAGCAGAATAAAGGCAATACGCGCCATCTCGTTACCCATCTTGTCCGCTTCACGCGGGCAATGCTCACACTGGTTGAAACTCTGCCGGTGATTTGCATTGTGTCCTTACCGATTTTGGCCGAAGGGGCAACCCGCCGGCACATCCGCCGCGGCCGGCGCAGTCTTTGTAAAGGGAATGAGAGTTATGGGTTTTCCAGGAACGTGGATGACGGAAAGCGAAAGCATGGTCTATCGCGTCGTCCCGAAATGCGCCTGCTCCTCGATCGGGCAGATCATGTTCTATTCCGACCACGGCCGCTATTTCGACGGCGACATCCACGACGCCACCAGCGGGTTGCACAAGTGGAACCAGCCCGAAAGCCAGCCGCTGATCGAGGCGAACGTGGCGGCGCACAAGGCGCTGACCTTCACCTGCGTGCGCAACCCCTATGCGCGCATCCTGTCCTCGTTCTTCGACAAGATCGCGGGCATCCAGCGCAACGGCAAGCGCTACCGCGGCAACCTGGTGCCGGAACTGATGCAACGCTACGGCGTCGACGTCGGCAGCCCCGAGAACGGCTTCGAATTCGACCAGGTCGCCAGCTTCCGCCGCTTCCTGCTGTTTGCGCGCGACACCATCCGCTGGCGCCGGCCGATGGAGCCGGACATCCACTGGTCGGCCGTCTCGGGCCATGTCGCCACCTTCATCGTCAACGGCGGGCGCTACGACCAGATCCTCTTCACCGAGAAATTCGACGAGGGCATGCAGAAGGTGCTGGACGCCGCGCCGACCCCGGTGCGGCTGAAGGTGAAGGACGTGCCCAGATTCAACGAATCCGAAGGCCACGGCCCCAAGCGCGCCCACAAGGTCAGCGCCTATTTCGACGACCTGTCGCGCCACCTGGTCTGGGAAATCTACAAGAAGGACTTCCAGCTCTTCAAATACGACTTCGACGACCCGGACAACAAGCTGCCCAGAAACGAGATCGACCTCGAGGAAGTCCACGCCAAGCTCGGCCGCTGAACCCGGCCCGCCCCGCTGGCGCCCGGCTTCTTCCTGCTTAAATATCCCCGCCGGAGGCAGCGGCGCGCATGCGCCGCTTCCCTTGCAGTTTTCCCTTGCGCAATGCGAAAATCCCGCTATTTTGCCGCCTTCATTCGACCGGCGGGGGAATCCCGGACCGCGGCCCCCGCTTTGCGAGCAGTTTTCGCGACTTGCGGCCAACGCTCCAGTGGCCTATGCCGCCCCAGACAAGAACACCGAATCCGGGGCCGCCCAGGCTGGTTGCCCCCCGAACCCCTTGAGGTTGAGACATGGCCGTCCCTCAGAACCGAGTTACCCGCTCCCGCCGCAACATGCGCCGTTCGCATGATGCGCTCGTCGCCGGCAACCCGAACGAATGCCCCAACTGCGGCGAGCTGAAGCGCCCGCATCACGTCTGCCCCTCCTGCGGCCATTATGCCGACCGCGAGGTCGTGGCGCAGGCCAATGAGGTCGACCTGGACGAAGACGCGGCCTGAGCGGACCGACCGCGGATATGGCTTCGGCAGATTCCAGCACTCTGCCTCGCGTCCCTGGCGACGGGGGCGGCGTGGTGATCTCCGTTGACGCGATGGGCGGCGACCGCGGCCCGGCGACGGTGGTCGCCGGCATGGCCGAAAGCGCCGGCAAGAATCCCGACATCCGCTTCATCGTCCACGGCCCGCGGGCCGAGCTGGAACGGCTGATCGCCCGCCGCGGCGATCTGGCCCGGCGTTGCGACATCCGCGACGCCGCCGGCGTCGTCACCATGGGCGACAAGCCCAGCCAGGTGCTGCGCAAGGGCGAGGGCACCTCGATGTGGTCCGCCCTCGAATCGGTGCGCCGGGGCGAGGCGACGGCCGCCGTCTCCTGCGGCAATACCGGCGCGCTGATGGCGCTTTCGATGCTGCGGCTGCGCAAGCTGCCCGGCGTGAACCGCCCCGCCATCGCCTGCCTCTGGCCCTCGCGCAACCCGCAGGGCTTCAACGTCATGCTCGACGTCGGCGCCGACATCCGCGCCGATGCGCAGGACTTGCTGACCTATGCGCTGATGGGCGCCTCCTATGCCCGCAACGGCTTCGGGCTCGAGCGGCCGCGCGTCGGCCTGCTGAACGTCGGGACCGAGGACCACAAGGGCCGGCCCGAGCTGAAACAGGCGCATGAGCTGATCCCCACCACGGCGCAGGCGGCGAATTTCGACTATGTCGGTTTCGTCGAGGGCGGCGACCTGCCCTCGGCCCGCATCGACGTGATCGTGACCGACGGCTTCACCGGCAATGTCGCGCTGAAGACCGGCGAGGGCACGGCGAAGCTGGTGGGCGAGCTGCTCAAGGAAGCCTTCGGCAAGTCCGTGCTGTCGAAATTCGCGGCGCTGCTGGCCATGGGCTCGCTCCGGCGGCTGCAAAAGCGCATCGACCCGCGCCGCGTCAACGGCGGCGTCTTCCTGGGCCTGAACGGGACGGTGGTGAAATCGCACGGCTCGGCCGATGCCACCGGCGTCTCGGCGGCGATCAAGCTGGCCTTCCGGCTGGCGCAATCCGGCTTTCAGGACCGGCTGGCGGCGCGCGTGGCGCAATCCGTCGCGGCGGCCGGCCAAATCAACGGCAGCAAGGAAAGCGAGGCGTCCTGATGCGGCGTGCGATCGTCCGGGGAACCGGCCATTACCTGCCCGAGCGCGTGGTCGAGAACAGCTGGTTCGAGGACAAGCTGGACACCAGCGACGAATGGATCCGCGCCCGCACCGGCATCGAGCGGCGCCATTTCGCCGCCGAGGACCAGCGCACCAGCGACCTGGGCATCCTGGCCGCGCAGGCGGCGCTGGCCGATGCCGGGCTCGAGGCCGGACAGATCGACGCGGTGATCGTGGCCACCTCGACCCCCGACCTGACCTTTCCCTCGGTCGCGACCATGGTGCAGGCCGGGCTGGGCATGCGCCGGGGCTTCGCCTATGACCTGCAGGCGGTCTGCGCCGGCTTCGTCTATGCGCTGGCCAATGCCGATGCGATGATCCGCGCCGGGCTTGCCGATCGCGTGCTGCTGATCGGGGCCGAGACCTTCAGCCGGATCATGGACTGGACCGACCGCGGCACTTGCGTGCTGTTCGGCGACGGCGCCGGCGCCGTGGTGCTGGAGGCGGCCGAGGGCCAGGGCACCTCCGCCGACCGCGGAATCCTCGCGACCGACCTGAACAGCGACGGGCAATATCGCGACCTGCTTTATGTGGACGGCGGCGTGGCCAGCACCGGCACCGCCGGGCATCTGCGCATGCAGGGCAACCTGGTCTTCCGCCACGCCGTCGAAAAGCTGGCCGACACCGCCCATCGCGCGCTGGACCGCGCCGGGCTGACGCCCGAGCAGGTGGACTGGCTGGTGCCGCACCAGGCCAACCTGCGCATCATCGAGGCCACGGCCAAGCGCATGCGCCTGCCGATGGAAAAGGTGGTGCTGACGGTGGCCGACCATGGCAATACCTCGGCCGCCTCGATCCCGCTGGCGCTGTCGGTGGCCAATGCCGAGGGCCGCTTCAAGCCCGGCGACGTGCTGGTGGCCGAGGCCATCGGCGGCGGCCTCGCCTGGGGCTCGGTCGTGCTGCGCTGGTAAGCTGTTATTTCAGCTGCGAATCCTTCGATCCGCGCCGGTTGATGCCGGCCGCCGGCCGCCAGGCCTTGTCGCGGCCGGATTGACAGTCCACGCACAGCCGGACGCCCGGAATCGCCTGCCGCCGTGCCTCGGGGATCGGCTCGTCGCATTCCTCGCAGATGAGGGCGCTTTCCTGCGCCACGCGCTGCGCATTGCGCAGCCGCATCCGCTCGATCGCCTCCTGCGTGGAAACCTCGATCTGCTCGTTCACCGCATCGTCGCGCGCCCAACCGCCGGCCATGTCAGCTCCGTCCCGCTTGCCCTTTCCCTTCCAAGATAGGCGCGGATTGCCGCCATTCCAAGCAGTCCGCAGGCGGCCATGCGCGGGGTCTTGCGGGTAAGGCGCGAATAATGCGGAACAAAATCGGCCGATGAGGGAACGGAATCGGGCCGGGGTTGTTGACTCGGCGCCGTAAAGAAATCATCCTTCGCACCATTCAAGAGGTTTCCGAGATGAGCGACTCTACCCTGACCCGCATGGACCTGGCCGAGGCCGTGTTCCGTGAGGTGGGTCTGTCCCGCCACGAATCGGCCCAGCTTGTCGAAAGCGTGCTTGGCCATATCTCCGATGCGCTGGTGCGCGGCGAGCAGGTCAAGATCTCGTCCTTCGGCACGTTTTCGGTCCGCGACAAGAACGAACGCATCGGCCGCAACCCCAAGACCGGGGAAGAGGTGCCGATCACGCCGCGCCGGGTGCTGTCCTTCCGGCCGTCGCATCTGATGAAGGATCGGGTGGCGGCGGGGAACAGGCGCAAGGGCTGATGAGCAAGTCCCCCGACGCCTTCAGATCCATCGGCGAGGTCTCGCGCCTCGTGGGCGTCGCGCCGCATGTGCTGCGCTACTGGGAATCGCAATTCACGCAGCTTGCGCCGGTGAAACGCGCCGACGGCCGCCGCTATTACCGGCCCGAGGACGTGCGGCTGGCCGCCGGCCTCTGCCAGGTCATGCGCGAGGAAGGGCTCAGCATCCGCGGCGCCAAGCGGCTGATCGCCGCCGACCGCGGCGCCGCCCTGCGCGAGATCGGCGCCGCCCGCCTGGGCGAGACCCTGGGCGAGGCCGGCGCGGCGGACCACCCCGGCCCCGCCGTGCGCCTGGCCCTGCCCGAGCGGGAGGCCGCGCCGACGGCGGCAAAGGCCGCACCCCGGCCGGCCCGGCCGAACCCTCCGGCCCGGCAGGCCGAATCGCTGCCGCTCTTCGCCGCGCTCGATCCGGGCCGGGAGCCCGCAGCCGACTGGCTCGGCCGGCTGGTGACCACCGCCTTGGCGCTGCGCCAGCACGAATTGCAAGGCAAGCCCCTGCCCGCGCAGGCGAAAACCCTGCGCGACGCGCTGGCCGGCGCGCGCTGACGCGCATGGCCGCCCGCTTTCCGGCCCGCGCCGGCGGACTATCCACAGCAATCGAGATTCTTGCCGAAATTTCCGCCCCAGGCCCCTTGTGCTGGCGGCCCGCTTCGCTCTATATGCCCCTCGTCGGGCCGTGGCGCAGCCTGGTTAGCGCGTCCGTCTGGGGGGCGGAAGGCCGCGAGTTCGAATCTCGCCGGCCCGACCATTCCGAAAACGCCCATCCCCGTCCGGGGGTGGGCGTTTCCTTTTGCCGAAAGGGTTTCGCGTGAACGGTGTGCTTCCCGATACGTCCCTGCGCCAGCTGATCGCAAGCGGTGCGATCTCGGCCGACCAGCCGATCCTGCCCGAACAGGTCCAGCCCGCCAGCCTCGACCTGCGCCTGGGCGCGACGGCATGGCGGCTGCGCGCCTCGTTCCTGGCCGGACGCGGGCGCCGGGTCGGCGACCGGCTCAAGGATTTCGAGATGCATCGCATGGACCTTGCCGGCGGCGCCGTGCTGGAAAAGGGCTGCGTCTACCTGGTGCCGCTGATGGAGCGGCTGTCCCTGCCCCAGGGCCTCGACGCGGTCGCCAATGCCAAAAGCTCGACCGGACGGCTCGACCTGCTGACGCGGCTCGTCACCGACGAGGGCACCGAATTCGACCGCCTGCCCCAGGGCTACGACGGCCCGATCTATGCCGAGATCTGCCCGCGCAGCTTCTCGGTCCTGGTGCGGCCCGGCATGCGGCTGAACCAGCTGCGGCTGCGCCAGGGCCAGGCGGTGCTGTCGGATGCCGAGCTGCACAAGCTGCACGCGCAGGAGCCGCTGGTGACGGGCGAGGCGCTGATCGACGACGGCCTGGGCTTCTCGGTCGACCTGCGCCCCGGGGCGGGCGACCTGGTCGGCTACCGCGCCCGGCCGCATAGCGGGGTCATCGACCTCGACCGGATCGGCGCCTACCGGGCCCGCGACTTCTGGGACGAGCTGCGCAGCACCGACGGCCAGCTGATCCTCGACCCCGGCGCCTTCTATATCCTGGTCAGCCGCGAGGCGGTGGCGATCCCGCCCGATTACGCCGCGGAAATGGCACCCTACCTGGCGATGGTGGGCGAGTTCCGCGTGCATTACGCCGGCTTCTTCGATCCGGGCTTCGGCCATGGCGCCGCCGGCCAGGGCGCGCGCGGCGTGCTCGAGGTGCGCTGCCACGAGGCCCCCTTCGCGCTGGAACACGGCCAGGTCGTCGGCCGCCTGGTCTACGAGCGCATGGCCGCGCGCCCCGAACGGCTCTACGGCAGCGGCATCGCCTCGAACTACCAGGGCCAGGGCCTCAAGCTCGCCAAGCAATTCGCCTGAACAGCCGCCCGCCCTGCATTCTTCCGTGTCCCAATATCCCGGGGGAGTCGCGCGCCAGCGCGACGGGGGCAGAGCCCCCTATCACATCCGCCGGGTGATGCGCGCCGCCTGACGGGGGCGCTTGACCGCCTCGCGCATGGTCTTTTCGCGGCCTCGCTGCTGAGGGGTCCGACGCGCGCCCGGCTTGGGCGCATTCATCCGCCGGATGCCCCAGTTCAGCAGCCGGTTCGCGACCTTACGCGTCAGAACGGAAATTAACCGATTAACATTCATGGCGTTACAGCCAATTCTTCATTCATCCTCGAACAGATCCTCGGCCATGGCCCCGGCGTCCTCGCCGTTCGCCTCGCCGAACAGGCCGGGCGCCAGCCCCTCGCCCGGCGGGCGCGATTCCAGCAGGCCCGCCGCGCGCAGCTCGGCCAATCCCGGCAGGTCGCGGGCGCTCTCCAGGCCGAAATGATCCAGGAAGGCCTCGGTCACGACGAACGTCACCGGCCGGCCGGGGGTCTGGCGGCGGCGGCCGATGCGGACCCAGTCCAACTCGATCAGCTGGTCCAGCGTGCCGCGGCTGACGGCGACGCCGCGGATCTCCTCGATCTCGGCGCGGGTGACGGGCTGGTGATAGGCGATGATCGCCAGGGTCTCGGTCGCGGCGCGCGACAGGCGGCGGCTTTCGACCACGCTTTCCTGCATCAGGAAGCCCAGGTCGGCGGCGGTGCGAAAGGCCCAGGCATCGCCCACCCGCGCCAGCTGCACCCCCCGCCCCTCGTAGCGGGCGCGCAAGGCGCGCAGCGCCTCGGCCGGGTCGCAGCCGGCCGGCAGGCGGGCGGCGATCTCGCGCTGGCTCATCGGCTCGGCCGAGGCGAACAGGATCGCCTCGACCATGCGCTCCTGCTCGGGCAGGGGCGGCGGCGGAAAGCGCTGCGGGTCGGGGGCGATGTCGTCCTGGCTCATTCTGGGCGCCTGCGGATGGTGATCGGGGCGAAGGTACCGGCCTGGCTGATTTCGACCGCGCCCTGCCGGGCCAGTTCCAGCGTCGCGGCAAAGGTCGCCGCGGTGGCCGAGCGGCGGCGCTGCGGGTCGGCCTCCCAGCCCTCGGGCAGGAAGGCGGAAAGCGCGGTCCAGTCGCCGGCATAGCCGATCAGACCGCGCACCCGGTCCAGCGCCTGCTCCATGGTCAGCACGTCGCGGCGGTCGAAGGCATAGGGCCGGAACTCGTCGCGGGTGCGCAGCCTGGCATAGGCGCGCATCAGGTCGATCAGCCCGGCCTGCCAGGCGACCTGGCGCTGGCGGGCGACGGTTTCGGGCGCTCCGCGGGCGAAACGGTCCTGCCCCAGCCGGTCGCGCGCCATCAGCCGCGCCGCAGCCTCGCGCATGGCGTTCAGCCGTTCCAGCTGGAAGGCCAGATGCGCCGCCATCTCCTCGGCCGACGGTCCCTCGGCCTCGGGGTCGGGCGGCAGAAGCAGGCGGGATTTCAGATAGGCCAGCCAGGCGGCCATGACCAGGTAATCGGCGGCCAGCTCGATGCGCAGCGCGCGGGCCTCGTCGACGAAGGCCAGATACTGGTCGGCAAGCTCCAGCACCGAGACCTGCATCAGGTCGACCTTCTGCGTGCGCGACAGCGTGAGCAGCAGGTCCAGCGGCCCCTCGAAGCCCGAGACATCGACGACCAGCACCTCCTCGGCGCGGCGCTCGGCCACGGCCTGCGGCCCAAGCCCCGGCAGATGCGGCGCCGGGTCCGGCGCGGGGTCGGGCACGGGGGTTAGGTAGGGCACCTTGGTCATGTCGCGTCCAGGCTAGGGAACCTGCGCAGAATCCGCGATAGACCGGGCCTAGTCAACCGATCAGGCCGCCAGC
Organism: Paracoccus sp. pheM1; assembly: GCF_018499825.1. Lineage (NCBI taxonomy): Bacteria > Pseudomonadati > Pseudomonadota > Alphaproteobacteria > Rhodobacterales > Paracoccaceae > Paracoccus > Paracoccus sp. pheM1. Next base: position 448,363 of record NZ_JAGXCX010000002.1, read on the forward strand.
CCGCCAAGCGCCGCCAGTTCCGCCCGCAGCGAAGCAATATCCTGCTGCACCGGCGCTCGGCGCAGTGCCAGCGCCGCCTCGGCCCGCGCGACGGCGCGGGGCGCCATGGCGCCGGCGGCGGCGACGATCTCTTCCATCTGCGCCGGGGTCTCGTTGCAGGACAGCACCAGGTCGCAGCCGGCGGCGATGGTGGCGGCGGCGCGCTCGGCCGGGCTGCCGGACAGCGCCTGCATGCCGATGTCGTCGGACATGAGCAGCCCGTCGAAGCCGATCTCGCGCCGGATCAGGTCGATCACGGCGGCCGAAGCGGTGGCGGGCGCATCGTCGATGGCGGCAAAGCGGATATGCGCGGTCATCGCCATGGGCAGGTCGGCAAGCGCGCGGAACGGGGCGAAATCGGTGGCGCGCAGCTCGTCCAGCGAAGCCTCGACCACCGGCAGGTCCTTGTGGCTGTCCACCCGCGCCCGGCCATGGCCCGGCATGTGCTTGACGACCGGCAGCACCCCGGCGGCCAGCATGGCCTGCGCCGCGGCCCGGCCCAGGCGGATCACCGTTTCGGCATCCGAGCCGAGGCAGCGGTTCTTCAGGAAGGGATGGGTCTCGTCGCGGGCCATGTCCAGGACCGGGGCGCAATCGGCGTCGATGCCGACGGCGCGCAATTCCTGCGCCAGCAGGTGATGGTGCAGCCAGACGGCGCGCTCGCCCCGGCCCGCCTGGTCCAGGGGCGCCGGCCAGTCGGTCCAATGCGGCGCGCGCATGCGCTGGACCCGCCCGCCCTCCTGGTCCACCAGCACCGGGGCGTCGCGTCCCACCGCCTCGCGCAGCTCGGCCGTCAGCCGGCGCAGGCGGTCCGGCGTATCGACGTTGCGCGCAAACAGGATGAAGCCCCAGGGATCGGCGGCGCGAAAGAAGTCGCGCTCGGCCCGGCTCAGGTCCGGGCCGGCGATGCCGCCGAGGATGGTGGCGCCGGCCATCTCAGCGGCTCATTTCGCCATGGCGGGGATGCAGTCCACGCCCTCGGCGATCAGCGCCGCGCAGAAGCGCCGCGCCTCGTCGCGCGATTCGAAGCCGGCGGCGCGCAGGCGCCAGAAGCTGCGGCCATTGGCCTTGTGTTCCTGGACCACCATGCCCTTGCCGGCGAAAAGCGCGCCGAACTTGCCCGAGACGCGGTTCCATTCGCCCCGTGCCAGCGCATCGCTGTCGAAGGCGCCGATCTGCACCAGCGGCGCGCCCGAGGCGACCTGCGCAGGTGCCGGTGCCGGTGCCGGCGCAGGGGTTTCGGGGGCGGCGGCGGGGCGGCTTTCGGCCGCGGCACGCGCGGGCGCAGCATCGCTGGCGACCGCCGGGGCGGCGGCGGCCACGCGGCGCGGACGGGGCGCGGGACGCGGCGATTGCGCGATGGCGCCCGGCACCGGCTGGGCCCCGGCCTCGGCCAGCGCTGTGGTGATGGCCATGTCGCGCGTCTCGTTGCCGGCCAGGTCGGTCACGGCCTCGTTCACCGGCGCATCGGCGGCGGGCGCGTCCGAGATCACTGCGCTGGCGACGCTTTCCGCGGCCGCATCGGGCTGGGCCAGGGTCTCGCCGTCGGGGCGGGCGATGACGCGGGCGGTTTCGTCGATCAGCGGCGCCTCGATCGGGTGCGAGGGCTCTTGCGCCGTCGCGCCCAGCTCGCCCATGGGCACGTCCTGGCTGTCAAGCGGCGTCGCGGCGGGCGCGATGGCCACGCGGTCCACCGCCGCGGTTTCGGCGCCTGCGGCGACCGTGTTCACCGCCAGGCCGGTGCGCTGGGTCAGCTCGCCGCCCGGATTGTCGGGCGCGGTGCGGGCCTCGCCCTCGATGGCGCGGATCACCGGCACGCCCGAGACGTCGCGCACCACCAGCTTGTAGCCCCAGACCGCCAGGATCACGATCAGCCCGACCGAGACCAGCGCCCCCAGGTAATGCGTCAGCCGCGTGATCCGCCCCAGGAGCGAAGGCGATTCGGCCAGCGATTCGGCATGGGCGTAGGGGTGCTGTTCGTCCCAGCCGCCGTCCTGCCAGTCCTGGTCCTGCCAATCCTCGGCATAGCCCTGCTGCCCGTCGGCATGGGGATAGCCCTGCGACAGCCTGTGGGGCTGCGACCCGTCAAACCCGCCCGAAGAGCGGAAATCTACTACCGTCATTCCTGCCTGCCTGCCGGTTGTTCCGACGCTGCTCGTTTATCTGCTCGTCCCCGGCAGGGCGCCGTTATTCAGCGCATTTCTTTGGCCGGAGTCACCCCCAAGATACCAAGACCGGCCGAAATGACAACGCCAACGGACCGTGCCAGCGCGATTTTCGCCGCCATGGCCACCGGATCGCCCTCTTGCAGGAAGCGCAGGGCGGGCTCGTCATTGCCGCGGTTCCACAGCGAATGCAGCTCGGATGCGATGTCGTAAAGGAAAAACGCGATCCGGTGCGGCTCATGCGCGCGGGCGGCGATTTCGACCGTGCGTGGCCATTCTGCAACTTTGCGGGCCAGTTCCAGCTCGGCCGGATGCGACAATTGCGCCAGATCCGCCTGCGCCAGCGCCGCGTCCGAGGTATCGACGCCCATCGCCGCCGCCTTGGTCAGGACCGAGTTCACCCGCGCGCTGGCATATTGCACATACCAGACCGGGTTGTCCTTGGACTGCTCCAGCACCTTGTCGAAGTCGAAGTCCAGCGCCGCGTCGTTCTTGCGCGTCAGCATGTGGAAGCGGGTCACGTCCGCGCCCGCCTGCTCGACCACGTCGCGCAGGGTGACGAAGGTGCCGGCGCGCTTGGACATCTTGAAGGGCTCGCCGTTCTTGAACAGCTTGACCAGCTGGATCAGCTTGACGTCCAGCGGCACCCGGCCGTTCGACAGCGCCTTGACCGCCGCGGTCATGCGCTTGACATAGCCGCCATGGTCGGCGCCGAACACGTCGATCAGCGCGTCGAAGCCGCGCTCGATCTTGTCCCAGTGATAGGCGATGTCGGGCGCGAAATAGGTCCAGGAGCCGTCGGATTTCTTGACCGGCCGGTCCACGTCGTCGCCATGCGCGGTCGAGCGGAACAGCGTCTGCTCGCGCGGCTCCCAATCCTCGGGGGTCTTGCCCTTGGGCGGCTCCAGCACGCCTTCGTAGATCAGCCCAGCCTGGCGCAGCCGCTCGATCGCGGCCTCGATCCGGCCGGTGCCGTAAAGCGCCTTCTCGCTGGAAAACACGTCCATGTGGACGTTGAGCAGCGCCAGATCCTCGCGGATCATGTCCATCATCGCCTGGGTGGCGAAATCGCGCACCTCGGCCAGCCATTCCGATTCCGGCCGCTCCAGCAGGCTGGTGCCGTATTTCGCCTTCAGCGCCTCGCCCACCGGGATCAGGTAGTCGCCGGGATAAAGCCCCTCGCGGATCTCGGGCTCCAGACCGTTGGCCTCGCGATAGCGTTCATAGGCGGAACGCGCCAGCACATCGACCTGGGCGCCGCCGTCGTTGATATAGTATTCGCGCGTGACCGCATGCCCCGAGAAATCCAGAAGCGCCGCCAGAGCGTCGCCAAAGACCGCGCCGCGGGTGTGGCCGACATGCATCGGTCCGGTCGGGTTGGCGCTGACGAATTCCACGTTGATCCGCTGGCCCTTGCCCATGTCCGAGCGGCCGTAATCGGCCCCCTCGGCCAGCGCGGCGCGCACGACGCCCTGCCATTCGCCCGGCGCCAGGCGCAGGTTCAGGAAGCCCGGCCCCGCCACCTCGGCCGAGGCGATGCGCGGATCGGCGGCCAGGCGGGCGGCCAGCGCCTCGGCGATGTCGCGCGGCTTCAGGCCGGCGGGCTTGGCCAGCACCATGGCGGCATTGGTGGCCATGTCGCCATGCGCGGCGTCCCGCGGCGGCTCGACCGTCACATTGGCGGTGTCGAGGCCCGCGGGCAGCGCGCCCGCCTGTTCCATCTGCGCCAGCGCATCAAGGACCAGCGCGCGGATATCCGAGAAAAGGTTCATGGCTTCCATCCGTAAGATCGTCCGGGGATAGCGCCTGCCCAAGGGGGCCGTCAACCGGCCCGCCGAACGGCAATCGCGCATCAGATTGACGAAGAGCGGGTTTTCCGCTAGGCCCGCCCTGTCTGCATCCGGCAGGCAAGGCGAGGGGCGTGCGGAAATTGCGTCCCGACCCGCCGCGAAAATCCGGTTTCCCGGATGGCGGCGATGGACGCATGAACGGCGCGGGCTGGTTCCGCGCATTGATACGAAAGCCCTGAATGACCAAGTTTTCCGATCTGAAGCTGGACCCCAAGGTTCTGAAAGCCATCTCCGAGGCGGGGTATGAAACGCCCACGCCGATCCAGGCCGGGGCGATTCCCCCGGCGCTGGAAGGGCGCGACGTGCTGGGCATCGCCCAGACCGGCACCGGCAAGACCGCCAGCTTCACCCTGCCGATGATCACCCTGCTGGGCCGCGGCCGCGCCCGCGCCCGGATGCCGCGGTCGCTGGTGCTGTGCCCGACGCGCGAACTGGCCGCCCAGGTGGCCGAGAACTTCGACATCTACGCCAAGCACACCCGGCTGACCAAGGCGCTGCTGATCGGCGGCGTGTCGTTCGGGGAACAGGACAAGCTGATCGACCGCGGCGTCGACGTGCTGATCGCGACGCCCGGCCGGCTGCTGGATCATTTCGAGCGCGGCAAGCTCTTGCTGACCGGCGTGCAGATCATGGTGGTGGACGAGGCCGACCGCATGCTCGACATGGGCTTCATCCCCGACATCGAGCGCATCTTCCAGCTGACGCCCTTCACCCGGCAGACGCTGTTCTTCAGCGCCACCATGGCGCCCGAGATCGAGCGCATCACCGACACCTTCCTGCATGCGCCAGAACGCATCGAGGTCGCCCGCCAGGCCACCACCAGCGAGACGATCACCCAGAAGCTGATCGAGATCACCCCCACCCGCCGCGACCAGACCGCCAAGCAGAAGCGCGAATTGCTGCGCGCGCTGATCCGCGCCGAGGGCGAGGGGCTCAAGAACGCCATCATCTTCTGCAACCGCAAGACCGAGGTGGACATCGTCGCCAAGTCGCTCAAGGCGCATGGCTTCGACGCCGCGCCGATCCACGGCGACCTGGACCAGCGCCACCGCATGGCGACGCTGGACGGGTTCCGCGAAGGGACGCTGCGCTTCCTGATCGCCTCGGACGTGGCGGCGCGCGGGCTCGACATCCCGGCGGTCAGCCATGTGTTCAACTTCGACCTGCCCAGCCACGCCGAGGACTATGTCCACCGCATCGGCCGCACCGGCCGCGCCGGGCGGCTGGGCACCGCGATTTCCATCGCGACCCCCGCGGACGAGAAATACCTGGGCGCCATCGAATCGCTGGTCAAGCAGACCCTGCCCCGCGCGCCGGTGCCCGAGGGCTTTGCCATTTCCACCGCCGCCCAGGGCGCGCCGCGCCCGGCGCGCGAATCCGGCCGCAAGGAACGCGGGCGCGACCGCGACCGCCGGGGCCGGCGCGACGACAGCGAACAGCGCGCCCAGGCGCCCGTCCAGGCCCACGAGCCCCGCGCCGAGGCCAAGCCCGTCGAACAGGCCGAGCGCCGGCACGACCGCGCCCCCCGCGAGGAACGCCGGGACGAGCGCCGGGACGAACGTCGCGAACGCCATGGCGAGCGTCACGACCGGCGCGAGGATCGCCGCACCGACCGCCATCCGGTCATGGGCATGGGCGAGCATATGCCCGAATTCCTGACCCGCAGCTTCCGCCCCGGCTTCCGCGACCCGATCGAGGAATCCCCGGTCGAAAAGGCCACGGCCGAGCCCCTGCGTGACGAGGTCGCACCCGAGCCGGCCGAAGGCGCCGCCGAGCGCCAGCCTGCCGAACAGCCGTCCGCCGAACGCAGGCCCGGCAAACGCCGCCGGGGGGAATCCGCCCGGACCAAGGCGGCCGCGCAGCCTGCCGAGACCGCCGCCGCCGAGCCGACCGCCGAGCCGACCGTCGAGCCCGCACCCACGCCCGCCGAGGCCCCGACTCCGGCCCCGGCCGAAGCCCTGGCCGAGCCGGTGATCCAGCCCGCGGAACCGGCAGCGGAATCGACCCCCGAACCGGAAACGGCCCCCGAACCCGCGCCCGTGGAAGCCGCCGCCGAGCCGGTAGCCGAGCCCGAGGCCAAGGAAAAGCCCGTCCGCAAGCGCAAGCCGCGCACCCCCAAGGCCAAGGCCGAGCCCGCCGCCGCGGAGGTTCCGGCAGAGGCGGACCTGCCCGCGCCCGCACAGCCGGACGCCGCGGCCGAGGCCGAACCCGCCGCCAAGCCCGCCCGCAAGGCGGCGAAAAAGCCGGCCAAGCCTCGCGCGCCGCGCAAGACCAAGGCCAAGGCGGCCGAGTCCGAAGCGGCCGCCCCCGACGCACCCGGCGCCGATGCCGCGCCGAGCCCGGACGACACCACCGCCGGGGCCTGAGCCGGTTCCATGGCGGCCCTTTCGGCCTTCACGCCATCCTCGCGACGCGGGCGCCCGTCCTGGGCGATGCTCGCCCTTGGCGTGGGGCTGGGGGCCATGGCCGCGCTGGGTCAGGCGCCCTGGGATCTCTGGCCGCTGACGCTGCTGGCGCTGGCCCTGCTGTGCCGGCAGGTCGCGCGGGCGGAAACGCCCCGCGCCGCCGCCTGGCACGCCTTTGCCGCCGGGCTGGGCCATTTCGCGCTGGCGATGGCCTGGATCGTCGAGCCCTTCCTGGTCGAGCCTGAAACCTACGGCTGGATGGCCCCCTTCGCGCTGGTGCTGACCGCAGCGGGCGGGGCGTTGTTCTGGACCGTGCCCGCCTGGCTCGCCGTGCGCCTCGCGCCGGGCTTTCCTCGCCAGGGGCTGGGCTTCGCCGCGCTGATGGTGCTGTCGGACTGGATGCGAGGCTGGATCTTCACCGGCCTGCCCTGGGCGCTGGCTGGCCATGTCTGGATCGACACCCCCGCCGGGCAGGTCGCGGCCACCCTGGGCGCGATCGGGCTGTCCGGCCTGACCATGCTGGCCGCCGCCCTGCCCCTGTGCTTTCGCCGCCCCGGCCGGTTCCCGGCCCTGCCCGGCACGGTGCTGGCCGCTCTGGTCGTCGCCACCGCCTGGAGCGCGGGGCTGGCGCGCCTGGCCCAGCCCCTGCCGCCCGATACCGGCCTGCGCCTGCGCCTGATCCAGCCGGACGCCACCCAGGCGCTGAAATGGGATCCCTGGTGGTCCGAGGTGTTCTTCCGCCGCCTGCTCGACCTGTCGGCCATCCGCGATCCCGACCTGCCGCCGCCGGACGCGGTGATCTGGCCCGAGACGGCGGTGAACTTCCTGCTCGAACAATCCGGCACCGCGCCGCAGGACATCGCCGCCTATGTCGGCGCCCCGGTCGTGCTGGGCATCCAGCGGGTCGAGGGCAGCCGCTACTTCAACAGCCTGACCGAGTTCTCGGCCGAAGGAATCGGTCCCGTCTACGACAAGTTCCACCTGGTTCCCTTTGGCGAATACACGCCCTGGGGCGACATGATGGCGCAGTTCGGCATCCGCGCCTTTGCCGCCCAGCACGGTTTCGGATATTCCGCCGGCCCCGGCCCGCAGGTCATGCGCCTGCCCGGCCTGCCTCCGATGCAGCCGCTGATCTGCTACGAGGCCGTGTTCTCGCACCACCTGATCGCGGGGGAAAACCGGCCGGGCTGGCTTCTGCAAGTCACCAACGACGCCTGGTTCGGCCAGCTTTCCGGCCCGTGGCAGCACCTGGCCCAGGCCCGGCTGCGCGCCATCGAATCGGGCCTGCCGCTGATGCGGGCGGCCAATACCGGCGTCTCGGCGGTGATCGACGCGCGGGGGGCCTTGCGCGCCACGCTGGGCCTGAACCGCGCCGGCCGCATCGACACCGCCCTGCCCGCGGCGCTGCCGCCCACGCCCTGGTCGCGGCTCGGCGACTGGCCGGCCGTGGCGATGGCGCTGGCGGCCTTTCTGCTGGCCGCCCTGGGGCCGCGGCGCAAGTTGCGCAGTTGACGGCGGCGGGCGCGTCCACTAACGCTTCGCCTGACCGTCACAACGGCTTCCTGGCGTGGCGGCGTCATTTCAACGGAGCATCTTCATGGCCAGACAGAACTATGTGTTCACCTCGGAATCCGTCTCCGAGGGCCACCCCGACAAATTGTGCGACCAGATCTCGGACGCCGTGCTGGACGCGCTGCTGGCCGAGGATCCGGCCGCCCGCGTCGCCTGCGAAACCTTCGCGACGACCGGCACCGTGGTGATCGGGGGCGAGATCGGCCTGACCGACCAGAAGAAGCTGGGCGAATACATGGGCCGCATCAGCGAGATCGCCCGCGAGACGATCCGCGACATCGGCTATGAGCAGGAAAAGTTCCACTGGAACACCTGCCACGTCCACAACTACCTGCACGAGCAATCCGCCCATATCAGCCAGGGCGTGGACCGCGACGGCGCCGGCGACCAGGGCATCATGTTCGGCTATGCCGTGGACGAGACGCCGGAACTGATGCCCGCGCCGATCCAATATGCGCATGCGATCCTGCGCCGCCTGGCCGAGGCGCGCAAATCCGGCGCCGAGCCGACGCTGGGCCCGGATGCGAAGTCCCAGCTGAGCCTGCGCTACGAGAACGGCAAGCCGGTCGAGATCACCAGCCTGGTGCTGTCGCACCAGCACAAGGACGAAAGCCAGGGCTCGGACGACATCCGCGCCATCGTCGAGCCCTATATCCGCGAGGTGCTGCCCGCGGAATGGCTGACCGAGAATACGGAATGGTGGGTGAACCCGACGGGCACCTTCGTCATCGGCGGGCCGGACGGCGACGCCGGCCTGACCGGGCGCAAGATCATCGTCGACACCTATGGCGGCGCAGCGCCGCATGGCGGCGGCGCCTTCTCGGGCAAGGATCCGACCAAGGTGGACCGCTCGGCCGCCTATGCCGCGCGCTACCTGGCCAAGAACGTGGTCGCCGCGGGCCTGGCAAAACGCTGCGTGATCCAGCTGTCCTATGCCATCGGCGTGGCCAAGCCGCTGTCGATCTATGCCGACACCTTCGGCACCAGCGAGATTCCCGAGACCGAGATCGAGCGCGCCGTCTCGCGCGCCATGGACCTGACGCCGCGCGGCATCCGCGAGCATCTGGCGCTTTGCCGTCCGATCTATCGCCGCACCGCCGCCTATGGCCATTTCGGCCGCGCGCCCGATGCCGATGGCGGCTTCTCCTGGGAACGGACCGACCTCGTCGAGGCGATCAAGCGCGAGCTGTAAGGCCGCAGGGGGCTTTGCCCCCGCGCGTTCCGCGCTCCCCCAGGATATTTGGACACGAAAGAAGCCAGGGCGCCTACTTCCCTTTCTTTCGTGGAAAAATATCCTGCGGGGGAAGCCCGTCGGGCTTGCCCGGCGGGCGTGGGGGCGCAAAGCCCCCATCCTTCAATCCTTGAAGCTGCGGCTGTCCTTGATCTGGTCCCAGGCCCAGACCACCTCCTGGAGGCGGTCCTCGTCCGAGCGGTCGCCGCCGTTCATGTCGGGATGCAGATCCTTGACCAGGGACTTGTATTGCTTGCGGATCTCGGCGCGGGTCCAGGTCTCCTTGGCCTCGAGGATCTCCAGCGCCCGGCGCTCGGTCGGCGGGAGCTTGCGCGCGGTGCGGGTGCGCATCTCGGGGTTGGTGCCGTTCGCGCCCAGGATCTCCAGCGGATCGTCGATGCCGTGGCGCGCCCATTTCTGTTCCTGCGCGGCGCGGCCGAAGGGCTTGGTCGGGCGCTCCCAGACCGTGGCATTGTCCAGGAACTCCTGGAACTCGGCCTCGGACTGGCCCTGGAAATAGTTCCAGTTCAGGTTGTATTCGCGCACATGTTCCTTGCAGAACCAATAGTATTCGTCCAGCGCGCGGGGCGATTTCGGCGCGCGGTACTGGCCAGGCTGGTCGCAGCCCTCCTTGTCGCATCGCCGCGTCGAGGTTTCGAAGGCGCCGGACATGCCGCGCCGGCCCTTGGCCCGGCGTTTCTTGTCCGAGGCCGCGGAAATGTCGAATCCGAACGGGTCGCTGTTGCTCATCTGCCTGCCTTGTCCTGAACGGGACAGGCAGTTTAGGCTATTTCGCGGGACATGAAAGGGGGCAAGCGCATGATTGCCGACGAGATGCGGAAAAGACTGGCCGAGCTTCAGCCGTCGCGGCTGGAAATCATCGACGAAAGCGAGAGCCATCGCGGCCATGGCGGCTGGCGCGAGGGCGGCGAGACGCATTTCCGCATCCGCATGGCCAGCGCCCGCTTTGCCGGGCTGGGCCATGTGGCGCGCCACCGGCTGGTGCATGCCAGCTTGGGCGACATCGTGCCGCGCATCCATGCGCTGGCGCTGGAACTGGCGGAAAACTGACCCGTTAGCGCACGCAGGCTTGCCGGGCCGGGGCACCGGGCGTAGAAGCCCGGAAAGCCAGAAAGCACAAGGAATTTCCGCATGACCTCGCCCAAGGATTTCAACGATCGCATGTTGTCGCTCGGCCTTGCCCGCGTGAGCGAGGCGGCCGCCCATGCCTCGGCGCGGCTGATCGGCCGCGGCGACGAGAAGGCCGCCGACCAGGCCGCCGTCAACGCGATGCGCGACCAGCTGAACATGCTCGACATCAAGGGCGTCGTCGTCATCGGCGAGGGCGAGCGGGACGAGGCGCCGATGCTGTTCATCGGCGAGGAGGTCGGCACCGGCCAGGGCCCCGCGGTCGACATCGCGCTGGACCCGCTGGAGGGCACCACGCTGACCGCCAAGGACATGCCCAACGCGCTGACCGTGATCGCCATGGCGCCGCGCGGCACGCTGCTGCACGCGCCCGATGTCTACATGGAAAAGCTGGCCATCGGCCCCGGCTATCCCAAGGACGTGGTCAGCCTGGACATGACCCCGTCCGAGCGGGTGCGCGCCCTGGCCAAGGCCGGCGGCGTCAAGGACAGCGACATCACCGTCTGCATCCTGGAGCGGCCGCGGCACGAGGATCTGGTGGCCGAGGTCCGCTCGACCGGCGCGGCGATCCGGCTGATCACCGATGGCGACGTGGCCGGCGTCATCCATTGCGCCGAGGCCGAGCTGACCGGCATCGACATGTACATGGGTTCGGGCGGCGCGCCCGAGGGGGTGCTGGCCGCCTCGGCGCTGAAATGCATGGGCGGGCAGATGTGGGGCAAGCTGCTGTTTCGCAACGACGACGAGCGCGGCCGCGCCGCCAAGGCCGGCATCACCGACCTGGACCGCATCTATTCGCGCGACGAGATGGTGACGGCCGACGTGATCTTTGCCGCGACCGGGGTGACGAACGGCTCGATCGTGGCCGGCGTCAAGCGCGAGCCGCATTACCTGCAGACCGAAACCATCCTGATGCGCTCCAAGACCGGCTCGGTCCGGCGCATGATCTATCGCAACCCGATCAGGTAAGCCCTGCCGGACGGGCTTGAACAGCAGGCGGTCATGGGGGATGAAGCCCGCATGACCGCCTTTCTTTCCGTTACCTCCTCGCTGACCGGCCGCCTCTGGCGCGGTCCCGACGCCATGCTGGAACGCGCCGCCGAGGCGCTGGCCCAGGACAGCCGCCTGCCCCTGCCCGTCAGCCGGGTTCTGGCCGCGCGCGGCGTGCCCCCGCATGAGGCGCCGCTTTACCTCGATCCCAAGCTGCGCGACCTGCTGCCCGACCCCCTGAGCCTGCGCGACATGGACAAGGCCGCCGAGCGGCTGGTCGCCGCCCTTCTCGCCGGCCAGCGCATCGCCATCTTCGCCGATTACGACGTGGATGGCGGCGCCTCGGCCGCGCTGCTGCTGGACTGGCTGCGCCGGCAGGGGCGCGACGCCACGCTCTACATCCCCGACCGAATCGACGAGGGCTATGGGCCCAACGCCCCCGCCATCGCGGCGCTGTCGCGGGATCACGACCTGATCGTCTGCGTCGATTGCGGCACGCTCAGCCACGAGGCTTTGGCGGCCTCGACCTGCGACGTGATCGTGCTGGACCACCACCAGGGCGGCGAGACCCTGCCGCAGGTCGCGGCCGTGGTGAACCCGAATCGCGCCGACGAGGACGGCAGCCTTGGCCATCTCTGCGCCGCCGGCGTGGTGTTCCTGACCCTGGTGCGCTGCAACAGCCTGCTGCGCCGGGGCGGTCATCCGCAGCCCGACCTGATCCCGCTGCTGGACCTGGTGGCGCTGGCGACGGTGGCCGACGTGGCGCCGCTGGTGGGGGTGAACCGCGCCTTCGTGCGGCAGGGGCTGCTGGTCATGGCCCGGCGCGAGCGTCCCGGCCTGGTAGCGCTGTCCGACGTGGCGCGGCTCGATTCGGCGCCGAACGCCTTTCACCTGGGCTTCCTGCTGGGACCGCGGATCAATGCCGGCGGCCGCGTCGGCCGTGCCGACCTGGGGGCGCTGTGCCTGTCCTGCACCGACGGCCGCCAGGCCGAGCGGCTGGCGGCCGAGCTGGACGCGCTGAATCGCGACCGCCGCGCCATCGAGGCCGCCGTGCGCGACGAGGCCCTGGCCCAGGTCGAGGCGCGCGCCCAGGCCGGCGACAGCCTGGTCGCCTGGGCGGCGGGCGACGGTTGGCATCCCGGCGTCGTCGGCATCGTCGCCGCGCGGGTGAAAGAGGCGACCGGCCTGCCCGCGGTGGTGATCGGGGTCGAGCGCGGCATCGGCAAGGGCTCGGCCCGCTCGGTGCCCGGCGTGGACCTGGGCCGCGCCATCCAGCGCCTTTCGGCCGAGGGGCTGCTCTTGAAGGGCGGCGGGCATGCGATGGCGGCCGGCCTGACCATCGAGGAGGCCAGGATCCCCGCGGCCATGGAGCGCCTGTCGCAGCTGCTTTCGCGCGAGATGGCCGAGCGTCCCGGCGCGGGCGAGCTGCGCATCTCGGGGCTTCTGGACCCCTCGGGCGCCACGGTCGAGCTGATGCAGATGCTGGAGCGCGCCGGCCCCTTCGGCCAGGCCGCGCCGGCGCCGCGTTTCGCCTTTGCCGAGCAGCTGATCGACAGCGCCGGGGCCATGGGCGACAGCCACCTGCGCCTGCGCTTCCGCAGCCCCGGCAGCCCGGCCCTGGAGGCGGTGGCCTGGGGCGCGATGAACGGCCCGCTGGGCCCCGCGCTGCTGGGCGCAAGGGGCCGCCGCTTCCACCTGGCGGGCAAGCTGGAGCTCACGCAATGGGGCGGGCGCGAGCGGGTGCGGCTGCGCCTGGACGACGCCGCGCCGGTGGGCTGAGCCCCCGCCGCCGGCCGGGAAAAAACTTTGGCGCAAGGTGATTTTTCCGCTTGCAGCCCCGCGGCAGAGAACCTAAATACCGCCCCACGCCGCAGGGCAAGACCCGGCGGATACGAAAAAGTGGCCCGTTCGTCTATCGGTTAGGACGTCAGGTTTTCAACCTGAAAAGAGGGGTTCGACTCCCCTACGGGCTGCCACTTCATCACTTATTTTCGATGGCTTGAAAGCTGCGATTGTCCTGCAATTCGTGGGATGAGGGCAATTTACTCATGCCGCAATCGGCCAGCCGCGCGCGCCCTGCCGCCTAGGGACAGATGGCGTCTTTTGCGCGAGGAACGCGATGATTTCGTATTCCGTCGCCCCGGCATGGACCAAGCGGGTCGCCCCCGCCTTGCGCAAATCGTAAAGCCGTCGCCGGGTTTAATCATCCTGCCGGACGAATGTCGCCACCCCGACAGATGAAGCCGCGCCGGGAAGCGGCCAGGCAATCACCTGTCGCCATTGCATGATCGCAGGCGGGGCGGCTGCCCGGTTTCAGCGGATCGCCCTCGGCGGCGCCGATGAAAGCGCCGGCCGGTTCGCCCTTGCGGATCGTGGCGTTGCGGAACCGGATCGGTCCCCCCGTTCAGCCGTCGCATTTGCCCGGCGGGTCGCCAGCCTTCCATGCCGTGCCGGCTGACGGCCGGGACCGGGGCGCGGAATCACCCCGACCTCCTCCAACCGGCCAGAGCGGTCCTAGGCCTGAAGCGACCTTACCCCGACTTCGCCTTCGCCGCGCGACTTGATCGCCGCGACGGCGGCGATGCTGCCGGCGGCGGTGGTGTAATAGGGGATCTTGTCGTTCAGCGCGACCGCACGGATCTCGCGCGAATCGGCGATGGCCTGGGCGCCCTCGGTGGTGTTCAGCACCATGGCGATCTCGCCGTTCTTCAGCCGGTCCACGATGTTCGGGCGGCCCTCATAGACCTTGTTCACCAATTCGGTCTCGACCCCCGCACCGCGCAGGAACTCGGCCGTGCCGCGGGTCGCGACCAGCTTGAAGCCCATGGCGGTCAGCTCGCGCGCAGCCTCGGCCAGATCGGCGGTCTTGTCGGCGTCGCGGACCGAGACGAAGACCAGCCCGCCTTCGGGCAGCTGCGTCCCCGCCCCCATCTGCGCCTTGAGGAAGGCGCGCGGGAAGCTGCGGTCCCAGCCCATGACCTCGCCGGTCGAGCGCATTTCCGGGCCAAGCAGCGTATCGACGCCGGGGAAGCGGGCGAAGGGCAGCACCGCCTCCTTGACCGAGAACCAGGGCGTGTTGGGATCGGCCAGCGTCAGCGGATCGGCAAAGGGCAGCGGATCGTCGGGGCCGACGCCCTCGGGATAGGCCGCGCGGGCGGGGAAGTTCGACATCGGCTCGCCCGCCATCAACCGCGCGGCGATGGACGCAATCGCGCTGTCGGTGGCCTTGGCGACGAAGGGCACGGTGCGCGAGGCGCGCGGGTTCACTTCCAGCACATAGATCGCGCCGTCCTTCAGCGCGAATTGCACGTTCATCAGCCCGACGACGTTCAGCGCGCGGGCCATCGCCTCGGTCTGGACCTTCAGCTCGGCGATGGTGGCGGCGTCCAGCGTATGCGGCGGCAGCGAGCAGGCCGAGTCGCCGGAATGGACGCCCGCTTCCTCGATATGCTCCATGATGCCGGCGACATGGACGGTCTTGCCGTCGGACAGCGCATCGACATCGACCTCGATGGCGCCCGAGAGATAGCTGTCCAGAAGCACCGGGCTGTCGCCGGAAACCTGCACCGCCTCGCGGATATAGCGGTTGAGCTGGTCCATGTCGCGCACGATCTCCATGGCGCGGCCGCCCAACACATAGGACGGACGGATGACCAGCGGGAAGCCGATGCGCTGCGCGATCTCGATGGCCTCGGCGTCGGAATGCGCGATGCCGTTGATCGGCTGCTTCAGCCCCAGGTCGTTGAGCAGCTTCTGGAAGCGCTCGCGGTCCTCGGCCAGGTCGATGGCGTCGGGCGTGGTGCCGAGGATCGGGATGCCCTCCTCCTCCAGCGCATTGGCCAGCTTCAGCGGCGTCTGGCCGCCGAACTGGACGATGACGCCGTGCAGCGTGCCGTTCTCCTGCTCGACCGCCAGGATCTCCAGCACATGCTCCAGGGTCAGCGGCTCGAAATACAGCCGGTCCGAGGTGTCGTAATCGGTCGAGACCGTCTCGGGGTTGCAGTTGACCATGATCGTCTCGTAGCCGGCCTTGGTCAGCGCGAAACAGGCATGGCAGCAGCAATAGTCGAACTCGATGCCCTGGCCGATGCGGTTCGGGCCGCCGCCCAGGATCACCACCTTCTTGCGGTCGCTGGGCCGGGCCTCGTTCTCGACATCGCCCATCGCCGGGGCCTCGTAGGTCGAATACATATAGGGGGTCTGGGCCTCGAACTCGGCCGCGCAGGTGTCGATGCGCTTGAAGACCGGGTGCAGGTCATGGGCGCGGCGGGCCTGGCGAACCTCGGCCTCGGCCTTGCCGGCAAGCTTCGCCAGCCGCGCATCGGTAAAGCCCATCATCTTCAGCCGCCGCAGGCCCTCGGCATCCTCGGGCAGGCCCTGGGCGCACAGCTCGGCCTCGGCATCGACGATCTCGCGCAGCCGGGCCAGGAACCAGGGGTCGAAGCTGGTCGCGTGCTGGATCTCGTCATCGGAAAGCCCGTGGCGCATGGCCTGGGCGATCAGGCGCAGCCGGTCGGGGGTCTGCTGGCTGATCGCCTTGACGATGGCCGCCTTGTCGGGCGCGCCGGGGATCTCGATGTCGTCAAGCCCGGTCAGCCCGTTCTCCATCGAGGTCAGCGCCTTTTGCAGCGATTCGTGGAAGGTGCGGCCGACGGCCATGACCTCGCCCACGGATTTCATCGCCGTGGTCAGCTCGGGCTTGGAACCGGGGAACTTCTCGAAGGCGAAGCGCGGGATCTTGGTCACGACATAGTCGATCGAGGGCTCGAAGCTGGCCGGCGTCACGCGGGTGATGTCGTTGTCCAGCTCGTCCAGCGTATAGCCGACGGCCAGCTTGGCGGCGATCTTGGCGATGGGGAAGCCCGTGGCCTTGGACGCCAGCGCCGAGGAGCGCGAAACCCGCGGGTTCATCTCGATCACCACCATGCGACCGTCGCGCGGGTTGATCGCCCATTGCACGTTCGAGCCGCCGGTCTCGACCCCGATCTCGCGCAGCACGGCGATCGAGCCGTTGCGCATGCGCTGGTATTCGCGGTCGGTCAGGGTCAGCGCCGGGGCGACGGTGATCGAATCGCCGGTATGCACGCCCATCGGATCGACGTTCTCGATGGAACAGACGATGATGGCATTGTCGGCGCGGTCACGCACGACCTCCATCTCGTATTCCTTCCAGCCCAGCAGGCTCTCGTCCACCAGCACCTGCGCCACCGGAGAGGCTTCCAGCCCCGAGCGCACGATGCGCTCGTAATCGTCGCGGTTATAGGCGACGCCGCCGCCGGTGCCGCCCAGGGTGAAGGCGGGGCGGATGATGGCGGGCAGGCCGATCTCCTCCAGCGCCTCCATGGCCATCGAGACCCCGGCCGCGATGTCGTATTTGCCGTTCGGATGCTTGGGCGCGGCGACGATGGTGGCGCGCGGGTTCTCCAGCCCGATGCGGTCCATGGCCTCGCGGAACAGCTTGCGGTCCTCGGCCATCTCGATGGCGGCGCGCTGCGCGCCGATCAGCTCGACGCCGTAGCGGTTCAGCACGCCCATGTCGGCCAGCGCCAGGGCGGTGTTCAGCCCGGTCTGCCCGCCCATGGTCGGCAGCAGCGCGTCCGGCCGCTCCTTGGCGATGATCTTTTCCACCACCTCGGGGGTGATCGGCTCGATATAGGTCGCATCCGCCATCTCGGGATCGGTCATGATCGTGGCGGGGTTCGAGTTGACCAGGATGACCCGGTAGCCTTCCTCCCGCAGCGCCTTGCAGGCCTGGGCGCCGGAATAGTCGAATTCGCAGGCCTGGCCGATGACGATGGGACCGGCACCGATGATCAGGATGGATTTGATATCGGTTCTCTTCGGCATGACGGTCCCTCGGGCTGGCGGCTGATAAATCGTCCGGGGTTATAGCCATGGCGGGCAAAGTCGCAAGGGTCCGCGCCGCCCGCCCGGCCAAAAATCCGCCAAAGCGAAAAGGGGCGCCGCCGATCATGCGCCGCCCCTGCCCTTCTTCGTTCCCCAAATACTCATGCGACCGCGCAGCCGGCACAAGGGCTCAGGCCTGGGACGCCTTGGCCTTCTTCAGCGTCTTGCCGTGGCTCGCGATCCAGTCCATCGCCGCCAGCAGCACGCCCGAGATCACGAAGACCAGGTGGATCACCACCATCCAGCGGATCTGCTCGGGGGCGTATTTGCCGACATCCATGAACACCTTCAGCAGGTGGATGCCCGAGATCGCCACGATCGAGGCCACCAGCTTCAGCTTCAGCGCCGAGAAATCCACCTCGCCCTGCCACTCCGGCCGGTCCTCGTGTTCGCTCAGGTCCATGCGGCTGACGAAATTCTCGTAGCCCGAGAATATCACGATCAGCAGGAGGTTCGCCGCCAGGCTCAGGTCGATCAGCGCCAGCACCCCCAGCACCGCATCGTTGACCGTCATCACCGGCAGGATGCCGATCAGATGCCAAAGCTCCAGCGCAAAGACCCAAAGCAGGATGAGCAGAGACAGCGCCAGACCGACATAGATCGGCGCCATCATCCAGCGGCTGGCGAAAAGGCTGCGTTCGAGAAGGCGTTCCATGAATGCTCCTGAATGGATGGTCGGCCCGCGCTATACAGCCAGGACCGCACCGGCCAAAAGGGGGCACGGGCGCGCACCCCG
Source organism: Paracoccus sp. pheM1 (assembly GCF_018499825.1). Taxonomy (NCBI): domain Bacteria; kingdom Pseudomonadati; phylum Pseudomonadota; class Alphaproteobacteria; order Rhodobacterales; family Paracoccaceae; genus Paracoccus; species Paracoccus sp. pheM1. The sequence continues at coordinate 466,407 of NZ_JAGXCX010000002.1, forward strand.
CAGCCCGCCCCTTCACGGTTTTGCAAATACTCCGGGATCGGCGGCGCCGGCGCTCAGTCCGCCAGCTGGTCCTCGGCCTTCTGCGCCAGGGCCTCGGCCCGCGCGGCCAGTTCCGCCATGGCCTCGCCCAGGCTCTCGGGCACCACCGGCACCTCGACGCGCTGCGGGTTGGCCTTCAGCCGCGCCAGCTCGCGCTCCAGCGAGGCCAGGCGATCCTCCAGCGCCGAAGTCCGGTCGGCCAGCATCAGCCCCGACAGCAGCAAAAGCCGCGGCTCGGGCATCCGGCCGGCCTGTTCCAGAATCACCCGCGCCTCGGCATCCAGCAGGCCGGCGGCGCGCTTGAGCAGCCGCTCCTCGCCCTCCTGGCAGGCCAGGGTATAGGACTTGTGCCCGATCGAGAAATCCACTTCCGCCATGGTTCAACCCCTTCCCTCGTCCAGCGCCGCATCGGCATGCTCGGCCGTGTCCGGCGCCGGCGCCGTCTCCGAAACGCCCGCCGCGGGGGCGGGGGCCTCGATCATGCGGTCCAGCGCATCGACGATCTCGCCCATCTGCGCGACCTCGGCCGCGCGGGCGGCGCGCAGCGATTCGACCTCGGCCTCCAGCGCGCGGCGGGCCTCGTCCTGCGCGCCGTCCCCCTGCTGCGCCGCGATCAGGGCGCGGTTGGCCTCGGCCAGCGCCTCGTTGGCGGCCGAAAGCCGCGCGGCCTCCTCCCCGGCCTCGACCAGGCGCCGATGCGCCTCTGCCAGCCTCTGCTCGCAGTCCGAAAGCGTGACGGACTGGCGCTCGTGCAGGGCGGCAAGCTCTTGCGAAAGGCGGCGGTTTTCGGCCTGAAGCTCGTGCAGCTGCGAGGCGGCCTCCGCATCCGCCGGGACGGGCTGCGGGGCATGCCGCGACGCGGCGGTACGGTCCAGGAACTGGTCGATGCGGTCCAGGGCCGCGATCAGCCGTTTTTCACTGACGTTCAGATCATCTCTCATCGGCCAGGATCCTTTCGGGTCGCTTGTCCTTCGGGGCTCGCCCACCACTTTTCGCATTGCACCGGCCATATGACAAGGACGGGCGGGACGCGGCGGGGTTTTCCCGCCGGGCCTGCGGCGCCGCATCGGCTTTTCAGCCGCCGGATCGGACCCTATAAGGCGGCAAGCCTGCATGATGGAGAGAGACGCGATGCGCCGCGCAAAGATCACCCGCGAGACGGCCGAGACGCAGATCGAGGTCGAACTGGACCTCGACGGCAGCGGCCGCTACGACAACCGGACCGGCGTCGGGTTCTTCGACCACATGCTGGACCAGCTGGCCCGGCATTCGCTGATCGACCTGACCGTGCGGGCCAGGGGCGACCTGCATATCGACGACCACCACACGGTCGAGGATACCGGCATCGCCATCGGCCAGGCGCTGACGCAGGCGCTGGGCGACAAGCGGGGCATCCGCCGCTATGGCGCCTTCCACCTGGCGATGGACGATGCGCTGGTGCGCGCGGCGCTGGATCTGTCGGCGCGGCCCTATCTGGTCTGGAACGTGGATTTCCCGGCGCAGAAGATCGGCGGCTTCGACACCGAGCTGGTGCGCGAATTCTTCCAGGCGCTTGCGACCCATGGCGGGATCACGCTGCATGTCGACCGGCTGCACGGGCTCAACGCCCATCACATCGCCGAGGCGGCCTTCAAGGCCGTCGCCCGCGCCCTGCGCGAGGCGGTCGAGCCCGACCCGCGCATGGCGGGCGTGCTGCCCTCGACCAAGGGCGCGCTGTGATGCGGGTGGCGCTGGTCGATTACGACAGCGGCAACCTGCATTCGGCCGAAAAGGCCTTTGCGCTGATGGGGCGCGAGGCGGGGGCCGAGGTGGTGGTGACATCCGACCCGGCCGAGGTCGCGCGCGCCGATCGCATCGTGCTGCCGGGCGACGGCGCCTTTCCGGCCTGCCGGGCGGCGCTCGACGCCGTGCCGGGCATGGTCGAGGCGCTGCACGAGGCGGTGATCGCCCGCGCCGTGCCCTTCATGGGCATCTGCGTCGGCATGCAGATGCTGGCCGAGATCGGGCACGAATATCGCGACACCGCGGGACTGGGCTGGATCGGCGGCGAGATCGAGGCGATCCGGGCGCCCGGCCTGAAGGTGCCGCATATGGGCTGGAACGACCTCAGGGTGCTGCGCCAGCACCCGCTGCTCGACGGGATCGCGACGGGCGACCATGCCTATTTCGTGCATGGCTGGCAGTTCCGGGTCGCCGATCCCGCGCATCTGCTGGCGACCGCCGATTACGGCGGGCCGGTGACGGCGGTGGTCGGGCGGGACAACATCGTCGGCACCCAGTTCCACCCCGAGAAGTCGCAGGCCGTGGGGCTGCGCATCATCGGCAACTTCCTGCGCTGGCGCCCGTGACGGGCGGTGGCGGGGGCTCCGCCCCCCGCCTTTCAGGCCCCTCGACGGGGCCTGAAAGGCGTCCCCCGGAGTATTTGGAAAACGGAGAAAGCCGCAGCGGAAGCCGGGCGGCTATTTGACCCGCACCCATTGCTGCGTCTTGCAGAAGACCGCGACGCAGCCAGAGACGTTCAGCGTCTTGCCGTCGAGCTGCATCTTCGACTTGTAGGTCTTGTCGGCGCCGGGATCCCAGATCGTGCCGCCCGAGAACTTGCCGCCGCCCTCGTCGGCCATGCCGGCGACGATGTTCTTGCCGTCATGGGGCGACTTGATCTGCTTGCCCGCCTTGTCGAAGCTTCTGACCAGCCGGCCGCAATACTTGCCGCCGCAGTCGTAGAACTCGACCATGCCGACATTGCCGTCGTCATTGGCCTGGGTCTGGAAGATGCCGCCGATGCCCTGGGCCTGCGCGGTGGCGCCCGCAAGCGCGAGCAGCGTGGCAAGAGCCAATGTCCTCATGGTGATTCCCCCCTCCCCAGGGTTATGGTCCGGGGCGCAGGATGGGCGCGCCCCGGGCCGCCGATCAAGCCTGACGTGAGGTCGCGGCCGGCGGATCCGGGGCCTTTCGGTCCGCCGCCGGCTGTGGCAAAGGGGCGCCACGCTATCAGGAGAGATGCGATGATCCTTTATCCCGCGATCGACCTCAAGGACGGCAATTGCGTACGCCTGCTGCGCGGCGACATGGAGGCGGCGACCGTCTTCGGCTCGGACCCCGCCGCGCAGGCCCGCGCCTTCCAGGATGCCGGGGCGGAATGGCTGCATCTGGTCGACCTGAACGGCGCCTTCGCCGGCAAGCCGGTCAACGCCGCCGCGGTCGAGGCGATCCTGGCCGCCATCGACGTGCCCGCCCAGCTGGGCGGCGGCATCCGCGACATGGCGACCATCGAGGCCTGGCTGGAACGCGGGCTGGCGCGGGTGATCCTGGGCACGGTGGCGGTCGAGCAGCCCGACCTGGTGCGCGAGGCGGCGATGGCTTTCCCCGGCAAGATCGCCGTCGGCATCGACGCCCGCAACGGCCGGGTCGCGACCCGCGGCTGGGCCGAGGAGACCGACGTGATGGCCGTCGACCTGGCGCATCGCTTCCAGGACGCGGGCGTGGCCGCGATCATCTATACCGACATCGACCGCGACGGCGCCATGGCCGGCCCCAACATCGCCGCGACCGAGGCCCTGGCGCGGGCGGTCAACATTCCGGTCATCGCCTCGGGCGGGGTTTCCTCGATGCAGGACCTGCTGGCGCTGCGCGCGACCGGGGTCATCGCCGGGGCGATCTCGGGCCGGGCGCTCTACGACGGCGCCATCGACCTTCATGCGGCGCTGAAGGCGCTGGCCTGAGCGCGCGGGGCGAGGTAACAAGGCATCATGCTGAAGACCCGTGTGATCCCCTGCCTGGATGTCGCCGATGGCCGCGTGGTCAAGGGCGTGAACTTCGTCGATCTCGTCGATGCCGGCGACCCGGTCGAGGCGGCGCGCGCCTATGACGCCGCCGGCGCGGACGAGATCTGTTTTCTCGACATCCATGCCACGCATGAGAATCGCGGCACCATGTACGACCTGGTGACGCGCACCGCCGAGGCCTGCTTCGTGCCGCTGACCGTGGGCGGCGGCGTGCGCAGCCACAAGGACGTGCGCGACCTGCTGCTGGCGGGCGCGGACAAGGTCAGCTTCAACTCGGCCGCCGTCGCCGACCCGAACGTGATCGCCGAGGCCGCCGACCGCTTCGGCAGCCAGTGCATCGTCTGCGCCATCGACGCCAAGACCGTGGCGCCGGGCAAGTGGGAGATCTTCACCCATGGCGGCCGCAAGCCCACCGGCATCGACGCGGTGGAGTTCGCCCGCACCGTCGCCGCCAGGGGCGCGGGCGAGATCCTGCTGACCAGCATGGACCGCGACGGCACCAAGTCGGGCTTCAACATCCCGCTGACCCGCGCCGTGGCCGATGCGGTCGGCATCCCGGTGATCGCTTCGGGCGGGGTCGGCATGCTGGAGCATCTGGCCGAGGGCGTGCTGGAGGGCCATGCCTCGGCGGTCCTGGCCGCCTCGATCTTCCATTTCGGCACCTTCACCATCCGCGAGGCCAAGGAGCATCTGGCCGCCGCCGGCATCCCGGTGCGGCTGACATGAGCGATCCCCTGCCCACCGGCCTGCACCGCCTGGCCGGGACCATCGCCGCGCGCAAGGGCGCCGAGCCCGAAAGCAGCTGGACCGCCAAGCTGCTGGCCAAGGGCCCCGAGAAATGCGCCGAGAAATTCGGCGAAGAGGCCGTCGAGGCGATCATCGAGGCGGTCAAGGGCGACCGCGAGCGGCTGATTTCCGAGGCCGCCGACACGCTTTATCACCTGCTGGTCATGCTGGCGGCACGCGACGTGACGCTTTCCGACGTGGAAAATGAACTCGACCGCCGCGAGGGGCGTTCGGGGATCGAGGAAAAAGCGTCTCGAAAGTGACAATATGCTGGACATGCTGGCGGGCGAGTTCTCGCGCCCCATGAGCCTGCCCGCCGGCGTGGTCGCCTTGCGGCTGACCATGGCGGTTCTGCTGGGCGGGGTGATCGGCTGGGAGCGCGAGGTGAAATCCCGCGCCGCCGGGCTGCGCACCCATATGCTGATCGCGCTGGCCGCGGCCTGCTTCACGCTGGTGGCGATGGAACTGGTCGATTTCAGCCCGGTGAACGAGCAGCAGCAGCGCACCGACCCCCTGCGGCTGATCGAGGCGGTGACGGCGGGCGTGGCCTTCCTGGCCGCAGGGTCCATCGTCATCAACAAGGGCAATGTGCGCGGCATCACCACCGGCGCCTCGATGTGGCTTTGCGGCGCCATCGGCCTGTGCTGCGGCACCGGCGACCTGCGCCTGGCGCTGATGGCCACCGCCATGGCCATGGTGGTGCTGTATCTGATTCGCGTCCTGGTCAGCCCCGCCGCCCGCGACGTGGCGGAGGGGGAAGAGGACTAGGGCGCGACCGGCACCACCTTGACCGCGCCGCCCTGCGCCGAAAGCGCGATCTCGCCGGCCGCCAGCCGCAGCGCGTCGCGGCCGAAGACCTCGGCACGCCAGCCCGACAGCGCCGGCAGGTCGCGCATGCCCGAGGCGATGGCGTCCAGATCCGAGGCCGAGGCGATCAGCCGCGGCGCCACCCCGGCCGCATCGGCCTTGGCCTTCAGCAGCACCCGCAGCAGCTCCGCCAGCGCGGCATTGCCCGGCCGGCCCGGCTCGTCGGGGGCGGGCTTGGGCAGATCCTTGGCCTCGACCCCGGCCTTGACGGCCGAAAGGATGCCATTGGCGATCTCGCCACGGCGTGCGTCGCGCAGAAGCAGCCGCGACTTGGCCAGGTCGGCCTCGGACAGCGGCTTGGTCGAGGCCAGCTCGATCAGCGCGTCGTCCTTGAACACGCGGGCGCGCGGAATGTCGCGTTCCTGCGCATAGGTCTCGCGGAAACGCGCCAACTCGCGCACCACGGCCAGGAAGCGGGGCGAGCCGGAGCGGGTGCGCACCCGCTCCCACGCCTCTTCCGGGCGGGTGATGTAGGTTTCGGGGTTCAGAAGCACCGCGACCTCTTCGGCCAGCCAGGGCGCGCGCCCGGTCTTGTCGAGCTGCGTCGAGAGGAACTCGTAGATCGCCCGCAAATGCGTCACGTCGGCCAGCGCATAGGCCGCCTGCGCATCCGACAGCGGCCGGTGCGACCAGTCGGTAAAGCGCGACGACTTGTCCAGCGGCTGGCGCGCGATCTTCTTGACCAGCGTCTCGTAGCCGACCTGCTCGCCGAAGCCGCAGACCATGGCGGCGATCTGGGTGTCGAACAGCGGATCGGGCATCACGCCCGCGTCGTGGAAGAAGATCTCCAGATCCTGCCGCGCGGCATGGAACACCTTGACCGTCGCCTTGTGGCGGAAAAGGTCGTAGAGCGGCTCGAGCGACAGCCCCTCGACCAGCGGGTCGATCAGCACGGCCGAGCCCCCCGCCGCCTTCGCGGCCGAGGCCGGGGGCAGCGCGGCCTGGATCAGGCAAAGCCGGGAATAATAGGTCCGCTCGCGCAGGAATTCGGTGTCGAGCGTGACATAGGGCTGGGTCTTGGCCAGGGCGCAGAACTCGGCCAGTTCGGCCGTGGTGGTCAGGGTGCGGATCTCGGGCTTTTGATCGTTCGTTGCTTTTGCGGGCATAGGGTTCCTTCAGGGGGCGGTCCTTCCGCCGGCGATTCCCTTCGGGATTATCGAAGGTTCGCCGAAATTCAAGGCACGACCCGGCGTTTCAACGCGGTTCGATGTCGCCCTGTGCCCGCATTGCCTCGAATCGGGCAACGAACTCGGCCAGGGTTCCGCCCGCGATGGCGTCGCGCAGCCCGGCCATCAGCTCCTGGAAGTAATGCAGGTTGTGCCAGGTCAGCAGCATCCCCGAGATCATCTCGCCGGCGCGGAAGACGTGATGCAGATAGGCGCGGCTGTAGCCGGTGCAGGCCGGGCAGCTGCAATCGGCATCCAGCGGGCGCGAGTCGTCGGCATGGCGGGCGTTCTTGATGTTGACCTGCCCGCGCCGGGTCCAGGCCTGCCCCGTGCGCCCCGAGCGCGAGGGCAGCACGCAATCCATCATGTCCACCCCGCGAATCACCGCGCCGACGATGTCGTCGGGCTTGCCCACGCCCATCAGGTAGCGCGGCTTGTCCTGCGGCAAGAAGCCCGGCGCATAGTCCAGCACGCCGAACATCGCCTCCTGCCCCTCGCCCACGGCGAGACCGCCGATGGCATAGCCGTCGAAGCCGATCGCCTTCAGCGCCTCGGCCGATTCCTCGCGCAATTCGCGGGTGACGCCGCCCTGCATGATGCCGAACAGCGCATGTCCCGGCCGGTCGCCGAAGGCGTCGCGGCTACGCTCGGCCCAACGCATCGACATGCGCATGGATTTCGCCACCTCCTCCTGGGTCGCGGGCAGCGCCGGGCATTCGTCGAAGGCCATGACGATGTCCGAGCCCAGCAGGCGCTGGATCTCCATGCTGGTCTCGGGCGAAAGGTGGTGCTTGGAGCCGTCGACATGGCTGGAGAAGGTCACGCCCTCTTCCGTCAGCTTGCGCAGGCCCGCCAGCGACATGACCTGGAAGCCGCCCGAATCGGTCAGGATCGGGCGCGGCCAGTTCATGAACTTGTGCAGCCCGCCCAGCCGGGCGATGCGTTCGGCGCCGGGGCGCAGCATCAGGTGATAGGTGTTGCCCAGCAGGATGTCGGCGCCGGTGGCGCGGACCGATTCGGGCAGCATCGCCTTGACCGTGGCGGCGGTGCCCACGGGCATGAAGGCGGGGGTGCGGATCTCGCCCCGCGGGGTCTGGATCACGCCGCTGCGGGCGCGGCCGTCGGTGGCGTGGACGGTGAATTGGAATCTGTCGCTCATGCCTGCGCAGATAGGGGGTTTCGCCGGCGGATGCAAAGCCGCCCTTACGCCCCGGCCGCGCGCAACAGTTTCGCCCGTTCCGGGGGAATGGCCCGGATCTCCAGCCCGGTGAAGACATGCAGCGTATCCATCTGCCGATCCACCACCGCATGGTCGCTGACCCAGCCCCCCATGGCGAGGTATGAGCGCAGAAGCGGCGGCATCGCCGCCATCGCCCGGCGCGGGTCCGCCTTGCGCAGCCGCAGCGCGCGGGCAAAGCGAAACACCTGCGGCGCCTTGACCCGCGGCAGCCAGCGCTTCGGCGCCAGATGCCGCTCGCGCAGCATGGCGAACGCGTCCTCGTAGCCGTGGATGTCGGTGCCGGCAAAGCTGGAGCAGCCGAACAGCATCTCGATGCGCGCGTCGTCGACATGCCGCGCCAGCGCGCCCCAGGCCAGGCGCAGGATGTCCGGGTCATGCCATTCCGGGTGGATGCAGAAGCGGCCGATCTCGACCATGGGGCCGCGAAAGTCGCGCAGCCGCGACAGGTTGTAATGGCGCGCGGAATAGCTGTCGCCGATCTGGGCGCCGCAGGTCAGCGTCAGCATGCGAAAGCACGCGACCAGCCTGCCGCCGGCCTTGTCGCGAATCAGCACATGGCTGCATCGGTCGTCGTAATCGTCGGCATCCAGCGGCGGCGCTCCATCCCCCGCGCCCGCACCGCGCCGGCCCAGAAAGCAAAGCCAGCGCAGCCGCTGCGCCTCGCGGATCTCTGCGGGGCCTTCGGCAAAGCCGACCTGGTAACGGCCCTTGCTGAGTGAAATCATGGCGTTCCCGCCCGGCCCGTAAACCGGCCCGCTCCGACTTGTTAACATCCATACTGCGCCTATCTTGTAACAGCAGCATGGCAGGATTGAAGGGCCAAGATGTCGGAACGGATCATCAAGAGCGACGCGGAATGGCGGGCAGCGCTGGACGCCGAAACCTATCGCGTGACGCGGCAGGCGGGGACCGAGCGGCCGTTCTCGCATCCGGGCTTTCCCAAGGGGCCGGGGCATTACGAATGCGCCTGTTGCGGGGCCCGGCTGTTCGAGGGCGACGCCAAGTTCGAAAGCCATTGCGGCTGGCCCAGCTTTTCCCGCCCCAGCCCGGCGGGCGACATCGACGAGCATCGCGACACCAGCCACGGCATGATCCGCACCGAGGTGCGCTGCCACCGCTGCGACGCGCATCTGGGCCATGTCTTCCCCGACGGCCCGCCGCCGACGGGCCTGCGCTATTGCATCAACGGCGTGGCGCTGCGCTTCGTGCCGGAGCCGGGCTGAAGGGCGGCCAAGCCGCGAAAGGGGACGCCCGACAAGGCGCCCCGCCCCACCCCGATCAATCGCCCAGGAAATCCCCGGCCTGGACGCGGCCGACATTGCCCAGAAGCTGGCGGATCAGGCCAAGGCTGGTCACGCCGGTATCGGTGACGCGGCGCGACAGCACCACGACCTGCCCGCGCTCCAGCCCGAAACGCTCGACATTGCTGACCACGCCGCTTTCGGCGAAGCTGATGGCGACCACCTGGCGGTCGATCTCGCGCGGTTCGCGCGGGCCGTAGAACTGCCAGCGCGAGCCCACGTAATACCAGGCCGAGCCGGTCAGCAGCCCCTGCGCCGAAGGCCGGCCGATCAGCCCTTCCAGCTCGGCCTGGGGGGTCTGGCCGACGACGACCTGGGCCAGCTGCTCCTCGGGCGGGATATAGCCGTGGTTGCGATAGGTGGCCTGGCAGGCGGAAAGGCCCAGAGGTGCGGCCAGTGCAAAAGCCATGAGCTGCCGCCGGGAAATCTTCATCTTTTCTCTGCCCTCTTACGCGCCTGTTGACGCCGCGCGACCGGCTTAGCAAACTCATGCCCCACGCTCAAGAATATCCAGACCAAGGGCGGTTTTGCCCGCGAAAGGCCACCGATGACCGATTCCAAAGCCCCGCAGACCCGGTTCCGGGTGGCCCATCTGAACCCGCGCCAGCCGACCGATTTCGCGCTGGCCCCCGCCGCACCCGCCCGCCGGGCGCTGGCGGCGGAGCTGGGGCTGATCGCCCTGCCCCGGCTGGATTTTTCCGGCCGCATCCGCGCCGTGGCCAGCGACGCCTGGGAGGTGACGGGGACGCTTTCGGCCCGCGTCGTGCAGCCCTGCGTGGTGACGCTGGCCCCGGTCGAGACCGAATTGCGCGAATCCCTGCACCGCGTCTTTTCGCCCCATGCCGGCACGCCCGAAGGCGACGAGGTCGAGATGCCGGACGAGGATCTGGAGCCCCTGGGCCAGTTCATCGACATCGAGGCGATCATGACCGAGGCGCTGGCGCTGGCGCTGCCGCTTTACCCGCGGGCCGAGGGCGCGGCGCTCGACGCCCCCGAACCCCCGCCCGAGGAAGAGGCGCGCAAGCCCTTCGCCGGGCTTGCCGACCTGCTGAAAAACCCCAAGGATTCCTGAACTAGGCGGAACGCTGGGCGATCTGCCAATCCGGCGCCATTTCCGGCCCCAGGTTCAGCGGCGCCAGCATCCCCGCGCCCAGGATGTGATCGGCGGCCTTCTCGCCGGTCATGATCGAGGGCGCGTTCAGGTTGCCGTTGGTGATGCGCGGAAAGACCGAGCTGTCGGCGACGCGCAGCCCCTCGACCCCGATCACCCGCAGTTCCGGGTCGACCACCGCCAAGGGGTCGTCGGCCGCGCCCATCCGCGCCGTGCCGCAGGGGTGGAATGCCGACTCGGCATGGTCGCGGATGAAGGCGTCGATCTGGTCGTCGCTCACCACGCCCTCGCCGGGCTGGATCTCGTGGCCCTTGTAGGCGGCGAAGGCGGGCTGGGCAAAGATCTCGCGCGTCAGCCGCACGCAGGCGCGGAACTCGGCCCAGTCGTCGGGATGCGACATGTAGTTGAAGCGGATCTCGGGCGCCTGCTTGGGATCGGCGGATTTCAGCCGCACCGTGCCGCGCGACTTCGACCGCATCGGCCCGACATGGACCTGGAAGCCGTGCCCCTCGGCCGCCGCCCGGCCGTCGTAGCGCACGGCCAAGGGCAGGAAGTGATACTGGATATCCGGGTATTCCACCCCGGCGGCCGAACGGATGAAGCCGCAGCTCTCGAACTGGTTCGAGGCCCCGAGGCCCGTCCCCGTCGCCAGCCATTGCGCCCCGATCGAGCCCTTCCCCCACAGGTTCCAGTGCTTGTAGAGCGTGACCGGCTGGGTCGCGGTATATTGCATGTAGACCTCCAGGTGGTCCTGGAGATTCGCGCCCACGCCCGGCCGGTCCGCCAGGATCTCGATGCCATGCGCGCGCAGATGCCCGGCCGGGCCGATGCCCGACAGCATCAGAAGCTTCGGCGTATTGATCGAGCTGGCCGAAAGAATCACCTCCTGCCGCGCGCGGAACACGGTGATGCCGCGGGTGTTGCCGACCTCGACGCCCACGGCGCGGCCGTCCTCGAAGACCACCCGCCGCGCCAGCCCGCGCCGCAGCCGCAGCAGCCCGGTCTCCTGCGCCGGGCGCAGATAGGCATTGGCGGCCGACCAGCGCCGCCCCTCCCAGATCGTCGCCTCCATGGCGCCGAAGCCTTCCTGGCGGGCGCCGTTGTAATCCTCGGTCGTCGGATAGCCGGCCTCGCGCCCGGCGCGGATGAAGGCGTCGAACAGCGGGTTCTTGCGCGAGCCGCGCGTCACATGCAGCGGCCCCTCGCTGCCGCGATAGTCGCTGACCGCGCCATGCGAGGTCTCCATGCGCTTGAAATAGGGCAGCACGTCGGCATAGGCCCAGCCGCTGGCGCCGCTCTCGGCCCAGAAGTCGAAATCCCTGGCATGGCCGCGCACGAAGACCATGCCGTTGATCGAACTCGACCCCCCGACCACCTTGCCGCGCGGCGTGACCAGCCGCCGCCCGCCCAGATGCGGCTCGGGCTCGGACGAAAACCCCCAGTCATAGCGGCGCATGTTCATCGGATAAGACAGCGCCGCCGGCATCTGGATGAAGGGCCCGACATCGCTGCCGCCATATTCGACGATGTCCACGCGCTTGCCGGCCATCACCAGCCGGTAAGCCAGCGCGCAGCCGGCCGAGCCGGCACCGACGATCACATAATCCGGGATCACGCCTGCCTCCCCTGCATCGCCCTGGCGGGCTTCTTCGTTGTCCAAATACCCATGCCGACCGTGCTGCCGGCGCGGCGCCGATCAATAGGGCGCATCGACGCCTCCCATGCCGACATAGACCGATTTCAGCTGCGAATAATGCTCGATGGCCGCGGCCGAGTTCTCGCGCCCGATCCCCGACAGCTTGACGCCGCCAAAGGGCGCCTCGACCGGGGTCAGGTTATAGGCGTTGATCCAGGTGGTCCCGGCCTGCAAGGCCGCCGCGACCCTGTGGCCGCGCGCCAGGTCGCGGGTGAACACCCCCGCCGCCAGCCCATAGGGCGAGGCATTGGCGCGGGCGACGGCCTCCTCCTCGGTCGCGAAACCCAGCACCGACATGACCGGGCCGAAGATCTCCTCGCGCACGATCCACATGTCATCCGAGGCATCGGCAAAGACGGTCGGCGGCACGAAGGCGCCCTCGCCCGGTCCGCCGCAGACCAGCCGCGCGCCCTCGTCGCATCCGCGTTGGATGGCGGCACGGATCTTCGCCGCCTGGCCTGGGCTGACGATGGGGCCGTGCTGGGTCGCCTCGTCCAGCGGATCGCCGATCCTGATCCTGGCCACCCGCTCGGCCAGCCGGTCCAGGAAGGCGGGCAGGATGCCCTGCTGCACGAAGACCCGCGTCCCGTTCGAGCAGATCTGGCCCGAGGAATAGAAATTCGCCAGCATCGCCGCGCCGACCGCATCCTCCAGCGAGGCGTCGTCGAAGACGACCAGCGGCGACTTGCCCCCCAGTTCCATCGTCACATGCCGCATGCCCTCGGCCGCCGCGGCATAGACCCTTTGCCCGGTCGCGACCGAGCCGGTCAGCGACACCTTGGCCACGCGCGGATCCGTCACCAGCGCCGCACCGACCGCACCACGGCCCTGCACCACGTTGAAGATGCCGGCCGGCAAGCCGGCCTCGGCCAGGATCTCGGCCAGCTTCAGGGCGCCCAGCGGGGTTTCCTCGCTGGGCTTGAAGACCATGGCATTGCCCATGGCCAAGGCAGGCGCCGCCTTCCAGCAGGCGATCTGGCTGGGATAGTTCCAGGCGCCGATGCCGGCGCAGACCCCCAGCGGTTCGCGTATCGTATAGACGAAATCGCCGCCCAGCGGGATCATCTGCCCGGTGACGGTCGGCGCCAGCCCGCCGAAATATTCCAGCGCATCGGCGCCCGAGGGCCAGTCGGCCACCCGCGTCTCCTGGATCGGCTTGCCGGTGTCCAGCGTCTCCAGCCGCGCCAGTTCCTCGCCCCGTTCGCGGATGATCTGCGCCGCCCGGACCAGCACCCGGCCGCGCTCGACCGGGCGCAGCGCCGCCCAGGCCGGCTGCGCGGCGGCAGCGGCGGCGGTCGCCTGCGCCACCTGCGCCGGGGACGCCTCGCGCAGCCGCGCGATCACCGCGCCGTCATAGGGGTAATGCACCGGCAGCGCCGCGCCCTCGCCCTCGACATGGGCGCCGTCGATGTAAAGGCTTGCCGGCGGTTGCGCGTCATGGCTCATGGCAGCACCTTTTCCAGATAGTCCAGCGTGGTTCGTTCGGCGGCGGCGGCATCGGCCTCGTTGGACAGCGCCGCGCGCAGGTAAAGCCCGTCGATCAGCGCCCCCAGCGTGCGGGCGATGGGCTCGGCCCCCGCCCCGGCCAGCGGGCGCAAGGCCGTCAGCAGGTTCGAGGCGAGCCGGCGGTGATAGACCCGCAACAGCCGCGCCGCCTCGGGCTCGACCAGCGCCAGCGCATAGAAGTTCAGCCAGGCCGCGATGGTGTCATGTTCGAAATTGGCGCCGTCGAAACTGGCGGCGATGATGGCGCGCAGCCGCTCCTGCGGCGTTTCGGCCCCGCGCAGCGCAGCACGGGTCGAGTCGCCGTATTGCGCCAGGATATGCCGCATCGCCGCCAGGAAGATCCGCTCCTTCGAGCCGAAATAGTGATGCGCGAGCGCCGAGGACATGCCCGCCGCGCGCGCGATCTGCGCTACGGTGACGTCCAGCGAGCCCGCCCGGCCCACCGTGGCAATCGCGGCGTTGATCAGCGCCGCTTTTCGGATAGGTTCAGCGCCAAGCTTGGGCATGACAGGACACCATGGTGCAATTCCGTTGGAAAATTCGTGCAAGAGACCCGTATCTGGCCGATCATTGATTGACTCGTCAATCAATGAAAGCCTTAATCACATCACCCGTCAACGAACCTAGGAGATAAAGATGACATTTCGCCGCACTTCCGCAGCTCTTGCCGCCGGGCTGGTCGCCTCGCTCGCCACGGCCGGCATCGCTGCGGCGCAAGAGCCGATGGAGTGCCGCAAGGTCGTCTTCTCGGACGTGGGCTGGTCCGACATCAGCGCCACCACCGCGCTGGCCTCGACCGTGCTGGGGGCGCTGGGGTATCAGACCGAAACCAAGATCCTGTCGGTGCCCGTGACCTATACGGCGCTGTCCACCGACGACGTGGACGTGTTCCTGGGCAACTGGATGCCGACGATGGAGGCCGACATCGCCCCCTATCGCGAGGCGGGCACCGTGGACATCCTGCGCACCAACCTGACCGGGGCGAAATACACGCTGGCGACGAACAAGGCCGCGGCCGACCTGGGCATCGCCGATTTCGCCGGGATCGCCGCGCACAAGGACGCGCTGGAGGGCAAGATCTACGGCATCGAGCCGGGCAACGACGGCAACCGCCTGCTGCTGGAGATGGTGGCCGAGAACAAGTTCGACCTGGGCACCTTCGAGGTCGTCGAAAGCAGCGAACAGGGGATGCTGGCGCAGGTCGCGCGCGCCGAGGCCGCCGGCAAGCCGGTCGTCTTCCTGGGCTGGGAGCCGCATCCGATGAACAGCCAGTTCCAGATGACCTACCTGGCCGGCGGGGACGAGGTCTTCGGCCCCGATTTCGGCGGCGCGCGCGTCGATACCAATACCCGCGCCGGCTATGCCGAGACCTGCCCGAACGTCGGCAAGTTCCTGCAGAACCTGGAATTCACCCTGCCCATGGAGAACGAGGTCATGGGCCTGATCCTGAACGACGGCATGCAGCCGGCCGAGGCGGCGCTGAAATGGCTCCGCACCAACCCGGAAGCGGCGCAGCCCTGGATCGCGGGCGTCACCGCCGCCAACGGCGGCGATGCGCAGGCGGCGCTGGACAAGGTGCTTTCCGAATAAGGGCCGGGCAGGCGGGGGCGCCGCCGCCTGCTCCGCCTTGCTCATGGGACGGTTTTCTCTACCCTGGCCGGGATGGCGCGTCCGGGCCGTGCCGCCGCGACCCTGCGGCGCAACCCCCGGAGCCCCGACGATCCCGCACGGCAGAAAGAAAGGGACGCATGGACCAACTGACCGCATTCCTGACCGAGACCAAGATCCCGGTGGGCCGGACCGCCAAGGCGATCTTCGACTGGCTCAACGCCCATGCCGCCGTGGTCTTCAATGCCGTCTCGCGGCTGATGGAGGGGCTGATCGGCGGCATCCTGAGGATGCTGGAATTCCCGCATCCGCTGGTCTTCACCCTGCTGGCCGTGGCCCTGACCTGGGCCTTGCAGCGCAGCTGGAAGACCTGCCTGCTGGTCGCCCTGGGCTTCCTGTTCATCCTCAACCAGGGCTATTGGAAAGAGACGATGCAGTCGCTGACCCTGGTGCTTGCCGCCTGCGTCGTCTGCATGGCGATCGGCGTGCCCATGGGCATCGCCGCCGCGCACCGGCCGCGGCTTTACGCCTGGATGCGGCCGGTGCTGGACCTGATGCAGACGCTGCCGACCTTCGTCTACCTGATCCCGGCCATCGTCTTCTTCGGCATCGGCATGGTGCCCGGCCTGATCGCCACGGTGATCTTCGTGCTGCCGGCGCCGATCCGGCTGACGCATCTGGGCATCTCCTCGACGCCCAGGGCGCTGGTCGAGGCCGCCACCGCCTTCGGCGCCACCCCGCGCCAGCTGCTATGGAAGGTCGAACTGCCAAGCGCCACGCCGCAAATCATGGCCGGGCTGAACCAGACCATCATGCTGTCGCTGTCCATGGTCGTCATCGCGGCGCTGGTCGGCGCCTCGGGGCTGGGCGTGCCGGTGGTCCGGGCGCTGAACAGCGTGAACACGGCGCTGGGTTTCGAAAGCGGCTTCATCATCGTGGTGGTCGCGATCATGCTGGACCGGATGCTGCGGGTAAGGGGGCGCCATGACTGAGGCCAGGCAAGCCGCGCATAACGCGGTCGAGTTCGACAATGTGAACATCGTCTTCGGCGACGCGCCCCAGGCCGCGCTGCCGCTGATGGACCAGGGCCTGGACCGCGGCCCGATCAAGGCCGAGACCGGGCAGGTGCTGGGCGTCCACAACTGCTCGCTGACCGTGCGCGAGGGCGAGATCCTGGTGCTGATGGGCCTTTCCGGCTCGGGCAAGTCCACGCTCTTGCGGGCGGTGAACGGGCTCAACCCGGTCTGCCGCGGCGAGGTGCGGGTCTGGGACGGCGACCGCATGGCCTCGGTGACCAAGGCCTCGGGCGCCGAGCTGCGCCGGCTGCGCCGCGAATGCATCGCCATGGTCTTCCAGCAATTCGGCCTGCTGCCCTGGCGCTCGGTGCGCGAGAACGTCGGACTGGGGCTGGAGCTGGCCGGCATCCCCGCCGCCGAACGCCGCCGCCGCGTCGATGCGCAGCTGGCCACCGTCGGCCTGGCCGACTGGGCCGAGCGCAAGGTGGGCGACCTGTCGGGCGGCATGCAGCAGCGCGTGGGCCTGGCGCGCGCCTTCGCCACCGAGGCGCCGATCCTGTTGATGGACGAGCCCTTCTCGGCGCTGGACCCGCTGATCCGCAACCGGCTGCAGGACGAATTGCTGGAATTGCAGAAGCGATTCCGCCGCACCATCGTCTTCGTCAGCCACGACCTCGACGAGGCGTTCCGCATCGGCAACCGCATCGCGCTGATGGAGGGCGGCCGCATCGTCCAGGTCGGCACCGCGCGCGAGATCATCGCCCATCCGGCGAACGCCTATGTCGAGGATTTCGTCGCCCACATGAACCCCTTGGCGGTACTGAGGGCCGAGGACATGGCCGAGCCGGGCGAGGCCACCGGCACCCCCATCGACCGCCAGACCCCGGTGCGCGAGGTCATCCAGGCCATGACCGAGACCGGCGCCGAGATGCTGCCCTTGCAGGGCGGCGGCCGGGTGACGCGGCAGGGCATCATGTCGCGCCTGGTGGTGCAGCGCGGCCAGGCCGGCGGCGCGCTGGAACACCCGGCCTAGCTTTCCCGCGTCGCCTCGGCCGGCGGGGTGATCGTGGGGCGCCGCAGCCGCGCCTCGCGCCAGGTGATGTAGCTGATGGCGCCGATCATGATCGCGCCGCCGACCAGCACCCACAGGTCGACCGGCTCGGCAAAGGCCAGCGCGCCCAGAAGGCTGGCCCAGATCAGCTGCAGCAGGGTGACGGGCTGCGTCACCGTCAGGGGCGCGGCGGCAAAGGCCCGCGTCATCGCGTAATGCCCGGCGGTGGCGAAAAAGGCGGTGCAGGCCAGCACCGCGCATTGCACCAGCGTCGGCGGCACCCAGACCAGCGCCGCGACCGGCGCCAGGCCGATGCAGACCGTCAGCGACATCATCGCCACCACGACCGAGGCCGGCACCAGTTCCGACAGCCGCTTCGCCACCAGGTAGGAGCCGCCAAAGATCACCGCGGCGCCCAGCTGCGCCAGGTGGCCGGGCTCCAGCGCGCGGATGCCGGGCCGCAGCACGATCATCGCCCCCGCCAGCGCCACGGCGATGGCCAGCCCGCGCCGCCACGAGATCCGCTCGCCCATCAGCAGCGCCGCGCCCAGCGTGACCACGACCGGATTGAGAAAGCCGATGGCGGTGACCTCGGCCACGGTGATGCGGGCCATGGCATAGAACCACAGGATCACCGCCAGCACATGCAGCCCGCCGCGCAGCGCGAAAAGCGCCCAGATGCGCGGGGCAAAGCCCTGCCGCAGCGCCGGCGCCAGCGCCGGGACCAGGAACAGCAGCCCGAAGGCGAAGCGGATGAAGGCGCCCTCGGCCGCCGGCAGCGCCTGCCCCAGCCAGCGCACCGTGCCGTTGACCGCGACGAAGCACAGACCCGCCGCCAGCATCCACAGGATGCCCGGCAGGTCGTTGCGCGCAAGGGAATGGGTTGTCCTGCTCATCCCCACAGCCATGCCCTGCCGGCACGGCCGGCGCAAGGCTCAGCCGCCCAGCAGCAGGCCCAGGGCGATCGACCACATCACCAGCCCGACCAGCCCGTCCAGCACCCGCCAGGCCGCCGGCCGCGCGAACAGCGGCGACAGCCAGCGCGCGCCGTAACCCAGCGCAAAGAAGAACAGCACCGAGCCCGAGACCGCGCCGGCGACGAAGCCCGGCTTGTTCTCCCACCCCGCCGAGACCGAGCCGATCAGCACCACCGTATCCAGCCAGACATGCGGGTTGAGCCAGGTCAGCCCCGCCAGCACCAGAAGCGTGGCGCCCAGCCCCGCGGCAGGGCCCTGCCCGGCCCGCAGCGCCTCGCCGCCGCGCCAGGCGGCGCGAAAGGCGCGCGCGCCATAGGCCAGCAGGAAGGCCGCCCCGCCCCAGCGCATCGCCGCCAGGAACCAGGGCGCCTGCGCGGCAATGGCGCCCGCGCCCAGAACCCCGGCGGTGATCAGCACCGCATCCGAGACCGCGCAAAAGGCGCAGGTGGCCAGCACGTGCCGGCGCATCAGCCCCTGCTTCAGCACGAAGGCATTCTGCGCCCCGATGGCGACGATCAGCGACAGGGCGGTGCCAAGGCCGGCGAAATAGGCATGCATGCGGCTCTCCTTCGCCCGCCGTCTTGCCCTGGCCCGTCACTTCAGGCAAATTCAAAATCGTTACGCTGGTTAAGGTTACCTTAATGCTCGACTATGCCGCCCTGGCTGTGCTGGCCGAGATCATCCGCCGCGGCAGCTTCGAGGCGGCGGCGGCAGCGCTCGGCGTCACCCCCTCGGCAGTGTCGCAGCGCATCAAGGGGCTGGAAGAGCGGCTGGGCCAGGTGCTGGTCCATCGCGGCCCGCCGGCCCGCGGCACCGAAACCGGGCTGCGGCTGATGCAGCATCTCGACCAGGTGCGGCTGCTGGAAACCACGCTCGCCGCCAGCCTGCGCCCGCCCGGACCGGCGGTGCTGCGGCTCGCGGTCAATGCCGACAGCCTGGCGACCTGGTTCCTGCCGGTGATGGCGGCGCTGCCGGCGCTCTACGACCTGGTGCTGGACGACCAGGACCATGCCGGCGACTGGCTGCGCCAGGGCCAGGTCTCGGCGGCGATCAGCTCCGACCCCGACCCGGTGCCGGGCTGCGACGCGCTGCCCTTGGGCGCCATGCGCTACCTGGCGCTGGCCACCCCCGATTTCCGCGCCCGGCACTTCCCCGACGGCGTGACCGAGGCCGCGCTGCGCGCCGCCCCCGCCGTCATCTTCAACGCCAAGGACGCGCTGCAATCGCGCTGGGCGCACAGGGCCATAGGCCGGCCGCTGCACCTGGCGGGCCACCTGATCCCGGCCTCGGAACCCTTTGCCCGCGCCATCGAACTCGGTCTCGGCTGGGGCATGGTCCCCGAAGCCATGGCCGCCCCGGCGCTGCGCGACGGCCGGCTGCAACCGCTGCTCCCCGACCTGGCCCTGGACGTGGCGCTCTACTGGCATGTGCAGCGCGCCATGGCGCCCGCCCTCGCCCCGCTGACCGCCGCCATAAGGAAAAGGGCCGCAGCAGAACTGCGACCCTGATTTCTCTGTTCCCCAAATACCCCCGCCGGAGGCGGAAATTCAAAGCTGCGCCGCCACATCCTCGGGAATGTCGAAATTCCCGGTGACGTTCTGCACGTCGTCGTCCTCTTCCAGCGCGTCGATCAGCTTCATCAGCTTCTGCGCCGTCTCCAGGTCGATCTCGGTCGGCGCCTGCGGCTTCCAGATCAGCTTGGCATGCTCGGATTCGCCCAGGGAAGCCTCCAGCGCATTCGAGACCTCGGCCAGGTCGGTGTCCGAGGTATAGATCCAGTGCCCGTCCTCGTCGCTTTCGACATCCTCGGCCCCGGCCTCGATCGCGGCCAGCATCACCGTGTCGGCATCGCCCGCGCCGGCCGGATACAGGATCTCGCCCTTGCGGTCGAACATGAAGCTGACCGAGCCGGTCTGGCCCAGGTCGCCGCCATATTTGGTGAAATAGCTGCGCACGTTCGACGCGGTGCGGTTGCGGTTGTCGGTCATCGCCTCGACGATGATGGCGATGCCGTTGGGGCCATAGCCCTCGTAGCGGATCTCGTCATAGCTCTCGGCATCGCCGCCCTGCGACTTCTTGATGGCGCGGTCGATCACGTCCTTCGGCATCGAGTTCGACTTGGCTTCCTTCACCGCAAGGCGCAGCCGAGGGTTCTTGTCGGGGTCAGGGTCGCCCATCTTGGCGGCGACGGTGATTTCTTTGGCCAGTTTCGAAAACAGCTTCGAGCGCAGCTTGTCCTGCTTGCCCTTGCGATGCTGGATATTGGCCCATTTGGAATGGCCTGCCATGGTATTTCCCGGAAATTTGGATATGTGCTGCGGCTTTTAGTCAGCCAGGGCGCAGGCCGCAAGCATTACGCCCGATTCTTGACGATCTCGGCCAGCACGTAAAGCCGCAGGGCGGTGGCCAGCCCCACCTCGGGCGGGCGGGCGGCGTCGATCTGGGCGATCAGCGCGGCGGTGGTGCGGCCGCCGGCGCGGGCCATGCCGCGCAGCTCGCGCCAGAAGGCATCCTCCAGGCTGACCGAGGTGCGATGCCCGCCGATGGTGATCGAGCGCTTCACCGGCGCGGACATCGGCGGCAGCGGCGGCAGGTCACTCATCGCCTTGCTCCGGCCCCTTGCGATGCTGGTCCAGGTGCCGGGCGGCGCGCGCGGCGGCGTCCTGCTCGGCCAGCTTCTGGACCTTGCTGCGGCCGAACTTCGCCGCATTCTCGTCGCCCTGCCTGCGGGCGGAATCGCGGGCGGCGGATTTGCGCGCCGCCCGCAGGTTCACGACCTTGCCTGAACCGGACCCGGCCAAGATCAGTCTTCCGGGCCGATCATCTGCTCGGGCCGCACGATGCGGTCGAAGGTCTCGCCGTCGACGAAGCCGAGCGCGATGGCCTCCTCGCGCAACGTGGTGCCGTTCTTGTGCGCGGTCTTGGCCACCTTGGTCGCATTGTCATAGCCGATGGTCGGCGCCAGGGCCGTCACCAGCATCAGCGATTCCTTCATCAGCTTCTCGATGCGGGGGATGTTCGCCTCGGTGCCCACGACCATGTTGTCGGTGAACGAACCCGCCGCATCGCCCAGAAGCTGCATGGATTGCAGCACGTTGTAGCTCATCATCGGGTTGTAGACGTTCAGCTCGAAATGGCCCTGCGAGCCGGCGAAGCCGATGGCGGCGTCATTGCCCATGACATGGGCGCAGACCATGGTCAGCGCCTCGGCCTGGGTCGGGTTGACCTTGCCGGGCATGATCGACGAGCCCGGCTCGTTCTCGGGCAGGATCAGCTCGCCCAGGCCCGAGCGCGGACCCGAGCCCAGCAGCCGCATGTCGTTGGCGATCTTGAACAGAGAGGCGGCCACGGTCTTCAGCGCGCCCGAGAAGAACACCATCGCGTCATGCGCGGCCAGCGCCTCGAACTTGTTCGGCGCGGTGACAAAGGGCAGGCCGGTGATCTCGGCGATCTTGGCGGCGATGGCCGTGTCCCAGCCCTTTTTCGTGTTCAGCCCGGTGCCGACGGCAGTGCCGCCCTGCGCCAGCTCGTAGATGTCGCCCAGGGCCAGCTTCACCCGCTCGATGCCCTTCTGGACCTGATGCGCATAGCCGCCGAATTCCTGGCCCAGGGTCAGGGGCGTCGCATCCTGGGTATGGGTGCGGCCGATCTTGATGATGTCCTTGAATTCCCCGGACTTCGCGACCAGCGCCTTGTGCAGCTTTTCCAGCCCCGGCAGCAGCACGTCGCGCGCCTGCATGGCGATGGCGACATGCATGGCGGTCGGGAAGGTGTCGTTCGACGACTGGCCCATGTTCACGTGGTCGTTCGGATGGACCGGCTTCTTCGAGCCCATCTCGCCGCCCAGGATCTCGATGGCGCGGTTCGAGATCACCTCGTTGGCGTTCATGTTCGACTGCGTGCCCGAGCCGGTCTGCCAGACCACCAGCGGGAAGTTGTCGTCGAACTTGCCCGCCACCACTTCCGCGGCCGCCTGCACCATGGCCTTGCCGATGGCCGGGTCCAGCTTGCCGCTGGCCATGTTCACCTCGGCCGCGGCCTGCTTGATCGCACCCAGCGCGCGGATGATCGGCACCGGCTGGCGTTCCCAGCCGATCGGGAAGTTCTGGATCGAGCGCTGGGTCTGGGCGCCCCAATACTTGTCGGCGGGCACCTCCAGCGGGCCGAAGCTGTCGGTCTCGGTGCGGGTGGTCTTGGTCATGGCATGCTCCCTCACGGTGTTGCGAGGGTTCTAGGCCCGATGGCGCGGATTGGCAATCGGCATGCCGTGGTATGCCATGCGCTAACAGCGCCTCACTTGCGCCATTTGTCCAGGCTGACCACCTCGGCGCCGCCCTTCGCGCCCTCCTCGCCCGGCGCCTCGGCCACGGGCGGTTCTTCCTCTTCGGGCTCGTCCTCTTCCTCTTCGTGGTTCTCGAAACGCAGGCCGAACTCGACCGAAGGGTCCACGAAGGTGCGCAGCGCGTCGAAGGGGATATAGAGCGGCTCGGGCGAATTGCCGAAATTCAGCGTGATGTGAAAACCCTCGGGCGTGACCGAGAGATCCTCGAACCAATGCTGGATGACGATGGTCATCTCGTCGGGATAGCGCTCGCGCAGCCAGTCGGCCATCTGCACCTGCGAATCGCGGGTGTCGAAGGTGATGAAGAAATGATGCTCGCCCGGCAGCCCCTCGGTGGCTACCGTTTGCAGCACATCCGCGATCAGCCGCTGCATGGCCCGGTGCATCATTCCGCCGTAATCTATTCCGCGTGCCATGGCGTCCTCCGTCGTGATTGGGGGCCAGCATAGGGAATTGAGGCGGCTTGAAAAGCCCCTTGCGCCGCTGCCGGGCGCGACCGCCGGCCGGCTTCTTCGTTCCCCAAATACCCGAAAAACCGCGCCGGAAGCGCGGCCGCGAAGCCATGGAGGATGAAGGGGAAAGATGGCGCGGTTGACGGGGCTCGAACCCGCGACCCCCGGCGTGACAGGCCGGTACTCTAACCAACTGAGCTACAACCGCGCATCTTTTCGGCGATATATGGTGGTGGTGGCGCGGTTGACGGGGCTCGAACCCGCGACCCCCGGCGTGACAGGCCGGTACTCTAACCAACTGAGCTACAACCGCGCAGACCACTTCCCCCGGATCGCCGTCCGGGGTGCGAGGGGGTTTACGCATGGCGGCGGATGCCGTCAAGGCCGATCTTGTGCAAAAAATGCAAGGGCGCCCCGAAAGGCGCCCCGCTTTGGTCCGAAAACGGCCGCAAGCCTTATTTCCGCACGGTCTTCTCGTCGAAATCCGGCAGGGCCTCCAACTCGGCCTTGGTGTAGTTGGTGGCGAAGAAGGTGTCGTTGCCGATGGTCACCAGGTGGATCGCATCCACGCCCAGCAGCACCTTCTTGGCGCCGATGCCCAGGAAGCCGCCGATATCGGCGACATAGCCGACGACCTGGGCCGAATCATCCAGCACGATGTCGTTCACCTTGGCGATGTCCTGCCATTCGGCCGGTCGCTCCTCGAGCGCGGGCTCGGTCCATTCGGTGGTCGAGGGCTGGTTGGTGGTCCAGATGCGGCGGCTGGTCAGCCAGCTCGACAGCACGCCCGGCTCGGCCTCCGAGATCGCCGGCGGGTTGACGTCGGGCGGCGTCACCGGCGCCTCGGCCGAGGCATCCGCGGCGGCATCGGCCGCGTCGCCCGCGGCATCGGCGGCTTCCTCGGCGGCGCCGGCGGCATCGGTCGCGGCATCCTCGGCCGCTTCGGGCACGGCGTCGCCCGCAGGCGCGCCGGGGGCGGCGCCCATGCCGGCGGCGGCGCCGGTCGCATCATTGGCGGCATCGCTGGCCGCATCGGCGGCCTCGGCGGCGTCCTGGGCGGCCTCGGCCGCGGCGTCGCCGGTTTCCTCGGCCGCCTGGTCGGCAGCCTGTTCCGCCTGATCGGCGGCCTGCTCGGCCTGGTCGGCCGCCTGCTCGGTCGCGGTCGCGGCGTCTTCGACCTGCTCGGCGGGCATCTCGGCCGGCGGCGTGGTCTCGGTCTGCGCAAAGGCAGAACCGGCAAGGGCCAGGGTGGTGGCGGCGATGACAAGAGGTTTCATGGACGATGTCCTTTCCGGTTGTCGTTGTCACGGACGGCGGGTGCCGTCATATGCCCGTCCAACGTCACCATCCGCCGCATCGTTCCCGCGAAATGGCGCCGAAACAATCACAAGGCGGAAATCCGCCTGTGATCGCGCCCCGGCCGCAGGCCGCCTCAGCGCCGCGGCGGATGGCTGATGCGCCCGCCGCAGACCGGCCCCGGCGCCCCGGTGGTTCCCGGCCCCGAGGTCGGCAGCCCGCGCAACACCCGCACCGCCAGCCAACCGAAGGCCTGCGCCTCGAGCATGTCGCCATCGAGCCCGACCTCCTCGACCGGCGCGACGCGGGCCGGCAGCCGCGCCGCCAGCGCCGCCATCATCGCGGCATTGTGCCGCCCGCCGCCGCAGACCAGGACCAGCCCCGGCGCCCGCTCCAGGGCCGCCACCCCCGCCGCCACCGCCGCGGCCGCGGCATGGGTCAGCGTCGCCGCCGCATCGGCGTCCGAAAGCCCCGCCACCTCGGCCGCAAGCGTGGGGAAAGCGTCGCGGTCCAGCGATTTCGGCACCGGCCGGGCGAAATGCGGATGTTCCAGGAAGCGGGCGACGACGCCCTCGTCCGGCCTGCCCTGCAAGGCGAGCCGCCCGCCCTCGTCCCGCGCCAGCCCGCGCCGGGCGCGCATCAGGTCGTTCACGGGCGCATTGGCCGGGCCGGTGTCGAAGGCGATGCAGGCCCCCGGCGCCTCGGGCGCCCCGGCGGCGGGATCGACCCAGGTCAGGTTGCCCACGCCGCCCAGGTTCAGGAAGGCCACCGGCGCGCGCGGCAAAAGCCCCCGCCCCATCGCCCATTCCGCGCAGGCCCAGTGGAAGAAGGGCGCAAGCGGCGCCCCCTCGCCGCCTTGCCGCACGTCCTCGCTGCGGAAATCCCAGACCACCGGCCGGCCCAGCTTGCGCGCCAGCGCGGCGCCATCGCCGGCCTGATGCGTGCCGCGCCCCCCCGGATCATGCGCCAGCGTCTGGCCGTGATAGCCGACCAGTTCCGCATCGGGGAACCCTTCGGCCAGCGCGGCATGGGCGGCGACCGACAGCGCGGCGGCATCCGCCACGTCCGGCCCGCCCGGCCATTGCCCCAGCGCCGCGTGCAGCAGGCCGGATTCGTTGCCGGAATAGGCGCGATAGGCGCTGCGGCCGAAACCGGCGATCCGCGTCCCGTCGGTCTCGATCATCGCCGCGTCCACCCCGTCCAGCGAGGTGCCCGACATCATCCCCAGCGCTTGGATCATCCTGCTTTCCCTTCGGCCCTTCCCCCGGTATATCCGCGCCAGTCGAAAGGAAAAGCCCATGACCTACCGTGCCAAATCCGATTTCCTGAACGTGATGATCGAGCGTGGCTACCTGGCGGACTGCACCGACATGCAGGCGCTGGACGAGGCCCTGATCGAAGGCCCGGTGACGGCATATATCGGCTATGACGCGACGGCGGCCAGCCTGCATGTCGGGCACCTTCTGAACATCATGATGCTGCGCTGGTTCCAGAAGACCGGCAACCGCCCGATCACGCTGATGGGCGGCGGCACCACCAAGGTCGGCGATCCCAGCTTCCGCAGCGAGGAACGCCCGCTGCTGACCCCGGATGCGATCCAGTCCAACATCGACGGCATGCAGCAGGTCTTCGCCCGCTACCTCGACTATGGCGACGGCCATGCGATGATGCTCAACAATGCCGAATGGCTGGACAGCCTGAACTACCTCGACTTCCTGCGCGACATCGGCCGGCATTTCAGCGTCAACCGCATGCTCAGCTTCGAATCGGTCAAGTCGCGGCTCGACCGCGAGCAATCGCTGAGCTTCCTCGAATTCAACTACATGATCCTGCAGGCCTATGACTTCCTCGAGCTTTACCGGCGCTACGGCTGCCGGCTGCAGATGGGCGGCTCGGACCAATGGGGCAATATCGTCAACGGCATCGACCTGACCCGCCGGGTGCTGGATGCCGAGATCTGGGGCCTGACCTCGCCCTTGCTGACCACCTCGGACGGGCGCAAGATGGGCAAGTCGGCCGGCGGCGCGGTCTGGCTCAACGGGGCGATGCTGTCGCCCTACGAATTCTGGCAGTTCTGGCGCAACACCACCGACGCCGATGTCGGCCGGTTCCTGAAACTCTACACCGAGCTGCCGGTCAAGGAATGCGACCGCCTCGGCGCGCTTTCGGGCTCCGAGATCAACGCGGCCAAGATCATCCTGGCCAATGAGGTGACGACGCTGCTGCACGGCGCCGAAGCGGCAGCCTCGGCCGAGGCGACCGCACGCGAAGTCTTCGAGCAGGGCGGCGCCGGCGGCGATCTCGAGGTGGTGACGGTCAGCGCCGACGCGCTGGCCTCGGGCCTTACCGTGGTGCAGCTGCTGGCGCAGACCGGCATCACCGCCTCGGGCAAGGAGGCCAAGCGCCTGATCGCCGAAGGGGGGCTGCGGCTCAACAACGAAGCCGTCAGCGACCCGCAGCTGGCGGTCGACGCGGCGCTGATCGGCGACGGGCTGAAGGTCTCGGTCGGCAAGAAAAAGCACCGCATGGTGCAGCTGGGATAGGCGCAGGCTGGCCGGGCCCCTCCCCGGCCCGCCCCTCACGGCCGCGTGCAACGCGCGGCCCGGCGCTTCCCTTGCCTGCGCATCTCGCCTAACCTGCGGCGCAAAGGAAAGGCCCATGCATGAGCAGCTATGAATACACCGTCATCCCCGCCCCCGCGCGCGGCGAAAAGACCAGGGGCGCGCGCAGCGGCATCGAGCGTTTCGCCGCCACCCTCGCCGATGTCCTGAACGAGATGGCCCGCGACGGCTGGGACTATGTCCGCGCCGAAACCCTGCCGGCCGAGGAACGCTCGGGCCTGACCAGCCGCACCACGGTCTATCACAACCTGCTGGTCTTCCGCCGCCCGCTCGCCCAGGCCGAAGAGCGGCCCACCGCCGCAGCGCATCAGCAACCGCAGCCGCAGCCGGCCCCAGCCGAGTCCCAGCCGGAACCCGAGCCCCCCGCCCGCGGCCCGTTCAGCCAGCCGATGCGGGCGGCGCCGAAACCCGCGGCCCCGGCCGCGCCGAACCTGCGCCCGCGCATGGCGGAACCGCCGCTGACCGCACCGCAAGCCCCGGCCCCCGCGGGCCCGCGCCTGGGCCCGGCCAGCCGCTGATTTCTCTGTTCTCCAAATACTCCGGGGTGAGCCCCCGGAACGGGGGCGAGGGGCAGAGCCCCTTACCCCCTCACCAATGCGGCGGCCGCTGGTCGGCCAAGGGCACGGTCCCCGCCTCGGCCTCGCGTTCCGCCTCGCGCTCCATCAGCATGCCGACATGGCGCGCCAGCCGCCCGATCTCGCCTTCCTGCCGGGCGACGATGCCCGACAGATCCTCGACGCTGCGCGCCAGATAGGCCACGGCCTCCTCCAGCCGTTCGATCCGTTCCTGCGTCTGCTTGTCCATCCATCCTCCATCCGCTAGACCGCCGCATGGAAAAGCCCGAGGCAAACCATGGCGAAAGATCAGAAGAAACAGCCCCGTCCCAAGGCCGAGACGCCCAAGGGGTTCCGCGACTATTTCGGCGCGGACGTGACCGAACGCAAGCAGATGCTCGACCGCATCGCCGAGATCTATCATCGCCACGGCTTCGAGCCCCTGGAAACCAGTGCCGTGGAAACCGTCGAGGCGCTGGGAAAGTTCCTGCCCGACGTGGACCGGCCCAATGCCGGCGTCTTCGCCTGGCAGGAATCGGACGTCCCCGGCGGCGGCTCCGGCGACTGGCTGGCGCTGCGCTATGACCTGACGGCGCCCTTGGC
Organism: Paracoccus sp. pheM1; assembly: GCF_018499825.1. Taxonomy (NCBI): domain Bacteria; kingdom Pseudomonadati; phylum Pseudomonadota; class Alphaproteobacteria; order Rhodobacterales; family Paracoccaceae; genus Paracoccus; species Paracoccus sp. pheM1. Next base: position 494,424 of record NZ_JAGXCX010000002.1, read on the forward strand.
CCGCGTCGCCGCGCAGTTCCGCAACGACCTGCCCTCGCCCTATCGCCGCTATGCCATGGGCCCGGTCTGGCGCAACGAAAAGCCCGGTCCCGGCCGCTTCCGCCAGTTCTACCAATGCGACGCAGATACCGTGGGCTCGGCCTCGGTCGCGGCGGATGCCGAGATCTGCGCCATGCTGGCGGCGGCGCTGGAACATGCCGGCATCGCTCGCGGCGACTACCTGATCCGCATCAACAACCGCAAGGTGCTGAACGGCATCCTGGAGGCCATGGGCGTCGCGCAGGGCAAGCCCGCCGACGACGTGCTGCGCACCATCGACAAGTTCGACAAGGTCGGCGAGGACGGCGTGCGCCAACTGCTGACCACCGGCCGCAAGGACGATTCCGGCGCCTTCATCGAAGGCGTGGGGCTGGCCCCCGAACAGGCCGGGCCGGTCCTCGCCTTCCTGACCTCCAAGGGCGCGGACAACGCCGAGACGCTTTCGAACCTGCGCGCCGCCGTCGGCGCCTCGGCCACCGGCGCCGAGGGGGTCGAGGAACTGGCCCAGATCGCCGAGATGCTTTCCGCCATGGGCGTGGGCGAGGATCGCGCCGTCATCGACCCCTCGATCGTGCGGGGCCTGGGCTATTACACCGGCCCGGTCTTCGAAGCCGAGCTGACCTTCGAGATCCTGGACGACAAGGGCCGCAAGCGCCAGTTCGGCTCGGTCGCCGGCGGCGGGCGCTACGACGGGCTGGTGGAACGCTTCACCGGCCAGAAGGTGCCGGCAACCGGGGTTTCCATCGGCGTGGACCGCCTGCTCGCCGCCCTGCGCGCCAAGGGGCTGATGGGCGGGACCGCGCAGGGCCCGGTCGTCGTCACCGTCATGGACCGCGAGCGCATGGCCGATTACCAGGCCATGGCCGCCGAGCTGCGCCAGGCCGGCATCCGGGCCGAGGTCTATCTGGGCAACCCCAAGAACTTCGGCAACCAGTTGAAATATGCCGACAAGCGCAATGCCCCCGTCGCCGTCATCCAGGGCGGGGACGAGGCGGCGCGCGGCGTGGTGCAGGTCAAGGACCTGGTCCTCGGCGCCAGGATCGCCGCCGAGGCCAGCCACGAGGAATGGAAGGCCCAGCCCGCCCAGACCGAGGTCGCCCGCGCCGACCTGGTCGCGGAAGTCCGGCGTATCCTGGGATGAGCAAGCGCGAGAAACAGGCCATCGGCCAGCAGATCCTGGCCGCCTTTCGCGCCGCGGGCGCCGAGGAAGTGGCGCCCGACCTGCTGCTGCCGGCCGAGACGCTGCTGGACCTTTACGGCGAGGACATCCGCGCCCGCGCCTATGTGACGCAAGACCCGATCCGGGGCGAGATGATGCTGCGCCCCGACTTTACCGTGCCGGTGGTGCAGATGCACATGGCGAACGGCGCCGAGCCCGCCCGCTATTGCTACCTGGGCGAGGTGTTTCGCAAGCAGGACCATGGCGAGACCCGGCCCGAGCATCCGCGCGACAACGAATACCTGCAGGCCGGCTTCGAGCTTTTCGCCCGCGACCCCGAGGCCGATGCCGAGGTCTTCGCCCTCTTCCACCACATCCTCGCGCCCTTGCGGCTGCAGGCCAGCATGGGCGACATGGACCTGCTGATGGATGCGGTGCGCGCCCTGCCGCTGTCCGGCGCCCGCCGCGCCGCGCTTCTGCATCACATCTGGCGGCCGCACCGCTTTGCCAAGGCGCTCGCGCGCTTTGCCGCCCCGGCCGAGCCGCGGGAGTTTTCCGAAAGCGCCGCGCCCTGGACCGGGCTGCGTTCGCCGGCCGAGATGCAGGCCCGCATCGACCGGCTGCGCAGCGACGCCGCCGAGGCCCCGCTGCCGCCACAATGGGTCGAGCGGCTGGAGCGGCTTTTCGCCATCGAGGCCCCGGCGCCCGAGGCGCTGCGGCAGCTCCGCGCCCTCGCCGCCGAGATCCCCGACATCGCCGAGGCCGTGGACCGGCTGGAGCGCAACCTGGCGGCGCTGTCGGCACGCGGCATCGACGTGGGCGCCATCCATTTCGACGCCAGCCACGGCCGGCACACGATGGAATATTACGACGGCATGACCTTCAGCTTTGCCGCGGCGGGGCGCGCGGACTGGCCGCCGGTCGCCTCGGGCGGGCGCTACGACGCGCTGGCGGCGGTGCTGGGACAGGCGCAGGGCCGCTCGATCCCCGCGGTCGGCGGCATCATCCGGCCGGGTCTGGTCCATGAACTGGGAGGCATCGGATGATCCGGCTGGGCGTGCCGTCCAAGGGGCGGCTGATGGAGCAATGTTTCGACTGGTTCGCCGCCCGCGGCGTAACCCTGTCGCGCGCCGGCTCGGACCGCGAATATGCCGGCCGGGTCGATGGGGCGGACAACGTGGCGCTGGTGCTGCTGTCGGCGGGCGAGATCCCGCGCGAACTCATGGCCGGCCGCATCCACCTGGGCGTGACAGGCACCGACCTGATCCGCGAGAAGCTGGCGGGCTGGCGCAGCCATGTCGAGGAACTGGCGCCGATGGGCTTCGGCCATGCCGACCTGATCCTCGCCGTGCCGGCCTGCTGGTCTGATTGCGAAACGCTGGACGATTTCGCCACCATCGCCCGCGATTTCCGCGCCGAGCACGGCTTTCGCCTGCGCATCGCCACCAAGTATCACCGGCTGGTGCGCGCCTGGCTCTCGGCCGAGGAGGTCGCGGATTACCAGCTGGTGGACAGCCAGGGCGCGACCGAGGGCACGGTGGCCAACCTGACCGCCGAGGCCATCGCCGACATCACCTCGTCCGGGGAGACGCTGCGGGCCAATCACCTGAAGATCATCGGCGAGGAACCGATCCTGCGCTCGCAGGCGACGCTTCTGCGCTCGCGCGCGGCGGGGGACGAGGCCGAGGTGCGCGATTTCGCGGCGCGGCTCGGGCTTTAGAAACCCGCGGCCGGGCGGAAGCGTTGATGTCCCGCACCGCCAAGGGAGAAAGATGATGCGCCTGGCCGCCCTGATGCTGATCCTGTCCGCAAGCCCCGCGCTGGCCTCGTCCGAAGAGGCCTGGGAGCAGTTCCGCAAGGATGTCGAGAGCGCCTGCACGGCGCTGGCGCCCGAGGCGGGCGAGACGGCGATCGAGGTCAACCCCTTCGGCTCGGAGAGCTATGGCGCGGCGCTCTTGATCACCACGCTCGCCGATGGCGGGGTGGACCGCTATGTCTGCATCTATGACAAGCAGGCGGGAACCGCCGAGCTGACCGCGCCCTTTACGCCGCCGCAGGACGTGGTCGAGCCCATGGCCGACCCGGCGGGCAATGTGGCGCCGGTCGAGGACACCAGGACGGACGCGCATCTCGTCAAGCCGTGACGCCCGCGCCGGTTGTGCGGTCGCATGGGTATTTGAAGAACGAAGAAGCCGGGGTCAGTCCCCGAGCCCGACCAGCGCGCGGGCGAATTCGCGGGCGTCGAAAGCGTCGAGATCGTCGATCTGCTCGCCCACGCCGATGGCATGGATCGGCAGGCCGAAACGGTCGGCCAGGGCCACCAGCACGCCGCCGCGCGCGGTGCCGTCCAGCTTGGTCATGACCAGGCCCGAGACATCGGCCAGCTTCTGGAAGGTCTCGACCTGGCTCAGCGCGTTCTGGCCGGTGGTGGCGTCCAGCACCAGCAGGGTGTTGTGCGGTGCACTGGGATCCTTCTTGCGGATGACGCGCACGATCTTGGCCAGTTCCTCCATCAGGTCCTGGCGGTTCTGCAAGCGGCCGGCGGTGTCGATCATCAGAAGGTCGGCGCCCTCGGCCTCGGCCCTGGTCATGGCGTCGAAGGCAAGGCTTGCTGGGTCGGTGCCCTCGGGCGCGGTCATCACCGGCACGCCGGCACGCTGGCCCCAGACCTGCAATTGCTCGACGGCGGCGGCGCGGAAGGTGTCGCCCGCGGCGATCACCACCTTCTTGCCCGCCGCCTTGAACTGGCTGGCGAGCTTGCCGATGGTCGTGGTCTTGCCCGAGCCGTTCACGCCCACCACCAGCACCACCTGCGGCCGCTTGGGATAAAGCGGCAGCGGCTTGGCCACCGGCGTCATGATGCGGGCGATCTCGCCGGCCAGAAGCTCCTTCAGCTCGGTGGCGGAAATGCGGCGCCCCATGCGGCCCTCGGCGATATTGGCGGTGACGCGCAGCGCCGTCTCGACCCCCATGTCGGCCTGGATCAGCATCTCCTCGAGCTGCTCCAGCATCTCGTCGTCCAGTTCGCGACGCGGCTCGGCCATGGCGGGCGTGCGGCCGAAGATGCGGCCCAGCATCCCCGGACGCGCGTCGGGCGATGCGGCAGGATCGGCGGTGGGTTGGGGCTCCGCGACCGGGGCCGGCATGGGCTGCGCCGCCGGGGCGGGCGCCGGCGCCAGCCCGGCGGGCCGTTCGGGTGCCGATGCCGGCTTTTCCTCGCCGGCGCCGTCCGAGACGATCTCGTCCAGCCCCGCGCCGATCTTCGACGAGGACCGCGTCAGCCGGTCGCGCAGCTTCGAGAAAAACGACATGCACCCATCCTTCTGCTTGTGGCGCAGAACCTAGGGCTTCCGAGGCCAAAGGAAAAGGGCGCCCCGAACCGGACGCCCCTTCTTCGTTCTGAAAATACTCCGGGGTGTGGGGCAGAGCCCCACGGCAATCAGGCCTTGCCCAGGTAGATGTCCACCAGCTTGCCCAGCATCTCCAGCGCATCCTCGCGCGAGCGCTGGAAGCTGTTGCGGCCGATGATCGAGCCGTTGCCGCCACCGTCGCGGATGGCGCGGGCATCGTCGAAGACCGCATCCGCGCCCTTGGCCGCCCCGCCCGAGAACACCACGATGCGGCGGCCGTTGAAGGCCGACTGCATGCAATGCGCCACGCGCTTGGCCTGGGTCGAGATGTCGATGCCCTTGGCCTCGTAGACCTTTTTCGCCTCGCCCAGTTCCAGGTGGTCGGTCGAAAGCTTGATCTTGATGACATGGGCGCCGATCAGCGCCGCGATCTGCGCGGCATAGGCGGCAATGTCGATCGCCGTCTCGCCGTCCTTGCTGATCGCCTCGCCGCGCGGATAGGACCAGACCACGGTCGCCACGCCCTTGGCGGCGGCTTCCTTGCGCATCTCGACGATCTCCTCGATCATGTCGAGCGCCATGTCCGAGCCCGGATAGATGGTGAAGCCGATGGCCGAGCAACCCAGCCGCAGCGCATCGTCGACCGAGGCGGTGATCGCCTGGTTCTTGCCGGCCGTGTCCGACATCAGCGAATTGGCCGAGTTCACTTTCAGGATCGTGGGGATCTGGCCGGCGAAGGTGTCGGCGCCCGCCTCGATCATGCCCAGGGGCGCGGCATAGGCGTTGAGCCCGGCGTCGATCGCCAGCTGGTAATGGTAATGCGGGTCATAGCCGGCCGGGTTCGGCGCAAAGCTGCGCGCGGGGCCATGTTCGAACCCCTGGTCCACGGGCAGGATGATCATCTTGCCGGTGCCGGCCAGCTTGCCGGTCATCAGCATGCGGGCCAGCTGTGCCTTCACACCCGGCGCTTCGCCCTCGTAATTGGCGAGGATCTTGCGGACGGTATCGGTCATCTGCATCGGGAACTCCATGTCTGAATGCGGGCTGATTAACAGACCAGCCGGCAAGGGCAATCGCGATTGCGCTAACGGAACCCCCTGCCGGCGCCGGGCGTTGCTCTTGCGCTGGAACGGAGGGGCAATTGGGGGGAATTTCCAATGGCGAACGAAGATCCCGACGGCATTCCCGAACAGATCCGCCAGAACCGGCCCTTCTTCCTGGTGCTGGGACTGGCCTTCGTGGTCTCGATCGGGGCCTTTCTCTACATCCTGTTCCTCGACACCGACTCGCGCGACGTCTCGCGCAATGCGCCGCCCGCCGCGACCGCGCCGGTCGTGCCGGCCGGCGAAGCCGCGCCGGCCGAGGGGAACTGACCGCAGCCGGCAGGGGACGCATCCGTGCCCCCTGCCGCCGACGCGAATGCGCCTATCCGGCAAGGCCCAGGATTTAAGGCCCAAGATTTCCGGGCTGCGAAAGGCCCCGCAAAGGGCCCTTTCGCATCCCGTCACGCAGGGCTCAGCGCTTTTGCAGGGCCGCCACGCCGGGCAGTTCCTTGCCCTCCATCCATTCCAGGAAGGCGCCGCCCGCGGTCGAGATGAAGGTGAAATCGCCCGAGACCCCGGCCTTGTTCAGCGCCGCCACCGTATCGCCGCCGCCGGCGACCGAGATCAGCTTGCCCTCGCGGGTCAGCCGCGCCGCCTCTTGCGCCGCGGCATTGGTCGCGGCATCGAAGGGCGGGATCTCGAAGGCGCCGAGCGGGCCGTTCCAGATCAGCGTGCGGCTGGCCTCGAAGACCTCGCGGATCTTCGCCACCGTGGCGGGGCCGGCGTCCAGGATCATCGCGTCCGCCGGGCAGGCGTCCGCCGCCACCGTCTCGCTGTCGGCACCGGCCTTGAATTCGCGCGCCACCACCACGTCCACCGGCAGGTGGATGGTGCAGCCGGTCTTTTCCGCCTTGGCCATGATCTCGCGCGCGGTATCGGCCATGTCGCGCTCGGCCAGCGACTTGCCGACCTCGATGCCCTGGGCGACCAGGAAGGTGTTGGCCATGCCGCCGCCGATCACCAGGTGGTCCACCTTCTCGATCAGGTTGCCGAGCAGGTCGAGCTTGGTCGAGACCTTGGCGCCGCCGACCACGGCCGCGACCGGGCGCTGCGGATTGCCGAGCGCGGCGTCCAGCGCCTTGAGTTCCGCCTCCATCAGCCGGCCGGCCGCGGCGGGCAGGAGCCGCGCGATCCCTTCGGTCGAGGCATGCGCCCGATGCGCGGCCGAGAAGGCGTCGTTGACATAGACCTGGCCCAGGGCGGCCAGCGAGGCGGCGCAGGTCGCGTCGTTGGTTTCCTCGCCCGGATAGAAGCGGGTGTTTTCCAAGAGCAGGACATCGCCCGGCTTCAGGTCGGCCACGGCGCGCTTGGCCGGCCCGCCGATGGCCTCGTCCGCGAACTTGACCTCCTGGCCCAGGGCGCGCTCGAGCGAGGGCACCACCACCTTCAGGCTCATGCTGTCCACGCGCTTGCCCTTGGGGCGGTCGAAATGCGCCAGCAGCACCGGGATGCCGCCCTTGGCCTGGATGTCCTTGACGGTGGGCACGATCTTTTCGATCCGCGTGGCATCGCTGACCTGGCCGTTTTCGACCGGGACGTTCACGTCCACGCGGACAAGCACCACCTTGCCGTCAAGCTCCAGGTCGTCGATCGTGTTGAAATCCGCCATGCTCATGTCCCTTTCATGTTGGGCTGACCGTCCCCCGCCGGGGTTTTCCCGCATCATGACATTTTCGTCAACCGGCGGCAGAAGCCGGGCATGCGGCGAAACGCGCGGCGCCGGCGGGCGTTGTCTGGGCGGGGCGAAACGCTTATGCCTTTGCCCAAGCCATCAGAAGGAGACCCCCATGGCCGAGATCAAGGATCCCGAGAACACGGTCATCATCGAGCTGAAGGACGGCCCGGTGGTGATCGAGCTGCTGCCCGACGTGGCGCCGAAACATGCCGAGCGCATGAAGGAACTGGCCCGCGCCGGGAAATACGACAACGTGGCCTTCCACCGCGTGATCGAGGGCTTCATGGCCCAGACCGGCGACGTGGAACATGCCAACATGGAGAACAACTACAATCCGGGCCGCGCCGGCACCGGCGGCTCGGACCTGCCCGACCTGCCGGCCGAGTTCTCGCGCCTGCCGCATGACCGCGGCACGCTGGGCGCGGCGCGCTCGATGAACCCGAACTCGGCCAACAGCCAGTTCTTCATCAATTTCAAGGACAACCATTTCCTGAACGGCCAGTATACCGTCTATGGCCGGGTCATCGAGGGCATGGAGCATGTCGACAAGATCGCCCGCGGCGAGCCGCCGGCGAATCCCGACCGGATGATCTCGGTGAAGGTTGCGGCCGATGTGGAATAAGCTGCCGGTTCCCGCCCTGGTGCTGGCCGCCGGCGCCGCCGCCCATCCAGCCCTGGCCGAGGGCCTGCCGGGCGTCACCGACGGGCCGGGCCCGAACCTGGTGATCGAGGTGGCCGATTCCAAGGGCGCCGCCAAGGGCCGGATCGTGCTGGACCTTTACAACGACAAGGCGCCGAACCATGTCGAGCGCCTGGTGACGCTGGCGAAATCGGGCGCCTATGACGGGGTGGTGTTCCATCGCGTGATCGACGGCTTCATGGCCCAGACCGGCGATGTCGAATTCGGCAAGCACGGCAGCGATACCGCGCGGGCGGGCATGGGCGGCTCGAACATGCCGGACCTGGCGGCCGAGTTCAACGATGTCAGCTTCCAGGCCGGCACGGTGGGCATGGCGCGGGCGCAGGATCCCAACAGCGCCAACAGCCAGTTCTTCATCGACCTGGCGCCGGCGACCTTCCTGGACGGGCAATATACCGTGGTCGGCCAGCTGGTCGACGGCTGGGACGTGCTGAACGCGATCAAGAAGGGCGACCCGGCCGCCAATGGCGCGGTGGTCGAGCCCGACTACATGGTCAAGGTGACGGTCGAGGAGTGATCCCCGGCCCCGCCTGACCACGGCCCCGCGTTCCGGCGCGGGGCCTTTTCCATGGGGGGTGTCCGCCAAGGTCATCCGAGGATGACCCGCCTGCGATGCAGGACGAGGCGGCCAGTCGCGAAACGGCTCCGGTATCAGCAGCTGCCGGCCCGGATGCCAGCCAGACGGCTTGTCTATCTCGGGCCAGACCTCGTGCCAGCCATCCTGAACGATGGCTGAGGGCGCCCTCAGGGGTCTGATCTTGATACCCAAACTCGCCCCCGCAGCACGAGCATATCGCCCAGGATGGGCAATCTCCCGCTGGCCCATAGTGAAGGCTGCTGCAGACCGCAGACATGGCGGAAAGGTGCGGGCTTTTCATGCCGGGCGGGAATGGCGGAGGCTTGCCGACAGGCCGGACCGCGTGGCGGAAAACGGCCGAAGGGCTTGCCCTTGCGCGGCTGGGCGTGGCCGGAAAGGCCCTTTGCCCTGCCCCGCCCAAGCCGCGCCGCGGCGTGGGCCGGCTGTCCGCGGCGGATCAGGCCAGGGCGAGCTTCTTGGCCACCAGTTCGTTCACCGCGGCCGGGTTGGCCTTGCCGCCGGTGGCCTTCAGCACCTGGCCCACGAACCAGCCGGCCAGCTTGGGATTGGCCCGCGCCTTTTCGACCTGCGCCGGATTGGCGGCGATGATCTCGTCCACCGCCGCCTCGATGGCGCCCAGGTCGGTGACCTGCTTCATGCCGCGCGCCTCGACGATCTGGGCCGGATCGCCGCCTTCGGTCCACAGGATCTCGAACAGTTCCTTGGCGATCTTGCCCGAGATCGCGCCCGAGCCGATCAGGTCGATCACGCCGCCCAGCTGGGCGGCCGAGACGGGCGAGGTCTCGACGCTCAGCCCTTCCTTGTTCAGCCGGCCGAACAGCTCGTTGATGACCCAGTTCGCCGCCTGCTTGCCGTCGCGCCCGGCGGCGACCTGCTCGAAATAGTCGGCGCTTTCGACCTCGGCGGTCAGCACGCCGGCATCGTATTCGGACAGGCCCAGTTCGGTGACGAAACGCGCCTTCTTCTCGTCCGGCAGTTCCGGCATCGCGCCGGCGATCTCGTCCACCCAGCCCTGCTCGATCTCCAGCGGCAGCAGGTCGGGATCGGGGAAATAGCGGTAGTCATGCGCCTCTTCCTTGGAGCGCATCGAGCGGGTCTCGCCCCGGTCGGGGTCGTAGAGCCGGGTTTCCTGCACCACCTTGCCGCCGTCCTCGATGATGGCGATCTGGCGGCGGGCCTCGTAGTCGATGGCGGCCTGGATGAAGCGCAGCGAGTTCATGTTCTTGATCTCGCAGCGGGTGCCGAGATGGCTGAAATCGCCGGTCTCCTGGTAGCGCTCATAGGCGCCGGGCGCGCAGACCGAGACGTTCACGTCGGCGCGCAGGTTGCCGTTCTGCATGTTGCCGTCGCAGGTGCCCAGGTAGCGCATGATCTGGCGAAGTTTCGCGACATAGGCGGCCGCTTCCTCGGGGCCGCGGATATCGGGGCGGCTGACGATCTCCATCAGCGCGACGCCGGTGCGGTTCAGGTCGACGAAGGACATGTTCGGGTCCATGTCGTGGATCGACTTGCCGGCATCCTGTTCCAGGTGGATACGCTCGATCCTGACGCGGCGGGCGACGCCGGGGGCCATGTCCACGATCACCTCGCCCTCGCCCACGATGGGGTGATAGAGCTGGCTGATCTGGTAGCCCTGCGGCAGGTCGGGATAGAAATAGTTCTTGCGGTCGAAGGCCGAGACCAGGTTGATCGCCGCCTTCAGGCCCAGCCCGGTCTTGACCGCCTGCGCCACGCAGAATTCGTTGATGACCGGCAGCATCCCCGGCATGGCGGCGTCGACGAAGGCGACATGGCTGTTCGGCTCGGCCCCGAAGCCGGTCGAGGCGCCGGAAAACAGCTTGGCGTTCGAGGCGACCTGGGCATGGACCTCCAGCCCGATGACCAGTTCCCAGTCCTGTTTCGCACCCTGGATGGTTTTCGGTTCGGGGGCGGTATAGGTCAGATGGTCAAGCATGGCATTTCCCCTGGCAAGGCTGCCCCGCCTTCTAGGCGCTTGGCGCGCGGCTCGCAAGGGTCGCGCGGGCGGTGGAACAAAGCCGCGGCCGGAAGGTTGGCCCCGACATGGACGGGATGAAAGCCATGGGATTTTTCCACGCCGCCCAGCTGCGTGCGTCCAGGCCGCCGGGCCGCGGGACGCAGAAGGAGGCGGCGCATGTCCAGCGCGGAAATTGAGGCCGGCTCGCTGGCCGAACTGGCCCAGGCCGAGGCGGCCTGCACGCGCTGCCCGCTTTATCTCCACGCCACGCAGGTCGTTCCGGGCGAAGGGCACCGGCAGGCGCGGATGATGGTGGTGGGCGAACAGCCCGGCGACAAGGAAGACCTTGCCGGCCGCCCCTTCGTCGGTCCGGCCGGACAGCTTTTCGACCAGATCCTGGCCGAGGCGGGCATCCCGCGCGGGCAGGTCTTCGTCACCAATGCCGTCAAGCATTTCAAGTTCGCGCCCCGCGGCAAGCGCCGCCTGCACCGCCGCCCCAATGCCGGCGAGATCGACCGCTGCAAATGGTGGCTGGGGCAGGAACTCAAGCTGGTGGCCCCCGCCGTCCTGGTGGCGATGGGCGCGACGGCGGTGCGCAGCCTGCTGGGGCGACCGGCGACGATCTCGTCCCTGCGTGGCGGGATCCGCCGGCTGGAGGGCGGCATGCCGATGATCGTGACCATCCATCCCTCCTGGCTGCTGCGCATCCGCGATGCGGCCGAGCGGGAGACCGAGCGCAGGCGGTTCCTGGCCGATCTGAAGCGGGGCTGGGGGCTGGTGGGCGGCTGACCGCGCGTTTGCGGGAACATTCGCGCGCTTGGCAGGTTCACATTCACCCTGGAAGCACAGGCCGGCGCAAGCGATGTCCCTCTCGTGCCCCGACAAGTCGGGACGCAATCGCAAAAGCGGTGGCGGTCCCGGTCGCGGCCGGCGGTTTCCGGGGTCGAGGCGGCCCTGCCCCTGGCGGTCGCGGCCCTGCTGCCGGACACGGCGGGGGCTGGACGGCTGCCGAACGGGCCGCCTCGATTTCGCTTGGTCCTCCGCCTTGCACGGGAACCAAGGCCGGCGCAGGGGGTTTGGAAAATCCCCCTGCCGGAACGCCCCCTCAACCGGAATGAGGCCCCAGCATGAGACCACCGCTTGCCGCAAAGGCCCGAACCAACCCGCCAATCGGGCGGCAGGACCGGCCGGCAGCGGGCCTGCGCGTCCCGTGGTCCGGCCGCTTTCAGCAACGCGGCGGCTGAGCCATGGCGCTGGAGACCTATCGCAAGAAACGCGATTTCGCCGCGACGCCGGAACCCAAGGGCGGGCGCATCCGCAAGGGCGGCGACGCCTTCGTGGTCCAGAAACATGCGGCGACGCGGCTGCATTACGATTTCCGGCTGGAGTTGGACGGGGTGCTGAAAAGCTGGGCCGTCGCCAAGGGGCCCAGCCTGGTGCCCGGCGAAAAGCGCCTGGCGGTGCATGTCGAGGACCACCCGCTGGAATATGGCGATTTCGAGGGCACCATCCCCAAGGGCGAATATGGCGGCGGCACCGTCATCCTGTGGGACCGCGGCACCTGGACGCCGGTCGGCGATCCGCATCAGGGCTATGCCAAGGGCCATCTGGAATTCACCCTTCATGGCGAAAAGCTGCATGGCCGCTGGCATCTGGTCCGCATGCGCGGCAAGCCGCGCGAAAAGCGCGAGAACTGGCTGCTGATCAAGGGCGAGGACGAATTCGCCCGGACCGAGGACGCGCCCGACATCCTGGAAGAGCGGCCGGAATCGGTCAAGACCGGCCGGCAGATCGCCGATGTCGCGGGCGAGGCGCCGGGCTGGTCCTCGAAAACCGGGCGCATCCGCAAGCCGGCCGGGCGGGCGAAAAAGCCCAGGGCCGCGCCGGAGCCGGACCCCGAGCCGCCCGAACCGGCGGCGGTCAAGGGCGCGCGCAAGGCGGCGATGCCGGGTTTCGTCGAGCCGATGCTGGCCACGCTGGCCTCGGCCGCCCCGCAGGGCGAACGCTGGCTGCACGAGATCAAGTTCGACGGCTACCGCCTGCAAGCCCGGATCGAGGCGGGGCGGGTCAAGCTTCTGACCCGCAGCGGGCTGGACTGGACGACGCGCTTCGGCAAGGCCGTGCCCGCCGCCCTGCGCGACCTGCCGGTGGGCGCGGCCATCCTGGATGGCGAATTGGTGGTCGAGACCGATACCGGCGCCTCGGATTTCTCGGCCCTGCAGGCCGATCTCAGCGCCGGGCGATCCGACCGCTTCGCCTTCTACGCCTTCGACCTGCTTTATCTGGACGGATACGACCTGTGCAGGGTGCCGCTGGTCGAGCGCAAGGCGCTGCTCGCCCGGCTTCTGGGCCAGGAAGGCGGCATCCTGCGGTTCAGCAGCCATTTCGACGAAGGCGGCGCGCTGGTCCTGCGCCATGCCTGCCGGCTGAGCCTCGAGGGGATCGTGTCGAAGCTGCGCGACGGCCCCTATCGCGCCGGGCGCGGCCGGGCCTGGATCAAGTCGAAATGCTCGGCCCGGCAGGAATTCGTGGTCGCGGGCTATGTCCCCTCCTCGGTGTCGCGCCGCGCCATCGGCTCGCTGATCCTGGGCGTTTACGAACAGGGCGGCTTGCAGCATGTCGGCCGCGTCGGCACCGGCTTTTCCGCCGCCGTGGCCGAGGATCTGTTCCGCCGGCTGGAGCGGATGCGCATCCCCGACAGCCCCTTTGCCGCCCGCCTGACCGCCGACGAGGCGCGGCAGGCCCGCTATGTCCGCCCCGAACTGGTGGCCGAGGTCGAGTTCCGCGCCTGGACCGCCGACGGCCACCTGCGCCACGCCGCCTTCCGCGGCCTGCGCGAGGACAAGCCCGCGGCCGAGATCGTGCGCGAAACCGCGAAGCCTGCCGCGAAACCCCCGGCGCCGCAGCGGCGGCGGGTGCGGCTGACCCATCCCGACCGGCTCTATTGGCCCGAGGAAGGCGTGACCAAGGAAGGGCTGGCCGATTACCATGCCGAGGTCTGGCGCTGGATCGCGCCCTGGATCACCGGCCGGCCGCTGGCGCTGCTGCGCTGCCCGAACGGCATCGACGGCGAGCGGTTCTTCCAGAAGCACGCCTGGAAGGGGCTGAACCCGCATATCTCGCTGCTGCGCGATCCCAAGGAGCCGCAGGGCGAGCCGCTGATCGGCATCGAGGATCTGGACGGGCTGATGGGGCTGGTGCAATCGGCCGCGCTGGAGATCCACCCCTGGGGCGCGACCGCCGCCGATTGGGAACGGCCGGACATGATCACCATGGACCTCGACCCCGGCGAAGGCGTCGCCTGGCCGCTGGTGGTCGAGGCGGCGCGGGAGTTGCGCCGGCGGCTCGAGGATCACGGCCTTGCCGGTTTCGTCAAGACCTCGGGCGGCAAGGGGCTGCATGTGGTCGCGCCCCTGCGCCCGCAGGCGGAATGGCCGGCGGTCAAGGCCTTCACCAAGGCGCTGGCCGATGCCATGGCCGCCGACGATCCCAGCCGCTATGTCTCGACCATCAGCAAGGCGCGGCGGCGGGGCAGGATCCTGATCGACTATCTGCGCAACCAGCGCGGCGCGACGGCCGTCGCCGCCTATTCCACCCGCGCCCGGCCCGGCGCCGCCGTCTCGGCCCCGCTGCTCTGGGACGAGCTCGACGCCGGCATCGGCCCGGCCTGGTTCACCCTGCAGAACATGCCGACGCGGCTGGCCACGCTGGGCTCGGATCCCTGGGACGGCTTTCGCGCCGCCGCCGCACCGCTCGAGGCGCCCCGCAGCCGCCGCCGGAAGGCCGGCTAGCGCCGCCTGGGCTTGCTTTCCGAGGCGATGCTTTTCTTCAGCGCCTCCATGATGTTGATGACATTGCCCGCCGTGGCCGGCGCCTCGGGCTTCGCCCTGGCCGCGCGCTTGCGTCCCTTGGTCTTGGCCGCGATGATGTCCAGAAGCTTCTCCTGCACCGGATCGGCCACCAGCGAGGGTTCCCAGGGCACGCTGCGCTCCTCGATCAGCCGCGTGACCAGCTTCAGCAGCCCGGCATCGACCTTTTCGTCGCCGATCCGGTCGAAGTAATCCGCCTCGGGCCGCATCTCGTCGCCATAGCGCAGCGTCCACAGCACGATGCCCTTGTCGCGCGGCTCCAGCATCACCGCGCGCTCGCGGCGGTAAAGCACCAGCCGCGAGATGCCCACCGTCCCGGTCGCGCCCATGGCGTCGCGGATCACGCCATAGGCTTCCTCGCCGATGGGATCGTCCGGCACCAGGTAATGCGGCTTGTCATACCAGATCCAGCCGATCGAATCGGCCGGCACGAACATGTCGATGTCGATGGTGCGGGCGCTTTCCAGCGCCACCGAGGCGATCTCGTCATCCTCCAGCAGCACGTGGTCGTCCTCGCCGCGGGGATAGCCCTTGACCTCGTCCTCCTCGGCCACGGGCTTGCCGGTCTCGGCATCGACATAGCGGCTGACGACGCGGTTGCCGGTGCGGGCGTTGAGCGTGTGGAAGCGCAGCTTCTCGCCCTCGCCGGTGGCCGGCATCATCGACACCGGGCAAGTGACCAGCGACAGCTTCAGATAGCCCTTCCAGAAGGAACGCGGCGCCATCAGGGTTCGTCGCGGATGGGCCCGTCATCCGGGCGGCGGTCGGGCAGGTCGTCCCCCTCCGCGCGCTCGCGGTTGCCGGCGTGGTCGTGGTGCTGCTGGTTCTGCACATGCCGGCTGTCTAGCCCGCGCTGCTGCGAATGCCGCGCGGTGTCGCGGTTGGACAGAACCTCGTTCTCGGGCAGGTTCTCGGCCGTGCCGGGGGTCATGCCGCCCGAGGCGTCGCCCTTGCCCTGATCCTGCTGCCCTGCCCCGAATTTCTTGCGGCTTGCATGGGCCATGGCGCTTTCCTCCTGCATCTCTGGCGTCAGGGGTCTCAACCGCGCTGGCGGTGCAATGTTCCCTGGCGCGGCCGGATTGACGAATCCCTGGACAAGGGATAGGAACAAATCAGGAACACATTGACTGAAACCATGTCCGCTCGCCCTTTCCCATCCGGGGTGGCGCCTTTCGGACGGGCGCCAGTCCCCGCGGCGCCGCAGCCGACCGCGCCGACCCTGTCCGAAGCCTTCGGCACCCGTCCCCTGGCGGGGGCGGCGCCCGGATTCGTCCTGGCCGCCCTGCCGCCGGGGCTGGTGCTTTGGGCGCAGGACCGGCTGAGCCGGGCCGAGTTCGGCGCCCCCTTCCTGCCCGGCATGGGCCGCGATCTGCTGCGGCTGGACCTGACGCGCCCCGCCGATGTGCTGGCCGCGCTGGAGGACGGGCTGCAAGGCCGCGCCCTTGCCGCCGTGGTGGGCGAGATCCATGGCCCCGCCCCGGCGCTGAGCTTTACCGCCAGCCGCCGCCTTGCGCTGCGGGCCGAGGCGGCGGGCCTGCCCTGCTGGCTGATCCGCCATGCCGCCCGGCCCGAACCCAGCGCGGCGCGGATGCGCTGGCGGCTGGCGCCGCTGCCCTCGGTCCCCGACCCGGACGACCCGCAGGCGCCGGGCGAGCCGCGCTGGCTGGCGGAACTGTTCCGGGCGCGCGGCCGGCCGCCCTCGACCTGGGTGGCGCGCCATGACCGGGCGGCGGATCGTCTCGATTTCTCTGCCCCGCCTCGCGATCGAGAGTTGGCAGAGCCGCGCCGCGCGCCGGGGCGACGCCTGGCCTGACGAGATCCCGCTGGCCCTGGCCGCGCCCGGCCCGCATGGGCCCGTGATCCATGCCGCGAACCGCGCTGCCGAACGGGCGGGCGCCCGGATCGGCGCCCGCGCCGTGGATTGCCGCGCCATCTGCCCCGCATTGCGCATTGAGCCGGCCGAGCCCGACCGCGACGCGGCCAGGCTGGCGCGGCTGGCCTTCTGGGCGCGACGCTGGGGGCCCTGGAGCACGTCCGACGGCGATGACGGCATCGTCCTCGACACCACCGGCGCCGCGCATCTGTTCGGCGGCGAGGCGGCGATGCTGGCCCAGATCCAGGCCGGCTTCGCCCGCGCCGGGCTGACGGCCGGGCTGGCGCTGGCGCCGACGCGCGGCGCGGCCTGGGCGCTGGCCCGCCTTGGCCCCGAGCGCGCGATCTGCACCGATCCGCTGCCGGCGCTGGCGCCGCTGCCGGTCGCGGGGCTGCGGCTGTCGGACGAGACCCTGCTGCTCTTGCGCCGGCTGGGGCTCAGGACCATCGGCGACCTGGCCGCCATTCCGCGCCTGTCGCTGATGCGCCGCTTTGCCCGCGCCCTGCCGCAGGACAACCCGCTGGTCCGGCTCGACCAGGCGCTGGGGCGGGCGGCCGAACCGCTGGACGCGCCCGAGCCCGCGCCCGAATACAGCGCCGAGGCCCGGCTGGCCGAGCCGGTGATGGACCCATCCGACTGGCTGCCCGGCCTGCTGGAGGCGCTTTGCGCGCAGATGGCGGCGGCGGATCGCGGCTGCCGGCGGCTGTGCCTGTCGGTCTTTCGCGTCGATGGCGAGCGGCGCGACATCCGCGTCGCCATGGCTGCGCCCACGCGCGATCCCGGCCACCTGCTGCGCCTGTTCGACGGCCGGCTGGAGCGGCTGGACCCCGGCTATGGCTTCGACCTGATCCGGCTGGCGGCCGAGGCGGTCGAGCCGCTGGCCCAGGCCCAGCCCGGCCTGGACGGCGCCGCGCCCCAGGGACTGGCGCTGGCGCGGCTGGTGGACCGGCTGGCGGCGCGCTTCGGCACGGCTGCGATCAGCCGCCCGCTGCCGCGCGAAAGCCATGTCCCCGAACGCGCCGAAACCCCCGGCCCGCCGCTGGCCGCCGACCCGGCCCCGCCCGCGCGCCCCGACCGGCCCATCCGCCTGCTCAACCCGCCCGAGGAGATCCGCGTCCTCTACGTCATCCCCGAGGGGCCGCCGGCGCAGTTCGTCTGGCGTCGGCAGACCCTGCGCGTCGCCCGCCATGCCGGGCCCGAGCGCATCGCCCCGGAATGGTGGCACGACCGCCCCGGCACGCGGCTGCGCGACTATTTCCGCATCGAGGACGACAGCGGCCTGCGGCTGTGGATCTATCGCGAGGGGCTGGTCCATGACGGCCGCGGCGGCACGCCGCGCTGGTTCCTGCACGGGATATTCGCCTGATGCCCGACCATCATTCCCGCCCCGAGATCCTGCTGCCCAAGGTCGAGGCCCCGAACCCGCCCGCGGATTACGTCGAACTGGCCGTGACCAGCGCCTTCAGCTTCCTGCACGGCGCCTCGCATCCGCGCGAACTGGCGCTGGCGGCGCATCTGATGGGCTATGACGCGCTGGGGATCGCCGACCTGAACAGCCTGGCCGGCGTGGTGCGGCTGCATGCCGCGGCGAAGAAGCTGCAGCTGCGCCCGGTGATCGGGGCGCGGATCGTGCTGGCGGACGGCACCGCCTTCCTGGCCTATCCCACCGACCGCGCCGCCTATGGCCGGCTCGCCGCGCTCATCACCAAGGGGCGGCGGCACGACCTGGACGGGAAATGGCAGCAGAAGGGGCGCTGCGACCTGAGCCTTGACGACCTGGCCGCCCATGCGCAGGGGATGCGGCTGGTCTGGCTGCCGGGCGAGGATCCGTCGCCCCTGCCCGGACTGGCCGCGCGCCTGCCGCAGCTGTCCCATGTCGCGGCAAGCTGGCTTTATCGCGGCGACGACCGGGCGCGGATCAACCGGCTGGACCGGGCGGCGCGGGCCTCGGGGCTCTCCATCGTCGCGGTGAACGACGTGCATTACCACGCGCCCGACCGCCGCCCGCTGCAGGACGTGATGACCTGTATCCGCGAGGGCACCACCATCGTAGAGGCCGGCCTGCTGTTGGCGCAGAATGCCGAGCGTTACCTGAAGCCCCCGGCCGAGATGGTGCGCCTGTTCGCCGACTGGCCCCATGCCATCCGCGCCACGCGCGAGATCGCCGACAGCTGCCGCTTTTCGCTGGACGAATTGCAATACGAATATCCCAAGGAGACCGTGCCCGCCGGCCTGACCCCGCAACAGCATCTCGAGGATCTGACCTGGCGCTGTGCCCGCCGGCGCTATCCCGACGGCATCCCGCCGCAGGTCCAAGCCACCATTCGCAAGGAACTGGATCTGATCGCACGCAAGGAATATGCGCAATATTTCCTGACCATCCACGAGATCGTGCGCTTTGCCCATGATGCGGCGATCCTGCACCAGGGCCGCGGCTCGGCGGCCAATTCGGCGGTCTGCTACGTCCTTGGCAT
Organism: Paracoccus sp. pheM1; assembly: GCF_018499825.1. Classification (NCBI taxonomy): domain Bacteria; kingdom Pseudomonadati; phylum Pseudomonadota; class Alphaproteobacteria; order Rhodobacterales; family Paracoccaceae; genus Paracoccus; species Paracoccus sp. pheM1. The sequence goes on from NZ_JAGXCX010000002.1 coordinate 513,239, forward strand.
CACCCCGGTCGACCCCGCCAAGCATCAGCTGCTGTTCGAGCGCTTCATCAGCGAAAACCGCAAGGAGCCGCCCGACATCGACGTGGATTTCGAACATGAGCGGCGCGAGGAGGTCATCCAGCACATCTATGACGAATACGGCCGCGACCGTGCCGGCCTCTGCGCCACGGTGATCCACTACCGCCCGCGCAGCGCCATCCGCGAGGTCGGCAAGGTCATGGGCCTGTCCGAGGACGTGACCTCGGCGCTTGCCGACACGGTCTGGGGCAGCTGGGGCAAGGACATCTCCGCCGCCTCGACCGACCAGGCGGGGCTCGACCTGGACGACCCGCTGCTGCGGCGCGCGGTCAGGCTGGCCGACGAGATGATCGGCATGCCGCGCCACCTGTCGCAGCATGTCGGCGGCTTCGTGCTGACCGAGGGGCCGCTGTCGGAAACCGTGCCCATCGGCAATGCCGCCATGCCCGAGCGCAGCTTCATCGAATGGGACAAGGACGACATCGACGAATTGCGCATCCTCAAGGTCGACGTGTTGGCGCTGGGGATGCTGACCTGCATCCGCAAATGCTTCGAGCTGGTCCGGGTGCATTACGGCAAGGCGCTGGCGCTTTCGGACTTCGACCATGACGACCAGCCGACCTATGAGATGCTGAAAAGGGGCGACAGCATCGGCACCTTCCAGGTCGAAAGCCGGGCGCAGATGGCCATGCTGCCGCGGCTGAAGCCCAAGGAGTTCTACGACCTGGTGATCCAGGTCGCCATCGTCCGTCCCGGCCCGATCCAGGGCAACATGGTCCACCCTTACCTGCGCCGCCGGGCGAAGTTGGAGACGGTCGATTACCCCGGCCCCAAGGATGGCGACCCGGACGAGCTGAAAAATATCCTGTTCCGCACCGAAGGCGTGCCGATCTTCCAGGAACAGGCGATGAAGATCGCCATGGTCGCCGCCGAATTCACCCCCGACGAGGTGGACGAGCTGCGCAAGGCCATGGCCACCTTCCGCTCGCGCGGGACCATCGGCCGGCTGGAGGTCCGCATGGTCGGCCGCATGGTCGAACGCGGCTACACCCGCGATTTCGCCGAGCGATGCTTCAACCAGATCAAGGGTTTCGGCGATTACGGCTTTCCCGAAAGCCATGCGGCGGCCTTTGCGCACCTGGCCTATGTCTCGGCCTGGCTGAAATGCCATCACCCGGCCGCCTTCGCCGCGGCGCTCTTGAACAGCCAGCCGATGGGCTTCTACGCGCCCGCCCAGATCGTGCGCGACGCGCGCGACCACGGCGTCACCGTGCTGCCGGCCGATGTGAACATCAGCGCATGGGACAACACGCTGGAGCCCTGCGACGGCGCCTTCGCCCTGCGCCTGGGCCTGCGCCAGATCGACGGGCTGTCCGAGGCGCTGGCCGGCAGGATCACCGCGGCACGGGACGAACCCTATGCCGACCTGGCCGACCTGAAGGCGCGCGCGGGGCTCGATGCCCGCGCCATCCGGCTGATCGCGGCGGCGGACGGGCTGCGCTCGATGGGGCTCGACCGGCGGGCGGGGCTGTGGCAGGCGCGCGGCTTGCGCGACGCGCCGGAACTGCCGCTGTTCGGGCGCCGGGACGAGGGGGCCGAGCCCGCCGTCGCCCTGCCCGCCATGGCCCTGTGCGAACATGTCGCCGCCGATTACCAGACGCTGCGCCTGTCGCTGAAGGCCCATCCCATGGCCTTCCTGCGCCGCAGCCTGACGGCGCAGGGCTATGTCCCGGCGGCGGGCCTGGCGCGATTGCCGAACCGCGCCAGCCTGCGCATGGCCGGCATCGTGCTGGTGCGCCAGCGTCCCGGCAGCGCCAATGGCACCTGCTTTGTCACGCTGGAGGACGAGACCGGGGTGGCAAACCTGGTGATCTGGGAGAAGACTTTCGCGCGTTTCCGCAAGGTGGTGATGACCGCCCGCCTGCTGGAAGTGCATGGCCAGCTGCAGCGCGCCGCGGGCGTGACCCATATCGTCGCGCATTGGCTGGGCGACCGCTCCGACGCGCTGCTGCGCCTGGCCGGAGAGACCTCCCCGGCCCTGCCGGCCCCGCGCGCCGGCCATCCGCGCCAGGTCAGGGTGCTGCCGAAATCGCGCGATTTCCACTAGGGCCGCGACCAGCCCGCGCCTTGTTTCCGCCGCGGCCCATCCGCTAGGCTGCGGACGAATCGGGGGCGGAGGAAACGCCGTGCAATGGTCGGCCGCACAATATGCAAAATTCCTGGGCGACCGCACCCGCCCGGCGCGCGACCTGCTGGCGGCGGTGCCGCTGGAGACGCCGGGCCTGGTGGCGGACATCGGCTGCGGGCCGGGCAATTCCACCGCGCTGCTGGCCGAGCGTTTTCCCGGCGCGCAGATCGTCGGCCTTGATCCCGACGCCGACATGATCCGCACCGCCCAGGCCGCCCTGCCCGGCTGCCGCTTCGTGCAGGGGGATGTCGAAAGCTGGCGTCCCGAGGCGCCGCCCGAGCTGATCTTTGCCAATGCCTCGCTGCAATGGGTGCCCGATCACCGGGCGCTGCTGCCGCATCTGGTCGGGTTGCTGCGCCCCGGCGGCGTGCTGGCGGTGCAGATGCCCGACAATCTGGACGAGCCGAGCCATGTGGCCATGCACCGCGCCGCCGGCGATCCGCGCTGGTCGGCCCGGCTGGCCGGGGCGGCGGGGCAACGCCGGCCGCTGCTGTCGCCGGCAGAGCTGCATGCCCTGCTGCGCCCGTCCTGCGCCCGCGTCGATGTCTGGCGCACGGTCTATCATGTCGAGCTGGGCGGGCTGGAAGGGATCGTGGAATGGTTCCTCGGCTCGGCGCTGCGGCCCTATCTGGACCGGCTGGACAAGGCCGAGCGGCCCGAGTTCCTTGCCGCCTATCGCCGCGGGATCGCGCCCCATCACCCCGAAGCCGCGGGCCGGGTGCTGCTGCCCTTTCCGCGCAGCTTCCTGGTCGCCACGGCCGCCTGAGGGGCTGGCGGGGCGGCGGCCCAAAGGAAAAGCCGCGCCCGTTGCGGGGCGCGGCCTTGCATGGTCCCGTCGAAGGGGCAGATCCTACTTGATCTTGCCTTCCTTGTATTCGACATGCTTGCGCGCAACCGGGTCGTATTTGTTGACCGTCATCTTTTCGGTCATCGTGCGGGCGTTCTTCTTGGTGACATAGAAATGCCCGGTCCCGGCCGTCGAGTTCAGACGGATCTTGATCGTCGTCGGCTTCGCCATCTCTTTCGCTCCTGCTGCGGGGCAAAATGCGTCTCGCCAACCCCGTGGAATTCTCTTGAAGCCCGCCTTTTAGCGGCAGAACGGGCGAAGTCAACCGGGAATCGGCCGGAAATCGACGGCCTTGCGGCGAAAATCGACCGCCCCCGAACCGTGCCCGCCAAAGGCCCGCGGGCCGCTTGGCGGAGCGATCAGGAAAGATTTGCGCGGATGGCCTGTAAGCCGGATTTTGTTCCGGGGTCGCCCCCTTCGATGACCATTCCTCTGGCCCCGCCATTGCTGACGGGGTCTAGCTGCCAACCCGGACCTGCTGGGGCGAAGGCGGCCCTGTCTTGCGACGCGCGGTCCCTATTCGGCATTGCTCCCGGTGGGGCTTGCCGTGCCAGGACTGTTGCCAGCCCCGCGGTGGGCTCTTACCCCACCGTTTCACCCTTGCCTGCGGCGTGCCGCCGGCGGTCTCATCTCTGTGGCGCTTTCCCTGGGGTTGCCCCCGCCGGGCGTTACCCGGCACCGTGCCTTCATGGAGTCCGGACTTTCCTCGACGTTGCCGCCGCGGTCATCCGGCCATCCGCGCAAGGCTCAGATAGGGCGCGGCGCCTTCGGGGTCAAGCGCCGCGCCGGTTGCGCCGCCGGATGAGTATTTGAAGAACGAAGAAGACGGCTGCGGCGGTGCAACCGCGCGGGATGGCCGGAGGCGCGGTTGTAGAGGATCCGCCGGTTCAGCGGGTGCAATCAAGGCGCGCGGTCGGGATGGCGGGGTGCGCGGCGCAGGCGCTTCAGAACGGCACGTCGTCCAGCGCGCCGCTGCCGGACGAGGGCTGCACGTAGCCCGCCTTCACCGTCTTGAAGCCGGTGGGGAACTGGATGGTCAGCGTGTCCTCGGCGATGCCCATGATGGTGCCATTGCCGAATTTCTGGTGGAATACCCGGTCGCCGACCGAAAACCGCGCCGCGGGCTCGGCGTCGATGACGACCGGGGTGCGATGCACGGGCTGGGCCCGCTGGGCGGAGCGTTCCTGCATCCGCTTCCAGCCCGGCGAGTTGTAGACATCCGCCCGCGCCGCGCGTTCGTGCATCACCGATTGCGCAAAGGGCTGGGCCGCCGCGCCATAGCCGCCGCCATAGAGGCCCGGCGGCGTCAGCACCTCGACATGATCCTCGGGCAGTTCGTCGATGAAGCGCGAGGGCAGGCTGGACTGCCATTGCCCATACATGCGGCGGTTGCCGGCGAAGCTGATCGTCACCAGTTCCTCGCCGCGGGTGATGCCGACATAGGCCAGGCGCCGTTCCTCCTCGAGCCCCTTCATGCCGCTTTCGTCCATGCTGCGCTGGCTGGGGAACAGCCCGTCCTCCCACCCCGGCAGGAAGACGACGGGATATTCCAGCCCCTTGGCGGCGTGAAGGGTCATGATGCTGACCTCCTCGGACTGCTCGCCCTTGTCATTGTCCATGACCAGCGCGACATGTTCCAGGAAGCCCTGAAGGTTCTCGAATTCCTCCAGCGCCTTGACCAGTTCCTTGAGGTTGTCGAGCCGGCCCGGCGCGTCGGGGTTCTTGTCGTTCTGCCACATGGCGGTATAGCCGGATTCGTCCAGGATGCGCTCGGCCAGCTCGACATGGTTTACGCGGCTGTCCAGCGCATCGGCGTGCCAGCGGCCCATCGCCTCGGTGAACTGGCGCAGCGCCCCCGCGCCCTTGCCGCCAATCGCGCCGGTGGCGACGGCCGAGGCCGCGCCCTCCAAGAGCGACAACCCGCGTTCGCGCGCCTCGACCTGGATCTTCTGCACCGCCTTGTCGCCCAGCCCGCGCTTGGGGACGTTCACGATGCGCTCGAAGGCCAGGTCGTCGGTGGGGCTGACCGCCAGGCGGAAATAGGCCATGGCGTCGCGGATTTCCTGCCGCTCGTAGAAGCGCGGGCCGCCGATCACCCGGTAGGGCAGGCCGATGGTCATGAAACGGTCCTCGAAGGCCCGCATCTGGTGGCTGGCCCGCACCAGGATGGCGATGTCGTTCAGGCTGCGCCGGCCGACGCTGTGACGATGGCCGCCGTGGAAGGCCTCGATCTCCTCGCCGATCCAGCGCGCCTCGGCCTCGCTGTCCCAATGGCCGATCAGGCGGACGCGCTCGCCCTCTTCGGCCTCGGTCCAGAGCGTCTTGCCCAAGCGCCCCTTGTTCGCCGCGATCAGCCCCGAGGCGGCGGCGAGGATATGCGGGGTCGAACGATAGTTCTGTTCCAGCCGGATCACCTGGGCGCCGGGGAAATCGCTTTCGAAGCGCAGGATGTTGCCGACCTCGGCGCCGCGCCAGCCATAGATCGACTGGTCGTCGTCGCCGACGCAGCAGATGTTGCGATGCGCCTGCGCCAAGAGCCGCAGCCACATGTATTGCGCGGTGTTGGTGTCCTGGTATTCGTCCACCAGGATATAGCGGAAGCGGTCCTGCCAGCCGCGCAGCACGTCGGGATGCGCCTGGAACAGGTTCACGCAATGCATCAGCAGGTCGCCGAAATCGACCGCGTTCAGCTCCAGCAGCCGGCGCTGATAGGCGGCGTAAAGCCGGCCGCCGCGGCCGTCGAAGGCGCGTTCCTCGCCCTGGGGCAGCTTGGCGGGGGACAGGCAGCGGTTCTTCCAGCCGTCGATCAGATGCGCGAGCTGGCGCGCCGGCCAGCGCTTCTCGTCGATATTCTCGGCCTGGATCAGCTGCTTGAGCAGCCGGACCTGGTCGTCGGTGTCCAGGATGGTGAAGCTGGGCTTCAGGTGCAGCGCGCCATCGCCGATCAGTTCCGCGTGGCGGCGCAGGATCTTGACGCTGATCGAATGGAAGGTGCCGAGCCAGGGCATGCCTTCGACCATCTCGCCCAGAAGACGGCCGATGCGGTTCTTCATCTCGCGCGCGGCCTTGTTGGTGAAGGTCACGGCCAGGATCTGCCCCGGACGCGCGCGGCCAAGGTTCAGCAGATGCGCGATGCGGGTGGTCAGGGCGCGGGTCTTGCCGGTGCCGGCGCCGGCCAGCAGCAGCACGGGGCCGTCCAGCGCCTCGACCGCGGCGCGCTGCGCCGGGTTCAGCCCGTCCAGATAGGGCGCGGGCCGCACGCCCATGGCACGCTGGGAAAGCGGAACCGGGGCGGCTGCGGCCTCGAAGGCGTCCGAGTCGTCGAAATTGCTCATGCCCGCACCATAGCCCCGCAGCCGCGCTCGGGAAAGCCCGTCGTTCTCATTTCGTTCACAGGCCGCCTACCGCGGCGGTGAGTCCCCAGAAAACCAGAAAGGCCAGGGCGAGAAAAACCGCACCGACCACGCAGCACCGGATGCGTTCGCGGCGGTTGCGCGGGTGGTGCCAGTCCAGAAACCCCCGGCCGTCGAACAGTGGATTGGCGTGGAGCATCCCGAACGCGAGGGGACCGGACGCCCGCCCCTCGGCCAGCCGTTGCCGGTGCCATTCAGGATAGCGATGGCCCAGACAAAGCCAGATTGCCGCCAGCCGGGCCGCCAGGAGACAGGCCATTCCGCTGGACAACCACAGCATTACGCCCTGAGGCCGGCGAAGATCGCAGGGTCCAGGCTGGCATGGGCGAAGGTCTCGCCCCGGGTCAGCACCGAGACCGCGTCATGGGAATGCAGCGATTCCTGGTGGCTGGCGACGACGCGGAAATCGCCGATGCGCGGCTCGGCCATCAGCTCGGCGGCAAAGGCGCGCACCGCATCCTCGACGAAGATCGGGTTGGCGGCGTTCAGCTCGGCAAAGGCCTGCTCGTCCTCGCGCTTGACCATGACCTGGGTTTCGGTGGCGACGGCGCGGCGGCACAGCGCCACCATGTCCTCGAACCACAGCGTATCGCCCTGCATCACCACCGAGATGCGCGCCACCGACCGCTGCGAATGCGGCGTCGCCAGCTGGCCGCGCATCTGGCGCGCATGTTCGCTGAGTTCCAGCGAGCAGGGGCAGGTCGAGGAATACACATAGTCGAAATGCATGATCCGCAGCCGCTGCCCGGCCCGTTCGGCCAGTTCCAGCGCGATGTCGTAATATTGCCAGCCCGACAGGCCCGAGCGCAGCGATTCGACCCGCATCGGATAGCTGAGCCGCATCATGATGCGGGCGTCAAAGCTGCCCAGGTCGGATTTGTAATCCTCCAGCGCCGCCTCGAGCACGCCCATCGAGAACTGCTTTTCCGCATGGGCGTAGAACGAGCGCATGATGCGGCTCATGTTGATGCCCTTGCGGTCGGCTTCCAGGCTGACGGTGCCGGTGACGCTGGTTTCCAGCGCGATCTCGCCGCCCTCTTGCGTCAGGTAGCGGATCGGCAGGCGGAAGTTCGAGATGCCGACATGCTGGATCGGCGCGCGGGCGCCGACGATCAGGCTGGCCGGGCCGTTCTGCAGGTCCGGCAGGCTGGCCTTGTAGCTGTCGTCCACGCGGAAATCGGCCGGGTATTCGCGGCTCAGCGCCGGATAGGCGCGCTCGGTGGCGACGGGGCGGGCGTCGGTCATGGTCGTCTCCCTGTCAGGACGGCTCCTATCTGGGGGCTCGGTGCCGGAAAAGAAAGGGGTCTCCGGCACTTCCGCGCGGTGCTCAGCCCAGCGACCGGCGGATGTCGGCGATCAGGTCGCCGGCATCCTCCAGCCCGATCGACAGGCGCAGCAGGCCGGGCGTGATGCCAAGCGCAAGGCGCGTCTCTTCGGACAGGCGCTGATGCGTGGTGGTCGAGGGGTGGGTGACGATGGATTTCGCATCGCCCAGGTTGTTCGAGATCTGGAAGATGCGCATCCGGTTCATCGCCGCGAAGGCCGCCTCCTTGGAGCCGAGGTCGAGGGCGACCATGGTGCCGCCCGCGCCCATCTGCCGCATGACCAGGTCGTGCTGCGGATGCTCGGGCAGGCCCGGATAGATCACGCGGGCGATCCCGGCCTGGTCCTTCATCGCGGCGGCAAGCTGCAGGGCGCTGTCGGTCTGGGCCCGCACGCGCAGCTCCATCGTGGCCAGCCCGTTCAGCATCAGCCAGGCGTTGAAGGGGCTGATCGCGCCGCCGGTGTGTTTCAGATAGGGCTCGGCCACCTCGCGCACGAAGGCCCGCGTGCCGCAGATCACCCCGCCCAGGCAGCGGCCCGAGCCGTCGATATGCTTGGTCGCGGAATAGACCACCACGTCGGCGCCCTGCCGGGCGGCGCGGGAATAGACCGGGGTGGCGAAGACATTGTCCACCACCACCAGCGCGCCCACCGCATGGGCCAGTTCCGCGACGGCGGCGATGTCCACCACCTCGAGCGTGGGGTTCGACACCGATTCGAAGAAAACCGCCCGCGTGTCGGGCCGCAGCGCCGCGCGCCATTGGTCGATGTCGGTGCCGTCGACATAGGACACCTCGACCCCGAACCGGGCCAGCAGGTCCAGCACGTAGAGGCAGGAACCGAACAGCGCCCGCGACGAGACGATATGATCGCCGGGCTTGAGAAAGCACATCAGCGCGCCGTTGACCGCCGCCATGCCGCTGGCGGTGGCAAAGGCGTCCTCGGTGCCCTCGAGGTCGGCGATCCGGTCCTCGAACATGCGCGAGGTCGGGTTGCCGTAGCGGGCATAGATGAACTCGTCCGGGCCGGCCCCCAGAAAGCGCGCCTCGGCCTGTTCGGCGCTGTCATAGGAAAAGCCCTGGGTCATGAACAGCGCCTCGGCCATCTCGCCATACTGGCTGCGGCGGATGCCGTGATGGACCGCGCGGGTGCGCGGATGCAGAGGCTGGTTCGGCTCCTGGGACTTCGACTCCGGGGACATGGCTCGCTCCTGATGCTCAGGGATTCGGGTTAAACCCGCCCGGCCAGCCATGCAAGGGTGCAGCCGGCGCTATTCGCCGTCGCGGGGCTGGGCGTGGCGCTCGAACAGGCGGGCGTTGGCGACGAAAAAGACCACCATGATCGCCGGCAAGCCGAAGGTCTTGAAGTTCACCCAGGCGGTTTCCGACATCAGCCGCCAGACCGCCTCGTTCGCCGCGGCAAGGGTCAGGAACAGCAGCGCCATGCGCAGGGTCAGGATGCGCCAGCCCTCGGCGTTCATCGGCAGCGCCTCGGACAGGACCAGCTCCAGCCAGTTGCGGCGCAGGACCAGGCTGGCGCCCAGAAGGCCCGCAAAGATCAGGTAGATGATCGTCGGCTTCATCTTGAAGAATTTCGGGTCGTTGAGCCAGACCGACAGCCCGCCGAAGACCACGACCAGCACCAGCGTCGCGATCTGCATCGGCGACAGCCTGCCCGTCAGCCGCCACAGCGCCAGCGTGCTGAGCGCCAGCACCGGCACGAAGACCAGCGTGGCCAGGATGAAGCCGGAATAGTCCCGCCCCGCCAGGCTGACGGTCTGGTCGCGAAAGCGCATGAAGACCAGGAAGAACAGGATCAGCGGGCCGAATTCCAATGCGGCCTTGAGCCAGGGGGCGATCTTGCGCGATTCGGTCAAGGGAGGCTCCTGTCTGGGATGGTCGTCTGCGGCACGGGCCGGGTTTTGCCCCGGAGCCTGCGCCGGCGCAAGCCGGGGCGGCGCAGGCGCGGTTCAGTCCAGCCGGATCGCGGCCAGGATCGGCCCGCTGGCCGAGCGCGCATCGCCCCGCCCCAGTTCCTGCGCCAGGATGGCATGGCGAGTATCGGCCGGGAAATCGGCGCTGTTCTGGCTGTCGCGGCGGATGGTCATGCGCAGCGGCGTGCGGCCGTCCCATTCGGCGATGCGCTCGGCCGCCAGCACCACGTTGCGGTATTCCAGCGCGATGCCGCGGTTCTCGCCGGCCTTGATCGCCACCCGCCGCTGCGGCGCATAGCGCACCAGGATGATCGCCACCCGGTCGGCGATGGCGCCGCGCGGCGTCAACTCGATGCGAAAGCCATCCTTGCCCTGGCTGGACGAAACCATGACCGGCGCAGGCCGCGCCATCTGGGTCTGCAGCAGGCCCATCAGCTCGGCCGGGCGCAGCGCGATCAGCGTATCGGTGCCGCCGACGACGATCTGCGGCGTATAGATCGCGCGCTCGCCGGCCTGGTGGGCATAGACCTGCTGGCGGCGGGTGAATTCGGGGCGGGCGAATTCATCGGCCCAGCCCAGATAGTCCCAGTAATCGACATGCCAGGACAGCGCCAGGACATCCTCGCGGTCGGCCAGGTCGGCCAGCAGCTCGTCCGCCGGCGGGCAGGACGAGCAGCCCTGCGAGGTGAAAAGCTCGACCACCACCGGCGGGTGGCCGATGGGGCCCATCATGCCGGCGCGCGGCTGCACCTCGGCAAAGGAAACCATGGCCGAGGCGGCCAGCGCACCGGGGTCGATGACCGGCGGCATGCCCTCGGCGGGAACGCCCGGCGCGCCCTCGGGCGCCTCGATCAGGCCGATGATGCCGTCGTCCTCATCCTCGGACAGGGCGGATTCGGACAGGGCGGCGGGCGGGGCCAGGGGCGCGAAGGCGGTCCCATCGCCGCCGGTCCCGGAGGATGGCCCCTGCGGCGATTGCGGCGCCGCGGCACTCGCCGGCGCAGGATCGGGGGCCGCCGCCCCGCCTGCGTCCTGCGCCAAGGCCGGCGCGGCAAATCCGCCCAGCAGCACCCACAGGGCGCAGGCCAGCCCCGGCAGGATCGCCGCCTTCCGCCCCTGTCCCCAAGCCGTCGTCTTGATGCGCCTTGCCGTCATGTCGCCCGTTTTCCCGGCCCCTTCGATCCGCAACAGCTAAACCGCCGCGCCGGGGAACGACAAATCAATGCTTTGTTAGTGCCCCGTTCCCGCAGCGTGACCGTGATGGAAAACCCACATCTTGCCGCCGCAGCGAAAATTTGGCATACAATGGCATACAAAGCCTGCCCCGCCCTCTTGAACCCCATCCCGAAAAGGGGCAAATGGCAGGCAGCACCGCCATTCAGCCACCTTTTTCAAGGATAGGGAGCCGAGTCCATGCCCATCGAAACCGGAACCGATACCGCCAAGACGCGCCGCCAGCTTCAGGTGGGCTCTCGGAGCTATGCCTATTACTCGATCGACGCCGCCACCCAGGCCGGCCTGGGCGATTTCTCGAAGCTGCCGGCCTCGCTCAAGGTGGTGCTGGAAAACCTGCTGCGCTTCGAGGACGGCGGCCGCACGGTCAGCGTCGAGGACATCAGGGCCTTCGCCGAATGGGCGCGGCAAGGCGGCCAGAACCCGCGCGAGATCGCCTATCGCCCGGCCCGCGTGCTGATGCAGGACTTCACCGGCGTCCCGGCGGTGGTGGACCTGGCCGCGATGCGCGACGGCATCAAGGCGCTTGGCGGCGATGCGCAAAAGATCAACCCGCTGAACCCGGTGGACCTGGTCATCGACCACTCGGTCATGATCGACGATTTCGGCAACCCCCGCGCCTTCCAGCGCAACGTCGAGCTGGAATATGAACGCAACCTGGAACGCTACACCTTCCTGAAATGGGGGCAGAAGGCGTTCAACAACTTCCGCGTGGTGCCGCCCGGCACCGGCATCTGCCACCAGGTGAACCTGGAATACCTGGCCCAGACCGTCTGGACCGACACCGACCAGGCGGGCGAGACCGTCGCCTATCCCGACACGCTGGTGGGCACCGACAGCCACACCACCATGGTCAACGGCCTGGCCGTGCTGGGCTGGGGCGTCGGCGGGATCGAGGCCGAGGCGGCGATGCTGGGCCAGCCCGTCTCGATGCTGATCCCCGAGGTCGTGGGCTTCAAGCTGACCGGCAAGATGATGGAAGGCACCACCGCGACCGACCTGGTGCTGAAGGTCGTGGCCATGCTGCGCAAGAAGGGCGTCGTCGGCAAGTTCGTCGAGTTCTACGGCGAGGGGCTCGACCACCTGCCGCTGGCCGACCGCGCCACCATCGCCAACATGGCGCCCGAATACGGCGCGACCTGCGGCTTCTTCCCCATCGACGCCGAGACGCTCCGCTACCTGCGCAACACCGGCCGCGACGAGGACCGCATCGCCCTGGTCGAGGCCTATGCCAAAGAGAACGGCTTCTGGCGCGGCGCGGATTACGAGCCGGTCTATACCGACACGCTGCACCTGGACATGAGCGACATCGTCCCCGCGATCTCGGGTCCGAAGCGTCCGCAGGATTATACGCCGCTGAACCTTGCCGCCCGCGCCTTCTACAAGACCGTGGCCGAATATCGCGGCGTGGACATGTCGGCCGCGGCCGAAGAGATGGTCGAGGAAGGCGGCGGCGTGGTCGCCACCTCGGGCACCGACGTGCGCAAGAGCGTGGCGGTCGAGGGCAAGGACTATGCCATCCGCGACGGTTCGGTGGTGATCGCGGCGATCACCTCCTGCACCAACACCTCGAACCCCTATGTGATGATCGGCGCCGGCCTGGTGGCGCGCAAGGCCCGCGCGCTCGGCCTGACCCGCAAGCCCTGGGTCAAGACCTCGCTGGCCCCCGGCTCGCAGGTGGTGGGCGAATACCTGGAGGCCGCCGGCCTGCAGGAAGACCTGGACGCCATCGGCTTCAACCTGGTCGGCTATGGCTGCACCACCTGCATCGGCAACTCGGGGCCGCTGGGCGATGCGGCGATCTCCAAGGCGATCAACGACAACGACCTGGTCGCCACCGCCGTGCTGTCGGGCAACCGCAACTTCGAGGGCCGGATTTCGCCGGACGTGCGCGCGAACTACCTGGCCTCGCCGCCGCTGGTCGTGGCCTATGCCATCGCCGGCGACGTGAACATCAACCTGACCAAGGATCCGATCGGCCAGACGCCCGAGGGCAAGGACGTCTACCTCAAGGACATCTGGCCGACCTCGCAGGAGGTCGCGGAACTGGTCGAGGCCACCGTGACGCGCGAGGCCTTCCAGAAGAAATATGCCGACGTGTTCAAGGGCGACGAGCGCTGGCAGGCGGTCGAGATCACCGACAGCGAGACCTATGACTGGCCGCCGACCTCGACCTATATCCAGAACCCGCCCTATTTCCGCGGCATGTCCAAGGATCCGGGCCAGATCAGCAATATCGACGGCGCCCGCATCCTGGCGATCCTGGGCGACATGATCACCACCGACCACATCTCGCCCGCCGGTTCGTTCAAGCCGACCACCCCGGCCGGCAAATACCTGACCGAGCGCCAGGTCGCGCCCAAGGACTTCAACAGCTACGGCTCGCGCCGCGGCAACCACGAAGTGATGATGCGCGGCACCTTCGCCAACATCCGCATCCGCAACGAGATGCTGGACGGGGTCGAGGGCGGCTATACCCTGGGCCCGGACGGGCAGCAGACCTCGATCTTCGACGCCTCGATGGCCTATCAGGCGCAGGGCACGCCGCTGGTGATCTTCGGCGGGGTCGAATACGGCGCCGGCTCGTCGCGCGACTGGGCGGCCAAGGGCACCAACCTCTTGGGCGTCAAGGCGGTCATCGCCGAAAGCTTCGAGCGCATCCACCGCTCGAACCTGGTCGGCATGGGCGTGATCCCCTTCGAGTTCACCGGCGGCGAGAACCGCAAGACGCTGAACCTTAAGGGCGACGAGGTGATCTCGATCGACGGGCTGGCGGGCGAGTTCAAGCCGCTGTCGCAGGTCGCCTGCACCATCCGCTATGCCGATGGCAGCGAGAAGGTGATCCAGCTCAAGGCCCGCGTCGATACCGAGGTCGAGATCGAATACCTGGAGAACGGCGGCGTGCTGCATTACGTGCTGCGCAACCTGGCGAAAGCCTGATCCAGGGCCATCGGCCAGGAATGCCGGAGGCCAGGAATGACGGGCCGTCCCTTCGGGGGCGGCCTTCGCTTTTCCGGCGCCGTCGCAGGGAGTATTTGAGGAACGAAGAAGCCTGGGCCTGCCGGGATGGCCGGCGGAGTATTTGCAAGACGGTGAAGGCGGATGCCGCGCCCGGCGGCGGCGAGCCTATTCCTCGGTGCAATACCACAGGCTTCCGCCCACGGCGGCCGAACCGATCACCAGCGAACCCACCGCTACCGGCGAGGCCGCCATGCCCATCGCCGCTGCCCCCGCCGCCTCGAGCGTGCCGACCATCTGCCCCGAGGTCGCGGCCAGGATCGTGGCGCCGGGCCGTTGGGTCACCGCGTCATAGCCGGCAACCGCCAGCGCATTGGCATTGCGGAAGGTCGCCTGGCGCGCCGTGTTCACCCGTTCGCAAAAGGTCTTGCGGCATAACGCATTCCCTTTGCGCGGCCCCTTCTGCGCGCCGATATAGGTGTCGTGCTGCTTGTCCCAGAGCAGGCAATAGCTGCCGTCGTCCGCCATCTGGTTGCGCCGCAGGATCTCGCGCAGGGTGACGTAGCCGGGACAGGAGATCCGTCCCCAACCGGAGAAATTCTTCTCCAACCGGCCGACATTCGCGCGGAACTCGTCATCGCGGAGATAATTGATCGCTGTCCGCTCGCCGGCGATCGAGGTCTCGCAGGTCCAGAGCCGCTCGTCCCTGGCCGGATTCTCCTGCGCGCCCGCCGGCGCAGGCAATCCCATCGCCCCGATCAAAGCCACCACCAGCCCGCGCATCGCCTTCCCCATATCTGCCCTGCGTGCCGATTTGCCAGAATGTTTCGTCGCCATGCAAGCCGCTCGCCCCGCGCTTGCCCGATTGTGAACGGCGCGGCGCTGCACCGTTATCCAAATACTCCGCCGGCCACACCGGCAGGCCCAGGCTTCTTCGTTCCTCAAATACTCCCTGCGACGGCGCCGGAAAAGCGAAGGCCGCCCCCCGAAGGGACGGCCCGGCATTCCTGCGATCCTGAAGGGATCAGTTCTTCGCGTAGAATTCGACGACCAGGTTCGGCTCCATCTGCACGGCATAGGGCACGTCGCCCAGGGCCGGGGTGCGCACGAAGCTCGCGGTCATCTTGTTGTGGTCCACTTCCAGGTAGTCCGGCACGTCGCGCTCGGCCAGGCCGACCGATTCCAGCACGATGGCCAGCTGGCGCGACCGCTCGCGGATCGAGATCACGTCGCCTTCCTTGACGCGATACGAGGCGATGTTCACGCGCTTGCCGTTCACCTCGACATGGCCATGGTTCACGAACTGGCGGGCGGCGAAGATGGTCGGCACGAATTTCGCGCGATAGACCACCGCGTCCAGGCGGCGCTCCAAGAGGCCGATCAGGTTCTCGCCGGTGTCGCCCTTGACGCGCTCGGCCTCGGCGTAGATGCGGCGGAACTGCTTTTCGGTCAGGTCGCCGTAATAGCCCTTGAGCTTCTGCTTGGCGCGCAGCTGGGTGCCGAAGTCCGACAGCTTGCCCTTGCGGCGCTGGCCGTGCTGGCCGGGGCCGTATTCGCGGCGGTTGAGCGGCGACTTGGCGCGGCCCCAGATGTTCTCGCCCATGCGGCGGTCGATCTTGTACTTGGCAGCGGTGCGTTTGGTCATCGCTGATCTCCTTCTTTATGTTATGTTCTCGAAGGGCGTTGTCCTTTGGCATATTGCCCGACAGGATTCCCCTTGCGGGGTCCACCAACACCAATGAAGCGGCGCTTATAGCCGCCCCGTGCCCGGAGTCAAGCACCCCTTGAGCGGCAGCCCCGATGCTCCTAAATGAGAGACAGCGAACAGAAAAGGGCCCGAGATGTTTTCGATCCCCGGCAAATCCCCCGTGACCATCACCCAGGCGGCCGAGCGGCAGATCGCCCGGCTGATGGCCCAGAAATCCGCCAGCGGGCTGCGCATCGGCCTGAAGAAGGGCGGCTGCGCCGGCATGGAATACACCATGGAGCTGGCCGAGACCGCCGCCCCCGGCGACGAGGTGGTCGAGCAGGGCGCGGCGCGGGTGCTGATCGCCCCCACCGCGCAGATGTTCCTGTTCGGGACCGAGATCGACTATGAATCCGGCCTGCTGGAATCCGGCTTCAAGTTCCGCAACCCGAATGTCACCGACAGCTGCGGCTGTGGCGAATCGGTCAGCTTCACCCCGCTGGAGGGTTCGGCCGCCAAAGCCTGAGCCTTTTTGCCGCAAGTTAGCGCCCACATCGCCCAGCCGTCTTGATCGCGCGAAATCCCCGGCCTAATCCCCTGTCAGTCCATGAAAAGGGAGAGAGGCAGATGGCCCCGCGCAAACTCGCCGCCGGCAACTGGAAGATGAACGGAACCCTGGCCTCGCTGGCCGAGATCGACCGGCTGCTGGCCGATCACCCGGCGCCGGGCTGCGACGTGCTGATCTGCCCCCCCGCCACCCTGGTCCATGCCATGGCCGTCCGCGCGCAGGGCCGCATCGCTACCGGCGGCCAGGATTGCCACGCCAGGACCTCGGGCGCCCATACCGGCGACATCGCCGCCGCGCAACTGAAAGACGCGGGCGCGAGCCATGTGATCCTGGGCCATTCCGAGCGCCGCACCGACCATGCCGAAACCGACGCCCAGGTCGCCGCCAAGGCCGTCGCCGCGCATCAGGCGGGCCTGGTCGCGGTGATCTGCGTCGGCGAGACCGAGGCGCAGCGCGACGCCGGCCAGACGCTCGACGTGATCTCGGCCCAGCTTGCCGGTTCCGTCCCCGATGGCGCGACGGCCGCGAACACGGTGATCGCCTATGAGCCGGTCTGGGCCATCGGCACCGGCCGCACCCCCACGAACGACCAGATCGCAGAGGTCCACGCCCTGATGCGCGACCGCCTGTCCGCGCGCCTAGCCGAGGGCGCCGACGTCGCCCTGCTCTATGGCGGCTCGGTCAAGCCCGGCAATGCGGCCGAGATCTTTGCCATCCCGCATGTGAACGGGGCGCTGGTCGGCGGCGCCAGCCTCAAGGCCGAGGATTTCGGCCCGATCATCGCCGCGCTTTCCGCAGCGTAACGCCGGCGAAAGGAACGCCATTCCATCCGAACCCTCCGGTTTGGAATGGCATTGCCCTTTTGCCGGGCACCTGCCCCTTGCCAAGCCCGGCCCGGCGGGCATAGGTCTCGCCTGACATTCAAGGCAGGGGCGATGACAGGGCCGGCAATCTCATTCCAGGGCGTGACGCGCCGCTATCCGCAGAAGGGCGGCAGCGACGTGGTGGCGCTGCACGACATCTGGCTGGACGTGCCGCAGGGCGCGATCACCGGCATCATCGGCCGGTCCGGCGCCGGCAAGTCGACGCTGTTGCGCATGGTGAACGGGCTGGAACGCCCCAGCGCCGGCAAGGTGATCGTGAACGAGCGCGACGTGGGCGCCGCCTCGGATGCCAGCCTGCGCCGGATCCGGCGCGAGGTCGGCATGATCTTCCAGCATTTCAACCTGCTGGCCAGCCGCACCGTGGCCGAGAACATCGCCCTGCCGCTGGAGATCGCCGGCGAGGAGCGCGCCAGGATCGCCCCCCGCGTCACCGAGCTGATCGAGCGCGTCGGCCTGACCGCGCAGGCCGGCCGCTACCCGGCCGAGCTGTCCGGCGGGCAGAAGCAGCGCGTCGGCATCGCCCGCGCGCTGGCGACCGGGCCGCGCGTGCTTCTGTCGGACGAGGCGACCTCGGCGCTCGACCCCGACACCACGCGGCAGGTGCTGGACCTGCTGCAGACCATCAACCGCGACCTGGGCCTGACCATCCTGCTGATCACCCATGAAATGGCGGTGGTGCGCGACATCTGCAGCCACGTGGCGGTGATCGAGGGCGGCCGCATCGTCGAGGCGGGCGAGACCTACGCGGTCTTCTCGAAACCCGCCCATCCCACCACGCGCTCGTTCCTGACCGGCGTGACCGGCGTCGCCGTGCCGCAATTCGTCGCCGGCCAGATGCGGGACGCGCCCCAGGCCCCCGAGGCCGAGGCGGTGGTGCAGATCACCTTCATCGGCAGCCATGCCACCGACCCGATGCTGGCGCGTCTGACCTCGGAACGCGGGGTCAGCGTGAACATCCTGGCCGGCGCCATCGAAGAGATCGGCACCAGGCCCTTCGGCAGCCTGATCGTCGCCCTGCCCGCCCCGCGGCTCGAGGAATCGCGTCGCTTCCTCGAGGAACACGGGCTTCTGACCGAGGTGCTTGGCTATGTCGGCTAACCTGATCCCGATCCTGTGGCAGGCGACGCTGCAGACGCTCTACATGGTCGCCCTCTCCACCCTGCTCGGCACGCTGATCGGCGGGCCGCTGGGCGTGTTCCTGGCCACCTCGCGCCGGGGCGAGCTGCTGTCGACGCCCTGGCTGAACACCGTCCTCGGACTGGTGGTGAACGCCGCGCGCTCGACCCCCTTCATCATCCTGGTGGTGGCGATCATCCCCTTCACGCGGCTGATCGCCGGCACGTCGATCGGCACCACCGCGGCCATCGTGCCGCTGACCATCGCGAGCGCCCCCTTCATCGCCCGGCTCATTGAAACCGCCATCCGCGAGGTCGATGCCGGGCTGATCGAGGCCGCCCGCGCCATGGGCGCGACGCCCGGCCAGATCGTGCGCAAGGTGCTGATCCCCGAGGCCATGCCCGGCATCATCCTGGGCCTGACCCTCGCCGTGGTCAGCCTGATCGGCTATTCGGCCATGGTCGGCGCCGTCGGCGGCGAGGGCCTGGGCGATCTCGGCATCCGCTACGGCTACCAGCGCTTCATGCCCGAGGTGATGCTGGCCGTCGTGGTGATCCTGATCGTGCTGGTGCAACTGGTGCAATCGGCCGGCGAATGGATCGCCGCCCGTTTCGACAAGCGCGCGCCCCGCAACCGGGGCCGATAACCTGAAAGGACCAAGACCCATGCGCAAATTCAGCCTTGCCGCCCTGACCTCGGCGCTGGCCCTCTCCGCGACCCTGGCCGCGGCCGAGGAAATCAAGGTCGGCGTCTCGCCGGGCGAGCATGGCGAGATCATGGAAGAGGTCGCCAAGGTCGCCAAGGACAAGGGCCTGACCATCGACATCGTCGAATTCACCGATTACGTGGTGCCGAACCAGGCGCTGGCCGATGGCGACCTGCAAGCCAACAGCTTCCAGCACCAGCCCTATCTGGACAACCAGATCAAGGACCGCGGCTTCGATCTGGTCAGCATCGCCAAGACCATCACCACGCCGATGGGGGTCTATTCCGACAAGCTGAAATCGCTGGACGAACTGCCCGAGGGCGCCAAGGTCGCGATCCCGAACGACCCGACCAACGGCGGCCGCGCGCTGCTGCTGCTGCAGGACAAGGGCGCGATCACCCTGGCCGAGGACACCGGCCTCACCCCCTCGCCGCTCGACGTGACCGGGAACCCGAAGAACCTGAAGTTCCTGGAACTCGACGCCGCCCAGCTGCCGCGCGCCCTCGCCGATGCGGACATCGCCATCATCAACACCAATTATGCGCTGGATGCCGGGCTGAACCCGAACGAAGACGCCATCGCCATGGAAAAACCCGACAGCCCCTATGCCAACATCATCGTCGTGCGCAAGGGGAACGAGGACGCACCCTGGGCCAAGCAACTGGTCGAGGCCTATCACGACCCGGCGGTGAAGCAGTTCATCGAAGAGAAATACCAGGGCGCCGTCATCCCGGCCTGGTGATCTTCTTTGTTGTGAAAATACCCCGGGGGACGCCGATCCGACCCCGTCGAGGGGTCGGATCGGCGGGGGGCAGAGCCCCCGCCACCGCCTGACACGCAACGCGCCCGCGCAGGATCGGCCGGACGCGTTTGCCTCATTCCGGCCTCATGCTGCCGGTCCGGCGCAGCCGGTCGTGCCAGCTCAGCGCCTCCTCGACCAGATGCGGCGTATGCCCGCCCCGCGTCAGCGCGCGGGCATGGTAATCCTCCAGCCCGTCGCGCCATTCCGGCGCCACGCAATTCTTCAGGACCACCCGCGCCCGCTCGCGCGGCGCCAGCCCGCGCAGGTCCGCCAGCCCCTGCTCGGTCACCAGGATGTCCACGTCATGCTCGCTATGGTCGACATGGCTGACCATCGGCACCACCGACGACACCGCCCCGCCCTTGGCCATGGACTTGGTGACAAAGACCGACAGATAGGCATTCCTCGCGAAATCGCCCGAGCCGCCGATGCCGTTCATCATCTGCGTGCCCATGACATGGGTCGAGTTGACGTTGCCGTAAAGATCGAATTCCAGCGCCGTGTTGATGCAGATCAGCCCCAGCCGCCGCACCACCTCGGGGTGGTTCGAGATCTCCTGCGGGCGCAGCACCAGCCGGGGCTTGAACTCGTGGAACCGCGCCATCACGTCGCGGTATTTCGCCGCCGAAAGCGTGATCGACGAGCCCGAGGCAAAGACCATCTTGCCCGCATCCATCAGATCGAAGGTCGAATCCTGCAGCACTTCCGAATACATGGTCAGGTCGTGGAACGGGCTGTCGATGAAGCCGTGCAGCACCGCATTGGCGATGGTACCGATGCCGGCCTGCAGGGGATGCAGGTGGCTGGGCAGGCGCGAGCGCGCCACCTCGTGCTTGAGGAACTCGGTCAGGTGGCCGGCGATGGCGCGGGTCTCGGCGTCCGGGTCGTGGATGGTCGAGGAACTGTCCAGCTTGGTCGAGATCACGATGGCCGCGATACGCTCGGGCGGGACCGGGATGAAGGGGAAGCCGACCCGGCTTTCCGGCGTCACCACCGGGATCGGCGTGCGCGTCGGGCGATAGGTGGGGATATAGATGTCGTGCAGCCCCTCCAGCGCCTCGGGCTGGCTCAGGTTGATCTCGACGATCACCTTCTCGGCCAGCAGCGCGAAGCTGGCCGAATTGCCGACCGAGGTGGTGGGGACGATGCCGCCGGTCTCGGTGATCGCCACCGCCTCGACGATGGCGATGTCCACCGGCGGCAGTTGCCCGGTGCGCAGCTGCTCGACCGTCTCGGACAGGTGCTGGTCGATATACATCACCTCGCCCGCATTGATCGCCCGCCGCAGGGCCGGGTCGGACATGAAGGGGATGCGGCGCGACAGCACATGCGCCTCGGCCAGGGTCTTGTCGAGGTCGTTGCCAAGCGACGCCCCGGTCATCAGCGTCACCTTCAGCGGCTCGCGCCGGGCGCGTTCGGCCAGCGCCAGGGGCACGGCCTTGGCCTCGCCGGCACGGGTAAAGCCCGACATGCCCAGCACCATGCCGTCGCGGATCAGGCTGGCGGCCTGATCGGCGCCGACCACGCGCTGGCGCAGGGCCTTGTGGCGGATGCGGTGAAGGTAATCCTCGGTCATGGCGGCCTCCCTGGAACTCGGGCGATGATTAGAGCCATCGCGCAGGACTGACAAATCAACCCAGCCATGCGCGCAAGGAAAGGCCGGCCCGAAGGCCGGCCGCCGCAAGATCGTTTCGCGCCCGGATCAGCGGCGCTTGCCCAGCGACCAAGCCCCGTCGCCCAGCAGCGCCAGCGCGACCATGGTGACGGCCCAAAGCACCGGATATTCCCAGCCGCCGCCGGGATTGCCGAAGGCAAAGCCGTTGCCGCCATGGCCGAACCAGGCCGCGCCCAGCAGGACGGCGGCCAGGACCAGCGCGACCTGGCGGGTGAACAGGCCGGCGACCAGCACCAGCCCGCCCAGGATCTCGGCCAGCATGGTCAGGTAGCCGAGCGCGCCCGGCAGGCCGATGGACTGGAAATAGCCGGCCGTGCCGGCGGGCGTGAAGACCAGCAGCTTCGTCAGCCCGTGGACCAGGAACCACAGGCCGGTCGAGACCCGCAGGATGAAGGCGGCAATGTCGGCATTGCGCGTGGCGGCGGTCGTGCCGCCATGGCTGAGGTCGGTCATGATGCGTTTCCTTGAACTGTTCGCTGGCCCTCAGATAGCCCTTGGCGATTGTCGCGAAAACGGCCATATTCATGGAAATATTATCGCCGCCATGGAGATTGCGATGGACAGGATCGACGGCATCCGCGCCTTTGTCGCCGTGGTCGATGCCGGCTCGTTCACGCGGGCGGGCGAGCGGCTGGGAATCTCGAACAAGCTGGTCAGCAAATATGTCGCCGCGCTGGAGGGGCAGCAGGGGGTCACGCTTCTGAACCGCACCACCCGCGCCCTGTCGCTGACCCCCTCGGGCGAGCGTTACCTGGCCGCCGCGCGCCGCGTGCTGGCCGCGGTCGAGGAACTGGACGCCCAGGCCCATGCCGAGGAAGGCGCGCTGGCCGGCCGGCTGCGCGTGACCGCGCCCGTGACCTTCGGCGAGATGTTCGCGACCACCCTGACCCGCGATTTCACCCGCGCGCATCCGGGGGTCGAGATCGACCTGAACCTGTCGGACCGCTATGTCGACCTGGCGGCCGAGGGCTTCGACCTGGCGCTGCGCATCGGCCAGCTGCCCGATTCCAGCCTGATCGCCCGCCGCATCGGCCAGACCGAGGCCTGGGCCGTCGCCAGCCCCGCCTATCTGGCCGCGCATCCCCGCCCCGCCCGGCCCGAGGATCTGCGCGACCATGCGAATATCCGCGACAGCAATGCACAGAACCCCGGACGCGCCGTCTTCCTGGTGGATGGCAAGGCGGTCAGCGTCCCCCTGCCCGGCCGCATCACCGTGAACAGCGCCCAGGCGGTGCGGCACCTGGTGCTGGAGGGCGAGGGAATCGCGATGATCCCCAGCTTCGTCGTCGCCCGCGACCTGGCCGAGGGCCGGCTGGAACGGCTGCTGCCCGATTTCCTGCGGCCGCAGCTGGACATCCAGGCGCTGTATCTGCCGCAGCCCTTCATGCCGCCGCGGCTGACGGCCTATCTGGACCACCTGCGCATGGCGCTCAGCCCGCTGCTGAAAGCACCGCGCCCGGATTCATGATCCCCAGCGGATCAAGCGCCGCCTTGATCGCCCGCATCGCCGTCAGTCGCGCCGGATCGCCCCAGCGCTCCAGGTCGCCGACCTTCAGCCGCCCGACGCCATGCTCGGCCGAGAACGAGCCGCCGCGCGCGACCACCATGCCATGCACCAGCTCGGACAGCGTCTTGCGCCGGTCGTCATATTCGGCACGGCTGCGACCTGGCGCCGGGAACAGGTTGTAATGCAGGTTGCCGTCGCCTAGATGGCCGAAGCAGTTGATCCGCAGCCCCTCGCCCGCAAGCCGCTCGCCGGCGTCGCGGATGAAGCCGGCGATCTCGGACAGGGGCAGGCTGATGTCGTGGCTGGCGACGGCGCCGATGCGGCGGTTCGCCTCGGGGATATGTTCGCGCAGGTGCCAAAAGCCCGCCGCATGCGCACCCGATTGCGCGATCACCCCGTCGGTGACGAGGCCGCGCTCCATCGCGTCCACCAGCAGCCCCTCCAGCGCCGCCTCGGGGGGCAGCCCCTCAGGCAGGCCGACCTCGACCAGCACCGACCATTCGGCGCCGGGCAAGGGCTGGCGGATCTCGGGCAGAACCTCGGCCAGGAAGGCCAGCCCCTGCCCGCCGATCAGCTCGAAGGCGGTGACGCCGCCGGCCATGCGCCCCTCGGCCAGAGACAGCAGCGTCAGCGCCGCCTCGGGGCCGGGCACCTGCAGCATGGCGGTGCCGATGTTCGGCGGCGGCACCACCAGCTTCAGGCTGGCGGCGGTGATGATTCCCAGGCTGCCCTCGGCCCCGATCAAGAGGTCGCGCAGGTCATAGCCGGTATTGTCCTTGCGCAGCCGCTTGAGGTCGTGAACCACGGAGCCGTCGGGCAGCACCGCCTCGATCCCCAGGCAGAGCGCCCGCGCCGTGCCATAGCGCAGCGCGGTGACGCCGCCGGCATTGGTCGCAAGGCAGCCGCCGATGGCGGCGGTGCCCTGGCTGGCCAGCGACAGCGGGAACAGCCGGCCGGCGGTTTCGGCCGCGTCGCGCACGGCTTGCAGGGTCATGCCGGCCTCGGCCACCAGCACGTTCTCTTCGGGCCAGATGCCGCGCAGCGCCGTCATCCGTTCCAGCGACAGGATCAGCGGCGCCGGGCCGTCGGGCATGACCTGGCCCGCGACCAGGCCGGTGCCGCCACCGCGGGGCACGATGCCCACACGCGCCGCGGCGCAGGCGCGGACCACGGCGGCGACCTCATCCGTGCTGCGCGGGGCGGCAACCAGCCCGGCCCGGCCCAGGTAGCGGCCGCGCGGCTCTTCCAGGTAGGCGGGTGTCACCTCGCGCAACACGCCTGCGGGCAGCATCGCGGCCAGGGCGTCGTCGGCCTGGTTCAGCATCAGCGCACCTCGGTCTTGCCGCGCCGGTCGTGGCGCAGGTTGGCGTAAAGCACATGGTTGCGCCAGCGCCCGTTGATCTGGAGATAGCTCTGCGCCACGCCCTCGTATTTGAAGCCGGAACGCTCAAGCACACCGCGCGAAGGGGTATTTTCCGGCAGGCAGGCGGCCTCGATCCGGCTCAGGTCCATCTCGCCGAAGGCGTGCTGCACCAGCGCGCCGATCGCCTCGCGCATATAGCCCTGCCGGGCAAAGGGCTGGCCGATCCAATAGCCGATGGTCGCCGATTGCGCCGGGCCGCGGCGGATGTTGTCCAGCGTGATCGCGCCCAGCAGCGCGCCGTCGCGCCGGATCAGGAACAGGGGCAGCGCCGTGCCGTTGCGGCTGGCACGCTGCGCCCAATAGACCCGGTTGGTAAAGCCGCGCTTGGTCAGGTGATCGGGCGCCCAGACCGGCTCCCATGGGGTCAGGAAGGCGCGGCTTTCGGCCCGCAGCCCCGCCCAGAGGGCGAAATCCGCATGCGCCGGCAGGCGCAGCACCATCCGCTCGGTTTCCAGGCGCGGCGGACGGCGGCGCGAGAACATCAGGCGGCAAGCCTTTCGGCCAGCACCTCGCGCGAAGGCGCGCCGGCGACCGGCCCGTAAAGCGCCAGCGCCGGGCGGGCATGGGCGATCAGATGCTCGGCATGGGCGCGGATGTCGGCCACGGTCACGGCGTCGATGCGTTCCGCCACCTCGGCCGGGTCCGGCACCCGGCCCCAGATCGCCAGCGACCGCGCCATGCGTTCGGCCTGGCCGGTCGGGCTTTCCAGCCCCATCAGCAGCCCGGCCTTGAGCTGGGCGCGCGCACGGGCCACCTCGGCCTCGGTCATGTCCTCGGCCGAGCGCTTCAGCTCGTCCACGGTCAGGTTGGCCAGATCGGCGATCTGCTCGCCCGAGGTGCCGGCATAGATCGTCACCATGCCGGTATCGTCGTGGAAACCGGACTGCGCGAAGATCGAATAGCACAGGCCCTTTTCCTCGCGCAGCTTCTGGAACAGGCGCGAGGACATGCCGCCCCCCAGCGCCGAGGTCCAGATCTGCGCGGCATAGAAATCGGGCGCCTGATAGCCCGGCCCCTCGAAGGCCAGCGCGAAATGCGCCTGCTCCAGCCCCTTGACGCGGCGCGCCTCGGCGCCCTGCCAGCGGGCGGGCTCGCGCGTGGTCAGGGCGCGCGCCGGCAGGCCGCCGAAGATCGCCTCGACCTGGCGCAGGATGCGGTCGTGATCGACGGCACCGGCGGCGGCGACGATCATGCGCTCGGGGCCGTAATGCTCGGTAATGAAGCCCGACAGGTCGGCGCGGTCGAAGCGGCTGACCCGCTCGGCCGGGCCCAGGATGGTGCGGCCCATGGGCTGGTCGGGATAGGCCGCCTCTTGCAGCCAGTCGAAGATCACGTCGTCGGGCGTGTCCAGCGCCTGGCCGATCTCTTGCAGGATCACGCCGCGCTCGACCTCGATCTCGCGCTGGTCGAAGACCGGATTCATCACGATGTCCGAGATCACGTCCAGCGCCAGCTCCACATCCCCCGCCAGCACCCGCGCATAATACGAGGTCACGTCGCGCGAGGTATAGGCGTTGATATAGCCGCCGACATTCTCGATCGACTCGACGATCTCCAGCGCGCTGCGCCGGGCGGTGCCCTTGAAGGCCATGTGTTCCAGGAAATGGGCGATGCCGTTCTGCTCGGCGCGCTCGTCGCGGCAGCCGGCATTGACCCAGATGCCGATGGCGGCGGAATGCAGGCCGGGCATGTCGCGGCTGACGACGCGCAGCCCGTTGGGAAGGATGCTGTTGCGGATCTGGCTCACACTGTTCTCCGTTCAAGGATCAGCGATTTAATGGCCTCGGCGTCGTTTTCAATGCGGGTGATGCGCTCGTCGCGCTCGAACAGGTCCGCCATATGCGGCGGCAGGGGCGGGCGGATGGCGGTCGCGGCCTCGACCGCGTCGGGGAATTTCGCCGGATGCGCGGTCGAGAGCGAGATCATCGGCACGCCCGGCCGCAGTTGCTCGCGCGCCACCTTCACGGCGACGGCGGTATGCGGGCAGATCACCTCGCCGGTCTCGGCGCGGATGGTGGCGATCATCGCCGTGGTCTCCGCCTCCGAGGCGCGGCCCGAGATATAGGTCTCGCGCAGCGCCTGCAATGCGCCCTGGCTGATGGCGAAGCCGCCGGATTTCAGCTCGTCCATCAGCCGCGACACCGCATTGCCGTCATGGTCATAGGCCAGCCACAGCGCCCGCTCGAAATTCGAGCTGACCTGGATGTCCATCGACGGGCTGATCGAGGGCTCGACCGTGCCCACCCGGTATTCGCCGCCGGTCAGCGCCCGGTGCAGGATGTCGTTCTGGTTGGTGGCCACCACCAGCCGGCCGATGGGCAGGCCCATGGCCTTGGCGATGGAGCCGGCGAAGACGTCGCCGAAATTGCCGGTCGGCACGGTGAAATCCACCTCGCGCCGCGGCGCGCCCAGGCTGACGGCGGCGGTGAAGTAATAGACGATCTGCGCCAGCACCCGCGCCCAGTTGATCGAGTTGACGCCGGCAAGCCCGACCGCGTCGCGGAAATCGTGGTCGTTGAACAGATCCTTCAGCCGCGCCTGGCAATCGTCGAAGGTGCCGTCCACCGCCAGCGCATGGACATTGGCGTCGGCGGGCGTCGACATCTGCCGGCGCTGCACCTCGCTGACGCGGCCATGCGGATACATGATGAACACATCGACGTTCGACAGGCCCCGGAACGCCTCGATCGCGGCCGAGCCGGTATCGCCCGAGGTCGCGCCCAGGATCGTGACCCGCTGCCCCGAACGCGCCAGCGCCAGCTGGAACAGCTGGCCGATCAGCTGCATGGCGAAGTCCTTGAAGGCCAGCGTCGGCCCGTGGAACAGCTCCAGCAGGTGATGGCCCGGCGCAAGCTGGACCAAGGGCGCGCGGGCGATATGGTCGAAGCCCTGATAGGCGCGGGCGATGGCGCCGCGCAGCTCGGCATCGCTGAAGCTTTCGCCGACGAAGGGGCTGATGACGCGGCGCGCGACCTCTTCATAGGGCAGGCCCTCGAAGCGGGCGATCTCGTCGGCCGAGAACATCGGGATCGCCTCGGGCAGGTAGAGCCCGCCGTCGCGCGCCAGCCCGGTCATCATCGCCTGTTCGAAGTCCAGGACCGGAGCCCGCCCCCGAGTCGAAACGTAACGCATCGCGTCTCCCCTAGTATTGCCGCTGCCTGATACGCCAGATCAGCGCCACTGTCATCCCTGCCCAAACCGCAGCGATCATGAACCATTGCACGGCATAGCTCAGGTGGTTGTTCGGAATGCCCTCGACCGCGACCGGGATCGGCTGCACGCCCTGGGCATCGCCGCGAACCTCGGCCGCGACGACCAGGATCGGCTCTGTCCCCAGCTGCGCGGCCATGGCGGGCACGTCGCGGGCGAACCAGACGTTCTCGGCCAGGTTGGGCTCGGGCGTGGCGCTGCCCTTCTCGTCGGGCCAATGCAGGTTGCCCGCGACCTGCAGCCGCACCGGGGGGCGCGGGTCGCGCTTGTGGTCCTGGTCGACGAAGCCCCGGTCCAGCAGGATCCGGCGCCCGTCGTCGGTCAGGAAGGCCGAGACCACCTGGTAGCCGCCGCCCAGCTCGCGCGTGCCGGACAGCACGTTGATTTCCTCGCCCGTGGTCTGGCCCGAGACCAGCACCGGCATGTATTTCATCGACGGGTCCACCGCGGCCGGCAGGGCCACGGGCGCGCCCTCGATCCTTTGCTGGATCTGCGCGATCATCCCCTCTTTCCAGTCCAGCCGCTGAAGTTGCCAGACGCCCAGAGAGATCAGGATGGCACAGCCCAGCACGCCGACGATCAGCGGGAACAGGTAACGGCGCATGGGCGGGCCTCCAAAGCAAACGGCGCGGGAACATCTGCCCCGCGCCGTGGAAATGTCTGTCGGGATCAGCGGCCCCAGATATAGATCACGACAAAGAGGAACAGCCAGACCACATCGACGAAGTGCCAGTACCAGGCGGCGGCCTCGAAGCCGACATGCTGCTGCTGGGTCATCTGGCCCTTGATCAGGCGGATCAGGCAGACGAACAGGAAGATCGTGCCGATGATGACGTGGAAGCCGTGGAAGCCCGTGGCCATGAAGAAGGTGCCGGCATAGACCGTGTCGGCCATGCCGAAGGCGGCGTGGCTGTATTCATAGGCCTGCAGCGCGGTGAAGCAGACGCCCAGGATCACGGCGACGATCAGCCCGTTGATCGTCGTCCTGCGGTCGCCCTCATGCACGAAGGCGTGGTGGGCCCAGGTCACGGCGACGCCCGACAGCAGCAGGATCAGCGTGTTGATCAGCGGCAGGTGCCAGGGGTCGAAGGTGACGATGCCTTCCGGCGGCCAGACGCCGTCCTTGATCGGGCTGTCCGGCCCCATCGGATACATGGCGTTCTTGATGAAGGCCCAGAACCAGGCGACGAAGAACATCACCTCGGACATGATGAACAGGATGAAGCCGTATTGCAGGCCGATCCGCACCACCGGGGTATGTTCGCCCGACTCGCCCTCGTTCACGACATCGACCCACCAGCCGAACATGGTGTAGAGAACGGCGGCCAGGCCGATCAGGAACATCCACGGCCCCTCGACCGGCAGCCCGAAGACCGTGATTCCCTTCATCCAGGCGACCGCGCCAGTCAGCATCACGAAGGCGCCGATCGCGCCGAGGAAGGGCCAGATCGATGGCGGCAGGATCTGATAATCGTGGTTCTTTACATGGGCCATGGCTGCGTTCCCGGCTGTTGCTGGTTCTTGTTGCTCAGTTTACGGTCGGTTCCGTTTTCGCGTCCAGCGCCGCCTGCTTGGGCGCGGGAGGATCGGTCCGGTGGAAGGTATAGGACAGGGTGATGTCGCGGATGCGGCCCGCGTCGCGGTCGTTCACCAGATCGGCATCGACGAAGAAGCTGACCGGCATCTCGACCCGCTCGCCCGGTGCCAGCGTCTGCTCGGTAAAGCAGAAGCACTCGATCTTGTTGAAGAAATAGCCGGCCGCATCGGGCGCCACGTTATAGCTGGCGGTGCCGGTGACGGGCTGGTCGGTATTGTTGATCGCCTCGTAGAAGGCGATGGCGTTCTCGCCGATCTTCAGCTCCATCTCGCGCTGCATGGGGCGGAAGGTCCAGCCGAGGTTGCTGTCGGCATTGGCGTCGAAGCGCACGCGGATCTTTTCCTCCAGCACGGTATCCGAGGCGGCCTCGGCCACGTTGGTCGTGCCGGCAAAGCCCGTCACCTTGCAGAACCAGGAATAGAACGGCACCGCCGCCCAGGAAAGCGCGCCCATCAGCACGACGACGCCGGCCAGCATGGCCACGGTGCGGCCGTTCGACCTCGGTTGTCCGCTCATTCGCCTGCCTCCTGGTTGGCCGCCGGCGTGCCCGGCGCCGCGACCGGCGCGGCATTGGCCGCCGGCGGATCGGGATCCTGCGGCAGCATCGAGGCGCGCGGGCGGTGGTCATAGCCCTGCATCATGTCGCCCTGGGTGATCTTGACCACCGAGAGCCCGAAGACCAGCGCCACGAAGGCCAGCAGCACGACCAGCAGCCCGATGTTGCGGCTGCGGCGGCGCTTGTGCAGCTCGTGTTCGACCTGGGGCAGCATCACCACCCCCCGATCCAATGCTGGACCAGAAGCGCCAGGAAATGCAGGAAGGTGTAGTAAAGCGACAGGCGGAAATAGCGCTTCTCGACCCGGTAGCCGTCGGCCTGGGCCTGGTCCTCGTCGCGGCGCAGGATCTGCCAGCCGCCGGCGATGAACAGCACGTTCAGCACCGCCGAGACCGCCAGGTAGAGCGGCCCGCCGACCGAGGTGAAGCCCAGCCAGATCGCAAAGGGCGCCAGCACCAGCGTATAGGCGAAGATGTGGCAGCGCGTCACCCTGCGGCCATGCGTCACGGTCAGCATGGGGACGCCGGCCTTGGAATAGTCGTCCTTCATGAACAGCGCCAGCGCCCAGAAATGCGGCGGCGTCCAGAAGAAGATCAGCGCGAACATCAAGAGCGACTCGATGCCGATGCCGCCGGTGGCGCAGGCCCAGCCGATCATCGGCGGAAACGCCCCCGCCGCGCCGCCGATGACGATGTTCTGCGGCGTCGAGCGCTTCAGCCAGATCGTGTAGACCACGGCATAGAAGAAGATGGTGAAGGCCAGGAACCCGGCCGCGAACCAGTTCGCCGCCAGCCCCAGCATCATCACCGACAGGCCCGACAGCGCGATGCCGACCGCCAGCGCCTCGCCCGAGGTCACGCGGCCCGAGGGCACCGGACGGCCCGCCGTGCGGCGCATCACCGCGTCGATGTCGGCGTCATACCACATGTTGAGGGCGCCCGAGGCGCCGCCTCCCAGCGCGATGAACAGCACCGCGCAGAAGGCGACGAAGGGGTTGACCGGCTGCGGCGCGATCCACAGGCCGACGAAGGCCGTGAACACCACCAGCGACATGACGCGCGGCTTCAGCAGCGCGACATAGTCGCCGAAGCCCGCCTCGGCGGGCCCCTCGTATGCGTTGATATCGGCCACGGCCCGACCTTACTCTGCCGAGGCCAGCTTGATGGGGCCGGCGGGCAGGTAGTCCGAGGCGTCGGCGGCGAATTCCTCTTTCGCGCCGGCAAGCCAGGCGTCGTATTTCTCCTGGCTGACCGCCTTGACGACGATGGGCATATAGGCGTGGTTGATGCCGCAAAGCTCGGAACACTGGCCGAAATAGACGCCTTCCTGGTCGACCGAGAACCACAGCTGCGCGATGCGGCCCGGCACGGCGTCCTGCTTGACGGCAAAGGCGGGCACGGTCCAGGCGTGGATCACGTCGGTCGCCGTCACCTGCACCAGCACCTTCTTGCCGACCGGAACCACGACGGCATTGTCGGTGGCCAGCAGGTATTCGTCCTCGGAATAGCCGGCGTCGGCCAGGGCTTCCTTCTCCAGCATCAGCGCATCGAAGGCGATGGCGTCGTTGGGATATTCATAGGACCAATACCACTGGTGGCCGATGGCCTTGATCACCAGGTCGGGATCGTTCGGCATCTCCTGGCTGCGGAACAGGATCGGCAGCGAGAAGGCGCCGATGGCGACCAGGATCAGCACCGGGACCAGGGTCCAGATCACCTCGATCGGGGTGTTGTGGGTAAAGCGCGCCGGCACCGGATTCGCCCGGCGGTTGAAGCGCACGATGCAGATCAGCAGCAGCAGGCAGACGAAGATCGTCACGGCCGTGATGATGTAGAGCACGAAATGATCCAGCCATTGCTGGTCATGCGCCAGCGGGCTCGACGCCGGCTGGAAGTTCATCCCGCCGTTCACCGGCTTGCCGATCACCGGCAGATCGCCCAGCACGTCCTGCGCCCAGGCCGGCACGGCCGTCATCGTCGCAACTCCCAGGCTCATCACCGCCGCCACCCCGCGGCGCTTGGTCGCAATTGCCATCATCCCATCCCGTTGCCTATCATGCCACCGGCAGACCCCTGTCCCAGAGCCCCCAGCATTCGGTCCTGCACCAGAACCATATCTTACCCCGGCGGGCAAGCCATACCTATCGACTTCTTGTCAAAAAACCCCTAGGCCGGGCGACATGACAAGGACCGGTTCCATGACAGACGCTTCGTTTTCGCCCTTTCGGACGCATCTCGATCAGGACCGCGCGCTGCGCATCCTGCGCGACGCCTTGGCGGGCGCGGATGACGGCGAACTTTTCCTGGAACGCGCGCGTTCCGAGGCGCTGGTCTTCGACGACGGCCGGCTGCGCACCGCCAGTTATGACGCCGAACAGGGCTTTGGCCTGCGCGCCGTGCGCGGCGAGGTGACGGGCTATGCCCATTCGACCGAGATCGACGAGGCCGCGCTGAAGAAGGCGGCCCAGACGGTGCGGCTGGCGGTCGGCGCCGGCGGCGGCACGCTGGCCTTGCCACCGCAAGGCGAAATCCGCCCGCTTTACGCCGCCATCGACCCGGCCGAAGAGGTGCCCTTTGCCGCCCGCGTGGCGCTTCTGCGGCAAATCGACGCATTCGCGCGCGGACTGGACCCGCGGGTGGTCCAGGTCTCGGCCAGCATCGCGACTTCGGTGCAGGAAGTGGCGATCCTGCGCCCCGAGGGCGGGCTGGCCACCGACATCCGCCCGATGGCGCGGCTGAACGTCTCGGTCATCGTGGAATCCAACGCGCGGCGCGAATCGGGAACCGCCGGCGGCGGCGGGCGCATCGGCCTTACGGGCCTGGTCGCGCCCGAGCATTGGCAGGGGCTAGTGCGCGAGGCGCTGCGCATCGCGCTGGTCAACCTGCGCTCGGTCCCGGCGCCTGCAGGCGTGATGGACGTGGTGCTGGGGCCGGGCTGGCCCGGCATCCTGCTGCACGAAGCCGTGGGCCACGGGCTCGAGGGGGATTTCAACCGCAAGGGGCACTCCGCCTTTGCCGGGCTGATGGGCCGGCGCGTCGCCGCGCCCGGCGTGACCGTGGTCGACGACGGCACCATTCCCGACCGGCGCGGCTCGATCTCGGTCGATGACGAGGGCACGCCCCCCGGCCGCAACGTCCTGATCGAGGACGGGATTCTGGTCGGCTACATGCAGGACCGGCAGAACGCCCGGCTGATGGGGGTGGCGCCGACCGGCAACGGGCGCCGGCAAAGCCATGCCCATGCGCCCATGCCGCGCATGACCAATACCTTCATGCTGGCGGGGTCCGAGGATCCGGCCTCGATCCTTGCCGGGCTCGAGGACGGCATCTATGCGGTCGGCTTCGGCGGCGGGCAGGTGGACATCACCAACGGCAAGTTCGTGTTCTCCTGCACCGAGGCCTATCGGGTGAAGAACGGCCAGGTCGGCGACCCGATCCGCGGCGCGACGCTGATCGGCGACGGCGCGACCGCGCTGGGGCAGATCCGCGCCATCGGCAACGACCTGTCGCTGGATCCGGGAATCGGCAATTGCGGCAAGCAGGGGCAATGGGTCCCGGTCGGCGTCGGCCTGCCCACGCTGCGCATCGGCGGGCTGACCATCGGCGGCTCGGCGACCTGAACGGCCGCGATTCCAAGGGGTTGAAGAAATTCTTCGCCGGCTAACCCATTCTTAACCTTTGCCATGCGATGTTTCGGCCTGCGGATCAGGCAGAGGCATGGATCATGATGGCAAGGCAGCTTTCCTTGGACCCCCACCACGGACCCCGCCCAAAAGGGGAGGGGCTTGCGGCCTTGCGCCTCATCCGCTCTCGCAAGGTGGGGCCGGCGACCTTCCACCGGCTGCTGGGCGAACATGGCAGCGCCCAGGCGGCGCTGGCCGCCTTGCCCGCGATGGCCCAGGCCGCGGGGATCCAGGACTACACCCCCTGCCCCCTTTCGGTCGCCGAGGCCGAGATCGCGTCCGGCCGCCGCGCCGGCGCCCGGCTGGTGACCTGGGGCGACCCGGATTACCCCGCCCTGCTGCGCACGGTGGCCGAGGCGCCGCCGGTGCTGTGGCTGCGCGGCGACATGGCGGTGCTGGAGCGCATGCCCGTGGCGGTGATCGGCGCGCGCAACGCCTCGTCGCTGGGCCTGCGCATGGCGCGGGGCATGGCCGCGGGCCTGTCGCAATCGGGCGCGGCGGTCGTCGCCGGGCTGGCGCGCGGCATCGACACCGTCGCGCATGAGGCCGCGCTGCACGGCGGCACCATCGCGGTCATGGCCGGCGGCATCGACATGATCTATCCCAGCGAAAACGCGGCCCTGGCCGAGGCGATCTGCGAAACCGGCCTGCTCGTCACCGAACAGCCGCCGGGGACGGAACCCGTGGCGCGGCATTTCCCGGCCCGCAACCGCATCATCTCGGGCCTGTCGCGCGCCGTGGTCGTGGTCGAGGCTGCGCATCGCTCGGGCAGCCTGATCACCGCGCGCTGCGCGCTGGACCAGGGGCGCGAGGTGATGGCGGTGCCGGGCCATCCGATGGATGCGCGGGCCGCCGGCTGCAATGCGCTGATCCGCGACGGCGCCTTGCTGGTGCGCAATTCCGCCGATGTGCTGGCGGCCTTGCAATCGAACGCCCCGGCGGCCGCGGCGGAACAGCCCGCGCCGGCCCCTACCCCGACCGCTCCGGTCTCCGGGCGGGTCAGGCAGCCGGCCGCCGTCGCCCGCCGGCTTGCGGAACTGGGCCACGACACCCCCCGCCCGGTGGCGACGCACCGGCCGCGCGACGCCGGCGGCCCGGTGAACCTGGAGGGGCGGATCCTGGCGCGGCTTGGCCCCAGCCCGACCGAAGAGAACATGCTGATCCGCGACCTGGGGGTGCCCGCCGCGGTCCTCGCCCCCGCGATCCTGGCGCTGGAACTGTCGGGCCGGGTCCAGCGCATGGCTGGTGGCAGGCTGGCGCTGAGCGGCGGCTGAGGCCCCTCGCCTCTCCGATCACGCGGCGGTCACGCGCTTGTTGGGGAACTGCACCGATGGCCGAAGGTTGATCCGGGATCAAGCGACCATCGGAAAAAGAGGACCGACATGCGCCGCATCTACAAGACCACGACCGCGATGGTGACCTGCCTGTCCCTGATCGCCCCGCAACTGGCGGTGGCGCAGGACCAGCAGGGCCAAGGCGCTGACGAACAGGTCATCCTGCCGCCGGACCAGCAAGCTGGGGCCGAGGCCGGGCAGCCGCAAGAGCCGCCCGAACCCGCGGCAGAGCCTGCCCCGGAACCGGCCGAACAGCCGCAGGCCGAGGGCGAGGCCCCCGCCGAGCCGCAGGCGCAGGGCGCCGAAACCGAAGCCCCCGCGGAACCTGCCGCAGAGCCCGGCGCCGAACCGGCCGCAGAGCCGCAAGCCCAGAGCGAGGCCGCACAGCAAGAGCAGCCGGCCCCTTCCCCCGCACCCAAGCCCGAAGTGACCCAGGCCGAGGAGCCGCAACCCAAGCCCCCGGTGGTCGAGGCGGCCGAGCCGCCGGCCAAGCCCCAGGCCGCGCAACCCGAGCAGGCGGCCCCGCAAGGCGAGCCTGCGCCCAAGCCGGACACCCCCGAAGCCGTGACCACGACCGATCCCGCCCCCGCGCAAAAGCCGGATGCGGTCACGCCGCAGGATGCCGGCCAGGCCGGGCAGGCGGAACCGGCCCAGGACGCAGAGGCGCTGAAGAAGGCGCTCGAGGCCGAGACCTCGGCCGAACAGCCGCAATCGGCCGGACAGGCGGAACCGCAGGCCGACCCGGCCCGCGCGGATGAGGCCCAGCCTTCCCAGACCCCCGATGCGCAGGAACTGGAACGCCGCCTGCAAGAGCAGGCGCAAGAGAGCGGGCCCGAATCGGACCAGCCCTCGGAGCAGGCTCTGCCCGGCGAACAGGCCACGGGCGAAGAACCGCGCCCCGATGCACAAGAGCTGGAGCGCCGCTTGCAGGAACAGGCCGACGGCCAGTCCGCGCAACCCGAAGAGACCGCGCCCGAGCAAGGCCAGGCCGGGCAGGCCCAAACCGGGCAGGCCCAGCCGGAGCAGCCCCAACCCGAGCAAGGCCAGCCGGAACAGGCCGCCGAGGTGCAGGCACCCGAGGCCCAGGCGCAGCCGAACGCCGTCGCGCAGCGCGCGGCCGAGGAAGCGGCCCCCGCGGCAGCCGCCGCCCTGGCCGCCGGCGATGCCGAACCGGCGCAGGGCCAGCTGGACGAGATGCAGATCACCGAGGAAAACGCCCGCAGTTCGGCCGAGGAATTCGCCACCTCGGTCATGCAGGGCATGCAACAGCAACAGCAGCAGCCCGCCGCCGACCCGCAAGCGCAGGAGGCGCCCCAGGACGACGATGACGACGACACGGTCAAGGACATCGCCAAGCTGCTGCTTGCCGGTGCGGCCGGGATGGCGGTCGGCAAGATGCTGTCCGACGACCGCCAGGTGGCGCTGAACACCGGCGACCGGGTGGTCGTCACCCTGCCCGACGGCAGCCAGCAGGTGATCAAGGACGACAATACCCTGCTGTACCGGCCGGGCTCGAACGTGCAGACGGAAACCTTCGACGACGGCTCGACCCGGACCACGGTGGTGCGTGCCGACGGCAGCCGGGTCGTCACCATCCGCGACGCGAACATGAACATCCTGCGCCGCACCCTGCTGCGTGCCGATGGCACCGAAACCCGGCTGATCGACGATACCCAGGCGCAGCCGGTGCAGATCTCGACCCTGCCGGCGCCGCCGCCGGTCCGCATCAACCGCGAGCGGCTGGACGAGGCCGCGCTGCGCGAGTCGCTGAACCGCGAGGCGGCGGTGGACCGCCGCTTCAGCCTGGGCCAGGTCCGAAACATCCCCGAGGTCCGCGCCCTGGTCGCGCCGGTGAACGTGCCCGAGATCACCTTCGACACCGGCTCCTCGGCGATCACCCCCGACCAGGCGCAGCAACTGGCGACGCTGGGCAAGGTGATCCGCGACAGCATCGACCAGAACCCGCGCGAGATCTACATGATCGAGGGCTATACCGATGCCGTCGGCTCGGATGCCGCCAATCTGGCGCTGTCCGACCGCCGGGCGGAATCGGTGGCGCTGGCGCTGGCGGAATATTTCCAGGTGCCGCCCGAGAACATGGTGGTGCAGGGCTATGGCGAGCAGTTCCTGCTGGTGCCGACCGACGGGCCCGAGCGGCAGAACCGCCGCGTCGCCGTGCGCCGCATCACCGACCTGCTGGCGCAGAACTGACTGCGGGGCGCGGGGTGCGGGAGTTCAAGCCCCCAGCCGCAAGACCGAAAGCCAGCCGCGGGACCAGTTCCCGCGGCTGGCGGTTGCCGTCTGCACGACCCGGCAATCGGAAGGGAAGTTCCCCGGATCGGCAAAACCCGTAGACCCGTAGACCCGTAGACCCGTAGACCCTGGCGGCAGATGGCTGCTGGGTCGAGCGATCGCTGGACCTTGCGGTTGCGCTGGGTGGGGATCTGGGCTTGCCCGTCCCGTCGGGCAACCAGATCGACCAGGTGCTGCCCGTGATAGCCGCGACCGGCAGCGACGATGCAGGCGGCGGGCGGCTGTTCAAGCAGCGCGGGCGCCGCACCTTGTCGGAAGCCTGGCCCGCCGCAGGAGCGAGGCGAACCGGCAGTCCGCTTTCGTCGAGCACAACATGGATTTTGCTGGTCAGTCCTCCACGAGAGCGGTCGATGGCATGATCCGGGGCC
This sequence comes from Paracoccus sp. pheM1, assembly GCF_018499825.1. Lineage (NCBI taxonomy): Bacteria > Pseudomonadati > Pseudomonadota > Alphaproteobacteria > Rhodobacterales > Paracoccaceae > Paracoccus > Paracoccus sp. pheM1. The sequence continues at coordinate 550,580 of NZ_JAGXCX010000002.1, forward strand.
CCTTTTCGCCGGCGGCATGCTGGTGAGCCCGGATGATGGAACTGTCGATCAACGGCATCGACTGGAGCGAAGCGGCCGCCAAGGCCTAGAAAACCCGAAGCCAAACGCCCACACTGGCCCATCGGTTGGAAGCGGTCGCATATGGACCGTAACGCTTGGGAAGGTCGCGCCAAGGCGGCGCTGTCCGCAGGACGGAGAAAACCCGTTCAGGACGCGCCGGTCGTCCGTCCGCGCAAGGCCACGAGGCTTGTCGGGAAGAAGCGGTGCAATCCGCGCCCATTCCCGATCCCTCAGCGCGAGAGGTGCCATTCAAGCTCCGCAAGACGCTCGAAGCACGAACTGCTCCCAAACGAAAGCCCGCTTGCGAGTGCAGAACCTGGAAGCCACACGGCGCTTCCGAACCGCCGGCGCTCCTCTGCGAAGGCGTGGCGCGCTGCGGTCGGCCGGGTGTCCGCCAGCCCAGGAACGGGTCGGAGCTTCGGCCGCAGGATTTCGCGGCTCGAGGCTCCCTGGTGGGAGGGGTGAGCCTGGAACGCTCTGCGCCCCTTGGCCGCACCGGCCCCGCATGCAGGCGGGGGCCGCCAGCCACGGTAGCGGGGGGCAGGAAAACGGCGGGGGCCGGATCCTCAGCCCAGCGAATAGCCGGTGCCGCGCACCGTGCGCACCGGGTTGTCGCCGCCATGGGCCATCAGCGCCTTGCGCAGCCGGCCGACATGGACGTCGATGGTGCGGGTGTCGACATAGATGTCGCGGCCCCAGACCCGGTCCAGCAATTGCTCGCGCGTCCAGACGCGGCCGGGCTTTTCCATCAGCGTCGAGAGCAGGCGGAATTCGGTCGGCCCCAGGTGCAGCGGCTGGCCGGCGCGGAACACCCGATGCTCGCCCGCATCCAGGATGATGTCGCCGAAGCTGAGCCTTTCGCCCATCGAGGCCGGCCGGGTGCGGCGCAGCTGGGTGCGCAGCCGCGCCATCAGCTCGACCACGGAATAGGGCTTGACCACATAGTCGTCGGCGCCGGTCTCCAGCCCGCGCACCCGGTCCACCTCTTCGGAACGCGCCGACAGCATGATGATCGGGATCTGCCGCGTCGAGGGGTCGGCCTTGACCCGGCGGCAGACCTCGATGCCGCTGACATTGGGCAGCATCCAGTCCAGCACGATCAGGTCGGGCTGCTCCTCGGCCACCAGCAGCATGGCCTCGTCGCCGTTCTCGGCCAGCACGACGTCGAAGCCCTCGGCCTCGAGGTTGTATTTCAGCACCTCGCGCTGTGCGCCTTCGTCCTCGACGACCAGGACACAGGGTTGGGTCTGCGCCATGGATCAGGCCCCCTCCATGCGCGGCACGCTTTCGCCCTTGGGGCGCGGATCCTCGGGCAACTCGCCCGTGGCCAGGTAGATCACCTGCTCGGCGATGCCGGTGGCGTGGTCGCCCATGCGCTCGATGTTCTTGGCGATGAAATGCAGGTGCATGCAGGCGGTGATGTTGCGCGGGTCTTCCATCATATGGGTCAGGAACTCGCGAAACAGCGCGTTATACATCTGGTCCACCTCGAGGTCGCGCTTGCGCACGTCGCCGGCCAGCGCGGCGTCGCGCTGGATATAGCTGTCCAGCGCGTCCTTCATCATCGCCTCGACCGTGGCGGACATGCGGCGCAGCGCCATGCCGGCGCCGTCGATGGCTGGCATGTCGGCCAGCACGTTGCTGCGCTTGGCGATGTTCTTGGCGTAATCGCCCACCCGCTCGAGGATATGCGAGATCTTGATGACCGACAGCACCATGCGCAGGTCGGTCGCCCGCGGCGCCCGCAGCGCGATCAGGCGCGCCGCCTCCTCGTTGATCTGATGCTCCAGCGCGTCGATGGCCTTGTCGCGGCGGCGGATGTCGTCGGCCAGCTCGCCGTCGCGGGTCTCCAGCGCGATGGCGGCGTCGTGGATGGCGCTTTCGACCATGCCGCCCATCTTGACGACCAGGGCCTGCACGGTTTCCAGGTCACGGTCGAAGGCGGACAGGATGTGGCGTTCGTTGTTCATGTCAGATCCCTTTCCGGCCTAGCCGATGCGGCCCGAGATATAGCTTTCGGTGCGCGGATCGCGCGGATTGGTGAAGATGTCGTCGGTGTTGCCGTATTCCACCAGGTTGCCCAGGTGGAAGAAGGCGGTCTTCTGGCTGACGCGGGCCGCCTGCTGCATGGAATGGGTCACGATCACCACCGAGAACTGGGCGCGCAACTGGTCGATCAGCTCCTCGACCTGGCTGGTGGCGATGGGGTCCAGCGCCGAGCAGGGCTCGTCCATCAGCAGCACCTCGGGCTGGGTCGCCACGGCGCGGGCGATGCAAAGCCGCTGCTGCTGTCCGCCCGACAGGCCGGTGCCGGGATCCTGCAGGCGGTCCTTGACCTCGTTCCACAGCGCCGCGCCGCGCAGCGATTTCTCGACGATCTCGTCCAGCTCGGCACGGTTGCGGGCCAGGCCGTGGATGCGCGGGCCATAGGCCACGTTGTCATAGATCGACTTGGGAAAGGGGTTCGGCTTCTGGAATACCATGCCGACGCGGGCGCGCAGCTGCACCGGGTCCACGCGCTTGTCGTAGATGTCCTCGCCGTCGAGCGTGATCTTACCCTCGACCCGGCTGATGTCGATGGTGTCGTTCATGCGGTTCAGGCAACGCAGGAAGGTGGACTTGCCGCAGCCCGAGGGACCGATGAAGGCGGTCACGGTCTTGTCCAGCAGATCGACGTTCACGTCCTTGATCGCGTGTTTTTCGCCATACCAGACCTGCACGTCGCGGGCGGCGATCTTGATTTCCGACTGGTCCACGCTGCGCTCCAGAAGTCTCATGTCGTTCATATCGGGTCTCCTTCCCGAGATTACCACCGGCGCTCGAACTTGCGGCGCAGGAGAATGGCAAGCAGGTTCATGCAGAGCAGGAACACCAGCAGCACGATGATCGCCCCCGAGGCGCGCTCGATGAAGGCGGGGTCGGCGCGCTGGGTCCAGTTGTAGACCTGGACCGGCAGGGCCGAGGCGGGTTCGAACAGCCCGTCCGGCGGGGCCGAGGGGAAGTTCTTGACGAAGGCCACCATGCCGATCAGCAAGAGCGGCGCGGTCTCACCCAGGGCCTGGGCCAGGCCGATGATGGTGCCGGTCAGGATGCCCGGCATGGCCAGCGGCAGGACGTGGTGGAACACCGACTGCATCTTGGACGCCCCCACCCCCAGCGCCGCGTCGCGGATCGAGGGCGGCACCGCCTTCAGCGCCGCGCGGGTGGCGATGATGATGGTGGGCAGCGTCATCAGGGTCAGCACCAGGCCGCCAACGATGGGCGCCGATTGCGGCAGCCCGGCAAAGTTGATGAAGGCGGCAAGGCCCAGGATGCCGAAGACGATCGAGGGCACCGCGGCCAGGTTCGAGATATTCACCTCGATGATGTCGGTCCAGCGGTTCTTGGGCGCGAACTCTTCCAGGTAGATCGAGGCGGCGACGCCGATCGGCACCGACAGCACCAGCACCACCAGCATCATGTAGAGCGAGCCGAGGATGGCGATGCCGACGCCGGCGGCCTCGGGGCGCTGGTCCGAGGCGTCGGGGCTGGTCAGGAAGGACCAGTTCCACTGGGTCGCCAGCATGCCCTGCGCCTTCAGCGCATCGGCCAGTTGCAGCTGCGCCGGCGAGGTATTGGCGTCGCGCGCCGCGCTTTCCATGCTGACGCGGCCCTTGTAATAGCCGTCGACCCGGCCGTTCACCAGCACGCGGGCCTCGACGGTCTGGCCGATCAGCTCGGGGTCCGCCAGCACGCGGTTGCGCAGCTGCGCCGAGGCCTCTTTCGAGATCAGGCCCGAGACGTCCTTGTCGGACAGCTCGGCGATGGCGATGCCCTTGTCGGCGATGGACTGTTCCAGCGATTGCTGCAGGATCTTGCCATAGGTCAGGGTCAGGACCTTGCGCAGGTCGGCGGGGTCGCGGTTGCCGTTCTTGTCCAGCTGCGCCGCGTCCAGCGCGACCGGGATTTCCAGGTAGGTCTGGCGAAAGGCGCCGATGCCGCCGGTCAGGATGGTGAAGAGCAGGATCACCAGCATCACCATGGAGACCAGGATGGCGCCCAGCCCATAGGCGCGGAACCGCGCCTCGGCGGCGTTGCGCTTGCGGGTGCGCGGGTCGGCGGCCAGCAGCGACGGGCGGGGCTGCGCGCCTTGCAGGGTTGCGTCGCTCATTCGTATTGCTCCCGGTATTTGCGCACGACGTAGAGGGCGACGATGTTCAGCCCCAGCGTGATGACGAAAAGGGTCAGCCCCAGCGCAAAGGCGACCAGCGTCTCGGGCGCGGCGAAATCGTTGTCGCCGGTCAGCTGGCTGACGATCTTGACGGTGATCGTGGTCATGGCCTCGAACGGGTTCAGGTCCATGCGGGCGGCGGCCCCCGCGCCCAGCACGACGATCATCGTCTCGCCGATGGCGCGGGACGCGGCCAGCAGGACGGCGCCGACGATGCCCGGCAGCGCGGCGGGCAGCACCACCTTGCGCACGGTTTCCGATTGCGTCGAGCCCAGGCCCAGCGCGCCGTCGCGCAAGGATTGCGGCACGGCGTTGATGATGTCGTCCGACAGCGAGCTGACGAAGGGGATCAGCATGATGCCCATGACCAGCCCCGCCGTCATCACCGACGAGCCGGAATTGCCCAGGCCCAACGGCTGGGCGAAATAGTCGCGCAGCATGGGGCCCACGGTGATCAGCGCGAAAAGGCCGTAGACGATGGTCGGGATGCCGGCCAGCACCTCGATCATGGGCTTGGCCACGCCGCGCAGCCTGGCCGAGGCGTATTCGGACATGTAGATCGCCGCGAACAGCCCGATCGGCACCGAGACCGCCAACGCGATCAGCGAGATGTAGATCGTGCCCCACAGCAGCGGCAGGATGCCCAGCTGCGAGCCGCCGCCGAAACGCGGCGACCAGGTGGTGCCAAAGAAGAACTCGTGCCAGGAATATTTCTGGAAGAAATGCCCGGTTTCGAACAGCATCGAAAAGACGATCCCGGCGGTGGTCAGGATGGCGATGCTGGAACACAGGATCAGCAGGCCCTTGACCATGGCTTCGACCGCGTTGCGGGCGCGAAAGCCCGGCGCGGCGCGGAAAAGCGCAAGGCCCAGCCCGGCCGCGGCCAGCACCAGCGCCAGGATGGCGACGGGCGTCGGGTTCGCGGCCGGCTGCACGAAGCGCCAGATCGCGATCAGGAACAGCGCCGGCAGCGCCGTCAGCAGGGCGGCGTTCCAGCCGTGATAGCTGGGCCGCGAATGCAGCCGCCGCACATCGCCCCCGGCCATCGCGACGACGCGCGCGCGGGCGACAAGATAGCCCGCGCCGGCAAGGGCAAGGACGACGAGCAAGGTCCATGAGACAGGCATGTGAGCCCTCGAGCCAGGGAAACGGAACGGGCGCGGGGGGCGGCCCCCCCGCGCCCGGCAGGTCATTCGGAAAGGATCGCCTCGTCGGCAACGGCGGCCTGGGTCGCGGCCAGCTCCGGGTCGGCCACCAGCCCATAGGCGGCCAGCGGCCCTTCCGGCCCGGCCAGCTCGTCCGAGACGAAGAATTCCGCGAATTCCTTCAGCCCCGGCACGGTGCCGATATGCTGCTTCTTGACATAGAAGAACAGCGGGCGCGAAACCGGGTATTCGCCCGAGGCGATGGTCTCGGTCGAGGGGTTGACCCCGGCCATGGTCGCGACCTTCAGCTTGTCGGTGTTGTTCTCATAGAAGGACAGGCCGAAGACGCCGATGCCGTTCTTGGCCGACTGGATGCGGGCCAGGGTCTCGGTATAGTCGCCGTCGATGTCGATGGACTTGCCGTCGGTGCGCAGCGCCATGCAGGCCGATGCGCCCTCGTCCTCGCCCTTCTCGGCCTTCAGCACCTCGGCGGCGCCCGATTCCTCGCAGCCCGCGGCGATCACCTTTTCCTCGAAGACCTCGCGAGTGCCGTGCTTGGTGCCGGGCACGAAGGCCAGGATCTCCTGGTCGGGCAGCTCGGCGCGGATGTCGCTCCACTTGGCATGGGGGTTCGCAACGACCTTGCCGTCGACCACGACTTCGGCCGCCAGCGCGTTGAACCAGTCGGCCGGGGTGAAGGCAAAGTCGTTGCCTTCGATGTCGCTGGCAAAGACGATGCCGTCATAGCCGATGCGGACTTCCATGATCTCGGTCACGCCGGCGGCCTTGCAGGCCTCGATCTCGCTGGCCTTGATCGGACGGCTGGCGTTGGCGATGTCGATGGTGTTCTCGCCCACGCCCTCGCAGAATTTCTTCAGCCCGGCCGAGGAGCCGCCCGATTCCACCACCGGGGTCGGGAAATCGGTATTCTCGCCAAAGGCCTCGGCGACGATGGTCGAATAGGGCAGCACCGTGGACGAGCCCGAGACCTGGATCTGGTCGCGGGCGGCGGCAGCCGTGGCCGAAGCGGCGATCACGGCCAGCGCCGACACGGTGAATTTCGCGGATTTCATAGGATCACTCCTGACATTTCCATGGGGCCGGACTCGGCCTGTGCGTTCTCTAGAACGCCGATGCGACGGTTATGCGAAAGCAATGTAACAGTTCCGCAACAATGCAGGGGTATCTGCAAAACGGTGAACGGCTGAAACCCGCCGCGCCAGGGCCTTCTCCGTTTTCCAAATACCCCATGGGGTGAATTGGCCCGGAACGGGCCAAGAGGGGAACGGCGTTCCCCTCCCCTTCCCCGCCCGTCGCGCGCCTTGCCTAGCCGATCCGGCCGCGCTGCCCGCCGGTCTGCGCCCGGTCGAGCAGCAGGTGGTCCAGGATCACGCAGGCCGCCATGGCCTCGGCGATGGGCACGGCGCGGATGCCGACGCAGGGATCGTGGCGGCCCTTGGTGATCAGCTCGATCTCCTCGCCCCGCCGGTCGATGGTGCGGCGCGGGGTCAGGATAGAGCTGGTCGGCTTGACGGCGAATCGCACCAGGATGTCCTGCCCGGTCGAGATGCCGCCCAGGATGCCGCCGGCATGGTTCGAAAGGAAACGCGGGCCTTCGTTGCCCATGCGGATCTCGTCGGCATTCGCGGTCCCGGTCAGGGCGGCGGCGGCCATGCCCTCGCCGATCTCGACGCCCTTGACCGCGTTGATCGACATCATCGCGGCGGCCAGGTCGGTGTCCAGCTTGGCATAGACCGGCGCGCCCAGCCCCGGCGGGCAGCCCTGGACCAGCACCTCGACGGCGGCGCCGACGCTGTCCTGCGCCTTGCGGATGGCGTTGAGGTAATCCTCCCAGGCCGGCACGGCCGAGGCGTCGGGCAGAAAGAACGGGTTGTTGCCGATCTCGGCCGCGTCGAAATTCGCCCGGTCCAGGTGCAATTCGCCCATCTGCACCATGTAGCCGGTGATCTTCAGCCCCGGTGCCAGCTCGCGCAGCACCGCCTGGGCGACGCCGCCCGCCGCGACCCGCGCCGCCGTCTCGCGCGCGCTGGAACGGCCGCCGCCGCGATAGTCGCGGATGCCGTATTTCAGATGATAGGCGATGTCGGCATGGCCAGGGCGGAAGGCCTGGGCGATCTCGCCGTAATCCTTGCTGCGCTGGTCGGTGTTCTCGATCATCAGCTGGATCGGCGTGCCGGTGGTTTTCCCCTCGAAGACGCCCGAGAGGATGCGCACCCGGTCCGGCTCCTGCCGCTGCGTGGTGAATTTCGAACTGCCGGGGCGGCGGCGGTCCAGGAATTGCTGGATCCAGCCCTCGTCCAGCGCCACGCCCGGCGGGCAGCCGTCCACCGTGGCGCCCAGCGCCGGGCCGTGGCTTTCGCCCCAGGTGGTGAAGGTGAAGACGCGACCGAAGGTGTTGAAGCTCATGATTGCCGGACCCCTTTTTGCCTGCGATAGCCGCAGGCCGGGCAAGGGGCAATCCCCAGCCCGGCCCGTCGCCGGGCCGGCCCGTAGGGATGCCGCGGAAAAACCGGCCGCTGCGCGGGAAATTATCCTTTTCCTTCAACGCCAAGGCCGGTTCCGCGCCGAAAGCCACGCCAACCGGCACTGCCGGGCCGGCCCGCCGCCGCCCAGCCTAATTCTCGCGGAAGGCCCGCGACAGGCTGTCCTCGATCGGCTTGACCAGGTATTGCGCGAAGGTCCGGGCCGAGGTCTCGATCATGACCTCCGCCGGCATCCCCGGCGTCGGCCGGAAGCCATGCACCCGCCCAAGCTCCGAGGGCGGCAGGTCGATGCGCACCACATAGACCTCGCGCTGGATGCCGTCGGTCTGCGTGGCCAGCGCATCGGCCGAGACATAGACCAGGTGGCCCTGAAGCACCGGGGTGGTGCGCTGGTTCAGCGAGGTCAGCCGCACCGCCGCCTTCTGCCCGACCTCGATCTCGTCGATGTCGGTGCGCGCGACATGGGTCTCGATGATCAGCGGCGCATCCTGCGGCAGGATCTCGAGGATCGGCTTGCCCGCCTCGATCACCCCGCCGGGCGTGTGGTAATGCATGCGCACGATGGTCCCCGACACGGGCGAGGTGATATAGGCCCTCTCCAGCACGTCCTGCGCCTTCAGCGATTGCTCGCGGACGCTGTCCAGCTCGGCCTCGATGCCCTGGCTTTCGTTCAGCGCGGCCTGCTTGTGCTGGGTCAGCGCCTGCTCGATCTCGCTTTCGGCCTTGCGCACGGCCTCTTCCGTCTCGGCGATCAGCGCCCTGATGCGGCCCGCCTCGCCCACGGCATCGGCGATGGCCCGCGCCAGGACGTTGACGTCGCTGCGCCGCACCAGCCCGCGCTGCAGCAGCGTGTCGCGGGCGCCGTGATCCTCGCGCAGCAGGGCAAGCTGGGTCTCGATGGCGGCCAACTGGCCCTGGTAGCCCTCGATGCGCGACCGGCTGGCGGCGATATTGCTTTGCAGCAGGATGACCTCGCCATCCAGCCGGGCGCGGGCGGCGCGAAAGGCCGCCTGCTGTTCGGCCATGATGGCGGCAAAGCTCGGCTCGTCCTCATATTCCTGCAGGAAGCCGTCGAAGACCAGCGTCTCGGCGCCGGCATATTCCGCCCGCAGCCGGGCGCTGATCGCCTCGAGCCGGGCGCGGCGCAATTCCAGCTCGCGCCGGTTGGCGATGGCGGCGGTGCGGTCCAGCTGGATCAGCACCTGGCCTTCCGTCACTTCCTCGCCCTCGTCGACCAGGATCTCGCGGATGATGCCGCCTTCCAGGTGCTGGACGATCTTGTTGCGGCCGGTGGCGACGAAGCTGCCCGGCGCCATCACCGCCGCGGCAAGCGGCGCCCGGAAGGCCCAGGTGCCGAACCCGCCCAGGGACAGCACCAGCAGGGCGATGCCAAAGACCAGGTGCCGCGTCACCGAGCGCGGAACCCGGTCATAGAGGCCGTCGGGGTCGGATCTGCTGGTCATCGGCCTGCCTCCGGTGCGGGGGGTGTCGCGGGCTGCCGGCCCGGCCCGGCCTGGGGCGGGGCGGCTTGCGGCTGCTGGGCCTGGGGCTGAACATGAGCCTGCGGGGCCTGGGCCTGCGGGGCTTGCGGCGGGCGGGCCATGGCGGAGGGCTGGTTGCCCGGCGGCGGCTTGCGGCTCGCCAGCCGCTCCAGCATCTGGTCGCGCGCGCCGAAGGCGGCGATCTGCCCGTCGGCCAGCAGCATGATGTTGTCCACGTCCTGGAGCAGCTGGTATTTCTGCGTCACGACGATCATGGTGATGCCGTCCTTCTTGGCCAGCGCCATCGCCCTGGACAGCGCGCGGTCCCCCGCCGTGTCGAGGTTCGAGTTCGGCTCGTCCAGCACCACCAGGCGGGGGCCGCCGAAAAAGGCCCGCGCCAGGCCGATGCGCTGCTTCTGCCCGCCCGACAGCGGCGATCCGTCGGCGGCCACGATGGTCTCGTAGCCTTCGGGCAGCTTGGCGATCATGTCGTGGACATCGGCCAGCACCGCGGCCTGGTAGATCTCTTCGTCGCGGGCGTCGGGCCGCATCCGGGCGATGTTGTCCTTGATGGTGCCGGGGAACAGCTGCACGTCCTGCGGCAGATAGCCGATGCACTGGCCCAGCTGGCGCTGGTCCCAGTTGCGCAGGTCCATCAGGTCCAGCCGCACGCTGCCCGAGGTGGGCAGGATCGAGCCGACCAGCATCTTGCCCAGCGTCGTCTTGCCGGCGCCGGAATTGCCGACGATGGCCAGCGATGCGCCGGGGTTCAGCGAGAATGTGATCGCGTTCAGCACCACCCGCTTGGTCCCGTTCGGGACGTAGAGCAGCCGCTCGACATCCAGCCGCCCCTCGGGATGGGGCAGCTTCAGCCGCTGCTGGTTCAGCGGCGAGGATTTCAGCAGCGCCGAGATGCGGCCATAGGCGGCGCGCGACAAGAGCACGTGGTTCCAGCCCTCGATGGCGCCCTCGATGGGGGCCAGCGCGCGGCCGGCGATGATCGAGGCGGCGATGACCATGCCGCCGGTGATCTCGCCGTGCAGCGCCAGGTAGGCGCCCCAGCCCAGCAGCCCCACCTGCGTCAGCAGCCGCACCGCGCGCGAGGCGCCGGCAAAGGCGATGTTGCGGTCCTGGGCGCGCACCTGCGCCGTCATCGAGCTGGCGGCGTCGCGGCCCCAGATGGTCACGGCCTCGGGGATCATCGCCAGCGCGTTGATGATCTGCGAATTGCGCATCATCGAATCCAGGTGCAGGTTGGCGCGGCTGAGGTGCCGGTTCGCCTCGGCAAAGGATTTCGCGGTGGCGCGCTGGTTCATCATCGCGATGGCCATCAGCAGGACCGCCGTGGTCAGCACCATCAGGCCCAGGTGCGGATGGACCAGGAAGATCGCCAGGATGAACAGCGGCGCAAAGGGCAGGTCCAGCAGCGACAGCAGCGTGCCCGAGACCAGGAAGCTGCGCACCTGCTGCAGATCGCCCAGCGTCTGGTATTCCTGGCCGGCGCTTTGCAGCGAGGCGCGCGCCGCCGCCGACAGGATGGGCGCGCCCAGCCGGGCCGAGATGTCGACCGAGCTGCGCAGCAGCATGCCGCGCCGGATGGCGTCGAACACCACCTGCAGCAGCACGGCGCCGACGATCACCACCGTCAGCATGACCAGCGTGTCGATCGAGCGGCTGGTCAGCACCCGGTCCGAGATCTGGAACAGGTAGATCGGGATCGCCAGCACCAGCATGTTCGAGACGCCGCTGAACAGCAGAACCCCCAGGATATTGGCCCAGATCCGGCGGATCGTCGCGCCCAGCGCCCCGGCGATGTCGGGCTCGGACACCCGCTTGTGGAAGGCGGCGCCGTCCTTTGCCTGCACCGTGGCGGGCGCCGGGGGAATGCGCCCGGCCTGCCGCTCGATGGTAGGGCCGGTGCCCATGGGCTTCGAGGCCGGCGGGCGGGGTTTCTCGCCCTGCCAATCGACGCACATCTCGGGTTCGAGCACCAGCCGCTCGCTGGTCTTGTCGGATCGGGTCATGCCAGCACCGTTTGCATGATGTCGGCGGGCACATCGGCATTCGTGCCGATCGGCACGAAATCGCCGTCGCCGGCATCGTCGCCGAGCATCCCCTCGGCCAGGAAAAGCACCGCCTCGCTGGCCAGGCCGGGCGGCGGGGTGGGCATCAGCGGATCGTGGGTCATGACCAGTTCGGCCTGGTGCAGCAGCGCGTCGGAATAGACCTCGCCACCGGCATAGATCGTCGCATCGACGCCGAACTCGGCGATCACCGCCGCGTTCACCAGCAGGTTCGAGCCGGTGACGACGTTGATCTCGCCCCCCGCCTGCAGAAGGTCGTCGCGATAGACCTCGATCTGGTCGGCATCGCCCAGCACGTTCGTCTGCCGCACCAGGTTGACCGAAACCATGTCGCCCTTGATATGCAGCACCCGCACCAGGTCCAGGCCCTGGAAGGCGGGATCGTTCAGCACCGATTGCGGCAGGCTGACATCGCCCGCCGCCGCCCCCGCCAGCATCGCCGCATGGTCCGCGCCGGTCGCGACCACGCCGGACAGGCCGACCTGATGGATGGTCGCATCGTTGATCAGCAGGTTGTCGCCCGAACTGATCCTGCCGCCATGGCCGTCGCTGACCATGATGCGGTCGTCGTCCAGCAGCACGTTGGTTTGCAGGATCGCGTTCAGGTTGATGACCTGGCCATCGACGATGATGAGATCGTAGCTCATCCCCAGCTCCAGCAGCGAGACGTGGTTCAGCGCGCCGTTCTCGCCCATCAGCAGCAGGGTCTGGTTGGCCTGAAGCGTGATCGAGGCGATGTCGTTGTCGGACATCAGGTTGAACTGTTCGATCCAGTTCATGCTGATGAGACTGCCCTCCAGCGTCGCCGTCACCCAGTATTGCGGCGCATCGTCATCGCCCTGCGGCACCGGCATCGGGTTCGAGAAGCTGGTGTAGCTGGCGAAGTTCAGCCCCTGCGTCGGGCTGGCCTGGCCCTGCGCGGCGGCGGCAAGGCCGCCCAGCGCATCCGTATCGCTCCAGACATTGGTCTGGCTGATGATGTTGTAGCTGTAGACGCCCCCCGCCACGGCGACGACCGGCGCCGTCACCGCGGCGGAATGGATCGTGACCTGGTTGATCAGCGTATTGTTGCCCAGGATCAGGTCATGGCCCTGCCCGATCTCGCCGGGGCCGGCAACGCTGGTGGGACCGGCCGAGGTCGGGCCGTCGCGGCTGGTGACCGGGGCGCCCTCCTGCGCCTCGCGCGCCTGCTCGGCGGCCACCTCCTGGCGGTATGCGGGCATGAGCGCGTCGATGTCGGGACGGGCATCGACCTTGAGGCCGTTCTGGTACAGGCCCTCGGCATCGGCGCCCTGGCGCGCATGGACCTCGGCGCCGGGGGCTTCGGTCTCGGGCAGGTCGGTCTGGCGGAAGGTCTCGGCGATCAGGCGAAAGGCGGGCTCGTCCGCCGGCATCGCCACCGGCAGGGCGATGCCCAGCTGCTCGGCCTGCGCGGCCAGCGATTCCAGCCGGTCCGTCAACAGCTGCAGATCGACCACCCCCTCGCGCATGGCGTCGGCATTCACCTGGTCGTCATCGGCCAGCCGGGTCTTTTGGACCACGATGACGGCGACCGAGCCCGGCACCGGCAGAACCCATTCCGGCACCGGCGTCACCACGCCGCCCGGCGGCTTGGCGGACCAGGGCACGCCGGCATTGGGCATGCTGGCGGACATCACCTCGGGCGAAACCGAGGCGCGCGGGAAATGGTGGTCCAGCACCAGCACGGGCGGGGCCGGATCGGCCGAAAGCCCCTCGCCGGGGCGATAGGGCGGTGCGTAGCGGATCTCGGGCTGGTAATCGAGCGGCTGATAGGAATGGTCGGCCGCCTGGTGGGTCGGTTCGACCGGGCCCAGGTCGGGGCCGGCCTTCCGGGCGGTCAGGCGATCGTATTCGATCCGCATCCGCCCATGTTCTTCCGCAAGGTGGAAAATTCCGATGAAGTGCCAGATCGCTTCTTCTGTCGCGTCGATCACCAGCATGTCTGCCACCTTCCTCGATAAAACAATTCCGGCAAGGCCGAGGGAAATCAATTAAACGGAAACCTGCGCAGGAAGACCCTGCGCAGGACGTTCGCGTGGGGGCCTGTCAGCCCAGATCGTCCTGGCCGATCACCGACGAGCTGAGATCGCCGCCGACCACGGTCATGTCGACGGTGTTGCCCAGCACGTTCGCACCCATCACGATGCTCTGGTTGAACGCCGAGGTATCCAGGATCGAGTCGGCCGAGGCGGTCGAATAACCGTTGACATAGCCATCATCGCCATTGTTCGACCCCCAGGTGCCGGCATGAGCATAGCCACCGTCGCCCGACATCACCTGGCCGCCGTCGCCGCCATTGCCGCTGCTGGTGTTCATGCCGCTACCGCCCAGGGCATAGCCGCCGGTCGAGCTGGCCGCGCCGCCGGCGCCGCCGGTGGTGCCATTGGCCGCACCGCCCAGGCCGTTGCCGCCCACGGCATCGCCGTAGCCTTCGCCGGTGCCGTCCGCACGGCCGCCGTTGCCGGCCGCCGACAGGGCAGCGCCGAAGCCCGCGCCGCCGGCATCGCCCGAGGTCGCATCGCCCGCCATGGCCGCCGCGGCGGAAAGCGCCGCGCCGATCCCGGCACCGATGCCGCCGGCGCCGCCCGCGTCACCCGCGCCGCCGTCGCCGCCGTCGCCGGAGGTGCCGCCATTGCCGCTGTCGCTGTTGACGCCCACGCCGACCAGGCCCAGGCCAAGCGCACCGGTCGGACCGGCATCGGCCGAGCCGGTGCCGCCGCCCGAGCCACCGGCCCCGCCAGCCCCACCCGGACCACCGGCCCCGGCGCCAAGCGCGCCTGCCAGGCTGCCGGCCCCGGCGTCGCCGCCGCTTGCGTCACCGCTCAGCCCGGCACCGATGCCGGCGCCAAGGCCCGCCGCATCGCCGCCATCGGCCGAGCCGCCCTGGCCGGCGCCCAGGCCAAGCCCAAGGGCCCCGCCGCCGTCGCCGTCGCCGCCCCAGGCCGCGGCGTCGCCGCCGTTGCCGCCATCGGAATGGCTGCCCGAGGCCAGTGCCTTGCCGCCATCGGCATCCGCATCGCCCGAGCCGCCGTCGGCGCTGCCGCCGCTGCCGCCCCGGCCGCCTTCGCTGCCGGCATCGATGCCGCGCTCGGCCGTGGCCGTGCCGCCGTTGACGCTGCCGTTCTGGTTGAAGTCGGCATTGTTCGAGACATGGGCGTCGCTCAGGTCGTCCTGGTCGTTCATCGTCCCGGATTGCGGGATGATGATGCCCACGTCGGCGCCGCCGCCGTTCAGGGCATTGTTCAGCACGTTCTCGATATTGATGTCGTCGGTGCCGATGCTGATGTTGCCGTCGCGGTTGACCAGGAAATCGCCCATGCTGCCATGCGCGTTGTTCAGGTCGATGTCGGCATAGTCATTGTCGGTCGGCTGCCATCCCTCCAGATCGAGGCCCACGCTGACATTGGTCGAGACGTTGGTCTCGACGTCGGTGTTGTTATAGGCCGTGTTCACCGCCTTGTTGTAGGCGTCGTTCGTCGCATCGTTGCGCGCGTCGTTGTTGGCGTCGTTATGCGCATCGTTGCTGGCGTCGTTGTCGGCCTTGTTCTTGGCCGCATTGCCGGCAAGGTTGCCCGCCACGTTGCCCGCAGCGTTATAGGCAAGCGTCTCGGAAGCGCTGCTGTTCGCATTGGCATTGGAGTTCGCGTTGTCGTTCGCGTTGCTCTGGGTCTGGGATTGGCCCTGGTCCTGGCCCTGGCCCTGATCCTGGCCTTGACCCTGGTCCTGGTCCTGATCCTGGCCCTGCTTGTTCAGCTGGCCCTGTCCCTGGCCCTGACCTTGACCCTGGCCCTGATCCTGGTCTTGATCCTGGTCCTGATCCTGGTTCTGGTTGTTGATCGGCCAGGCGAAGAGATTCATGTTGCGGCTGCCAACCATCGTCATTTCCTCCTCTAGAGGCGGGGGAGATGCGGCCAGATCCTTCACAAGCACGCCTGCCCGCCCGGTTTCGGTGGATGAAGGCAAGCCGGTTGCGGTCGCCGGGCAAATGCCCACCGTCACGACGGCACGACCGTCCCCGTCCTGCTGCTGATAAGGGGGATCCGCATACCACCCTGCGCGGCCCCCTGCGGCCGGCCCGGAGGAAACCCGGTTCGCCGACCTGAAGGAAGGCTACGCCCCGCCCACCGATTCGGCCTAGCTGCTCGAAAAGGCTAGAGGGGGACTGCCCGAATACCCGAAGAACCCCTATTGGACCTATAGCCGACCGGCCCCGGACATCCCCCGCATCGCCCGAAAGGATTAATCCCTTTCGCCAGGGCACCGGGCCCGGCCCCGGCCGACCTCGCCAAAAGGACAAGCGCCGAAGCGGGGCCTCTACCTTGGAGGGAGTGGCCCGGTCATATTACAACTAAGTTGTGGTGATTCTTGAACTTATCTTTCGCTCTTTCCTTTAAGGCCGGGCGAAAACTTGCTAGGCTGAACCGTCCGGTCGGCTTGGGAGGGCCGACCGGGACGGGGGAGTAAAACCATACGCAAGAAGGTAGGAATGACATGAACATGGCATCTTGCGATGGCGTATCCAGTGAAATTCGTACGCTGTCTGGCCGGCCTGCGCGTGGAACGGCAGAGGTTCTCTTTGTCGGAACGCAATGCAACTTTTCCCACAGCCTGATTTCAGTGACCAGTCAGGAGCTGGGACATATCACCGTGGCGGCCGCGCTGTCCTTCGACGACTTCCGCAGCCTGTCCGAACTGACCGGCGAAAGGCCGACGCTGCTGGTTCTGGACGAACCGACCATGCGCGGATTGACCGAGGAGGATCGCACCTATCTGCTGGCCTTGAACGACGTGGCGCTGGCCATCGCCTTTTGCACCGGCGCCTTCGGCCGGGCCTGCTACGAGGATGCCGAGCTGCGGCGGCGCGCTGCCAGCATCCTGCCGCTGAACATCCGGCTCGATGTCTGGCTTTCCGTCATCAAGCTGGTGGCGCATGGCGGCAACTACATCTTTCCCGAGATCATGTCCTCGGCCGGCGTCGCGATGCCGGCCGCGGTCCCGGACGAGCTTGGCCTGACCCAGCGCCAGCAGGACGTGCTGCGCCTGGTCGCCGACGGCCAGTCCAACAAGCGCATCGCGCTGAGCCTGGGCCTGTCGGTCCATACGGTCAAGCTGCACCTGCGCAATGCCAGCCTGCGCCTGGGCGCCCACAACCGCACCGAGGCCGCCATGCGCTATCGCGCATTACGATCGTGACGGCGCCGCCGCCGACAGCCGGGGCCAGCGCGGTCGAACCCGACCTGGATGCCGTGTTGCTGCGGGTCGGGCGGCTGAACTATGCCTGGAGCAATACCGAAAGCCTGCTCATCCACATGCTCGCCGGGCTGACCGGGATGGACAAGAGCGCCGCGGTGGTGGTCTTTCTGTCGGTCACGTCGACGCGCGGCCGCATCGAGATGGTCGAGCGTCTTGCGAAGCTGCGCCTGCCCGCCGGGCAGGAGCAGCAGGAACTGCTGGAGCTGACGGCGCGCTTCGCCCGGCTGTCCGCCGTCCGCCACCGCTACAACCACAGCATCTGGTCCTTCCAGGAGGACGGCTCGGTCTCGACCATCCTGATGCGGATCGCCGACCGGCGCGACCGCATCCACATGGGCCGCAAGCAGACCCTGGGCAGCGACGAGATGCTGCGGCTGGACCAGGACCTGGAGATGCTGTCCCAGCTGAACCGCAACATCTGGCGCTTCCTGCGCCAATACGACTATCCGATCGACTGAGGGCGCGCGCGGGATGCGCGCCCGCCGCCGCCGCGTCAGGCGTCGATGAACTCGCGCACGAAGGGCGTCGCCGGGCGGGCGCGGATGTCCTGCGGGCGGCCGACCTGCTCGATCCGGCCCATGGACATCACCACCACCAGGTCGGCCAGTTCCATCGCCTCGTCCTGGTCATGGGTGACGAAGACCGTGGTCAGGCCGGTGCTGTCGTGGATCTCGCGCAGGCCCTGGCGCAATTCCTTGCGCACGCGGGCATCCAGCGCGCCGAAGGGCTCGTCCAGCAGCAGCATGCGCGGCTCGATCGCCAGCGCGCGGGCCAGGGCGACGCGCTGGCGCTGGCCGCCCGACAGCTGGCTGGGAAAGCGCCCGCCGATCTGCGGCAGCTGGATCAGGTCCAGAAGCCGGGTCACGCGGCGCCCGATCTCGGCCCGGTTGGGGCGCGAGCGGCGCGGACGGGCGCGCAACCCATAGGCGATGTTCTCGAACACGGTCATGTGCCGAAACAGCGCATAGCTTTGGAAGACGAAGCCGGCGCGGCGCTCTTGCACCGTCAGCCCCGTCGCGTCCTGCCCGTCGAAAAGCACCCGGCCGGACGTCGGGAACTCCAGCCCGCCCAGGATGCGCAGAAGCGTGGTCTTGCCCGAGCCGGAAGGCCCCAGCAGCGCCACCAGCGCCCCCGAGGGGATGGCCAGGCTGACCGGGTGCAGCGCGGTGGTGGAACCGAAACTCTTGGCGATTTCGTCGATCTCGATATGCATGGGACACCTCAATGGCGGCGCGTTGCGGCAAGCTGGTCGGCGTGGCGCCATTCCAGCACGGTCTTGAGCGCCAGCGTCAGCAGGCCCAGTGCCGCCAGCACCGCGGCCAGGCTGAAGGCGGCGACCGAAAGATATTCGTTGTAGAGCATCTCGATGGTGATCGGCATGGTCGCGGTCTGGCCGCGGATCTTGCCCGAGACCACCGCGACGGCGCCGAACTCGCCCATGGCGCGGGCATTGCACAGCAGCACGCCGTAAAGCAGCGCCCATTTGATGTTGGGCAGGGTCACGGTCAGGAAGGTGCGCCAGCCCGAGGCGCCCAGCGTCAGCGCCGCCTCTTCCTCGGCCCGGCCCTGCTCGATCATCACCGGGATCAGTTCGCGCGCGACGAAGGGGAAAGTGACGAAGATCGAGGCCAGCACGATCCCCGGCAGGGCGAAGATGATCGGGAAGCCGCTGGCGACCAGCCAGCCGCCGATCAGGCTGTTGGTGCCGAACAAGAGCACCAGCGCCAGCCCCGCCACCACCGGCGAGATGGAAAACGGCAGGTCGATCAGCGTGATCAGGAAGGCCTTGCCGCGAAAGTCGAACTTGGTGATCGTCCAGGCGGCGGCGATGCCGAAGACCGCGTTCACCGGCACCGAGATCGCCGCGACGATCAGCGTCAGCCGGATGGCCGAGGTCGCCTCGGGCCGGGTGAGCGAGGCAAGCGCCTGGCCCGCGCCGCGTGCAAGGGCCTCGGCAAAGACCACGGCCAGCGGCGCCACCACCAGGACGGCCAGCCCGCCCAGCGCCAGGGCGATCAGCAGGACGCGGACCGGCCGGCTTTCCTCGGCCACCGGACGCCATTTCGCGGGTTTTTCGCTGGCGGCAGCGTGCAGCGTGCTGTCAAACATGGCCGATCCTCCGCCGGCTCCAGATCTGGATCAGGTTGATCGCCAGCAGCATGGCGAACGAGATCAGCAGCATGGCGATGCCGATAGCCGCCGCGCCGTCATAGTCGAACTCCTCGAGCTTGATGACGATCAAGAGCGGCGCGATCTCGGTCTTCATGGGCAGGTTGCCGGCGATGAAGATGACCGAGCCGTATTCGCCGACCGCGCGCGCCAGCGACAGCGCAAAGCCGGTCAGCGCCGCGGGCAGCAGCATGGGCAGGATCACCCGGCGCAGGGTATGGAACCGCCCCGCCCCCAGCGTGGCCGAGGCTTCCTCGACCTCCTGCTCGATCTCGGCGATCACCGGCTGCACGGTGCGGGTGACGAATGGCAGGCCGACGAAGATCAGCGCGATCAGGATGCCCCATTGCGTATAGGCGATCTTGCCGCCCAGATCCCGGACGATGCTGCCGAAGACGCCGTTCGGCGCGTAAAGCGCGGTCAGCGCGATGCCCGCCACCGCCGTCGGCAGGGCAAAGGGCAGGTCGACCAGCGCGTCGACCAGCCGCCGGCCCGGAAAGTCATAGCGCGCCAGCACCCAGGCCAGCAGCGTGCCGAAGACCAGGTTGACCAGCGCGGCCAGAAAGGCCAGGCGGAAGGACAGGTAAAGCGCCGCCCAGACCCGCGGCGTGTTGATCGTGGCCCAGACCGCCTCGGGGCCATAGCTGATGCCGCGTGCCAGCAGCGCGCCGACCGGCAGGATGACGATCAGCGACAGCATGGCCAGGGTGATGCCCATGCCGAGGCCAAAGCCCGGCATGGGGGATTTCTGCAAGCGGAACGCCAGCGCCATCGGTCATTGCCCCGAATAGATCTGGTCGAAGGTGCCGCCGTCGCCGAAATGCTCGGGCTGGGCCTGTTTCCAGCCGCCGAAATCGGCGATGCTCACCAGATCGAGCTGCGGGAACCGCGCCACGTCCTCGGGATCGGCGGCGCTGTCGTCCCAGGCGCGATAGTAGTGCTTGTAGGCCAGCGCCTGCCCCTCGGGCGAATAGAGGAAGGCCAGATAGGCATCGGCCAACGCCTTCTGCTCGTCATCGGCGATGTTCTTGTCCACGATGGCGACCGGCGGCTCGGCCAGGATCGAGACCGAGGGCACGACGATGTCGAACCTGTCCTCGCCCAGCTCGTTCAGCGCCAGGTAGGCCTCGTTCTCCCAGGCCAGCAGCACATCGCCGATCTCGCGCTGGGTGAAGGTGGTGGTCGAGCCGCGCGCGCCGCTGTCAAGCACCGGGACATGCTTGAACAGCTCGGTCACGAAGCCCTTGGGGTCCTGGCCGTTCTTCTGCGCCCAGGCCCAGGCGGCAAGATAGTTCCAGCGCGCCCCGCCGCTGGTCTTGGGGTTCGGGGTGATGACCTCGACGCCTTCCTTGACTAGGTCGCCCCAGTCCTGGATGCCCTTGGGATTGCCCTCGCGCACCAGGAAGACGATGGTCGAGGTATAGGGCGCGCTGTTGTGCGGCAGGCGCGACTGCCAGTCCTCGGGCAAGAGGCCCCGCGTCGCGATCTGGTCGATGTCCGAGGCCAGCGCCAGCGTCACCACCTGCGCCTTGAGCCCGTCGATCACCGAGCGCGCCTGCGCGCCCGAGCCGCCATGCGAGGTCTCGATGGTCGGCGCCGCATGCCCTTCGGCCTGCCATTTCGCGGCGAAGGCGGCGTTCACCTCGCGGTAAAGCTCGCGCGTGGGGTCGTAGCTGACGTTCAGCAGGCTGTTGTCGGCATGGACCGGGCCGGCCAATCCCAGCCCGACCACGCTGGCCACGATCGCCGCGATGCGCCGCAATCCCGGTGCCGCCGGACCGGCACCCCTGCACCTAGACTCCTCCGCGCCGCGAGAGCGAATCGACCGGCCATCGGCCGTCGGATTATCGGTTGCGGGAACGATGCGGGTCATGATGCTTGTCCTCCTTGCTCTGCTTACGGGAGCTTCATGACCATAATTACGACAGAGTTTATCGTTTATTGCAAGATAAAGACGCGTTCCCCCATCGTTTTTATTATAATTAAATATCAATTCCTTACATTGTGTATGGGAAATTTTCCGCAATCGCCGTTCATGCGGCAGGGGCGCTGACGGGACAAGGCCGGCCCGTTCGGGGCCGGCCTTGCTAGCGGATCGGGCGAGTTCGCCCCCTTCTCAATCGTCGTCGTCATCGTCGTCGTCGCGATCCCGCCTCCGCCGCCGCCTCGGGCGATCATCGTCGTCGTCATCACCCCATCCGCGATGGCGGAAGGCGCGGCGGTCGTCGTCGCCCTGCCACCAGCCGCGATAGGCCCAGCCGTCCGGGACGCGCAGCAACAGCCGCTCGACCCCATCCCGGTGGAAACGGCGGGGAAAGTCGTCGTCATCCGCCAGGGCCGCTGCCGGAAGGGTCGCCGCGAATGCGGCCGCCGTCAGAATCATGCGAAAATGTGCCATGCGCTTCATCCTTTGATCCGAAGGTTGCAGGGGGATTACGCGGCACGGCGCGATCCATTCCCGGCGGATGGCGATTTTTTCAGGCAAGGCGGCGCGGGAACCATCGCCCTCGGGTCGCGTTCCGCTTTCGACCAGCAAGGGAGAGAATAATGAAAGGCATCATCGCCTGGCTTCTGGGCGTTCCGATCTTCGTCATCATCCTGCTTTACCTGACCGGCATCTTCTAGCCGACAGCGCCCGGAGCCCCCCTCCGGGCGCTTTCCTGTCCGGCCCACGGCGGCTGGACGCCCGAGGGCCGCAGGGCTAAGCATGGGCGCCCGCCACGAAGAGGAGCCGCCCGGCATGACCGATACCCTGCTGATGCTTGCCGCCGGCTTCCTTGGCGGAATGCTGAACGCCGTCGCCGGGGGCGGCACCTTCATCACCTTCCCTGCGCTGGTCGCCAGCGGCGTGCCGGTGGTCTCGGCCAATGCCACCAGCACGGTCGCCGCCCTGCCCGGCTATCTGTCCGCCGCGCTGGGGTTCCGGCGCGAGATCGCGCAGATCGAACGCGCGCTGGTGCTGCGGCTGACCCTCTGGACGCTGGCCGGCGGCATCGTCGGCTCGTGCCTGCTGCTGGTCTCCTCGAACCAGGCCTTCGCGGTGCTGGTGCCCTTCCTGCTGCTGGCGGCGACCTCGGTCTTCATCTGGGGCGCGCAGGTGCGGGAATGGGCGGCGCAGCACCGCAACGCGGCCGCGCCCTTCGGCGCCGGGACCATGGTGCCGGTGGCGATCTACGGCGGCTATTTCAACGGCGGGCTGGGCATCGTGCTGCTGGCGCTGTTCGCGCTTTGGGGCATGACGCAGCTGAACCAGATGAACGGGCTGAAGAACTGGCTGTCCTTCGCGCTGTCGGTGATCTCGCTGGCGATCTTCGCGGCGGGCGGGCAGGTCGCCTGGTGGCCCGCGGCGGTGATGAGCCTCGGCACCATCCTGGGCGGCTACCTGGGCGCGCCGGTGGCGCGGCGCATCCCGGTCCCGGCGCTACGGGCATTGATCGCGGCCATCGGCTTTGGCATGACGGCACTGTTCTTCTGGCGGCTCTTCTGACGCCAGCCCAACCCGAAAGGATTTTCCATGTCCGAGATCAAGCGCATCGAGACCGGCCCCCGCATGAGCCAGGCGGTCGTCCACAACGGCACCGTCTACCTGGCCGGCCAGGTCGGCAAGCCGGGCGAACCCGTGGCCGAGCAGACCCGCGAGGTGCTGGCCCAGATCGACCGGCTGCTGGCGGAATGCGGCTCGGACAAGACCCGCATCCTGTCGGCGCAGGTCTGGCTGGCCGACATGGGCGATTTCGCCGAGATGAACGCGGTGTGGGACGCCTGGGTCGCCCCCGGCCACGCGCCTGCCCGCGCCACGGGCGAATCGGCGCTGGCGACGCCCGACTACAAGGTCGAGATCATCGTGGTCGCGGCGCAGAACTGATCGCCGCCATCACCGACCGCGCGGCGCGCAGGCCCGGAGCCTCGCCGCCGCGCCCCAGCCGCTCCATGGTCAGCGCCATCGCCGCCAGTTGCTCGGCCCGCTCATCGCCGTTCTCGATCAGCCGGAACAGCGCCTGCGACATCGGCCCCGGCTGGCAGTTGCGGCCCAGGAATTCCGGCACGGCGCGGGTCTCGCTGACCAGGTTGACCAGCGTCACCGTATCGGTCCGCAGCAACAGCCCGATGACCAGCCGGCTCAGCGGCGCCACGTCATAGCCGATCACCATGGGCACGTCGTTCGCGGCCAGGTCCAGGCTGACCGTGCCCGAGGCCGCCAGCGCCAGGTCGGCGGCGGCAAAGGCGGCGCGCTTCTCCTCGGGGTTCTCGACCACGACGGGCGCGGTGGGCCAGCGCCGCGCCATGTCGCGCACCAGGACCGAGACGCCGCGCACGGTCGGGATCACCACGCGGATCTCCGGCACCCGGTCGCGCAGCCGGATCAGCGCCTCGTCGAAGCGCGGGCCAAGCCGGCCCACCTCGGTCCGGCGCGAGCCCGGCAGGCACAGGACCAGCGGCGCATCCGGCGCAATGCCGTTCGCGGCGCGAAAGGCCGCCGCCTCGGCCGCGCCCGCCACCGGCTCGGCGGCGATGGGATGGCCGACGAAATCGCAGCTCATGCCGGCCGCCCGCATCAGCGGCGGCTCGAAGGGCAGGATGGCCAGCACATGGTCGATCACCTCGGCCATCTTCCCGGCCCGCCCCGCCCGCCAGGCCCAGACCGAGGGCGCGACATAATGGATGGTGCGCAGGCCGGGGTGCAGCGCCCGCGCCTGGCGCGCGACGCGCAGGCAGAAATCCGGGCTGTCGATGGTGATCAGCGCATCGGGCCGGGCCTCGGCGACGGCGCGGGCGGTCTCGGCGATCCGCGCCTTGAGCGCGCGATATTTCGGCAGCACCTCCCAGATGCCCATCAGGCTCAGCTCTTCCATGGGAAAGCGGCTCTCCAGCCCCTGCGCCGCCATGGCAGGACCGCCGACGCCCAGGAATTCGGCGCCGGGATCAAGGCTCTTCAGCCCGGCCATCAGGGCACCGCCCAGGTTGTCGCCCGAAGGCTCGCCCGCGATCAGGAAGAATTTCATCGCGCCGCTCCGCTTGCCATGCCCCGACATGGGTATTTGAAGAACAGAGAAGCGACCTGGACTTCTTCGTTCTCCAAATACCCTCCCGCCGCTCTCGCGGCCCTGTCACTTGAGTATTTGCGAAACGGTGAAGCAAGCCTCTTTCACCGTTTCCCGAATACTCATGTCACCCGCGCGCCCAGAGAAACAGCCCCGCCGCCTGGGCGCGGCGCATTGCCTCGGCCCGGTCCAGCAGGATGACGCTGCCCGCCTCCCAGGCGATCCCGGCCAGCCCGGCCTCGGCGGCCTGGGTCACGGTGTCGGGGCCGATGGTCGGCAGGTCGATGCGCCGGTCCTGGCCGGGTTTCGGCGCCTTGTAGAGCACGCCGCCAGCCCCCTTGGGATCGGGTTTCAGCCCGGCATGCAGCCTTGCGAATTCCAGCATGGCCTGGGTGCCCGGCAGCGCCTCGACGGCAAGGCAGAGCCCCTGCGCCACCACCGCGCCCTGGCCGATGTCCAACGCGCCGAGCCCGGCGACGATCTCGGCGGCGCGGGCCGCGTCCTTCTGGTCGCGCGGGCCGGGCTCGCCCACCAGGACGCCTTCGCCGGGCACCAGGTCCGGCAGGATCTGGTCGACGGAACAGATGGATATTCCCGCTTCCTCGAAGACGTCGAGGACCGCGCGCAGCGCCGCGTCGTCGCCCGATTGCATCCCCATCAGGATGCGCGGCACGATGGTCAGGGTGCGGGGGTCGAAAAGCTCGGGCTCGATCTTGGGGCGGCGGATGGCGCCGGCGAAGACCGCCTGCGTCACGCCCTGGTCGGCCAGCTCGTCCAGGAAGGGCACCAGCCGTTCGAGGCGAAAGGGCTTCGCCTCGACCTCGGGCCTGAGGTTGTCCAGCGCATAGACCAGCGGTTGGTCCAGCGCCGCGGCGATGGCGGGGGCGAGGCTGCCCTCGCCGGCGATCAGGGCGATGCGGCTCATGGATGCGCTCTCACGGATGGGGGGCCAGGAAGCTGCGGTCCGAGGGGCCGAGGATGAAGTCGAGCACCTCGCGCACCATCGGCCCGTTCTCGGCCTCGGCCAGGTGCCGGGCGGTGTCGCGGAAGCTGCCCCGGCCCAGCTGCGCCAACATGTCGCGCAGCGCGTGGATGTCCTCGCGCGAGGCGCCGCGGCGCTTCAGCCCCACCAGGTTCAGCCCGTCCAGATGGCCGCGCGGCCCCTGCACCAGGCCAAAGGGGATCACGTCCGCCGTCACCATCGTCACCGCGCCGATCATCGCGCCGCGGCCGATGCGCACCCATTGATGCACGCCCGACAGCCCGCCCACGATCACGTCGTCCTCCAGCACGCAATGGCCGGCGACCGAGGCGTTGTTGACCAGGATCACCCGGTCGCCGATCCGGCAATCATGCGCGACATGGCTGCCGGCCATGAAGAGCCCGTCGTCGCCGATGCGGGTCACGCCGCCGCCGCCCTCGGTGCCGGGGTTCATCGTCACATATTCGCGGATGCGGTTGCGGGCGCCGATTTCCAGCCGCGTGCGCTCGCCCCGGAACTTCAGGTCCTGCGGCACCTCGCCCAGAGAGGCGAAGGGGAAGACGATGGTTTCGTCGCCGATCGCGGTCTCGCCCGCCACCACGACATGCGATTTCAGCACCACGCCCCGGCCGAGGCTGACCTCGGGGCCGAGGACGCAGAAGGGGCCGATCTCGCATCCCGCGCCGATCTTCGCGGCAGGGTCCACGACGGCCGAGGGATGGATGCGGGTCTCAGCCATTCTCGCCACGGTTCAGCATGGCCATGACCTCGGCCTCGGCGGCGAGCTGGCCGTTCACCAGGGCGCGGCCCTCGAACTTCCAGATCTTGCCGCCGCCGCGCAGGGTCTTCATGTGCAGTTCCAGCACGTCGCCCGGCACCACCTTCTGGCGGAAGCGGCACTTGTCGATGGACATGAAATAGGTGCCCATGCCCTTGTCGGCGAGATCCAGCGTCACCCCGACCAGCACCGCGGCCGATTGCGCCATGGCCTCGATGATCAGCACGCCGGGCATCACCGGCTCCTGCGGGAAATGCCCTTCGAAATGCGGCTCGTTCGAGGTCACGTTCTTGACGCCGACGCAGCTTTCGCCCGGCACGATATCGCGCACCCTGTCCACCAGCAGGAAGGGATAGCGATGCGGCAGGATGCGCTTGACCATCGCCAGATCGACTTCGGTCGGCGGGATATAGGCGGTCTGGTCATCGTTCGGGGCGGCGGCCATGCGGTCCTCTTGGAATGTTTTCATTTGCCTAGCAACGGCGCGCGATCTTGGCAAGTTTCGCGCGTCAGCCCCCTGCCGCCGCCTGGGCGCGCAGCCGGCCGCGGCCCTCGGCCAGCCAGCCGGCCAGCGCCAGCCCGGCGATCAGCGCAAGCCAGGCCCAGCCTGGCAGCAGCGGGCGATGGGTCATGCCGCTGACCGAGGCCGCATTGCGCGGGGTGATGGCGATCCACGGCCCGCCCACGCCCTGGCCATGCGCCGGCCGCCCCTCGCGCACCGTGCGCAGGCCGGGCATGCCGTCGGAAAGCGGCAGCACCGCGCCCTGCGTGGCCTGGGCCAAGGGGCCCAGCACGGCGCCCGAGGCGACGGTTTCCTCGAACTCCCGCGGCGCGGCGGGGCCGAGCGCCAGCACCCGGCTGATCTCGCCATCCGCCAGCCGGTAGAGCCCAGGCCCCGGCGCGGTCCAGCGCGCGGTGAAGCGGCCGGGGCCGGCCTCGGCCAGCGCCACCTCTTCGGTCCGGCCATCGGGGCGGGTGATCGTCACCGGGCCGGCGGTCGGGTTCATGGTGCGGCGGGTGATCGTCACCGTCAGCTCGCCGCCGACATCGGCCAGCAGCGCCTCTTCTTCCAATTCCGGCTCCTGCATCGACCAATGCGCGATGCGGCGCAGCAGTTCGAGCTGCGGCCCGCCGCCCTCGAAGCCGCGGCCCCAGAGCCAGACCTGGTCCGAGGTC
Source organism: Paracoccus sp. pheM1 (assembly GCF_018499825.1). Lineage (NCBI taxonomy): Bacteria > Pseudomonadati > Pseudomonadota > Alphaproteobacteria > Rhodobacterales > Paracoccaceae > Paracoccus > Paracoccus sp. pheM1. Next base: position 577,485 of record NZ_JAGXCX010000002.1, read on the forward strand.
AGCATCGCCACCCGCCCCTCGCCCACCCGGCTGAGCAGCAGCAGCGGCTCGTCCCGCGCCCCGCTCAGCACCACCTGGGTGCGCGGATCGGGGATGACCTGGGACATGCGCAGCCAGCGGCCCCAATGGCTTTGCGAACCTTCGACCGGGGCGCCCTGCAGGCCGGCGGTCACCGGGTGGCGCTCGCCCTCGTCGGTCAGGCGCGGCAGGAACGGCTCGTCATAGACCCGGCCGGTCGGGCGCGCAGGCAGGATCGCGCCCAGCGGCGACAGGTTCAGGCTTTCGACCGAGGACATCTCGGGCCCGGCCGAAACCAGGATCGCACCGCCCTCTTCGACATAGCGCCGGATGTTGTCGTAATATTGCGGCAGCAGGATGCCGCGCACCCGGTAGCGGTCGAAGATGATCAGGTCGAAATCCCGGATCCGCTCCATGAACAGCTCCTGGGTCGGAAAGGCGATCAGCGACATCTCCTCGACGGGGACCGCGTCCATCTTGTCCGGCGGCCGCAGGATGGTGAAGTGGATCAGGTCCACGTTCGCATCCGATTTCAGCAGGTTGCGCCAGGTCCGTTCCCCCGCGTGCGGCGCGCCCGAGACCAGCAGCACCCGCAGCCGGTCGCGCACGCCCTGGATCTGCACGGCGGCCGCATTGTTGCGGTCGGTCAGTTCCGGCACCGCCGCCTCGGGCGGGTCGAATGCGATCGAGACCACGTTCTGCCCGGCATGTTCCGGCACCACCGGCAGGTCCAGCGTCACCCCCGGCGGCAGGTCGAGGCTGCGCATCTCTTCTCCGTCCAGCAGGATGCGCAGCCGGGCGGGGGTCTGCGCCACCTCGACGGGAACGGCGCCCTGGTCCTCGACGCGCAGGCGGATGGTGACGGGCTTGCCGATCAGCCCGTAGGCCGGCGCTTCCTCGATCACCAGCCGGCGATCCCAGTCCTGGGCCTGCCCGGTCAGCAGCACATGCACCGGCGCCGGGGCCGAGGCCGGGACCATCGGCGCATCATGGGCCAGCCCGTCGGTGACGGCGATCACCCCGGCCAGCCGGGCCTGCGGCTCGGCCGCCAGCGCACGGGTCAGCGCGGTGCCGGCCTGGGTGCCGTCCGGGTCGTCGCCCACGGTCACGCGACGGATTTCCGTATCGGGCAGGGCGGAAAGCTGGCGGGTCAGTTCCTCGACGGCGGCGTCGGTCTGTTCGGCCCGGCCCGGCAGCGACTGGCTGGCGCTGCGGTCGTCGAGCAGGATCACGATGTCCGACAGCTTGTGGCGGATGCCCGATTCCAGCGCCGGCCCGGCCAGCGCCGCCGCCGCCGCCAGCCCGGCGATGCCGCGCCAGGCCCAGCCGCGCAGGCCGCGCCACAACGACCACAGCGCCACCAGCAGCGCCAGCGCCGCAAGCCCGCCGACCAAGGGCCAGGGCAGCAGCGGATCGAAGGCAAGGCCACTCATTGCACGACCTCCTCCTGCCGCAGCCGCTCCAGCAGGGCGGGCACATGCACCTGGTCGGATTTGTAGTTCCCGGTCAGCACATACATGATCAGGTTGACGCCGAAGCGATAGGCCATCTCGCGCTGCCGCTCGCCCTCGAAGCCCGAGCCGATGCTGAACATGGGCAGGCCGTTCTCATCCATCGCCCAGGCCTCGGCCCAGGCATTGCCGCCGATGATGACCGGCGAGACGCCGTCGTTGAGATTGCGGAAGGGCACGCCCTCGGCCGCCTGGGCATCGGCGGGGGGCGCCTCGGCCCAGACCTCGCGGCCCTGGTAGCGGCCGGGAAAATCCCTGAGCAGGTAGAAGCTGCGGGTGATGACGTGATCGGCGGGGATCGGCGCCAGCGGCGGGATGTCCAGCGGCGCCGCCAGCCCCTGAAGCGCGGCGCCGCCGTCCGGCCCGCCCAGCCCGGCGATGTCGCCGTCGCGGGTGTCGAAGAGGATCATCCCGCCCGAGCGCAGGAAATGGTTCAGCCGGACATAGGCCTGGGGCGAGGGCGGGGCCTGCGCCTCGGTCACCGGCCAGTAAAGGAAGGTCAGCAGCGACAGGTCGTCCCGTTCGGGGTCGATGCCGATGGGCGTGCCCGGCTCGACCGTGGTGCGGGCGGTCAGGACATGGGACAGGCCGCGCAGCCCCGCTTCCGAGGCGGCATCGACCTCGGCATCGCCGGTGATCACATAGGCCAGCGCCACCTCGTCGGCGGCGTGCATCAGATGGGGGTCGGGCGGGGCCGCGGGATCGTCCTGCGCCCAAAGCGCGCCGGCCCAGATCAGCGCGGCCAGGGTCAGAAGCCACCTCATGCCGTCGCCCCCTGCCTGCCGCGCGCCAGCCAGGCGCTGCCAAGCGCATCCAGCGCGAAAAGGACCGCCGCCAGCGCGACCAGCCAGCCGCGCAGGTCGAGGCCCGGCGCCTCGGCCGCACGCTCGATGCGGGCGCCGGGCCAGTCGGCGGGCGCCATCGGCCCGCCCGCGTTCAGCGCCGCCACCCGCTCGCCGCCGCGATAAAGCCCGGCCGGGGCGCCCGGCGCCGGGCCGCGCGCGAAATCGGCCGCGGCGACCGGCGTGGCATCCTGCGGCTCGGTCGTGCGGCCGAAACCGTCCAGCACCAGTTCGGGCAGCCAGAAGGGCTGTTCGGCGCGATCCGCCTCGGGCGCCGCGCTGCCGACCCGCGCGCTGCGCACCAGCCGGTCCAGCATCTCGACGAACAGGCCCGAGATCGCCAGGTTCGACCATTCCGCATTGGCCGTGGTGTGGAACAGCACCAGCTGCCCCTGCCCCAGCGCCGCCCGCGTGACCAGGGGCGTGCCGTCGGAAAGCTGGGCGATGGTGCGGTCGCCCAGGTCGGGCGCGGGCTCGGCCAGAAGCTGGGCGCGCACGGTGGCGTCCTGGGGCAGCGAAAGCCCGGCAAAGGGTCCGTCGGCGGCAAAGGGCGCGACGCTGCGCGGCTCGCCCCAGGCCAGGGCGCCGCCGATGTCGCGCCCGCCGGCGCGCAGCCGCACGGGCAGCAGCGGCTCTTCGGCCAGCCGTTCCGAGGCGGCCATGCGCGGCCCGGCAAAGCGGATCAGCAGCCCGCCGCCCTCGACCCATTCGCGCAAGCCCGGCTCTTCGGCCAGGCCGAACTGGTCGGCCAGCACGATCACGTCGGGCGAGGCTTGCAGCACGTCGCCCAGCCCCCCCTCGATCAGGTCGGTGGTCGGCGCCAGGGCCCGGCGCAGGTAGTGCAGCGGCGAAAGCAGCCGCTGGCCCTCGCCGGCGCGGTCGTCGCCGGCCAGCGCGACCTTGCGCCGGCGCAGGGAATCGTCGGCCAGCAGCACCGCCCCGGCCGAGCCATGGCCCTCGACCTCGACCTCGAAGCGGGTGATGCGGTTGCGCAATTCCGAGGGCAGGTCGATGGGCACCAGCCAGCTGGTCACGCCCGCATCCGCCGAAGCCCCGCCGCCCTCGCCGGGGCGCAGCCGCGCCAGCTCGCGCGGCGTGCCCTGCGGGTCGAGGCCGATGGCCAGCACATCGGCAGCGGCCGCCCCGGTCGAGCGCAGCCGCAGCGCCGGCTGGTCGCCCGCCACCAGTTCCAGCGACTGCCGCGGGCCGTCGGGCGGCACCACGGTCACGCCGCCGCGCCCGGCAAGCGCCGCCAGCCACTCCGCCCGGCCGGGATGGTCCAGCCCGTCGCTGAGCCACAGCACCGACAGGCCCGCGGGCGCCTCGGCCAAGGCCGCCTGCGGGTCGGGGGGATAGCGCGTCTCCCATGCCGCGGGACGCAGGGCGCGCAGCTGCGCCGCAAGCTCGGTCGCGGGCAGGAAAGGCAGCGCGCCCGTCGCGGTGCCGTCGGCGACCAGCAGCGCCGCCGGCTGCCCCGCCGCCGCCGCGCGGTCCAGCGCGCGCAGGGCGCGGGCCTGGCGCTGCGGCCAGTCTGGCGCCGCCGCCCAGCCGGCATCCATCACCACCAGCAAGGGCCCCTGCCCGGCCTGATCCGGCGAGGGCTTCCACACCGGGCCGGCAAAGCCCAGGATCAGGGCCGCGATCGCCAGCACCCGCAGCAGAAGCAGCCACCAGGGCGTGTGCCGCGCCACCGGATGCGGATCCTTGAGCCCCAGCAGCAGCCGCGTGCCGGGAAAGCGCACCAGCTTCGGCGAAGGCGGCATGGCGCGCAGGATCAGCCACAGCACCGGCAGCGCCGCCAGCGCCGCCAGGATCCAGGGCGTCAGGAAGCCGATGGGACCGATCAGCAGCATCAGCCCTCCAGCACCGACCAGAGCCACAGCAGCGCCTGCGATGGCGCCGCCCCGGTGTCATGCGTGCCGAAATGCCAGCCCGCCATGCGTGCGGCGCCCGTCAGTTGCGCCCGGCGCTCGGCCAGCCGCGCCAGATAGGCCGCGCGCAGCCCGGCCGCGTCGCGCGTGTCGTGGCGCAAGGTCCCCGAGGCCGAGCGGAACAGCACCGCCCCCCGCCAGGGAAAGCCCTCTTCATCCGGGTCCAGCACCTGCATCAGCGCGCCCTGCACGCCCAGGCCGGCGGCACGGGCCAGATAGTCCAGCACCGGCTGCGGATCGCCCAGGAAATCGTCGAACAGGATGACCCGCTGGCCGGGACGCAGGGCCTCGGCCGGGGGCGCGTCCTCGTCGCCCGGCAGGGGCGCGCGCGCGACCAGCGCCTCGGCCATGCGCTCGGCCTGCAGGCGGCCGGGGCGCGGCGGCTGGCCGGCCAGCGCCACCCGCTCGCCACCCGCCAGCAGCGCCATGGCCAGCGCCAGCGCCAGCAGGTCGGCGCGGTCGCGCTTGCTGGGCCGCTCGGCGCTGCCGGTGTAATCCATGCCCGCCGCGGCCGAGACCCAGATCGCCGCCGATTGCGCCACCTGCGCCTCGCGGTCACGGACGAACTGCGCATCCGACCGGGCCGAGCGGCGCCAGTCGATGCTGCGCGCCGTATCGCCCGCCGTGGCCGGGCGGTATTGCCAGAAATCCTCGCCCATGCCGGCGCGGCGCTGGCCATGCGCGCCGGGCACCAGCGCCGCCGCCAGCCGCTCGGCCGACAGCATCAGCGCAGGCAAGGCGGCCGAGGCAGCCTCGGCGCCGGCGCGCAGCTGATCGGCCTGGGGTTTCACGCCGCCGCCCGCATCCGGTCGCCGAGCAGGCGCGCGATCACGCCCTCGATGGTGTCGCCGCGGGCGCGGGCGGCAAAGCTCAGCGCCATGCGGTGGCGCAGGACCGGGGCGGCCATGGCCTCGACATCGTCGAGCGTCGGGGCAAAGCGCCCGTTCAGCGCCGCCCGCGCCCGCGTGACCAGCGTCAGCGCCTGCGCCGCGCGCGGCCCCGGCCCCCAGACCAGCGTGTCGGCGATCCAGCCCGGCGCCTCGGGCGCGCCGGGACGCGCCGCGCGCACCAGGTCCAGGATCGCGTCCAGCACCGTCTCGCCCACCGGCATGCGCCGGATCAGCGCCTGCGCCGCGACCAGCCCCTCGGCGTCGAAGACGGCATGGGCTCGGCCCTGCTCGACCCCGGTCGTCGCCAGCAGGATGGCGCGCTCCGTGTCGCGGTCGGGATAGTCCACGTCGATCTGCAACAGGAAACGGTCGAGCTGCGCCTCGGGCAGCGGATAGGTGCCCTCCTGCTCGATCGGGTTCTGGGTGGCCAGCACGTGGAAGGGCCGGCCCAGCGGGCGATGCTCGCCGCCGATGGTGACCTCGCCCTCCTGCATGGCCTGCAACAGCGCCGATTGCGTGCGCGGGCTGGCGCGGTTGATCTCGTCGGCCATCAGCAGCCGGGTGAAGACCGGCCCCTCGATGAAGCGGAAGGCGCGGGTGCCGTCGGGCCGGATGTCCAGCACCTCGGAGCCCAGGATGTCGGCCGGCATCAGGTCGGGGGTGAACTGGATGCGCGCCGAGTCGAGCCCCAGCACGGTGGCCAGCGTATCGACCAGCATGGTCTTGCCCAACCCCGGCTGGCCGACCAGCAGGGCATGGCCGCCCGACAGGATCGCCGCCAGAACCTGCTCGACCACGGCATGCTGGCCGACGAAGCGATGCTCGACGCTGGCGCGGGCCTGGGCCAGGCGGTCGGTCAGCGTCAGGACTTCGGAAACCAGTTTCTCATTCTCGGCCATGACAATGCCCCGTTTCTGTTCTAGGACAACATAAAGGCAGGTGTGACGGGGTCCACAGGGAATGGAGGAAAAGACTGACAATGCCGTGAGCGATGCGGCCGGAATCGCCGCCGCGGCCAGCCGCGCCTCGAAAAAGGGGCCGCCGCCGGTGCATCTGTGGAACCCGCCCTTCTGCGGCGACCTGGACATGGAGATCCGCGCCGACGGCAGCTGGTTCTACAACGGCACGCCCATCGGCCGGCCGGAAATGGTGCGGCTTTTCGCCTCGATCCTGAAGCGCGAGGGGGATGGCTATTTCCTCGTCACCCCGGTCGAAAAGGTCGGCATCCGCGTGGTCGACGCGCCCTTCATCGCCGTCGATGCCGAAATCGGCGAAGACATCGTCTTCACCACCAATGTGGGCGACCGGGTCAGCGCCGGCCCCGAGCATGCGATAGAAATGCGCGGGACGCCAGAGGAGCCGCGGCCCTATGTCCATATCCGCCGCGGTCTTTGGGCACTGATCGACCGCAAGACATTCTACCGACTGGCCGATGCGGCTATGCCCGGCGAAAACGGGCGTATGGAATTGCACTCGGGAGGGACGGTCTTTCCCCTGGAGCCCTGACCATGGCGCGATTCGCCGCCAACCTGACCTATCTGTTCACCGAAATGCCCATGCTGCAGCGCTTCGCCGCCGCAAAGCGCGCGGGCTTTCGCGGGGTGGAAATCCTGTTTCCCTATGACCTCGCGGTCAAGGAACTGGCCCAGGCCGCGCAGGCGGCGGGGGTGGAGTTCGTGCTGATGAACACGCCGCCGCCGAACTGGGCCGGCGGCCCGCGCGGCTTTGCCGCCGAGCCGGGCAACGAATCGCGCTTTCGCGGCGATTTCGACCGTGCCCTGCGCTTCGGCCGGGCGCTGGGGGTCAAGCACCTGCATGTGATGGCCGGCAAGGCCCAGGGCGGGCTGGCGCGGCGCACCTTCGTCGAGAACCTGAAATGGGCCTGCGCCCGCGACGCCCGCGCCAGCCTGACCATCGAGCCGATGAACCGCAACGACATGCCGGGCTATTTCCTCGACAGTTTCGAACTGGCGGCCGAGATCCTGGACGAGGTCGGGGCCCCGAACCTGGGCCTGCAATTCGACGTCTATCATGCGCAGATGATCCATCGCGATGCGCTGACCGTCTGGCAGCGCCATGCCCGCCGGGTGCGGCATATCCAGATCTCGGACTGGCCCAGCCGGCACGAGCCGCGGCAGGGCGACATCGACTTCGCCGAACTGTTCCGCGCCATCGACGCCTCGGGCTATGGCGGCTGGGTGAGCGCCGAATACACCCCCCGCACCTCGACCGAGGCCGGGCTGCGCTGGCTGCGCCTGGCCTGACCGGGCGGCGGGGCACCTCTGCCCGCGGTTTTCGGCCGCGTGCGCCGCACGGACCGCGTCCCCTCGGCCTGGACGGCAGGCGTTCGGCGGATCGCGGGCTTGCAGCCCTCGGCACCGGCCAAGCCACCGGCACCGCGACCGGGGCCAAGCTGCACTGACTGCGCCCGGCGCGACCGGGCGGCGGGGCATCTCTGCCTGCGGTTTTCGACCGCGTGCGACCCGCCCGGACCGCGCCCCCTTGGTCTGGACGGCAGGCGTTCGGCGGATCGGAGGCTTGCAACCCTTGGCACGGCCAAGCCATCCGGCACCGCGACCGGGGCCAAGCTGCGCTGACTGCGCCCGGCGCGACCGGGCGGCGGGGCATCTCTGCCTGCGGTTTTCGACCGCGTGCGACCCGCCCGGACCGCGCCCCCTTGGTCTGGACGGCCGGCGTTCGGCGGATCGCGGGCTTGCAGCCCTTGGCACCGGCCAAGCCACCCGGCACCGCGACCGAGGCCAAGCTACACTGGCTGCGCTTGGCCCGACCGGGCGGCGGAGCGCCTCTGCCTGCGGTTTTCGACCGCGTGCGCCGCACGGACCGCGTCCCCTCGACCCGGACGATGCGTCGGCGGATCGCGGGCTTGCAGCCCTGGGGCACGGCCAAACCGCCCGGCACCGCGACAGAAGCCGGGCTTGCCGCGGCGGGGCGCTGTCCTTTGCGTTCCCCTCATGAGATTTGCCAGCCTGCTGGCGACTGTTCCTTGCGATCCCATGGCGGGGCTTGTCGGCCTTCGGATGAATGTCCTTTGCCACCCCCGGCAAGGCTTGCCGGCCTGCGAGCAAATGGCCTCCGCGATCCCATGGTGGGATTTTCCGGTCGGCGGGCGAATATCCTTTGCGATCCCCTCGCAAGGTTTGCCAGCCCTCGAACCAAAGGCAGGTTCGGTGGAACCGATCCGCAGCACGCCGCCTCCGAACCGGAGTCGCAGCCCTGCGGCGAGCCGAGGTTTCGGCGCCAGGACCATGAGGGCGGCCCGTGGCAGGGAAAGAACGCCGCCGCAAAGCGCGTGGTGTTCGTCGGCGAATGCCGTGATCTTTGTGCTTCGCCGGCGCAGGATGCCACGGAAGGCCGGGGATAGCCGTTGCAACGCAACCGATCGACCCGCCGCCGGATCGAAGCCCTCGTTCTCCGGCAATGGCGCAGGCGCGGACCGGCGTGCCGCGCCGTTCGAATCCCGCCGTCCAACCCCTTGTCGCGCCTGTCCCGGCCGCCGTTGTCGAGGCTCAGCGGCTAGGCATCCCCCGGCCGCCGCCTTGCCATCGTTTCGGCCATCGCCGCGTGCCCGCTGGCCCTCAGCCCTGCGATGGCGCCCTGGTAATCGCGCGCCTCGCGGTTCTGGCTCAGCTTGGACTTTGCCAGCGTCCGGCGGATCTCGATGCGAAAGGCGACGATGCCGGCCAGCATCTGCTGCATGTAATCGGCCGGCGCATCGGCCATGCGCCAAGCATCGGCGCCGTTCAGCCGCCGCTCGTGGCTGCGGGTCAGCAGGCCAACCGCCGCGCGCTTGGCGCGCTCGTCATGCTGGAAGACGATGCCGCCATGGATATGGACCACCTGGTAGTTCCAGGTCGGGACGTGGCGGTGGTGCTCGGGCTTGGTCGGGTAGAAATTGGGCGAGACATAACCGTCCTCGCCGCGAAAGATCGCCAGCACCTCCTGGCCCTCGGCGATCAGCCGGTGCATGGCGTTGGCCAGCGCCACATGGCCGATCAGCGTGCCGTCGGGACCGGCCAGCAGCGGGACGTGGTTGGCGACCAGCCCCTCGGCGGTCTGCGCCACGATGCAGGCCAGGGGCGCCGCCTCGATGAGCGCGGCGATCTCCTGCGGGTCGATCTCGTGGAAATGCGGCGGGATATACATGGGCGATTCCGATGCTGGGACCGCCCGAGTTTGTCCGCTGGGCGCGCGGATGACAACGCCATCCGCCCACCGCAGTCGATGAACTAACAGGCTGCCGAAAAAGTCCTTGCGACAGGACAGCGCTGGCGGGGAACCAGGAAATCCGCCTCAAATTTGCCGAAAACACCCCATTTTCGGGCCGATATTAGCTGGATCCAGAACGATTTCCGCTTCGCCGCCCTCTCAAAATCCTTTTTCAGCAGCCTGCTAATAGGCCGCGCTGCCGGTGCCGGCGGGAAGCGCGCCATAGGGCAGCCAGACGGTCTTGGTCCGGCTGGCGGCGCGCAGGAACTCGCGGCCCTGCGCCTGCGGATCGCTCCAGTCGCGCGGCGCCGGGGTCCAGACCGGGATCAGGGTCTCGGCCGCGGCGCGCTGCACCTCGGCCAGCCCCTCGCCCTGGCCGGCATGCCAGATCGCCGAGACGCCGTCATGGCCGGCCAGCGCCCGCGCCAGTTCGTCGCGCGGGCCGGTGACGATATTGACCACGCCGCCCGGCACGTCCGAACAGGCCAGCACCTGCGCCAGCGTCAGCGCCGCCATCGGTCGGTCCTGCGACGGGATCGCCACCACCGCATTGCCCATGGCGATGGCCGGCAGCACCAGCGCCATGAAGCCCGCCAGCGGCGCGGCCGTAGGCGCGACCAGTCCCATGACGCCATGCGGCTCGGGCTGGACGTGGCACAGGTGGCCGGGCTTGGCCGAGACCGTGGCGCCGTCGTATTTGTCGGCGAAACCGGCATAGAAGAAGCAGCGGCGGATCGCCGCATCGACTTCGGCCGGGCTGGCGTAGCCGGCGAACTCGGCGCGGCGCTGTGCCAGGTTCTCGGCCAGGAAATACAGCACCTGCGCGCGGCCGTGGCCACCCAGGCCCTGCCATTTCGCCAAGGCCCCTTGCGCCGACTCGACCGCATTGCGGATGTCCTTGCGGTTGCCCAGGGGCACCAGTTCGTCCTGCGCCGCATAGCTGGCGCCGCCGTCGGGGCGCTTCTGCGCGCCGCCGATGTAAAGCTTGACCGTGCGGTCGATCTCGGGCGCCTCGGCCGGGGCGATTTCCGACGGCGCCGGGTCGCGCTGCGCGGCGACCGGGGCGGCCAGATAGTCCAGCATCCCCTCGCGCCCGCCCTCGCGGCCATAGCCCGAATCGCGCAGGCCGCCAAAGGGCGCGGCGGCGTCGAAGAGGTTGGCGCAATTCACCCAGACCACGCCCGCCTTGATCCGCGCCGCCATGTCGGTGGCCACAGTCGCGCTTTCCGACCAGACCGAGGCCGCCAGCCCATAGCGGGTGTTGTTGGCCAGGTCCGCCGCCTCGTCCGGGGTGCGGAAGGTCGAGAACGTGGCGATGGGGCCGAAGATCTCCTCGACCATGCCGGGATTGGCGGGGGCGATGTTGCGCAGATAGCCCGGCGCGATGAAGCAGCCCGGCGCCGCGGCGCCGCCGACCAGTTCCGCCCCGGCGGCGGTCGCGCGGTCCAGGATGCGCAGGATGCGGTCCTTTTGCACCGGATCGACGATGGCGCCGACATCGGTGGACTTGTCGAGCGGCGCGCCCAGCCGCAGCTTGCCCATCCGCGCCCGCAACAGCGCCTCGAACCGCGCGGCGACCGATTCGGCGACCAGGATGCGCGAGCCGGCGCAGCAGACCTCGCCCTGGTTGAACCAGACCCCTTCGACCACGCCCTCGACCGCGGCGTCCAGGTCGGCGTCCTCCATGACCACGAAAGGCGACTTGCCGCCCAGTTCCAGCGTCAGCCGCTTGCCCGAGCCGGCGGTGGCGCGGGCGATGCCGCGCCCGACCTCGGTCGAGCCGGTGAAGGCGATCTTGTCTACCGGGGCCTGAACCAGCGCCGCGCCGGTTTCGCCATCGCCGGTGACGATGTTCACCACCCCGGCGGGCAGGCCGACATGGGCGCAGATCTCGGCGAATGCCAGCGCGGTCAGCGGCGTGTATTCGGCAGGCTTCAGCACCACGCAATTGCCGGCGGCCAGGGCCGGCGCCACCTTCCAGGCCAGCATCAGCAGCGGAAAGTTCCAGGGGATGATCTGGCCGCAGACGCCCAAGGCGGCATGGCCGGGAAACTCGGTCTCGGCCAGTTCGGCCCAGCCGGCATGGTGGTAGAAATGCCGCACCACCAGCGGCACGTCGATGTCGCGGCTTTCGCGGATCGGCTTGCCGTTGTCCAGGCTCTCCAGCACCGCAAGGAAACGCTCGCGCTTCTGGATGGTGCGGGCGATGGCATAGAGAAAGCGCGCCCGGTCGTGCCCCGGCATGGCGCCCCAGCTGCGCTGCGCCCGGCGGGCGGCGCGCACCGCCTTTTGCACATCGCGGGCGGTGCCCTGCGTGACCTGCGCCAGTTCCTCGCCACTCGAGGGATCGCGGCTGGCGAAGGTCTCGCCCGGCCTGGTGAAACGCCCGGCGATGAAATGGCCGAAGCTGCCGCGTTCGCGCAGCCAGCCGCGGACGGCCGAGGCGTCCTCGGGCGCGGGACCGTATTCCATGCTTTCCATGATCTCGCTTACCTTCGGCATCATCACCCCGCGGCCAGACGATGGGCGGCTGCATAGCGCCCGGTGACGTGATGGGAAACCTGCCGCTCGATGTCGGAGAGCAGCGAACTGGCACCGATGCGGAAAAGGCTCGGGTCCAGCCAGTCGCGGCCCAGCTCCTCGGCCATCAGCACCTGCCAGTTCAGCGCGTCCTTGGCCGTTTTCAGCCCGCCTGCCGGCTTGAAGCCGACGGCGAAGCCGGTCCGGTCGCGATAGTCGCGGATCGCCCGCAGCATGACCAGCGACACCGGCAGCGTGGCGTTCACCGGCTCCTTCCCGGTCGAGGTCTTGATGAAATCGGCGCCGGCCTGCATGGCGACATGGCTGGCCCTGGCGACATTGGTCAGGGTCTTCAGCTCGCCCGTCGCCAGGATCGCCTTCATCCGGGCCGCGCCGCAAGCCTCGCGCATCTCGCAGATCTCGTCGTAAAGCGCCGCCCATTCGCCGCGCAGCACCAGCGCGCGGGAAATCACGATGTCGATCTCGTCCGCGCCCTGGTCCAGCGCATAGCGGATCTCGGCCAGCCGCAGGTCGAGCGGCATCAGCCCGGCAGGAAAGCCGGTCGCGACCGAGGCGACGGGGATCGCGCTGCCCCGCAGCGCCCGTTTCGCCGCCGCCACCATGGTCGGATAGACGCAGACCGCGCCGGTGGTCAGGTGATCGACCCCCAGCGCCGCCAACTGGCCGGCATCGACCGGCTGGCGCGCCTTGGCGCAAAGCCGCGCCACGCGGTCGGGCGTATCGTCGCCCGCCAGCGTGGTCAGGTCGATGCAGCGCACCGCGTTCAGAAGCCAGGCCGCCTGCCATTCCTTTTTCAGGCTGCGGCGCGCGGTCAGGCTCGCGGCACGGCGCTCGGCCGCCGGGGTGTTGACCTGGATGTTCTCGAACCAGTCGAGGCGAAAATCGGTGCCGGGGTTCTTGCGCTCCATCGCTCAGCGCCCCCGCAGCCCGTCCCACCAGCGCCGCATCCGCCCGCGCGCCCGGTCGCGCGCCGCGTCGGCGCGGGCGTCGAGCCGGTCCCATGCCTCGTCCGCCGAACGCACGGCCGGGTCGATGGTGCGCTCGCGGAACTGGTTCCACATCCGCCAAAGCAGGAACAGCAGCGCCCCCAGGATCAGCAGGATGATCTGCGCCGCCCAGTTGAAGGGCTTCACCTCGGGCCCCGCCACCGGCTTGATCGAGATGGCGTTGGGATAGACCGAGAGCCAGGCGATGCGCCAGCCGTATGAGGTCACGCTGACCCATTCCGGGCTCGCCGCGGTCGAGCGCAGGTCGGTCGCCTGCGCATGCAGGTTCGAGCTGTCGTATTTGAAATAGGGCGGCCAGATCCAGCCGGTATCCTCGTTGCGATAGACATGGGGCTTGCCGTTCGGGCGCACCGTGTCGATGAAGCGCACGTCGCGCTGGCCTTGGGCGTTCTGCACCGTGCCGGTATCGGGCGAGGCATAGAAGAACGCATTGGCGCCGATGTCGGTCAGCCGGTTGTAGGTGTTGGTGATGCGGACCGTCTGCTTCGAGGGCAGCGTGTAGTCCAGAAACAGAAAGACCACGATCCCGAAGATCACCCCAAGGACGGTCAGGAACCAGCGCATCGGCGCCCCCTCAATAGTAGTTCACGATCACGATGATCACGATGATCGCGACCACCGGCAGGACCAGCACCAGCAGGGCAAGCCGCCCCCGCAGGGTCTTGCTGAAGCCCACCATCGAACGCCGCACGAACTCGGCGCGTTCCGGGGACGGGCCCGCGCGCTCGGGATGGCGGCGATCCCATTCCTTTTCAAGCTCCTCGCGGCGCAGGCTGCGGATATAGGTTCCGATGAGCAGGTAAAAGACCAGCTCGACAAGCAGGACCATGCCGATCAGGCGAAGAAAGGCGATCATCGGGCAGACCCTGGTTGCGAAAAGCCAGCCCCATGGAAGGCCGGCGCGCCGCGACTGTCAATGACCCCATTGCCGCGCCGCCGCGCCCGGCCTAGCCTTGCGCCATGGACGCCCTTGCCCTCGAGATCGAAAACCGCCGCGACGACCTGGTCCGCCTGACCCAGGATCTGATCCGCATCCCGACGCTGAACCCGCCGGGCCGCAACTATCGCGAGATCTGCGAATACCTGCAGGCGCGGCTGGCGCCGCAGGGCTGGGCCTGCGAACTGGTCCGCGCCCATGGCGCGCCCGGCGACAGCGAGGCCTTTCCGCGCTGGAACCTGGTCGCCCGCCACCGCGGCGGCCCGCCCGGCGAATGCGTGCATTTCAACAGCCATCACGACGTGGTCGAGGTCGGCCACGGCTGGAGCCGCGATCCCTTCGCCGCGGAACTGGACGGCGGCCGCATCTACGGCCGCGGCGCCTGCGACATGAAGGGGGGCTTGGCCTCCAGCATCATCGCCGCGGAGGCCTTCGTGGCGCTCTACCCCGACCATCCCGGCCAGATCGAGATCAGCGCCACCGCGGACGAGGAATCGGGCGGCTTCGGCGGCGTGGCCTACCTGGCAGAACAGGGCGCCTTCGCCCATGTCGGCCATGTCATCATCCCCGAGCCGCTGCACAAGGACCGCATCTGCCTGGGCCATCGCGGCGTCTGGTGGGCCGAGATCGAGACGCATGGCCGCATCGCCCACGGCTCGATGCCCTTCCTGGGCGACAGCGCCATTCGCCACATGGGCGCGGTGCTGGAGGAAATGGAGCGCACGCTGTTCCCGCTGCTGATGACCAAGCGCACCGAGATGCCGGTGATCCCCGAGGGCGCGCGGAACTCGACGCTGAACATCAACTCGATCCATGGCGGCGAGCCGGATCTCGGCCCGGATTTCACCGGCCTGCCCGCGCCCTGCGTCGCCGACCGCTGCCGCATCACCATCGACCGCCGCTTCCTGATCGAAGAGGAACTGTCCGAGGTCAAGCGCGAGGTCACGGCGCTGCTGGAAAAGGTCAAGGCGGCGCGTCCCGGTTTCACCTACGAGATCCGCGACCTCTTCGAGGTGGTCCCCAGCATGACCGACCGCGAGGCGCCGGTGGTGCGCTCGACCGCCGCCGCCATCCGGCGGGTGCTGGGCCGCGAGGCGGGCTATGTCGTCAGCCCCGGCACCTACGACCAGAAGCATATCGACCGCATCGGCAAGCTGCAGAATTGCATCGCCTACGGGCCGGGCGTGCTGGACCTGGCGCATCAGCCCGACGAATGGGTGGGCGTGCAGGACATGCAGGATTCCGCCCGCGTCATGGCGCTGGTGCTGGACGACATCCTGCGCGGCGCTTAGGGGATTCCCCCGACGGGCCGCCTGTGGCATGATCCGGCCAAAAGAACGAGCAGCCCAACGAGCAGCCCCATGGCCCAAGCATGACCCAGCGCCTGTCGATCAGCGCCATCATCTTCTTCGTCGTGATGATCCTCCTGGGCGTCTATTTCGCCTATGCGGCGGTGCAGGGCCCCTCGGGCATCCTGCGCCGGGTGCAGCTGCAGGCCGAGACGCAGGAACTGGTCCAGCAGCGCGACAAGCTGCAGGCCGAGGTGGACCGGATGCGCAACCTGGCGCGGCGGCTGTCGGACGAATACCTCGACATCGACCTGCTGGACGAACGCGCCCGCGACGTGCTGGGCCTGGTGCGCGCCGACGAGATCATCATCCGCTGACGGCCCCCCAGGGCCCCGACCTCCGGTTTCTCCGTTGTCCAAATACCCCTGCGGCCGCGCCACCGGCGCGACCGGCGACGGCTGGGGCAAGCGGCTTTCCGCATCTGCCCTCTGGACGGATGCACAACGCCGGTTTACTTCCCCCGAAAGCTTCGCCTAGAATTAGTTTAACGCTGAACTATCCCCGCCCCGAGGAGGAGGCCCATGGTCAGAAAGCCCGCAGCCAAGCAAAGCACGCCCAACGTGTCCAAGGATGAGCTGCTCAAATACTACCGCGACATGCTGCTGATCCGGCGATTCGAGGAAAAGGCCGGCCAGCTTTACGGCATGGGCCTGATCGGCGGCTTCTGCCACCTCTACATCGGCCAGGAAGCCGTCGTCGTCGGCCTCGAGGCCGCGGCGAAGGAAGGCGACAAGCGCATCACCTCCTACCGCGACCACGGCCACATGCTGGCCTGCGGCATGGAAGCCCGCGGCGTGATGGCCGAGCTGACCGGCCGCATCGGCGGCTATTCCAAGGGCAAGGGCGGCTCGATGCACATGTTCAGCCGCGATAAGCATTTCTACGGCGGCCATGGCATCGTCGCGGCGCAGGTGCCGCTGGGCGCGGGCCTGGCCTTCGCCGACAAGTATCTGGGCAACGACAACGTCACCTTCGTCTATTTCGGCGACGGCGCCTCGAACCAGGGCCAGGTCTACGAGACCTACAACATGGCCGAGCTGTGGAGCCTGCCCGTCGTCTTCGTCATCGAGAACAACCAATATGCCATGGGCACCTCGATGAAGCGCTCGACCAAGTCGACCACGCTCTACGGCCGCGGCGAAGCCTTCGGCATCAAGGGCGAACAGGTGGACGGCATGGACGTGCTGGCGGTCCGGGCCGCGGGCGAAAAGGCGGTGGCGCATTGCCGCGCCGGCAAGGGGCCCTACATCCTGGAAGTCATGACCTATCGCTATCGCGGCCATTCGATGTCCGACCCGGCGAAATACCGCACCCGCGAGGAAGTGCAGAAGATGCGCGACGAACGCGACGCCATCGAACATGTGCGCGAACTGCTGCTGCAAGGCCAGCATGCCTCCGAGGACGACCTCAAGGCCATCGACAAGGAGATCAAGGACATCGTGAACGATTCCGCCGAGTTCGCCAAGGAAAGCCCCGAGCCGCCGCTGGAGGAGCTCTGGACCGACATCTACGCCCAGGACGTGCCGCAGGGCGGCGCGGAACAGAACGCCTGAGGGGAGGGAACCATGGCAACCGAAATCCTGATGCCCGCCCTGTCGCCGACCATGGAGGAAGGCACGCTGGCCAAATGGCTGGTCAAGGAAGGCGATAGCGTGAAATCCGGCGACATCATCGCCGAGATCGAGACCGACAAGGCCACGATGGAATTCGAGGCGGTCGACGAAGGCATCCTCGGCAAGCTGCTGATCGCCGAGGGCACCCAGGGGGTCAAGGTGAACACCCCCATCGCCGTCCTGGTCGAGGAAGGCGAATCCGTCGATGCCGCCCCCGCGCCCAAGGCCGAGCCCGCGCCCGCCGAGGCCAGGGCCGAGGCTCCGGCCGCCCCCGCGCAGGCCGCGGCCCCCGCGCCGGCCCCGGTCGCGGACCAGTCGCCCGACTGGCCGGAAGGCACGCCGATGAAGACCATGACCGTGCGCGAAGCCCTGCGCGAGGCCATGGAAGAGGAAATGTCCGGCGACGAGACCGTCTTCCTGATGGGCGAGGAAGTCGGCGAATACCAGGGCGCCTACAAGATCAGCCAGGGCCTGCTGGACAAGTTCGGGCCCCGCCGCGTGGTCGATACGCCGATCTCGGAAATCGGCTTCGCCGGCATCGGCACCGGCGCGGCGCTGGCCGGGCTGCGTCCCATCGTCGAGTTCATGACCTTCAACTTCGCCATGCAGGCGATCGACCATATCATCAACTCGGCCGCCAAGACGCTTTACATGTCCGGCGGCCAGATGGGCTGCCCGATCGTCTTCCGCGGCCCGAACGGCGCCGCCGCCCGCGTGGCGGCCCAGCACAGCCAGGACTACGCCGCCTGGTATGCGCAGATCCCCGGCCTCAAAGTGGTGATGCCCTATTCGGCCGCCGACGCCAAGGGCCTGCTCAAGACCGCGATCCGCGACCCGAACCCGGTGATCTTCCTGGAAAACGAGATCCTCTATGGCCGCAGCTTCGAGGTGCCGGACCTGCAGGATTTCACCATCCCCTTCGGCAAGGCCAAGATCGTGCGCCCCGGCCGCGACGTGACGCTGGTCAGCTTCGGCATCGGCATGGTCCATGCGCTGGAGGCGGCCGAGAAGCTGGCCGCCGACGGCATCGAGGCCGAGGTGATCGACCTGCGCACCCTGCGCCCGCTCGACTACGGCACGGTAATCGAATCGGTCAAGCGCACCAACCGCTGCGTGACGGTGGAAGAGGGCTTCCCGGTCGCCTCGATCGGCAACCACCTCTCGGCCCATATCATGGAAAACGCCTTCGACTGGCTCGACGCGCCGGTGATCAACTGCACCGGCAAGGACGTGCCCATGCCCTATGCCGCGAACCTTGAGAAACACGCGCTGATCACCGCCGCCGAGGTCGTCGAGGCAGTGAAAAAAGTCACCTATCGCTAAGGGGAGGGCAGAAGATGCCGACTGAAATCCTGATGCCCGCCCTGTCGCCGACCATGGAGGAAGGCACGCTGGCCAAATGGCTGGTGAAAGAGGGCGACGAGGTCAAATCCGGCGACATCATCGCCGAGATCGAAACCGACAAGGCCACGATGGAGTTCGAGGCCGTCGACGAGGGCCGGATGGGCAAGATCCTGGTGGCCGAGGGCACGGCGGGGGTCAAGGTAAACACCCCCATCGCCGTGCTGCTGGAAGAGGGCGAATCCGCCGATGACATCGCCGCCGCCCCGGCGCCCAAGGCGGAAGCCCAGCCCGAGGCGGCGAAAGCCGAAGCCGCCCCGGCAGCGACGGCCACCGCCGCCCCTGCCCCGGCCGCGCCGAAATCGGCCGATGGCGGGCGCATCTTCGCCTCGCCGCTCGCCCGGCGCATCGCGGCGGAAAAGGGCATCGACCTTGCCGGCGTGACGGGTTCCGGTCCGCATGGCCGCATCGTCAAGGCGGATGTCGAGGGCGCGAAGCCCGGCGCGGCCAAGCCGGCCGCCGCCGAGGCGCCGAAAGCCGCCCCGGCACCCGCCGCGGCCGCAGCCCCGGCCGGCCCCTCGGCCGAAACCATCCTCAAGATCTACGCCGACCGCGAGACCGAGGAAGTGGCGCTCGACGGCATGCGCCGCACCATCGCCGCGCGGCTTTCCGAGGCCAAGCAGACCATCCCGCATTTCTACCTGCGCCGGTCCGCCAAGCTCGACGAGCTGATGAAGTTCCGCGCCATGCTGAACAAGCAGCTGGACTCGCGGGGCGTGAAACTGTCGGTCAACGACTTCATCATCAAGGCCTGCGCCCTGGCGCTGCAAGAGGTGCCGGATGCCAATGCCGTCTGGGCCGGCGACCGCATCCTCAAGCTGAAACCGTCCGACGTGGCCGTCGCCGTCGCGGTCGAGGGCGGGCTCTTCACCCCGGTCCTCAAGGACGCGCAGCAAAAGACGCTCTCGGCGCTCTCGGCCGAGATGAAGGACCTGGCCAACCGCGCCAAGACCAAGAAGCTCGCGCCCCACGAATACCAGGGCGGCAGCTTCGCCATCTCGAACCTCGGCATGTTCGGGATCGAGAATTTCGACGCGGTGATCAACCCGCCGCATGGCGCGATCCTCGCCGTCGGCGCCGGCATCCAGACCCCGGTGGTCGAGAATGGCGAGGTGGTGATCCGCAACGTCATGTCGATGACGCTTTCGGTCGACCACCGGGTGATCGACGGCGCGCTCGGCGCCCAGCTGCTGGAAGCCATCGTCGGGCACCTGGAAAACCCGATGGGCATGCTGGCCTGAACCCGGCTGCCAGGAACGAAGGAAAGGGGGCCCTCGCCGGCCCCCTTTATTCTTTCGTGTCCAAATATCCCGCGGGGGTCCGGGGGCGCGAAGCCCCCGGCGCGACCTCACTCCCCGGCCGCCTCGGGTGCCGCGTTCAGCCCAATCCGCCGCCGCAGCCAGCCGCCGATGCGCACCTGCCCGCCATGCACGACGGAAAACAGCGAGGGCACGAACAGCAGCGACAGCAGCGTCGACAGCAGCAAGCCCCCGATCACCGCGATGGCCATGGGCGCGCTGAACTCGGCCCCCTCGCCGGTGCCGATGGCCGAGGGCACCATGCCCGCCGTCATGGCGATGGTGGTCATCACGATCGGCCGGGCGCGCTTGTGGACCGCGTCCAGGATCGCCTCGCGCTTCTCGACCCCGCGGTCTATGGCGCTGACCGCGAATTCCACCAGCATGATGGCGTTCTTGGTCACGATCCCCATCAGCATCAGGAAGCCGATCACCACCGCCATGCTGATGGAATTGCCGGTCAGGAACAGCGCCAGGATCGCGCCGCCGATGGCCAGGGGCAGCGACATCAGGATCGAGACCGGGGTGACGAAATTATGAAACAGCAGCACCAGCACGACATAGGTCAGCACCACGCCCGAGACCATCGCCACGGTGAAGGCCTGGAACACCTCGCCCATGATCTCGGCATCGCCCGAGGGCTGGATCTCGGTCCCGGCCGGCAGCTCGACCTGCTGCTGCAAGGCCGTGACCTGCGCGTTCACCGGCCCCAGCAGCGCGCCGCCCGCCAGGTTCGCCGATACCGTGGTGCGATAGCGCCGGTCGTAGCGGCCGATCTCGGTCGCCCCGGCCGAGATCGAGACATCCGCCACCACCTCCAGCGGCACCTGCCCGGCCGAGCTGGGCACCCGCAGGTTGCGCACCGTCATCAGGTCGCGCCGCGCCTCCTGGTCCAGCCGCACCATGATCGGGATCTGCTTGTCGCCGGTGTTGAACTTGGCAAGGTTCGATTCCGTGTCGCCCAGCGTCGCCACCCGCAGCGTCGTCGCCAGCGCGCTGGCGGTCACGCCCAGCTGGGCCGCGACCTCGGGGCGGGGATGGACCTGGATCTCGGGCCGCTGCAGGCTGGCCGAGGATGTCACCCCCTCCAGCACCGGCAGGGTCTTCATCGCCGCCATCAGCCGCTCGGCCGCCTGGGCCGCGCCCGCCTCGCTGTCGCCCAGGACCGAGATCGACAGGTCGGCATTGCCCTCTTCGTTCTGGAAATTGATCCGCAGGTCGGGGATCTGCGACAGGTCGCGCTTCAATTCGTCCTCGATCACGAAGCTCGACCGCTCGCGCTCTTCCTTGGGGCCGTAATTGACCATCAGCTTGGCCTTGGCCACGTCGTCCTCGCCGCCGTTGACGAAGACCGAGCGCACTTCGGGCACCGCCTCGATGCGCTGCGAGATCATCCGCGCCGCGGCTTCGGTTTCCGATACCGTGGCGCCGGGCGGCAGCTCGATGCTGATCTGGCTGCGGCCGACATCCGAGGCCGGGATGAACTCGGTCGGCAGCAGCGTGGCGGAATAGATCGAGCCGGCGAAGACCCCCAGCCCCATCAGCAGCGTCAGCCCGCGATGGCGCAGCGTCCAGGCCAGCACCGCCATCAGCCCGCGCAGCACCGGCCCGTCGCGTTCCTCGGCCAGGCGGGTGTTGTCGCGCAGGAAATAGGCCGCCAGCATCGGCGTGATCAGCCGCGCCACCAGAAGCGAGAACAGCACCGAGACCGCGACGGTCAGCCCGAACTGCTTGAAATACTGCCCCGGAATCCCGCCCATGAAGCTGACCGGGGCAAAGACCGCGACGATCGAGAAGCTGATGGCGATGACGGTCAGGCCGATCTCGTTCGCGGCCTCCATGCTGGCCTCATAGGCGGGAACGCCCATGTTGATGTGCCGCACGATATTCTCGATCTCGACGATGGCGTCGTCGACCAGGATGCCGGTGACCAGGGTGATCGCCAAAAGGCTGATGCCGTTCAGCGTGAAGCCCAGCCAATGCATGACGAAGAAGGTCGGGATGATCGACAAGGGCAGCGCCACCGCGGCGATCAGCGTCGCGCGCCAGTTGCGCAGGAACAGGAACACCACCACCACCGCCAGCGCCGCGCCCTCGTAGAGCGTCTCCATGGTCGAGTGATAGCTGCCCGAGGTATAGGTGGTCGCATCGTCGATCAGGGTGATCCGGGTGCCGGGGTTGCGCGCCTCGATCTCGGCGATGCGGGCCTTGGTGCCGTCGCCCGCCTCCAGGTCGGATTCGCCCGAGGCGCGAAAGACGCCGAAGGCCACGACGGGCTGGCCGTCGAGCAGGGCGAACTTGCGTTCCTCGCTGGCGCCGTCGGTGACGCTGCCCAGCTGGTCGAGCCGCACCGTGCGCCCGCCCCCCTCGCCCGAGCCGATCAGGATCGGCGTCGCCGCCAGCCGGGCCACGTCGCCCGCCGATCCCAGCGCGCGGATGGAATATTCCGTGCCGGCCAGGTCGCCGCGCCCGCCGCCCATGTCGATGTTCTTGGCGCGCAGCTGCTCCGAGATCTCGGCCGCCGTCAGCCCGAAGGCCATGATGCGGTCCGGGTCCAGGTCCACGTTGATCTGCCGGTCGGCGCCGCCGATGCGGGTGATGCTTGCCACGCCCGGCACCGTGGACAGGTCGCGCGACACCACGTCGTCGACGAAATCCGACAGTTCCTCGATGCTCATGCCGGGATTGCTGACGGCATAGGTCAGGATCGCCATGCCGCTGACATCGACGCGATGGACCAGCGGCTCGACGATGGATTCGGGCAGGTCGGCGCGGACATTGGCCACCGCGTCCTTGACGTCGTTCACGGCGCGGTCGGTGTCGGTCTCCAGCTCGAACTCGACATAGATCCGCGCCGAACTGTCGGTCGCGGCCGAGGTGATATGCCGCACCCCGGTGATCGAGGCGATGGAATCCTCGATCGGCTGGATCACCTGCCGGGTCAACTCGCTGGGCGCCGCGCCCGGCTGGTTGACCACCACGCTGACCAGCGGCAGGTCGATGTTCGGCATGGCCGTCACCGCCAGCCGGCTGAAGCTGTAGAACCCCATCATCACCAGCACGAGGAAGATCGCGATAGGCGGCACCGGATGGCGTATGGACCAGGCCGAGAAGTTCATGGCGCCGCCCGCACCTGGTCGCCGCTGCGGAAGAAGGCGCCGGCGCGGGCCACCACCGTCTCGCCCGATGCGACGCCCTCCAGGATCTCGCGCCGGCCCTGCCAGATCAGCCCGCTGCGGACCTCGCGCGTCTCGATCCGGCCGTCCTTGACCACCTGCACCCGCTCGCCCGTGGCATCGGCCAGCACGGCCGATGCGGGCACCGTCACCGCCTGCCGCCGGTCGGTGATGATCCAGCCGCTGGCGAACAGCCCGGTGCGCAGCCGCGGATCGGGGTCCAGCGCGATGCGCGCCGGCCCCAGCCGCGTCACCGGATCGACCGCCGCCGGCGCCAGCCGCAGCTTGCCCTCGACGTGGCCAAGGCCCGCGACCTCGATCTCGGCGGCATCGCCGGGCTTGAGCTGGCTCAGCGCGGTCTCGATCACATCCGCCTCAAGCTCGACCTCGCCGCCGGCGATCAGGGTGAACAGCGGCTCGCCGCCGCCGCCGGGAATGGCGCCCAGCCGGGCGGTCCGCGCCACCACCAGCCCACCGACCGGGGCGGTGATGCGGGCATGGTCCAGGTTCAGCCGCGCGATGCGCCGCGCCGCATCCGCCTGCGCCACGGCCGCCCGCGCCACGCCCAGCCCGTCCGAGGCCGAGGCCGCCGCCGCGCGCGCCGAAGCCTCGGTGGCGACGGCCTGGTCCAGCACCGCCTGGCTGGCATTGCCGCTTTGCCGCAGGCTGCGGGTGCGCTCCAGCGCCGAGACCGCCTGGGTCAGGCTGGCCTGGGTGCTGGCGATCTGGCTTTCGGCCTGGCTGACACCGGCCTCGGCGCGCTGATATTCGGCCTCGGCCTGCGCCAGCTGCGCCGACAGCACATCCTCGGACAGCCGCGCCAGCACCTGCCCCGCCTCGACGCGGTCGCCGACCTCGGCCTCGATGCTGGTGATCTCGTGCCCCGAGACGAGGGCATGGACCTGCACCTCCTGCCGGGCGACCAGCGAGCCCGAGACCGGCACCCGCGCCTCGATCCAGTCCTGCTGGGCCGTGGCCAGCGTGACCACGGGCAATTCGGACTGCTCGACCGCGCCCGCCGTCTCGGCCATGACCGGCGCGGCCGGTCCCAGGGACAGGGCAAGCGCCAGCATCGCGATCCCGGTGATCCGGCAGGTTGCCGTCATCGTCCCCTCCAAACCAATCTGCGGCGCAACATAATGGCGCCGGCCATCGGCAACAATGCCGGCCGGGTTTCAGAACGAAACGCTGACGCCGGGTAGGTTCAACTCGCCGATCAGGTCGCGCAGTTCCTGCCGGGCGGCGATGTTGGACATGCTGAGCTGTTCCGTGCCGATGTCCTTGAGATCCAGCAGCGTCAATCCGCGCGGAAACAGCTCGCGAAAGATCACCCGCTCGGAAAAGCCCGGCGCCACGCGAAAGCCGATGCGCCTGGACAGGGTGGCGAGCGCGCCGCCGACCTTGCGCTTGTTGTGCATGGCCTGCGTGCCCAGCCGGTTGCGCAGCACCAGCCAGTCGATCGGCCCGGCCCCCGCCTCGCCGCGCAGCTGGCGGGCGGACCAGACCATCTCGGCATAGATCGAGGGGCCGAGGATCCTGCCCTCGGGCGACATCCGCGCCAGAAGGTCGAAATCGACGAAACTGTCGTTCATCGGCGTGATCAGCGTATCGGCCAGCGTATGCGCCATCTGGCTGAGCCGCGTGTGCGAACCGGGGCAGTCCAGCAGGATGAAGTCGCATTCCGCCTCGAGCGCGGCCACCGCCTGCGACAAAGGGTCCGGGCCGCCCTGGGTCTCGGGCTCAAGGCGCCCGAGCAGGGGGGTGGGCAGGTCCAGCCCCTCGCGTTGGGCGAAGGCGGCGCGATTCTCCAGGTAGCGGCCGAAGCTGCGCTGGCGCACGTCCAGGTCCAGCGCGCCGACCCGGTGGCCCATGCGGGCCAGCGCGGTCGCCACATGCATCGAGGTCGTGGACTTGCCCGAACCGCCCTTTTCGTTCCCGACCACGATGATATGCGCCACGAATCCCCCTGCGATGCCGGCCCGCGTCGCGCCGGACAATAGGCCGCGCCCGGCACGATGAAAAGCGCCGAGACCGGCCGAATCGCGGCTCGGCGCGCGCTTTTCGCGGCGGGACAGCCCTGCCCCACCGGCCGTTCAACCATCTGTTCCAGCTTCATTCTTTCATCACGACAAAGCCGGTCGATATTTATCTTGCAAAACACGATCAGCTATGTCGTTATATAGCCATGCCGGGATCTCCGGCCGGGTCAGTCAAGGGAAGGAGCCAAAGATGACCATGCTGAACCATCTGTCGGCTTTTGCCGATCGCGCGCTGCAGGCCGCCATGCCTGTCTCGCCTCGCTATGCCGTCAGCCTGATCGACCGGCGCACGGGCAAGCCGCATCGCATTTCCGACATTCCGCTGCGGCTGATCACCTGCGACCCCTTCGAGACCGCGCGCGACCTGATGCGCGACCGTGATCCGGCGCGCTGGGACACCGCCATCCATCGCCTCGACCGGAAAGGAGCGATCCAATGATCCACGCCGTTTTCTCCAAGCCGAACCGCGGCTATGCCACCATCGCGCTGTCGCCCTATCAAAGCGCGCAAGGCCCGGTGCTGCGCGAATATCGCGACGGCCGCGTGGTGATCGACACCGGCCGGGGCGAATTGACCGGCTTGGCGCTGAACCGCACGCCCAGCATGCCCGCCTGGATGCCGATCTTCGGCCTGGCCTATTGAGCCGCCGATCCGGCGCGGCCTGCCTGGCCCGGCCGCGTCCCCTCCCCTGGGCCGCCCACCGCCCACGAACGAAAAACGCCGCCCCTTTCGGGGCGGCGTTTGCAAGTCCGGTCGGCAGCGGGATCAGAAGCCCAGGCCGGCGTATTTGTTCTTGAACTTCGACACGCGGCCGCCGGTGTCCATCAGCTTGGCCGAGCCGCCGGTCCAGGCCGGGTGCGAGTTCGGGTCGATGTCCAGCGACATGGTGTCGCCTTCCTTGCCCCAGGTCGAGCGCACCTGATAGGTGGTGCCGTCGGTCATCTTGACCTCGATCAGGTGGTAGTCGGGATGGATGTCTGCTTTCATGGCGCGTCTCCTCAGGCCTTGGCTTCGGCTTTGGGCTTGTAGTTGCTGACCTCGGCGATGCGGGCGGACTTGCCGCGGCGATCGCGCAGGTAATACAGCTTGGCGCGGCGGACGCGGCCACGGCGCACGACGGTGATCGAGTCGATGTTGGTCGAGTAGAGCGGGAAGACGCGCTCGACACCCTCGCCGAACGAGATCTTGCGCACGGTGAACGAGGCGCCGATGCCGCCGCCCTTGCGCGAGATGACCACGCCTTCGTACATCTGCACGCGGGTGCGGGTGCCCTCGGTCACCTTGTAGCCGACGCGAACGGTGTCGCCGGCCTTGAAATCGGGGATGTCCTTGCCGAGCGCGGCGATCTGCTCGGCTTCCAGTTGGGCGATCAGGTTCATCGCTTTGGTTCCTTCGGTTGCTCGCGGTAGTCCCGCGATTGGTCTGATGCGCCCGAGAGCTGTCGGTCCTTTGCCGGGTCCACATGAGCCTGCTCATATGCCCGCCACAGGTCGGGGCGGCGTTCCTTGGTCAGCCTTTCGGCCATGTCGTGACGCCAATTGGCAATAGCCGCGTGATTGCCGGACAAAAGCACGTCCGGGATCGCGCGGCCTTCCCAAAGGGCGGGCTTCGTGTACTGCGGATGTTCCAGCAGGCCGCCATGGTCCGGGGAAAAGGATTCCTCGGCCAGAGAGTCCTGATTCCCCAGCACGCGCGGTATAAGGCGAACCGTCGCGTCGATCAAGACCTGAGCCGCCAGTTCCCCGCCGGTCAGGACATAGTCGCCGATGCTGATCTCTTCGACGCCATGGGCGTCCAGCACGCGCTGGTCCACGCCCTCGAACCGGCCGCAGATCAGGGTCATGCCGGGGCCCTGCGCCAGTTCGCGGGCGCGGGCCTGGGTAAAGGGCCTGCCGCGCGGCGACAGATAGATCACCGGCAGGTCGGCCCCCGCCTCGCGCAGCGCCGCATCCATCACGTCGGCGCGGATCACCATGCCGGCGCCGCCGCCGGCGGGCGTGTCGTCCACGTTGCGGTGCTTGCCGATGCCAAAGGGGCGCAGGTCGATGCTGCGCAGGTTCCACAGCCCCTCGGTCAGCGCCCTGCCGGTCAGGGAAAGCCCCAGAACCCCTGGAAAAGCCTCGGGGAAAAGCGTGACGACCTGCGCGGTCCAGGCGCCCCTGACCTGCGGCTCGGCCATCAGGTCGCGCGGCTGCAGGCTGGCGCGGATCGACAGCCGGCCGTGGGATTTCATCGCCCCGCCGGTCATTCCTGCTCGTCCGGCGGGTCGGCGACGATGCGGCCCGCGGCCAGGTCCACCGTGGGCACGAAGGCGCGGGTGAAGGGCAGAAGCAGCACCTGCCGCCGTCCGGGCCCGTGGATCTCCAGGATGTCGCCCGCGCCGTGGTCGTAGATCGCGCGGACCTTGCCGATCAGCGCCCCGCCGGTGTCATGGACCGACAGGCCGATCAGGTCGGCATGATAGAATTCGTCGTCCGGCAGGGCCGGAAGCTTGTCGCGGTCGGTCCAGAGCGTCACGCCCTTCAGCGCCTCGGCCTGTTCGCGCGTCTCGACGCCCGACAGCCGGGCGCCAAGTCCGCCCGTCACCGGCCGCGTCAGGCGGACGGTGAACGAGCGGCTGCCGTCTTCGGTATAAAGCGGGGCATATGCGGCAATATCGTTCGGTTGCGAGGTAAAGCTCTTCAGCCTCACCTCGCCCCGGACGCCAAAGGCGCCCGCGATCGCACCGACGCAGACCCGCTCGGTCATTATTCCGAAGCGGCTTCTTCGGCCGGGGCGTTGGCGGCGGCTTCACGCGCGGCGCGCTTTTCGGCGCGTTCCTTGGCGGCCTTGCCGGGCTCGCCCTTCTTCAGGTTCTTGCGCTCGGTCTTTTCCTTGACGCCGGCGGCTTCCAGGAAGCGGGCGACGCGGTCGGTCGGCTGCGCACCCTGCGAGAGCCAGTATTGCACGCGCTCGAGGTTCATCTTGATGCGCTCTTCCGAATCCTTCGGCAAGAGCGGGTTGTAGGTGCCCAGCTTCTCGAGGAAGCGGCCGTCGCGCGGCATGCGCGAATCGGACGCGACGATGGCGTAATGGGGGCGTTTCTTCGAGCCACCACGGGCCAGGCGGATTTTCATTGCCATTGCGTTTTCTCCTTTGGAATGGCGGGGTCGGCGGGGGAAAACCCCGCCTCAGGGGAGGAGTTTCTCGTGATGCCGGATCACTTCGGCGATCACGAAGTTCAGGAATTTGCGCGCGAATTCCGGGTCCAGGTCGGCCTCGCGCGCGAGGCGTTCCAGCCGCTCGATCTGTCTCGCCTCGCGGACGGGATCGGACGGAGGAAGATCGTGTTCGGCCTTCAGGCGGCCGACGGATTGGGTGTGCTTGAACCGCTCGGCCAGCGTATAGACCAGGATCGCGTCCAGCCGGTCGATGCTGGCACGATGCTCCTTGAGCAGGGTCGCGGCGCGGGCGGTCGGATCACTCATTCGGGTCTCCAGGGATTGAAATGCGCAGCACCGCATCTACACGGGACGCGCCATTCATGCCGCGGCTCCGGCGGGATGGCGAAAGACATGCGGCGGGGCGCGGTCATCCCCGAAATGCGGCGCCTCGGCCTTGGGATCGCGCAGGGCGCCCAGCCGCCGGGCAAGCGAGATCGAGCGCGCATTGGCCTGGTCGATATAGCTGACCGGCCGCGACCAGCCGAGCGTGCGGATGGCAAAATCGCGCGCCGCCAGGGCCGCTTCCTGCGCATAGCCCCGGCCCTCCAGCCCGGCGGACCACAGCGTCCAGCCGATCTCATGCTCGGGCCAGCCGTCGGGAAACCACGGCCCGACCGCCCCCAGCGCCCGGTCCGATCCACGCTCGGTCAGCACGAACATGCCATAGCCGCGCAGCACCCAATGGCCGATAAAATGGCCAAAGGCGCGCCAGGACTGGCCGGGCTGCACCATCGGCCCGCCGACAAAGCCGGCGCGGTCGCTTTCGAAGAAGTCGCGCCATGCCGGCCAGTCGCCGGCCTGCGGGGCGCGCAGGACCAGCCGCTCGGTCGTCAGCACGGGCGTGTCGGCAAGCCGGATCATGCGTTCACTTCTTCCCGAACAGGCCGGAAAGCCCGCCCGGCAGGCCCATGCCGCCCAGCTGGCCGCCCAGCCCCTTGGGGTCTTGCAGCATCCGCGTGGCCTCGGCCATCTTCTCGGGATCGACATTGGCCATGTCGGGCAGTCCGCCGCCCTTGCCGGTCATGGCGCGCATGGCCTGCTTGAGCATGCCGCCCTTGCCCATCTTGCCCAGCTTCTTCATCGTGTCGGCCATCTGCTTCTGCATCTTCAGAAGCTTGTTGAGTTCCGACACTTCCATGCCCGCGCCCGCGGCGATGCGCTTCTTGCGGCTGGCCTGCAGCAGGTCGGGATTGGCGCGTTCCTTTTTCGTCATCGAGTTGATCAGCGCGATCTGGCGCTTGATCGCCTTGTCGTCGAAACCAGCCGCCTCGGCCTGCTTGGCCATCTTGCCCATGCCGGGCATCATGCCCATGATCGACTGCATCCCGCCCATCTTGAGCATCTGCTCAAGCTGGTTGCGCAGGTCGTTCATGTTGAACATGCCCTTCTGGAAGCGCTTCATCATGCGCTCGGCCTGCTCGACCTCCAGCACCTCCTGCGCCTTCTCGACCAGGGCGACGATGTCGCCCATGCCGAGGATGCGGCCGGCGATGCGCTGCGCGTCAAAGACCTCCAGCGCATCCATCTTTTCGCCCAGGCCGACGAAGCGGATCGGCTTGCCTGTCACGGCGCGCATCGACAGCGCCGCGCCACCACGGCCGTCGCCGTCCATCCGGGTCAGCACGACGCCCGAGATGCCGACCTTGCCGTCGAATTCGCTGGCGACGTTCACCGCGTCCTGGCCGGTCAACCCGTCGACGACCAGCAGCGTCTCGCGCGGGCTGGCCACGTCGCGGACCGCCTGCACCTCGTCCATCAGCACTTCGTCGATATGCAGCCGGCCGGCGGTGTCGAGCATGTAGACGTCATAGCCGCCCAGCGTCGCCTGCTGCTTGGCGCGCCTGGCGATCTGCACCGCATTCTCGCCCGGCACGATGGGCAGGGTATCGACGCCGATCTGCTGGCCCAGGATCGCCAGCTGCTCCATGGCGGCCGGACGGTTGGTGTCCAGCGAGGCCATCAGCACCCGCTTCTTCTCGCGGTCCTTCAGGCGCTTGGCCAGCTTGGCCGTGGTGGTGGTCTTGCCCGAGCCCTGCAGGCCGACCATCAGGATCGGCGCCGGGGGATTGTCGATGCGCAGCGCATCGGGCGCGCCCTCGCCCTGCAAGACCTTGATCAGCTCGTCATGGACGATCTTGACGACCTGCTGGCCGGGGGTGATCGACTTGGTGACGGCCGCGCCGGTGGCCTTCTGCGTCACCGCCTTGACGAAGCTGCGCGCCACGGGCAGCGAAACGTCGGCCTCCAGCAGCGCGACCCGCACCTCGCGCATGGCGGCGGCCACGTCATCCTCGGACAGCGCGCCCTGCTTGGTCAGCCGGTCAAAGACGCCGCCAAGGCGGTCGGACAGGTTTTCAAACATCGGCGGCCCTCCAATGGTTGCCGTTTGCCCGAGGAACACGGGCGCGAATAAACAGGTGCGCCCCCGTGGGCGCAACGCGCTGACGGGGGGCGATCCCCGGACAAGGCGCGGGGACCGGAAGGACAGACCTTCCGGGAATCCCGGCGTGGATAGGGCCAATGCCCGCCAAAGTCAAGCGCGCCCCGGTTGACCCTGCCCCGGCTTTGGTGAAAACCTCGCGCCCCGGAGGACCGAGCCATGACCCATCCCATCAGCCGCTTTCCCGTGCCCTCGCTGGACGAGATGCCCGAAGACATCGCCCTGCGCATCCGCAAGGTGGCCGAGAAATCGGGCTTCGTCCCGAACGTCTTCCTGGCGCTGGCGCATCGCCCGGACGAGTTCCGCGCCTTCTTCGCCTACCACGACGCGCTGATGGAACGCGAGAGCGGCCTCACCAAGGCCGAG
The DNA here is from genome assembly GCF_018499825.1 of Paracoccus sp. pheM1. Classification (NCBI taxonomy): domain Bacteria; kingdom Pseudomonadati; phylum Pseudomonadota; class Alphaproteobacteria; order Rhodobacterales; family Paracoccaceae; genus Paracoccus; species Paracoccus sp. pheM1. Next base: position 608,274 of record NZ_JAGXCX010000002.1, read on the forward strand.
CGCGAATTGATCGTGGTCGCGACCTCGGGGCTGAACCAGTGCCAGTATTGCGTGGTCGCGCACGGCGCCATCCTGCGCATCCGGGCAAAGAACGCCTTCATCGCCGACCAGGTGGCGGTGAACTGGCGCAAGGCCGACCTCACGCCACGCGAACGCGCCATGCTGGCCTATGCCGAAAAGGTGGCGCTGAACGCGCAAGGGATCGACGAGGCGGATCATGTCGCGCTGCGCGAGGCCGGCTTCGACCAGGACGAGATCTGGGACATCGGCGCCATCGCCGCCTTCTTCGGCATGTCGAACCGGCTGGTGAACGCGGGCGACATCCGGCCGAACGACGAATTCTACATGCTCGGGCGCGGCTGATGGCCGAGCTTTCGGCGGTGCCGCAGATGCGGCGCGAGGCGTTGCAGGGCCATGCGGCGATGCTGCTGTTCTCGGCCGCGATCGCGGGCTCCTTCTCGCTGGGCGCACGGGCGGCGAACCTGATCGACCCGGCGGCGATCTCGGCCGCGCGCTTCGCCATCGCCGCGGGCGTGGTCGGCGGCGTGGCCATGGCCGGGCCGGGCATCCCGCGGGAAACCTTCCGCGCGCCCTGGCGTTACCTGGTGCTGGGCGGGCTCTTCGCCGCCTATTTCGTGCTGATGTTCGAGGGGCTGAAAACCGCGTTGCCGGTCTCGGCGGCGGCGGTGTTCACGCTGACGCCGCTGATGTCGGCGGGCTTCGGCTGGCTTTTGATGCGGCAGCGCATGACCGGGCGCATCGCATTGGCGCTGGCGCTGGGGGCGGCGGGCTCGCTCTGGGTGATCTTCGGCGGCGACGCGGCGGCGCTGATGCGGCTCGAGTTCGGCCGCGGCGAGGCGATCTACCTGGTCGGCTGCGCGGCCCATGCGCTCTATACCCCGATGGTGCGCCGGCTGAACCGGGGCGAGACGCCGATCGTCTCGACCTTCGCCACGCTCTGCGCCGGCGGACTGATCCTGCTTGTCTGGGGCGGCCGGGCGATCCTCGACACGGATTGGGCGCATCTGCCGGCCATCGTCTGGGTGACGCTGCTCTATGTCGCGATCTTCGCCAGCGCGCTGACCACGGCGCTGGTGCAATTCGCCACCATGCGGCTGCCCTCGTCCAAGGTGATGGCCTATACCTACCTGACGCCGGTCTGGGTCATCGGGCTCGAGGCCGCATTGACCCGCGGCCTGCCGCCGCTCGCCGTGCTGCCCGGGGTGCTGGCGACTGTCGCCGCGCTGCTTTTGCTGCTGAAGGACTGACGGCGCGGTTGCAATATGGGTATTTGGACAACGAAGAAGCCGAGGGCGCGGCGCCGGACTTCTTCGTTGCTCAAATACCCATGCGGCCGTGCCACCGGCTCAGGCGGCGGCCTCCTCGGGCTCGACCAGGGCCACGATGTCCATCATGATCCGGTTGAGCTCGAAATCCTTGGGCGTATAGACCCGCGCCACGCCCATCTTCAGCAGCCTGGCGGCATCCTCGTCGGGAATGATGCCGCCGACCACGACCGGGACATGCGCCAGGCCGGCGGCGCGCATCCGCTCCATCAGATCCTCGATCAGCGGCAGGTGGCTGCCCGACAGGATCGACAGGCCGACGACATGGGCATTGTCCTCGGCGGCGCGGGTCACGATCTGCTCGGGGGTCAGGCGGATGCCTTCATAGGTGATGTCCATGCCGCAATCGCGGGCGCGGAAGGCGATCTGCTCGGCGCCGTTGGAATGGCCGTCGAGGCCGGGCTTGCCGACCAGGAACTTCAGCCGCCGGCCAAGGCGGCGGCTGACCGCATCCACGGCCTCGCGAATCGGCTCCAGCCCCTCGGTGCGGTTCGAGGGGCTGGCCGAGACCCCCGTCGGGCCGCGATATTCGCCATGCACCTGACGCATCACCGCCGCCCATTCGCCGGTCGTGGCGCCTGCCCTGGCGGCGGCGATGGAAAACGGCATCACATTCTGCCCCCTCTGCGCGGCATCGCGCAGCGCGGCGAGGGCGGCCTCGACGGCCGTCTCGTCGCGCGCTTCGCGCCAGGCGCGCAGCCGGGCGATCTGGTCCTGCTCGACCGCCGGGTCCACCACCATGATGCCGCCATCGCCCGCGGTCAGCGGCGAGGACTCGCCCTGCTGCCAGCGGTTCACGCCGACGACCACCGTCTCGTTCGCCTCGATGCGGTTCAGCCGCTCGGCATTGGATTCGACCAACCGCGACTTCATGTATTCGATGGCGGCAATGGCGCCTCCCATCTCGTCCAGCGTCGCCAGTTCCGCGCGGGCGCCGGATTTCAGCTCCTCGACCTTGGCGGCGATCACCGGGTTGCCGTCGAAAAGGTCGCCGTATTCCAGCAGGTCCGTCTCGTAGGCGACGATCTGCTGCATGCGCAGCGACCATTGCTGGTCCCAGGGCCGCGGCAGGCCCAGCGCCTCGTTCCAGGCCGGCAGCTGCACGGCGCGGGCGCGGGCGTTCTTCGACAGCGTGACGGCCAGCATCTCCAGGAGGATGCGATAGACGTTGTTTTCCGGCTGCTGCTCGGTCAGGCCCAGGCTGTTCACCTGCACGCCATAGCGGAAGCGGCGATATTTCTCTTCCTCGATGCCATAGCGGTCGCGACAGATCTCGTCCCAGAGCTCGGTGAAGGCGCGCATCTTGCACAGCTCGGTCACGAAGCGGATGCCGGCGTTCACGAAGAACGAGATCCGCCCGACCATGGCGGGGAAATCCTGCGGCTCGACCTTGGTCTTCAGGTCGTCCAGCACGGCGATGCCGGTCGCGAGCGCATAGGCCAGCTCCTGCTCGGGCGTCGCCCCCGCCTCCTGCAGGTGATACGAGCAGACGTTCATCGGGTTCCATTTCGGCAGGTGCTTCGCCGTATAGGCCGCGACGTCGGTGATCATCCTGAGCGAGGGCCTGGGCGGGCAGATATAGGTGCCGCGCGACAGGTATTCCTTGATGATGTCGTTTTGCACCGTGCCTTGCAGCCTGGCGATGTCGGCGCCCTGTTCCTCGGCCACGGCGATATAGAGCGACAAGAGCCAGGGCGCCGTCGCGTTGATCGTCATCGAGGTGTTCATCTGTTCCAGCGGGATCTGGTCGAAGAGCATGCGCATGTCGCCCAGGTGGCAGACGGGCACGCCGACCTTGCCGACCTCGCCGCGCGCCAGGACGTGGTCGCTGTCGTAGCCGGTCTGGGTCGGCAGGTCGAAGGCCACCGACAGGCCGGTCTGCCCCTTGGCGAGGTTGCCCCGATAGAGTGCGTTGGATTTCTCGGCGGTCGAATGGCCCGCATAGGTGCGGAAAAGCCAGGGTTTGTCTTTCTCGGCCACGATCTGCCCTCGCAACAATATTACGACTGGTGAAGCGATAACGTAATAATCATGCCCAGTCAATTCGCCGCAACGCAGAAAGGATTTTTTGCCGCGCTCCGCCTTGGCGCGGGCTGAATCGGCAGGCGATCAAGGCCCATTTTTGGGATTTCGCCGCCCATTTCCCAGGTCATTAGCGCCCATCCGATCGGCTCGATCAATTATTTTATTTTATTTTATTACAATATGTTATCTGATCTTATCGAAACCGGCAGTTCGGATCGCTCATCGCTCTGCCTGGTGACCGCCCTTCAGCTCTTCCCGTTGACGAAGCAGCCCCTGCCGAAGATGGTCGCGGCATGCCGCCCGGGCTGGCGGCAATGCAGATGCAGAAGACCGCCACTCGCTCCGGGCCCCACCCGTTCCGCCCCTCTCCGCCGGGAAAGCGCCGCTCTCCCGAACGGGAACGGCTTGTCTTTGAAGGTGCGCCGTCATGCCTGTCGATACAGCCTTGCCCATGACCCGCATTCCCTTCGCCGAACTGCGGTTTCCTCCGGAAGGCCGGTCCCAGGCCGAGATCCAGTCGCGCTTGCGGCGGCACTACCAGCGCCTGCGTGCCAGGCGCGACGGGATCGACCCGCCGATGAGGGCGGATGGACGGTCGATGAAACAGGCTGGCTGGACCGTCTGGATGACATTGATATCCCCTGGTCCGCGAGGCAACGCCTCCAGCGCCGCGCCGCCTGTCTGGCAGCGCGATCAGAGGCCATCTCCGGCCTCCAGCACCTCGCCCGGAAAGACCGCGAGAGGCTTGAGGTATTCCGTGAAGGGGCAAAGGCTGATCCGGATCCCCAGCAAGCACCGTGCCGATAAGATCGCTGCCGAAATCCATGCCGACATGTCGTGGATGGCACGGGCGACCGAGACGCCAAGGCGCATGTAGAGCGCACAGCGAGCGATAAGCTCCTCATGGCGGCCGCTGTCGATGAGGCGGCCAGCCTCGATCACCGCGATCCGGTCGGCGCGCCGGATGGTGTGCAGCCGATGCGCCACCACGACCACGGTGCGGCCCGTTTCAACGCATCGAGCACCGCCAAAACCTCGGCCCCGTTCTCGGGATCGAGGGCGGCGGTCGCCTCGTCCAGATGCAGCGCGGGCACATCGCGCAGCATGGCACGGGCGATGGCGACCCGCTGGCGCTCGCCGCCCGAAAGGTTGCGCCCGCCCTCGCCGACCGGCTGTCGAGGCCCTGGGGCAGCACCCTGGCAAATCCCGTGACCTGCGCGCGCCGGGCCGCCTCATCCACCTCGGCATCCGAGGCCGAGGGCCGGCCCGCGCGGATATTCTCGCGGATGGTCGCATCGGTCAGCCATGCCCGTTGCAGCACGGCCGAGAACCGCGCAGACAGCATGGCGGCCGGAATTCGCCGCAGATCGGCGCCGCCCAGGGTGATCCGGCCTGCATCCGGGTCCATCACCCGCAAAAGCGTCGTCTTGCCCGCCCCCGATGGGCCGACGATGGCGAGCGTGCCCCCGTCGGGGGACCGAAAGGCTGATATCCCGCAGGATCGCCCTTTCGCCCAACGACAGGGCCACCCGTTCCAGGGCAAGACCGTTTCCGCGCGGGACTCCGGCGGGCTCGAGTTGCTCCAAAAGGGGAATGCCGCGGATCTTGGCCATCCGCGCCATCGCGGCCTTCATCCGCCAGGTGAAGTTCCCGGCGGTAAAGATCAGCCGCAGGGCCGAGGCGTTCAGGCCAAGCAGCAGGATCAGCACCAGATCCTGCGCGGAGGCATCGCCGCCAAGGAAAAGCGCCGCACCGACCGGAATCAGCACCTGCCCGTTGCCGCGCAGCCCGGTATAGGGCAGGCTCATCTGCCAGAGCGACGCGGTTCCGGCGTGATACCCCGTCTCGCGCACTGCCGCGACCGCCTGCTCATGGGCATCAAAGCCGCGCTCGGCACCGACAAAGGCGCGGATTACCGCGATTCCGCCGACCAGATGGCGCGTAGCTTCGCGCAGCCGGGCCAAGGCGGCATACCAGCGACCGTAATCCTCTCGTGGGGCGCATATCGTCAGTGGATAGAGCCACAGCAACAGCGGAAACAGCGTCACTGCCGCCAGCACAAGCCGCCAATCGATCAGCGCAAGGGCTGCGAAGGTCAGACAGGGCAGCGCAATGCCCTGAGCCGGATCGGGAATGGCAGGGGCGATCGAATCCTCGATCTGGTCGATATCCTCGATCACGAGACGGCGCAGATCGGCGTGCCCCGGCGGTCCGCGACCGCCCGCGGCAAGACCGCGATCCCGTCCACCATCTCGTTGCGCAGGCGGAACAGCAAGGTGAAAGCCGCGCTGTGGGAAATGGTGGTGGAAGCCGACAGAAGCAGCGACTTCGCAGCCAGCGCCGTGATCGCCGCCAGCGTAGCCTGCAAGACCTGCGCCGCAGTCACCGGCCCCGCCAGCGCCTTGCCCGCGAGCCACCAGATCGCAAGAAAGGGGCCGAGCCCTGCCGCAGCCCCTATGATCGCCAGCGTGGCCGATATTGCCAGACGAATCCGAACGCCAGTGATCGGAGTCGCCATGCCGGGCCTCTCTCCTTGTCGAGATGGTTTTCGTCCCCATGCCAGCGCAAATCCGACACGGCTTTCGTGTGCCGGTATCTTGGTTTTGGCGTATCAAATGCCTGAAGCCGCGCCGCGCCCCAAGCTCCGTCACCTTATATGGACCGCCATCAATTATTCGGTCGCGGCTGGAAGAAGGCTCAGTGGGAGGTAAAGAGTTCCACGCATCGTTAGCGGCAGCAGTGATGCACGGGCCATTCAGCCTAGCCGTAGACATCACTCGAACTGAGCCGTTTCGAATCTTGAGCATCACCCACGGAGCCAATGTAGCCTTGTGTAGCGCTCATTCATTGCCCGCATCCTACCTCGGCCAACTTGAAGCACGGGGAAGCCCGACCCCGATCTTTCGTAAAATGATTTGAAATCAATTTATTAATGGTTCTCAAGGCAAGCCGGATGGTTTGATTCACAGTCCAGGCGGTTTTTCTGCATCGCTCGCGAATTGTCGCTTTCCGCCCCTTTACTGCTACATTTGATGATGGTGTTGGTCAGCGGTCGCATCGATCCTGTTGTCCGATTAAGCCGCCGGCGACGGAACGGAATATGCGACACCACCATTCGCCAGCAACTCGCCAGCCAGGTGCCCTTCATCCTCCGATCCCCGTATCGGGGGTATTTTACATCTGTTCCAGCGAAGGAAACGAAAGCCTATGACGCCACCTAATTTATCCCTTGCAGCACAGGAAACGACCGGCTCACTGTTGCCTAGCCTTGGCCTGCTGCCAGCCGTGATCATCGCGGCCGCAGTGGGCGCTCCTGCGGTGGCGCAGGATGCGGAAGGCACGGTTGTTCTGGACACCATCGTGATCGAGCGTCAGACCGGCGCCCAGGCATCCACCGATTATCGCGTCACCGAGGGCTCGTCCCCCAAGCTGACCGCACCGCTGGTCGATACGCCCAAGACCATCTCGGTCGTCACCCAGCGCCAGATGGAAGAGCGGAACGCGACCTCGGTCCTGGAGGTGCTGCGCACCACGCCCGGCATCACCTTGGGTTCGGGCGAAGGCGGCACGCCGATGGGCGACCGGCCCTTCGTGCGCGGCTATCAGGCGGCAACCGACATCATGGTCGACGGCATCCGCAACCTGGGCCGCACCACGCAGGAAGCCTTCGCCACCGAATCGGTCGAGATCGCCAAGGGACCGGGCGGCGCCTATTCCGGCCGCGGTGCAACGGGTGGTTCCATCAACCTGGTGTCGAAACAGGCCCGCGAAGGCGAGACCTTCCACGAATTTTCCGGCCTTGTCGGCAATGCCAGCCAGAAGCGGCTGACCTATGACGGCAATGTCGACCTTGGCGACGGGCTGGCTGCGCGACTGAACCTGATGTGGCAGGATTCCGACGTTCCGGGCCGCGACGTGCTTCAGGACGACCGCAAGGGCATCGCCGCGGCTTTGTCGAAAAGCTTCGGCGCGTCCAAGCTGTCGCTGAACCTCTATCACAGCAAGACCGATGCGACGCCGGACCTGGGCGTGCCGATGAGCAACGGCGACTATCGTCCGGACCTCAGCGGCGGGCGGCGTTTCGGCAGCGGCACCAAGTCCGATCCCTGGCTGCCGATCGAACTGGCCGACAAGGACGCCTTCTACGGTTCGGCGCTGCGCGACTATCGCGAGGTCGAGAACCAGAGCGCGATGCTGCGCTTCGAGCATGAATTCAGCAACAGTTTCAAGCTGCACTCGACGCTGGCCTGGATCGGCTCCGAACAGGAATACGTCATGTCCCGGCCAAGCGTGGTGTCGCAGTTCATCACCGGCCGCGACGGCAGCGTCAGCCCCAACCCGAACTGGGACCCCACCCGCAACCTCGCCAACCGCGACCTGCGCTCGGGCAAGAAGGACAACTCGGCAGTGGCCTTCCACACTGCGCTGACCGGCGGTTTCCACACCGGGACCGTCAAGCATGACTTGGCAGTCGGCCTGGAAATGTCGCGCGAGAAGGTTCGCTCGGCTTCGGCCGAGGGCAGCCCGTCGGTGCCGGTCACCGACCTGGCCAACCCCAACCCGTGGGATCCGGTCACCGGCTCGCTGGTCTGGGGCGACTGGGGCACGCCGATCGAGACCACGTCCAAGGCGCTTTACATCTTCGACACGCTGACCTTCAACGAACAGTGGTCGCTGACCCTGGGCCTGCGCTATGACAAATACGAGGTCAGCGACGGGACCATCTCGCGCAAGGACAACCTGCTGAACTACTCGGCCGGCGTGGTCTACAAGCCGGCGCCGAACGGGTCGGTCTATCTGGCCTTCGGCACCTCCTCGAACCCGTCGGGCGAATGCGCGGGCATGGCCGGCGGCGCCGATGGCGCGGGGGCCTGCACGCTGACCAGCAACAGCGTCAACCTGGAGCCCGAAGAAAGCAAGAGCATCGAGCTGGGCACCAAGTGGGAGGTGTTGAACGACCAACTCCTGCTGACCGCCGCCATCTTCCAGACCGAGAAGAAGAACGCCCGGGTCGAGGACGATCTGGGCAATGTCGCACTTCTGGGTCACAACCGCGCCCGCGGCTTCGAGCTTGGCGCAGCCGGCCAGATCAACGAACGCTGGGGCTTGTCGGCGGGCTATGCCTTTGTCGACGCCAAGACGATAGACGGCGGCTTCGACGACGGCGAACCCAGTGCGGATAACGGCAACTACCTGCAATTCGTTGCCCGGCACTCGTTCAGCCTGTGGACGACCTATGAGGTCTCCGACAGGTGGACCGTCGGCGGCGGTGCGACCTATACCGGCAAGCGTTACCTGAACGGCGAGAATACGGCCGCCCTGCCCTCGCAATGGCGGGTGGACCTGATGGCCGCCTACAAGATCAATGAGACGGCCGAGTTGCAGGTCAACGTCAATAACGCCTTTGACGAGCGGCTTTACGACGCCTCGCATGTCGGCATCTTTGCCAACCGCGCGCCCGGTCGCAGCGTGACCGCAAAGCTGAACTATCGCTTCTGATCCCCGGATCGGAAGCATCGGGGGCGGGTCCAATCGCCCGCCCCCCTTTCTTGCAGTGCGGGCGTCCCGAATGTCCGACAAAAACCCTTAACCTTCCTTGGCGCCGGTCCTATCCTGCGCCCGCATGCCACCGCTGGAGGACCGCCATGCTGATCACCATCCCGGACCTGCTGACGCCCGAGGAGGTCGCCTATATGCGGCAGATCCTCGAAGGCACCGACTGGGTCGACGGCCGCAGCACCGCCGGCGACCAGGCGGCCAAGGTCAAGCATAACCTCCAGGTGCCGGTGGACAGCCCCGAGGCGCGCGAGCTGGGCAATATCGTGTTGCGGGCCTTGGGCCGCAGCCCGGTCTATTCCTCGGCCGCGCTGCCCGCGCATATCCTGCCGCCGATGTTCAACCGCTATGACGAGGGCATGACCTTCGGCGCCCATGTCGACGGCTCGATCCGCGTCATACCTGGCACCGGCCAGCGCATCCGCACCGATGTCTCGACCACCGTCTTCCTGACCCCACCCGAGGATTACGAGGGCGGCGAACTGGTCGTGCACGACACCTATGGCCAGCACAGCGTCAAGCTGCCGGCGGGCCATGCCGTGGTCTATCCCGCGACCTCGCTGCACTCGGTGACGCCGGTGACGCGCGGCTCGCGCTGGGCCTCGTTCTTCTGGGCGCAGTCGATGGTGCGCGACGACTGGCGGCGGCACATGCTCTATGACCTGGACATGTCGATCATGCGCATCCGCGCGATGCTGCCCGACGACGATCCGGCGGTGACGGGGATCACCGCGCATTACCACAACATGATCCGCCACTGGGCCGAGACCTGACGGGTGGCTGGCCAGGCTGAGATCCCCGCCGATGTCGTGGCCCTGTGCGACTACGAGCGGCACGCGGCCAAGCGGATGCCCGCGCCCCTGCGGGCCTATGTCGACGGCGCCGGTGCGGACGGGCTGACGGCGCAGGCCAATCTGGCCGCATGGCAGGCGATCCGGCTGCAGGGCCGGGTGCTGGCGGACCTGCGCGGCGCCGATACCGGCCTGCGCCTGCTGGGGCTGGACCTGCCGCATCCGCTGATCCTTGCGCCGGTGGCCTTTCACGGCCTCACCCATGCCGAGGCCGAACACGCGACCGCCCTTGGCGCGGCGGCGACCGGCAGCCTGATGGTGGTCTCGACCCAGTCCGGCCTGCCGCTGGAAGAGATCGCGGCCCGCGCGCAGGGGCCCTTGTGGTTCCAGCTCTACATGCAGCCCGAGCGTGGCGATACGCTGTCGCTGGTCCGCCGGGCCGAGGCGACGGGCTGTCGCGCGCTGGTCGTCACGGTGGATGCGCCGGTGAACGGATTGCGCAACATGGAGCAGCGCGCCGGCTTCCGCCTGCCCGAGGGCATCCGCGCCGTCAACCTGGACGGCATGCGCCCGCCGCAGATCCGCAGCGAACCGGGGCGGGCGGCGACCTTCCTGGGCCTGATGGATGCCGCCCCGCGCTGGGAGGACATCGCCTGGCTGAAGTCGCAGACCCGGCTGCCGGTGATCCTGAAGGGCATCATGTCGGCGCATGATGCCGAGCGCGCCGTGGCGGTGGGGGTGGACGGGGTGATCGTCTCGAACCACGGCGGCCGGGCGCTCGACACGCTGCCGGCGACGGCCGAGGCGCTGCCGGTCGTCGCCCGCCAGGTCGCCGGGCGCATCCCGGTGCTGTGCGACGGCGGCATCCGCCGCGGCACCGATGCGCTGAAGGCCCTGGCGCTGGGGGCATCGGCGGTGCTGGTCGGGCGGCCGCAGATCCACGCCCTGGCGGTGGGCGGCGCGGCGGGGGTCGCGCATATGCTGACCATCCTGCGCGCCGAGCTGGAGGTCGCCATGGCCCTGACCGGACGTCGCGACCTGGCCGGGATCGACGAAACCGTGCTTTGGGGAAGCTAAAAATATCCGTCACAGATGAAATGAACCCCACCGATGATCATCTCTTCAATTTTCCATGGCCCGCCCTCATTTACGCCCGGCGGCGCGCCAATCATTCCGACCAGCTGGACCGTGAACTCATGTAAAAGCCGCCGCTGTCCAACGCTCTGGCGCTGACTGTCGCCTCGGATCATGGCGCCGACAACGATGCCCGGATGCCGAAGTTTGGCGAGGAAGGCAGCATGGTCATCGAGCCGGGGTTCCTCATGGTCGAGCCGGGCGATATCGTCACTTTCCTGCCCACCAATTCCGATCATTGGATCAAGGATCCGATCCAGCCCGAGGGCACCAAGTTTCTGGCATGCAAGTTGGATGAGGCCTATACCGTGACACTGGCCGAGGAAGGTCTCCATGTCGATTCCTGTCCACCGCACTTGATGATGAGCATGGTCGGCGTGATCCAGTTGGGGCTTCGAATTTGGACCAAATCCGTGAGGAACTGCCCGGTCATACCCGCCGCATGTTCCAGAACAGGGGTCGGCTGGACACGTATCTTGGCAGGTTGAGGAATAGGATGGCGAAGAAGCGGATGTAGGTTATGACAGGCTAGAATATGGGCCCTGTCGGTCTGCAAGTGCACGGAATCGGCGACGGGAAGAATCCAAGCCTATAGAAACAAGCGCCGTCAACGCTGGAGAAGGCACATGAACATGGAAAATCTTCATCCGCCCCGTCATCTCGAAATTAATGGCGTCTCCCGTAGTTTTGGCGGAGTTCCCGCACTGAATGATATTTCTCTTTCCGTGGCGCATGGAGAGCTCATCTGTCTGGCCGGCCACTCCGGTTGCGGCAAATCCACGCTCTTGCGTGTCATTGCAGGCATCGAGATGCCGGATCAGGGCCGCGTTCTGCTGGATGGGTGCGAAATATCCGGGCCGAACAATTATGTGGAACCCGAAGAGCGCAATATCGGATTCATGTTTCAGGACTATGCGCTTTTTCCCCATCTCAACGTGCTGGACAACATCCTGTTTGGCCTGAAGCGCCTGACACGACCCGCCGCGCAAGCACGATGCCTGGAAATCGTCGAGCATCTGGGGCTCGAACACCTTTCGCGCAGGTTTCCGCACATGCTTTCGGGTGGCGAGCAGCAGCGGGTGGCGTTGGCCCGTGCGCTGGCACCGCAGCCGCAGATTCTGCTGATGGACGAGCCTTTCTCCAATCTCGACCGCGGTTTGCGGGATGGCATCCGCACTGAAACGATTTCCCTTTTGCGCGAGTTGGGCACCACCGTCATCATGGTAACGCATGACCCCGAGGAAGCCCTGTCCGCGGGTGATCGGGTGGTGCTGATGCGGGCGGGGGAGATCGTGCAGGAGGGTTCTGGCAGCGACCTCTATGACAGGCCGGCAAACGCTTATACGGCCGAGTTCTTCTCTACCTTCAACAAGGTCCAGGGCGCATGCTGGAATGGCTTTCTCGAGACGCCTCTCGGCAGGTTTGCGGCCCCCGGCTTTGCCGATGGACATACCGCCACCCTCTATGTGCGCCCGCAATGCCTACGCGTAAATTGTGGTGCCGAAGGGGTAGACTGCACGGTGGTCGATTGCGCCCTGATGGGCGAAATCGAACAGATCCAGGTATCCGTAGCAGCGCTTCCGGGGCCGTTGAAAATTCGTTCGACAAAGCGATCACGCCTCCGGTCCGGGGATGTTGCGCGTATTTCCGTGACACCTGAGCAGGTTTTTGTCTTTTGAAATCATAGCGCTTTCTCTTCGCCGCCATAACTTTGACTGCCAATGGTGTCGCGTCGGATCGACGTCCCTCGTTGCGGCAGCAGAAGCAACGCCCGAAATACTTTACTGCTACAGTCAACTATGTTTGTCCCTCGCTGGTGGACAAAAGCCTACTATTTTACTCACAATCCAAGGAGCGTCATGGCGATGGGATCCACGAAATTTGGCGGGGTCATGCTCGGGTCGGTGCTGTCTGTCCTTGCAGGCACGCAAGGTGTCCTCGCAGAGGAGCTCAACCTCTATACCACCCGCGAACCTGGGCTGATCCAGCCGCTGATCGATGCCTTCACGCAGTCGACCGGGGTCACGGTCAACACCATCTTCTTGCAGGACGGGGTCGCCGAGCGCGTCATCGCGGAAGGTGACAAGTCGCCGGCAGATGTTCTGATGACTGTCGATGCCGGCGTTCTCGTCGATCTTGTCGAGAAGGGCCTTACGCAGAGCGTCGAGTCGGAGGTCCTCAGCACCACGATTCCCGAGACGCTGCGGGATGACGATGGCCACTGGTTCGCTCTTTCGATGCGTGCCCGCGCGGTGTATGTGACCAAGGACCTCGACCTGACCGGGATCACCTACGAGCAGCTTGCCGATCCCGCCTGGAAGGGTAAAGTCTGCATTCGCTCCGGCCTGCATCCTTATAACGTCGCGCTGTCCGGCTCGTTCATTGCACATCATGGTGAGGAAGCGGCCGAGAAATGGCTGACCGGCCTCAAGGCCAACCTCGCCCGCCCTGCGGCGGGCGGCGATCGCGATGTCGCGCGCGATATCATGGGCGGCCTTTGCGACATCGGCGTTGCGAATTCCTATTATGTCGGCCTGATGCGCAGCGGTGCCGGTGGTCCCGAGCAAGAGGAGTGGGCCAAAGCGATACGGATGATCCTGCCGACCTTCGAGAACGGTGGCACGCAGGTCAACATCACCGGCGCTGCCGTCGCCCGTCACGCACCCAACAAGGACCAGGCGGTCCAGTTCCTGGAATATCTCGTCTCGGACGAAGCGCAGGCGATCTACGCAAAGGCAAATTTCGAGTATCCGGTCAATGCGAATGCCACCGTCGATCCGCTGATCGCCGAATACGGTGCGTTGACGCCGGACACGATCGACATCGTCGAAGGGGTAAGGTTCCGCGCGGCTGCCAGCCAGATGGCTGAGCGGATCGGATTCGACAACTGATCAAGAAGCTCTCGGCGACGGCCTCCTGCGGGGACCGTCGCTCCTTCCCCAACTTATGAAGCCTGCCGAACCGACCTTGATGAATCAGATACCGTGGCGCCGTTCAGGGGCCGGATGGCGGTTTGGCGCGGTGCTTATCGCGGCGCTGGTCTGCCTTCCCGTGCTTGCCCTGCTCTTGATCGCGTTCCAGGGCAGTGCCGGGCTTTGGCCCCACATGCTCGCCAATGTTTTGCCGGCAGCACTGAAGAACACGGTCATTCTGCTGGCCGGCGTGGGCATGCTGGTGACGTTGATCGGCACCACAACCGCCTGGATGGTGACGGCCTACGACTTCCCCGGCCGGCGCGTTTTCGAATGGGCACTGCTGCTGCCACTGGCGGTGCCGACGTATATTATCGCCTATGCCTATCTCGATATCCTGCATCCGGTAGGTGCGGTGCAGGGTGCATTGCGAAGCCTTCTGGGCTATTCCAGCCCGCGCGAGTTCCGCCTGCCCGACATCCGCTCGATGGGAGGCTGTATCCTGCTGCTGGGGCTGGTGCTCTATCCTTACGTTTACTTGACCACCCGAGCGATGTTCCTGACGCAGGCGGCAAATCTGGTCGAGGTCTCCCGCACGCTCGGAACACGTAGGGGCAGCGTCTTCCGCCGGGTGGCGCTTCCCCTGGCGCGGCCAGCGATCGCGGTCGGCGCCAGCCTGGCGCTGATGGAAGCGCTGAACGACATCGGCGCCTCGCAGTTCCTGGGAGTCAGGACACTGACGCCGTCGATCTATTCGACCTGGGTCAACCGTTCGGACATGCCGGGCGCCGCGCAGATCGCGCTGGCCATGCTGGTGATCGTGGTCCTGCTGGTGCTGGTCGAGCGCTATGCGCGCCGCAACCAGCGTTACGCGGCTGCGGCGCAAAGACCCCGCGCGATGTCTCCCGCCCGGCTGCGAGGGTGGCGCGCCGCCGGCGCGTTCTGCCTGTGCCTCTTTCCGGTCGCGCTCGGCTTCATCGCACCGGCGGCTTACCTTTGTCGGGAGGCTTGGAAGCGCGTCAGTTTCGCCGGGATCTCCCCGCGCATCTGGGGCGAAATCGTCAACACCGTCACGGTATCGGCCGTCGCTACCCTGCTCGTGCTCCTGTCCGGCCTGGTTCTTGCCTATGCCGCCAGGACCTATCCCGGCCGATCCACATCGCTGGCCGCACGTGCTTCGACGCTGGGCTATGCCGTGCCGGGAACCGTCCTGGCCATCGGCCTGCTCTATCCGGTCGGCCTATTCGATCGCTTCTGGGCCGGCGGGGTCGAATGGCTGATCGGTGCCGCGCCCGGCCTTCTGCTGCTGGGATCGGGGGCGGCGCTGGTGCTGGCCTATTCCGTTCGATTCATGGCAATCTCCACCGGCGGGATCGAGGCAGGGTTCAGCCGCATCCCGCCCTCGTTGGACCATGCGGGACGGATGCTGGGCCGGTCCTCTTTGGGCGTCTTCCGCAGCGTGCATCTGCCTCTGTCAAAAACCGCCATCGCTTCGGCAGGCCTGTTGGTTTTCGTGGATTGCATGAAAGAGCTGCCGGCAACGCTGCTGCTGCGGCCGCTGAACTTTGAAACCCTGGCGACCCATCTTTATGGCGAGGCCGCCAGAGGCACCTATGAGGAAGCCGCGATTGCCGCCCTGCTGATCGTGCTGATCGGCATCCTGCCGGTCGTCGTGCTGTCGCGGCTGGGGCGGGTCGAGACCTGATCCGCATCCGGCCTGCGGTCAGTGATCCCGGACCGGCGGCGTCAAGGTGACGCGCGCGACAAAACCTTCCTGACTGGCAGGCGCGGGCGAGATGATTTCAAGCCTTCCGCCGGCCGCCGACACGATCTGCTGGCAAATATGCAGGCCCAGGCCGAACCCATCGCCACGGTGCCGGGCAAAGCGCCGCGTCAGCCCGGCCAGGTCGGCGGCTGCGACGGCCCTGCCCTCGTTCGCGACCTCGAGCACGGCGCCCTGCCGCAGACGAAGCCGAACCGGGCTGCCGGGCGGGCTATGCTGCAGGGCATTGTCGATCAGGTTGGACAGCACGATGGCAAAGGCGTCCGGGTCGATGCGCGCCATGACCGGCGCGGGCGGCAGCTCGGCCGCCAGCCGGGCGGCTTCCGACGGTGCGCGCTCGGCGACGACCAGCCGGGTCAGGGCCGCAAGATCATGCGCTTGCGTGGAATCGCCGATCCCCGCATCGGCACGGGCCAGTTGCAACAGCCGCGCGACCAGCCGCCGCATTCGCTGCAAGGCACGTTCAAGCGCATCCAGGCGGGCGATCTGAGCCGGCGTGGTCGCGTTCTCCCGCATTTGCTGGGTCTGGGCCAGGGCTATGGCGACAGGGGTGCGCAATTCATGCGCGGCATTGGTGGCAAAGGCACGCTCGGCCTCCAGCGCCTGCGCCAGACGGGCGATGAAGCCATTGACCACGCTGGCGATCTGCATCAGGTCCTCGGGCCAGTCGCCGGCGTCGATCATATCCAGCCGGCTGCCGTCGCGGGCCGCGATCTCGGCCCCAAGTTCACGCAACGGCGCCAGCGAACGTCGCGACACCCAGCCGACGATCAACCAGGTCAGCGGCAGGAGCGCGACCATCGGCAGCAGGAAACCTGTCATCCCTTCGCGAAACGCCTCGCGGCGCTCGGCCAGCGGCGCGGCGATCTGCAAGGCCTGGCCGGCGGCGTTGAAGGGCGTGGCATAGAGCCGGTAGCCCGGCGCGGAAGCGACCCGACCGGGGAAGAGGTCGGCGGCGTCGGGCAGGACCGCCCGACCGGCCAATTCCGATTGCCGCAGCACCCTGCCGTCCCGCGCGACCAGCCGATAGAGCAGCGCCTCGTCCATCGGCACCGCGGGCTGGGGCACCTCGACCGCAATGCCCTGCATCTCCATGTGCGAGACCAGCGGCAGCAACGCATGGGCCGTTTCCACGAGTTGCTGGTCGAAAAGCTCGTCCTGTTCGGACCAGAGCACCGCCGCCATCAACACCACCGCCCCGGCCCAGACCGCCGCCAGCCCCAGCGTCGTGAACAGCGCCACCCGCCGCGACAGGCTCGCGCGCCGCATCAGGCCCGCCCCATGCGATAGCCGAAGCCACGTTCGGTCACGATGGCGTCCCGGCCCAGCTTGGCGCGCAGCCGGCTGACATGGGCCTCGATGGCATTGCTTTCCACCTCGTCACCGAAGCCATAGAGCGCGTCCTCCATCTGTGCGCGGCTGGTGGTCACGTCGGGGCGTCGGCTCAGCCGCTCGATCAGCGCCCATTCGCGTAGCGTCAGGTGGACGGGCTGGCCATCCAGCAGCACCTGCCGCCGCTCGGGCAGGATCAGCAGCCGTCCGAAGCGCCGCTCGACCTCGGCCGCTCCGGCGGCTCGGCGGTGAATCGCCAGAATGCGGGCATGCATCTCGTCCAGGTCATAGGGCTTGACCAGATAATCGTCCGCACCGGCCTCGAGCCCGGCGATCCTTTCGGTGATGCGGTCGCGGGCGGTGACGATCAGCACCGGCACCCGCGCGCCGCGCCCACGCAGATCCCGCAAGAGCGCCAGCCCGTCTCCATCTGGCAGCCCCAGGTCCAAGAGCACCAGATCGTAATCGGTCACGGTCAGCGCCGCCGCTGCGTCCTCGGCGTGCCCGGCAAGGTCGACGGCATGACCCGCGGCGCGCAGGTAGGCGCCGACGGCCTCGGCCAGATCCGGCTCGTCCTCGACGACAAGCAACCTCATCGGCGACCTCTCTTCCTTCGTAAGCGAACCGTAATGTTGGCATCCCAGGAAGCACGCCGGAAGCCCCCGCGCCACAGCATCGGCCGGGCGGCACAAGGATGACGCACGATGACGGCAAATACCATCTGGCTCGGGATCGGCTTTCTCGGCCAGCTCCTGTTCACCTCGCGCTTCCTGGTGCAATGGATCGCCAGCGAACGCGCCCGCCGCAGCATCGTGCCCCTGGCTTTCTGGTGGTTCAGCCTTGCCGGCGGTGCGACGCTGCTCGCCTACGCGATCTGGCGGCACGACCCGGTCTTTGCCGTCGGGCAGGCAAGTGGCCTGGTGATCTATACCCGCAACCTGATGCTGATCGGACGCGGAGCGCGCCAGGGAAAACCGGCATGATCCGTCGTCATCCGGTCGTCCTGGCCATGCTATGCATGCTGCTGGCAGCGCTGCTGGGGCTGCTGCTGCGCCCGCTGACCCCTATCGACGAGACCCGCTACCTCGCCGTCGCATGGGAGATGCACACGACCGGCAACTGGCTGGTGCCCAGCAAGAACTTCGCGCTCTATAGCGACAAGCCGCCGCTCTTGTTCTGGGCGATCAACCTCTTCTGGCTGGCGACCGGCGTCAGCGGTTTCGCCGCCCGGCTGGTGGGGCCGGGTTTCGCCTGCCTGGCCATCTGGCTGACGGCGCGGCTGGCGCATCGCCTCTGGCCCGAGGATCGGGACGCGGGCGGCCGGGCGGCCATGGCCCTTGCCGGGCTCACGGTCTTTGCCCTGTCGGGCAGCCTGACCATGTTCGACGTGCCGCTGGCGACCGCGGTCCTGGCCGGGCTGATCGCGCTGGACGCCGCGGGGCCGGACGGCTGGCGGGCATGGGCCGGCTTCGGCGCCGCCATCGCACTGGGCGTGCTGATCAAGGGGCCGGTGATCCTGTTTCACTTGCTGCCCGCCGCGCTGTTTTTGCCGTTATGGAGCCGGAACGGGATCCGCTGGCGCGTCCTTCCGGCGCGCCTCGGCTTCGCGGTCGCGGTGGCACTGGGACTGGTCGCGCTGTGGCTGGTCCCGGCGGCCATCGCCGGCGGTCCGACCTGGCGCGAGGCCGTCCTGTGGCATCAAAGCGCCGGGCGGCTGGCCGAATCCTTCGCCCAGGCCCGGCCCTGGTGGTGGTATCTGGCCCTGCTGCCGGTCTTAGGCTTTCCGCTGTTGTGGAGCCCAGCCCTATGGCACGAAGCCCGGCAGACCTCGTGGCGGCAAGACCGCGGGCTGAGGCTCTGCCTGATCTGGGCAGGCGCGGCGCTGGCACTGTTCAGTCTGACCAGTGGCAAGCAAGTGCATTACCTGGTGCCGGACCTGCCCGCACTGGCGCTGGTCGCTGCCCGGCTCGGGCGGAACGCGCCCGGCTTCGGCCTGCAACCGGCGATCATCGCAATCGGCCTGGTCGCGCTGGCGGCGGCGGTGGCTGGGTTCGGCCCGTTGCCCCTGCGGGTGCGGATGCTTTTCGATCCTGCCAGCACCTTTCTGGCCTGGGCGCTGCTGGCAGCGACGCTGTGCTGGCTGGCGGCGCGGCAGCGGGGCGCAGCCGGCGCGATGATCCTGTCGCTGGGCCTGCTGCTGGCCACGAACCTGCTGATCGGCACGACCCGCACGGCGCAGATCTATGACGCCGCCCCCATCGCCGCCCGACTGTCCGCGCATCGCGCCGAAGGACTGGCCTTCACCGGCGCCCCCTATCATGCCGAGTTCAACTTTGCCGCCCGGTTGACCGAACCGGTCGCCGAACTGCCCGACCCGGCCGCGTTGCGGTCCTGGGCCGCATTGCATCCGCAAGGGCTGATCGCCGGCCGGACCGATCGCTTCGCCCCGCCCTGGCCTCCGCGCGAGACGATCCTGTTCCGCAATCGCGATTACGGGATCTGGTCCGTCGCCGATGCTCCCCTGGCTGAAAGGAACCCCCAATGAACAACATGCACCCCTCGGTCTCGGTGGTCGTCCCCGTCCGCGACGAAGTGGCGGCCATCGAGCCGCTGATCCACGAAATCGCCACCGCGATGGCCGACCGCGACTACGAGATCATCGTGGTCGATGACGGATCGGAGGACGGCACCCACCGCATCCTGCAAGCGCTGGCGGCGCGGATGCCGCGGCTGCGCCTGCACCACCATCCCCGTTCGCGCGGGCAATCCACGGCAATCCGCAGCGGCGTGCGGCTGGCGCGGGCATCACTGGTCGTGACGCTGGACGGCGACGGGCAGAACCCCCCCGACCAGATCCCGCTGCTGCTTGCCCCCTTCGCGACCGACCTGCCGGGCCTTGGGCTGGTGCAGGGTCAGCGGGCGGTGCGGCGCGACAGCGCGGCGAAACGGTTGGCCTCGCGCTTGGCCAATGGCATCCGGGCCGCGCTGCTGCACGACGGGGTGCGCGATTCCGGCTGCGGGCTGAAGGCGTTCCTGCGCGAGGCCTATCTGGACCTGCCCTTCTTCGACCACATCCACCGCTTCATGCCGGCGATGATGCTGCGCGAGGGCTGGCGGGTAGAAACGGTCAATGTCACCCATCGCCCGCGCCGGGGTGGCCGCTCGAAATATTCGAACCTTGCGCGCGGGCTGGTGGGCATCCCCGACCTTCTGGGCGCGGCATGGCTGATCCGCCGCTCGGGCCGCCAAGGGCTGGCCGCACCCGAACCGCCGCAGCCCCGCCCTGCCGCCCTCGGCTGCGAAGACGTGGCACGGCCATGAGGATCGCCGTGGCGGGGCTTGGCTATGTGGGACTGGCGAATGCGGTGCTGCTGGCGCAGAACCACGAGGTGACGGGCGTGGATCTGTCGCCCGAACGGGTGGCGCAGGTCAATGCCGGGAAAAGCCCGGTCGTGGATGACGAATTGACGGACTGGCTGCGCCGCCGCAATCCGCGACTGCGGGCGACGCTGGACGGCGATGCCGCCTATCGGGGCGCGGATGTCGTGATCATCGCCACGCCCACGGATTACGACCCCCTCGCCCATTCCTTTGACACATCCAGCGTCCGTTCGGTGATCGCGCAGGTGGCCGCCGTGAACCCGCAGGCCGCCATCGTGGTCAGATCCACAGTGTCGGTCGGGTTCACCGCCGCGCAGGCAGAGGCTTCGGGCGGCGCTCGGATCGTCTTCGCCCCCGAATTCCTGCGCGAGGGCATGGCGCTGCACGACAGCCTGCATCCCAGCCGCATCGTCGTCGGCGAGCGTTCGGACCGCGGGCGCCGCATCGCCGCCCTGTTTCTGGAAGGCGCGCTGCGCAACGATGTCGAGGTGCTGCTGACCGACCCGAGCGAGGCCGAGGCGATCAAGCTCTTCTCGAACACCTGCCTCGCCATGCGCGTGGCCTTCTTCAACGAGTTGGACAGCTATGCGCTGGCCCGCGGTCTCGACAGCCGCCAGATCATCCGCGGCGTCTGTCTCGATCCGCGCATCGGCGCGCATTACAACAACCCCTCCTTCGGCTATGGCGGCTATTGCCTGCCCAAGGACAGCAAGCAGTTGCTGGCCAATTACGGGCAGGTGCCGCAGAACCTGATCACCGCCATCGTGGATGCCAACCGCACGCGCAAGGATTTCCTGGCCGAGCAGATCATCGCCGCCGCGCCCGCCACCGTGGGCATCTACCGGCTGGTGACCAAGGCGGGCTCGGACAATTTCCGCCAAAGCGCCGTGCAGGGGATCATGAAGCGCATCAAGGCCAAGGGGATCGAGGTGATCGTCCACGAGCCCGAATTGCACGAGGATCGCTTCTTCGGCTCGAAAGTGCAGCCCGACCTGCAAAGCTTCAAGGCGGAATGCGACCTGATCCTGGCCAACCGCCACAGCCCGGCGCTGGACGACGTGCAGGACAAGGTCTTCACCCGTGACCTTTTCGGAGCCGATTGATGCGCCGCACCCTCGTCACCGGCTGTTCCGGCTTCATCGGCTTTCACCTTTGCCGCCGCCTGCTGGCGGACGGGTTCGGCGTGGCCGGCATCGACAACCTGTCGGACTATTACGACCCCGCCCTGAAGCGGCAGCGCCAGGCGATCCTTCAGGCCGACCCGACCTTCTCGGTCGTCAACGACAGCATCGAGACCCCCGGCCTGCTGGAACGCATGTTCCGCGACCACCGGCCCGAAATCGTCGTCCACCTGGCCGCGCAAGCGGGGGTGCGCCATTCGATCGACCATCCGCGCGCCTATCTTTCCAGCAATATTGCCGGAACCTTCGAGTTGCTGGAGGCCGCGCGGGCGGTGCCGCCCCGGCACATGCTGCTGGCCTCGACCTCCTCGGTCTACGGCCCCAACGACCGGATGCCCTGGCGCGAAACCGACCCGACCGACCATCCGATGTCCTTCTATGCGGCGACCAAGAAGGCCACCGAGGCGATGGCGCATGCCTATGCCCATCTCTACGGGCTGCCGGTGACCATGTTCCGCTTCTTCACCGTCTACGGCCCCTGGGGCCGACCCGACATGGCGCTGTTCAGGTTCACCCGTGCCATCCTGCGGGCCGAGCCGATCGACGTCTACAATCGCGGCGAGATGCGGCGCGACTTCACCCATGTCGACGACCTGGTCGCGGCCATCCGTGCCCTGATCGACGCGCCGCCCCCGCCCGAAGGGAAAGAGCGAGACGAGGGCGTTTCCCCGGTGGCGCCATGGCGGGTCGTCAATATCGGCAACTCCCATCCGGTGATGCTTGGCGAACTGATCGCAGCGGTCGAACAGGCGACGGGGCGATATGCGATCCGCAACCTGCTGCCCATGCAGCCGGGGGACGTGCCCGCGACCTGGGCCGATACCTCGGCTCTGCGCCGGTTGACCGGCCTGTCGCCCAGCACGGAGATCCGCAAGGGCGTGCAGGATTTCGTCGACTGGTATCTGCGCTATCACCACCAGAATGCCGCCGGGATGGCCTGTCGTGGGAAGAACACTTCCGATGCCTCACCTTCCGAAAACAGGAAGGAACAGAACCTGCTTGCCGATCCCCCCGATATCAATCGGAAGACATTTCACCGGAATCCCATATAGCTGCTCGAGATTGGAGGCCGACAGCACCGCATCCGCTGGTCCGCAGATCGTTTGCAAGCCATCGAGCATCAACAGGACATCGTCGGCACATAAGAGGCATGTTGTGGGGAATGCGTGGAAAAGAGAATTGCATGTCGCCCGTCCTCCTTCAAACGGCTGAGCACTGACAGCCGCAGGGACTGGTTGGCGAGATCAAGCACCAAGGCCGGCTCGTCCAGAACCAGCAATTCCGATCCTGTCGCCAAGGCGCGTGCCAGCATGACGAGTTGGCGCTCGCCCCCCGAAAGCCGATCGAAAAGGCTGGGCATAGGCCGCTGCGTCGACGCGCTCCAGTGCCTCTTCTGCTGCGCGATAGTCCTCCCTGCAAGGGGAGCCGAACACTCCCAATGCAGCAGCGCGTCCCATCACCACAATATCCAGGCAGCGATATGACAGCGAAACTGGGAAGGGCGGGGGAACATAACCGACGATCCGAGGCGCCCGCAGCGAGCCTTTCGCGACGGATAGTAACCCGCAACCGTCTTGATGAGGCTTGTCTCTCCCCGGCCGTTAGGCCCCAGAATGGCCAGACATCTTCCATTTTTGACCTGAAAGTCGACATTGCGGAAGATCCATCGCTTTTTGCGTCGGAAACCGGCGTTTTCCAGTTTGATCATGTCCCGATCTCCTGTCGACGCTTGCGCCGCAGAAGCAAGACATCCTGGACCACGTCGGCGGCGCTAGCCGGTCCTACCCTGCGGTGGCAATACGCTCCAGACGGCTCCGTTCTGCCCGGTAAAGCTCCTCCAGTTGCGGCGCCTTTACTCTTTCCATCCAGTGCGCCCAATGCGGATTTCGTTGACCGGATGTCAACTGGCTGTGGAATGATAACCCGATCAGTCCATATATACCTGTCTGACTTTATCAGGTTTATCCTGGTTCGTATCGGAGGCTGCCATGCCCTTGCCGAGCAATATGGGCCTTGTCCTCCGACGATGAGGCTGCCCTTGCGGTGCGGGTGGCGCCCGAAGGTGTCAAGGTCCGGCACGGTAAGGCGAGCGGTCATGTGATTGTCCTGGCGCAGGATCGACAGCCGCCGCGCCAGCACGTCGCCGGGCGCTGAAGGTGGACAGTGGCGACATGCAGCCAGTCCACGCTGACTCTGCCCGCATCGGGCAAAGACTACCGTTTGATGATCCATGGCAGGCTGGTTTTTCCCTCGCCATTCGGTCCGATGATCGAGGTGACGCGCCCACCGGCAGCGTGACCGCTACGCCGTTGACGACCGGAGGCGCCAAATCACCTGCTGACTCCGCTTGCGATGATCATCTGGTGGCGCGGCGGCACATTCGGCGCCTGTAGCAAGAAAGTAGTATTGGCTGCGCGTAAGCCCGGTTCGGCGGTGGTTCGTCCTGCCCTGCGACCCAGGTTCCGGTCCCTTCCAAGAGCAGGATCGAGGCGTTGCTTGTTGCACTTCCTCACCCAGAGAAGCAATATAGCGGTTCCCCCAGACGCATATCGGAGAGAGACGTGGCCTTGTTTCGAATCACGGCATATCTCGGCACCCCTGTCTGCCTGGGGAAAACCTATCTCACGCTTGATGCGATTCTTTACGGGATATTGGCAGAAATGCGGGAGGTGCGAAGGGTCGATACCGATCCGATTAAGGATATCCCGCTGAGGCAAGTCGATGGCTTGTTTCTCTCAAGCCGTGCCTACTTCAATAACCCGGTCCATCATGGTGAGATAAAAACCGGCGGAGTCAGGCTGGCGAAGGATCTGGCAGATACGCCGCTGTTCTTGCAACCATCGCGTGATCGTTATTACAAGGTCAACACGACGAATGGACCCCTGAAAGCTCATCTGACCCGCTACCAATGCATTGCTGCACAATCGGTTTCATGGATCGCAGAGGGGGACGCGGCCAAAGTGCAACGGCTGCTCGAGTCCGCTGATGGTATCGGCGCACGCCGGAAGGAGGGTTACGGCGTCCTGCGGCGGATCGAGCTTGAATCAGCTGATGGGCTTTCTCCCCTTCTCGACGAAAAGGGCGAAGCCCGACGGCCGATCCCGGTGCGATTTTCGGCGCATTCGGCACCGGCAACTGCCTCCCTTACCGCCGTGGATACCTGGCGACCACCTTATTGGGATGCGTCTAACGCAGAGGAATGCCATATTCCCCGCCCCGCCTGATCTTGAGAGGGCTACGGCCCCACCGTCAAGGCAGGGCCGCAGCTTCATGGGCAGGACCGCTCTGAACGACGTCCCGGCAAGAAATGGATCAGAATGGTGATCGATCCCTGGGCCTCGTCGACCCCTGCTGAAATGCGGGGCTGTTCTGCTTGGTGATCATGTTCATCACACCGCCGTTTTCGACCCCGACCCGTGGTCGGGGCTAAGAGACCATCCTGCACGCCACGTCGCGCGTCACTCCGCTCTGCCGAGGGCGGAGCGCGCCCCCTTTATTCCTCCTGTTGGAAACTGTTTCAAGCATCATGCGTGTTCTGACCCATCTCAAAGCGGGGCGCTGAACTGGCGATCTTTCTGAAACGCCCCGGCACCGCATTCAGCATGGCACCTGACCACGGCCTCGGCTGGTCAAGAAAAAGCATATCGGCTTCTTCCTGATTGAGCGGCCAGCGCGGATCACCGATCCAGATCTTGACGCTATCATCATGCGCCCGGATGCCACGTCCGATTCCCTGCCGCAATCGCCTGCGCGCCTCGGCCAGTTGCCTGCCGAAAACCATCGCTCTTCCCACCCTGTCCCCACCCGTCACATCCACCAGATACCGTTGCAAGACACTGTCCTCAAAGGTTTGCGGACGAATCGGGAAACGCGGAATGATCACATGCGCGATCGCATGAGGCAGGCTTACCCCCTCCCACGCCGAGGCGGAGAGCCATATCGAATCGGATCTCGACAGGAACTTTGTGACAGCCATGGTCATGGGCACGCCGGAGCGTTGCGCCATGAGCCGCGGATCGTCTGGGCCGAAGAGCTGCGAAAGGGCAACGACATCCCGTATCGCGGGCAAAAGGACAAGGCTACGCCCACCCTCACGGCTTGCCGCGTCGATCATTGCCTTCCAATAAGCCAGAGCGGCATCGTCGAGTTGCGCGAACCCGTCGTCAGGATCAGCGGCCGCAAATGATGTAAAGGCAGCGGGCGCATCAAGGGAAGGCCGCGCGAAGCGCATTGTCCCGAACTGCTGAGGCGCGATCAGGGCACAGCAGGATGCGTCGATCCTTTCGGCCTCGAAACCGCAAGTCGCAATGAACCCCGCCATGGCGCGCCGCGCATCCGTGCCCTCGCCCTGCGCCAGCGTCGAAAGAGTGGCCGAGGTGAAAAGCAAGCCTTCAATCGGTGAGGCCGGTTGGTTCCAAAGCCTCTTGGCGATGATCCGTGCCGATCCGTCCGAGATATTGGC
The DNA here is from genome assembly GCF_018499825.1 of Paracoccus sp. pheM1. NCBI lineage: Bacteria > Pseudomonadati > Pseudomonadota > Alphaproteobacteria > Rhodobacterales > Paracoccaceae > Paracoccus > Paracoccus sp. pheM1. The sequence goes on from NZ_JAGXCX010000002.1 coordinate 634,177, forward strand.
AATGCCCGGATAGCGCCGGACCGGAGAATGATAGATCACGGTCCTGGCCAGATCACCATATTCGGCCTGCCTCAGAATCCGCTCCAGTGCGATCCCATAGGTATCGAGCGCAGCAATATCATCGCGCATCGCAGCCGGAGGACGCGGATGTTCGATGCGGTATTCGCGCGTCATATGTGCGATCTGGTCCCGAAGATCCTTGATCGCCCCCAGGACCAGATCCCGCTCCGGGCCGGTCAAGCTGGTGAGGGGAACGACGTCCCTGTTGCTTCCCTTGGCCAGAAGCCGGTGGTTTTCAAGAACCGCACTGAAGCAGGCAATCGTCTCCGCGATTGCCGAGGCTTGCCCCCCATGCGCAAGCCCGCTGGCAAGGCTGCGCAACCGTTGCAGCGGCACTGCCGAGCGGGTCATGTCCTCGACGATCCGCGGCAGGCGATCAGCCTCGTCCACGACAACATAGGCGTGGCGATCTTCAGCCCAGAGGAAGGGGCGAATAAGATGCCGTGCCAGAAGATGATGGTTTACAACGAGGAAATCGGCCTCGGCGCATTCCTCCAGCAATGTCTGGAAAAGCGCGCCGGTCACATGATCCGTGCCTTCAGTGTTCAGGCCGATGAGTTCCGCCGAAAGCCAGGGATGCGAGGCGGTTATCCGATCCGAGAAGGCCGACAGAAGCGCATGGCGCATTGGCAGTTCGCCCCGCGCCAGCGCCATTTCGCACCAGTCGATCATATCGTCTGCCAGGAGCCTGTCGCTGTCCGTGCCCAGCTCCTCGACAGCGGCGTCCAGCGCCCCCGGATCGATCACCTGCTGCTTGCCTACGCGCATCGCCGCGCGCAATTGTTTTCCGGTTATCCGGGCAAAGGCTTCGATTACGATCGGCAGATCGGTCTCGATGATCTGCCTTTGCAGGGCGACATTCGCGGTCGAGATCACGACGATGGGCCGGGGCCCTGCGGCCCGCCGGGCACGATCCAGCATCGGCACCAGATAGCCGAGCGTCTTTCCCACCCCGGTTTCGGCATCGATGAAGGCCGGGCGCCGAGCGTCAAGGCAGGCTGCAAAATGACCGGCATAGGCCAATTGCGCGGGCCGCGGCGCCGGGTCCAGCCCCCTCGCACGCAGAGCATCCGCAAGCGGGCCGTCAGGACCAAAGCCTATCCTGTCCGGCGGAACCATTATTTCGCCTGTGTTCCAATTTCCGATGCCAGGCGGAAATCGAACGCCCCTTGCTGGAACGCTTCCCGGAACGCGGACATGAATTCGACGAACCGTTCCGGCACGCATGAAAGCCCGGAAACTGGCTCGGCAATCATCGTGCCAAGCGAGACGGCATTCGCCTGCCCTATGGCAAAGGGATCGTCAGAGCGGGCGAGAGACAGGTAGGCGTCATATTCCCCGCGCAGCAGGCCATAGCCAAGGCTCTCATGCTGACCCAAGGCCGGTTTGCTTTTCATCCAGTGATTCATCGCGGCAATGAACAGGCCGGCCTCGGCAGCGGTGACGGCGCTGAGTGTAATCCTATGCTGCATCCTGACGCCGGCCGGCATCGCCTCATGCTGAAGCGGCATGGATACAGGATTTGTGCTCAGCAACCCTACCGTCTCCTCGCGTTTGGCAAGTTCGCCTAACTCGGCCTCCAGCCTGGCCACCTCCTCGGCACTGCCGTTCTTGCGGGCGGCGCGCAGGGTCGCATTCAATTCCCGCATGGCCTTCTTGTATCGGGTCCGAGCGGAGTTTGCGTTGGCCATCGCGTGCCATTGTTCAAGCGCATCGGCATCCAGCTTTTCGAAAAACGATCCGTCGCGACGTCCGTCATCGGACCGAGCCCCACCAATCAGGTCCGTCTCGACCGGACCCTCGGGTATCGCGTCGCTGATCGAGGCCCTGCTGATCATCCAGGGCGATCCTGCGCCAAACAGCGCGAGAACCGGGTTCTTTTCACGCAGGGTTATTCGAAGCTGGACGTCGAAAGATGCCTCGGATTCGCTGCCCTTGATGCCGCCGATCGCATTCTGATGCCACTGGGCAAGCGGCACCCGGTCGCCCGTCATGCCCCGCACCACCTCGACCGCCGAACGACGCAGCCGGCCACGCAGGGTCGAACCCGGAACAACCGGCCTGCTTTCGCGCAAGCCGTCCTGGTAGATCGTCCTGCGGCTGATCCGGCGAAATTTGCTGCCGTCCGCCCTCGTCACCTCGTCCGCGCTGGGAGGGATCACGCAAAAGGGCGACAAGGTTTCCAGGCTGCCGACCAGCCGGATATCCCAGAGATCAGTCAAGATCGTCTTCCCTGTTCATGATGCTGACCAGGCCGAAGCCATAGGCTTTGGCGGCACCTATTCCGGCAGTCAGGAGCGCCATCAGCACCGGTTCATTCGTAATTGTGCCCGAGAAGGAAATCCGCCCGTAAGCCCGACCAAAGCGCTCGCGCCCGCGCTCCATGCGTGCGATCCCAATGTCGGGATCAACGGAATAATCGGCCAGATCGACGGCGGGAGCAAAAACGTCGCGATAACGTGCAAGCCCTGCAAGCACCCTGTCCTTCAGATCGGATTCCTTGCGGAAAACCCTGGCCTTCATGGCGACCCATGCCGCCGCCTCGATCTTCCGCCCTGCATCGAGCATCGGCGTGGCGGCTTCGGCAACAAACCCGCGCGCAACTTCAGGAGCCGCGCCGATGCAGGCCCGCACACGGACCCATGGACCATCCATGACCAGCGGATCGGGGGAGAACAGATAGCGCGGGCGGCCTGCTTCATACCTGTCCCCGAATAGGGCCGCGACTGCGTTCTTCAGCGGGGTCCTTTGCGACAGGTCCATGTCGGCCGGAACGCGGAGAATGTAATCCCTCATGCGGCAATTCTGCCGGCGTGCCGGGTTTCCGCCGCATATGCAGCGAGCCGGGCAAGAAACCTGTTGGCACAGCCGGGAAAGCCGTGCAGCAATGCTGCATCGGCCTTTAGCTGCCCCAGGGCAAGCCGAGCCTGAGCTCCGGAAATTAATCCGATCTGAAATTGTCGCTTTATCTCGCGGCTGCGCAATACATCGCCGGCAGTAACGCCTGTTGAGGAAAACCATTCGATGGCCTCGAGAAACCGTTGGCGTTCGACTGGAACGATATGCTCGCCTTCGAAAAGCGCAGCGGCACCACCGAAAACAATAAGTTCCGCTGAAGTCGTTATTCTCCAATAATCGGCATCAGCACTCGACAGCCCTATCGAGGCCGCCAGGAAGGGAGTATCAGGGGGATCAAGGATCACGTCAATGATCCAATCCCAACGCTTTCTGGCACTCGTCGGCTGAATAGAGACATGATGGGGGAGTTCAGCTTCGGGGCGCACCGGCGCCCAAGCTTTGGCGAAGGATTCACAAATCAGGAATCGCGCCGGTTCGGAACCGCCAAGCCTGGCCCTGACTTCTCGCGCCGGATCGGAATGAGGGTATTTTCCCATCAGCGCCTTCCGCCATCCAGAAGCGCATGGCGAGAAAAACCTGCCAAACCTTCGAAACCAGAAATCCGGGGGATCTGTCAATTCACGGCTTTTTTCCTGCGCAGCAGGTCGTAGGGTATCCATATTTTTTCGCTATTCGCGGATAAGCTTGATATTTGTATCGGTTTTCTCCACAGGCCAGCCCAATCTCCCAAGAAACGCACCCCTGACCGCTGCCTGACTTCATCAGCAGCATGAAAAAATGTAGCAGTAAAGCTGCGTGACCTGCCGTATCTCTCCCAACTCATCTGGCGTTGATGAGAACCCATAGGCGGCAGAATCTCTGGCAAGCACCTGAGAATATTATCCGTTCACACAGAGCTCGGGTTGCGGACGGAGTCCCGTGGTGCCAGCGGTGTAGCAGTTCGGGTTGCGGCTCCGGCAAATGTTACTCATTTTCGCTATCTGTGGACATAACCTGGCGGCCCGACCTCAGCATCTGTCTCAGCCGCTCCAGATCCGCCAGCGCTGCAAGGGCTTTCCCCGAGTCGCCGGAGGCGAGTCCGAGCAGAAGCATTTCGAGACAGAAGACAGTCACACCGTGCAGGGCAACCCTCTCGTTCTTGCCCCTCGGAACGGCAAGGACAACACGGGCCCGGCTGGAAAGCTCACTTTGCGCTGAATCGCTGATCAGGACCACCGGCAGGCGGAGTCGCCTCGCTTCGGCAAGGGTCACGTTGGCTTCCTTGTAAAGAGAACCATAGGCCAGCATGACGACCGCATCGCCGGACTCGAGTTCGAGCAGCTGATCCGCCAGCCCCGGTCCCGTTCGGTTAATGAGCCGCTGCTGCCTTCCCTTACGCCGGAGTCTCGCGGCGAAATATGCGGCGATATGTGCGGTGGGGCCAATCCCGAAAACGAATATCCGTCGTGCATCGTGCAGCACAGACAGCGCCTTCATAAGGTTTTCCCGAAATTCGGGCGAGCGGAGCACTTCAAGTCCCGCGGCATAGACGTCGAGCAGATCCTCAACCGCGGCATCGATCTGCTCTTCCGCATCGTCGAGGGTCCGCTTGAGATTGTCTGCCGGGGTGGTCCGCTGTCCAAGACCGGCGGCAAGCTCCCGGCGCAGTTCCTGCAAGCCCGCGAACCCCAGCGCCTGCACGGTGCGGATAACGGTTGCATCAGATGTGCCCACCGCCCGCGCGATTTCGATGGCCGATGAGGTCAGGACCGCCAGCCGGTTGGCATCGATATAGCCGGCCACCCGCTGAAACGCCGGAGACAGCCGGTCGCGGCGACGCTCATAGCGGTCGCTGAACAGATCGCGTGCCTTGCCGGTCGGTTTGCGCCTTGCTTGCACCATCGGGGAGGTAGACTGTCCTGCTGCTTTCGTAGTGATCACTACTTGGAAAGCGCAAGAAAGTAAACGCTACACGCTGAAAGCATAGGTGATCCTCTCCGATGGTTGAGCGATGGCGATCAGCTGCCGAGCCGATCAAGCCTCAGGCGCTGGCGATCATCGGTGATGCTGCGGATGAACAGCCACCCCGTCAGTGCCACGCAAACGACCGAAGCCAGGGCAAGCAGCGCCATGAGGAAGATCTGGTAGATCGCCGCCTGTGTCGGATCCTGGCCCGCCAGGACCTGACCGCTCATGATGCCCGGCAAGGTGATGATCCCGGCACCCGCCATCTGGTTGATGATCGGTATCGTGCCGCTGACGATCGCGCTGCGCGACAGATCGCGGGTTGCCTCGCCCATGTCCCGGCCCAGGGCAAGCTGCGCCTCGATCCGGTTTCGGGCACCGGCGATCTGGCTCTTGAGCGCATGCAGGGTCAGTGCGGCCGAGTTCATCGCCGTCCCGAGAATGATGCCGAAAACCGGGATCACATGCTGCGCGTCGAAGGCCGGGCCCGATCTTGAAAGGCCGGTCAACCCAAGCAGCGCCACGCCGGCGGCCGATATGCACAGAATCAGCAGGTTGCGCAGGAATTCCGACCAGCGCCGCGGCCCAGACTGGCGCGCGCCGATCTCATGGGCAGCCGCGGCCAGCATGACGACCATGACCAGTCCGACCAGCAGGCCGTTTTCGGACCGAAACAGCAGGCGCAACAGATAGCCCACCGCAAGCAGCTGCAGCGACATGCGCAGCGCCGCCCAAGCAAGCCGGCGTCCGATTCCCATGTGCAGGGCCAATGACAGGCCGGCCGAACAGGATATGAGGCCGCCAGCGATCGCGATCTCACCGCTGCCAAGAGTCAGGACGCTCATGCCGGAACCCTTTCCAGCACCAGGGTATCGGTCGCCATCCGCTGGATCTGCGCGTCGTCATGGCTGACCAGAACCAGGATACCGCCCTCGGACAGAAACTCCCCCAGCAGGTTCTCGACACGCAGAACCGCATCGGAATCCAGCGCCGCGCTGGGTTCGTCGAGCAGCAGCACCGCAGGCTTGCCCAGCAGCGCGCGGATCAACGCAAGGCGTTGCCGTTCGCCCGTGGAAAGCCGGTCGGGGGCGGCATCCAACAGATCGCGCGGCAGCCTCAACCTGTCCGAGAAATGCGTGGCATCGCCCTGGAAATGATCTCGCACCCTTGGCGCCCACCAGGCGCTGTCCGGGGCAACATAGGTGACGCTTCGTCGCCAGAGCGGCGCCGCCATATCACTCTGCGCCTGGCCATCCAGCCAGACCTCTCCGGTGTGAGGCACGAGATCGGCCAGAATGCGCAGGAGCGTGCTTTTGCCCGCCCCGGACCGCCCGGCCACGCACAGACACGCGCCATGGCCGATGGACAGATCCAAGGGGCCGACCGACCCGGAGCCCACCTTGCGCGCGATCAGTCCCTGGCCATCGGTCGGCAATGCCTGCCTCACCTGCATTCTCCGCTGTTTTTGCTGCCCTCTTTTCGTGGCATCCAAATGCTGCGCCGGGCGCGCTAGTTCTGCGCGAAGACCGTTTTGAATTGCAAGGCTTGTCGAGGCTTCGGTTCGTTCTTGCCCGAGCGGGCAAGGGTGTTGACAGGCGCCGCCGCGCATGACCCGCGGCCGGACATCGCACCCGGTCCACTGACCGCCTGCCCCGCGGCTGCGCCAATTCCTTAGAAATCCGGGCCAAGACGCCTCTCTGGGAACAGCGAACGAGCCGGCTATGCAGGGTCTTGCAGGGACCATGGAACGCGTTCTGACCGGCCCTTGAATTCGGTGGCGAACTCAACCCTCACCAATCTGCTACCGCAGCCCATACCGCTCGAGGCTGATGATCCCGCTCGGCACTTTGCCGCGCTCGCCCCTGGAGAGTGAGGAAACTCGCAGAACAGTTCGCGAGGTTGCCGCAGCGTCTGTTGCAAACTCAGCCGGAAGGACCGCCCTCACGGCCAGCGTCGATCACTCAGCCTTCCGGCTCGCAATAGAAACCGTTGGGGACCGACACCAGAACGTCTGAGTCGCAGGATCCCTGCCTGATAGCGACCGCGGTAGCCATCCTGCGATACCTGCCTTCTTCTCGTGCCAGCAGCTCATCGTGGCTGCCCTGTTCGACGATGCACCCGCCCTCGCCCACCATGATGCGGTTGGCAATCGAGGGTGGCAACCTTGGTGCGTCGCCGACATCGCTGGTGGTGAACTCGGCGGCGCAGATTTCCAGGGTTTCCTCGTCGATTCCCGATGTGGATCTTGCGCCATCCGCATCATGGCGAATCTTGCATCACCTGCGAGTAGCCGTCGCCGCGCCAGCTGAACTTTCATGGCTCTCGCGACCATCCGCGTGATACGCAGCGGCATCAGCCCTTCCGGACCTGCCGCAGCTTGTCGAACGTCGCCGATGCTGCCACTCTCTGACAAATAGCCGACAAAAACAATCGACAGTTAAGGGGAGCCGTTATAGGGAAGGGCACTGCAAGCTGGACAAAACCGAGAGCGCCCTTCCATGACTTCGACCCAAGCGACCCGATCGCTCCATATCGCCGCCGTCGCCTGTATCTTCGCCGCTCCGGCGGCTGTTGCGGCACCGACCAGCTACCCCCTGACGATCGAGAATTGCGGTGAGAGCCTGACCTTCGAAAGCGCCCCGCAAAAGGCTGTCGCCCTTGGCCAGAACAGCGCCGAGATCATGCTGCTGCTGGGTCTTGAGGACCGCATGGCGGCGACCGCCTTCTGGCCGAACAAGGTGCTGCCGGAACTCGCCGAGGCCAATGAAAAGGTCGAGCTTCTGACGGTCGAGTTTCCGACGCTCGAAAGCGTGCTCGCGACCGAGCCGGATTTCGTCGCGGCTCAACTGCCGACCCTGCTCGGCAACGACAGCAAGGTGGCGAAGCGGTCGGATTTCCACGACCTGGGGATCCCGAGCTATCTGTCGCCCAGTGCCTGCTCAACCTTGCAGAACACCGGGGATGCCTATGGCAGCCGCGAGAGCCTTTGGAACATGGAGCTGATGTATCAAGAGATCGACGAGCTTTCGCGCATCTTCGACGTCGCAGATCGTGGACAAGCGTTGATCGCAGATTTCCGTGCCCGTGAAGCGGCGCTTCGCGAAACCTTCGGTCGGAACGACGACCTGACATTCCTGTTCTGGTTCTCCAGTCCCTCCCCTTCGGACGACGCCTATCTGGGCGGCGGCAACGGTCCCTCGGGCTATATCGCGAACATTCTGGGGGGCCGTAACGCCATCGAGACCGAAACCGAATGGCCGACCGTCGGGTGGGAGGGCATCATCGCTGCCGATCCGACCGTCTTTGTCGTCGCGCAGGTCGATCGCAACCGTTGGGATCTGGACACGGCCGCGAACAAGCGTGACTTCCTGACCACCGACCCGACGGTCAGCCAACTGGACGCCGTGCGCGAGGGCCGCATCATCGAAATGCGTGGGGCGGCGATGAATCCGGGCATCCAGACGCTCTATGGTGCGGAAGAGGTTGGGCGCGAGCTTGAAAAACTGCGCCCGGCCAAGGAATGATGACCCGCCTCTTTCGGGGCGAGACCGCAGGTTTTGCTCTTTTCCTTCTTCTGTCGCCAGCGGTCCTGCTGCTGGCGATCGCGGTTTCCGCAGCGATTGGCGACTATACGATTTCGCTGCGCACCGTCGGCCTGGCCGTGACCAACGGGCTGGGCCTGACCGATGCGGAACTCCCCAGGATCGCGGAAAGCGTGGTCTGGAGCCTGCGCCTCAGCCGTGCGCTGGTTGCGGCGCTTTGTGGCGCGGGACTGGCGCTCTGCGGTGCGATCCTGCAGGCGCTCCTGCGCAATCCGCTGGCCGAGCCCTTCGTTCTGGGCGTGTCGGCCGGTGCCTCGACCGGCGCGGTCTGCGTCATCGTGCTGGGGATTGGCGCCGGAGCCATTTCACTCTCGCTCGGGGCTTTCGCCGGGGCATTCGCGGCCTTCGCCTTTGTTGCGCTTCTGTCGAACGGGGCAACCAGCGGGCCCAATCACACCATTCTCGCCGGGGTCGCGGCCTCGCAGCTCTTCAATGCGCTGACATCCTATATCGTGTCGACCTCGGGGAACGCCCAGCAGGCGCGCGATGTCATGTTCTGGCTTCTGGGCAGCTTCGGCGGCGCGCGCTGGCCGGATTTTCACCTCTTGCTCGTGGTGGTGCTGGCCGGTCTGGCGATCTGCATCTGGACCGCGCGCGCCCTTGATGCCTTTACCTTCGGGGATGAGGATGCAGCCTCGCTCGGCATTCCTGTGACACGGATCCGGCTGGTCCTGTTCGCGGTCACGGCAATGATGACCGCGACGATCGTCAGCATCGTGGGCGCGGTCGGCTTCGTCGGGCTGGTCGTGCCCCATGCGGCACGGTTCATCGTCGGCCCGATACATATGCGGCTGCTGCCCGCCTCGGCTGTTGTCGGGGCAATCTTCATGGTGCTCGCTGATATCTTCTCGCGTGTCGTGGTGCCGCAGCAGACCGTGCCCATCGGCGTCGTCACCGCTCTGATCGGCGTCCCGTTCTTTGCCATTCTGCTTTACCGCGCGAGGCCGCAGAAATGAGCGTTCGTGCCGAGAATCTGGTCTGGGGCGTCAAGCGGCGCGTCATCGTGGACGACGTGTCGCTGGTGGTTGAGCCGAATGAAACGCTGGGGCTGATCGGGCCGAACGGGTCGGGAAAATCGTCGCTTCTGCGGCTGTTGGCAGGGTTGCGCCGTCCGGCACGCGGCACGGTCGCAATCAATGGCAAGCCGATTGCCGGCTATGGGCGCAAGGAACTGGCGCGTATCGTGGCCTTCGTGCAGCAAAGCGCCTCGACCGATACGAATGTTGCGGTCGAGGACGTGGTTCGCCTGGGACGAACGCCACACCGCTCGGCGCTGGGAGCCTGGACGCCTTTGGATGGGGATGCGGTGCGGCGAGCACTCGAGCAGGTCGACATGTTCACGCGGCGCGGCCAGAGGTGGCAAACCCTGTCGGGCGGCGAGCGCCAGCGCGCGCATATCGGGCGCGCCCTGGCGCAGGAACCGTCGATCATGTTCCTCGATGAGCCGACCAACCACCTGGATATTCACCATCAGATCGAAATCCTGCGGCTGGTGCGCGATCTGAAAATCACCAGCATCGTCGCCTTGCACGATCTCAATCTCGCGTCGCTGTTTTGCGACCGGATCGTGGTGCTGGAGGCGGGCCGCATCGTGGCTTCGGGCCGTCCCGAAGCGGTATTGACCGAAGACCTGTTGCGAGACGTGTTCAAGGTCGAGGCTCGGGTCAGGCGCGGGCTCGATCATGGCAAGCCGGAGATTTCATTTGCTGTAGCATAGGACAGGGGAAGCCGAACACACTGGCGGCAGTCCTGGAAATATTGCCCCAGAACACGAACTGTCAGCTCTTCGCCGCCACGCTGCTGGGCGAGGCAATGATGGCCCCCTGCCTTCACTGCTCACGCGGTCTCATCCCACAGCGCAGGCATGGTCCTCCCAACGGGTGGAATGGGCTGGTTTTTCCAAGGTGCCTTTCTCGGCCAAGCAATAGGCCTCCGCCGGCAAGCATGTCCGCAAGGGGGGCTTTACGATCATTGTGCCGGCCGCGGACACCGATGGGCAAGACCAAGGGCAGCACCTGCAGGACACCAAGCCTGGACGTGGAGCGCAAGCCGAGTACCGCGGAGAGCGACCTCCTCTCGGGCGACCGGATCGACATCCTGTTTGAGCGGGGGAAGGAGTTCGCGCGACGACATCCGGCGCGGGGGCTACCGGTGCATGAAGCAACGGGAGGTGGTCAGCCGCGATTGAGGCGGTGCGGCGACAGCCAGTTTCCTGGCGACAGCGACCAGCGCCACGTCGGCCCTTCGTTTGCATCAACCGCATTCCCCGGATTTGATCTGGGATCCGGCAATGGTCCGCATGAGCAGAAAATTCGCCGCCGCGTAGAATGTTGACCGGACATCGCGGTCGCCCGCTCGCGATTATCCGCCGCCGCCGACTGGTATCGGCGCAGCCCCAGCCCAGAGTGGGCGACAGGCCGAAAACCCCCGGAACGGCTCAAGGACGAAGCAATGTAGGCCAGTGGCGAGAGCGGCGGCCATCTTACCCGAGTAAAAAGCAATCTGCGCTACGCCGCTGCCTTAACTCATTACCGGCAAGCGTCTCTTTCCTATGCGCCGTAGAGCGGCACGACGGAGCGGAACCCGCGCTCCTCCGCCTGCACATCCAGGATCTTCACCGGCAAACCGTAAAGCATCTCGATCCGGGTCTCGGTCAAAGCCTCATGGCAGGGTCCAAAGACCGCGCCCTCCGGCAACATCAGCAGCGCCGTGTCAGCAACGGCCAGCGCGTGGTTGGGCTGATGCGTGGTCATGACCACCGCCAGCCCGCGGTCGGCCAGCCTGCGCACGAGGCGCAGCACCCGGTCCTGGTTGCCAAGGTCCAGCGCCGAGGCGGGCTCGTCCAGAAACAGCGCCGCAGGTTCGGCCGCGATGGCACGCGCGATCAGCACCATCTGACGCTGGCCGCCCGACAAGGCGTCGAAACGCTCGGCCGCCTTGTCGGCAAGGCCGATCACCGCCAGTGCCTCCAGCGCAATCTCGCGGTCGCGGCTGCCCGGCATGCGCAGCAATCCGATATGGCGCGCGCGGCCCATCAGCACCATGTCGATCACGCGATAGGGGAAGGCGCGGGCGAAATCCTGCGGCACCAGCGCCGCGGTGCCGGCCACCGTGATCCGCCCCCGGGTCGGGGCGCGCAGCCCGGTAGCGACCCGCAGCAGCGTGGACTTGCCGCAGCCATTGGCGCCCAGAACGGCCGCAACCTGACCCGCCGCGATCGCAAAATCCAGGTCGCGGAACTGCCAGCGGGTGCCGTCCCAGGAATGCGCGGCCCCTTCGGCGCGGATCAGCGGCTCAGCCATCCATCCGCCTTTCCCGCGTCCGCCACAGCAGGACCGCGAACATCGGCGTGCCGATCAGCGCGGTCAGGATGCCGAGGGGTATTTCCGAGGCGCTCATGCTGCGCGCGGCATCGTCCACCAGCAGCAGGAACGATCCGCCAAGCAGCGCCGAGGCCGGCAGCAGCACCCGGTGATCGGCACCGACCAGCATTCGCGCCAGATGCGGCACCACCAGCCCGACCCAGCCGACCATGCCGGACACCGCCACCTGCGCCGAGACGATCATCGCCGTCAGCGCCAGCAGCAGCCAGCGCAGCCCCGTGACCGGCAGCCCCAAGGCACGGGCATCCTCGTCACCCATCGACAGGATGTTGATCCGCCAGCGCAGCGCCAGAAGCCCCGCCGCGCAGGGCAGGACCGGCCCCGCCAGCAGCGCCGCCTTGCCCGCATCGGCGGTGGCAAAGCTGCCCAGCAGCCAGAACACGATCACCGGCAGCTTGTCCTGGCTGTCGGCGGTGAACTGCACCAGGCTGACCAACGCCCCGAAGAAGCCCGAGACCACGACCCCCGCCAGCACCAGAACGAGGATATTGCTGCGCGACACGACCGAGGCAAAAAGCCAGACCAGCGCCAGCGCCGACAACCCGAAGGCGAAGGCCGCGCCCACCAGCCCCAGATGCTGCCAGCCCAGCAGGATCGCCAGCGTCCCGCCGAAGGCCGCGCCCGACGAGACGCCCACCACCTGCGGGCCGACCAGCGGATTGCGGAACAGCCCTTGCAGCGAGGCCCCCGCCAGCGCCAGCCCCGCCCCGGCCAGGACGGCCATGGTGACGCGCGGCAGGCGGACCACGACGATCACGCTCCATTCCAGCGGCGTGACCGGCTCGGCCGGCGCGAGCCAGGGCGAAAGCAGGATCCGCAGCACGCGCCCCGGCGGAATGTCGATGCGGCCGACACCGAGTGAAGCGATGGCTGTGGCGACCAGCACCGCCGCCAGCGCCCACAGGATCCGGGTCTCGCGTCGTGCGGCGGCGACGGACAGCGCGGCGGTCACGGCTGATAGGGCACGCGGTAGAAGCGGCGGTAATAGTCGTCGGCATGGGCTTCCATGTCGATGTCCTCGAAGCGTTCGGGATAAAGCGTCTTGGCCATCCACAGCTCGCCCAGGGCCATGGCCTCGGGCATCGGATAGCCCCAGGCCTTGGCATATTCCGGCATCAGCCAGACCCGACCTGCCGTGACCGCGTCGATGGGCTGCCAGGCCGCGCCGGACTTGATCTCGTCCACCACCTGCGGATAGCGGTCCTGGACGAAGATGACCTGCGGGTTCCAGCCCAGGATCTCTTCCATCGTGACCTGCTTGTAGCCCTGGATCGAGTCCGCCGCGACGTTCTTTGCCCCGGCATAGGCCATCATCAGCCCGGTATACTTGCCGGTGCCATAGGTGGTCAGGTCCGGGTTCGCCATATAGGCGCGGACGCGATCGCCCTCGGGCACGTCGGCCAGCCGTTCGGCCACCAGCGCCCGCGACTCGGTCGCCGCCGCGATCAGGTCCTCGCCGGCCTCGGCCTTGCCGAATACTTCGGCGATCAGCCGCACGCCTTCGCGGAAGCCGGTGTCATAGGCCGCGGCCTCGTCGCCGCTAACCACGGGGCTTTGCTTGACCGCCTCCTCGGGCGGCACGTCAAGAAGCGAGATCGCCACCACCGGCAGGCCGACGGATTCGATCTGCTCGCGCATCTCGGCCGGGGCGTAATTGGTGACGAAGACGACATCGGGCTTCAGCGCCAGCAATTCCTCGATGTTCACGCTGGTCAGGCCGCCGGGCGTGCCGAGATCCTCGATCCCCGGCGCCAGCCGCGCGAAACCGGGACCGAGCTGCTTTTTCCATTCGTCCAGCACGCCGGCGACCTGGCCCTGCGCATCAAGCTGCACGGCGATGTTCAACGTCTGGTGCTGCAGGACGACGGCACGCTCGACGGTGTCGGGAATGGTCACCTCGCGCCCGATCTGGTCCGTGACGGTGCGGTCGGCAAGCGCGGGCGAGATAAGCGCGAGCGACAGGCCCAGGGCAAGCGCAGGCCGCGATGCCATTCGGCGATCAAAACATGTCATCGATGTCCCTCCGGCCTGTCATGCACAGGCGATTCGATATATCTAGTTAAGCATATCGCGTGACGCAGGACAGGATGGGAATGCCGCAAATCACTTTCGCCGTGGCGGGCAGCCTGGCCGCGGCGCTGACGGATTTCGCCCGCGCGTTCACCGCAAGGACGGGGCATGAGGTCCAGGTCCATCGCGGCCCGGCCGGACTCCTGGCCGAGGCGATCCGGAACGGCATGCCCGTCGATGTCTTCGTCTCGGCCAGCCCGCACGGGCCGGAGGCGCTGCACCGGTCGGGCCTGTTCGGCCCGCCCCGCACCATCGCCCGGAACCGCATGGTGCTGGTGGCCCGTCCGGCGCTGGAATCGTCCGCTGAGGATCCTCTGGCCCTGCTGGCCGATCCACGCTGGCGCATCGGCATGTCAACGCCCCGTGCGGATCCCGGCGGCGACTATGCCGCAGCCTTCCTGGAGAGGCTCAAGACCGAAGATCCCCGACGCTGGCAGGATCTCGGCCCGCGTTGCGTCAGCCTTTACGGCGCCGTGCTGCCGGACCCGCATAAGCCGCTCCACAGCCCGACACTCGCGGCCTTGATCGAGGGCCAGGCCGACATGCTGATCGTCTATGCGACCACGGCCGACCGGATCGCGCAGGCCCTTCCCGGAACACGGGTCCTGCCGCTGCCGCTGGAACTGGCGCCCCTGACCGAGATCTGCGCCTGCGTGCGATGCGACGGCCCCAAGCCGGCACACCGTTTCTTCGAGGCATTGCAAGGCGCGGATTGCAGGCTGATCCTGCGCCAACACGGCTTTCTCGCCGTCCCCGGTCAGCCCGGATAACCGAACCGCCCCTGCGCGTCCGGCCATGTCCAGATGCGGTCGTCGGCGAGGATCGCCTCGACGACCGCTTCCGCCCTCGGTCGGGCACTCGGGTTGTCGCCCATCCCCATATGCTCGGTCTCGATCTCGACCAGGAACGCGACAACCTCATCGCGGGGCGTTCCCCGGCGCAGTTGCGAGGCTGCCGAGATCAGATAGCTGTCGTATTCGTCCGCAAAGTTGGCCTCTTCGTCCCACCTGCCCGGCTGGCTTTCCGGGTCCAGCAGCCCGATGGGATCCCAGAGCGACCAGCCGATATCGCGCAGCTTCGACAGCTTGATCCGGGGTTGCGGTGCGATCTCGGTCATGGGTCCGCCGGGGCAAGGGCTGGAGGATGGGCCAGCTTCGCACAGCCCGGCGAATGGCCGCAACGGGTTCCGGAATCCGCGGCCGACCCACCATGGCCTCCTCTCAGGCGGCGCCCACCCGCTCGATCTCGACGGTGACGTGGGAAAGCGCGTGGATCCGCGCGAGGCGCGACTTGTAATGCGAGGGCGCCTGCGGATCGCTCGACACCAGCGAGACGATGGCGGCGTGATGGCCCGGCCCGACCTGCCAGACATGCAGGTCGGCGATCCGGTCGGTCTCGGTCTCGATCGCCGCGCGGATTTCGCCAGGCAGGTCCTCGTCCTGCGGGGTCCGGTCCAGCAGCACGGCGCCGGAATCGCGGATCAGCCCCCAGGACCAGCGCGCGATCACCAGCGCGCCCACGACGCCCATCAGCGGATCGGCCCAGAGCCAGCCATAGCTACGTCCGGCCAGCAACGCCACGATGGCCAGGATCGAGGTCAGCGCATCCGCCAGCACATGCAGATAGGCGGCGCGCAGGTTGTTGTCCCGCGCATGGCCATGGTGGTCATGATCGTGGTGATGATGCCCATGCCCGTGGTGATGGGAATGGTCGTCCCGGAGCAGCCAGGCACAGGCAAGGTTGACCACCAGCCCGACCACCGCGACACCGATGGCCTGCCCAAAGCGGATCTCGACCGGATTGGCCAGCCGCATCAGGCTTTCCCAGCCGATCAGCAGGGCGATCAGGGCCAGCACGACCGCACTGGCGAAGCCGCCGAGATCGCCCAGCTTGCCGGTGCCGAAGCTGAAGCGGGCATCGCCGACATGGCGGCGGGCATAGAGATAGGCCAGCGCGGTGATTAGCATCGCCCCGGCATGGGTGGACATGTGCCAGCCATCGGCCACCAGCGCCATCGAGCCGTAGAGCGTGCCGGCGGCGATCTCGGCCACCATCATCGAAGCCGTCAGGGCGATGACCAGCCAGACCCGGCGCTCATTGCGCCGGTGGTGCTGACCCAGGAAGTCGTGCCCGTGGGTATGGGCGGAGATGTCGATTGCGGACATGGCCGTTGCTCCCGCCGCCGCGCGGCTATTTCATGTAGGTTCGGATGACGTCGATCAGTTCCTCGCCGCCCTGCCGGCGCTCGGCCTCGGTCTCGGCGTGAAGCACGTGCTCGCGCAGATGGTCCTCCATCACCTCCGCCGTCAGCCCGCTCATTGCGCCGCGGGCCGAGGCCAGCTGGCGCAGGATCTCGCCGCAGGGCCTCTCGGCCTCCAGCGCGCGCTCGATCCCCTCGATCTGGCCCCTGAGGCGGCGGACCCGGGCGATCAGCTTCTGCTTGTCGCGGATGGTGTGGGACATGGCGGCGGCGATCCTCGGCTTCATATGGTATGGGGGACTATACTATATAAGGCGAGGTCGGGGAAGCCGGGGAATGGATGAGGGCTAACGATGCCTTCGCTGTCCGCTATTCCACGGACGATGGCACAGACCATCTATCGATCACAAAAGTCCCCTGTTTTTATGCAGCCCGTTTAGTGAACAGAGGTCGACCGGCAATTCCTGCGTCCAACCGAGGGCTGCGCAAATCACATGAGAGCACAAAGATGTCCAACATCAAAAACCGCATCCCTCCACCTCCATCTCACGAATAGATCACGACCGGCGCGCCGGGTTGCAGCATGGCGTAGATGTCCTCGATCTCTTCGTCGGTGACGGTGATGCAGCCGGCTGTCCAGTCCCGATTCTTGCGGACCCGTTCATTGCCTTCGGGCCCGCGGCCGTGGAACATGATGTCCCCGCCCGGATCGCGTCCCAGTCGTTCAGCGAAGGCACGGTCCCGGTCGTTCGGATAGGAAATGCCAACGGAGAGATGATAGCGGCTGCGGGGGTTGAAACGGTCAATGAAATAGAGCCCTTCCGGCGTCTTGCCGTCGCCCTCGAACTGCTTGTGGCCGATGGGCTGGAAGCCCAGGCCGAAATCGTAGGATTTCAGCACCGTCTGGCCGCTCACCAGGTGCAAGCGGCGCTGGCCCTTGTAGACCACGACCTGGGTGACCGGAGGACCGGAATAAGACTTGAACTGCGGTCGCTTCGGCTGGGGCGCACCACAGGCTGCGAGGGCGGAAAGACCTGCCAGGGAAAAATGGCGCCGGTTCAAGGAAATCATGCGGTATTGCTCCTGAAACGGGTCAGCGGCCATCAGAAGCGGGATAGCTGCTGAAGACCTCGGTGCTGCCGTCCTTGCGGATCAGCAGGACATCATAGGCCTCGCGTTCAGATTCCGGTCCCATGCCGGGGCTGCCGTAGGGCATGCCCGGAACCGCCAGCCCGGCGGCGTCGGGTCGATCCTGCAACAGCCGGCGAATATCCTCGACCGGAACATGCCCCTCCAGGAAATACCCGTCGATCTCGCCGGTATGGCAGGAGGCGTGCTCGACCGGCACACCCCTGTCGATCTTGTGCTTCATCAGCAGGGTGCCGAAGCGCTTTTCCGAGGTCACCTCGAAGCCTTGCTGGCGCAGATGGTTCGTCCATTCGACGCAGCATTCGCAACCCTGCCCTTCGACGACATGGAGGGCCGGGTGCGGGTTCTGCGCCGTGGCGGCAAGGGGGACGGCCAGCAAGGCAACGGCGATCAACGCGCTGCGGCTCGCGGTAGACATGGTTCTCATTCGATGGCCCTTCGGATCTTCGGGACCGCGAACTGGCGATCCTCGTGGAAATCGATGATGCTCGACAATGCGCCCGACGGCCGAAAGACATAGACGCCGGATGTATGATTCATCGTGTAATCGCCATCGTCACGCGGAACACGTTCGTATTTGACGGCAAAGCCGGCGGCCGCCAGGGCGATGTCCTCGGGCGATCCGGTCAGACCCCGGATGCGGGGATCGAAGTTCGACAGGTATTCGCCAAGGACCTGCGGACTGTCGCGTTCGGGATCGACGGTGATCAGGCTGACGCGGATGCGGTCGGCATCCGGTCCCAGGTCGTCCAGCCAACCGGAGATGTCCATCAGCGTCGTGGGACAGACATCGGGACACCAGGTGAAACCGAAGAAGACCATGCTGGCCTGCCCGAGCCAATCGCGCGGCGCGACGCGAGTGCCGTGATCGTCGGTCAGTTCCCAAGCCATGCGGGACAGATCCATCCTCTCGCCATCGCGGGCGCCCTCGCCCCCTCTCGGCGGGGGCGGATCACCGCCGCGCCAGGCACCCAGCCCCATCATGAAGCCGAAGGCTCCCGCCAGGCCCGCCGCACCCAGGATCAGCCCGCGGCGTCGCATCCCGCCCCCTGTGCGCGTATCGACAGGACCCGGGCGTCGATCTCGACCGAGCCGGCCCGTTCGAACCGCAACGCCACCGGAAAGGTTTCGCCTTCGGCAAGCGGCGCGGTCAGCTCCATCAGCATGCCATGATAGCCGCCGGGAGCCAGACTGACGGTCTCGCCAGCCGGAATGTCGATCGCCTCGGCATGCGGCATCGAGGCGACGCCGTCCTTGACCACGGTCCGGTGCAGCATCGGCATGGCGGCGACCGGGGTGTCGATCCCCGTCAGCCGGTCGCCGGTCTCGCCATCGTTGCGGATCTCGACATAGAAGACCGCCGGGCGGGCGGTGCCGATGGTGGCGCGCGACCAGGCGCCGGTGACGGTCAGGTCGCCCGCCGAGACGCTGGCGCATTCGGCCGCGGCGGCCAGGGGCAGCATGACGGCAAGCCCAAGCACAATTGCGAAGCGTTTCATCGGTTCAGATCCTTTCCTGGATATCCGCCAGAATCTCGGCTGCGGGGGTCTCATGGGGGAATTGGCGCAGCCATTCGCCATTCGGGCCGATCAAAAACAGCCCCGGACTATGCGACATGGTGTAGCCATCGGGTGCGGCCGGGGATTCCTCGCGCTCGAAATGGATCCTGAAGCTCTCGGCGGCCGCCTGCGTCGCGGCCCCGTCGCCGGCAAGGCCGAGGATCGCCGGATGGAAGGCCGCCAGATATTCGGACAGCCCCTGCCCGCGGTCCCGTTGGGGGTCGATGGAAATGAACAGCGGCTGCACCTTGTCCGCTTCCGATCCCAGGTCGTTCATCACCAGCGCCACCTCGGACATGGTCGTCGGGCAGACGTCGGGGCAGTTGGTGAAGCCGAAGAAGACCAGCGCGAACCTGCCACGGAAATCCTCCATGCCATAGGTCCGCCCGGCCGCGTCCTGCAATACGAAATCGGGACGGAAGGCGGCTTGGGATGGCTTAGGCCGCCTTCCGGCCCAGTGCAAGGCAAGAACACCCGCCAGCGCCGCGGCCACCAGCGCCCAGAGGACCAGCCTGATCCGTCGCAGGTTCATCGGCGGCCCCCTTACTGCGCGTTCACGGCGTCGGTGACGGCCGCGCGCAGTTTTTCGATGCTCAGATCCGTCAGCCTTTCGCCATTGAGGAAGAAGGTCGGCGTGCCCCGGATTTGCAGCACCTCCACATCCGCCATGTCCTGGTTCAGGACGGCGGTTATCGCCGGGTGCAGCCGGTCCGACCCGGCCTTGGCAAGATCCAGCCCCGCTTCGCCAGCGACCTGCCAGGCCCAGTCCAGCCGCGGAGCACCGTGTGCCGCCCAGCGGGGCTGCTGATCAAGCAGGGCGTCGAGCACGGGCACAAACCTGTCCTGCATCCTTGCGGCTTCCAGGATGCGCACGCCCTCGTCCGATCCCTGGTGGAAGGGGGCATAGCGCAGCACGACGCGCAGCTGTTCGGGATGGTCCCGCAGCAGCCGGCTGACCGCGGGATGGAAAGCGCGGCAGGCCTCGCAGGAGGGATCGAAGAACTCGACCAGCGTCACCGGCGCATCCGCGGATCCAAGGATCGGGGAATGCGGTCGGACCAGCGCATCGGGCTGGGCTTGCAGGGTCTCGGCGACAGCGGCGGTCTGCGCGGCCTCGCGCCGCCGGGCGACCTGCCAGGCCCCACCTGCGAAGGCGGCCGCGCCGAGGACGAGGCTGCCGATGACGATGGTTCTGCGGTTCACGTTGGTTTTCCTTTCCTGAGGCCAAGGCACAGCGCGATCCCGGCGAAGGCGCCAAGCGAGAGATAGGGGATCGGCAGGCCGATGATGGTCATCTGCGCCCGGTTCGAGCAGGAGGGGCCGTCCCGGGTGCAGGGGCTGGCGGTCTCGGGGATCAGCCCGGCGTAAAGGCCGGAATGCCAGAGCGCGATGGCCAGACCGGCCGACACCAACGGCAGGGCATAGAACCATGCGCCCGCGTCCCCGCGCCACAAGCCGATGGCCAACACCGGCACCAGCGGGAACATCGCGATCCGCTGATACCAGCACAGGGTGCAGGGCATCTGGCCCAGCACCTCGCCGATGAACAGCGCACCCAGAGTTGCCGCCAGAGCAGTCAGAAAAGCAGCAAGCAGCAGCATTTCGGCGGCGGAGGTGACAGCGCGGTTACCCTGCATCATGCGCTCAGGCCCCTGGATCGCGGAAACCTTTGTTCGTCCGGCCAATGGCGTGGGAACCGGGCAATTGCGAGACTTGAGCGCAGCACGGTTTCCCCAGATATACAGCCCAAGATAGGCAACGAGTATGAGCGCGGCGGCGATAAGAGTTTCCTTCATGGCGCTAGGTCCTTTTCGCCATGGGGAGCAGGAACAGCACCGCGCCCAGAAAGATCGCGATGTCCGCGCCATTGAAGGCCGGCCAATGCTGGTCGCCCCAATAGAGGTCCAGGAAATCCGTCACCCTGCCTTGCCGGAGCCGGTCCAGGACATTCCCTGCCGCCCCGCCCACGATCAACGCATGACCCACCGCCTCGAACGGATGGCGGGCACGCAAGGCCATGAGGGCGAAGAAGACGGTCAGCGCCGCCGTCAGCGCGGCCATGGCCAGCGGCCGTGTCGCCATGATTTCGGCAAGCAACCCGAAGCTTGCGCCGGTATTGAAGCCAAGAGCGAGGTTGAAACCGGCAAAGACCACGACGGGCCGTCCCTGCTCCAGCAAGGACAGCGCGGCGGACTTGCTCGCCTGGTCCAGCAGCAGAACCAGCAGGACGACCAGAAGAAGGCTGTGCGGTCTCAAGTCCGTTCCTCCCGGCGAAGGCCGATCCAGCGCGGCACCTGCCGCGCCCATCGGTCATAGGCCCCGCCATGACGGGCGCGCAGCAGGCGCTCCTCGCTGCGGATCTGGACGGATGCGGAGGCGGCGAACAGCGCCAGCCCGGCCAGCGTCGGCGCCGACGGGCTGGCCAGCAGGACACCGGCCAGAAGCAGGAACTGGCCCAGGAAGGTCGGGTTGCGGCTGATCCTGAACGGTCCGGTGGTGACCAGCGGCCCTTCCTCGCCAGCGCGCAGCCCGACGCGCCACGACGCCCCCATCGCCATCTGCGCGCCGAAGGCCACCGCCATGCCGAGGGCGGCCAACGCGACGCCTGCAACCTGCAGTCCCGTGGGCAGGGCTGTGGAACCGGCCACGACCGGGCCGACCAGCGCCAGCAGGAAGCCCAGACGAAAGCCGATGGCCGCCAGGCGGTCGCGGCCCCGCGCATAGGCGAACAGCCAGACCGGCTGGCCTGCCGCGCGCCGCGCCTCGGCCGAGCCCCAGAAGAACAGGGCCAGATAGCAGATCAGGATCAGCCACGCGGCCAGGGCGAGCGGCATCAGCTCTGCTCCGGGCGGAAGCCCAGCATGCGCAGGGCATTGAGCGTGACCAGCACGGTCGCGCCGGTATCGGCCAGGATGGCGATCCACAGCCCGGTGATGCCGAGGACCGAGGTCACCAGGAACACCGCCTTCAGCCCCAGCGCGATGGCGACGTTCTGGCGGATGTTGCCCATCGTCGCCCGCGCCAGCCGGATCAGCGCCGGAACGTCCGCCACCCGGTCGCGCAGGATCGCCGCATCCGCCGTCTCCAGCGCCACGTCGGTGCCCGAGCCCATCGCCACCCCCACGCTCGCCTGCTTCAGCGCCGGGGCGTCGTTGATGCCGTCGCCGATCATCATCACGCCCCCCTGCGCGGCCATGTCGCGGATCGCGGCCAGCTTGCCTTCGGGCAGCATCCCGGCGCGATGGTCCATGCCAAGGGCGCCCGCGATGGCCTCGGCGGTGCGCGGGTTGTCGCCGGTCAGCATGACCGCGCCGACATCCAGCGCGCGAAGCTGGGCCATCGCCTCGGCGGCATCGGCGCGCGGCTCGTCGCGCATGGCGATCAACCCCAGGGGGCGGCGCGCGCGAAAGACCGCGACCACGGTCTTGCCCTCGCTTTCCAGCGCGATGGCGCGGCGGATCGCATCGGTTTCGATTCCGCCCTGCTCGGCGGCATGGCGGGGCGAGGAGACCCATGCGGGCTCGTCCGCGACGACCGCCTCGACCCCCCGGCCCACCAGCGCCCGCGCCTCGCGCGCGGGCAGCGGGGCCACGCCCGCCTCGGCGGCACGCGCCAGGATGGCCCGCGCCAGCGGATGGCTGGAGCCGGCCTCGACCCCGCCCGCCACCGCCAGCAGCCCGGCCTCGTCCACGCCGGCGGCCGGCACCAGGTCGGTGACCACCGGCCGGCCATGCGTCAGCGTGCCGGTCTTGTCGAAGGCGACTTGGTTGACCTTGGCCGCGGCCTCGATCACCGCGCCGCCCTTCATCAACAGCCCGCGCTTCGCCCCGGCCGAGAGCGAGGAGGCGATCGAGGCCGGGACCGAGATCACCAGCGCGCAAGGGCAGCCGATCAGCAGCAGCGCCAGGCCGCGATAGATCCAGCTCCCCCAGTCCGCGCCGAATGCCAGCGGCGGCACCAGCACCACCAGCGCCGAGACCGCCACCACGGCGGGCATGTACCAGCGACTGAAGCGGTCGATGAAGCGCTCGGTGGGCGCGCGGGCTTCCTCGGCCTCCTCGACCAGCCGGATGATGCGGGCGATGGTGTTGTCCGCAGGCTCGCGCATGACGCGCACGCGCAGCGCCGCCTCGGTATTGATCGAGCCGGCGAAAACCCCGTCCCCCGGTCCCTTGGTCACCGGCACGCTCTCGCCGGTCACCGGGCTGTCGTCGATGCCGCTCGTGCCCTCGGCGATCGCGCCATCGGCGGGGATGCGGTCGCCGGGACGGACCAGCACGACCTGGCCGATCCCCAGGCTGTCGGCGGGAACCTCCCGCGTCTTGCCGTTCACCTCCAGCAGCGCGGTCTTGGGCACCAGATCGGCCAGCGCCCGGATGCCGTCGCGCGCCCGGCCGGCGGCGACGCCCTCCAGCACCTCGCCCAGGGCGAACAGGAACACGACCAGCGCCGCCTCCTCGGCCGCACCGATGAAGAGGGCGCCGACGGCGGCGATGGTCATCAGGCTTTCGATGGTGAAGGGCTGGCCCATGCGCAGCGCCGCGAAGGCGCGCTTCGCCACCGGGGCGACGCCGATCACGCAGGCCAGCAGGAAGGCCCAATAGCCCCATTCGGCCGTGGTCAACAGCTCGAAGGCCCAGGCCGCGGCCAGCAGCACGCCGGTCGTGACGACCAGCCGGCCCTTGGCGGTGCGATGCCATCTCTGGCCGCGGGCAGCGCCATGGTCGTGGCCATGCGTGGCCGGGGCGGCTGCCGGTGCCACGGCCGCCGCAGGCGCGGCATCGGGCAGCACGAAGGCCTTCTTGCGCGGTGCCTCCTGCCCGCGCGGCGCGATGCCAAAGCCCAGGCGCCGAACCGTGTCCTCGATCTGGTCGCGGCTCGCCCCCTCCGGGTGCAGCGTCAGCGACAGCTTCTCGGCCATCAGCCCGACCGAGACCTCGCCCACCCCCGGCATCCGCTCGACCGCCGCGGTGATCTTGCGGGTGCAGGCGGCGCAGTCCATGCCCGTCACCGTCCATTCGACCCGTTCGGCATTTTCGTCACGCATCGTTCATCTCCTGCCCGCGCAGACCGCGGGCCTTGTCCTCGATGATTCGGGAACCTAGGTGCTCCAGCAACTAGAGCTTCAAGGGGTTTCTCATGCTCTCCATCGGAAAACTCAGCCGGGCGACCGGGGTGAAGGTGCCGACGATCCGCTATTACGAACAGATCGGCCTTTTGCCCCAGCCCGAGCGGACGGCGGGCAACCAGCGGCTTTACACGCCGAAGGTGCAAGAGCGGCTGGCCTTCATCCGCCATGCCCGCGACCTGGGCTTCCCGCTCGAGGCGATCCGCGAGTTGCTGAGCCTGTCGGACCGGCCGGACATCCCCTGCGCCGCCGCCGACGAGATCGCCGGCCGCCAGCTTGCGGCGGTCAATGCCCGCATCGCCCGGCTGACGGTGTTGCGCGACGAATTGCAGCGCATGCTGGCGCAATGCGCCTGCGGCACCATCGCCGACTGCCGGGTGATCGAGGTGCTGGGCAACCATGATCTTTGCCTGCATGGCGATCATGGCGACACGGATCCCCCATAGGCGCGGTTTCGCACCGCCATCGAGACATGGGCCGGGCTGATCATCCGAGAGCCTCCTGGTTTCACATATCGCCGCGGGCTCGCGCCTGCGGCGAGGCTTCTAGAACACGGCGACCTGCGTGCCGATCTCGGCGAGGTCGTAAAGCTCGGTGACATGCTCGTTATAGAGGCCGTAGCAGCCGTTCGATGACAGGCGCCCGATCTTTCGGGTGTCATGCGTGCCGTGGATGAGATAGGCGGGCCAGGACAGATAGAGCCCATAAGCGCCAAGGGGATTTTCCGGCGCGCCGCCTTCGACGCGCAAGGGCAGGCTCGGATCCTTTTTGCGCATGTCGGGCGTGGGGGTCCATGGCGGGTTCTTCGCCTTGCGGACCACCTCGGTCTTGCCGCGCTTGGTCAGCTCCTCGGTCACCGGCACCGAGCAGGGATAGACCCGATAGGTGGCCTCGCCGGCGGACCAGTAGTGCAGCGCCCGCGACGAAACATCGGCCAGAATCACCCCGACCCCCAGGTCGCTGAAATGATCGCTCCAATGCCACATGCGGAAGGCGGACAGGTTCCGACGCCGATCGGCGTTCGGATTTACCTGCCAGGCGCCGATATCGGGTGCCTGCCCCTGGCCTGCACCGCCATAGACCATGTTCCCCGTGCTCGGGTCGAACTGCTGCGCAAACGCGCCCATGGCGCCGCTACCGGCACATACCAGCCCGCCGACAAATGCCCTGCGATCAAGGCCGGAGCCTTTGAATCCCTTATCCATGTTGATGACTCAATCCGTTCTGTCTGTGATCACATCAGCCCGGAAACCGCGTCGGGGTGGGCCATGACGACCGCACCCGGCGGGATTTTGCCAGGCTGATGGCGAATTGCGCCCGAGGCGCAGGATCAGACGAAGAGAGTTCTCGGAGGCCGCTCTTGCCGCAGCGGTCCCGTCGTTCGCCAGGACGAGACGGCAAACAGCCGCTCGAGCCTGCTGGCGTCCTGTGCGGCCCCATCTTGCAAGGACGCCGTCTCGACGGCGGCATGCGAGGCACAGGTCCAGTCGCAGGCTGTTCCATCGCTGCTGCAACTGCCGCTCAGCATGCAGGACGCATTGCCTGGGGCGGAAGAAGGCTCGGCCTCCTGCCCGGCTGCGGCTTCCATCGCCAATTGCTGCGACGCTACCACGCCGTCATGCGCCACCGACAGGATCAGGGCGGCGTTCATCACGGCAAAGGTGAACAGCAGGGCAAGCAGGCGCATCATGCCATATGGGTAGGATGGCCCGCCCGCGAAGTCCATCGGGATGTGATCGCAAATGCGTGTGTTCAAGGACGGGATCACCATTCTCGGCATCCGGTATCATTCGGAGGATCTCGCGATCTGGTTCCGGTGGGCAGACCGTGGACATCCGCTGGAACCATGCCGGCATCGGCGCCATCGAAGTCTGCCTCGACGGGAACTGGGTCAAGGTCGGGACCGTGCATGGCGAGACGAGCAAGGGCCGCCTGTTCGACGGGCTGCACGCACAGGAATGGATCGCGACCCGTCGCGCCCTGCGCACCCGATCCTCCACGGCTCGAATCGCGATTGCGGAATCTATCGGCTCGCGGATCTTTAGTTGGCAATCGCAGCATTTCATCGGCCAGGTCGTCCCTCGGGGCGGCTTTTTTTTCGGGAAGTTTCGATGAGCGCCAATGGCCTTGGCAAATGGGCAAAGTCACCGTCCAACCACGCTTGGGATGGCGGAAAACAAGAGGTTTTCCGGGCTTCAATCGCCTGTTGTTTCAGGCCTTTCCCCCGGAAATGCCGGGAAAATGCGGCATTTGCGCCCGGCAATGCAGGTGCAGCGCGGATCGCAGCAAGGGCTGGCCTAGGGGCCGGAAGGCGAAGAACCGCGGCCGCGCCTAGGCAGGGGGGCAGGAAATGCGGGCTGGGCGCATCCGACGGCCCAACCCCGCCCGCTGCGCCACCGATTCGGCGGGCAAGCGCCGCCTTGAGCCCGGCAGGCCCTGCTCCGACCCAGTCACCGGGGCGCCGGGTTCCGCTGCACTGCGGCGGTTCGCGCATTCGTTACGACAGATTATTACAATTTCTACATCAGTAATATTGCAATGTTGCGCAGCCATCCTTACAACGGGCGCTGCAACCCGCGCTGATTCTGCGCCGCGGCGGAAGCCCGGCGCCGAAAGCGGCAAAAGAGGACTCTGAGATGGCCCTGGACCAACCCACCCCGATCGCGCCCTATGACGCACCGGAAAAGGATCTCTACGAGATCGGCGAGATGCCGCCTCTGGGCTATGTGCCCCAGCAGATGTACGCCTGGGCCATCCGCCGCGAACGCCATGGCGAGCCCGACAAGGCCATGCAGGTCGAGGTGGTCGAGACGCCGCCGATCGACAGCAACGAGGTGCTGGTCCTGGTGATGGCGGCGGGCGTCAACTACAACGGCATCTGGGCCGGCCTCGGCGTGCCGATCAGCCCCTTCGACGGCCATGGCGCGCCCTATCACATCGCGGGCTCGGACGCCTCGGGCATCGTCTGGGCGGTGGGCGACAAGGTCAAGAACTGGAAGGTCGGGGACGAAGTCGTCATCCATTGCAACCAGGACGACGGCAACGACGAGGAATGCAACGGCGGCGACCCGATGTATTCGCCCAGCCAGCGCATCTGGGGCTATGAGACGCCGGACGGCAGCTTCGCGCAATTCACCCGCGTCCAGGCCCAGCAGCTGATGCGCCGCCCCCAGCACCTGACCTGGGAGGAATCGGCCTGCTACACGCTGACGCTGGCCACCGCCTACCGCATGCTCTTCGGCCACGAGCCGCATGAGCTGAAGCCGGGCATGAACGTGCTGGTCTGGGGCGCCTCGGGCGGGCTCGGCAGCTTCGCCATCCAGCTGATCAACGCCGCCGGGGCCAATGCGGTCGGCGTCATCAGCGACGAGGACAAGCGCGAGTTCGTCATGAGCCTTGGCGCCAAGGGCGTCATCAACCGCAAGGACTTCAAGTGCTGGGGCCAATTGCCCAAGGTGAACACCCCCGAATACAAGGAGTGGTTCAACGAGGTGCGCAAGTTCGGCAAGGCGATCTGGGACATCACCGGCAAGGGCAACAACGTCGACATCGTCTTCGAACATCCGGGCGAGGCGACCTTCCCGGTCTCGACCTTCGTCTGCAAGAAGGGCGGCATGGTGGTGATCTGCGCCGGCACCTCGGGCTTCAACTGCACCTTCGACGTGCGCTACATGTGGATGCACCAGAAGCGCCTGCAGGGCAGCCATTTCGCGCATCTGAAACAGGCGTCTGCGGCCAACAAGCTGATGCTCGAGCGCCGCATCGACCCCTGCATGTCCGAGGTCTTTCCCTGGGCCGAAATCCCGGCCGCGCATCTGAAGATGCTGCGCAACGAACACAAGCCCGGCAACATGGCGGTGCTGGTGCAGGCCCCCGTCACCGGCCTGCGCACCTTCGAGGACGCGCTGGAGGCGGGGCGCCGCTGACCCCGACCCCGGCGCAACTGGACCGTCCGGCGCGAGGAGGCGCCGGGCGGTCTTTTGCTTTGCAAGGCAGGTGTCATTGCAAGCGACATGTCATGGCAAGAAGCGTGGCAAAAAGCCGCTGCCCGCAGAACGGGCAGAACGAAAACCCTCTAGCCATTGATATTACGTGATTTATCCCTGGGATAACTTGGCATTACGCCAAAAACTCGGGCATTTTGCCCGAATATTGCTCTTGCCCCATTCAAACTGCCCGCACCTTGGGCTAAGGAGCCCTCCGACCCCAAGGGAAAGGATTCCGCGACATGCCGCAGATCGACGACAAGCTTGCCCCCATCTATGAGGAGGTGGTCCGCCGCAACGCAGGCGAGCCCGAATTCCACCAGGCGGTGCGCGAGGTTCTGGAAAGCCTTGGCCGCGTCGTCGCCAAGCGCCCCGACTACCTGGAGGACGCCCTGATCGAGCGCATCTGCGAACCCGAGCGCCAGATCATCTTCCGCGTGCCGTGGACCGATGACAAGGGCCGGGTGCAGATCAACCGCGGCTTCCGGGTGCAGTTCAGCTCGGCCATGGGCCCCTACAAGGGCGGCTTGCGCTTCCACCCCTCGGTGAACGTGGGCATCATCAAGTTCCTGGGCTTCGAGCAGATCTTCAAGAACGCGCTGACCGGCCTGCCCATCGGCGGCGGCAAGGGCGGCTCGGACTTCGATCCCAAGGGCCGCACGGACGGCGAGATCATGCGCTTCTGCCAAAGCTTCATGACCGAGCTTTACCGCCACCTGGGCGAATATACCGACGTGCCGGCGGGCGACATCGGCGTGGGCGCGCGCGAGATCGGCTACATGTTCGGCCAATACAAGCGCCTGACCAACCGCTACGAGGCGGGCGTACTGACCGGCAAGGGCCTGTTCTACGGCGGCTCGCTGGCGCGCAAAGAGGCGACCGGCTACGGCAACACCTATTTCACCCAGGCCATGCTGAAGACCGGCGGCACCGATTTCGACGGCAAGACGGTCGTGGTCTCGGGCTCGGGCAACGTCGCCATCTACACCATCGAGAAGGTGCAGGAATTCGGCGGCAAGGTCATCGCCTGCTCGGACAGCTCGGGCTATATCGTGGACGAGGGCGGCATCGACCTCGGCCTCCTCAAGGAAATCAAGGAAGTGCGCCGCGGCCGCATCTCGCAATACGTGCGGATGAAGGGCGAAGGCAACGGCGCCTATTTCGTGAAATCCGGCGAGGGCTCGATCTGGGACGTGGCCTGCGAGGTCGCCATGCCCTCGGCCACGCAGAACGAGCTGACCGGCAAGGACGCCGCCAAGCTGGTCAAGAACGGCGTGACCGCGGTCGGCGAGGGCGCGAACATGCCCTGCACCCCCGAGGCGATCCGCACCTTCCAGCAGGCCGGCGTCAAGTTCGGCCCCGGCAAGGCGGCGAACGCCGGCGGCGTCGCCACCTCGGCGCTGGAGATGCAGCAGAACGCCTCGCGCGACCGCTGGAGCTTCGAAAAGACCGAGGCCAAGCTTGCCGAGATCATGCGCGACATCCATGACAGCTGCTACAGCACGGCCGAGGAATTCGGCGCACCGGGCGATTACGTCATCGGCGCCAACATCGCCGGCTTCATCCGCGTGGCCGAACCGATGCGCGCCTTCGGCGTGATCTGATGCCGCAGCAGGCGGGCCGCATCCCGGCCCGCCTTGCCAGCACGGGCCGGGACCGCTAAGCGGCACCATGCCCCTGCCCATCGCCCCCTCATGCTGATCTTTCTCCAGCCCCGCATCGTGCTGCTGTCGGTGCCCAAGACCGGGACGACGGCGCTGGAACAGGCGCTGGCGCCCAGGGCCGAGATCGTCTTTCGCAGCCGGCCCGAGATCAAGCACCTGAAGCTGCGGCAATATCGCAGCCGCATCCGGCCGCTGCTCGAGCCGCTGGGCGAGCCCGCGTTCGAAACCGTGGCGGTGATCCGCGAACCGCTGGACTGGCTGCGCAGCTGGTATCGCTTTCGCGCCCGCGACGAACTGATCGGCCATGCCAACAGCACCGCCCATGTCAGCTTCGAGCGTTTCGCGGACGACTACCTGCGCCCCGGCGATCGCCCGGCCCATGCCCGGCTGGGCCGGCAATCCGATTTCCTCGTCGACAATGACGGCCGGATCGCGGTCGATCACCTCTTCCGCTACGAGGCGATGCCGGCGCTGACGCAATTCCTGGCGCAGCGCCTCGGCAAGCCGGTCGCGCTGCGGCGCAGCAATGTCTCGCCCCCCGCCGTCACCGACCTGGCGCCCGAGGCCGAGGCGCGGCTGCGCGCCGCCCTGGCCGCCGACCACGCCATCTGGCAGGATGCACGTCAGGCGCCGTAAAGCGCCTTCGCCCGGTCCTCGAAGGCGCGCACGATGCGCATCATCGCCTCGCCGAAAACCACGCCGATCACCTTGCCCAGGATGGCGTTGCGGAACTCGAAATCGACGAAGAACTCGACCTTGCAGCCGCCCTCCGGCAGGTCGGCGAAGCTCCAGCCGCTGCGCAGGTACTTGAAGGGCCCGTCCAGGTATTCGGTGTCGATGCGCTTCGTCTCGGGCCACAGCGTCACGCGCGAGCCGAAGCGCTCGCGGAACACCTTGAAGCTGATGACCAGGTCGGCCTCGACCACCTCGCTGCCCGAGGCGCCGGGCCGGCGCGCGCGAATACGCGCGGCAGTGTTCCAGGGCAGGAACTCGGGGTATCTTTCTATATCGGCCACCAGCGCATACATCTGGTCGGCGCTATAGGGCAGGATTCGGCTGTCGCTATGCTGAGGCAAGAGGTCGTCCCGGCGCATTTTCGGTTTCCGGGGGCAGCACTAGCAAAGGAACGGGCGCATGAACAACCTCATCTGGCTGATCCGGGCCGCCCGCTGGGCGCGAAACCCGCCCAGCGCCCGAACCGTCGCGCTGGTCCTCGGCGTCATCGCGGCCGGCCTGCTGCTTGCCGGGCTCGAACATTTCGGCCTCTGGCCCGATTGGGCCACCACCGAACGCCCGCGCGGCATCCAGTTGCAGCGCCCCTGACCGCCGCCGCGACAGGTTGGCGCACCCCGCCGCGGCACCGCCTTTCACCGTTTCCCAAATACTCCTGCGACCGCGCCACGGACAGCGGCCGGCCCGCCGGAGGGCACCGCCCCTGCCCTTCTCTGTTCTGCAAATACTCCCCGCGGCCGTGCCACCCGCGCCGCCGCCCCTAATTCCCCAATGCCGCGAAACTGTCGCATTGCGCCATCTGCCCCGAGGCAAAGCCGCGCTTGAACCAGGCCTGGCGCTCGGCGGCCGAGCCATGGGTGAAGGCGTCGGGCACCACCGCCCGGCCGGCGCTTTCCATCAGCGTGTCGTCGCCCACCGCGGCAGCGGCATTGATCGCCTCGTCGATGTCCCCCTCCTCGATGGTGCCGAACTGCTCGCTGGCCTGCCGCGCCCAGATCCCGGCATAGCAATCCGCCTGCAATTCGGTGGCGACCGACAGCCGGTTCGCATCGCGCTCGCCCAACCGGGCGCGCAGCCCGTTCACCTCGGAAAGCGTCCCGGTCAGGTTCTGTACGTGATGGCCGACCTCATGCGCGATGACATAGGCATAGGCGAAATCGCCCCCCGCCCCCATCTTGCCGGCCATGACCCGAAAGAAATCCGTGTCCAGGTAGACCTTGCGGTCGCCGGGGCAATAGAACGGCCCCATCGCCGCCGAGGCGCCGCCGCAGGCCGATTGCACCGCGCCCGAAAACAGCACCAGCCCCGGATCCTGGTAGCGCATGCCGGCCTGGTCGGGCAGCACGCCGGCCCAGACCTCCTCGGTATCGGCCAGCACGACCGAGACGAACTGGCCGATCTCGCGCTCTTCCTGCGTCAGCTCGCGCGACTCGCCGGGCGCGCCGCCCTCGTCCAGGGCGCCGACGATGGGCGAGATGTCGATGCCGAAGAAATACCCCACCGCCAGCACCACCAGCACGCCGACGACGCCCATGCCGCCCGCGCCGGCGGCCCGGCCCATGCCGCGCCGATCCTCGACATTCCTGCTGCCGCGCCTGCCCCGCCATTCCATCGCGCCGTCCTCCCCGCCGTGATCCCGCCTGCCGAGCTTATCGCAACCCCGCCACGGCGCAACACGCGCGCAGGCTTGACAGTTCCGGCCCCAGCCCGCAGCACGTTCCCAAACGAAAGGGGCAGGCATGTTCGACTGGGTGGTTTCGACGATCGAGAGCTGGGGCTATCTGGGCGTGCTGATGCTCATGGTGGCCGAGAACGTCTTTCCGCCCATCCCCTCCGAGGTGATCATGCCTCTGGCCGGCTTCCTGGCCGGCAGCGGGCGGATGTCGCTGACGCTGACCATCCTGGTCGGCACCATCGGCTCGGTCCTGGGCACGCTGATGTGGTATTACATCGGCCTGTGGTTCGGCGAGGAGCGGCTGAAGCGCTTTGCCGCCCGGCACGGCCGGCTGCTCACGCTTTCGCCCTCGGACATCGACGCCGCGCATGAATGGTTCCAGCGCCACGGCGCCATGGCGGTGTTCTTCGGCCGCATGATCCCGGCGATCCGCACGCTGATCTCGGTCCCGGCGGGGCTCGCGCGGATGCCGATGTGGAAATTCCTGCTCTATACCGTGATCGGCAGCGCGCTCTGGACCGGGGTGCTGACCTTTGCCGGGCTGATGCTGCATGAAAACTATGCGCTGGTCGCGGATTGGGTCGATCCGCTGTCCAAGCTGGTGGTGGTGGCGGTGGTGGCGATCTATCTTTACCGCGTCGTCACCTGGAAGCCGCATTGAGTTCACGCGATTGGCACTTGCCGGCCGCGAGGCGCGGTCCTAACCGGAAGCCATGAACGGATTTTCAAGCAAGCATGTCGCCGTCACCGCCGGCGCCGGTTCCGCCGCGCTGCTGGCCGCCGCGCTGACCTTCCAGGCCCTGGGCTATGCGCCCTGCGAACTGTGCATCCTGCAGCGCTGGCCGCATCTGGTCGCCGCGATCATCGGCGGGCTGATCTGGTTCTTCGGCTGGAAGCGCTGGCTGGCGGCGCTGGGGCTGCTGGCCGCGCTTTGCGCCACCGGCCTTGCCATCTATCACGCGGGCGTCGAATTGCAGGTCTGGCAGGGGCCGCAGCATTGCTCGGGCGGGGTCTCGGGCCTGGCCAGCATGTCCACGCAGGATCTGATGGCGGCGCTGGAAAAGGCGCCGGTCGTGCGCTGCGACGAGGTGGCCTGGAGCCTGTTCGGCATTTCCATGGCCGGCTGGAACGCGATCCTCTCGGCCGGGCTGTCGGCGCTGTGGCTGGCCTCGGTCCGCGGCCGCAGGCGCGAGGCCGGGCTGGCCTGAGCCGCAATTCCCGCACCGGGGCGGCCCGTCAAGATTGCACCCAAGGCGGGTATGGGATAGACCCGTGCCCAACAAGATCTTGAGGTTTACCCCGTGGCTGACATCCCTGAAAACGACGACGATACCCCCGAGAACGGCGGATCGGAGCGCGCCGTGATGCATCACGACGGCCCGGTGATCGACATCGCGCACGAGATGCGCTCGTCCTATCTCGACTATGCCATGTCGGTCATCGTCAGCCGGGCGATTCCCGACCTGCGCGACGGGCTGAAGCCGGTGCATCGCCGCGTCCTCTTCGCCATGCACGAGACCGGCAACACCCATGACAAGCCCTATCGCAAGTCGGCCCGCCCGGTCGGCGACACCATGGGTAAGTATCACCCGCATGGCGACGCCTCGATCTATGATGCGCTGGTGCGCATGGCGCAGGACTTTTCCATGTCCCTGCCGCTTCTCGACGGCCAGGGCAACTTCGGCAGCATGGACGGCGACAGTCCGGCGGCCATGCGCTATACCGAGGTGCGGATGGACAAGCCCTCGGCCTATCTGCTGATGGACATCGACAAGGACACCGTCGATTTCCAGGACAACTACGACGGCAAGGACCGCGAGCCGACCGTCCTGCCGGCGCGCTTTCCGAACATGCTGGTCAACGGTGCGGGCGGCATCGCCGTCGGCATGGCCACGAACATCCCGCCACACAACCTGGGCGAGGTGGTGGACGCCACCCTGGCGTTGATCGAAAACCCCGACCTGCCGACCGAGCGGCTGCTGGAGATCGTACCCGGCCCGGATTTCCCCACCGGCGGCATCATCCTGGGCCGTTCGGGCGCGCGCAAGGCTTACCTCGAGGGGCGCGGCAGCATCATCCTGCGCGCCAAGACCCGGATCGAGGAAACCCGCGCCGGCCGGCAGGCGATCATCCTGGACGAGATCCCCTTCCAGGTGAACAAGGCCAGCCTGATCGAGAAGATCGCCGAGCTTGCCAAGGAAAAGCGCATCGAGGGCATCGCCCACGTCCAGGACGAATCCGACCGCGTCGGCGTGCGCGTGGTGATCGAGCTGAAGCGCGACGCCACCGCCGAGGTTGTGCTGAACCAGCTGTTCCGCTTTACCCCGATGCAGACCAGCTTCGGCGCCAACATGCTGGCGCTGAACGGCGGCCGCCCCGAGCAATTGACGCTGCGCGACTTCCTGACCCATTTCCTGACCTTCCGCGAGGAAGTGGTGGCGCGCCGCACCGCCTATGAATTGCGCAAGGCGCGCGAGCGCG
The DNA here is from genome assembly GCF_018499825.1 of Paracoccus sp. pheM1. Lineage (NCBI taxonomy): Bacteria > Pseudomonadati > Pseudomonadota > Alphaproteobacteria > Rhodobacterales > Paracoccaceae > Paracoccus > Paracoccus sp. pheM1. The sequence goes on from NZ_JAGXCX010000002.1 coordinate 668,669, forward strand.
CGCATGTGCTTTGCGGCCTCGCCGTGGCGGTCTCGAACGTCGACGAGGTGGTGGCGACGATCCGCAGCTCGGCCGATGCCGCCGAGGCGCGCGAGCGGCTGATGACCCGGCGCTGGCCGGCGCATGAGATCGTGGTCTACCTGAAGCTGATCGACGACCCGCTGCATCCGGTGAACGAGGACGGCACCTACAACCTGTCCGAGACCCAGGCCCGCGCCATCCTGGAGCTGCGCCTGCAGCGCCTGACCCAGCTGGGCGTGCAGGAAGTCACCGACGAGCTGAAGACGCTGGCCGATGCGATCCGCGAATACCTGGCCATCCTCGCCTCGCGCGAACGGATCATGGGCATCATCTCGGACGAGCTGCGCGAGGTGAAGCAGCATTTCGCCGTGCCGCGCCGGACCGAGATCACCGACTGGGCGGGCGACCTGGACGACGAAGACCTGATCGAGCGCGAGGACATGGTCGTCACCATCACCTCGGGCGGCTATATCAAGCGCACGGCCCTGGCCGAGTTCCGGTCGCAACGCCGCGGCGGCAAGGGCCTGTCCGGCATGGCCACGAAAGAGGACGACGTCGTCACCACCCTGTTCGTCGCCAATACCCATACCGAGCTTCTGTTCTTCACCACCGACGGCATGGTCTATCGGCTCAAGACCTGGCGGCTGCCGCTGGGCGGGCGCACGGCCAAGGGCAAGGCCATCGTCAACATCCTGCCGATCCAGTCCGGCGTCTCCATCGCCGCGCTGATGCCGGTGGATGCCCCGGAAAAGGATTGGGACGACTACCAGGTGATCTTCGCCACCTCGGAAGGCGACGTCCGCCGCAACGCGCTGTCGGATTTCACCAATGTCATGCGCAACGGCAAGATCGCCATGAAGCTGCCCGAGGGGGTGGAGCTGATCGGCGCGCGCATGGCGACCGAGAACGACGACGTGATGCTGGTCACGGCCGCGGGCCGGGCGATCCGCTTCCCGACCACCGACGTGCGCGTCTTCAAGGGCCGCGATTCGACCGGCGTGCGCGGCATTCGCCTGGCGCCCGGCGATCGCGTGGTCAGCATGTCGGTGATCCGGCATTTCGAGGCCGACCCGTCGGAACGCGCCGCCTATCTGAAGATGCGCCGCGCCGTCGAGGGCGCGCTGGACGACGGCGCCGAGGCCGATGAGGACGAGGATGCCGTCGCCGAGGCCGCGATCAGCCAGGAGCGCTATGCCGAGATGTCGGCGGCCGAGGATCTGATCCTGACCATCACCGCCCGCGGCGCCGGCAAGATCAGCTCGTCGCACGACTATTCGGTGCGCGGGCGCGGCGGCCAGGGCGTGATGGCCATGGACAAGGCGATGCGCGGCGGACCGCTGGTCGCCAGCTTCCCGGTGGATCGCGACGACCAGATCATGCTGGCCACCTCGACCGGGCAGTCGATCCGGGTGCCGGTGGACGGCATCAGCTTCCGCTCGCGTTCTGCCGGGGGCGTGCGCGTCTTCAACACGGCGCCGGGCGAAGAGGTGGTTTCTGTTGCCCGCATCGCCGAGAATGGCGAGGATGAGGCCGAAGCCTGAGACGAGGCAGGGCGCGCAGGCCGCGCCCCGCCGCCGGAAAGAATGAGGGGACGCGATTGGACGGGCGGGACTCGCATCTGAGCGAGCGGTTGCAGACCGGCTTTCTGGGCGTGATCGCCTTTGGCCTGATCCTGTTCCTGCTGGTGCAGGCGCGTTTCATCCTGATCTGCCTGGTCTTTGCCATCATCATCTTTTCGCTGACCAGCGACGCGATTTCCGCCTTTGCCCGGCTGAAGGTGCCGAACTGGCTGGCGACCACGCTGGCGCTGATCGCCATCGCCATCGGCCTGCTCTGGGCCGCGACCGCGGTGGTGGCGCAGGTGAACGAGGTGGTCTCGACCTCGATCGCCTATGCCGACCGGGCACAGGCGGCCCTGGCGCGGCTCAGCCAGCGCTGGGGGCCGAACGTGCAGGAGGCCATCGGCACCTTCATGGGCAGCATCGACGTCGCCGGCTGGCTGCGCTCGGCCGCGGCGCAGGCGTCGAACCTGATCTCGGCCTCGGTGCTGATCCTGACCTTCGTCGGCTTCATGTTCAGCGAGCGGATCTGGTTCCCGGTCAAGATCGAGCGCCTGACCGGCGATCCCGCCCAGGCCCGGCAGGTGCTGGAGACGGTCCACAAGATCATGCGCCGGGTGAACCGCTACCTGGTGGTCAAGGCGGCGATCAGCGCGGTCACGGCGGCGCTGATCTGGGCGATCTTCCGGGTGCAGGGGCTGGACCTGGCCGGGGCGGTGGCCATGCTGACCTTCATCCTGAACTTCATCCCGACGCTGGGCTCGATCGCGGCCACGGTCATCACCATCGCCATGGTGCTGGCGCAGACCGGCGATCCGGCGGTGACGCTGACCGTGGGCGGGCTGACGGTGGCGGTGCAGTTCATCATCGGCAATGTGTTCGATCCGATGCTGCTGGGCCAGACGCTGCGGCTGTCCTCGTTCGGGATCGTGCTGTCGCTGGCCTTCTGGGGCGTGGTCTGGGGCATCGCCGGCACCTTCCTGGCCGTGCCGATCATGGTGGCGATCATGATCGTCTGCGCCCAGATCCCCTGGCTGCGCCCGGTGGCGATCATGCTGTCGCAAGAGGGCCTGCCGGAACAGGAACCGCCCAGCGGCCTGCGCCGCTAGGAGTATTTGGGGAACGAAGAAGCGCAAGGTGCGGCGCCCGGCCTGGACCGGACGGCCTCCGCGGCGCGGCCCGTGGAACGCGCAAGGCGCGGCGCCTAGCTGCTGCGGCCGGGCCGGCCCTCTTCGTCCTGCGCGTCGGCGAGGGAAAGGGCGACGGGCGCCTCGGCCTCGGCCTGGTGCAGGTAGATGTCCTGCGCACCGCGCGCGCTGCCGGGCAGGACGATCCCCGCCGCGGCAAAGCGCTCCAGGATCTGGTGATTGATCTCGGACACGATCGAGCTGCCGCCGTTGATGTCGGAAAGCACGGCGCGCAGTTCGAAATTCTGTCCCGTCGGCGTGATGCTGCGCAGAAGGACCGCGGGGGCCGGGTTCACCAGGACCGTCGGCTGGTCCTCGGCGATCTCGCGCAGGAGCGCGGCCACCTGCCGGCTGTCGGCCGTCACCCCCACCGTGATCGGCACGATGATCCGCCCGGCCAGGCTGCCGCGCGTCCAGTTCGTCACCGGCTGGGTGATCAGGTTCGAGTTCGGCACGATGACCTGGGTGCGGTCGAAGGTCTGGATCTGGGTGGCGCGCACCGCCATCTTCCTGACGATGCCCTGCTGGCCGCCGACCTCGATCCAGTCGCCGACGGCGATCGGCCGCTCGACCAGCAGGATGATGCCCGAGACGAAGTTCGACACCACCTGCTGCATGCCGAAGCCGATGCCGACCGAAAGCGCGCCGGCGACGAAGGCCAGCGAGGTCAGGTCGATCCCCGCCGAGGTCACGGCAAAGACCGCCGCCAGCGCCACGCCGACATAGCCGATCATCGAGGTGACGGCGTTCTGCCCGCCCGCATCCAGCCTCGTCTTGGGCAGGATGGAGCTGCGGAAGGCGCCCTGCACGAAGTTGGTCAGGAAATAGCCGATGGCAAAGACGATCAGGAAGGTCAGCAGCGCCATCGGAGACAGCCGCACCCCGCCCAGCGAAAAGCCCTGCTGCGCCTTGGTCCAGGCCTCGGCCAGGTCGCTGGCGCGCGCGCCCCAGATCAGCGCGAACACCGGCAGCGACAACAGGATCAGCGCAAAGCCGATCAGCACCGGCATCAGCGCATCGCGCGCCGAGCGGTCGCCGCCCTTGGCCAGCGCGTAGAGATCGGCGATGAAATCCTGCAGGATGATCAGCAGCCCGACCAGCGCCAGCGTCATGATCGCGGACCACAGCAGCGCATTGCCCGCGGTGACATAGCCCGCCGCCACCAGCAACGGCGCGATGACCGCCACCAGCCGCCCCATCATCGCCAGGAAGCTGACCACGCGGATGCGGTAGTCGGGCGTATCGGCGGGCTCGGGCTGGCGCAGGCCGCGCAGCACGTTGCACAGGCGCAAAAGGCAGAAGGCGCCGAACAGCACCAGCAGGAAATGCCAGACCCCCGCCGAGGCCTCGCTGAGCCGCTGGGGAACGGTGTCGCTGTCGTTCTGGCTGTGAAAGCCCGAAAGCGGCAGGACCGAGCGTGCGAAAAGCTGGTGCAGCGCCAGGGAGGCGGCCAGCAGCGTCGCGCGAAAGCGCGCCTTGGCGCGGCGTTCCTCGCCCATGGGCAGGGGCGGCTCGACGGCGGTGTCGGGCGCCGGGAACAGCCGCCGCGCCAGCCACAGCCCGGAAAAGAACGACACGCCCGCCCCGGCCAGCGACATCACCAGCGGCAGCCCCCATTCCGCGAACAGCCCCGAGAACATCAGCGCCGAGGCGAACAGGATCAGCCCGACCAGCGGGATGGCGATCTGGCCCAGCGAGACGCCGAAGACCAGCGCCGCGCGCGACCGCTCGCTGGCGCGGGCCGACAGCCGCGAGGGCAGCGAATCGACCCAGCGCCGGCCACGCGAGAGCAGCAGCAGCGCGACCAGCAGCAGCCCGGCAAAGACCGGCAGCCGCTCGGAAAAGCCCGACGCGCCGGCGGTGCTGTCCCAGCGCCCCCGCGCTTCGGCATAGATATGGCTGGCGACCTGGCCCGCCTCGGCCACGGCCGGACCCCAGTTCGCCGGGTTCAGCGGCGTCGGCGTCTTGCGGATCAGCGCGAAGGTCTGGCGCGCGCGCAGGGTCTGGTCGATCTGCGCGACGATGCCGTCGGCGCGGCCATAGGCCTCGACCGCCTGCAACCCCGGCGCCTGCAGCGTGGCAAGCTGTTCGCCCAGTTCCTTGCGGCGGGCGGCGATCTCCTCGGGCTCGGTCTGGCCCTCGGCCGGGGCCGGCCCCAGCGCGGCGATCTGGTCCTTGAGCGTGGCGATGCGGGTGGCGTTGACGCCCTGGGCGGCCTTCAGCCGCTCTCGCCATTTCACTACCTCGTCGCGGATGGTCTGCAGCCGGACGTCGTTGGCCGAGCCCGATTCCAGGATCTGCTCGGCCTGGTCGGCCAGCTTGTTCCAGGCGGCCAGGTCCGGCGCCTCCTGCTCTGGCTGGGCCAGGACGGGCTGGCCGAGCGCCAGGAACAGCGCAAGGATCAGCAAGGCGAGCCGGGGCAGCACGGCGAATCGGGGCATGGTTCGGTTCAGTCCTGATAGACCTCGGGCAGGTCGGCGGGCTTGCGGGCCATCCATTCCGGCACCGGCAGGCCCTTGGCCCGCAGGAACTCGGGGTTGAAGAGCTTGGTCTGGTAACGCGTGCCATAGTCGCAAAGCACCGTCACGATGGTGTGACCGGGGCCCATGTCCCTGGCCATGCGGATCGCACCGGCCACGTTCACCCCCGACGAGCCGCCAAGGCACAGCCCCTCGTATTCCAGCAGATCGAAGATCACCGGCAGCGCCTCGGCATCCGGGATGCGATAGGCGAAGTCGGGCGTGAAACCTTCCAGGTTGGCGGTGATGCGGCCCTGGCCGATGCCCTCGGTGATCGAGGAGCCGGGGCTTTCGAAGACGCCTTCGGTATAATAGCTGTAAAGCGCCGCGCCCTCGGGGTCGGCCAGGCCGATCCTGACGCCCTTGGGTTGCAGCGCCATGGCCACGCCCGCCAGCGTCCCGCCCGAGCCGACGGCACAGATGAACCCGTCCACGCGCCCGGCGGTCTGCTCCCAGATCTCGGGGCCGGTGGTTTCCAGATGCGCCTGGCGGTTGGCGACGTTGTCGAACTGGTTGGCCCAGATGGCGCCGTTCGGCTCGGACCTGGCCAGTTCCTCGGCCAGGCGGCCGGAATAGCGCACGTAGTTGTTGGGGTTCTTGTAGGGCGCCGCGGGCACCTCGACCAGTTCGGCCCCGGCTAGGCGCAGCATGTCCTTTTTCTCCTGGCTCTGCGTCTCGGGGATGACGATGACCGAGCGGAAGCCCATCGAGGCCCCGACCAGCGCCAGGCCGATGCCGGTATTCCCGGCCGTGCCCTCGACGATGGTGCCGCCCGGCTTCAGCTCGCCCCGCGCCACCGCATCCTTGATGATGTAGAGCGCGGCGCGATCCTTGACCGACTGGCCCGGATTCATGAACTCGGCCTTGCCCAGGATCTCGCAGCCCGTCTCTTCCGAGGCGCGGCGCAGCCGGATCAGGGGAGTATTGCCGATGGCAGAGGCGAGGTCGGGGCAGATGCGCATGGGCTTGGCCTTTCGCAGGATGTTCCCGCCCGGTTTACACGCCGCTTCATGACGGCGGCAACCCCGCCGGGACGGTCTTGGCTTCCTGGGCCAATTCGCGGCGGATGTCCTGGTGGCGCAATTCCAGCCACAGCGCCAGGTTCAGCAGCGGCCCGTTGCGGATCTCGCCGGCCAGCGCCATGCGCGTCAGCTCGGCCCGCGGGATCAGGTGCGAGCGGATGTCCTCGTCCTCGGTCGCAAGCCCGCCCAGGCCGGCGCTGCCGTCTGGCAGCTCGGCGATGCCGACATAGAGATACAGGTATTCCGCCACCGCTCCGGGGCTGGGATAGTTGTGCGGCGCGGCGAACAGGCGGGAAATCGCGATGCCCGTCTCCTCGACCGCCTCGCGCCGGGCGGCCTGCTGCGGCGTCTCGCCGGCATCGACGCGGCCGGCCACGGTCTCGTAAAGCCAGGGCTGCGCATCGCCGCGGGCCAGGGGGCCGGCGCGCAGCTGGTCGATCAGCATGACCCGGTCGCGCAGCGGATCCCAGGGCAGGACCACCGTCGCATCGCCCGAGACGAAGACGGCGCGGGCCAAGGGATCGGTCCAGCCGCCGTCGTTGCGGTGCTGGCTCAGCCGGATCGCCTCGACCGAGAAATATTCCGCATAGGGTTCCTCGACCGAATCGATCCTGACCCGCTCGGCCGCGGCGGGGCCGACATGGGGCAGGCCCTGGGTCTCGGCCCCGGCGCGTTGGCGCGAGGCGACCCAGGTCGCGATCATCGGCAAGCGCCTGCGGATCGCCGCGGCCGGACGGTCCTCGGGCAGGGCCAGCAGCCAGTCGGCCATGGCGGCGGCGAGTTCCGGCTGCCAATCGGGCGCATCGCTTGCCGGCTCGCCCAGGCCCAGCAGTTCCCGGCCATGGTGGCCCTGCGGCTCCAGCCCGAAGATTTCGGCATAGCGGCGCAGGGCGGGCGTCCAGTCGGCCTGCCAGAGCGGCAGGTCGTCATCGCCGGGCGCCAGCCGCGGCCAGGCGTCGGCGGCGATCCCGGCCAGCCCGCCGCCCTCCAGCCGGCCTTGCAGCGACCCGGCCCCGGTCGCCTGCGGGGCAAGGCGGGCGCGGATGAGCGGATGGGCCAGCGGTCCGATCAGCAGCGGCATGGCTGCGGCCCCTTGGCGCTGGCGATCCGCCCTGCCCTGCGCATTCCGCCCATGATTCCTCCGAGAGACAAATTTTTCGCGGTTTTGACGCGAAGGCCCTTGCGCTTCAACCCCCGCCCGTCTAAATCGCCGCCACCACCCGAAAAGCGCGGAGAGGTGCCGGAGTGGTCGAACGGGGCGGTCTCGAAAACCGTTGAGCCTTCACGGGTTCCGTGGGTTCGAATCCCACCCTCTCCGCCACTTCCCTTTGATATTTATAAGAAAAATTGCCATTCAGGCGATACACCCGCCATCAAACCCGCCTTTATATTTGCGGTTGGCTGCTACCGATTGCGGTCGTGAGTGATGCGGATTCGCCACGCGCTGGGATGGAGGGGAGAAATCGCGAGAATAGCGATAATCGCAACGGCCCGCCGCCAGGATTGCGGCGGAGGCCGCGGCCCGTCGATCAACCATCGCAGGCACAGCCGACGCCTTTGCGGCATTGCTTATCCCGGCTGATACAGCTGTCACCGCAGGCTTTGCCCTTGCTGCACATCTTGCAGCAGGCGGCAACCAGGAGGGCCGCATCAGGGCCTCTGAGGTCCAGCAGGCGTTGCCGGGCGTCCTGGATGTCCTCTGCCGTAAGGGCCCCGAGGACGGGTGCGGCACCCTCATCCGCGAAGGAGGGAAGGGAAAAGCAGACGAGGAACGCAATGAGGAAAGGGCGCATCGGACTTCTTAACGATTTGTTAACCTTTTCCTGATAAGCGGCTTTCCGCCGATTCGCCAAGAAGCAGGAGCAGTCGCCTGGGCCTCTGGATCAGGGGTTCCACGTCGAACTGACAAACTGACAGAACTGACAGAACCCCGCCCGGCTCGCCTTAAGAGCGCATGCCGCTTTGCGACACTCCCGGAATCCTCCCGCCCAAGCGAAAGCCCCCGCATGATGCGAGGGCTCGCGTCGGCCGATGCGCTCTTGTTCACCCCCTTCCGGGTTGGGCCGAGAAATCAGCGGTCAGGCATGCCAGGGCGACGGCCCGGCGCTGCGAGGCCCCGAGGTCGCCAGCACCAGCGGCGGCTCCTTGGGAAAGGACCGGATGTCGAACCACTTGAAGCAGGTGCCGTCCATGTTCACCCGGTCGCCCGACGAGATGGGATAGCCGTTCGAGGCATGACGGATCAGCCCGGCCCGGAACGCCCGCAGGTCCAGGAGTCACCACAGGTCAAAGCCCGTCCCGGCCGCATTGGCGTGGCCGTAGAACAGCCAGTCGCCCTCGCCGTTCACAATCTTGGCCAGATCGGTCGGGTTGCCCGAGGGCAGGCGCGAGCGGATGGTGAAGTCGTAGGGATAGCGGCCGGCGTAGCCATGGCGCCGCACCCTGGCGGCAATACGCATGTCCCGGCCGTCCAACATCAGCAGATCCGTGGCATGGCGGGTATCGAGGTAATCCGGCGCGACCTGCAAGAGATGCGCGCCGACGATGCGGCGGATCTCCGGGATGAAGCGATCCGACCAGTGCCGGTTGATCGAATAGGCCGTGTCCATGCAGATGCGCCCTCGCGCCGGTTGAAGATGGGGGTGAAGGAATGGAGGCGCCCGACCGGGGCCGGGCGCGGTGGTTGTCAGGTCTCGGGATGCCAGCGCAGGCTTTCGGCTTCCCCTACCATGGCGACGAGCATAGCAACGGCCGCTTCCAGCGCCGCGCGGCGGAAATGGAAGCTCCCGAACATGACTTCGGGGTCAAGGCCGCTATCCTCCGCCAGGATTTCAGTCTGAATCAATCCAATTGCCGCGCAGAGATTGTCATGCGGGGTGTTCAGCCTGACCTCGGTGAACTTGAAGGGGGCGAGACTCATGCTGCATCCTTTCTGCGTTGTTCGCGCTGGAGGTCTTCAATGCCCACTGACACAACGCCCAGGAGCGCCTGGGCGACGGCCAGCGTTTCTTCCACGACGTAGCTGGCGTGGTCGCGCAGCTCCGAGCCGCTTGTTTCATTGTCGAGCGCGAGCCTGGCGGTAGCGATCAGCGCCTCGACGGTGTAGGAGAGGCTTTCGGCGTAGATTTCCGGCTCATCCGCCTTGATGAGCCGTTCGAGACTGGCGAGAGGCTTCATGCCCGGCCCTCCCGCGCGACGGTCTGGTTGCCCTTTCCGAACCACACCCAATCGAGGCTCAGGCCGGTGTCGATGCAGTAGGTCAGAAACTCCGTGGTGAAGGTGCCACCCTCGCCATATTCATCGATTAGGACATGCTCGGGCGGGGTCGTGCCCGTCTGCGCGGCGAAAGCGTCGAGACGCTGGCGGGCTTCCGGCTCGATTTCGGGATAGGTGGTCATGCCGCGTCCTCCTTCGGCAGGTTGATGTAATCCAGCCCCTCGTTCAGGTCCGAGGCCAGCTTGCGGGCCGCTTCTGCCAGGCTTTGAGCCAACGCACGGGAGTCGTCGTCCGAGCGATCCATCATGTAGATCAGCGCATCGACCACGCGCTGCAAAGCTGCTGCCTCGTCCTGCTGCTTCGCGATGTGTTTGATAAGCGCGCTCATGCCGCCACCAGCGCGCGGGCCTCATCCCAGATCGGCTGGCTGATCGGGTTCCCCGACTCAAGGTCGCCGTCACCGAAGTTCGTCCAGGCGATAATCTTGATCAGAACGTCCCTTTCGTTCTGGCTCGGGGTTTGCATGAGGCGCTGTTCAACCTCCCATCGCTCGCCCAGAGCCTTCTCAAACGCTTCGTCGTCAGCCTGGCTATGGGCAAAGTCGTTGGCCCGTTTCCATTCCGAGAACACCCGCATCACCGGGGTTTCCTCGGCCGCGACCGCAGCCACCGGCACAGCGCCCGCCGCCAAGGCCGCAGGCGCCAGTCTCATCAGGTCACGACGTTTCATCGTCAGTTCTCCTTATCCAAAGGTTGATCCGTCGCCAGTTCGCGCAGGGCGAGTTCCAGCGGCAGCAGAGGGATGGCCAGCACCGCGCCGTGCGCCTGAGCCTCGGCCACGGTGATGAAACCGCGGATCAGCGCGGCCGCGCGATGATGCCGGTCATGGACAGCGACGGCGCTCATGCCTCACCGCCCAGCCGCGCGAGGCGGCGATGCGAGGCCCGGATGGCGTCACGCTGGAAGCGCACGGCTTCACGGACTGACCGCAGATCGCCCGCGCCCGTCTCGACCTCATCCAGGGCCAGCCGCAGCCGCTCTGCAATGAAGGCTCGCTCCGTTGCCGGCAGGACTGATCCTGCGCGGCCGTTCAGACATGCGGGCTTAGTCGCCCTTTTCAGGTCGTTGTCGATCATCATTGCTTGCTCTCCAAACAAAGACCGCTCTCGCGCATTCGCGACAGCACTCTGGACGGCGGATCTATTTACCACCCTCGCTGCACATGGTATGTATAGCATGACACACGACATGTCAACACATGGCGTGTATTAATATACACAAGGAGTGTTTATGCCCGTTCTTGACAGGAAGGTCTGCAAGGCCGCCCGCATGCTCATTGATTGGAAGGCTGCTGACCTTGCGGATGCTGCTACCGTATCACATGACACGCTGCGCTCCTTCGAGAGTGGTCGCACAAAAGCTCTAAGCCGGGAGAACGAGGAAGCCATCCGCAAGGCCCTTGAGGCCCAGGGCGTGCAGTTCCTCGAAGGCGGGCAGGTCGCGGCAGGACCTGGGGTGGCGCTTTCTACTGAAAGGCCTTCGACGCCCTGAACCCTATCCGAAAACTTGCCGCAATTGGCAGGTAGGGAGGCTTTGACTCACAGCCCGACCGCATTCAATCTGGGATTGCAGTTCAGCCAGCCCCCAGAGCCCGACATGCGCATACTTTCAGCCATCCTAAGCGCCACCATGGCAGCTGCCACTCCAGCATATGCTTACACGGTGGAAGAGATGTGGGCGGAGTTCGACGCATCAAAACTCACCGTGGAGGAAAAACGGTTCCTGCAATTTGGGCTCGCGCTGAATGGGAAGTATTCCGCCCTCATGGATGGAGCATGGGGCAACGGCAGCCAGCGCGCGCTTGAGGCCTGGGCACGGAATGCCGGCCTCGATCCACCCATCGAGAACTGGGAGGTGGTGCTGCTCGCAGCGGAAAGCGCAGATCGTGTGCAAGCCGACGGTTGGGAGCAGCGATACTTTGAGCCGATGGATATTTCATTTGCCGTCCCCGCCGGCCGGATGCGCCAAGAACCGGCAACCGATGCTTTCCTGAACTATGCTCATACGACGAGTTCGCTTCGATACTCGCTGAACTTGGGCGATCTGCCGCAAGTGGTCGGCATTCATACCTATGCGCTATCCTCGGCGCTTCCGGGAACCGCGCCCTACACGCTCAGGCGCGAAAAGGTGCTGATCACCTCCGTGGAGCAAGCTGGAGGAACGATACTCTATGCCCGCTCGGATCTGCGGCGGAACGGCTGGTCGAGCGTTGTCTTATCGGCTGCAAAGCGAGATCAGAATCTGCTGAATGCCGTTTCCGGGAGCATTACCAAGGGTTGGTCGAGTGGAATCAAACTGCCTCCAGGCGGAGAAATCATGGAGGGCATTGCGTCGATGGCAACAATCCTCGCGGAAGCAGGGCAGAACCAGCCCAACGAATATGCAAGCCTGGAGACGATGCGCGAAGGGATGACCGCTCCACCCGCCACCCCTGTTCCATCGCCAGCGCCTCAGCAGCCGGCAGCCGCACCAGCATCTCCAGCGATGCCGAAGCCCAGCGACCAAGCCTTGCAGGGCAGTGGAACGGCCTTCTTCGTTTCCGAGCAAGGCCACTTGATCACCAATGCCCATGTGGTTGAGGGTTGCGAAACGCTGAAGATTGATGGCCGCCCTGTCGGCCTGCTGGCGGCAGATGAGAGCTTCGACCTGGCGCTGATCAAGGATGCGCCCCAAGAAGCTGGAGTGGTGGCGAAGTTCGCCCCGCGGCCTGCCGGGCTGAACGCCGATATCACCGTTGCGGGCTATCCGCTTGCCGGGCTCCTCTCCGGCCTGAATGTCACGCGAGGAAGCGTCAGCAGCCTCAAAGGCTTGGGAGGGGACGCGATACGGATGCAAATTTCGGCACCTGTGCAGCCCGGCAACTCCGGTGGGCCCGCGGTTGATGCCGCAGGACGGGTGGTCGGTGTGGTCGTCTCGAAGCTCGATGCCAAGCTGGTGGCAGATGCGACAGGGGATATCCCGCAGAACGTGAACTTCGCGGTGCGAGGCGAGATAGCCAAGCTGTTCATGTTCCAGAACGGGGTTGAGCCCGTCCTCGGTGACGAGGACGCTCCGACGCTCGATCCAGTGACGCTGGGGAAGAACCTGGAAGGCGTCACCAGGCTTGTCGAATGCTATGCCGTTCCGAAGTGATTTGCATCCCAACTCCCGCCGCACTATCTTGTGTCTGCGAGGTTGGCCCTTTTGAAAAAATGACAGAATCCGTTGTTCAAGCGTTTACTGAGGCTCAGACGGCGCGCCTGACCGGCGTGACCGTAGGTCAGCTGCGCGCATGGGATAGGACGGATTTTTACAAGCCCTCCATCGGGCATGATCGATCAATAGGCCGTATCTACTCTTTTCGCGACCTGCTGAACCTTCGTGTTATTGGTGCGTTGCGTCGAGATATCGGCGTCTCGATGCAGCATCTGCGGAGTGTCGGCAAACAGCTGCGTGAAATCGCGGATGAAGATTGGGCCGGAGTGACCCTCTATGTGCTGAACCGCCGCGTCGTGTTCGACAATCCTCACACCTCGGCACGCGAAGAGGTGGTAAGCGGCCAAGGTATTCTTGGCATCCCGCTGGAAGTTGTTCGGGGCGATATGAAAAGCGCCGTCGCGAAAGAGTTCTCCCGCGGGCAAGGGCAAGAGGGGCAAATCGTCAAGGCGCGGCGTGTGGTTCACGCCGAGCCGGTCATTGCCGGAACGCGTATCATGGTGAAATCCATCCTGGCCTTCATCCAAGATGGTTACGATGACGATGCGATAATTGCTGAATATCCCAGTCTGACCCGTGCCGACATTGCTGCCGTGCGCGCCATAGATGAGGCCGCGTGACAGAGCGTTTGCGGTTTTTCTTGGATGAGGGCGTTCCGCGAGGCGTGGGGGTAATGCTCCAAGAAGCCAGGCATGAAGTCATTTTCTTGCATGAGGCCATTGCCACCGGCTCGAACGATGACTTGGTAGCATCTGCCGCCATAGCAAACGATGCCATACTCGTCGCCATCGACAAAGACATGCGCACGAGTGCGAAACGCAATAAAATCAGCCTGAATCAATATAAACGGCTTAGCTTGCTCCAACTGCGATGTCGGGAAACGCAAGCCGCTAATCGAGTCAGGCAAGCACTTACCTTGATAGAAGCAGAGTGGAATTGGGCAGAAAACAAGTCCTCGCGACGGCTCTTCATTGAAATTGGCGACAGCCGCATCATCACTAATCGATAAGGCGGGCACGTCTCTTCTGGCGTCGGGGTCGCATACCGCCAAGACACGCCATCACAAGCGAATGCACAAAAGGCAGGTTCAACGACAGTGATGCTGGAAGGGGAAGCAATGTCGAAGCGCGAGATTCTGGACGATGCTAGGCGGGATCTAAGGGCTGCTCGGAGGGAAAGGGACTTTTCGGCGCCTGCGCTTATCTGCGCATTCTTCGCCGCAGAGGTATTTGCTCCGACGCTTCGCCCCGATTACTCCGACCTATTCATGGCGGTTGTCGTGGTCTATTGCCTTCTGTCCATCAGGACAGCCATTCATGCGACCGCATTACGCAAGCTTATTGCCATAGTTGGGGACGAAAGCTAGCGGCGTCTGCGCGCCGCTCAGCCAAGCTTGGCGGCGCGCGACCTCTCTGCCCTCCGCGAGCGCGCCGCACGCTTCCGGCATGATTCACGACAGAACACGGCATCGGCCCTGCGGAACTCTGGCACGGGTTGGCCGCACCATGCACAGCACCAACCATTCTTCCGCAGGTTCGACAAGATCCGCTTGGCTCGCGCCAGCCTCTGCGTGCGCCCTGAGAACATGAAGGTATCGCATTGGACAGACCAGCCGTTCGGCCTTTCCTCGATGCTGATGGCCCAAGGGTCGGGTGCTGGCATGGTGATGGCTCCGTTTTTCCGTGGGTCACAGTCGGGTTAGTATCATGATACCACACATCGCCCGAGAGCTAACCCCCCCCCTTACCGGGAATCAAGCCCGGTGCTATGAGCCCGTGCGATTTGATTTCCGGTTGATTCCCTGGATCACGCTTGACTCTGTGCGCCGCCAATCCAGAACTGCGAATGAGGGAAGGGGAGCAAGATGGCCGAGCAGACCGCCGAGGAAGCCCTGCGCGCCGCGCTGCTGGAGACGCTGGTGAACATGGGAAAGGTGCTGCTGACGACGCCGGAAGGGCGGGCCGAGGCAGCGCGGTCGATGCTGGATCAGGCCGAGCGAGCGCACCCTGCCGTGGCCGAGGTGTTCAGGGAGGCGGCGGAGAAGGTGAGGGGCGCATAGTCGTGGAATATTCTGATTACATTGTATTTGTTGACGAGAGCGGCGACCACAGCCTCACCTCCATCGACCCGGAGTTCCCGGCCTTCTCGCTGGCATTTTGTGTAATCAAGAAGAAGGACTATTGCGAGAAGATCATCCCAGCGGTTCAGGGGCTCAAATTCAAGTATTGGGGCCACGACTCCATCGTTCTTCACGAGCACGAAATTCGGAAAACTAAGGGCGACTTCGCTTTTCTGCGCACGGATCCAAACGTCAGAGCGGCCTTTATGTCTGATCTGTCCCAGATCATGGCCGATGCCCCATTCCAGATCATCGCATCGGTGATCGACAAGCACGGGCTTGTGGCGCGGTATCCTCGACCGTGGAGCCCATATAGGCTCGCCTTACAATTCTGCCTTGAGCGGCTCTTGCTGTTTTGTAGGGAGGTTCAGCAGACCAACAAGACAACGCACGTGGTATTCGAGTGCAGGGGCCCGTCCGAAGATCGGGATCTGGAACTGGAGTTCCGCAGGGTTGTCGCCGGAGAACGAGACTGGGGTTGGGTCAATCGAAACTTTGGAGATGTTGATTTTCAACCAATTTTCTCAAAGAAATCAGAGAACTCAGTTGGTTTGCAACTCGCAGACCTGACGGCCAGACCTATAGCGATAAATGTGCTGCGCCCTCAGCAAGCCAACAGGGCTTTCGATATCATCGCCCCGAAAATCAGGAATCGGAAGACATTCCCATGAACGAGGAGGCCCCAGACATGCCGGAGCCCCCTAGTCGACCGGGAAAAGCCCAATCCTTGCCATCAACATAGTGATTGGCACTATGGATTGCAACGATTCTGGGGGCCTTCTAGGAACGCAGTTGAACATGCGGTAACGACACCGCCCCGCTCCGGCGGGGCTTCTTCGTTCTGGGCCTGGGGAAGGCCAACATATATCAACGCCGAATCGCATCCCATGATGGCCCTGCAGCGAAGCAGGAGCACATCATGGGCAAGAAGCGAGCAACAACAGATCTGTGGCTGGCAAGGATGGTAGCGGTCCTTGCCATCATAAGGCAAGTCATCTGGATAGCCGACAGGGTTCTGTGACAGAGTGCAGTGATAGGGCTTCGTGACGGGCCAAGGTTGAACGGATCAACCCCGGTCGGCCTCCGTTGCCTCAACTGGCGCGCCAGAACAAACCCGCAGGTTTGCTCCAGCCCGTCCGTCTTGGCGGTCTTGTTCGTGCGCTGGAGCCCAGGATTTGAGCCGCCGATGGGCGCTTACACGCCTGTAAGTGTCCAAAGGGGCAACTTCCCCGCGACTGAAACTCGCTGTAGTTGAGCGTGCAGTGAACGAGTGCATGTGAACGAGTTGAAACGGCCGGGCCTTCGGGTCCGGCTTTTTAATCGCCGCAGCCGGCGCGGCGCTTGTCCAGCAGCACCAGCCCTGTGCGCTTGCTCAGCGGCCCGCCGCCATCAGCAGCGGCAATCAGCATGAGCGCGGGCTGCCTCGGCCTTCCAACGCCGCCGCTGCGCTTCCCTGATGCGCTCGATCCCCTCAGGTGTCCTCGGCCCGGTAGACTTGCCGCCATGAAACTTGCAGCGCCGCTTGCCCGGCTCGGACTTGCAGCGGCAGGGCGTTCCCTTCCGGGTCTTGGCACCGCAGACGACACGGCGGGTTGCCGCGCGCTGGGCTTCTCGGGCCTTCCATTCCTCGAACATGGCAGCCGCCAAAGCATCGGCTTCCGCGATTTCGCGCCTAAGACCCCTTCCCCGCGCGTGCGCGTTATGGTGCATTATGCGAGCCGGGAGAACCCAACCCAGGGCCTGCGCCATCCTTGCGACCGCCCAGGAAGTGGGATCGATCCGGCTGCGGCGCTCCCAATATTGGACAGCGGAACGACCGCAGCCAGCGCGCTGGGCAAGCTCACGCTGCTTGAGCCCAGCGGCCTTCCTCCGGGCGGCAAGCTCGGCGCCGGAATGGTAGATCTGGATGGGCTCCTGCATTGACATGCCCTCAATCCTCTTTCAGCCCCAAGAGCGCCGCCAAGACCGGCGAGAGGGCGTTGCGCGGAAGAACGTCGCCACCCGGTCCAACCGCCTGATTGACCAGCCAGTTCTGCACTGGGCGCGACATTCGCGCGGCTCCTGCTGCGGAAGGCACGGCGCTTGCGGCCATCGCTCCTAGCAACCCACCCATTGGGCCGGCGAGTTTATAGCCCCCTGTCGCTCCGGCAGCGGACCACATGGCAGACGGGATACCCAAGGCGCGCAAGTTTTCGGCCGTGCCGGAGGTCGGCAGTGGCCTGATAACACCCTCCGCAGCCCGTGCGAGATTGCCAAGCTCGCCCCGGTTCCCCTGAGCGTAGGAAGCCCGGCCCTGCTGGACAACTGCGCTTCGCAGAGCCGAGGGAGAAAGGATGCCAGCCGCAGCGTTTTCGCCGGCTCCGGTGGCAGCCTTCTGGATGGCCAGGAAATTGCGCCATTGCTCGCGCGCCGTCGCCAGCCGCGCCACGTCATCTGTGCGCCCCATGCTGGTCAGGGTCGATGCAAGGGCATCATCAAGTGCGCCCAGCGCCTCGATAGCCGCGGAGCGGGTCGCGCCGTCGCTGCTGGTGGTCAGCTTCGACAGGCTGGACCGCCACGAATTGACCGTGCTGGCCGGGATGGTCTGGCCCGTCCTGAACGCACCCGTCATGCGCTTGACGACCTCCCCGATAATGGGCGCCTGGGATGATTTGGGGGCAAGCTGCTTGTAGGTTTCATTCGCGGCGGCCAGGGCATTGAGCGTGGCAGGATCCGGGGTCACATCCACGCCGCGCGCCACATCATCGAATACCGATCCGATCCGCCTCGCCGTATCCGCCAGCACCTCGGGCGTAGCGCGGCCGGCATCCGTCCCTGCGGTCCTGAGGGCCGCGCGCGTCAGCGCCTCGCGCTGGGCATCGTTCAGCGCCTGCCCGGCATTGGTCATGCCTTCCTTGCGGCGCAGGGCCTCGTTGCCGACACGCTGGCCGGCAGAGACAGGAACACCTGCATCGTCGAGAACGCGCGCAAGGGCGAGGCGGCCCTGATCTGCGCCGCCATGAGGGCTGATCGCCCGCCTGATTCCATATTCGGCGGCATTGAGGGCCGGGGCAGCCAGCATGCCTGCGGCGGCGCGCGCCAATTGCTCTCCTGGCAGCCCCTCAGCAAGTTGTCCCGCCGCTTCCGACGCAAGGCCGGGAACAACGCCATATCGCAGGGCATTCGACAGCGGAGCGCCGGGCATCACCATGGCGGACGGAACAAACTCGCCCACGGTCCCGGCGTATTTCCCGGCGGTGGTACTGCCACGGAACTCACTGGCGCCCCCTGTCGCGGCGGCGGCCGTTCCCCGGAACAGATCGCCACTGCCCGCCGGCATCATGTCGAAGGCATTGCGCATGCCCTGGGCGACACCCGGAGAAACCACGCCGGCACGTTCAAGCCCGGAGGATGCCAGCTTGCCGACGCCCCCCGTCAGCATGCCGGGAAGATCCGCAAGACCGGTCACGCCGCGCGAGACACCCGCGGCGCCAGCGGCGAGCATGTCCGCCGCCGCATCGCTGCCGTGACGGATGAAGTCCTTGGCACCCATCTGAGCGGGCTGCGCATCCCATTGCCCGCTGGCCGGGACAGCCGGCGGCATAATCACCCCGCCGACGATCTGGGGAGGGGCATCTGCCAGCGGAGCGTTCCGCCACCAGCTATCATCCGACTGATCCGCCTGCGAACCTTGGCGCGTTACCCGCTTATATGCTTCCAGCGCCGTTTTCTGGTCAGGCGCCTGGATTTCGTAGACCTTACCATCGGGGCCCTGAATCTCGAAGGTTTGCTGCTGGCCTCCGGGGCCACCGTAGTCGGTCCATGGCCCAGCGCCGGGGGCGTTCCCTTGTTGTCTGGAAGCCAGTTCGCGCTTGGCCTGCTCAAGCCGCGCGGCCTGCATGGCATCACCGCCAGGGCCGCCGTGTTTCGTCCACTGTCCGGCCTGCTGCTGATCGGCAAGCGGGGCATCTTTCCACCGCTCCCCGTTCGCTCCCTCGGCCCGCTCCCGCTCCCGTGCCTTCACGGCAAGCTCCCCAAGGCGGCGCGCGGCCTGGGCATCCCCCGAAGCATTGGCGCGGCGACTGGCCGCCATCAATTCGGAATAGCTGGCTCGTGAAGCGCCAGCCGTGAGGCCGTGCCCATATTCACGCTGTAGCGCATCGCGCATGACGGAATCGGGCGTGCCGGCGGGGAACTCAACGATAGTGCCGTCAGGCAATTCCACCTCAATGGGCGGGCCGGCTTGCGGTGCAGCTTGGGGCTGCGCAGCCCGTCCCGAGGGCTGATCCGCACGCGCGCGCGTATTGTGCAGCGAAGGCGCCTGTCCATTCGGCGCGGCTGCGCTGGGCGGCGGTTGGGTATACCTCGCCCTGAACAGCCCTTGAAGCGCCGGGGTCTGACCAGAAGCACTCCCCTGCGATTGGGGCCGAACACCTGGCGCGATCAGGGCGTTCGTCACCCCTTGCGCCGGCCGCGGAACGGGTCGCGGCGATCCAGACGCAAGCAGCGCCTCAACCACCGGATTCGAGCCCGTCCCTATGGCCGCCAAGGCATTGGGCGAAGCCCTTTCAGCCATGCCAAAGGCGCGTTCCAGCGCCAGCGCCAGTTGATCGTTTGGTCCCTGATGAACTACCCGCATATCCTACCTGCCTCAATGAATGCAGGTATTATATTACCCCATAAGGGCGAGCTTATCCAGCATTGAGACGCTAGGCCGATCCTGCGGTCGGCCTGTCCAATCTGCGCATTTCCAGAAGAATCTCGCAGGCAGTCTGCTGCGCCCGCGCCTTGGCAAAGCCCTCGCGTATCTGCCTGTCGAGCGTCGGGCAGCCTTCTTGCACGACGCCATAGGCTGTTTCGCCGCTGCTGTCCGACACGACGACCAGCCACGCCACATCACCGGCGTCAGGATGCCCCTGGAAGCCAGGAAAGCATCTGGCATCTTCCATCGTCAGCTTGACCACCGTGGGGCGGGAGATGTTCGCGAAGTGCTTTTCAAAGGCGGCGCGGACTATGCGAACAGCCCCATCATCGGACGCGCGGAAATGCCCGCCACCCTTCCCGTAGACAATCGACTTGTCGGCAAACCGCTCCGCCAGGGCAGCGGCATTCTTCCTGAAATATGCCCGTATCGCGCGTCTCATTGCACAGCCCCTTCCAGCTTCCGCCGCCAGTTGCCCACCGTCTGGGGGCTGCATCCGGCCCGCCTGGATATTTCCCGATCCGACAAGCCCGGCGCCTTTGCCAGCAGGTCCAGGACGGCGGCACGGCGCTGGGCCGTGCGCTGGGGTGGCGGATGGGATTCAGCATGTCCAGATTGGACGAAGGCCGCGAAGTCGGCTTGCAATGCGGCAACCAGCATCCTTTCCCGCTTTGGATCTGGGGCCATATCTTGATTGGCCCTGTGTTTCAGCCACGCCAGCCGCGCGGTGATGCCTTCGACGGTCGGACTGGGCAGATTGTCCAGCAGCCATTCCAGCGCGGAACGCCACGCTTCTTCCCATTGCCACGGCGTGTAATCCCAGCAGAAGGCACAGCGGGCATCGGATCGCGCCTCATGGGCCTGATATGCCGCCCATGCCTCGGCCACGGTGCCCGGCACCACGCCAGCGCTGCGCATGGCCGTCCACATGTCCGGGGTGGGGCCGTCGCAATACTTGAAGTCCCGATACCCCCAGAGCGTGTTGCCCTCATCTTCAAGATGGGCCAGCGCCTCGCGCACGGCAGCCTCGGCATCGGTTGGGGCGAAAACCGCATCCTCGCTGCCAAACTCGGCCAGCAATTCCTTGCAGCGAGCAAGGCGCGCGGCCTCTTTCGCTGCCCGGCGCCGGGCCTCTTTCGCCTTCCATCCCGGCTCTTTGGCCTCCATCCAGTCCCCAAAGTCCTGAAACGGGTTCTTGGCCGTGAACGGATTGCCTGCCGTTTGTTTAACCTGCGCGTCCAATCTGGACAGCGCGGCTTTCAGGGTCAGCCCAGCGCGGGCGGCTATTGCCTCGGCCTTGCGCCTCGCGGCCTGTCGCTCGCCCTCGGTCTTGCCGCCATCCATCAGCGCCCGGACCTTGCGCAGCTTGTCCATGTCCAGTTTGGACGCGGTTGCATGTGCGTTCATGGATATTCCTTGATGTTGAGCGCTTGCACAGCCCGCAGCAGATCGGCCGCGAGGCAAAGGGCTGCGCTGGGCGTGAGGGGGATTGCTACGACCTGCCGGCCGTCCTGCCAGACGTGAAGGACGGGGCCGGGGCGGAGGGTGACGAGAATCATGCCCATGCCCTCGCATCCTGCGGGTCGTTCATCGCCTTCCAATCCGTGAAGGCATCCGCCACGCCCGTCCTGATCACCTCAGGCGGAGGGCTGTGGCCCGACCATGGCGCTGCGGTATGTGCTGCCGGGACTGGCTCCGCGTCGAACTGACGGACTGACAATACTGACGGAACCTCGGATTTGGCGTTTTCCCCGGGCGGAATGGCCTGTCCCGCGGGGGTTTCGTCAGTTCTGTCAGTTCTGTCAGTTCGGCAAAGACCTGCAGTTGCCGCTTGAAGCCACCGGGTCATGCTTCACCTCGGACAGCAGGATTGACCGAATAAAGCCGCTTCGGCGCACCGCCCCTTGGGCTCGGCGGCAGTTCGACGTTACGGATCAGGTCGGCGGTTTCCAGAACCTTGATGGCAGGGTTGATCCTCTCCATGTCCTGGAGGTGGGTTCGTTGCTTGCGCCGCACGTCGCGCGCGGTGAAGCTCCGCCAGCCTTCTTCACGGATCAGAGCCAGCAGGGCGCGGGCAGACCGCTGCGCCGGGTTCCCGGCGTTCTCTGCATAGGCGCGTTTCGCCATCGGCAGCAGATAGGCCTCAACCAAATGCGCGGCGCGTCCGAAGTGGTTGACCGTGATTTCCTGCGGTTCCTGCGCTTCGCCCGATGCCCATTCCATCAGCGCCAGCACGAGCGCCAGGCGCACGGCCACGCCCGGCAACTTGCCGATAAAGGAAAGCATCAACCCCTCGGTATCGATTTCCCAACTCCGAACGGCCTGCCGGAAACCATCCAGAAGGTCGCGCGCATCATTCGTGAACGGCACGAACCATGGCCGGCGTTCGCCGTGTTCGTCGGCGGGCATCTGCAACGTCAGCAGCCGCGCGATGGCATTCTCGATGAAGGTTTCGTCATGGAACACCTCGGGGCGCTTCACGGGCGCGGGGTGCGGCCAGACGGGCATCAGACGGGCCAACAGGCCGTCATCATCGGATTTGATCAGCAGGCTGCGCAGCCGGTCGGGCTGGATACCGCCCAGCACGCCCAGCGTGAGCCTGTCGATATAAACCGGATCGCGGCCCATGCGCTCGACCGAATAGGCGCGGCCGCCATAGGCTTCCAGCCAGAACGGACGATCAGAACCACCACCGGAATAGCGGCTCATGCCCTGCAACCATCCGGCCAGTTCATCGCGAGCCAGCAGGGTGCCACGCGGCTGGCCCGACATGATGACCGCCAGCTTCTCGACCGTGGCATCAGAAACAGCCAGGCGGGGCATCACGGGTTCCGGGCCGGGGTTTGCCGATGCCGGGCGCGAAGGCGGATCTTCTCCAGCCTTGATTGCGGCCTTCACGGCCTCCTTCCAGGTGGATTCGGCCAGGCGGGCGACCTCGGCCTTCGCACGCCAGTCGTTGATATCGGTCTGCGCGGATTCGCGCATCTGGCGTTCGGATTTCTTGAGCGGCATCAGGACGGCATCAAGGCCGGGGCTTTTGCCCGCGGAGGGATTGCCGATAACCATGAACCACGGAACGGGCGGTTCGGCCCACCCCTGCCAAGGCGACGCCCAGCGGGTATTCCCAATGAGAGAGCCACAAACTGACAGAACTGACGCAACCACATAGTCGGCCGGCGCCCCCTTGCATTCGGCGGCCTTGCGCATCCAGTCTGCCCAACGCACCGAAAAAACCTGATCCAAAGGCAGGGGGGGCGGTTCGGGGATTTCAGCTTGAAGCAAGCGCAGATCCGCATCGGGCCATTCTTCCGAGAAGGGCATGGCGGCGGGATGCAACTGTTCGGGCATCGCGTTCATGCGGCGGCCCCTTTCTGATTCAGGATATCGTTCCAGTCCCGTCCCTCGGGGGCTGGCAAAAGGCTGACGGACCAGCCCAGGGCGCTGGCGCGCTCGGCCAGCTTGTGCGCGGCATCATGGCCCGGCCTGTCGCCGTCGCTGGCGATGGTCAGCCGCCCCGGTCGGGAAGGCAGGCGCAGACCGGCAATGCCGGCACAGGACAGCGCCGCCCAGATCGTCGCAGGCCGCCCGAGCAGGCCGCAGGCGAGGCTCAGCGCCGTCTCGATGCCCTCGGCCACCACCAGCGGCCCTTGCGCGACGGTCAGCCGCACGGCGCCACCGAGCGCCGCGCCCAGCATGGCCTTGGGCGGGTCCAGATCGGCCTTGCCGCTGCCATCGGGGCGCAGATAGGTGCGATGCACCGCCAGCCGGGGAAGCCCGTCGATCCGGGCCACCATGGCCGGCGCGCGCTGGGCGCCGGGATGCCAGCAATCGGGATGGAAGCGCAGGCTATCCGGCAAGGCGCAGGTGATGCCCCGGCCCCGCAGGTAGGTTTCCGCGATGGTGCCACTGATCGGTTGCGCCTCGCGCCAGCAGGCCAGCGCGCGCTTTTCAGCCATCGCCGCAGCGGCCTCGTCCTCGGCCTTGCGGCGGGCCATCTCCGCCGGGCTCAGCGGCTCGGGGCGGTAATCCCGCGACAGCATGCCCCGCGAGCGCAGGGCATCCAGAATGTCGGTGAAGGCGCAGCCGGTCTTGCAGTTCAGCAGCAGGCGCCCATCCGGGGCGTCGGCCAGCGAAAGCGAGGGCTTGCGGTCGCCATGGGCCGGGCAGCAGGCTAGGCCATAGCGGCCATACCACTTGCCGCCCAGCGATTGCGTCAGGGTGCGGGCGTCAGTCACGGTCAACCCCCCAGATCAGGGCAGCCAGCATCGCTGCGCGGTCGTGGCTGATGCCGTAGCGGATGCAGAGGCGGGAAATGCGAAGCGCCATCATGCCGCACCGCCTTTCCTGGCCTTGCCCAGCGCCTCCAGGACGGCCGGCAGCAGGTCGAGCCGAAAGGCCAGTCCCTGCTTGCCGGGGCGCATCTCCCCCGCATCGTCGCGATACCAGACCCGGATATTGACGATATCGTGGCCCTTGAAGGTTTCCGCCGTGAAGCGGATTTCCTCACGGGCGTTCTTCTGCACAATGCCCAGGTCCGTCATGCCGCAGCCTCCCGGCCGGGGGTCACGCTGGACCGCAGGACATAGCGCGCATGATGGCCGGGGAACGGCCCCTCATGGCTTTCGTGGATCGTCTCGATGCAGATGCCAGCCTTTTTCAGCTTGAACACATAGGCCGACCAGCGCGGGCCGGGATGGTCGATGGGCGTGCAACCTCTCGGCCCGGCTTGCATCAGGTTCTCCAAGGCCCAGCGGTCCCGGCCCTTGACGACGACCACGCGGGGATCTGCTTCCCCGTCGCGAATGGTGAATGCCCGTGCGGGCCATTGCTCTTTGAAGGACATAGCCTTGCCTCATCTCTTGCGGGCAAGGGCGCTGGGCGCTATATTGGCGGTATTACCCTACCGCCACACGAATGCGCCGCCGCCCTACTGCCCGAGGGTGGCGGTTTCGTTATGCGGCGCCCGCAATTTCAGCCCGGCGCCGCTCCCAGCCTTCAAGCTCAGAGAGCTTCCAGCGGGTGCATCCGGGCGTCAGCGTGACGGGTTTCGGAAAGGTCGGATCGGTTCGTGCCCAGCGCCAAGGCGTTTTCGGGTGAACCCCGTAGCGGGCGGCAATCTGAGTAGCTGCAAGGTAGGTATCGGCCATGATGCTCTCCAATCTGTAGCGATTGGGAGCAGTCTGATGGCGCTTATCGCTTATTGCTCCCGGCGTTTAATCGAGAAACCTCGGAAGTCCTTCGTCGTCTTGGGCAGCCCGTCCAAGCGGCGGCGCACCCGGTCGGAGTGAATATCAACGCAATCTTGCAGTGTTTCTCCGCGCCAAGGCAATTGGCCTAACCGCAGATAGGTCCGGGCGACGGTAGGGATTTGTTCGGATATGGCGTCCCGGTCGCCTTCCTTGCCCGGTGCAACTAACGCAACGGCATCCCGCAAAAGCATGGAGTCCCACAGCGCCAACTTATCATCACCCGACGCAGCGGGCGGGCGTCCCTTCACGCCCTTGCGGCGCGCAGCCTCAGCGATTTCTTTGAGGATGAGGGCGCATTGCCGGGCAGCGTTACGCCTCACTTCTTCGTCGTGCAGATCAAGGTTTGCTCGCACGCTTTCCGCCTCGTTGGCGGAAACGCTCTTCACATGGGCAAGCGTCCAGTGAACGCCTCCCGAAAAACACGCTTCGGCAAGGGCATTTTCCATCAGCTTTTGTGCGCGAAGGGTATATTCGCCGACGCGACCATTCGGCAAATTCGCGCGATGCTGATATACAGCCCCCTCGGCAACCCGCGCAAAGGACATGGCGGTCATTTGTTGAAAGGGGGAGTCGGGTTCGACTGTTGCACCGGCTGCATATGCTTCGATAACTTCAAGGAAGGATAGCGGGTCTATATCCGATAGAAGGAATTGGTTTGGGGGCTTCTTCCCTTTCGCCATCAGCGGTCTAACCTCACAACTTTAGCCCCGGCCCGGTCATTGCCGGTCAGGAAACCCGCCCAAGCCGCCATCATCGCGCGGCGCTTCTCAACCATGTCTCCGCGCCGATACGACGCCTCGACCGCGTTCCCGACCTTATGGGCAAGCGCGACCTCGGCCATATCGCCGGGGAAATGGGTTTCCTCTGCAATCCAGTCCCGGAAGGTCGAGCGCAGGCCATGGGGCACCGCAGGGCGCTTACTGGCCCTGTCGATGAAACCGGGGCCGTCCTCGGCCAGATCAGCAGCATGCAACCGCTTCATGGTGGCGCTCAGCGTCATGTCGGACATTTCCCCGCCACGGGGAGCCGGAAACACCAGCGGGTTATCCGCGAACCTGGGGAGCGCCTTGAGCAGATCCACGGCGTCCTTGGTCAGCGGCACCCGATGCTCTCGATCCATCTTCATGCGTTCGGCCGGGATGATCCACATCGCCGCCGCCAAGTCGATTTCCTCCCAGCGCGCGCCCCGCACCTCCTGCGACCGGGCCGCGGTCAGAGCGGCAAATTCGAGCGCGCGGCTTCCCATGCCTTCCCGCTTCCGAAGTGCAGCGAACCAGCGGGGAGCATCCGCGATCTGCACCGCAGGGTGATTTCCCTCCTTCGCGACCTTGGAGGGCGCAGGCAGCAACTCTTTCAGATTGCCGGCCCAACGCGCCGGATTGTCGCCCACACGGTGCCCGGCCACCGTCGCCCATGAAAGAACCGCCTCGATTCGCCCGCGCAGGCGCGATGCCGTTTCAGTTTTGGTCGACCAGATCGGCTGCAACACGCGCAGCACGTCCTGCACGGTGATATCCTGAACCAACAGCGCCCCCAGGCCGGGAATGGCGTAGCTCTTGAGCGTATTGCCCCATTGCTGCTTGTGCTTCTCGTTCTTGAAGGCGTCCAGTTTCGCGGCAAGATACTGGTCGACGGCATCCGCAAACGTCAGGCCCCGAAGCTGCGCAGCCACAAGGGCTGCCTTCGCCGCTTTCCTTTCTTCGACCGGATCAATGCCGTTTCGAATCTTTTCCTTTGCCTCGCGCGCGCGCTCTCGGGCCATTGCAAGGGACACCTCCGGGAAGCCGCCCAGCCCGATTTCCCGGCGCCTGGCGCCGACCATCGCCCTAAGCAGCCATGTGCGGCCACCTGCGGGCGTGATCTGCAACAGCAGCCCAGAGACGCCGCCGACCGCGAACGTGGCATTGCCCCCTTTGCCGGGGTGCTGCAATCTTTTCACCTCAAGCGGCGAAAGCTCTTTGGCGAGACGCGGCACTCAAAGCCCTCCATCATACCCGCCATCATTGTTGCTGCCGTCCGCTACCAAATGCAACCACATACTACTAGGGCGGCAGATATTTCCTAGGAATCCTTGGCTTATGAGCTTCCGATTGCTACCGAGATGCCCTGACTAATGGCGGGCACCCTCTCCGCCACTTCCCTTTGATATTGCTTGGTAATTTCAGATTCGGGCGAATACGCCCGCCGGACGGATTTCCCGGTCGGCCACCCCGAGCCAGCGATGCCTGGGCAAGGTCAGAAGGGCCGGTAGACCGCGATCAGCGCCGCCATCACCCAAAGCGCCACCGCCGCAGCCATGCCGCCGAACCCAAAGGCCAGCAGACGCGCGGCTCCCCTGCGGTCGAGGCCGACAAGGAACGCGGCAAGCGCGGTCATGGACAGAAAAAGCGTCGCTCCCATGCCGGCAAGTTTAGCGCGCCGACCCCGCCGGCGGCAGCCGCGGGCAAATCGCACGGCCCGTTCCTGCCCAAACCGCCTGGGCGGATGCGCAAGATCTTGCCCGCACTGGCAGCGCCGGACCTGATGCATTAATGGTCCCGAAGCAGGATTTTCCAGGACGCCATGACCGACGACCCCCTCATCCTCAGGCAGATTTCCGAAGGGCGCGACCGCACGAGGGCCTATCTGCACATCGGCAAGACCGGCGGGACGACCTTCCGGGCGGCCGCCGAAAGGGTGGCTGCGGCCGAGCCGTTCCGCGTCCCGCTGATCTTTCATCACGACTGGACCGTCCCCAGGATCAGGGCGGCGTTTCCCGGAATCAGGATATCCTTCGTGCTGCGCGACCCGTTGGAGCGCATCGTCAGCGGGTTCATGTCGCGCCTGCGGCAGGGGCGCCCGACCTACCAGAGCCCCTGGACCGTCGAGGAAGCCACCGCCTTCCTGCATTTCCGCGACGCGCGCGCCTATCTCGACGCCATATTGTCGGGCGGGGAATACGAAATGTCCGCCGTCGACTTCGCCACCCGGTCGATCGCCCATATCCGGCGCGGCTATCGCTTTCACATCCCGAACACCGCCACCGCATCGAAATGGCTCGGTTCCGTCGGAACCCTGGCGAGCCTGGAGAGCTTTGCGCAAAAGCTTCTTGGCGGCCCGGTGGAGCTGGGGCATGCGCATGTCAACCCGGTCCCGGCCAGGGACATCCTGAAACACTACGGGGCGGACGAACTCGACCGGCTGCGGCGGCATTTTGCGGATGAATACCAGGTGTTCAACGAAATGATGCAGGCGGCCGAGCCCTGAGAGGGGATCGGCGCCGCCGCGCGCGATGCGGCCGCCATGGGGTTTTTCCGAAGCGGACCAGGCAAGGGGCGCCCCCGGCAGGGGCGCCCCCCAAGGCGGCTAGAAATCCCAGCTGATGCCCATGGAGACCTCGTCCTGCTCCATGAACAGGGTGGTCTGCTGGCCCAGGCCCGGCGTCCGGTTGGCGCCGGACTTCGATTCGCGGAAGGCATGGGTGTAGCTGCCGGTCAGCGTGGCCCGCTCGCCCAGCCTGTAGCTATACCCGATCGAGGCATGCCAGCGCGGCGTCGCCGGGGCCATGATGTTCAGCAGCACCTCGTCGCCCTGATCGATGAAGCTCGAGGCATGGCTGATGCCGCCGCGAAGCGTCAGCCTGTCGTTCACCCTTTGGGCGGCGGAGACGCGGACGACGTCCATGTCCTTCCAGCCGAAACCGGGGCCGCCGGCGCTGCCAAGGGGCGCGGCCAGCATCGCCCCGCTATTGGCCAGCGAAGGGACCGAGCCATAGAAGATGCGCTGATATTCGGCGGTCAGCGTCAGGCCGGGGCGGTCGGCCGGGCGGAAGGCGACGCCCAGCGTCGCCATCGCCGGGATGTCGAATTCGCCGCCATCGGCGAAAAGGCCCGCATAATCCTCGAAAGGCTGCATGTCGATGCGGCTGCGCCAGGACGCGCCCAGGGTCCATTGGCTGTCCACCTGGTAAAGCACGCCCAGCGACACCCCCAGGCCGGTCGACCAATCGTCGCCGCCATGGGTCACGGCGCCGGGCGCGGCGGACATGCCGGCAAAGGCCCCCAGCCCCGTTGCGCTGAACCGCTGCACCGCAAGCACCGGCCCCAGGCCCACCGAGAGCCGCGGCGTCAGCTTGCGGGAATAGTTCAGGCTGATGAAGGCCTGCTCCAGATTGATCCCCAGCGGATCGGTGGACGCAGACGGGTCAAGGGCGGCAAAGGGGTTGGCGCCGTATTCCACGTTCATGCCGCCATTGCCGAACATGAAGACGGCGACCGAACTCTGCTCGTCCAGCTTGTAGTTGAACCCGCCGCAGGGGATCCAGAAAAGGCTGTTGCCGCTGGTCTGGCTGCCGGGCGCCAGCGGCCCGCCGGGGGCGATGCTGAAGCCGCGCTCGGGCCCAAAGCCGGTCAGGCAAATCCCCGCCTGGGTCGGCAACGCGGTGCCCGTGGCGGGGTTCTGGGCCAGGCCCAGAATGCTGGTGGGTATCGCGACCCCCGCCCCGGCCATCCCCTTCGAGGTGCCGCCATAGCCATTGGCGAAATAGCCGTTCGTGGCCTCGGCCGCAGTTGCGCCAAGGATTGCCGTCAGCATCGCGCCTCCGGCCAGTGCCGCAAGGCGGCCTGGTTCTGTTCCGTTCATTCGTTCCTCCCTGATCCGGGGCCTCCCCGCCCCGCTTGCCCCTGCGGCCCCCGCTCTCCCTTCGGGAACGACAGAAGATGCATACATTCGTATGTAAAGATATTGCCATGCGTCAAGCGAATGTCGCGAAGGGCGCGCACCAAGGCCGCGCAGGGCGCAAGACGGCAAGGCCCGCCGGCGCTGGCCCGTCCCGGCCAGGGGGCTTTCGTTGCTGTCCGGGCAACGCGATGTTCCAGTTCCCGGACTGGTCGATCCCGCACCAAGATTTCATAGTCCGTCGAAAAACCGCCACAACAGAGAGGAAATCCCATGCGGGACACCCCTGCCTTCAGCCCCGGAACCTGGGCGCTGCACGCGACCGTGCTTGTCATCGTCTGCATCGCCGAGGCGATCGGCGTGCTGAGGCTGCCCATCGGCATCGCCGCCATCATCCTGCTGCCGATGCTTTATGCCTTCGCCATGGGCATCGTGCTGAACCCGAACATCACGCGCGCGACCGGACGGCTGCTGACCCCCGGCGTGCAGAAGTTCGCGGGCGGCATGATCACCATCGCCATCACCCCCTTCGTCGCCAAGTTCGGCACGACGGTCGGCCCCCAGATCCAGGCCATCATCGACGCCGGCCCCGCCCTGGTCCTGCAAGAGATCGGCAACCTCGGCACCATCGTCATCGCCTTCCCGGTCGCCGTCTTCCTGCTGCGCATGGGGCGCGAGACCATCGGCGCGGTCTATTCCATCGACCGCGAGCCGAACCTGGCCCTGATCGCCGAGAAATACGGCCTCGACAGCCCCGAGGGCGCGGGCGTCATGGGCGTCTATGCCACCGGCACGCTGATCGGCACCTTCGTCTTTGCCATCATGCCGCCCCTGATCCATGCGCTTGGCGTCTTCGACGTCCGGGCGCTGGCCATGTCCTGCGGCGTCGGCTCGGGGTCCATGCTGGCGGCCTGCACCGGCGCGCTGGTCAATGTCATCCCCGAGCAGAAGGATCTGATCCTGGGCCTGGCGGGCGCCTCGAACGTGCTGACCTATGCCACCGGGCTTTATGTCGGCATGTTCGTCGCCCTGCCCTTGACCGAATGGCTGTTCCGCAAGGCCCGGCCCGAGCTTTACAACCAGGGATGAGATCATGAGCAAGACCGCTGAAAACCTGCCCCTGGGCAACGAGGAACTGGACGAGCGCCGGATTCGCATCGGCGAAACCGCGATCCTGCTGCTGATCGCCTGCGTCATCGGCACGATTGCGAACCATGTCTCGACCGGCACCGGCGCGTTCGAGGCGCTGCCGGGGATGGCCTTCCTGTATCTCTGCTCGGTCGTCGGGCTGATGCTGGCCCGCTTCGTGCCCTTCTACCTGCCGGCCGTCGCCTGGGTGTCGCTGATCGCCATCGTCGCCACGATCCCCGGCGTTCCCGGTTCGGACTGGGTGGTGCGGCAGGCCGACAAGATCAACTTCCTGTCGCTGGCCACGCCCGCCCTGGCCTATGGCGGGCTGGCGCTGTCGGCCAAGGAATTCGCCATCGCCAGAAGCTCGGGCTGGAAGATCGTCATCGTCGCCATCTGCGTCATGCTGGGCACCTATATGGGCTCGGTGGTGATCGCCGACCTGACGCTGAGGCTCTTCTGATGCGCGAGCTGCCGGCAGAGGTGGTGGCCGATGCGGTCGCATGGCGCAGGCAGCTGCATCGCAACCCCGAGCTGGGGTTCCAGGAGCATGAGACCGCCGGTTTCATCGCGGCGAAGCTGGCGGAATTCGGCTATGAGGTCCGGCGCGGCATCGGCCGGACCGGGGTGGTCGGCAGCCTGGCGAAAGGCAGCGGCAATCGCGCCATCGGCATCCGCGCCGACATCGACGCCCTGCCGATCGCCGAGGCCAGCGGCGTCGAATGGGCCTCGGGCAATCCCGGCCGGGCGCATGCCTGCGGCCATGACGGCCATACGGCGGTGGCTCTGGCCGCCGCCCGCCTGCTGGCCGGCATGCCGTTCGAGGGCACGCTCCGCTTCATCTTCCAGCCGGCCGAGGAGAACGAGGGCGGCGGGCGGGCCATGGTCGAGGACGGGCTGTTCCGCGACTGCCCGGTCGATGCGGTCTATGCGCTGCACAACTGGCCCGGCCTGCCGCTCGGCACGCTGGTGGCGCGCGACCGCGAGATGATGGCGGCCTTCGGCACCTTCGAGATCCGCCTTCTGGGCCAGGGCGCGCATGGCGCCATGCCGCATGAGGGGGCGGATACGCTGCTGGCCGCCGCGCATCTGGTGACGGCGCTGCAATCCATCGCGGCGCGCAACGTCAGCCCGCTGGACAGCGCGGTCCTGTCGGTGACGCAGATCCATGGCGGCGACGCCTGGAACGTGCTGCCCGAGACGGCCGTCATCCGCGGCACCACCCGCTGGTTCGATCCGGCCGTCGGCGACCTGATCGAGGCGCGGCTGCGCAAGCTGGCCGCATCGGTGGCCGAGGGTTTCGGCTGCACGGCCGGGATCGACTATGAACGGCGCTATCCCTCGACCCTCAACACGCCCGAGAACGCCGCCCTGGTGCGGAAGGTCGCGGCGGCGGGCGGGCTTTCGGTCGTCGATGCCCCGCCCAGCATGGCGGCCGAGGATTTCGCCTTCATGCTGAACCAGGTGCCGGGCTGCTATTTCTGGATGGGGTCCGCCCGCGAGACCGGCGACAATCCGGGCCTGCATTCGCCGCGCTTCGATTTCAACGATGCGCTGATCCCGCCTGCCGTCGGCTTCTGGCTGGACCTGGCGCTGGCAGAGCTGCGCGCGCCTTGACTCGCGAGACGGACGGTCATCATCGTGAGGCGATGATGACCCTCGACCGCCGCGACATCCGCATCTATCTGGCCGTGCATCGCTATGGCTCGATCCGCGCCGCCAGCGACCAGCTTGGGCTGGCGCCCTCGGTCGTGTCGCGCCAGATCGCCGACCTCGAGGCGCAGCTGGGCGTCACGCTGTTCGAGCGCAGCTCGAAAGGCGTGCGCCTGACCGATGCCGGGAACCTGGTGCTGGAACATGCCCGCCATGTCGTCGAGGAGGCGGGCTTCCTTCAGGAACAGCTGGCCGACCTGCGCGGCATCCAGCAGCGCAACATCCGCATCCATTGCGGCGAGGGATTCCTGGCGGATTTCATCCGAAACGGCCTGGCCGGATTCGTGTCGCACAGCCCGCATGTGCGCTATGAGCTGCTGATCGGCTCGACGGACACGGTGGTCGCGGCGCTGGCCAATGGCGAAAGCGACATCGGCATCGCCTACAACCCGCCGGTGACGGGATCGGTGCGCAGCATCGTTTCGGCCAGCCACCCGCTTTGCGTGGTGATGCCGCCCGGCCATGCGCTGGCCGGCCTGCCGCAGGTCCGGCTGGCCGATTGCCTGGCCTTTCCCCTGGCGCTGCTGCCCAGGGGGCACGGCACCACCGACCTGCTGGCGCGGGTCGCCTCGGACAGCGGGCTTGCGCTGGCGCCGCAGCTGATGACCACCTCGATCGACGCGCTGCGCCGCTTCGTGACCGCGGGGCTGGGGCTTGCCTTCCTGCCCCGCGCCTCGGTCGCCATGGACCTGGCCGAGGGCGCGGCGGTGGTGCGCGAACTGGCCGACCTGGCGCTTCTGGGGGCGACGGCGCATCTGATGGTGCGGGCGCGGCGGCGGCTGCCGGCCTCGGTGGC
This sequence comes from Paracoccus sp. pheM1, assembly GCF_018499825.1. Classification (NCBI taxonomy): domain Bacteria; kingdom Pseudomonadati; phylum Pseudomonadota; class Alphaproteobacteria; order Rhodobacterales; family Paracoccaceae; genus Paracoccus; species Paracoccus sp. pheM1. The sequence continues at coordinate 701,789 of NZ_JAGXCX010000002.1, forward strand.
GCAACTGGCCGGACATCTGGAACGCAGCATGGCCAGCTTTGCCGATGTTGCGCAGAGGGCAACACCTCGTTCGTGATCCGACCGCTAGCGCCGGCACCCCGGTTGCGGGAATTGTCGGGCATCAACAGGAGAGGATCACATGACAGAAACATCCACCGTCGGCGTCGTGGGCCTGGGCGCGATGGGCCTTGGCATGGCGGCCTCGGCCGTCCGGGCCGGTTTCCGCACCCTGGGGTTCGACCTGTCCCCCGAGCGGTCCGAACAGGCCCGCGCCGCGGGCGTGGAGCCGGCGGGCGATCTGGCCCAGGTCTTTGCCGCCGATCACGTCGTCTTTTCCCTGCCCACGGCGCGCGATATCGAAAGGGTCATCGACCAGGTCTCGGGGGTGCTGCAGGGCCGGCCGCGGATCGTCGTCATCGACACCTCGACCTCGGAACCCGCGGTGTCGCGGGCGCTGGCGGCACGGCTGGCCGCCATGGGGCACGGCTTCCTGGACGCCCCGGTCTCGGGCGGGCCGGCGGGTGCGGCCAAGGGGGCGCTGACCATGATGATCGGCGGTTCCGCCGCCGACCTGGCCGATGCCCGGCCCGTCATCGACGCGCTGTCGGCCAAGGCGATCCATGTCGGCGACAGCGGCGCGGGCAATGTGGCCAAGCTGGTCAACAACCTGCTTTGCGCCGCCCATATGCTGACCACGGCCGAGGGGCTGCGCCTGGCCGAGGCGGCGGGCATCCCCGCGCAATCGGCGCTGGAGGTGCTGAACGCCGCGTCCGGCAGGTCCATGCTCAGCGAGGTGCATTTCCCCAACTGGGTGATGAACGGCGCCTTCGACAGCGGCTTCACCATGGCGCTGATGCAAAAGGACGTGCGGCTGGCGCGGCAGCTGGCCGAAGAATGCGGCGCCCGGCTGCCGCTGACCGAAAAGGCCGCGCAGCTTTGGGCCGATGCGCCCTACCAGGGCAGCGACGATTTTACCCGCATGGGCGATTTCCGGGCGAAATGAGGTAAGGGACATGAACGTGACGACAATCGACGCCGCCGAACAGGCCGACCGGATCCTGGCGCTCTATCGCGAGATCTTTCCGGGCGCCGACATCGGCAGCCTGGTCGGCGGAGAGATCCTGCCCGGCTCGGGCGCGCAGCTGGAGCTGACCGACCCGGCCTCGGGCCAGGTCTTCGCGCGCTATGCCGATGCCGGCGCGGCCGAGATCGACGCCGCCATGGCGGCGGCGGCCCAGGCGCAGCGCGAATGGATGGCGATGCCCGCCGCCGCGCGCGGCCGGATCATGTGGGCCATCGCCGACCGGATCCGCGCCCACGCCCCGCTGATCGCCGAGATCGAAAGCCGCTCGGCCGGGCGCCCGATCCGCGACATCCGCGGCGAGGCGCTGCGCGTGGCCGAGATGTTCGAATATTACGCCGGCTGGTGCGACAAGCTTTACGGCGACGTGATCCCGGTGCCCTCCAGCCACCTGAACTATACCCGGCACGAGCCGATCGGCGTGGTCATGCAGATCACCCCCTGGAACGCGCCGCTGTTCACCGGCGGCTGGCAGATCGCGCCCGCCATCTGCGCCGGCAACGGCGTGGTGATCAAGCCCTCGGAACTGACGCCGCTGTCCACGCTGATCCTGGGCCGGATGTGCGAGTTGGGCGGCGCGCCGCGCGGGCTGGTCAACGTCATCGCCGGGGCCGGGCCGACGGCGGGACAGGCCGGCGTCACCCATCCCCGGACGGGGCTGGTGGTCTTTGTCGGCTCGGCGCAGGCGGGCTCGGCCATCGCCGCGGCGGCGGCGCGGAACACCGTGCCCTGCGTGCTGGAACTGGGCGGCAAGTCGGCCAATATCGTCTTTCCCGATGCCGACCTGCCGCGTGCGGTCATCGGCGCCCAGGCGGCGATCTTTGCCGGCGCAGGGCAAAGCTGCGTCGCGGGCTCGCGCCTGCTGGTGCATCGCAGCATCAAGGACCGTTTCGTCGCGGCCTATGCCGAGGCGGCGGAACGGATCGCCTTGGGCCATCCCCTCGACGAGGCGACGCATGTCGGCCCGATCAACAACCGCCGGCAGTGGCAGAAGATCGCCGAGATGGTCGGCGCCGGCGTGGCCGAAGGCGCCCGCATCGCCGCCGGCGGCGGCCGGCCGGCATCGCTCGATGCGACCGGCGGCTTCTACTTCGCCCCGACGATCCTCGACGACCTGACGCCGCAGATGAGCGTGGCGCGCGAGGAAATCTTCGGCCCCGTCGTCTCGGTCCTGGGTTTCGAGACCGAGGAAGAGGCCGTCGCCCTGGCCAACGACAACCCCTATGGCCTGGCGGGCGCGGTCTGGACCGCGGACGTGGGCCGGGCGCATCGCATGGCCGCGGCGGTCCGCGCCGGCACCTTCTGGGTGAACGGCTACAAGACGATCAACGTCTGCTCGCCCTTTGGCGGCTTCGGGCGCTCGGGCTATGGCCGCTCGTCGGGGCAAGAGGCGCTGCTGGCCTATACCCAGACGAAAAGCATCTGGGTCGAGACCGCGGCCGAACCGCCGGTAAGCTTCGGCTACGCGCCCGGCTGATCGCGGGAAGCGGTCCGTGACACGGGGGATCGGTCGCAACCCGCGCCGATCCCGCGCGCATCCCGCAGTGGTCGCCCGACCCATGCGGCGCGGTTTGACCGCGCCCATTCCCCGCGACTATGCTGCGTTCCGGCCCGCCCCTGGGCATTTTCCTGCGGGAGTCTGCATGATCCGTTCGCTGGGCATCGATCACGCGCTCGTTTGCGTGAACGACATCGTCGCGGCGCGCGACAGCTATCTTCGGCTTGGCTTTCTCAGCCGCGGCTTCAGCCAGCATCCCTGGGGCACCAGCACGACGGTGCTGATCTTCAGGGACCAGCTTTTCGAGATCGTCGGCATCGGCGACCCCGCGCTGCTGGATGGCCATGAGGCCGGCGGCTTTCGCTTCGGCCGCCATGTCGAGGCCCATCTGGCGGAACGCGAGGGCGTCTGCCTGATCGCGCTCAACTCCGCCGATGCCGCCGCCGACGCGGAGGCACTGGGGCGGCGGGGCGTGACCGTCACCGGCACCATCGACTTCGGCCGCGCCGTCACCCGCTCGGACGGAACCCCGGACCGGACGCGGACGCAGCTGAAGATCCTGGCAAACGACCGGCATCCGCGGCTTTCGCTGTTCGCATGCCAGCAGTTCCGCCGCGATCTGATCGAATATCCCGAATGGATGGATCACCCGAACGGCGTCACCGGAATTGCCGGGCTGACGGTGGTCGCCGATCCCGAAGACACCGCCGGGGTCGTCGACTGGTTCGAGCGCATCCATGCCGCAAAGGCGGAAAGGCTGGACCCCCGGACCTTGCGGATCGCCACCGCCAGGGGCGGCTGGACCGTGACCGACCGCGCCGGGTTCATCGCGCGGCACGGCACCATCCCGAACATGCTGGCCGATGCGACCCTGCCAAGCGTCGCGGCCATCGACCTGGTGACCGCCCGGCCTGCCGATGTTGCAGAGAAGGCGGCAGCGGCCGGCCTGGAGGCGCATTGGATCGACGACGCGCTGGTGCTGCCGCAGGCCGACCGGCTCGGCGGCGTCGTCCTGAGGTTCGGCCGCTTCGGGACGTGACGGCCGGCTGCGGAAGCCGCTGGCGGGAACCCTATCGGCAGGCCGGCGGGCGGGCCAGCGCCGCCGCTCCGGTCGATGCGGCAAGGCGCAGGAAGGACAGCGCGGCAAGCCCCCCGCCAGGCCCATGGGCAGCAAGACCGCGCGGAAATCGGCCAGCGCCGCCCCGGCGCCGCGACCGCCCGACAGTTGCGACAACCGGATCACCCCGACCGAACAGGCGACTGCCAGGACCATCGCGACCCGCTGGGTCATCGCCGGAAATGTCATCGCGGACGGGCGGTCATCCCGCCCGATCTCTCATCATCGCCCTTGATCCCCGGATCATCGGCGGCACGGACGCCCTGCCCCATATCGAGCGCCTGGCCGCAGCCATCGAGGCGCAGCCGCACGCTCGCATCCCCGGACCATGGCGCATCGCCCTGCGCCAGGCCGCCGCCGCCAAAGGCATCGACCTGCCCGAGGCGCTGCTGTCCCGGATCGAATGACGGCCCCGCGCAAGGCTCCGCCAAGGGGCCATGCGATCATCAGCACGTTGCGACGGCCGGGCCGGGGGCGCTTCAGCTGGCTCCCTGCCCGCTGAACGCCACGCCCGGCAAGGCGGCCTTGCGCCTGAGCGTCTCCGGCACCGCCGACCCGCCGCGCTGCCCAAAGCCATCCGCCCGCGACATCGCATGGACCGGGAAGGCCGCGGCGCCGACGCCCAAGGGCAGGTTCAGGCTGGCGGCATAGATCAAGGCAAGGTCCAGATCCTTGGCCGCCAACGCCAGGCCGAACTGGGGCGAAATATCCCGCCGAGGATCTTGCGGTCATAGGCCCCGGACCGGAACCCCTTGCCCGCCGCATTCGATCGCCCTCGGCAGCGGGGCCGGGCTCATCCGTTCCCCGCCCGTCCGGCTGGGCTGATGGACGCCGCCAGATCCTCGATCACCGGCAGGTTCCGCAGTGGACCGATCTGCAGCCCGCCATCCGCCAGCACGCGCTTGACATGCGTGCGGCAGGTCCGGTGCGGCCGGCCGTCGACCATCCCGCACATGCCGAGGCGGCAGGCAGAGCGACAGGTCAGGGACGGATCAACGGTCCGCTGGATCCCGCTGACAACGTCGAGCACGGTCTGCTTGCCACGACGCCCCGGTCCACCAGACCCGCGCCAGACCGAAACCTCCATCGTCGTTGCATTCTCGCTCACGGCGCAGCCGACGGCTTACCTTTTGAACCCGCCGTATGTCCGCGGGTGAAAGGATTGCACGCCCGTCGAGGATTTGCGCTGCCGCTGACAGCCAGATAGCCCGACCGACTCAGATGCGGGCGGCCGGGGGGTGAGAGCGGGGCATCGGCTTCCACGCCATTTGCGCCGCCTGGGCGCGCTGCCCGCAAATCCGGCAGGGACGATGCGGCCCCATCGCAGGGCTTTCCGGCGCTTTCGGCGGGCGAGGTTCGCTTTCTGCCTATTATTCCGCCAGAAAATGCCCGACGCTCGTCAAATCCTGATTTCGCTTTGGCCGCAGGCGGCCCGGCTGTGGACAGTGCCCGCCCAGATGCGAAGATCATGGGCAGAGGCAAGGGTGGCGGCGATGACGATGTATTACAATGAAATGGTCGATGGCGGCCGGGTCCGCGAACCCTATGCCATGCTCTCGGACTGGATCGAGGCCATGCCTGCCGAGATCCGCCAGATGAAGCAGGCCGAGGCCGAGGCGCTGTTCCGCCGCATCGGCATCACCTTCGCGGTCTATGGCGAGGGCGGCGACCCGGACCGGCTGATCCCCTTCGACATGATGCCCAGGGTGTTCCTGCAAAGCGAATGGCGCCGGCTGGAACGCGGCATCAAGCAGCGGGCGCGGGCGCTCAACGCCTTTCTGCGCGACGTCTATGGCCGGGGCGAGATCGTGCGCGCCGGCCGCATCCCCGCCCGGCTGGTCTACCAGAACGCGGCCTATGAAAAGGCGGTGGTCGGCTTCGTGCCGCCGCGCGGGGTGTTTTCGCATATCGTCGGCATCGACATCGTCCGCACCGGCCGGGACGAGTTCTACGTGCTCGAGGACAATTGCCGCACCCCCTCGGGCGTCAGCTACATGCTGGAGAATCGCGAGATCATGATGCGCATGTTCCCGGCGCTGTTTCGCAACAACTGCATCGAGCCGGTGGACCAGTATCCCGAACTGCTGCGCCGCACGCTCGCCTCGGTCGCGCCGGCGAAATGCGACGGACCGCCGACCGTGGTGATCCTGACGCCCGGCCATTACAACAGCGCCTATTACGAACACAGCTTCCTTGCGAACCTGATGGGCGTCGAGCTGGTCGAGGGCAGCGACCTCTTCGTCGATGGCGGCTTCGTCTACATGCGCACCACCCAGGGGCCGAAGCGGGTGGACGTGATCTATCGCCGCATCGACGACCAGTTCCTCGATCCCTTGTGCTTCCGCCGCGATTCCATGCTGGGCGTGCCGGGCTTGATGGATGTCTATCGCTCGGGCGGGGTCTCGATCGCCTCGGCGCCGGGCGCGGGCGTGGCCGACGACAAGGCGGTCTATACCTTCGTCCCCGAGATGATCCGCTTCTACCTGGGCGAAGAGCCGATCCTGCGCAACGTCCAGACCTGGACGCTGTGGAAGGACGAGGATTACCGCTATGTCATGGCCAACCTCAAGGATCTGGTGGTCAAGGAGGTGCATGGCTCGGGCGGCTACGGCATGCTGATCGGCCCCTGCGCGACCCAGGCCGAGATCGAGGCCTTTGCCCTGCGCATCCAGGCCGACCCCGGCAATTACATCGCCCAGCCGGTGCTGGCACTGTCCACCAGCCCGACCTTTGTCGACGAGGGGGTGGCGCCGCGCCACGTCGACCTGCGGCCCTTCTGCCTCTGCGGCGACCGGATCGAGCTGGTGCCGGGCGGGCTGACGCGCGTGGCGCTGCGCGAGGGCTCGCTGGTGGTGAACTCGTCGCAGGGCGGGGGCGTCAAGGACACCTGGATCCTGTCGGAATAATGGGAGGGTCAGCCATGCTCAGCCGCACCGCCGCCAACCTGTTCTGGATGGGCCGCCACCTGGAACGCGCCGAAACCGCCGCCCGCCTGCTGGACGTGGGCGCGCGCATCACCCTGCTGCCCAACACCGCCGAGGGCTATCGCAACGAATGGGAATCGCTGCTGCGCGCCTCGGGGGCGCAGGCCGCCTTTGCCGAGCGCTACGGCGACGAGATCACCCAGGAGAACATCGAAAGCTGGCTGTTCTTCGACCATGCCAACCCGTCCTCGGTCGCCTCTTGCATCGAGCGGGCGCGCGAGGGCGGGCGGATCGTGCGCACGGCGCTGACCAGCCAGGTCTGGGATGCGCTGAACATGGCCTATCAGGAGCTGCGGGCGCTGGAGCGGCAGCCGCGCGCCCGGCTGGATACCGCCATGCTGACCGATTTCACCACCCGGCACGGCTCGACCGTGCGCGGCGCGATCAATGCGACCCAGCTGCGCAACGACGGCTGGCATTTCGTCAACCTGGGCTATTCGCTGGAACGCGCCGACGCGACCGCGCGGCTGCTGGACGTGAAGTATTTCGTGCTGCTGCCGCGGGTGGAGTTCGTGGGCTCGGGCCTCGACAACTATCAATGGCAGGTGATCCTGCGCGCGCTTTCGGCGCATCGGGCCTTCCACTGGGCCTATGGCGGCGAGGTGACGGCCGGCAAGGTGGCGGATTTCCTGATCCTGAACGGCGAGAGCCCGCGGTCGCTTTTGACCTCGCTTTACGAGGCGGTCTGGCATCTGGACGGCCTGGTGCGCCGCTATGGCGCCGAGGTGCCGGCCAGCGCCTCGGGCCGCGCGCATGAGACGCTGGAGCAGCTGATGGCGCGCGACATCGAGGCGATCTTCGACGAAGGGCTGCACGAGTTCCTGTCCTGGTTCATCAACGAGCTGGCCAGCATCTCGAACGCCGTGCATGACGATTACCTGAGCGGGCGGATGTAGGGGGCAGATGTCATGCGGCTGAAGATCATCCATGAAACCAGCTATTTCTACGATCCGCCGGCGCAGGGGCTGGTGCAGAGCCTGCGCCTGACCCCCTCGGTCCACCAGGGGCAGCGGGTCTCGGGCTGGACCATCTCGGTCTCGGGCGGCCAGCGCGGCGCGAGCTTCCGCGACGGCGCGGGCGACTGGATCGAGGGCTGGACCGTGCGCGGCCCGGTGCAGGAGGTCGTGGTCTCGATCGCCGGCCAGGTCGAGACGCGGGACACCGCCGGCGTGCTGCGCGACCATCGCGAGACCGTGCATCCGCTGGTCTACATGCGCCCGACCGCCGTGACCGGGACCGATCCGGGGCTATGCGAGCTTGCCCGTTCCGTGCAGGGCGAGGATGCGCTGGACCTGGCCCACCGGCTGGCCGAGGCGGTATCGGCCGCCATCGCCTACGTCCCCGGCGTGACCGAGTCGCACACCACCGCCGCCGAGGCGCTGGCGCTCGGCCAGGGCGTCTGCCAGGACCATGCCCATGCGCTGATCGCCTGCGCCCGCGAACGCGGTATGCCGGCACGCTATGTCTCGGGCTATCTGCATTCCAACGCCGGGGGCGAGCCGCATGACGCCGCCCATGCCTGGGCCGAGGTCCATGTCGGCGCCTTGGGCTGGGTCGGCTTCGATGCGGCCAATGCCTGCTGTCCCGACGACCGCTATGTCCGGCTGGGTTCGGGTCTGGATGCGGATGACGCGGCGCCGGTGCGCGGCACCACCTTCGGCACGGGCGAGGAAAGCCTGGACGTGCGGGTGCAGGTCGAGGAGATGGAGCAGTAGCCCTGCCTGTTGCGCCGGGCGCGGGGCGGTCGTATCCCTCGGGGGATTTTGTGCCATGGAACGGTCATGACCTATTGCGTCGGCTTGAAGCTCAACGAGGGGCTCGTCCTGCTCTCGGACACCCGGACCAATGCCGGGCTGGACAACATATCGACCTATCGCAAGATGTTCTTCTTCGAGCAGCCGGGCGAGCGGGTGATCGCGATCATGACCGCCGGCAGCCTGTCGCTGACCCAGACAACCATCGCCCGCCTGCAAGAGGCCATCGAACTGCCCGAGGCCGATGAAGAGACCTCGATCATGCGCGCGTCCACCATGCTGCAGGTGGCGACGATCATCGGCCGGACGCTGAACCGCACCCGGCGCGAGATCGTGGACCAGTGCCGCGACCTGAACCAGCAAGCCAGCGCCAGCATGATCGTCGGCGGCCAGCGCGCCGGCGGCGAGATGCGGCTGTTCCTGATCTATCCCGAGGGCAATTTCATCGAGGCGACCGAGGACACCCCCTTCCTGCAGATCGGCGAGCACAAATACGGCAAGCCCATCCTCGACCGGGTGGTGACGCCCCAGACCTCGCTGGCCGATGCGCAAAAGGCGGTGCTGCTGTCGATGGATTCGACGCTGCGCTCGAACCTGTCGGTGGGGATGCCGCTGGACCTGGCGGTGATCCGCAAGGACGACTGCCGGGTCAGCCACAAGCGCCGCATCCTGGAAGGCGACCCGGCCTTCATGGCCATGTCCGCCGCCTGGTCCGCGGCGCTGCGCGACAGCTTCGTCAAGGTGACGATCTAGCGCCCCTGTCAGCCAGGCTGGCAAAGGCCCATGGCTGGCGGTTCCTGCCCAAGGTCATTCCGGTGCCGGCCCTGCTTGGCCATGGGCACAAAGGCCGGGGGACGACCCGAAGGTCCACGAAGCGCAATCCCGCAACCAGCCCGCCCAGTGCCGTGCCCCGGATCAGGATAGGGCTTCGTGGTCCCTGCCCAGGCGGCCGGACTATCCTGCACAAAATGTCGCAGGTCAATACAACATCTTGACGGATACGGCGTCATCATCCCCATATGTAGGCATCACGGTTCTTTCGGGTCGATCCGGTCCGAAAGCGAAGAGGGAAGCCGGTGCGCCTTTCGGGGCAAGGCCGACGCTGCCCCCGCAACTGTAAGCAGCGAGCCTGCGCCGGATCACGCCACTGGTGCCGCACGGCATTGGGAAGGCCGGCAAGGGCGGCGACCTGCGAGCCAGGAGACCTGCCGTGATGATGACGATGAACCACGGGCGGGGTGTCCCGGCGGTGCGCCTGGCAATGCGGCCTTGTCGCCGCAGGGCTCCATGCGTCCTGGCCTGCCCCGCCCCCAGCAGCACGGGGAACAGATGCAGCCATCCTTCACCACCAGACCTGCCAAGGCCGGCGCCGCCGTCCGCAGCACCGCAAGGGCGGCAGCAAGCCGCAGGCAAGGGAGGGCGCGTTGATGCCGGCGCCGCTTACGTCCCCGCCCATCGCGCCGGCAAGGGATGTCGCCATCGATGTCGCCTCGTCGGTCAACGAATACCTGGACCGCGCCGATTGGCGGGTGAATGCCAACGCCAACCAGGACTATTCGCTCGGCGGGCTGATCCTGAACGTCTCGGGCAAGGTGGTGGCCAATTACTGGCTGTCGCATGTCTATCCGCCCGCCGTGGGCGAGGCGCATCGCCGGGGCGACCTGCATATCCACGACCTCGACATGCTGGCCGGCTATTGCGCCGGCTGGTCGCTGCGCACCTTGCTGACCGAGGGGTTCAACGGCGTCCCCGGCAAGGTCGAGGCCGGGCCGCCGAAGCGCCTGTCCAGCGCCATCGGCCAGATCGTGAACTTCCTGGGCACGCTGCAGAACGAATGGGCTGGCGCGCAGGCCTTCAGTTCCTTCGACACCTATATGGCCCCCTTCATCCGCAAGGATGGGCTGGGCTATGCCGAGGTGCGGCAGGCCATGCAGGAGCTGATCTTCAACCTCAACGTCCCCTCGCGCTGGGGCACGCAGACCCCGTTCACCAACCTGACCTTCGACTGGGTCTGCCCCGAGGATCTGCGCGACCAGGTGCCCGTGATCGGCGGTCAGCCGATGGGTTTCACCTATGGCGATCTGCAGGCCGAGATGGACATGATCAACCGCGCCTATATCGAGGTGATGACGCGCGGCGACGAAAAGGGCCGGGTCTTCACCTTTCCGATCCCGACCTACAACATCACGCCGGATTTTCCCTGGGACAGCGAGAACGCCAAGCTGCTGTTCGCGATGACGGCGAAATACGGCCTGCCCTATTTCCAGAACTTCCTGAACTCGGACCTCAAGCCGAACATGGTGCGGTCCATGTGCTGCCGGCTGCAACTGGACCTGACCGAGCTGCTGAAACGCGGCAACGGGCTGTTCGGCAGCGCCGAGCAGACCGGCTCGCTGGGCGTCGTCACCGTCAACTGCGCGCGGCTGGGCCATCTGCACAAGGGCGACGAGGCCGGGCTGCTGCGGCGCCTGGACGAATTGCTCGACCTGGGCCGCGACAGCCTGGAGATCAAGCGCCGGGTGATCCAGCGGCTGATGGACGACGGGCTGTTTCCCTATAGCCGGCGCTACCTGGGCACGCTGCGCAACCATTTCTCGACCCTGGGCGTCAACGGCATCAACGAGATGATCCGCAACTTCACCGACGATGCGCATGACATCACCACGGGCTGGGGCCATGCCTTCGCGCTGCGGCTGCTCGACCATCTGCGGGCGCGCATCACCGCCTTCCAGGAACAGACCGGACATCTCTATAACCTGGAGGCGACGCCGGCAGAGGGCACCACCTATCGCTTCGCCAAGGAGGACCGCAGGCGTTTTCCCGGCATCCTCCAGGCCGGCACCGAACACGAGCCCTATTACACCAATTCCAGCCAGCTGCCTGTCGGCTTTACCGACGACCCGTTCGAGGCGCTGGAACGGCAAGAGGCGCTGCAGCGCAAATACACCGGCGGGACGGTGCTGCATCTCTACATGGGCACGCAGCTGTCCTCGGCCGAGGCCTGCCGCAAGCTGGTGCGCCGGGCGCTGGAGAATTTCGGCCTGCCCTATATCACCGTCACGCCCACATTCTCGGTCTGCCCCAGGCATGGCCATATCGCGGGCGAACACGCGTTCTGCCCGCGCTGCGACGAAGAGCTAATCGCGAAAAAGCGGCAATCGGCCGCGCATTGAGGAAGGAAAAGACCATGTTCGACGACCGGAAAACCGGACCGGAAGAGATCCTGCTGGCGGATGAGGAACGCCAGCCCTGCGAGATCTGGACGCGGGTGATGGGCTATCACCGCCCGGTATCCTCGTTCAACCGCGGCAAGAAGGGCGAATTCCGCGAGCGGCTGTATTTCAGCGAGCGGCGGGCCGATCTTGGCTGAGATCCGCATCGGCGGCCTGCAGCGCCTGTCCAGCTGCGACTGGCCGGGCGAGCTGGTCGCCACCCTTTTCCTGCAGGGCTGTCCCTGGGACTGCCCCTATTGCCACAACCCGCATCTCATCCCACCCGAGGCCGAGGGGGCGCTGGATTGGCAAGAGGTCCTGGGCTTTCTGGCGGGACGGCGCGGCCTGCTTGACGGCGTGGTGTTCTCGGGCGGGGAGCCGACGCTTCAGCGCGGCCTGCCCGAGGCGTTGCGGGCGGTCCGGGCCCTGGGGTTCAGGACGGGCCTGCACACGGCCGGCCCCTACCCCGCCCGGCTTGCGGCGGTGCTGCCGCTTTGCGACTGGGTCGGCTTCGACGTGAAGGCGCCGTTTTCCGGCTATCGGCGGGTGACGGGCGCAACCGGCAGCGGCGACAGGGCCAGGGAAAGCCTGCGGCTGCTGCTGGCCAGCGGCACGGCCCACCAGGTGCGCACGACGGTCGATCCCACCCTGATCGACGGGGCGGCCTTGGCGCGGATGGGCGCGGAACTGGCGGCGCTGGGTGTCGCCGACCATGTCCTGCAGCCCTGCCGCAGCACCGGAACACCCACGAGCCGTCCGGTGCGCAAGGGCTGAAAGCCGGCCTTGGGGGCCGGCATGCCGTGGCGAAGGAACCGGGGCGGCGTCTCTCAGCCCATGCGGGCAGCGGGCTGGTCTATGCCGACGGTATCGACCGCATCCGGCCGGTGGGCTCGGGCCGAACGGCTATCTTTGCGGCCGGCCGGAGCCGTGCCCGATGCCTTCCTCACCTCCGGCCTCTGCCGATGCGGGTGTCAGCGAAAGCCCGGCGGGCAGGTTGTCCGGTTTCAGATACCCATGGCAAGCAAAATTGATGATGGCCGAGGTGACATCTTCCACCGAATGCCGCCCGCCGGGACGATACCACTTATACATCCAGAGCGTCATCCCCAGAATTATGCTTGCAGCTATATGAGGATCGACATCCACGAAAACCCCCTTTTCGACGCCCTCCCGATATATCTGCTCTACCGTGCGCAGGTATGATTTCTTGACTTCCCGGACCTGGACCAGCGCGCTTTCCGGAAGCTCGGATTCGTTTTCGATATATACGGCAAGGTCGGCCATGTTCGAGGAAAACATGTCGATCCGGCCGCTCATGATCCTGACAAGCTTTTCATGCGGGCCAATATCCATTTCCAGGATTTCATTGAGCTGCGCCGTCGACATCTCCATGAATCTCTGGTGTATTTCCAGAAGGATGTCGGACTTGCTCTTGAACCAGTAATATATCGCGGGCCTGCGCACGCCGAAGTGGTCGGCAACCTCCTGGAGACTGGTGCCGCGATACCCCTTCTTTCGGAACAGATCCGCCGAAACCCGCAAAATTTCGTCCCTGGTCAGGTTGGGTCGCGCATTCGGAGTTCTTGAGATCGGCGTCATGGTCGTGGCTTCTCGTCATCAAGGAATTATTGTTGCTCGTTCATCGCGCGGCCATGATGGCATTTGCCCCATGAGCAGCGCCCATTGATCTTTCGGGCGACAGTTTCCCTGCCGAGCCATGCAACCCCGCTTGAACTGCGCACAGATCGGTTCTCAATCTCGTTTTTCGGACGACGGCTGTCCTGGTTGAACCGCCAGCAATAGGGTCGTTTCGTTCGGTTCACCTTATAACCGTCGAGGATCAGGGGGCCGTTATAAGGAAGGATCACCAGACCGAACCTAACCGCCCGAGGCGCGACTGGCAAGCGCCCAGCCGCCGCGGGGCGGAAGGTCGCGCCGAGGATTTCAGCATCGGAGGCCCGGACGGAGAGAGGTCCCCCTGCGGAATACTATCTAGTGAAAACAGTAAACTAACTTCATGAAGGTCAGTCTTGCGCCACAACATGAGACCTGGGCGGCTCCGCGGCACACGCCCGAAGATTCCGCCCTGCAAAACGATCTTGACACGAATCGAAGCACGCTTTACTTACTAGAAAGTAAGCGCGGGGGAGATGTGGATGAGCCCGCAGGGATAGGCTGCGCCCGGCGGGAAACCGGCCGGATTCTGCGACGGTGAGCAAAATCGCTTCCGGCAGGAAGGCGATCTCTGCAATTCGGAAAGCTAGGCGTATCCTTAAAATGAATGCGCGCCCGACCATTTCGGTTGCGCAGACCGAAAAATACGAGATGGCTTCCCGCGACAACTATGGCGTCATTGGCGCGGAAAGCCGCGCCGTATTCGCATATCGAAGACAAGTACCCGAATGGCCTTGTTCGATAACCCCTCCCTGGGATTGACAGGGAACCTTGCCCACCTTCTTGCTGACGATCGCCGCCGCTTCATGCGAGCGATGTGCTGCATCCTTGATCCCCGCCAGCATTGCCAAAAACCCTGCCTTGCCGGCGCCTTGCCAAATTTACAAAAACGGCATCAAATTTCGTATTGCAAAACACATTTCCTAAAAGTAATTTACCTAAGGAAGGCGACCTGCCGCGCCTCGGCCGCGCGCTTTCCGCGCCAAAGCGAAGGGCGCGCCCTGCCCTGCCGGCAGGTTTCTTGCATTTCATCTTGGGGAGGAGAAAGACATGAAACAAACCATCTCGCTGGCAAGGACAGCATTGCATGCGGGAACGGCGATGGCGTTCCTTGGCATGGCGGCCGGTTCGGCCGCATATGCGCAGGAGGTGACGCTCAAGCTGGGCAGCGTCCTGCCCGCCGGGCACTATATCCACCAGCACCTGGTCGATGTCTTCATGGCGGATGTCGAGCAAAAGACGAACGGCGCGATCAAGTTCGAAAGCTATCCCGCCGCGCAGCTTGGCAAGGACGTGCCCGCCACCATGGGCAGCGGGTTGCTGGACCTGGGCGTCGTCATCACCGGGCATTATGCGGCCAAGTTCCCGCTGTCCTCGGTCGGGGAGCTGCCGGAAGGCGCCGGAAGTGCCTGCCAGGGCTCGGCCAAGATGTGGGCGCTGACCCAGCCCGGCGGCATCCTGGACCAGGCGGAGTTCGCGCCCAAGGGGCTGCGCGTCCTGAACGCCAACATGCTGGCCCCCTATGTGCTGTTCACCGGCAGCCGCAAGGTCGAAAAGCTGGACGACGTGCGCGGCCTGAAGATCTGGTCCAGCGGCCCGGCGGCCGAAAAGGCCATTGCCGAGATGGGCGGCGTGCCGATCAAGGTCTCCTCGACCGAGCTTTACGATTCCGCCACCCGCGGCACCGTCGACGGCGCCGTGTTCCCCTATTCCGGCCTGGTCCAGTACGAGCTTGAGCCGGTGCTGAAATATGCGGTCGACGGGGTCAACTTCGGCTCGGGCGTGTTCTTCATAACCGTCAACCAGCGCAGCTGGGACCGCCTTACCGAGGAACAGCGCGCGGTGATGAGCGAGGCGGCGCTGGCCGCGCAGCAGTCGTTCTGCGCCTATATCGACGAAAACAACAGCGAGCTTCGGGAGCAGGTCGCGGCGCGGGACGGCTATACCGTCACCACCCTGGAAGGCCCCGCCCAGGAGGAATTCGTCGAACGGCTGAAGCAGGGTGCGGTCCACTGGGCCGGGGTCATGGACAAGGCCGGCCTGCCGGGCAGCGAGGTGCTGAGGGCGCATCAGGAAGCCGCCGCCGATTGACGCGACAGCGGCCGGTCCCGCCGCGACATCCGTTGCGGCGGGGCGGATCTCTTGTCGCCGGGGCATCAACGCAAGGGCAGGGCATTGGAAGAATTCGACTATGTTATCATCGGCGCCGGCAGCGCGGGCTGCGTCCTGGCGCATCGGCTGACCGAGACGGGCAACCATAGCGTCTGCGTGATCGAGGCTGGCCCGCCGGACCGCAACCCCTTCATCCATATCCCCGCAGGATATGTGAAGAACGTCATGAACAAGGATCTGACCTGGGGCTTCGTCAGCCAGCCGGTCCCCGGCATCGGCGGGCGCTCGGTGGGGCTGCCGCAGGGCAAGACACTGGGCGGCTCCAGCGCCATCAACGGCATGGTCTACAATCGCGGCCAGCGGGCCGACTATGACGGGTGGGCGCAGCGCGGCAATCCGGGCTGGAGCTATGACGACGTGCTGCCCGCCTTTCGCCGCTCGGAAAAGCGGGGCGGCGCTGCCGATCAGGACTATCGCGGCACCGACGGCCCCCTGACCGTGACCGACCCGGCCTTCGACAACCCGCTGTGCCGGATGTTCGTCGAGGCGGCCAGGGAAATGGGCATCCCCGAGGTCGAGGATTACAACGCCGCCGCGCAGGAAGGCGTCGGCGGCTTCCAGTTCACCATCGACCTGTCGGGCCGACGCTCGGTCCGCATGAGCACGGCCCGCGCCTTCCTGCATCCGGCCGAAAGAACCGGCCGGGTCTCGGTGCGGACCCATGCCTATGCGGCGCGCATCCTGTTCGAGGGCAAGCGCGCCATCGGCCTGCGCTATCATGCCGGCGGCCCGCATGGCACGCCCAGCGAGGTGCGCGCCCGGCGCGAGGTCATCCTGTCGGCGGGCGCGCTGAACAGTCCGCGGCTGCTGCAGATCTCGGGCATCGGCGATCCTCGACATCTGCGCGGGCTGGGGGTGGACCCGGTCGCCGCCCTGCCCGGCGTGGGCGCGAACCTGACCGACCACTACCAGGTGCGCGCGGCGGTGCGGCTGAAGGACATCCGCACCGTCAACGAACGCGGCCGGGGCCTGGCGCTGGTTTCGGAGGTCGCGAAATGGGCCCTTGGCAGCCGCGACACCATCCTGGGCATGGGGCCGGTGCCGATGCGGGTCTTCATGCGCTCGGACCCGGCGCTGGATGCGCCCGACCTTCAGCTTTCCTTCACCCCGGCCAGCTATCGCGAAGGGGTGGCGGGGCTTCTGGACCGCTATCCGGGCATGACCTGCG
Organism: Paracoccus sp. pheM1; assembly: GCF_018499825.1. NCBI lineage: Bacteria > Pseudomonadati > Pseudomonadota > Alphaproteobacteria > Rhodobacterales > Paracoccaceae > Paracoccus > Paracoccus sp. pheM1. The sequence continues at coordinate 718,449 of NZ_JAGXCX010000002.1, forward strand.
GCGGCTACATGCAGCGCCCGGAAAGCCGGGGCTGGGTGCGGGCCGTGTCCACCGACCTGGCGGTCCAGCCCGAGATCCAGCCCAACTACCTGGCGACGGAACGCGACCGCATGGCCATCGTCCAGGTGCTGAAATACGCGCGGCAACTGCTGGGCGCGAAAAGCTTCGCACCCTATTACGTCCGCGAGGAATTTCCGGGCGACAAGGTCTCGACCGACGACGAGATCCTGGACTTTGCCCGCCAGTTCGGCGGCACCGCCTTTCACCATTGCGGCACGGCCCGCATGGGGCCGGCCAGCGACCCGATGGCGGTCGTGGACGAAAGGCTGCGGGTGCATGGGCTCGAGGGGCTGCGCGTCGTCGATGCCTCGATCATGCCGGCGATCATCTCGGGGAACACGAATGCGCCCACCATCATGATCGCCGAGAAGGCGGCAGAGATGATCCGCGCCGACAACGCCGCCTGACCTGCGGCCGCGCATCGGCCCGCGCCTTTGCGCCTTGCGGGCGGGCCCGTGGGGTGACGCAAGCCGTTGTTGCGGCGCAGAGCGGAGGCTGTGTCGAATACATTGCGGCATCCAGTTTCGCTTCGCAAAACATGTTGACGCGAATCGGGATTAGATTTACTTACTCGAAAGTAAGCAAAGGAGATGCGGATGATCCCCCAGCTTGCCAGGAATGGATCCACCTCGACGAAAAGATCGGTCGGGCCCTGCGATTGTCAACGAAGATTGGGCTGGCAGCGGCTTTCCGAAACCGCGGCCAATCCGCAAGGCGAGGATGCCCAGGAACATGGAAATCCCTCGGCAATATCCGCGCCCCTTTCCGTATAAAACCGGGCGGCAGGGACAGGAAATCGCGAGGCAGGAGGAGGATTATGGATATGAATGAGCAGGTGCTTGACGATTTGTCGGCATTCGTGGCCGATACCCGCTTCGAGGATCTGCCTGCGGCGGTCGTGGATGAAACGGTTCGGATCATTCTCGACTCGGTCGGCTGCGGCATTGCCGGGACGACGCATAAGCGCGGCCAGATCGGCGTCGATTACGGGCGGATGCAGGCCGGGACGGAGGCGACGATCCTGGGGACCGGCCATCGCGCCTCGATCCTTGGCGCCGCCTTCGCCAATGCCGAGCTGATCAATGCGCTGGACCATGACGCGGTCCTGCCGCCCGGCCATGTCTGCCCCTATGTCCTGCCCGGCGCGCTTGCCCTGGCCGAAACCCGGCATGCCAGCGGCCGCGAGCTGATCCTTGCGACCGCGCTGGCGCACGAGATTTCCTGGCGCATCGGCAAGGCGATGGATTACCTGCGCGACATCCGGGACGGCAAGGTCGAGCCGCCGCCCGTCTGGGGTTTCGCCAGCACGATCTTCGGCGCGACCGCCGCCATTTCCAAGCTTCAGGGCCAGCCCGCCGAGGTCGTCGGCAATGCGCTGTCGATCGCGGCGATGATCTCGCCCGTGAACGCGGCGGCGTCCTGGCGCCAGCACGCCCCGCCGACGACGATCAAATACATGCTGGGCGGCTGGCTGGCCCATGGCGCGATCACCGCCGCGCATATGGCGGGCTTCGGCCATCGCGGCGACCGGCAGATCTTCGAGCCGGAATACGGCTATCCGCGCTTCATCGGCACCCGCCGCTGGGAACCCGAGCATATCCTGGACAAGCTTGGCAGCGAATGGCGCTTTCCGTCCGAAAGCTCGTTCAAGCCCTATCCGCATTGCCGCGTCCTGCACGCGCCGCTGGACGCGCTGAACCAGATCATCGACCAAAACCGGATCACGCCGGACGAGATCGAAGGCATCAAGGCCTGGGTCGAGGGTTTCCTCGAACGCCCGCTGTGGATGAACCGCGACATCACCGACGTGACGGATGCGCAGTTCAGCATCGCGCATGGCCTGGCGCTTGGCGCCCATCAATTCCTCCGCGGCCCGGAATGGCAAAAGCCCGAGAGGGTCTATGACCCCTCGGTCATGCGGCTGATGGAGAAGGTCGAGCATGTGATCCACCCGGATTATGCCGATTCGCTGACCAAGGACCGCGCCAGCCGCCCGACCCGCGTCGAGGTCCGCGCGCGCGGCCAAGTCTTCGTCGCCGAGCGCAGCCACCCCAAGGGCAGCGGCGCGCCGGGCAGCGACAGCTACATGACCACTGCCGATCTGGTCGAGAAGTTCCGGGTGAATGCCGAAGCCGTCCTGGCGGAGGACCGCGCACGGCAACTCGCCGACAGGCTGCTGGGCCTGGCCGATGCCGACGACGTCTCGGATGTCGTCAAGCTGGCCGGCACAGGCTGAACGGGGCTGGTCTTGCCGGCGGTGCGGGGCGGCGCATGGGCCCGGCAGGACAGGCAGGACTTCGCGCGGGAAAGGCTTTCCCCAGGTCGCCGCCGAACGGGGTGGTCCGAACCGGATGCCCCGAGGGGAACGATCGACCCGTTTTCGGGCCGCGTATGAAACTGCTGCAGCGCAGGGAGGATGAAATGCCGCGTTTCGACTTTATCGTGTTCACGAATTGCAAGGAAGGCACGGACGACGAATTCAACGACTGGTATACGCATCAGCATCTTCAGGACGTGATGCGCATTCCGGGCGTGGTCAGCTCCCAGCGATTCAAGCGCAGCGAACACCAGCGCGATCCCGGTCCGTTCGAATGGAATTACCTCGCCATCTATAATTGCGATACCGACGACGTTCAGGACATCATCGGCCAGATCCGGGCGCGCGTGAATACCGATGCGATGCCCATATCGGACACGCTTGCGGAAAAGCGCTTCTTCTGCGTCTTCGAACCGATCACGGATATGCAATATCCGAAAGAATAAGCCAATCGCCCCCGCATGCCCATGGCGCTTCAATGCCAGGCCGTGGCGGGGAAACACGCGCCCCTTTTCAATTGACCAACACGAGGATTCCCATGGAGAACATCCTGACCCCCGACCAGCAGGAGATCCGGGATGCGGCCCTGCGCATCGCGTCGAAATTCGGCCCCGACTACTGGCTGGAACGCGACCGCGAGGGCGGCTTCCCCGAGGCCTTCTATCGCGCCTGCGCCGATGACGGCTGGCTCGGCATCGCCATGCCAGAGGCCTATGGCGGCGCCGGCCTCGGCATCACCGAGGCGGCGATCTTCTTGCAGGCCATGGCGGAATCGGGCGGCGCGGTGCAGGCCGCCTCGGCCATCCACCTCAATATCTTCGGCCTGCAGCCCATCGTCCTCTTCGGCACCGAGGAACAGCGCCAGCGCATGCTGCCGCCGATGATCCAGGGCAAGGTCAAGGCCTGTTTCGGCATCACCGAACCCGATGCCGGGCTGAACACCACCAAGCTCAAGACCCGCGCCGTGCGCCAGGGCGACAAATACATGGTCAACGGCAAGAAGGTGTTCATCTCGACCGCGCAGGTGGCCGATTACATCATGCTGCTGGCCCGCACCACGCCGATCGAGGAATGCAAGCGCCCGACCGATGGCCTCAGCATCTTCTACACCAAGCTCGACCGCAGCCGCATCGAGGTGCGCGAGATCGACAAGATGGGCCGCAAGGGCATCGACACCAACGAGCTGTTCATCGAGAACCTGGAAATCCCCGCCGAGGATCTGATCGGCGAAGAGGGCCAGGGCTTCCGCTACATCCTGCACGGGATGAACGCCGAGCGCATCTTCGTGGCCGCCGAATGCATCGGCATCGGCCGGGCGGCGAACGAGCGCGCGGTGCAATATGCCAAGGAGCGCGTGGTCTTCGACCGGCCCATCGGCCAGAACCAGGGCATCCAGCACCCCTTGGCGCAGAACTGGGCGAACCTGGAGGCGGCGAACCTGATGATGCTGCATGCCGCAAGGCTGTGGGACGAAGGCAAGCCCTGCGGTTCCGAGGCGAATGCGGCCAAGCTTCTGGCCTCGCAGGCGGCGGTCGAGACCTGCAAGAACGCGATGCTGACCCATGGCGGCTATGGCTATGCCAAGGAATACCATGTCGAGCGCTTCATGCGCGAGATCATGATCCTTTATATCGCCCCGATCACCCCGCAGCTGATCCTGTCCAACATCGCCGAGAAGAAGCTCGGCCTGCCGAAGTCGTATTGAGGGCGTGCCGCCCCCGGCGGATCGTCGCCGGGGGCACGGCCCAGGAAAGCTCGGCAGAAAGAGCGATCCCAAAGAGCAAGCTGCTTGCCGCCATCCGCATTCTCGGGCTGGGTGCCATGTCCGGGCACGCCATGCGGGAACGCTGCCGCGCGCCTCGCTACGAAAAGCGGCATCGCCTCCGGCAAAGGATCGAGCGAAGACCAGGAAGCATGCCGTTCCGCGAGGAAAAGCCCGATTTCGGCAACACGCCACCGGGCCTTTTGCCTACGATGCCAGGGGGCCTCACGCGGGCGGCGGCAGGCGTGACAGGTCGTAGCCTTTCACCCGCAACACCAGCGCGCCTCGCTCTTTCCGCAGGATCTTCTCCATCGGCTTCCCCTTGGCCAGTGCGTCGACCAGCTTGTCGAGATAGCGGATCTCGCGCATCACCGGGTTGGATCTTCTCGACCCGGACCCCGCAGACCACGCCCCTGATCCGCGCGCGCCGGGTTCACAGCCTCGGCTAGGAAAGTCTCGAAATCCGTCCGGTCTTCCAGCCGGGCCGCCAGTTCCTCTGGCCCGCAGCCCGTCAGCCAGGGGATGATCGCATCGACCTCGGCCTTGGTGCGGCCCTTCTTCTCCGCCTTCGCCACGCAATGCGGTGAGAGGCTGGCGAAGCGCGTGGTGAAGATCCTGCGTGTCATGCCGCCTCCCCCGACCGTTCCAGGCGCGTCACGTTGACCTGCCCGCGTCGAACGGGCGGCGCGCTCCGGGCCAACCTCGGCCGCGGGCGATCAGTTCATCTGCGCCCCGGCATCCCCAGCAAGATCGCGGCAATAATGCCCGAAATCCCTGGCCGTGACGGGACCGGGCTGGCTTTCCAGCAGCAGGGCCAGCAGGATGCGCGCCTTCTTGCCCTGCAACCGGCCTGCCAGGATCGCCCCGGCCCTTTGCAAGTCCAGCGCGCCGCCGTCGGCGTAAAGCGGCCGGGTCTCGCCCCGCAGGCAGCGCGTCGTCACGACGCAGGTCACGCCCCGCTCCCGCGCGCGCGCCACGGCCAAGGCCAGTTCGGGCGTGCCGTTGCCGCAGCCGAAGCCCTCGATCACGATGCCCCTCATGCCGGCGGCCACCAATGCGTCGATGCCGCGGCCGTCCATGCCCATCACCGCCGGCAACAGCGCCACGTCCCGGCTGATGCCGGTCGCCGGCCGGGGCGCGGGCCGGGGCGGCCGCGCCAGCAGGCGGATGCCGGCGCGGCCGATGCGCGCCACCGGGCCGAAATGCGGACCGGCAAAGCCGGCGCGGGCCTGCGCGTCGATCTTGGTGACATCCTCGGCGGCATAGGCGCTGCCGTCAAAGACCACCACCACGCCCAGGCCCCGCGCCTTGCGCGAGCCCGCCAGGCGCAGCGCCGCCGCCAGGTTGCCCGGCCCGTCCGGCACGGGGCTGTCGGCGGCGAATTGCGCCCCGGTGAACGCCACCGGCTTCTCGGACCCGATCACCAGGCTGGCCAGGAAGGCGCTTTCCTCCATCGTGTCGGTGCCATGCGTCACCACGCATCCGGCCACCTCGGGATCTGCCAGATGCCCGGCGATCCGCCGCGCCAGTTCCAGCGACTGCGCCAGGTCGATGCGGTTGCTGCCGAGATTGCAGAACGGATCGACCCGCAGTTCCGACGGGCCCGAGGGCAGCAGCGCTTCGGGCCCGTCCATGCTGAAGAGCCCGCCGCGGTCGGCCGAAAAGCGCGAGGCGATGGTGCCGCCGGTCGAGACCAGCGCGATGGTCCGTGGCGCCATGCCCGCCCCCTAGTGCAGGACCTGGCTGAGGAAGCGCCGGGTGCGCTCATGCACCGGGGCGCCGAAGAACGCCGCTGGGGGCGCCTGTTCCACGATCTGGCCCTGGTCCATGAACACCACCCGGTCGGCCACCTGCCGGGCGAAGCCCATCTCATGCGTGACGATCATCATGGTCATGCCCTCGGCCGCCAGCCCGCGCATGGTGTCCAGCACCTCGCCCACCATCTCGGGGTCCAGCGCCGAGGTCGGCTCGTCGAACAGCATCACGCGCGGCTCCATGCAGAGCGCGCGGGCGATAGCGGCGCGCTGCTGCTGGCCGCCCGACAGCTGCGAGGGGTATTTATGCGCGTGTTCGCCCAGCCGCACCCGCTCCAGCAGCCTGACCGCCAGCGCCTCGGCCGCGCGCCGGGACATGCCGCGCACCGACATCGGCGCCAGGACGCAGTTCTGCACCAGGTCGAGATGCGGGAACAGGTTGAAATGCTGAAACACCATCCCGACCTCGCGCCGCACCGCCTGCGCGGCGCTTTCGCTTTTGCCCAGCTCGATCCCGTCCACGACGATCGAGCCCTGCTGATGCTGTTCCAGCTGGTTCAGGCAGCGGATCAGCGTCGACTTGCCCGAGCCGGAGGGGCCGCAGATCACCACCTTCTCGCCCTTGGCGACCGACAGGCTGACATCGGTCAGCACCTGGAACGCACCATACCATTTGTTCACCCCGGCGACGGAGATGATCGGCCCGGCGGGCGAGGCGTCTGGATTGGACATGGCGGACCTCCTGAATCCTGGGTTGGCATCCTTGACGGCCCGCCCCGGCGGGACTGCCGGAACGGGCGGGGTGCGATCAGGCGGCGGGCCGGGCGGCGCGCCGGCTGATCCGCTCGTCGAAATAGCCGGCGCGGACGGCGGCGCCGACCAGGTTCACGAAAAAGCGCCCGGCGGCGATGGCGGTCAGCTGGTTCACGTCCTTCGAGGGGGTGATCTCGACGATGTCCATGCCGACCACACGGCCCTTGCGCACCAGCCCGTGCAGCAGCTCGCGCATCTGGCAATAGGTCACGCCGCCAAAGGCCGGCCCGGCCACGCCCGGCATCACCGAGGGATCGACCCCGTCCGCATCCACCGTCAGGTAATAGCGCCCGCCGTTCGGGATGCGGTCCAGGATCGCCTGCATGCCCTTTTCGTGCAGCTCGTAGGCGGTGACGATGTTCGAGCCGTAGGCCTGCGCCGCCTCGTATTCCTCGGGGCGGGCGGTGCCCTGGGCGCGGATGCCGATCTGGAAGATCTCCTTCACATGCGGCATTTCCGAGGCGCGGCGGATCGGGCTCGACAGACCATCATGCACGCCGTTGATCTGGTCGCGCCAGTCCAGATGCGCGTCGATCTGGATCAGCGTGATCGGCCCCTGGTCGTCATAGGCGCGCAGCACCGGGATCGGGATGCCGTGGTCGCCGCCGATGATCAGCGGCAGCGCCCCGGCGGCCAGGATCCTGCGCACCGCGGCTTCGGCATTGCGCGAATGCGCCTTGGGATCGGCCGGATCGCCGGTCACGTCGCCGCAATCCACCGCCCGCACGTCGCGGCCGTCGTAAAGCGTGCCGCCGATGTCGAAATCATAGCGGTCGAGCAGCCGCACCGCCCGGTCCGTCGCCTGCCGCACCGCGGTCGGCGCGCGGCTCTGGTCGTTCGTCACCTCGTCCATGGTATAGGCCGAGCCGTAGGGGATGCCGAGAAAGGCGATGTCGGCATCCAGCGTGTCCAGGTCAGTATGCACAGTCGAATAGAGCATGCTGGTATGGCCATGCTTGGGCGCCGAGGTCAGCTTGCGGGTCATGAATGGTCCTCCGGGTGAATCAATGGCTTGGGGTGGAAAGGTCGGCGGGGGCCGCCACCTCGTGGATCTGGGCGAGGAACTCCCTCAGCCTGGGGTTCTGCGGGTCGCCCAGCACCTGCCGGGCCGGGCCCTGTTCGGCGACCAAGCCGCCGTCAAGAAAGATCACCCGGTCGGCGACATGGCGGGCAAAGCCGATCTCATGCGTGACGATCACCATGGTCATGCCGCTGTCGGCCAGCTCGCGCAGGAACAGCAGCACCTCCTTGACGATCTCGGGGTCCAAGGCCGAGGTCGGCTCGTCGAAGAGCATCAGCCGCGGCTCCATGGCCAGGGCGCGGGCGATGGCGACGCGCTGCTTCTGGCCGCCCGACAGCGCCGAGGGATAGGCATCCTCCTTGCCGGCAAGGCCGAAGCGGGCCAGAAGCGCGCGGGCCTGGCGCTCGACTTCCTCGCGCGGGCGGCGCTGCACCTTGATGGGGCCGCGGGCGATGTTCTCCAGCACGGTCATGTGCGGCCACAGGTTGAACTGCTGGAACACGAAGCCCATCGTCGGCCGCAGCTGGTCGATCCGCTTGTGCGACTGCATCCGCACCTTGCCGTCGCGGCCCGGCTCGCGGCCGATATGGGTGCCGTCCACCTCGACGAAGCCGCCGTCGGGAAAGGTCAGGTAGTTGATGCAGCGCAGGAGCGTGCTCTTGCCGCAGCCCGAGGGGCCGATGATGCAGACCACCTCGCCCGCCGCGACCTCGAAGCTGATGTCGCGCAGCGCGGTCATGGTGCCGAAGGACTTGGCCAGGTTCGAGACTTTCAGAAGGGGATGGGTCACTTGCTCCTCCGCATTCCGAGCTGGAGATACTTGTCGGCCAGGCTGTGGCGGGCCTGCTGGCTGCCCTGCGCGGCGCCGGCGGCGCGCTCGACCCGGTGCATGCCATGGGCGAAGGCCGAGGTGATCAGCCAGTAAAGCGCCGCCGTGGTCAGGAACACCTCGAACGGGGCGAAGGTGGCGCCCTGGACCACCAGGCCCTGATAGGTGATCTCGGCCACGGTGATGGTGGACAGCACCGAGGTTTCCTTGATCATCGAGATCGCGGTGTTGGTCGAGGGCGGCAGCAGCAACCGCAGCGTCTGCGGGGCCACCACCTCGCGCATGCCCATGAAATAGGACATGCCGACGGCGCGCGCGGCCTCCAGCTGGCCCTTGGGCACCGCCAGCACCGCGCCGCGGATCACCTCCGAGAAATAGGTGCTGGCATAGAAGGCCAGGGCGATGCCGCCGACCACCGGCTCGGGCAGGCGCAGCCCCATGAAGGGTAGGCCGTAGAAGAAGATATACAGCACCACGATGAAGGGGATGTTGCGGAACCATTCCACATAGGCCCCGGCGATGGCGCGCAGCCAGCGGCGATGCGACAGCGCCATGATCGCCACCGGGATCGCCAGCAGGAAGCCCGCGGCGATGGACAGCAGGGCGACGACCAGCGTCACCCACAGCCCCGCGGCGAAAAGCGGCCAATTGTCGAGAATGACGGAGAAATCGAGGGTCATGACCTATCCCCTGCGCGCGGCGAAGCGGGTTTCGATGCGGCGGCCCAGCTGGCTGATCGCCAAGTTCAGCGCAAACAGCACGATGGCGGCGGCCAAGAGCGCCTCGAGCGGGCGGAAGGTGGTGTTGGCGATCTGCTGGGCGGTGCGCAGCACCTCGACCACGGTGATGACCGACAAAAGCGCGGTGCCCTTGACGATGGTGGTCAGCTCGTTGACCAGCGGCGGCAGGATGCGGATGTAGAGCTGCGGCAGGATCACCCGCGTCCAGATCGTCCGCGCCCGCACGCCCAGGGCGATGGCCGCCTCGACCGGGCCGGGATCCATGCCGGCTAGGCCGCCGCGCATGATCTCGGTGATGAAGATCGAGCTGTTCAGCGCGATGGCCAGCACCCCGGCCTGGATCGGCGTCAGGTCCAGCCCCAGCGCCGGCAGCCCGTAATAGAACAGGAAGATCTGCACCAGGATCGGCGTGCCGCGGATGAAGCTGATCAGCACGCCGATGGCGCCGGTCAGCAAGCCGATGCCGGTGGTGCGCAGCACGGTCAGCACGGTGCCGCCGATCAGCGCCAGCAGCATGGCGCCCAGGGCGATGGTCAGGTTGGTGAGGGCTGCGGGCAGCAGCCGGGGGAAGGCGTCACCAAACGCCAGAAGGTCGAAATCCACGGGCTTCCTCCTGCTTCTGCGCGGCCTGTGCCGCGGCCCCTTGCCAAGGGCCGCGGGGCCGTCAGAGCGCCCCTTCGGGCAGATAGCCCGTTTCGGGCAGCTCGTAGGTCATGCCGAGCCATTTCTGCTGCAGCTCGGCAAAGCGGCCGCTGGCCTTCAGCTCCAGGATGACGGCGTTGATGGCGTCGCGCAGGTCCTTGTCCTCGGGGCGCACCACCCAGGCGTTCAGGCTTTGGGTATCGGCCGCCTGCCCGACCAGCTCGAACACGCCCGGCCGTTCGTTCATCAGGTTCTGCAGCACCGGCAGCCCGGCCATGGCGGCATCCGCCGTGCCATTGGCCACCGCCAGGAAGGAATCGTTGAAGGTGGGGAACAGCTTCAGCTCGGCGAAACCCTGGCCCTCGGCCTTCAGCCTTTCGTCCAGCGCCTTGGCGACCGGATCGACGGCCGAGGCGAGCTGCGTCGCCACCACCTTGCCGGCCAGATCCTCGACGCCCCCGATGTCGCCGTTGCCGGCGCGCTTGATGGCATAGGCCGTGCTGTCGGCGATGGGCAGCGTATAGGCATAGCGCGCCGCCCGTTCCGGGTTGATGCCGACCGAGGTCGCCACGAAGTCGAACTTCTGCGCCAGCAGCCCCGGCAGGATGCCCTGGAACGGCAGGTCGAGCTGCTTGATCTCGACGCCCCAGGCCTTGGCGATCTCGTCCAGCAGGTCGCGGCCGAAGCCGGTGATCTGCCCGTCCTTGACGAATTCAAAGGGCGGATAGGCGGCCTCGGTGCCCACGACCATGGTGCCGGTGCGCCTGATCTTCTCGAAAGTGGTCTCGGCCAGAGCCGGCACTGCGCTCGCCAGGGCGATGGCGATGCTGACCGACAGGCCGGCAAAGGTGCGGCGGGTGATCATTGTCAGGCTCCTCCCTTGTCAGATGATCTGAGCCGTGGATAAGGCGAATCCGCCCCTTATCAAAAACAAAAATCATTCTTCGGTCGCGCGCCGGAAAACTCGCCGCCCCCGATAGGTTTCCATTAATTCCATTTTTTACAGCATGATGTCACCGGAACACCCGCATATCCGGCACGATTCCGGCTTGCCATCATCCCGAAAATTCCTGATCATCATTCCCTAAAATCATGGTTTGACCCTTCATGTGCGCTGCCGACCCCCTCAGCCCCCCGCCGCGCCTGGCGATAGACCTGCATGCGCTTGAACTGTATCTCGCCGTCTTCGGCTCCGGCAGCATGACCGCCGCCGCCGAGCGCATGCAGCTGACGCAATCGGCCGTCTCCCGGCAGATCCTGCGGCTCGAGGCAGAGCTGGGCGTGCCGCTGTTCGACCGCACGTCGCGGCCGATGGTGCCGACGCCCGCCGGCCGGCGGCTGGCGCAAAGCGCCGAGCGGCTGCTGTCGCAGGCGGCATCGTTGCGAAACGAATTGCTCGACGCCAACCAGACGACCCTGACCCAGCTGCGGCTGGGGATCATCGATTCGCTGTCCGATCCGCTGGTGCCGCAGCTGATCAAGGCCATGCGCCACACCATCGACGCGGTCTCGATCTTCAGCGGCTTCATGGAGCCGCTGCGGCAAAAGCTGATCAGCGGCGACCTGGACGCCGTCATCTCGGCGGACCCTTTCGACGATCTCGACCGCTTCGACCGGCACGAGCTGTTCTCCGAGCAGTTCATCGCGTTGCTGCCCAAGGAGATGCCGCCGTTCCGCGACGAGGAATCGTTTCGCCGCTTTGCCACCACCTCGCCGATGATCCGCTCGGGCGCCACCACCGGCATCGCGCGGCGGGTCGAGCAGCAGTTCCGCCGCACCCGGCTGGAGGTTCCGCATGCCTTCGCCTGCGACACCATCGATTCCATCATCAGCTTCGTTGCGGCGGGGCTGGGCTGGACGATCCTGACGCCAAGCTGCATCCGCAAATGCGCGCACCATGTGCCGTTCCTGCAGATCCTGCCCCTGCCCGGCCCGGCCTTCGCGCGGCGGATCTATCTGGTGACCCGCAGCGGCGAATTGACGGCGTTGAAACCGTTGCTGGTCCAGACCTGCCGCGCGATCGTCGCCACGCAATATGTCCCGGCTCTCAGCGCCCTGGCCCCATGGCTGGGCACCGCCGTGACGGTGGCGAAATAAGCCACGACCTTTTGGGGGCAATATGACCGCGCGCCAGATCGAAACCGCAGCAGAGCGCGCCCTTGCTCAGCCCCCGCGCCGGATTCCTTCGCGGGGCCTGAGCGGCAAATGCCTGGAAATCCGTCTGCCGGGGAAGCTCGTGCCATGCAGGCCGGGTCGTCACCGGGCGCATGTCCCTGGGCATGGGCATTCGAACATGCCGGAATGCAAGCCGCCCCTCTTCGCCAGGCGCCGGCATTGTCGCCAGAAGAATGCGGCGGCATCCGGCACCCGCCGGGGCGACCCGAAAGCTGCGGCGATGTTGCGATTGCACGAAGCGCAGGAATTGTATTCCCTTTGCTCGAGATGGATGAGCAATGCACCACGACCGCCGTATCGGACCGCCACAGCTTTCTGCGGCAATGTCTGTCGATCGACCTGGAGGTCAACCCCAGGACGGCGCGGATCTTTGCCTTCGCCGCGGTCCGTCACGGCATGGACGAGGCGATCCGCGCCGAAGAGGGGCAGCTTGAGAAGGGGCTCGATTGCCTGGAAGAGGCGCTCGACGGCATCGCGCACCCGATCGGGCATAATTTCCTGCGGCACGATCTGGCGCATCTCGTGGCTGCCCGGCCGCGCCTGTCGCGGATCATGCAGGCGCCCATCGACACGCTCTGGCTGAACCCCCTCGCCTTTCCGCGCAATCCCTATCACCATCTGGTCAAGCATTATCAGGACGGGCGCCTGCAGGCCGGCCATGTGAACGACCCCGAGCTCGATGCGAAGCTGGTCTTCCAGGTGCTGGAGAACCAGCTCAATGCCTTCAGCGACCTGGATGCCCAGACGCCCGATGCATTGACCGCCTATCACTGGCTGACCACGCGCAAGGATCTGAGCCGGGGATTCGACGCGGTGTTTGGCCATGTGCGGGGCGCCGGGCTACCCTCTCGGGAACAGGCCTTCGCTGCGATCCGCCGCCTTGCGGAAGGCAAGACCTGCAAGCAGCGCCTCGAGCAGGAAATGGACCGGCTGGCCAGCCCCGACCGCGGCTGGCCGATGGCCTATGCCCTGTCCTGGATCTCGGTCGCCGGCGGGGATTCGGTCATGCCGCCCTGGGTCCGGGCCCAGTTCAGGGAGGCCTCGCTGATCGTGCGAGAGCTGAGGGACGGCTCCTGCCAGGATCCCGGATGCGGATGGTGCGCGGAACAGAACGACCCGGTCAAGGCGCTCCGGCGCTGGTTCGGCTTCGATGCCTTCCGGCCGCAACCCGCCGACGAGAGGGGGCGCTCGCTTCAGGAACGCATCGTCGGCGAGGCGATGGACGGGCGGAACCTGCTGGGCATCCTGCCCACGGGCACCGGCAAGTCCGTCTGCTACCAGATCCCCGCCCTGTCGCGTTTCGACAGGACCGGCGCCCTTACCGTGGTCATCTCGCCCCTGGTGGCGCTGATGGCCGATCAGGTCCAGGGGATGGAGCGGGCCGGGATCTCTTCGGCCGTGACGATCAACGGGATGCTGTCGATGCCCGAGCGCAAGGACGCGCTCGACAGGATCCGCATGGGCGATGCCGCGATCCTGATCATCTCGCCCGAGCAACTGCGCAGCACCTCGATCCGCTCGGTGCTGCAACAGCGGGAAATCGGTCTCTGGGCTCTGGACGAGGCGCATTGCATCTCGAAATGGGGCCACGACTTCCGGCCGGACTACCGTTATGTCGCGCGCTTCATCCGCGAAACCGCCGGGGACGGGCCGCCGCCGCCGATCCTTTGCCTGACCGCCACCGCGAAGCCCGAGGTCGTGCGCGACATTCGCGAGCATTTCGAAAGCCGCGTCGGCGTCGAGCTGTTGCTTCTGGACGGCGGTGCCACGCGAGACAACCTGAGTTTCGAGGTCCGTCCGACGGGGAAAGAAAGGAAGCTGGCCGACATCTTCGAAGTGATCTCGGACATGCTGCCCGCCGAAGGCCGCTCGGGCGCCGTGGTCTATTGCGCGACCCGGAACGCGACCGAGCGGGTCGCCGCGTTTCTGAAGCACCAGGGCATGGCGACCGAGCATTTCCACGCCGGCCTCGGCGCCGACGACAAGAAGGACATCCAGGAACGCTTCCGAACCGGAGAACTGCGGGTCATCGCAGCCACCAACGCCTTTGGCATGGGGATCGACAAGCCCGACATCCGCCTGGTCGTGCATTGCGACATTCCCGGCTCGCTGGAGAACTATCTGCAAGAAGCCGGGCGGGCCGGGCGGGACCGGGCCGATGCCAATTGCGTGCTGCTTTATGCCGCCGACGACATCGAGCGGCAATTCCAGCTTTCGGCACGCTCGCGCCTGGCCCGGCACGAGATCGGCGCGATCCTGCGGGCGATCCGCCGGATCGATGAACGCACCCGCAAGACCGGGACGGTCGTCGCCACCTCGGGCGAGATCGTCCGCGAGGAAAAGGACCGCGAATTCCAACGCGACAGCGCCACCGAAGACACGCGGGTCAAGACGGCGGTGTCCTGGCTCGAAGAGGCGGTGCTGCTGCGGCGCGAGGAGAACCGCGTCCAGATCTATCCCTCCTCGCTGAAGATCCGCACGCTCGACGAGGCCGAGAGCCGCTTGCGCGAGGCCCAGATCACCGAGGCCCGGCGCAAGGCCCTTGTCGCCATCGTCCGGCATGTGATGAACGCGCCGCCGGACCAGGGCATCTCCAGCGACGAGCTTTGCGGCGCGAGCGGCCTCACGCCGGGCCAGCTGAACAAGGCCATGGCCGATCTGGAGACCCTGGGCATCGCCAGCAACGATCTGGCGATCACCGTCTTCGTCCATATCGGCATCGAAGGGCATTCCGCCGCCCGCCTTGCCGAGGCGTCGGATCTGGAGAAAACCCTGATCGCGCTGATGCGCGAGGCGGCCCCCGATGCCGGGCGGTCCGAACCCGTCCCGCTGCACCTGTCGGAGACCTGCCAGACCCTGCGCGACGGGGGGTATAAGGAGGCACGCCCCGACATCGTCGAAAAGCTGCTGCGCGGCATGGCCCGCGACGGACGGGACCAGGATGGCGGCCGTGGCAATATCCGGCTGAGGAAGGCGTCGCGCAACACGCTTGCGGTCGCGCTCGAACGATCCTGGCGGATCATCGAGCAGACGGCGGAACTGCGCTGGAAGGCAGCGGCCGTTCTGCTTGGACATCTGGCCGGCAAGGTCGGCAAGGGGATCCGGGGCAAGGACATCCAGGTCGAAACGAAGATCGGCGATCTCCTGAACGCCATGGCCGCGGATATCGAGCTGAAAGCCAGCGGCGTCAGGGACATGACCAAGCTCATGGAACGTGCGCTTCTGTGGCTGCACGAACAGGGCATCGTGACATTGGGCAAGGGGCTCATGATCTTCCGCCCGGCGATGACCGTCCACCTGAACTCCAAGGGCGGACCCTTCACCAAGGAACATTTCCTGCCGCTCGAGGAACATTACACCGAGCAGACCGTGCAGACCCATGTGATGGCCGCCTATGCCGAACGCGGCCTGGTCGACATGAACGAGGCGGAACGCCTGTCCGCGGACTACTTCACCCTGGACCAGGACAGCTTCCTGCACCGCTGGCTGCCCGGTCGGGGTCAGGACATCCGCCGGCAGACGACCGGCACCTCCTGGAAGGCCATCGTCGAATCGCTGGGAAACCCGGTCCAGCAGCGGATCGTCACCGATACGCGGGAAAAGACCAATGTCCTGGTGCTGGCCGGTCCCGGCTCGGGCAAGACGCGGGTGCTGGTGCATCGCATCGCCTTCCTGCTGCGGATGCGCCGCGAAGATGCCCGCGGCATCCTGGTGCTGACCTACAACCGCCATGCCGCCACCGAGATAAGGGCGCGCCTGCGCCATCTGGTCGGCGACGATGCAAACGGCGTCACCGTCTCGACCTGCCATGCCCTGGCCATGCGCCTGGTCGGCGCCAGCTTCACCGGCCAGAAATCCGACGACCGCGATTTCGACGGCATCGTCATGGAGGCGGTCCGCCAGCTGAACGGCGAGGGCCTGGGCCGGGCCGAGGCCGAGGCGCAGCGCGATGCGCTGATCCAGGGCTATCGCTGGATCCTGGTCGATGAATACCAGGACATCGGCCCCGAGGAATATGCGCTGATCGCGGCGGTGGCGGGCCGGTCGCTGGACGACCCGGACCTTCAGCTCAGCCTGTTTGCGGTCGGGGACGACGACCAGAACATCTATGCCTTCGCGGGGGCCTCGATCGACTACATCCGCAAGTTCGAGGAGGACTACCGCGCCCGCCCGGAATTCCTGGTCGAGAACTACCGCTCGACCCGGAACATCGTCGAGACCGCGAACGCCGTCATCCGGCCGGCGCGGGACCGCATGAAGGCCGATCGCGACATCACCATCGACAGCGGCAGGGTGATGGAGCCTGCGGGGGGTGTCATGGCCCGGCATGATCCCGTCGCCCAGGGTCGCGTCCAACTGCTGGACTGTCCTGCCGGTGAAATCCCCCACGCCATGGCCGCGCTGGACGAATTGATCCGGCTGTCCCGCCTCGATCCCGAATTCCGTTGGGACCGGGCCGCGATCATCGCGCGGCAATGGAAGCGGCTTGGCCCCGTCCGGGCCTATGCCGAGACGCTGGGGATCAAGGTCGAGCTGGCCAGCGAAAAGCCCCCCGGCCTCTGGCGCCTGCGGGAAATGCAGGCCCTGGTTGCGGGCCTGCGCCACGAACCCGGCAGGGTGATGACGATCGCTGATATCCTGGATCTGCTGAACGGGCAGGTGCCGAGCCGGTGGATCGACCGCATCGCCGAGGGCATCGCGGCCCTGGCCCGCGAGTTGGGAACAGGCGCGATGCCGGCGCTGGATGCCATCGAATGGCTGGCCGAATGGTCGCGGGACAGCCGGGGCGAACAGCGCGGATTGCTTCTGCTGACCGGGCATCGCGCCAAGGGGCTGGAGTTCGACCACGTCGTGATCCTGGACGGCGGATGGGAAAACGCCAACCGTGGCGAGGATCAGGACGCCCCCCGCCGGCTCTTCTACGTTTCCATGACCCGCGCGCGCCAGACGCTTGCCATGACCACCACCGGCCGGCATGCGGTCCTGCAGCCAGGGGGCGACGGCATCCTGCACCGCCCGGTGCGCGTCGATCTCGGAAATGGCCTGCCGCCCGAAAGGCATTACGAACTGCCAAGCCTCGAGGCGGTCGATCTGTCCTTCGCCGGTCGTCTTGCGCCGGGGCACCCCGCCCATGCGGCCATTGCCAGCGCCCGCTCCGGCGACGAGCTTCACCTGATCCGCGAGGATGGTCGCTGGAGCCTGCGCGACCGTCGCGGCCGCCCGCTTGGCCGCATGGCGAAAGCCTGGCAACCCCCCGAGGGCATGACCTTCCTGAAAGGTTCCGTCGGTGCCGTCGTGCGCTGGCGGAAGATCGACAACGAGGAAGCCTACAGGGAATGGATCAAACGGGACGAATGGGAAACCGTCCTGCCCGAGCTTGAATTCATCCGCGATTGAACGGGGCAAGGCTTGTTCGCCCTGTCCAGATTCGGAGGCTGGATCGCCCCAGCCCCTTCCGCGATCAGATGGTGAAACCCTCCAGACCTCTCCAGGCGGATATGCGCGACGACGGGCGGACGCATGCCTTCATGGCCAGCACCATCGCGCTTGGCCGCGCCGGGGGCCCTCGCCACGCCGCTTTCGAAAGCCGACCGCCCGGTCAACGCCGGATCGAGGTTTCGGGCGAGAGGGCGAACTGATCTCCTCCAGTTCTGGCGCCGGCACGCAGCTGGAACTGCCCAATTTCGAGCGTTCGACATGAGTTGGGTGATCTCGGTGCCGACCTCGAACGACGGGTGCCGGCTGCCACTGTCCGCCGGTCCGGCTGCCGGAGCAACCCGCGCCGACCTGGCCGGCTCCGCCGGCCGCGAGCGTGACGCGGCGCGCCCTGCCCCGGCGTCATAGGCGGCGCCGGCGTCACCCCGCCGGACGGTCTGGTGCGGCTCGAGCAGCTGCTTGCCGCGCAGGTGATGGCGGTCCGCTCCCTCGATGCGAACGACCTGGCGGCCCGGAACGACAAGGGAGGGTGGTGACATGCGCATTCTCGTGACCGCCGATCTTCACCTCGCCTTCTGGCTGCAGGCCGGCCGCGATCCGCTCGCGGCCCTTGATGCGGAGTTTCTCGCCTCGCTCGATGCACTGATCGTCGCAGGCGATCTTTCGAACAAGCCCAAGGTGCGCTGGCCGCATATGCTCCGGCACCTGAGTCGCTGTGTCGAGCCAGGCCGGATCCATCTCCGGCCCGGCAACCGCGACTATGACGACCATGCGCTGGACGGCGACGACTCGCTGGCAGCGATCTGCGCCGGGGCCGGGGAGCATTCCTGCAGAAGGCGGAACTCGTCCTCGGCAACCTGCGCTTCCTGTGCTGCACGCTCTGGACAGATTTCGCCCTGCGCGGCGATCTGCGCCTGGGCGATGATGGCGGCGCAGCGTGACGATTGCCGCTATCACATCAGCTAAGGCTACCGCCGACACGGCGCTTGCCCATGCCGATCACCGGACATGGCTGGAAGGGCGCCCTTCCCCGGCCTCACCATCGTCGTCGCCCATCGCTGTCCGCATCCGGGCCTGATCGGCGGGCGGCGCAGCAATCTGGATCCGGTCTATGGCTCGGATATGCTACCGCTCATCGAGCGATATCAGACCGACAAGGTTCCGATCATATCAATGATACAATTACTGCCTCCCAGGGGTCCGTGCGCCGCTATACCGTGGAATATCGCCTCGTGAACTGCAGGGTTTGAAGTGTCATGTGCACTGCCAAGACAATGATAATGGCCGGGTCCATTTCCATGGCACCCATCCACGGTTTTCGGGGCCATGCATCCGGTTACGCTTACGCCGGGCATGCCGGAAATATTGTTCAGGAATGCATTTCCCCCATGCTCCGGTGCCGAGGTGGCTTGGCAAGCACCATGATCGACCTGCAGAAGGTGTTGCTGACGGTCCCGCATTCCCCAAGGCAATCGATCTTCTCGCTTCCATCGCTGGCAATCTTGAAAACACCGGGCGCGACCTCATTCGCCATCGAGATGCCGGGAAGACTGACGGCGATAGCTGTGGCTTTTGCCAAATCACCTCTGATGATCATTTCCCTCTTTCGGCTGGAACTTTCCCTACCAGTTGGAGACACCTCTGGACAGCGGAAACCCGTGGACAGCCATCAGCTTCCACAGCAAGAAAGCAGGAGGAGGATTATCGAAAAACTCTATGAATCGCCATATGCCTGGACGAACATCGCCTCGTTTCACCGGAAAATCAGATCCCAGCACGGCGATGCTCACCGCAGACCAAGCTCGGTTGGGGGGATAATAGCCATCCAGAAGGTCGTTTCGATTCCGAGCATCGCGCCGACAGCGGCAAAGAAGGCAATAAGGCGATGGAAACGGCCTTCCCGCAGCTCGAATTCGTGCTGGCCACGACGGGCAACGTGCAGACCCAGGTCAACAACGTCGAGGATCTGATCGCCCAGCAGATCGACGCGCCAGTGATCCTCCCGCTGGCCGAGCCGGTCAAAGCCGCCAAAGCACGCGGCATCTTCTTTCAGCACCAATGCGACATCTGCTGCGCGTCATCCTCTGATCCGGTCCCAGGATGTCGGGATAGGAATAACCCTAACAGGCTGCTGAAAAATGATTTTGAGAGAGCGACGCAGCGGAAATCGTTCTGGAGCCAGCTGATATCGGCCCGAAAATGGGGTGTTTTCGGCAAAGTTGAGGCGGATTTCCCGGTTCCCCGCCCACGCTGTCCTGTCGCAAGGACTTTTTCAGCAGCCTGCTAAGTTGCCCACAGAGCCGCTCCCCTAGTTCTTGCGCTTCATCTGCAGCCTGGCAGCCTTGGCCGGGTTGCACCGCTCCCGAATTGATCCCCTGGTGACAGATACGCCGCCGCCCGGCGATATCATAAAGGCGTTACGGCGCGCTCTGGTCCAACGGCTGGTCGCGACAGGATGATGCGATGCGCTTGACCGGGATCCTTCCCGGATTGCGGCGAGAAGGATATGGCTGCAACATAAAAAGTGGATGCGCCGAGAATCAGCCAGCGCAGCACCCTGTTCACGGCGGCCGTCGAGCGGATTCCACTTGATTCAGCAGCGGAGAGGTCAATGCGGCTTTCGCAAATCAGGTCGCCGAACATTCCGGCGAGAGGCGCCGATTATCCACAATGACATTCGCCTGAGATCGTTACCGAAACAGCGGCCGGGCTTCATGTCAACTGCAGGCATCCGCGCGCCCAAATCGCCGATATGATAAAGTGGCACTTCACCCTATTTGTCCTCATTCGGTTTGGGGACGGCTCCTTCGGCCACCAGGACCTCATGCGCGGCCTTGAAAGCGTCAAGGCCTGCCGGAATGCCGCAATAGGCGGTGGCGTGCAGCAACGTAGCGCGGATCTCGTCCACGGTGACGCCGTTGTTCAGCGCCCCCCGCACATGCAGCTTGATCTCGGGGGTGCGGCCAAGCGCGGTCAGCATGGCAAGGTTCAGCAGGCTGCGCGTCTTGCGGTCCAGGGTTGGATCGCCCCAAGCCCAGCCCCAGGCCCAAGCCGTGGTCGCCCGCTGGAACGACATCATGAAGTCGTCCGCCCGCTGCATCGAGCCATCGACATAGTCCGCGCCGAGCACCTCGCGCCGGATCGGCAGGCCCTTGTCGAACAATTCCTGGTCTTCGGCCATCGCGATATCCCTTCTCGCTTGATCATTCGCCGGCCTCCTAGCCGACCTGCATCAGGACGACGGGTCCGAAACGCCTTCCACGATCACCACATGCGCCTCGCATGCGCCGTCCCGGCGAGCACGGGCTTCCCGATATTCCGGGGAATGAAAGCAGGCGCGGGCGCGGGTCAGGTCGGGAAACCGGATCACCACATGGTGCTGGAGAGCCGGGCCTTCCAGGGTCTCGGATGCCCCGCCCCGGACCAGAAACTCGGCGCCGAACTTCGCGAAAGCCGCGGGCGCCAGCGCCTGGTATCCGGCATAGGCCTCGGGATCGAGAACGGTCACATGGGCGATCCGATAGGCGCTCATTGCCCCATCCTCTGGTCATCCTTGTTGGCCGCATGCAGCAGCTTGCTTGCGATTTCCGCGGCTTCGGTCAGGTGCTCGCGCACGGCTTCGCCTGCCCGGTCCGGGTCTTGCGCGAAAATGGCCTCGGCAATGCGCTGCATCCGGGCCTGGCCCGATACCTGCCGGTCGGTCGAGGCCAGCGTCAGCGCCCGAAGCCGCGAAATGCGCCCGTTGAGGCGCTGGACGATCTCCCAGGCGATGTGATGCCCGGCGGTGACGAAAATGACCTCGTAGAACCGCGTCGTCGCATCGTAGAGCACCTGGGGATCGTCGGATAGAAAGGCCTCCTTGAGGCGCTGAAGCGCGGCCTGCAGATCGGCACGGGCGGATGTGTCGAGAAGCCTGGCGCAATCCGCCGCCGCCGCCGCCTCCAGCCGGAGACGGATGTCATAGATCTGCCGGGCCTTGTCCCAGTCGAGGGTCGCGACGATCGGCCCTTGCCGGGGCTGGATCTCGACCAGGCCCTCGGCCTCCAGATAGCGGATCGCCTCGCGGATGACGGATCGCGACACGCCCAGTTGATCGACCAGCGTCCGTTCGACGAGCCGGTAACCGGAAGAGAAGCGCCCCGACATGATCGCGGCCCGCAAGCGCTCCACCGCAAGTTCGCGAAGCGTCTGGGGAACGTGCTCGATGCGCAGGCTGGCATGTTGTTCGTTTGTCACGGCGCCAGATTAGCGCGGCTGGAATGCCAAGACAATGTCTTATTGACATATGGCATGTTGGTATACCACCTTCCGGTCATCGAATTGCTCGGGGGACTGCCATGACAGCGGAAATCCGCAAGACCTTGCTGAATATCGAGACCACGCTGATCGAAGGCGGCCGCACCGCGCCGCAGCCTTTGAAGCTGATCACTGCCGCCGCCGTGCTGAAGAATCCCTGGGCGGGGCGCGGCTATGTCGACGACCTCAAGCCGGAAATCCACGCCGTCGCCCCGATCCTGGGCGAATTGCTGACGAATATGGCGATCGAGGCCGCCGGCGGCGGCGACAAGGTCGAAGCCTAGGGCAAGGCCGCGGTGGTCAGCCTCGATGGCGAGGTCGAGCATGCCAGCGCGCTGATCCATACCCTGCGCTTCGGCAACCAATACCGCAGCGCGGTGGGTGCGAAGTCCTACCTGGCCTTCACCAACACCCGCGGCCCGGCGCACGCCCCGATCATGATCCCGCTGATGGACAAGAACGACGAAGGCCGCCGCTCGCACTATCTGGCGATCCAGTTCGCGATCCCGGATGCCCCGGCCGCCGACGAGATCGTCGTCGTGCTCGGCGCCTCGGTCGGCGGGCGCCCGCATCACCGTATCGGAGACGCCATCAGGACCTGAAGGATCTGGGTCATGATGTCTCGAACCCTGCCGCTGTCTGACGGCGCCTCCGTCCGGCTGATCGAGGCCGGGCGCGGCGATCCGCTGCTGCTGATCCACGGCGTCGGCATGCGGGCCGAGGCCTGGGAGCCGCAGATGGCCGCCTTGTCGGCGCATCACCATGTCATTGCCGTCGACATGCCGGGGCATGGCGCCTCGACCCCGCTGCCGGCGGATGCACGCCTGCCCGATTTCGTCGCCTGGGCGGCGCGACTGGTCGAGGCGCTGGACCTGGGTCCGGTCAATCTGGCCGGCCACTCCATAGGCGCGCTGGTCGCGGCGGGCCTGGCGGTCGAGCGTCCCGACCTGGTCCGGCGGCTGGCATTGCTCAACGCGGTCCATCGCCGCTCGCCCGAAGCTCGCGCCGCCGTCCTGGCCCGCGCCGACGAGATCGCGCGCCGATCCGCGCTGGCTGCAGGCCGCCTTCACCTCGGCCAAAATCGCCGCCATCGTCATGGTGCTGTCCGTCGCCATCGGCCTGCTGGCCTCGCTGGCGCTGGTGCGCGGCCGGTTCCGCGGGCGGGCGGTGCTGCGCGGCTTCTTCCTGACCCCGATGGTGCTGCCGGTGGTCATCATCGCGGCGCGCTTTACGCCGCCTTCCTGCGGCTGGGGCTGAACGGCACGCTGGTGGGCTTTTTCATCGCGCATCTGATCGTCGCCCTGCCCTTCGCGATCATCACCATCTCGGGCGCGCTGGAAACCTTCGCCCCCTCCATCGAGGATGCCGCGATCCTCTGCGGCGCCAGCCCGTGGGAGGCGCGCTTCCGCGTCACCCTGCCGGCCATCAGCCACGGCCTGTTCTCGGCCGCCATCTTCTCGTTCCTGATCTCCTGGGACGAGGTGGTGCTGGCGATCTTCATGGCCTCGCCCAAGCTGCCGACCCTGCCGGTCAAGGTCTGGACCACGCTGTGCCAGGACCTGACGCCGGTGATCGCCGCCGCCTCGACCCTCCTCGTCCTTCTGACCGTGGTCCTGATGATCGCGGCCGCCCTGATCCGCAAAGGCAAATCCCGATGACCAGCCCCTACCTGCACATCAACGGCATTCGCAAGACCTTCGGAGACGTCGTTGCCACCGACCATGTCGAGCTGGAAATCGGCGAAGGCGAGTTCATGACCTTCCTCGGCCCCTCGGGCTCGGGCAAGTCGACGACGCTTTACATCCTGGCCGGTTTCCAGGATCCGACAGCGGGCGACATCAGGCTGCGCGGCAAGTCCATCCTGCGAACGCCCTCGCACAAGCGCAACATCGGCATGGTCTTTCAGCGCTACACGTTGTTCCCGCATCTTTCGGTGGGCGAGAACGTGGCCTTTCCCCTGCGCGTGCGCCGCGCGCCGCAAGCCGAGATCGCCGCCAAGGTGAAACGCGCCCTGTCGCTGGTGCGCCTGGACGGGTTCGAGGACCGCATGCCCGCCAACATGTCCGGCGGCCAGCAGCAGCGCGTCGCCCTGGCTCGTGCGCTGGTCTACGATCCGCCGGTCCCGTTGATGGACGAGCCCTTGTCCGCGCTGGACAAGAAGCTGCGCGAGGAAATCCAGTATGAGATCCGCCGTATCCACCAGCAGACCGGCGTGACCGCCCTCTACGTCACCCACGACCAGGAAGAGGCGCTGCGCCTGTCCGACCGGATCGCCGTCTTCAACCGCGGCAGGATCGAGCGGGTCGGCCCCGGACCCGAGCTTTATGCCAGCCCCGCCACGCATTTCGTGGCCGATTTCATCGGCGACAGCGCCTTCCTGGCCGGAGAGTTGGCCGAGGTGAAGGACGGCCGGGCCACGCTGCGTTTCACCGATGGCACGGTGCTGGCCGATGTGCCGATGCACGGCACGGGCGCGCGGGGCGGCAAGGCCGAACTGATGCTGCACCCCGAACGGATCGACCTGTCTGACACGATGGGCCCGCCGGGCGCCTCGCTGCCCGTCACGGTGGAGGACGTGACTTTCCTGGGCAACAACAGCGCCGTCACCGCCCGCACCGGCTGGGGCGACCCGCTTTATATCCGGCTGAACTTCGGCCATCCGATGATGGGCAGCGTCTCGCGTGGGGACAAGCTGCATGTGCGCTGGCAACCGCAGGATGCCCATGCCTTCAGCAAAGAATGACGCCCGAGATCGGAATTCCCTCCAACCCGCCGGCTTGCAACACGCGCCGGCTCGCAGCGGAAACCGCGATGCTTGACCTGAACGATCCCTCGCTGCTGACCGGCAGCGCCCTCATCAACGGCTCATATGTGCCGGGCGACCGGGTGTTCACCGTGACGAATCCCGCAACCGGCACGGAACTGGCGCAGGTGGCCGATCTGGGCGTTGCCGCGCTTCGCCAGGCCATCGACGCCGCCCATGCCGCGCAAAAGCCCTGGGCCGCGCGCACCGACAAGGACCGCGCCACGATCCTGCGCCGCTGGCACGACCTGATCATGGCCAACCCGGAGGATCTCGCCCGCATCCTGACCGCCGAGATGGGCAAGCCCCTGGCCGAGGCACGGGGCGAGATCGCCTATGGCGCATCCTATGTCGAATGGTTCGCCGAAGAGGCCAAGCGCGTCTATGGCGACACCATTCCCGGCCATATGCCGGACAAGCGCATCATCGTGCTGAAGCAGCCGTGGGCGTCGTCGGCGCGATTACGCCCTGGAACTTTCCGAACGCCATGCTGGCGCGCAAGATCGCGCCCGCTTTGGCTGCGGGCTGCACCATGATCGCCCGGCCCTCGGAACTGACGCCGCTGTCGGCCCTTGTGCTTGGCGTGCTGGCCGAACGCGCCGGCATTCCGGCGGGGGTCCTGAACATCATTCCCGGCCTCGACGCCGCCGGCATGGGGGCCGAGCTTTGCGCCAGCCCGAAGGTCGCGAAGATCACCTTCACCGGCTCGACCCGCGTGGGCAAGATCCTGATGCGGCAGGGCGCGGATACGATCAAGAAGCTGTCGCTGGAACTGGGCGGCAACGCGCCGTTCATTGTCTTCGACGACGCCGACCTGGACGCGGCGGTCGAGGGCGCCATGGCCGCCAAGTTCCGCAATGCCGGCCAGACCTGCGTCTGCGCCAATCGCATCTATGTGCAGTCGGGGGTGCATGACTCCTTCGTCGAAAAGCTGGCTGCCAAGGTCGCGGCCCTGGCGGTCGGCGACGGTCGGGCCGAGGGCATCGCGATCGGTCCGCTCATCAACGACGCGGCGCTGGCCAAGGTGGAGGACCATATCGCCGACGCCCGCAGCCATGGCGCGACCATCGCCACCGGCGGCACACGGCATGCGCGTGGCGGCACGTTCTTCCAGCCAACCGTGCTGTCGGGCATGACCCCATCTCGGGGACCAGCCCCATCTGGCCGACGATGCCCGCATTGTTGAAGGCGCCGTCCAGCGCACCGAATTCCTGCAGCGCAAGGCCGGCCAGCACATCGGCATAGCCTTCATCCCTGACGTCGCCGGCCAGAACGTGGGCTCGGCCGCCGTCCCGGTTGATCGAGGCCGCAAGGGTTTCCAGTTCCGCCGCCCGCGCGCGGCCAGCGCCAGGTTGGCACCCTCGGCGGCAAACAGCGTGGCTGCGGCTGCGCCGATCCCGCTGCTGGCGCCGGTGACGATGATCGTCTTGCTCGTCAGTTCCATGATCCGTTCTCCTGAATAGTGGACCATGGTTGTCTAGCCGCGGGGCCGCCCTGGCGGCTTCCCGTCCCTTGCCCTCGAAAGGCGGCGGCTCATAGCCTGCGGGCGATGTCCGCCGCGATCCGCTGAAGCGCGGCATCACCCGGATGCGGAAGCTCGCGATAGGTCACTTTCTCCTCCGGGATGTATCGCCTGGAGGTGATGTCGTCCTTCTCGACCAGCGGCACCAGATGGGCATGGGCATGGACGACATCGCCGCCGGTGAAGGCGAAAGCGACCCGCTCGACATCGAACAGCGCCTTCAGGATCCTGGCGAGCCTCTGCGCCAGCCTCATGATGTCGGTGGCAATGTCCGGCGGCAGCTCATCGAAGGTTTCATAGTGCTCAATGGGGATGATCTGCAGATGTCCCGGCCGGATCGGCCCGATATCCACGAGGCGACCAGCCGTTCGTCGCGGAAGACCTCATGCGCCAGCCCCCGGTTGCGGGCGACCCGGCAGAGCAGGCAGGACATCGCGTTCACCCCTTCCCAAAGCCCGCGCTTTTACCCGGTCATGTCGCGTCGTGGAAGATGATCCCCAGCGTGTGGCGCCGGCCGCTTCGGACGGTGCTGACGCCGTGGCGCATGTTCACGCGGTAATCGCCCCGGTTGCCGCGCACCGGGCGGTGATGCACCGCGAAGGCGACGGCGTCGCCCTGGCGCAGCGGCACGACCTCGGCCCGGCTCTGCATCCGGGGGCGCTGTTCGGTCAGCACGAATTCGCCGCCGGTGAAGTCGCCCCCGGGCTCGGACAGCAGGAAGGCCACCTGCAGGGGAAAGGCCAGCTCGCCGTAAAGATCCTGGTGCAGGCAGTTGAAATCGCCCGGCCCGTATTGCAGCAAGAGTGGCGTCGGACGGGTCTGGCCGGCCGCATGGCACTGCTGCAGGAAGGTGTCCAGCGTGCCGGGATAGCGGGTGCCGATCCCCATGCGCGCGTTCCAGCCATTCGCCACCGCCGCCAGATGCGGATAAAGCCCCGCGCGCAACTCCGCCACCAGATCCGGCAGCGGATAGCCGAAATAGCGGTATTCGCCCTGGCCGAAACCGTGCCGGGCCATGTGGATATGGCTGCGGAAATGGCCCTCCTGCGGATAGAGCGCCGCCAGCGCGCGGCATTCGGCCGCGGTCAGCAGACCGGGCAGGACCGCGCTGCCATGCCGATCCAGCTCTGCCCCGAAACTCGCCCAATCCCGTGCCGCCAGCCGGTCCTGCAAGGTCGCGGGGGCGCTCATGCCTGCGCCTCTTTCTCCAGCAGCGCACGCTTGCGCGGGACGCCCCAACGATAGCCCGAGAGGCCGCCGTCGGTCCGCACCACGCGGTGACAGGGGATGGCGACGGCGATGTGGTTCGCGGCGCAGGCCCCGGCCACCGCGCGCACCGCCCGCGGCGCGCCGATGCGGCGGGCGATCTCGGCATAGCTGGCGGTCCGGCCCGCCGGTATATCGCGCAGCGCCTGCCAGACGCGGGTCTGGAAAGCCGTCCCGCGAATGTCCAGCGGCAGGTCCAGGCCGATCCCCGGCGCCTCGACGAAGCCGACCACCTTCGCGACCAGCGCCGCGAAATCCGCGTCGTCGCCCGTCAGCCGGGCCTGCGGAAAGCGGTCCTGCAATTCGCGCACCAGCGCATCGGGATCGTCGCCCAAGCTGATCGCGCAGATGCCCCGGCCGCTTTGCGCCACCAGGATCGCGCCAAGCGAGCATTGCCCCACCGCGAAACGGATATCGGCATCCCGGCCGCCCTGCCGGTAGGCCGAGGGGGCCATGCCGAGCATCCGCGGCGACTGTTCGTAAAAGCGGCTGCTGGCGTTGAACCCGGCGGCATAGATCGCGTCGGTGACGCTGGCGGCCTCGGGCAGTTCCGCGCGCACGCGCCCCGCCCGATGCGCCCCCGCATAGGCCCGCGGCGTCAGCCCGGTGATCGCCTTGAACTGGCGGTGGAAATGATGCGGGCTCATCCCGACCTTCTTGGCCAGATCGTCCAGCCGCGGCACCTCGTCCGCCCGTTCGATGATCCGGCAGGCCTCGGCGACGATGGCGGCATTCGCCTGCGCAGACGACGGGCCGCGGGGATTGCAGCGCAGGCAGGCGCGGAAGCCCGCGGCCTCGGCCTGGTCGGGCGTGTCGAAGAAGGACACGTTCTGCGGCTTCGCCTTGCGCGAGGGGCAGGAGGGGCGGCAATAGACGCCCGAGGTCCGCACCGCATAGACGAAGGCGCCGTCGCAGGCCGGATCGCGGGCAAGAACGCCTTGCCAGCGCGGATCGCGTTCGGTTTCGGTTTCAGTCGTCATCGCCAGTTCCATCGCTCGGCTCCTTCCATCACATATGTCGCGATGATAGGCGCCGCCAGCATCCCGCCGCTTCCCGCCCCTTGCTTTCAAATCCGCGACCGGGCGCCGACGGTCCCGGCACGGCTACCCCCCGGCGACGGGGTGCGCCCCCGCCCCGCCCGGCTGCGAGAGGATGTCCGTAGCACGATGATCGTCCCCGACCCCGTCGATCAGGATCACATCCCCTTGGGAATTGCGGGTGCGCAGCGGCAGGATCGCCCGATAGGCCGGCGAGGCATACCAGGCGCGGGCAGCCACGCGGTCGGGAAAGCCGATGACGATCAGATCCCCCGGCCAGGCGCCCTCCAGTTGTTCCTTGTCGCCGCCATGGATCAGGAACCTGCCTCCGAACGGCGCGAGCGTGGCGTCGATGGCTTCGAGATAGGCAACGATATCGGGGCCCATCTCGACCTGATGCAGACGGGCAACGGCGTAGCTGGTCATGAGTAGATCTCCTTCTCCGATGTGATCGGTTGAGTGCCGGCCGATGGCGTGGCGCACCAAACCCCGGCCCGGCTGGAAAGCCGGCAACCGCCGCCCGGCCGATGAATGGTCCAACGACCGCTCGACAGGATCGGGCCCGTCGCCGGCGGGAAGATGGCGGTCGTCTGCGCCGCCTTCATGGGGGACGGGCGGAATGCCCGGACTCGATACCTATTTTCCGCCGGATTTCCCGGTCCAGGCCTTCCAGGCCGAGCCGATGGCGAGGCCCAGTGCCAGCCCGATGCCGACGCCAATCCCGATATTGTCCATCGCGCTGCCCACACCGGCGCCAATCCCCAGGCCCAGCGCGATCCCGATAGCGATTTTCCTGTTGCGCATCACCGCTCCTTTCCCAGGCCGATGGGTGCGGGCTCCACCCTGGCTTTCAGTGCCGCGTTCATCCTGTCGAAATCGCCGGCGAAGCGCTTCACGTCGATGAACCACAGCAGCACGCCGTGGAAGTTTTCGCCATGGACCAGCCGGGTGCCGCCCTGGCACCGGTCGAGGATGAAGTAATGCTCGCCGTCGAAGACGCGCGGCAGGAACAGGCGGCCAAGCCAGCGCAGCTCCCTTGCCGGCGCGACCTTCAGCACGACCGGCCTGAAGGTCATCTCGCTGCCGGTTTCCGGGCGCATCCTGTTGACGAGCGTTGCGCCCTCGGCCAGCTCGCCTTCCATCGACAGGATGAAGGGATTCCAGTCGCGATGGCTGCCCGGATCGCCCAGCAGCGCCCAGACCTGCGCGGGCGTGGCGTTGATCTCGACCTCCGTGATCACCTCCTGCCGCGGCGCGAACAGGAACGCCGCCGCCAGCAGGGCGGCCACCAAGGCGGCGGCGAGCAGGATGGTCATGGCGTTCCTCCGCATTGGCGCTGTCCGTGGACAAGACATAGGCCGCGCAGCGCAGAACGAAAATTGACGAATGGCGTAGGGAAGATATACAAAATCGTATGTCTGGTCGTGTCGATAGCTGGGATCATTGGCGCAGCTTTCTTGCCGTGGTCGAGGAAGGCAGCCTGTCGGGGGCGGCCAGGGCCCTGCGGCTGACCCAGCCGACGGTAGGCCGTCACATCGACGCGCTCGAGGATGGGATCGGGGCAAGGCTCTTCACCCGGTCGCGCGGCGGCCTCGATCCGACCCAACTGGCGCTGTCGCTGGTGCCGCAGGCCAGGGACATGGCCGTGATCGCGGATGACCTGGTCCGCACCGCCTCGGGCGAGCGGGACGAGGCGCGCGGCACCGTCCGGCTGGCGGCGATCGATATCGTCGGAACCTTCGTGCTGCCGCCGATGCTGGCCGACTTCCGCGATCGCCATCCGGGGATCGACATCGAATTGGCGCTGTCGACCCGCAACGAGAACCTTCTGCGCCGCGAGGCCGACATCGCGGTGCGCATGGTGCGCCCCGAACAGCAGGCCATCGTCGCGCGCCATGTCGGGCTCATCCGGGTCGGCCTGTTCGCCCATCGCCGCTATGTCGTCGCCCACGGCCTGCCCGAGACGGTCGAGGCGCTGTTCTCTCACCCGCTGATCGGCATCGACCAGGAAGAGGGCCTTGTCGCCGGCATATCCTTCGGCGGCCACCCGCTCACGCGCGAGAGCTTCGCCTTTCGCTGCGACAGCGCCGTGGCCCAGCTGATGGCCGTGAAGGCCGGCTTCGGCATCGGCGCCTGCCACCTTGGGCTTGCGGCCGATGAGCCGGATCTGGTGCGCGTGCTGCCGGACGTGGTGGAGTTCGGCTATGAGATGTGGGTCGCCATGCACGAAGACCTGCGCGACACGCGCCGGATGCGGCTGCTGTTCGACCACCTGGTCGAAAACCTCGCCGCCTATGCGGCAATGCAATAGCTTCGACAGGCATGAGCCGTTCAGGGCGCCCCCGGTGCAGGCCGGTCAGGGCCGGAGAACACAAGTGCCCCCGGACGCCATCGCCCCGCCGAATGCGATTACACGGTGGCTGCGGGCGCGAAGAATGCGCTGGATCATGCTGGACGGGCGGAAGCCCCGCGGGCTTGGGCCATACCGTTCCTGCTGATCGTTCCCGGTATCCTTCCGGGGCCTCCGCGGGACCAACCTGGTCCCGGCCCCGTCGCGGTCCTTGCCGATGCGGTCGGGCTAACAGGTCGCTGAAAAAGACCGTCCGACAGGGCGGCGAGGGTCGGAAACTGGGAAATCCGCCTCAAATCGACCGAGAGCACCCCATTTTTCAGGCTTATCTTCGCCGAAGAGAGAACAATTTCTGCGGCGCCACTCTCTCAAAATCCTTTTTCAGCAGCCTGCTAAGGGCCGGCAGCCTTCGCGTGGTAGTTTCGGCCGCAGGCAAGGGAGTAGACGATGGGAATTTCGAACGACGCAGGCAGGTAGGCCGCGACAGCTTGCGAAACTGTCGCGGCGTGCCGCCCGGTCTGATCGTCCCCGGCTGGCAGGACGCCGCTGATCCTCGTTCATGCGGAGTTTCCTTCATGCCTACGGAACGCGACGCTTGCCCTGCCATCCGGCTTTCGTCCCTGTTTCTTGCATCGCTGGTGCTGCTCACCGACGAATACGTCATCGCCGGCATCCTGCCCGAACTGGCCCGCGATCTGGCCGTCAGCGAGGGCCTGGCCGGCCAATTGGTCACCGTCTTTTCGGGGACGGTTGCAATCGCCGCACCCGGCACAAGCCCCTGATCCTGGCGGCCATGCTGATCTTCGCCTGTGCCAATTTGCTGGCGGCATTCGCCTCGTCCTTCGGCCTGTCGATGACGATACGGGTCGTGGCGGCGCTTCGTGCGGCAGCAACCACGCCATCGCTTTTCGCAATCGCCGCCTCGATGGCGCCGGTCGGAAAGGCCGGGCGCTACATCGCCGTCATCAGCCTTGGGCCGCGCAGCAGGCGATGGCGCTGAACACCAGCTTCACCTATCTCGGCGTCGCCCTCAGGGGAATGCTTGGCGGTGTTGTCCTCGACCTGGCAGGGGTCGGCTTTCTCGCGCCGATTTCCCTGGTCCTCGCCACCCTGGCTGTGGGCGTGCTGCACATGTCCCGCAAAAGCGAGCAGCGCGAAGACCTCTGCCTTCAGGCCGGCCGAACGGTCGATAGGGTCTGCCTGCCGATCCCGACCTCGCCCTTCGAGATCGCAAGGTAGCGCAATGGCTGATTTCTTCGCCTTTGCGAATGCCCCGGCCTGCCGCCGGTAGCACCTAAAATCGTTTGCGCATAGACAAAGACAGGCAGGCTTGGGCGGCTGACGGCAACCGAAGCTCGCAATGAACGAAGGGACAGGCCATGAAGACGATCCTTGTTGCGGTTGATCCTCAGCACGATGCCGACCGGGTGCTTGCCCGCGCCGCCCAGCTGTCCGAACAGCACAAGGCAGCCGTGGTCGTCATGCACGTGCTCGACGATATGGGCGTCATGGAACCCGAAATGCGTGCCGCGGCAGGGCGGCATGCCCGTGCGACGCTCGAGACACTCATCGACGCCCCGCGCTTTGCGGGGGCGCCGACCCTGAGGGTCGAGTTCGGAATACCGCATCGCTGCGTGACAAAGGCAGCGCATGAGCTGTCGGCCGACATCGTCGTGATCGGACCAGGGCAGCCCTCGACCCTGCTCCAGCGCGTGTTCGGCTCGACCGCGGATCGCATTGTGCGTACGGCATCAGTTCCGGTGCTTGTTGTCCGCGGCGAGCATGCGCGGCGATATGGCAGCGTCGCCGCCGCCATGGATTTCTCGCCCTTGTCGGAGGCAGCTCTGGAAGCGGTCCGGGGGCTGGCGCCGGATGCACGGATCACCCTTGTTCACGCCTATGAAGCGCCTCTTCCCTTCGAGCAGGCGATGCTGCGGGCCGGCACCCTGCCAGACGATGCCGAACATTTTCGGCGGTCCAGGATGAACGATTGTCGCCGGCAACTGCTGGACCTGGCGCGATCCCATGGCCGCGAAGAGAACGTCCTGGTTCTACAGGGGGCTCCCGGTACCGCACTTGTGGAATTGTCCCAAGGCGGGCGCGTGGACCTTGTCGCCATGGGAACGCAAGGGCGAAACGCGACCGCAGAGGTCTTGCTGGGAAGCGTCGCCAGGCGGCTGCTTTCGGAGGCGGGTTGCGATGTGCTGGTCGTTGGACCAGCGCGCGTATAGGACAGTGGCCGCACCTGCCGGCAGAGCCCGCATAGCCGGGTCGAACGCTCGCTTCCTGGCAGCGGCGGACAGGACGACATGGTCTCTGGCGCGAAACGATGGGGAAGATCGGCGGGCGGCCCGCAAATCTGGACCTTTTGGCAGAATTGCGCCATGGTCGCCTTCTTCCGGGCGCTGCGTCGGAAGCCGGGACGCATCGCCGGCACAAGGTGGCTCGGTCATGCCCGCAGCGCGACACGCGACCCAGCAAAGGACGACCCGGACCATTGACCTGCACGCCTCAAGCCGCCTCTCTCCAGTTCCGTCCGACGGAGGGAGAGCGTTATCCCGCCTTCAAGCGCCACATCCCCGAGCGGCTGTTCTATGTGCTGCCCGCGCTGATGTGGCTGGCGCTGGCGATCCGCTATCGCAGCCTGACGCTTCCCAGCGCCGCCAACCCGGCGATGGAGGCGGGCGGGCTGTGGGGGGAAAGCAAGTCGCAGGGGCTGGACCTGTTCGGGCCGCAGGGGCGGACCCGGCTGGCGGGTTTCGTTCGCCTTCGTCGTGAGGCGGCGGACATCGCCCCCCTCGACCGCGCGCTGACCGCCATGGCCGGGGCGGGGCTGGACTTTCCGGTCGTGGCAAAGCCCGACCGCGGCTATCAGGGCTGGGGCGTCAGGCTGATCCGGCAGGCCGAGGATCTGGCGGATTACCTGGCGGTGCATCCTCCGGGCACCACCATCCTGCTGCAGGAACTGGTCGATCTGCCCGGCGAGGCGGGGATCTTCTACCTGCGCCACCCCGGCCAGGCGCGGGGCCGCATCGTCTCGATGGCCTTCGTCTATCCGCCGCATGTGGTCGGCGACGGACGCAGCAGCGTGGCCCGGCTGGTTCAGGCCGACAAGATCCTGTGTCCGAACAGCGCCATCTATCGCGACCGGCATCCCGAAAGCTGGGAGACGGTGCCCATGCCGGGTGCCGCCCATATCCTGACCAATGCGCGCAGCGCCCGGCTTGGCGCGGTCTATCGCGACGCGCAGTCCTTCGTCACGCCGGAGCTGGAAGCGGTGATCGACGAGATCTCGCGCGAGATCCCGGATTTCCATTTCGGCCGCTTCGACGTCCGCTTTCGCAGCGCCGAGGAACTGGCCGCGGCCCGCAGTTTCAGGATATTGGAGCTGAACGGCGCCGGGGCCGAGATGCTGCACATCTGGTCCGGCGGCCGCACGCTGCGACAGGCATATCGCGCGTTGTGGCAGCAGTATCGCTGGCTTTTCGCCATCGGCGATGCCATGCGGCGGCGCGGGGCGCGGGTGGTGGGCCTGCGCGGCATGATCCGGCTGCAGCGCCAGCAGGAGGCGCTGCGGCGGATCTATCCCCCAAGCTCGTGAACGCCCCTTGCGCAGCTTCGCGCCGGGCGGGACAGTGCCATTGATCGGCGCGGCCAATCCGGCCCGGCGCAAAGGAGCCCTGCATGATCCCCGACCTGCCCCTCTGCCAGCCCCCCGGCGAAACCATCGTGGTTCCCGCGCCGGAACAGTCGCTGGCCGAAGAGGCGCTTGGCTTCGTGCTTGAACCGTTCCAGCCGCTGCGCGAACAGTTCTCGGCCATCACCGGCCTCGGGCTGGAGCCGGACGAGGCATGGCCCGAGGAACAAGGCCGCACGGTCCGGCAAATGCGGCTGGCGCGCAAGGACGGGCAGGCATACCTGGGCTATCTGGCGGCCGGCCAGCCCGGCGGGCGGCGGGTGATCTTCCTGCATGGCAGTCCCGGCACCGCCGAGGAATGGGACAGGTTCCTGCTGGATGTCCCCGCCGGGCAGTATCACATGGCCGTCGACCGCCCCGGTTTCGGCGCAAGCGGCGAAGAGCCCGAGACCGCGCTGGCCGGTCAGGCCGCCGCCGTAGCCCCGCTGCTGACCGCCGGCACGCGGCCTGCGGTTCTTGTCGGCTATTCCTATGGCGGTCCGGTCGCCTTGCGGCTTGCCGCCGATTATCCCGACCGGGTGGCGGGCGTCTTGTTGATCGGCGCCGCCGCCGATCCGCAGCTGGAGGAAACCCACCCGCTGCAGCAGCTGGCCGCGCTGGATTTCTTCGCCCGGCTTTTGCCCGCCGAGCTGGCCAATGCCAATGCGGAGCTGATGAACCTGCAGCCGGGACTTCAGGATCTGGCCGCCGATCTGGGGCGCATCACCGCACCCGTCACCATCGTTCAGGGCCTGGCCGATACCCTGGTGCCGCCGGAGAACGTGCCCTTCCTGCAAGCGCATCTGCCCGAGAGCCCCGGCCCGCGGGTGATCCTGGTCGAAGAGGCCGACCATTTCCTGCCCTGGACCCATCCCGAGCTGCTGCGCGCGGCGTTGGATTGCGTGATCGGCGACGAAGAGGCGCCGCCTCAGCCGCCCGAGCCGTCCCCCTCGTCCTTGCTCGATGCGAAATAATAGACCGTGAACCGATGGCTCAGCCAGACCGCAGCGATGACCAGCGCCGCCACGACCAGCCAGGCCCAGTTGCCCAGCAGGTCGAACAGGACGAGGTTGAGACCGAACGCCCCGAAGAACAGCGCCACCGTGTAGACCGCCGCAACCACGCCGTTCACGATGGCGAACCGGCGAAAATCGACACGCAGGAAGCCGCTGGCCATGAAGATCGGCGGCAGCAGCCGCGCCAGCAGCGCCGCCGGCCAGACCCCGCGATCCAGCAGGTGCCGCCCCCGCTCCAGCATCTTCCCGTCGATCCAGCGGCGGACAAGCGGGCTGCTTCCGGCCAGCGCGCCGATCCCGTAAAGCGCCCAGTCGCTGACGATATTCCCTGTCACCAGCGCCACCAGAGCCAGCGTGGTGCCGATCTCTCCGGCGGCGGCCAGCGCCGCACCGGCGACGATCGCCCCTTCCTCCATGACGAAATTCGCAAGAAACAGCAGCACGGCCAATATCAGCGGATTGCCCAGATACTGTTCGATAAGGGCCTCCACCGGGCGGATCCTCCTGGGGCATGGGGCATGATGGGTCTAGCTAATGGCACCCGCCTGCCTCCGCAAGCCGGGCACCGGACAAAGCTTCATCGCAGGCGTGACCCACGCGCGCCTGTCCAGCACCGGCCGGAGAAATGCGCTATTCGCCGAGCGAGAGGCGGCGGCCCGCCGGCGATCCACCTTTCTTGAAATACGGCTCTGGCCATGGGGAAGGGCCAGGACAAAGCTGCGGCAGGAAGCCCGCCAGAGCCAGCTTGCGACCGCCGGCCGCCGGTTGCTGCGGTCCCGCGGGGAAAGCCCTACGCTGGCATGGATCGCTGCGCCTGCCCGAAACCGATCCGCGTCGCCGGGGCCGAGCGGCCGCGCCTCGACGCATGACGGCACCCTGCGGGGAACCGTTGCTCTTGCCTGACGTTGGACCATCTCCGGCGGCGCTGGTCGGCGTGCCAGTGCCCACCCACCTTCATGGCAGGCGAGGAACGATGGCACCGAATCCCGACAGGACTGAACAAGGCAATGCCGGCGAAACGCAGCAGCGCGGCGGCGAGACCCTGACCACCAACCACGGCATCCCGTTTTCCGACAACCAGAACAGCCTGCGCGCGGGCCATCGCGGCCCGACGCTGCTGGAAGATTTCCTTCTGCGCGAGAAGATCTTCCATTTCGACCATGAGCGCATCCCCGAGCGCATCGTCCATGCCCGCGGCTCGGCCGCGCATGGCCATTTCGAATGCACCGACCCGATCCCCGAGCTGACGCGCGCCAGCCTCTTTGCCAAGAAGGGCAAGAAGACCCCGGTCTTCGTGCGCTTTTCCACCGTCGCGGGCGGGGCGGGCTCGGTCGATACGCCCCGCGACGTGCGCGGTTTCGCGGTCAAGTTCTATACCGACGACGGGAACTGGGATCTGGTCGGCAACAACATCCCGGTCTTCTTTATCCAGGACGCGATCAAGTTTCCCGACCTCGTGCATTCGGTCAAGATGGAGGCCGACCGGGGCTATCCCCAGGCCGCCTCGGCCCATGACACGTTCTGGGATTTCGTCTCGCTGATGCCCGAAAGCCTGCATACGGTGATCTGGGCCATGTCCGACCGCGCCATCCCGCGCAGCTATCGCATGATGCAGGGCTTCGGCGTCCATAGCTTCAAGCTGGTGAACGACCAGGGCGAGACCCGTTTCGTCAAGTTCCACTGGCGCCCGCGGCTGGGCATGCAATCGCTGGTCTGGGACGAAAGCGCCAAGATGCAGGGCGCGGACAATGACTATCACCGCCGCGACCTCTACGAGGCGATTGCGGCGGGCGACCATCCCGAATGGGACCTGGGCCTGCAGATCTTCGACCAGGAACTGGCCGACAGCCTGCCCTGGGACGTGCTGGACGCGACCAAGATCATCCCCGAGGAGATCGTGCCGCTGCGGATGGTCGGCCGCCTGGTGCTGGACCGCAATCCCGACAATTTCTTCGCCGAGACCGAGCAGGTCGCCTTCCTGCCCTCCAACATCGTGCCGGGGATCGAGTTTTCCGACGACCCGCTGCTGCAGGGGCGGCTGTTTTCCTATCTCGACACGCAGAAATCGCGGCTGGGCACGACCAATTTCCACCAGATCCCGGTGAATGCGCCGAAATGCCCCTTTGCCAACATGATGCGCGACGGGATGATGCAGACCCAGGTGCCGAAGGGCCGCGCCAATTACGAGCCGAACAGCCTGGACCAGGCAGGCGAAGACCCCGGCCCCCGCGCCAGCGCCGAAGGTTTCGCCACCGCGCCGCAAGAGGTTTCCGGCCCCAAGCTGCGCATCCGGGCCGAAAGCTTCGGCGATCACTACAGCCAGCCGCGCCTGTTCTGGCGCTCGCAGACCGCGAACGAACAGGCGCATATCGCCTCGGCCTTCGTCTTTGAACTCTCCAAGGTGGGGCTCGGCCATGTGCGCAGCCGCGTCGTCAGCCATCTGCGCAATATCGACGAGGATCTGGCCAAGCGCGTGGCGGCGGGCCTCGCGATCGAGCTGCCCGAGGCGGCAAAGCCGTTCCGCGACCCGATCGATATCGCGCCTTCGGACGCGCTGTCGATCCAGAAGAACTGGCAGCCGACGCTCAAGGGGCGCAAGGTCGGCATCCTGTTCGCCGAAGGCTCGGACAAGGCGGAGCTCGACGCGCTGGTGGCGGCGGTCGAAAAGGCCGGCGGCACGCCCTTCACCATCGCTCCCAAGGTCGGCGGCATCGCGCTGGCGGGCGGCGAGGCCAAGGCCGACGGCCAGCTTGCCGGCTCGCCCTCGGTGCTGTTCGACGCGGTGGCGCTGGTCCTGACCGAGGAGGCGGCGCAAAAGCTGGCGCGGGACGGCGCGGCGGTCGGCTTCGTCATGGACGCCTTTGCCCATCTCAAGGCCATCGGCCATACGCCGGGCGCGCAGCCGCTGCTGGACCGCGCGGGGATCGAGCCGGACGAGGGCGTCACCGATCTTTCCGCCCTGCCCCAGGCGGCTGCCCGCCGCTATTGGGACCGCGAGCCCAAGGTCCGCGACCTGGCCTGACCCTCGGCCCGCCCCGCAACGGGTGGGCCTTTCCATCTTTCGGCAGATGCCATGCCCGCGCAGGGCGCCAAGTCCCGCGAGGACGATCTGCGCACCGGAATGCCCTTCCGGGTCACGGCCGCAAAGCCCCTACCCCGCGGCTGACCCGCGACCGCCTCGACGTCATCGGGCGCACGCATCACGGGCTGGGGCCGAGGCGGGTTAGGGAAATCCGTCCTGATCCAGGACCGCCGCCCGCCGATGCGCGGCTCGTCGTCTCGACCGCGATGATCCCGCCCCAGTTCGGCGTGCGGACCGACAGGTCAGCGCTGCGGATGCACCTATCGACAGCAACCGACGACAAAGCGGACACGAGGCTTCAATCCGCCCATCTCCTGTCGCAGGAAGACCCGCGCCCGCAGCCGCGGTCCCGAAGCGGTTTCGAGCATCGGATTTCCTGCCGCCCGCGCGCGGATGCGATGTCCGAGCCCGCCACCGGATATGGCGCGACCGTGAGTGCGAAGGTCTGCAATAGCATTTCCAGGGCGATGAAGCCCAGTTGCACCGCCTTGCGCGCGCCTGGCAGGCTGCTGAAAAAGGATTTTGAGAGGGCGACGCAGCGGAAATCGTTCTGGATCCAGCTAATATCGGCCCGAAATGGGGTGTTTTCGGCAAATTTGAGGCGGACTTCCCGGTTCCCCGCCCGCGCTGTCCTGTCGCAAGGACTTTTTCAGCAGCCTGCTAGCAGGACGCGCGCCGAGACCGACCTGCAATGCCCCGAAAGGTGGAGCAGGCGCGCCATCCCCTCGGCATCCGGCCGATCCGTCCTGATCGGCCTGGCCTGCAGTTCCTGCGCCATGATGCTGCGGCCCCCAGACCACAGGTGCGCAGGCTGCGCCCCGATCTCCGCCTCGCGATCCTTGCGGCGCTGCGTGCCGCTGCGATGGGTGATCGCCAGCAGGACCGACGGTTCCCTGAGCCGCAGCCGATGCCAGCTGCCCGCCGGCACCACCTGGCCCGTCCTCGGCGTCAGTTCCACCGTGCGCATGCCGCTGGCATCCTCGATATCCAGCTCCAGCCTGCCGGAGCAGAGGATCAGCAACTCATCGCCACCGGGATGCATCTCCCAGGAGTCCGGGTGAACGTCCTCGGGGCGTTCGGCAGGGAAGACGGCGAGCGTCCTGCCCTCCGCCGGCCGGTCGCCGGAGGCCAGCGACACCGGGCGGATCCGCGGTCCGTCCTCGAGATGCAGGTGAAAGCGGCTCAGGTCGAGCCCGGAATTCGTATCGGTCATGGCGTTTCTTCCTTTCCGGCCGCGATGTCCTGCGGCCTTGCTTGCATCGATGCCTGGAATATGTGACGAATCCCACACCGCGGAAGGGCCGCCACGGGGACGCCTTGCACGATTGGGCGCTGGCTCCCCGCCGTGGGGCGGCCAGGGGTGCCGGAGGAACGTCAGGCTGATCTGCGCCGCTGCCTTCGTGGTCGAGATCGGCGATAGGTGTCGTCTGCGAACCGGCGCCAATTGTGGCCTATCTTGCGTGGGCGCCTTCGAAACGCTCCATCGGAGACGGCAGGATCACGCGCACCGGCAATGCCCGGATCAGGAGCGTGCTGGCAAAGAGCGCCTGCGCCCACCGCTCTCCGGCCCAGGTCGGGACGAAGAAATACGGCGAGGCACGCCATAGGCCGGAGGAGGTGCCCCAGATCGCCGGAAAGGCGCAATCGCGACCGACGAAGCGCTGCCCGGCGTTGATCGCATGCGGCAACCGGAAGACACCCTCGCAACGAAGGTGATCGCATGAGGAGTCGCGGCATTCACCCAGGCGATCACGCGATTGACCCCATCGGTCCGCGATCCTGCGCCGGGCAAACCGCCCCGATATCCGCTCCTCCCTCTTCGTTGCTGTCGCGACCGTCTCAGTGCAGGGTCAGCCCGCCGGTGGGGCTGAGCACGGCGCCCGTCAGGTAATCCGCATCGCTCGAGGCCAGGAAGGCCACGACATTGCCGATATCCGCAGGCGCCGCCACCCCCAGCGGGCTGCGTTGGATGACGCGCTGATACTGCTTGCGGTGATGTTCCGAGACAGCGCCTTCGCGCTCGAACGCCGCCTCCCAGGAGGGCGAGTTGCGCACCAGCGTGACGCAGACGCAGTTCACCCGGATCTTCTCGGGCGCGAGTTCCCTGGAGAGCAGTTTACTGACCTGGATCAGCCCGGCCGAGAAGGCCGAGATGCCGGTCTGGCCTGGGGTCGGCACCCGGCCACCCTCGGAAGTAACAAAGACCACCGATCCGCCGCCGCGCTGACGCAGAGCGGGGATCGCGGCCTGCACCACCCGCAGCTTGCCCAGCAGGGCGCGGCCGACGAAGCCCGCCACCTGCTCGAGGTCGATGCCTGGGAACGGCCCCCGCACCTCGGGCGAGCGTGCCTCGTCATCGCTGCCGCCGGCGTTCGGCACCACGATGTCGAGTCCGCCGAAGGTCTGCACGGCGGTTTCCACCGCCGCTTCCATGTCGGCCTTGTCCCGCACATCGCCGGGCGCGAAGACCGCCTTGGCCCCCAACGCTTCGATCTCGGCAATGGCCGCCGCGGCCTTCTCGGCGCTGCGGCCGTTGATCACCACATGGGCGCCGCGCCCGGCCAGTGCCATCGCCACACCGCGGCCGATGCCGCCCGTTCCGCCGGTGACCAGCGCCACCTTTCCATCCAGATCCGCCATATCGCTCCTCATTCCATCCTGTTCAGTAGTAGCCCGGCCTGCCGCAGCCCGGCCAGTTCGTCGTTCGTCACGCCCCAACCCCGCAGCGCCCGGCGGCGCCGGCCGGTCGCGGAACCATCCTGGCGTGCGGCTGAAGCGCGGCGCAACCCCGGACTGCAACACGCCCTCGCGCGCGGCCAGCGTGGCGCGGGCGCGCAGATGCAGATGCGCGGCGGTCTCCTCGATCGAGAGCACCGGGGTGATGCGGGCCTCGGCCGCACCCGCAGGGCGGCCCATTCGGTGCGGCGGCAGAAGCCGGCGGCGAACTGTTCCCGCAACACCTGCCGCATGGCGCGGGTCTTCAGCTTGGTGATGTTCAGCCCGGCATCGGGTTCGGTGATGCCGAAACAGGCCATGGCCCTGCCCTGGATCATCGGCAGCAACATGCGCTGGCGTTGCTTCTCGGTGCCGAACAGAACGATGGGCGCGAGGCAGAGGATGTCGAGATGAATGGCCGAGGCCGCCTGCACCGCACCGCCCGATTCTGTCATGGCCCGCAGGAAGATCGCCGCCTCGGAGATGCCGAGGCCGGCGCCGCCATAGGCCTCGGGCGAGGGCACGCGCACCGCCTTCTCCATCGCCGCCCCGTTGGCGCGCAGCTTGAGCCCGGCGACATCGCCGAGCCCGGCCACCTGCTTTCCGGTGGTCATCACCGTATAGGGGCGCAGCGACGAGACGAACAGCACATGGATGCCCGGGGGCTTGTATTCCTGTTCGTTCAGCAGCCCGCCTTCCTGCGCCAGGTCCCAGAACCGCGCCATCGCCTCGCAAGAGGTCTTGTAGGCTGATCTTTCCCGATGGCCGCTCCCTGGTGCTGGAACGCTCGCCGGGCACCGATGCGCAGGACTTTACCGGGCTCGAGGACGGCGTCGATTACCGCTGTGCGGAAATGTCCAAGGCTGCCGGTCTCTCGACCGTTCTCGCCATCGGCACCGAGATCGGCAGCAAGGACGACGATCCCCTGGTCCGCGCCACCCGCGAGCGCGCCGACGGGATCATCACCGATGCCGGCCAGCAGATCGTCGAGCGCCGGTTGCAGATCGCGCCGACCCTGACCATCCGGCAGGGCTTTCCGGTCGGGATTCCGGTGACGCGGGATTTGGTCCTGGAACCACAGGGAGGTTGATCATGGTAAAGCTGAAGCTCGGACCCGTTGCCGATGACAAGCCGATGAAACTGGCCATCGAACTGTCCGCGGCGCCGTTTCTCGATCTTGTCGCTTACGGGCAGATCCTTGGGCGTGAATCCGGAAGGACGCCCGTCGTCGCACCGATGCCGGAGCGCCTCGTCATCACGGATCGGGGGTATGCAAAGGCGAGGCGAGACAGGCGGACCGGCTCATCGCAAGGCTATCAGGCCATTTTCTGGTCCGCGATTTCCGGCCTTCCGGCGTGCCATTTTAAGGAGCCGCCGTGCGACCGGGTTCGCGTGGGGTTGAGAGCATACCGCGCTGAACCTGACCGGCTCCTGGAGTTCCGCCAGGGGGATGGACCCGACGCCCTCGCGTCTCTGCTGGGCCGCCGAAGACAGCAGCAATGCCACGCAGAAGCCGTCGGACACCATGTCGAGAAGGCTTTCCCGGCCGACGGACTGTATCCACATGCGACGATCACCCCCTCTGCCTGAGAGCTTCCCCTGGAAGTAGACGTCGAGTTCGGCGCCTCTCGACGGGACAAGGAACACCTCGCTGGCAATGACTTCCCAAC
This sequence comes from Paracoccus sp. pheM1, assembly GCF_018499825.1. NCBI lineage: Bacteria > Pseudomonadati > Pseudomonadota > Alphaproteobacteria > Rhodobacterales > Paracoccaceae > Paracoccus > Paracoccus sp. pheM1. The sequence goes on from NZ_JAGXCX010000002.1 coordinate 761,431, forward strand.
GCGGGGTTTCCCGGTCGCGCAGCCGATGGCCTTTGGGCGATGCGCAGAGCGCCTGCTCGCTCCACTATCCGGCCGTCTTGCAAGCCGAGACCTCCACGACATTCGGCAGGAAGGCACGGATCTCTTCCAAATGATCGATATGCAGAAAATACTGGGTCTGAACCCACGAATTCAGCACCGAGGCATGGATTCCGAGGCCTGGCCAATGTCGGGGTTCAGGCTGTTGGTTGGGTCCAGCTGCCGATGGAAGCCGGCCCGTTCCAGCTTGGCGCGAGGGAGATGGCCGACGTTATGCTCGGCTGGGGATCCAAACCTCGGTCGCCGCGCCGGCATGGCAACGATGAAGGCCGCACCTCTCATCGCCTCAACCACGGGTCAGGGTCCAGGTCGGCAGCAGGACGGCGGTCCGCCCCATCAGCTTCTCCACGCGGGCTTCTGCATCTGTGACCGCGTCCTGAAACGATGTCTGTTGAACCGAACGCCGGAGCCGCACGATCGTCAGCTAGCAACGACCGCGCTGGGAGGGGCTCGGCAGGATGCCCGCTGCACCCAGCTGCCTGTTCAGGTCCCGCAAGGGTTTCCGGGCCGGCTTTCGACCTTGTCTCGTCCGGCAAGGTCGCAAATGCATTACCCTGTCGCCAGTGTTCCAGGATGATGCGCATGGCTTCAAGCATGCTGCAATCCTCCGACATCGCCAGGCGACGCGAGGCTTTCTATTTCGCCGCGCTCGATATGCAAGGTCGCATCGGCGATGGAGTTCAGCAGCTTGGGGCTGGATTCCGTGACCAGAATGGCGATATCGCGCTTGTTGCTGTGCAGATGGGCAAGGGTGCGGGCATATTCCAGCGCCAGCGCGGGGGCCAGGCCCTGGAACGGCTCGTCCAGCAGCAGCACCTTGTCGGCCAGCATCAACGCCCGGCCCAGCGCCACGATCTTGCCCTGCCCACCCGACACGCCGCCGCCCGGCCGCGCCCGCATAACCGCCAGTTGCGGCAGCAGGCTGTAGACCTCGTCCAGCCTGTGCGTGCGCTCTGCCGCGGACATCCGCCGCACCAGGGCGGGGACAAGGATGTTCTCCTCGACCGTGAAATCGGCGATCAGGCGCCGGTCCTCGGGGGCATAACCGATCCCAAGCCCGGCGCGGGCGTGTCCCGGCAGCGGCCCCAGTTCCGTTCCGTCGATGCGAACCGAGCCGGCCTTCCACGGCAAAAGCCCCATGATCGCGCGCAGGGTCGTGGTCTTGCCCGCCCCGTTGCGCCCGACCATCACCGTGGCCTTTCCCGCCGCCAGCGAGAAGCCGACATCGCGCAGCACCTCGACCCCCGCGATCTCGACCTTCAGATTCCTGACCGTCAGCATCACACCACCCCCACGACGCTTTCCAGAACCTCGGGATTGCTCATCACCTCGGCGGGTGTTCCCTCGGCCATGACATGGCCGGCGTTCCAGACCACCACCCGGTCGGCGTATTTCTGCACCACTTCCATGTCGTGCTCGACGAAAAGCGCCGAGAGACCGCGCCGGCGCATGGCGTTCATCAGCGTCTCCATGATGCGGAAACGCTCGATCGAGGACACGCCCGAAGTCGGCTCGTCCAGCACCAGCAGCTTGGGGTTCAGCGCAAAGGCCAGCGTGATGTCGGCAAGCTTGCGCAGGCCCTCGGGCAATGTGCCGGTCATCGTTTCGGCATCGGCGGCAAGGCCCAGCAGCTCCAGCACCTCCATCGCCTCGTCGCGATAGGCCCTGCGGTTCAGGGGCGTCAGCCCCTGCCAGATGCCTTCGCGCGCAGCGATGGCCAGCATCAGGTTGTCGATCAGGCTGTGATCGGTGAAAAGCTGCGGGATTTGGAAGGCGCGGGCGATGCCCTGGCGAGAGATGCGCCGCGGCGCCATCCGGGTGATGGGCCGCCCGTCCAGCCAGACATTGCCGCGATGCGGTTTCAGATAGCCGGTCACAAGGTTCAGGAAGGTGGTCTTGCCGGCGCCGTTCGGCCCGATGATGGCGACGAACTCGTTCCTTTGCAGGGCGAAGTCCACGCCATCGGCAGCCTTGATCGCACCGAAGGAGATCGCAAGATCCTCGGCCCGCAGAAGCGGCTGCGCGGATGCGGAATTGCTGGTCACAGTCCGGTCTCCTTGGTCGAGCCGCGGCGAGCCTCGATCAGGCCGTAGATGCCGCGGGGAAGGAAGAAGATGACGCCGATCAGCGCCAGGCCGATGATGAGGTTCCAGGCCTCGGCGGCCACCCCCACGGCGACGGTATGCAGGATCTCCAGGAAGACCGAACCGATGAAGGCCCCGGCGACCCCGCCGATGCCGCCCAGCACGGCGGTCAGCACCAGATGGCCGGATTCGGTCCAGAAGGCGAACTCCGGCAGCACGTGGCCGATGCTCATGGCGGCCAGCGCGCCGCCCAGGCCCGCCAGCGCCGCCGAGATGGTGTAGGAGGTCAGCAGGGTCTGCCAGGCCGAGACCCCCAGATATTCCAGCCGGACCTCGTTGGTATGGATCGCCGACAGGGCATGGCCCAGCGGGCTTTGCAGATAGCGATGCACCAGCCAGCCCAGCACCACCATCAGCAGGATGCAGAGATAAAACAGGAAACCGTCGAAGGCCGCCTTGCCCGGCGCCCAGCCCAGCACGGTCGGAACCGCGACGCGCAACCCGTCCGTGCCGCCGGTGATGCCGTAGAGCTTGGAGGTCAGGGCAAAGATCACCATCGACACGGCAAGGTTCAGCATGGCGAAGAAGATCGCCCGGTAGCGCACCAGAAAGGCGCCGAAGACCAGCCCCGCCAGCGCCGCGACCGCCGTCGAGGCGACCAGCAGCAGCACGAGGTCGCTTACCCCCGCCTTGCTGCCCAGAAAGGCCGTCGCATAGGCGCCGATGGCGAAATACATCGCATGGCCCAGCGAGATCAGCCCGCCCCTCAGCAAAAGCGCGACGCCGAGGGCGGCGAATCCCTTGGCCACCGCCAGCGTGATGACGAATTTCAGGTGGGGAAAGGCCACGGGAACCAGAAGCAGCAGCGCCAGCGCCGCGACAAGCAGGGGAATGGGTTTGCGCATCGCTCAGATCCTCCGGATGGCAGGCTTGCCGAACAGGCCATAGGGCCGGACCAGCAGCACGATCAGCATCACGAGATAGGGCGCCACCGCATCGAGTGCCGGGAACAAATAGATCGCCAGCACGCGGGCCGCCGCGACGATGACCGCGGCCAGTGCCGCGCCCTCGACCTGGCCCAGCCCGCCGATGGCCGCGACCGCAAAAGCCAGGACCATGGTGTCGGCGCCAAGGCCCGGCGCGACCCCGGCGGTCGGCGTCGCCAAGGCACCGCCAAGCGCCGCGAGAAAGATCCCCAGCGTGAAGGCGATGGTGAACATCCGCCGCGTGTCGATGCCCAGCGCCTCGGATATCTCGCGGTCGGCGACCACCACCGCCAGCAGCCGGCCCATGCGGGTATGGCCGATGAACACCCGCATCGCGACCAGCGCCACGACGGCCAGCGCGATCAGCAGAAGCTGATAGTTCAGGTAGATGATGCCGCCGATCTCGATGCTGCCCAGCAGCGCCACCGGCGTGTCCTCGTAATAGGACGAGACGCCGAAGACCAGCCGCTGCAAATCCTCGAGGATCAGGAACAGGCCGAAGGTCATCAGGATCTGCACCGCCTCGCCGCGGCCATAGGTCCACTGGACCAGCGTCCGCTCGATCAGCGGGCCGAAAAGCGCCGCCACCAGCGCCGCCGAAACCAGCAACGCCGGAAAGGTCAGCCAGGGATTGAGGCCGGCGCTGACGATCCACAGGCCGATGCTGGCCGAAACATAGGCGCCGATGGAATAGAAGCTGCCATGCGCGACATTCAGGATGCGCAGGACGCTGAAGACGAGTGTCAGCCCGAACGCCACGAAAAAGATGAGCGCGGCATTGGCAAGGGCATCCACGAAAAGTGGAACGATGGTCTGGAACATGACCCTTCCTGCTGATGTATCGGAATGGAAGGCGTGCCGGGCGGCCATGGCCGGCCCGGCACGAGGCGCTAGTTATAGCTGCCCGGCCGGGGCAGGTCGGCCAGGAAATCGGGCGTCAGCGTGCCGATCCAGGCGATGGGATCCTGCCCCACCGGCGCCAGCAGCGCCTCGCCGTCATAGCGCACCATCCCTGTCATCACCGGCCGGTCGACGCCCTCGGCCCTGCCGACGGTGCCGATCACCTGGTCGACCACGCCGTCATTGTCGTCGCGGAAGGTGGTCGTGCCGGTCAGGGTCTGGACCGACAGCCCTTCCAGCGCGGCGACGACTTGCTCGCGATCGGGCCAGGCGCCGTCATTGTCCGAGATGGCCTTTTCATAGGCGGCTTTCAGCACGATCAGGCTGTTGGCCATCTTGATGGTGGGAAAGACCGGATCGCTGCCGTATTTCTCGCGATAGGCGGCGGCAAAGGGCTCGGCCTCGCCGATGGTCCTTGCATCGGGCGACATCCACCAGCCGTCGCCCAGCACGCCGACGATGGTGCCTTCGGGCAGGTCGACCCGCTGCATCACCGTCTCGCCCAGCGCCAGCACCACCGCGCTTTGCCGGAACAGGCCGCGCGGGCCGGCCTGGCGCACGAAATTCTCCAGATCGCCGCCCCAGAGGTTCGAGAACACGACATCCGGCCGCGCCGCCGACAGGCGCGAGATCTCGGTCTGGTAGGTCGAGGCGCCGAGCTTGGGATAGAGTTCGGCCACGATCTCGACCTCGGGCCTGACCGCCTTCAGCGTGGCCTTCACGATCTCGGCCGCATCATGGCCGAAGGCATAGTCCGGATTGATGATGGCGACCCGCTTCACCTCGGGATGCTGCTGCAGGAAATACAGCGTATAGGCCATGAACTCGGCGATGGTGTTGCCGTTCGGGCGATAGAAATAATCCGGCTGGTCCTTGAGGAAAAGCTGGTGGGTGTCGCAGTTCCAGCCGATGGTCGGCATCTTCAGCTGGTCGGCCAGCGGCGACAGCGCCAGGCAATTGCCCGAGGACAGCGCCGCGATCATCGCCTGTGCCCTGCCGCCTTCGGCAAGGCGGCGATATTCGGCGATCACGCCTTCGGCGCCCTGCGCCTCATCGACATAGGTGGCCGAGACGGGCACGCCGCCAATGCCGCCTTGGGCATTGATCCTTTCGATCATCAGTTCGGCGCCCTGCTTGCCCGGCAGGCCATAGGCGGCCGAGGGGCCCGACAGGAAGGTGAATACCCCCAGGTCGAGGCGGGCGGGCTTGTCCTGCGCCCAGCCCGCGCCGGTCATCAGCGCGGCTGCGGCGGCAGCAGTCATGGCAAGTCGAAACTTGGGTTTCGGCATGGTGAGGTTCCCTGTTGGCAAGTCCGTTGCGATATATTTTCATCTTGTAAAATATCACAAGCACATTAATGCTGGACCCGTCAAGACGGAATGTCGGCCAGGCGCGTTCGCAAACCCTTTCAGCCGGCCGGCACCCGCATCTTGGGAAAACTGCCAAGCAAAGGAGCATCCCTTGAAAATCGACATGAATGTCGCAAGCCTGTCGGGCAGCACGCCGCTATGCTTTGAAATCAACGACCTGGTCATCGCGGGCTGGGCCGGGCGCGACAAGGAGGCGATGGAGCATCACATCCGCGAACTGGAGGCGCTGGGGGTGAAACGTCCCGAGACGACCCCGACCTTCTACCGCGTCGCGGCGAATCGGCTGACGACCGGGGGGCGGATCGAATGCAACGGCAGCGCCTCTTCGGGCGAGGTCGAGACGGTGATCATCGCGCAGGGCGGCAAGCTTTATGTCGGCATCGGCTCGGACCATACCGACCGCGAGGTCGAGACCTACGGCATCACCGTGTCCAAGCAGATGTGCGACAAGCCGGTCGGCGCCGAGGTCTGGCCCTTCGACGAGGTGGCGCCGCATTGGGATTCGCTGATCATCCGCAGCTGGCTGACCGCGGACGGCAAGCGCAGCCTCTATCAAGAGGGCACGGTGGCCGGGCTGCTGGACCCGGCGGATGTCATCGCACGCTACACCCAGGGCGCGGACCTTCCCGACGGCACCGCGATCCTGGGCGGAACCACGCCCGCCATCGGGGGAATCCGGCCGGGCGAGGTCTTCGAATGCGAGCTGGAGGACCCGGTGCTTTCCCGCAAACTGCATCTGGTCTATGAAATCAAGGAACTGCCGATCAGCGGCTAACAGCATCGAGGCCCCAATGGATCGCAACTCCGATCCCGTCATCGAGGATTCGCGGCAAGGACCGAAACGCGGGGTCAGGAAACTGTCCCTGCGCGACCAAGCCTATGAGGCAATCAAGAAGCGGATCGTGAGTTGCGAATTGCGTCCCGGCGAGGCGGTGACCGTGGCCGACCTGGCCGAGCAGCTTCAGATCGGCCGCACCCCGGTCTTTCAGGCCATCGACCGGCTGACGGTCGACGGCCTGGTCGAGGTGATGCCGCGCAAGGGCGTGGTGGTCGCGCCGATCAGCATGGACAGCCTGGTCGAGATCATCGAGATGCGGCTTCTGAACGAGGCCCAGGCAGCGAACTGGGCGGCGCAAAAGGCCACGCCGCAGGAAATCGCCCAGCTCGACGCCAATGTCGCCGCGACATGGCGGGCCGCGCAGGACCACGACCTGGAGCAGATGATCGAATGCGACCGGGACTTCCACCGGCTGCTGAGCGGCATCGCCGGCAACACCATCCTTGCCGAGTTCCTGGGCAACCTGCACGACCGCTCGTTGCGGTTCTGGTTCCTGTCGCTGCGCGCGCCCGACCACAACCTGCGCGTCTGCGAGCAGCATGCCGCCATCGTCGAGGGCATCCGGGCGCATGACCCCGAGGCGGCCGAGAAGGCGATGCGCGAGCATATCTCGGCCTTCCACAAGAACCTGACCCAGCAGAACCTGCGCGGCTGATCCCCGGCTGGCTGCGCCGGGGACGCCGGTTCAGGCGGCCAGCACCCGTTCGACGCCGCGCGCGAACGCAAGCAGGTCGCGGTCGGCCAGGGTTTCGCCCATCAGCGTCAGCCCCACCGGCAGGCCGTCGACGGGAAGCGGCAGCGAGATCGCGCAGCGGTCCAGGAAATTCGCCACCGTCGGATTGCGCAGCGCCAGCAGGTTGGTCGCGCCGAAAAGCGCGTCGTCGGCCTCCAGCGCCGCTGTCTCGGGCGCGATGATCGGAACGGTCGGCATCAGCACCGCCGCGAAATCCGCGGTGATCCCGTTCGCCCGGCCGATCATGGCAAGGCGGGCTTCCAGCAGGCTCGCATATTCGCCCGGCCGCAGGGTCTCGCCCTTGCGGATGCGGATGGCGACGCGCGGGTCATAGCCGGCCTCGCACCGCGCCAGGCGCTCGCGGTGCCGCTCCAGCGCCTCGGCCGCGACGATGCCGCCGCGGGCGTTCAGCTCCGGCAGCCGGTCCAGGTCGGGCAGGCGGATGCGGGTCAGCCGTGCCCCTGCGGCCTCGATCCGGCGCAAGGCGGCCTCGAAGGCGCGGGCGACGGCGTCATCCATGTCCTCGGTGACGTAATTCTCCAGCACCGCGAAGCGCAGCCCCGACAGCGGCGCGGCATCCGGTGCGGCGATCGGCTCGCCCGCCAGCGCGGCATCCACGAGGGCGCAGCATTCGACCGTCCGGGCGATGGACCCTACGGAATCGAAGCTGTGCGACAGCGGGAACACGCCGCTGCGCGGCACCCGCCGCGCCGTGGGCTTGAAACCGACAAGGCCGCAGAGCGCCGCCGGGATGCGGCACGAGCCGCCGGTATCGGTGCCCAGCCCGACCGCCGCCATGCCGTCCGCGACCGAAACCGCCGCCCCCGAGGACGACCCGCCCGGAATGCGGCTGCGATCGGCCGGATTGCCGGGCGTGCCGTAATGCGGATTGAGCCCCAGCCCGGAATAGGCGAATTCGGTCATGTTGGTATGGCCCATCACCACCATCCCGGCCATGCGCAGCCGCCGCACCGCCTCGGCATCGGCACGGGCAGGCGGCGCCTGCTCCATCACCCTGGCCCCGGCCGTCGTCACCTTGCCCTGGATGTCGAACAGCGCCTTGATCGAGACGGGCACCCCGGCCAGCGGCGACGAAGCCCGCCCCTCGGCCCGCATCCGGTCGGCCAGGCCGGCCATGGCAAGGCTGCGGTCGGGGTCGATCATGGTAAAGGTGCGGCGTCCCTCGCCATCGCCGTCAAGGATGCGGTCCAGGCAAGCCGATGCCAGCGCCGTGCCGGACAATTCGCCCGCCGCCATGCGGCGGGCCAGAACGGAGACGGGCTCCATCACTTGTCCTGATCGTAATAGTGGATCTCCATCAGCACGCAGCCGTTCTCGGACTTGAACGGGCCGTGATAGGCCCCCGGCGGACGACAGGCATAGGTGTTGGCCTGGAAGGATTCGCCGCCATCCCCGTTCTCGTCATTGCCCACGGTCAGGTCGCCCGAGACGAGATAGACCTCTTCCCAGTAGTCATGAACGAAAGGCGCGGTGGTAAAGACGCCGGGCTGAAAGCGCAGCAGCCGGGTGCGATTGCCTACCTTGGCCTCTTCGTCCAGCCTGCCGGCCAGGATCTTCTGCTGGATGCCGGCGGGATAGCCCGGCGGCGTGTGCCAGCCCTCGGTTTCCATGTCGATGGCGTGGAATTCCTTGTGTTCCTTGTCGATGGCCATGAATGCCTCCTTTGCTGCGGAATTGGGCTATTGCGAAACCTGGGCCAGCTCGGCCTCCAGGGAGTAACTGTCGAGCATGCGGTCCACGAGGCCGGTGGCACCGTCCCAGTCGAAGGTGCGGAACGAGTGGTTCTTGGTCACGAAGGTCGCGCCGGCATAGAACATCTCGTATTGGGTGTGACGCGAGGCGAATTCCGAGCCGATCGCATCCCAGGCCAGCTTGAAGAACTTCACCCGCCCCTCGGAATCGGTGGTGGGCGATTGTTGGGTCTTGCCGATCAGGGCGCGCAGTTCGGGATTGCCGAAATCCTCCAGCGACGAGGGCAGCATGATCAGCCCGCCGCCGGCCAGATCGCGCAGCGCGCCGATGAAGGCATTGTAGTTCTGCTGCGTCAGCACCTGCGCCGAATACAGCATCGAGCCGTCGGGCACATAATAGCCGTTGACCATCTTGCCCTTGGCCTCCAGCGCATGGACGAAAGCCTCGACCATGGTGCATTGCGCGGCAAGTTGGCCCAGCGTCTCGCGCACCTGCGGGAAGGCGATGATGCCGTTGGTCTCGGCGATCTTGCGCGCGATGCCCATCAGGAAGCGCATCTTCACCATCAGCCGGATCTGCGCCTGATAGTTCTGATAGACATGCGCCGGGGTGGCGTGGAACTGGCCCGAGGTGAGCTTGAGATCCTGGTTGACGAAGACCCGGTCCCACGGAACCTTCACGTCGTCGAAATAGAGCACCGCGTCGTTCTCGTCGAAACGCGAGGCCAGCGGATAGTCGAAGACGTTTCCGGCATGCTCCTCGTAGGATTTCCGCGACAGGATCTTCAGCCCCTTGGCGTTCATCGGGATGGCGAAAGAGATCGCATAGCGTTCCTCGCCCTCGCGCAGCGGCTGGATGCAGGTCACGAAGACCTCGTTGGCGACGATGCCGCCGGTGGCCAGCATCTTGGCGCCGCGCACGGTGATGCCCTCGGCGTCCTGATCCACGACGCCGGCGGTCAGGAACGGATCGGCCTGCTCATGCGCGGCTTTCGAGCGGTCCGCCTGCGGGTTGATGATCACATAGGTCAGGTAAAGTTCGTTGTCGCGCGCATAGTGATAGTAATCCGACAGCGCCTTGGCGCGGGCGGGGTCATGCGCCTCGAATAGCGGCAGCCCCATATACATGCCGGCGATGCACGAGGCGACGTGATCGGGCGCCCGGCCCAGAAAACCGCCATGCAGTTCTGTCCAGGCCTCCAGCGCCCGGCGGCGCTCGACCAGATCGGCATAGCTGCGCGGCAACTGCCAGATCCGGTTGGCACGAAACCCGGTATCGGTCTCGAAGGTCATCAGGTCCAGGTTTTCCGGGCGCGACTGGAAATCATACATCCGCGCCACCGATTGAACGGTTCGCCGGAACGAGGGGTGTTCGGTCACATCCCCGGCCTCGGCGCCGTTGATGAAAACCCTGCGCCCATCGCGCAAGGATTCGACATGTTGCTGTCCGGTCTTGAACATCAGGCTCTCCTGTTGGTGATTGTCAGTAATGGATGTCGAGCGGCCAGAGCGACGGCGCCGCCTCGCCCTGGTGCAGCGAGGCATAGCGGCCCTGCGCAAACACCAGCGGCGGCCGCTCGGGATGGGATGCAAAGCGGCGGACCCGGCCAAGGAACAGCACATGGTCGCCGCCGTCGCAGCGGGCATGGGCATCGCATTCGAAGACAGCCGCGGCGCCGGGCAGCAGAGGCGCCCCGCCATGGCCGGGCCGGTAATCCACCCCCTGCCATTTCGCGCCCGGCCGGGCAAAGCGGTTGGACAGCGCCTGCTGGTTCTCGGCCAGAACATGGACGGCATAGCTTTCTACCGCCTCCCATGCCGGCAGGCCGCGGGCCTTGCGGTCGATGGAAAACAGCACCAGCGGCGGATCAAGCGACAGCGAATTGAACGAGCTCATCGTCATGCCCAGCAACTCGTCGCCGAGACGGGCGGTCATGATGCAGACGCCGGTCGGGAACTGGCCGAGGGTCCGGCGCAAGGCGAGCGGGTCGGTGACGGTCATTTCTCGTCCTTTCCATCGTCCAGCAGGTAATCGGCCAGCGTGGCCGCGCGCCCGGCGCTTGCCCGCATCCGGCGCATGATCTTGCAGAGCAGGCGGAAATCCTGGGCCGAGAGCGGTTCGAAGAGCGTGTCGTTCACCTCGCGCTGCAACGGGGCAAGCTGCAGCAGCAGCGCGACACCGCGCGGGGTCAGGGTCAGGTTCACCCGGCGCTGGTCCGCGGGATTGGTCTTCTTGTGGATCACCCCGAGCTTCGCCAGCCGCTTGGTCTCGATGGTGATGAAGGCGCCGGACAGGCCAAGATGGTCGGCCAGTTCCTTCACGCCGACGCCCTTCTCGCCCTGGAACTGCCGGATCGCCGCCAGGATCGTGTATTGCGGCCCCGACAGGCCCAGAAAGGTGCCGAAGCGGTCGCGCATATGCTCCAGCCCGGCAAAGACCGACAGCATGTCATGCAGCATGTCGCGGAAACCGTCGTCCGAGCCATGGTCCAGCAATTCGTCGCGGCTGACGGTCAACCCCTGCTCCTGCAGTTCTGCATCCCTGCGAATCATCAGATCATCCTGTGATATTTCAGAAGATGATTAATTGAGAATGCTAAGCTGTAAAGCTATTTTTTGTCGGATCGGCGCTTTTCGGGCGGAGGCGCAGAGAAAGGCGAGCAGGCGGCGCTTCCGGCGCACCCGCTCGCGGAAAAGAAGGCAATCGCCGTGAGCGGCTGTCGACGGCGCCGGCCCCAGCCGCCCTTCTAGGCCGGCACGGCCTCTGCATTGGCCTGGCGATAGCGGCCCAGCAGCGATACGCTGACCAGCGAAATGCCCGCCAGGGTGCTGGCAAAGACGGCGAGCGGCCACCATTCTCCGCTGAACTTCTCGGCCAGGATGGTTCCCAGCACCGGCGTCAGCCCTCCGGCGATGGCACCGCAGAACTGGTAGCCGATGGAAATCGCGCTGTAGCGAACGCGAGCCGGGAATATCTGCGAGATATAGCCGGCGATCACCGCATAAGCGAAGGCGCCGAAGATGATGTTGACGATCAGCCCGACCTGGATCAGCGCGTAATTGCCGGTTTCAACCACCATGAACACCGGATAGGGCGTCAGGACCGAGATGCCCAGGCAGACTTGCAAGAACAGGCGCTCATTGCCCATCCTCTCGGCGATGCGGGCGCCGATCGGCTGGCACAGAAGCTGCGCCACCGCAGTCCAGAACAGCGCGTTCAGGATCGTGGCGCGCGGAAGGCCGGCATATTGCGTGGCATAGGCGACCAGGAAGGTATTGTAGAAATAGACCGCCGCGATGCCGAAAGTATTCGCACCCATCGCCAGGAAGATGGCACCGCGCCAGTCGCGGAACACCTCGACCGCCGGCAATTTGGCCGGTTTCCCGGTCTGCCGGACCTTCTCGAATTCCGGGGTCTCCTCGATGTTGAGGCGGATGACCAGGCCGACGCCCAGCAACACGATGCTGACCAGGAACGGCACGCGCCAGCCCCAGTTCAGGAACACCTCCTGATCGACCAGCCCGGCGATGCGAAAGGCCAGCAGCGCCAGCACCAGACCGGCCGGACTGCCCAACTGCGCGAATGAGGCGAAAAAGGTCTGCCGTCCCTTGGGCGCATGTTCCGCCGCCAGCAGCACCGCGCCGCCCCATTCGCCGCCGACCGCAATGCCCTGGAAGATGCGAAGCACCACCAGCAGGATCGGCGCCCAGACGCCGATCGTCGCATGGGTCGGCAGCATGCCGATCAGGGCGGTGGCGATGCCCATCATGACCAGCGTCACCACAAGGATGTTCTTGCGCCCCATCCGGTCACCCAGATGGCCAAAGATCAGCCCGCCCAGCGGACGGGCAAAGAAGCCGACCGCAAAGGTGCCGAAGGCCGCGAGCGTGCCGATATAGGGCGACGATCCGGTAAAGAACAACGGCCCGAACACCAGCGCGGCGGCGAAGCCGTAGATGTAGAAGTCATACCACTCGATAGTGGTGCCGACGAAAGAGCCCAAGGCGGCCCGCCGGGATTGGGATTTCCTGTCTTGCATTGTCGTCTCCTCCTCAGGCCCTGCGCAGACCACACCAGCGCTGGATGAAGTCGGCGATCACCCGGGTGGTGTGCCTGACGCTCTCCAGCTCGACATATTCGTCGAAACCATGCATCTGCCCGCCGGCGGGGCCGTAGCAGAGGCTGGGGATGTCGTAATAACGACCATAGAAGCGGCTGTCGGTGACCCCGGTGAACAGCCATTCCCGCGCCTCGGCGCCGGTCGCCGTCCTGTGGGCCTCGCGCATCGTCGCCTCGAAGGCGCTGCCGGGTTCCAACACGTAATCCTCCGCCTGAAAACCGTGCCAGATGATCTCGGGCGGGTTCGGCGCGAGGAACGGATCGGCCCCTGCCGCCCGCATGACCACATCGGCAAGCTCCTGGCGGAATGCCTCCAGCGACATGCCCGGCAGGACCGCGATGCGGCAGTCCAGCTCGCACCAGGCCGGGGTCGAGCTCGCCCAGTCGCCGCCGCGGATCTTGCCTGCGTTGAACTTGATCGGCGCGGTCAGCCCGGAGAACCGGGGGTGCGTCTTGACCCGTTCGTTCAGGTCGCGGGTGAAGGCCTGCAGCGCCTCTATCAGTCGATAGGTCGAGAGAATGGCGTTGGTGCCCTGTTCGCTTTCGGCGACATGCGCCGGCTTGCCCCGCACCGAAAGGCGGAACCACATCACGCCGATCTGCCCACGCCCGATGCAATGCCCGGTGGGTTCCGGGATCAGGCAGGCATCGGCACGATAACCGCGCGCCAGCGTCGAAAGCGCGCCGTTGCCGGTGGATTCCTCTTCGGTCACACTTTGCACATAGACGTCGCTGCCCGGCAGATAGCCGGCATGCCGCAGGGCATCGAGCGCGAAGACCATGGCGCAAACCCCGGCCTTCATGTCGCAAGCCCCGCGCCCGAACAGCTTGCCCTCGACGACCGTCGCGTCATAGGGCGGCGCGGACCACATGGCCTCCGGTCCGGTCGGCACCACGTCCACATGGCCCTGCAGGATCAGGCTGCGGCCAACCGGCTGTGGCGCCCGGATCGCGGCGACCACCTGCACCGCCTGGCCATAATCGGTGTCGCGCACCGGCGAATGGCCCGGCAGGTGCTCCATGTCCACATCGGAAAGCACATAGCGGTCGACACTCCAGCCACGGGTGCGGAACGCGGCGGCGATCCAGTCCTGGCAGGGGCCTTCCAGGCCGCGCTGGCTGGGAAAGCCGACCAAGGTCTTCAGCCAGTCGAGCTGTCGGTCCCAACTGGCCGCGATGGCCTGGTCGAGTTCTGACGACGTGAGCATTCCTTCTCCTCCCGTGATCTGCATCGTCTGCGCCGCGTGCTGGATCTCGTCGGGAACGGCGCGGGGTCTGAGCAACGGAATAGGCGTCGCCGGATAATCTGGAAAATACATTAATTTCGTTCTATTCTTTCATTTCATGAAACAAGGAGGATGCATGCGGTCCCGGCTGACGCTCAGGCAGTTGCGCTATGTCTGCGAAGTGGCGCGGTTGCAGAATGTCCTTGCGGCCTCGCGGGCGTTGGGGATCTCGACCTCATCCATCCTGGCGGCCATCGACGCGGCCGAGCACGAGGCGGGCACCCGCATCTTCAACCGCTTCCCAGCCAAGGGCATCCGCATCACCCCGGCCGGCAGCCGGTTCGTCACTGCCGCCGCACGGCTGCTGGCAGCGGAGACCGAATTCGCGCGCGCCACCAGCGACATCTCGGCGCGCATTCCTGATCCGCTGCGGATCGGCTGTTTCGAGCCGCTGGGGACGCTGCTTCTGCCCAGCGTGCTGCGCCGCTTCACGGCGAACGAAGCGGATGTCGAGATCGTGGTGAGAGAGAGCGACCAGAGCGAATTGCGCGACTGGCTTTCCGCCGGCGAGATCGAGTTCGCCGTGCTCTACGAGGGCGACATCATCGCCCCCTTCGACCGGACGCCGATCTGCCTGGTGCCGCCGCATGTCGCCATGCACCCCGACGATCCGCTTGCCCGGCAAGAGGCAATCCGGATCGAGGACATCGCCCGGCGTCCCTTCGTGTTGCTGGACCAGCCCGAGATCGCACCGCAATTGCTGGCCATCTTCCGCCTGATTGCCGAGGCGCCGCAGATCAGCTTTCGCGCCCGGACCTATGGTGCCGCGCTGGCGGCAATATCAGAGGGGTTCGGCCTTTCGATCCTGAACTTGCGGCCCTTGACCCCGATTTATGCCGAGCAGGGCGCCATCGTCAGGAAGCCCATCGTCGACGACCTGCCTTTTGCCAAGCTCGTTGTCGCCGATACCTATGGGGCCGAGAAACCCTATTTCCTGCAATCCTTCATCGCGACCTTCAGGAAATACCTTGCCGAGATCGGCACCGACGGTTTCGCCGTCCGCAATCCCGGTCACAAGAAGGATCTTCTATTCTGAGGCCCAACGCAAAACCGGCAGACCGGCGCTGTCCCCGCCAGGCTGATATCGTGCGGTTGGACCCGGCGCTTGTCGGACCCGCGCCGGCTTCCGCTGAGGTGACGGCCGCATCTAGACCAGGATGCGCATATACTGATATTCAGGCAATTCTCGATGCCATGGTGCTGCCCTCGCGGCCAAGGCAGGACTGTTTGACGCCGCCAAAGGGCATCACCTCAGACGAGATCAAGCTGGCGTTCACCCTGACCATGCCGATCTCCAGCATCCCGACCACCCGCCAGACGTGGGAGGGGTGGCGGGCATAGAAATAGCCCGCCAACCTGCATTTTCTGGCATTGGCCACCGCCTCGTCCTCGGCCTCGAAGCGCCAGATGGAAGCGGCAGTTGAACATCCGCCGCGACGCGCTGGAGGCCTCAGCCCAGAACGAGCTAGGAAAGCACCTGTGGAGCCCGAGCTGTTTCGCGCGTTCTGTGCCGATTTCAGGAGGGAGATGAACTGACCCCTCTCTGGTTTTTCCGGCAGCTCCATCTTTTGCATAGGATGGAGCATCATGAGCCAGATGACGATCAGGTTTTCCCGCGAAATGCGTGCGCAGGCGGTGCGATTGGTTCTCGACAATGGGGATCAGCACGTCTTTCGTTTGCCGTGGGTCCTGTCGATCTCGGCGAAGATCGGCTGCGGAGCGCAGATGCCGAAGGGTTGGGTCCAGAAGGCCGAGGTCGACAGCGGCAAGCGCGCAGGGATCCCGACCGAGATGGCCCAGAGGATGCAGGCGCTGGAGCGAGAGAACCGCGAGTTGCGCCAGGCGAAGGAGGTCTTTCGTAAGGGTGAGGGCCTCGCGATCGGTTCGAGGGCTGGCCCTCACCCTTCGTGATCGCTGCCTCCGCCCGGACGCTCGTCGGCTGGCGCGCCAGCACTTCAGCTCATGCGGGTTTCGTGCTCGATGCCCTGGAACAGACCGTGCATGATCGGCGCCCGCCCAAGGGCATCGGCGGGTTCACCATAGCGACAACGGCTCGCAATATCTGTCCGTTCGCTACAGCGAGCAGCTGGCAGAAGCGGGTATAGAGCCTTCGGTGGGGAACGTCGGAGACAGCTGCGACGACCCCTTGGCCGAGACGATCAATGGTCTGCTCAAAGCCGAGGTCATCCGCCGCCGCGGGCTGGGACGCAGCTTCGAGGCCGTCGAGTGCGCCACGCTGGAATGGGTCGACTGGTTCAACACCCCCTCGCAGGTTCTCGCGAACCCATGGCGTTCACCTGCTCGAACCGATCAGGAACATCCCGTCCGCCGAAGCCGAGGCCAACTTCTACGCGGTTCTGGACACTGATCCCATAGCCGCGTAACTCACCAAAATCGGCCTCCAGAAAGCACCGTGCGGTTCACTATACCGATGATGGCTCGAGATATCTTGGCAGGGGCGTCTGCCGGGTTTTCCAGAGTGGCGGCGCCAAACGCCGGCATAACAGGTATTCCGCTCACGAGAGACGAATGACCGATTGCATCGGCCACAACTTTACGGTCCACTCGGAAAACCCCGCTCTCCACGCGCCAATCCACCCCCCCAAATCCCGGAATTTCGCCGCCGCCAAGCAAAGTTGCCCCTAATCCAGGGCCTCTAGATCCAAGTCGACCTCCAAAATTCGTAGGCTATTCCTCGCGAGCAGAGGCACGGCCGATGCGGGCTGCCAATCGCAGCATCGGCCGCAGCCCCCGCAGCGAAAGTCGTGAACTCGGGCAAGGTGCAACCCGGTGCAAACGATGCGCGATCTGCATCGCCCCAGGAAAGGGCCATGAGTGGGCTGCGGCATTCATGGACCGATCCGCCCGCGGCGATCAGCCCTCGAAACGGATGCCGAGGGCGAGCAGAGAGTCCTGCGTAAACGGCGACCAGCGTGCTGGCGGGGTGCCGGCCTCGGGGGCGAATGCCTCCAGGACATCGAGCAGCTGCACCAAGGTCGCCCGGATGATCGCATGGCCCAGGCAGGCAGGCTGCCCCAGGCCGAACATCAGCGCGCGCGCCCTGGCGGTCGGGGTCGAACCGTTCCGGCGCCGGAAACGCCAGCGGGTCGTGATTGCCCGCCGCCCAGACCATCGACAGGACGGTCCCGGCCTCCATCACCAGGGCGCCCAGGGCAATCCTGCCCGTTGCCATAGGAGTGGAGATGACCAGGCGCAGGCATTCGCCGGCGCATTGCGCCGTCGCCGTCACCTGGCGCCGATGCGCAAAGGCCCCGCCGGTCCGGCTGTCGGCCTGGAGCGAGCGCATCCGCCGGTTCCGCCCGCCATGCCGGAAGCAGGCTGCTGGCCGATGTCCGCTATGGCGACATGGCCGCCGACGGTTTTCCCACGCTCCCCCTGGAAGCGCGCCATGTCCACTCCCCTGCCCCGGCAGCCCGAGCGCCTGAGCCATGCCGGCCCGCGGCACGCCGCGGCTGCGCACCGCGCTGCAGGGCCATCTCTGGCGGGCGCACTGGTCTGTGAGCCCGGCCAGATCGTCATCGCCCACGGCCCGCAGCAGGGACTGGATCTTTGCGCACGGCTGATCCTCGATCCGGGCGATGCCTTCGCGATCGAGAGCCCCTGGCATGCGACGGCGCGCCAAGTGCTGAGCGACACGGGGGCGATGCCGATTTCCACCCCGGTCGACGAGGCGGGGCCGAGGACCGAGGCGCTGAGGTTCGCGATGTCGAACAAGACCGACAAAGGCCGGACATCGAACTGCCAGGGATATTTTGCCCCTCAGCTCTTCCCGCCCCAGGGTCCGTGATGGCTGTCCTGCCCGTCCAGCCGGTCGAAGCCATGCGCGCCGAAAATGTCGCGCTGCGCCTGGATCATGTTCGCCGTGCCGCGGCCGGTGCGCATCATGTCGAACCAGCCAAGCCCCGAGGCCAGCGCCGGCAAGGCATGGCCGTGCAGCACGCCCTGCGCCACCACCGCGCGCAGCGCCGGCATCGCGGTCTCGAGCTTCCCGGCGAAGAACGGCGCCAGCACCAGGTTGCGCGACGGATCCTCGGCCAGCGCCGTCGCCATGTCGTTCAGCATCGCCGAGCGGATGATGCAGCCCGCACGCCAGACCCGCGCGATCCCCGGCAGGTCGAGCTGCCAGCCGAAGGCGCGGCCGGCGGCCTCGATCATCGCGAAACCCTGCGCATAGCACAGGATCTTGCCGGCGATCAGCGCCTGTTCCAGCTGGTCGCGCGCCAGGTCCAGCGCCTGCGGGGCGGCAGCGAAACGCGCCTCGCCCGCCTTGCGCTCGTCGATGCGGGCCGAGACGTTGCGCGCCATCACTGCCGCCTCGATCACCGGGATCGGCGCCGCCAGGTGCTGCGCCTCGATCGCGGTCCAGCGGCCGGTGCCCTTCTGCCCGGCGGCGTCCAGGATCACGTCCAGCATCGGCTGGCCGGTCAGCGGATCGGCGGCATGGGCCACCGCGGCCGAGATCTCGACCAGATAGGATTTCAGCACGCCTTCGTTCCAGCCGGCGAAGGTCTCGCCGATGGCGGCGGCGGACAGGCCGAGCCCGTCGCGCATCACGCCATAAACCTCGGCGATCATCTGCATGTCGGCATATTCGATGCCGTTATGTACGGTCTTGACGAAATGCCCGGCACCGGCCTCGCCCATCCAGGTGGCGCAGGGGGTGCCGTCCTCGGCCTGGGCGGCGATGGCCTGCATGACCCCTGCGACGCGGTCCCAGTCGGCCCGCGCGCCGCCGCCCATGATGGCGGGGCCGTGGCGCGCGCCCTCTTCGCCGCCCGAGACGCCCATGCCCAGGAAGCGCATCGGCAGGCCGGACGCCGCGCGGCGGTTGGTGTCGTGGAAATTGGCGTTGCCGGCGTCGATGACCAGGTCATCGGGGCCGAGCAGCGGCGCCAGCGCCGCGATCTGGTCGTCGACGGCCGGACCGGCGGGGACCATCAGGATGATGGCGCGCGGCGGGGCAATGGCGGCGACCAGGTCGGCCAGGCTCTCGGTCGGGATCACGCGATCCGCCAGCGCGCCGGCCTCGGCGTGGAAGCGGCGGGTCACTTCGGTAGTGCGGTTCCAGACCGCGATGGGAAAGCCCTTCTCGGCGATGTTCAGCGCCAGCGCCGCCCCCATCGTCCCAAGGCCGATAAGGCCGATCGAAGTTTCAGTTTTCATTATTCTTCTTTGCTCTGGACAGCGCATCCCCGAGGGACGCCGATTGATGATCGAAATGCAGCTGCGCGTTAGGCCGTGGCATGGAGCCTCTGATAGCGCCAACGGAACAGGCAGTCAAAGCCGACCTGCATGGCGCCCCCGGCAAGAAGACCTGGGCGCCACGCCTTAGCGGGTTCAGCCCAGCAGCAGGTTGGGCAGGAAGGTGACGATCCCAGGGAACACGGCCAGCATGATCGCAAAGCCGATCATGATCAGCAGGAAGGGGAAGGTGACGCGTGCGATATAGGCCGTGCTTCGGGCGGTGATGTTCTGGATGACGGCAAAGTTGAACGCCACCGGCGGCGTGATCTGCGCCATCTCGACCACCAGGACCATGAAGATGCCGAACCAGATCTTGTCGAAGCCCGCGGCCTCGACCAAGGGCAGCACCACCGGCAGGGTGGTCGCGATCATGGAGAAGCCTTCAAGCGCCGTCCCCAGCACCAGATACAGCACGATCAGCGCAACGATCAGCAGCATCGGCGAGAGGTTCCAGTCCGTCACCACATTTGCGACCGCGCCAGGAATGCCAAGGGTCGAGGTGATGTTGCCCAGCACCGATGCCCCAAGGATGATGATGCCCATGACCGAACAGGTCTGCACCGTCCCCAGCAGAATGTCGCGCAGCGCCCGCAGGCTCAGCGCACCCTGCGACAGCGACACGAGGAAGGCCCCGACCACGCCCAGGGCCGCGGCCTCGGAAGGGGTCGCCAGG
Organism: Paracoccus sp. pheM1; assembly: GCF_018499825.1. Taxonomy (NCBI): domain Bacteria; kingdom Pseudomonadati; phylum Pseudomonadota; class Alphaproteobacteria; order Rhodobacterales; family Paracoccaceae; genus Paracoccus; species Paracoccus sp. pheM1. The sequence goes on from NZ_JAGXCX010000002.1 coordinate 781,476, forward strand.
CCGCCATACATCGAGCCCAGCACGCAGAGGATCAGGAACATGACCGGCCCGAGATCCCGAAGGGCGGCAAGGCGCTGGCGGAACGGCATGTGGCGCAACGCCCGTTCGTTTTCGGGCACCAGGTCAGGCTTGGCGCTGGCGCGGATCATGATGTAGACGGCAAAGACCAGGGCAAGCAGGACGCCGGGGATGAAGCCGGCGGTGAAAAGCCGCAGGATCGATTCATTGGCCAGCACGCCATACATGATCATCACCGTCGACGGCGGGATCAGGAAGCCCAGCGTCCCGGCACCGGCAAGGCTGCCGATGGCCAGGTCGGGCGAATAGCCCCTGGCCAGCAGCTCCTTCAGGGTCATGCGGCCGACGACCTGCGTCGTCGCGGCCGAGGATCCCGAAATCGCCGCAAAGATCGAGCAGCCGACGACATTGACATGCAGCAACCGGCCCGGAAGCAGGCCCGCCCAGGGCGCCAGGCCACTGAACAGCGTTTCCGACAGGCGCGTCCTGAACAGGAACTCACCCATCAGGATGAACAGCGGCAACGCGACCAGGTCGGGCGTCGTCAGGATGTTGAACAGGTATTGCGGAAACAGCCTGTCGACGGGCAGGCCGGTGAACAGCATTGCCAGGCCGATGGCCGTGGCCAGCAAGGCGATTCCGATCCAGGCTCCGATGGCCAATGTGCCGAAAAGAAGCCCGAACAGGCTTGCGACGATAGCGCCCATGTTTCTCCCCGATATTCCTTGTTTCGCGCGCAGGGGCGCTGTGGCTTACTCGATGGCGCTCGCGGCACCGAGGCTGGGTTTGTCGACGGCGTTTCCGCTGATGGCGGTGACGAGACGGGCGACCATCTGGAAGGCCAGGACGGCCGCGCCGATGGTCAGCACCAGTTGCGGAATCCACAAGGGCGTGAAGCTGTCCTGGGAAACCTCGCCATAGCTCCAGGTGCGATGCGTGAACTGCGCAAGCCAGATCGCCAGCGGCAGCGTGACGGCGGTCCCCAGGATGGCGGCGAAGATCTCGAACATCCTGGCATAGCGACCCTTGCCCATCGAGAGCAGCAACTCCACCCGCAATTGCAGGCCCGCGCGCAGCGTCATGCCCGAGCCGAGCAGGAAGGCCGCGCCCATCAGATAGGCACTGTACTCCCAGCCGATTCCGGTGCCCGTCGGAAAGGACGGGACATAGCGGCTGATCAGCGCCATCGCGGTGTCGATCAGCACGAGCAATGTCAGGCCCACGACGCAAAGACCGGCAAGCCAGGCCGCGACAAGTGAGGCGAAGTCTGCCGCCCTTTGCAGGGCAGCCACAGCGCCGCGTTCAGCGACGGCTTCGGGGGCGAGGTGCTGCTCTCCGGCCATCTCAGTTGCCGCCTTTCGACGCGAGATAGGCATCGGCAATCGGCTTGGCCGCAGGAACCCTGTCAAAGAACTCTGCCTGAACCTGCTTGGCCTTTTCGGCGATCTGGGCCTTCAGTTCGTCCGACAGCTCGACCACCTGCATGCCGTGGCCGGTCATGATCTCAAGGCTCTTCTGGTCGCTCTCGCGCGAGCTTTCCCAGAATTGCGGCTCAAGCTCGGCGGCGACCTTCTCGATCGCAGCCTGCTGTTCCGGCGAAAGCTTGCCCCAGGAATCCAGGTTGATCGTCACCGCGTTCGACCCCCAGGTGTGGTTGGTCGGATAGATGTGGCTCAGGAATTCCCAGAACTTGCCGTCCACGCCCGAGGTGGCAGAGGTCGCGACGCCACTGACACGGCCCGAGGCCAGCGCCGGCAGCAACTCGCCCCAGGGCATGGCGATGCCGTCCATGCCAAGGCTGCTGACGATATCGACGGTATTCTTGTCGGCGCCGCGCACCGTGATGCCGCGGAAATCGCCGATGTCGTCGATCTCGGTCTTCAGATAGACATACTGGGCCGGCGACGGCACCATGTAGAGGATCTTCTGGTTGTATTGCTCGGCCAGCTTCTCGAATTCGGGGCGAAGGAAGGCGTGGTATTCTTTCAACTCCTCCATCGACTCCACCAGGAAGGGCACGCCTTCGGCGCCGAACAGCGGATTCATCCCGACCTGCTGGCTGATGTTGATGTCCGCCATGTCGGCCAGCCCGTCGCGAACCGCACCGAGTTGGTCGGGCCCCTTGAAGCCCAGCGACCCCGAGGTGGCGACGGTGATGACGACCTCGCCATCGGTGGCCTCTTTCACGGCTTCAGCGAAGCTCTTGGTGTTTTCCGCCATGAAATTGCCGTCCGGCAGCACTTCGGACAGGCTGAGCCGGGTCTGCCCCATGGCGGCGCTTGCCATGACCAGCGCGGTCGCTGCCCCGCAGGCGATTGACTTCAGGATCATCGAACTCTCCCAATGTTGGCGCTTACCGCAGACGAACGGGACCAAGATCTCGCGGCTGCGGCGCGACAGTTTTGCAGTTTTGTGACCGTTGCACCTGTCACCCTAGCGACAGGCCCATCGCTGCGAAAAGAACAGTTCGGTCTGACATGATCGCGAATGCTTATACATCGGTGCGCCCCACGCGCCGACCCAATAGAATGGCCGCGCGGCCGGGCAGAATCGCGCTTCAGGGGTGTATTATCATGGACATACGCAGGCTTTACGCCTTCATGAAGATCGTGGACATCGGCAGCATCACGCGGGCGTCCGCGATCCTGCACATCGCCCAGCCGGCGCTGAGCCAGCAGATCGCCGCACTGGAAACCCATTTCGGCAAGCCGCTGCTGCTGCGCTCGAAACGCGGCGTCATCCCGACCGAGGCGGGCAAGGTCCTGTATCGCCATTGCCAGATGATCATCCGGCAGATGAACCAGGCCGAGCAGGACATCGCCACCTCATCGGAAGAAATTACCGGCGCGGTCAGCGTCGGCTTCGCGCCGCTGGGCCTTGGTTCTCTTGTGGCGACGCAGCTGATGCGGACCATCCGCGAAAAGCATCCGGGGATCCTGCTCTATGCCAATGAGGCGGTCGGCGGCGGCGTGATCAGCGAACAGATCATGACCGGCAAGATGGACATCGCGCTGATCTTCGATCCCGGCAAGATCCCCAGCCTCAGCTTCGAGCCGATCTCGACGGAAGAGCTGTATTTCGTGGGAACGCAGATCGCCGAGCCGGAGGATGGCGAGATCTCGTTCGCCGAGGCCGTGTCCCAGCCGCTGATCCTGCCGAGCCCGATCCATACCGTCCGCCAGGTGATCGAAACCACGCTGTCGCGCGTCGGGACCAGCGCGCAGGTCGTCGCCCAGACCGAGTCGATCTCGTATCTGTCGAACGCGCTGGCCGAGGGGCTGGGCTGCACCATCCTGCCCGCATCGGCGGCGCAGGCCGTGCTGCGTCGCGTCCCGGATGCCCGGAGCTATCGCATCAGGCGCCCCAACATGAAGGTCGCCATGGCGATCTGCGTCTCGGCGCAGCTGCCCCTTTCGGAAGCGGCCGCCGTGGTGCGCGATCATCTGGTGCGGCTGGCAACAGAGATGGCGCAATCCCCGGCGGCCTTCGGTTCAGCCCAAGGATAGCGCGCCGCTCAGGCGAAAAGGATCTGTGCCTTGACCGCCGTCGCGCGGTCCGAGGCCAGCCGGAACGCCTGCTCGGCCTCGTCCAGGGCGACCTCGTGGGTGATCAGCGGCTTGACGTCGATCCGGCCCGCCAGCATGGCCTGGACGCCGGTCGCGAACTCCTGGTGGAACCGGAAGGAGCCGCGCAGGTCCAACTCCTTGGCGGTAAGCGCCGTCATCGGCAGCGGCATGTCGCCGCCCAATCCCAACTGCACGACCACGCCGCGCGGCCGCATGGCCGCGATGGCCGGCGCGATGGCCGCGGCGACACCCGTGCATTCGAACAGGACATCGAAGCTTCCCTTGCCCACGGCAAAGGGCGACAGGCCATCCGGCGCCGTGCCGGTGTTGACCGTCAGATCCGCGCCGCATTGGCGCGCCATCGCCAACGTGAAATCCGACAGGTCCGTCGCAACGATCTCGCCCGCGCCCGCCAGCCGCGCCGACAGGATCGACAACAGGCCGATAGGACCGCAGCCGGTGACGAGCACGCGCTTGCCCAGCAATTCCCCGGCCCGGCGCGCGGCGTGCAGCGTGACCGCCAGGGGCTCGGCCATCGCCGCCTCGCCCGGCGTCAGGCCATTGGCCAGCACGCATTGCGTGGCATCCGCCACCAGTTCCTGCCGGAACGCGCCCTGGATATGCGGGAACGGCATGGCCGAGCCGTAGAAGCGCATGTTCTCGCAATGGTTGGGCAGCCCCTCGCGGCAATAGCCGCAATCCCCGCAGGGACGCGAGGGCGACACGGCGACCAGATCGCCGGGAACGAGCCCCGCCACGTCCGGCGCGCATTCGACGACATGGCCGGAAACCTCATGGCCAAGGATCATCGGCTCGCGCAGCCGCACCGTCCCGAAGCCGCCGTGGTTGTAGTAATGCAGGTCCGATCCGCAGACCCCGCCGGCCGCAAGGCGGATGCGCACCTGTCCGGGGCCAAGCGCCTCGGGCTCGCGTTCCTCGATGCGCAGATCCCTGGCGGCGTGGATGACGATCGCTTTCATGGTGGCCTCAGATAACCGGGGTAAGCAGGGGCTGGCCGGCGAAATGCGCCGCCAGGTTGTTGCGGACCAGCTCGCCCATCGCCTTGCGCGTCTCGATGGTGCCCGAGGCCTGGTGCGGCTGCAAAAGCACGTTCGGCAGGTCCAGGAAGCGCGGGTCGATCCGGGGTTCGTTATCGAAAACATCCAGCGCCGCCGCGCCCAGCCGGCCGTCTTGCAGGGCAACGATGAGCGCCTGCTCGTCGATATTGGAGGCGCGCGAGACATTGACCAGCACGCCCTCGGGGCCCAGCGCCTCGATCACCTCGCGATTGACGATGTGCCGGGTCTGCGCCGAAGCCGCCAGCGCGACGAACAGGAACTCGGAATGCCGCGCCAGCTCGACCGGATCGGCGATGAAGGTCAGGTCGGTGGCATAATCCTTGGCCGCGACATCGGAATAGGCGATGTCCATGCCAAAGCCGCGCAGACGCTGGGCGATCTCGAAGCCGATCCGGCCCAATCCCAGGATGCCGGCCTTCTTGCCCCAGATGCGGCGCTGCAGCGGATAATTGCCCTTGGCCGCCCAGTGGCCGCCCCGCACCCAGGCTTCGGCGCCGACGATGCCGCGCGCGACGGCCAGCATCATCGCCACGCCCAGATCGGCCACATCCCCGGTCAGCACGTCGGGCGTGTTCGTCACCCGGATCCCCCGCTCGCGGCAGGCCTGCAGATCGACCGCGTCGAAACCCACGCCATAGACCGAGATCAGCTCGAGATTCGGGCAGGCCTCGATGACCTTGCGGCTGGCCCCCAGCTCGCCCCTGGTGGCGATGGCCCGCACATGCGCCCCGCATTCGGCAAGGAAGGCATCCTTGTCCGCGGCCTCGAAATAACGACGCAGGTCGTAATCCGCGTTCAGCGGAACTTCATCCCATTCTGGATAGGCCCCCATCTGCAGGACTACCGGCTTGCTCATCGTCTTCTCCATCATGGTGCGGGATTTTCCGATCGCCCCTTCAGCGGGCCCTTGACTCGGATTGTTATCGATAACAAACACGAGTCGGACGGATTTGTCGAGCCCCAAACGGAGGATCTGGGATGGCCGGAACGAATGGATTTGTGGAAAGCATGTTCGGGTTGGCGGGCCGCCGTGCGCTGGTGACGGGGTCGTCGCAGGGCATCGGTCATGCGCTGGCGCGGGGGCTGGCGAAAAGCGGCGCCGCGGTCGTGCTGAACGCCCGGAACCCGGAACGGCTGGAGGAGGCGCGCGCCGCGCTGCAGGCGGAACTGCCCGAGGCCGAGATCCGGGCCCTGCCCTTCGACGTGACGCGCCATGACGAAGTCCGCGCCGCGATCGACGGTTTCGAGGCCACGACCGGGCCCATCGACATCCTGGTCAACAATGCCGGCATGCAGTATCGCACGCCGCTCGAAGATTTCCCGGCTGACAGGTTCGAGGCCCTGCTGCAGACCAACATCGCCTCGGTCTTTCACGTCGGCCAAGCGGTGGCGCGGCACATGATCCGGCGCGGCCGCGGCAAGATCGTCAATATCTGCTCGGTCCAGACCGCATTGGCACGGCCGGGCATCGCCCCCTATACCGCCACCAAGGGCGCCGTCGGCAACCTGACCAAGGGCATGGCCACGGACTGGGCCCGCCACGGGCTGCAATGCAATGCCATCGCGCCGGGATATTTCGACACACCGCTGAACGCCGCGCTGGTCGCGGACCCCGACTTCTCGGCCTGGCTGGAAAAGCGCACGCCCGCCGGGCGCTGGGGCCTGGTCGAGGAACTGGTGGGGGCCTGCATCTTCCTGTCCTCGGACGCCTCGAGCTTCGTGAACGGGCACACGCTCTATGTGGACGGGGCGATCAGTGTTTCGCTCTAGGCGCGCATCATCCCCTCGTGCCGGGCGGCCGGCGCGAGGCCCGCTGCGATTCCCGCGGCAGGCCAGCCCGTGCCGCGGGGTGTTGTGACCGCATCCCGCAGCGTCTAGCCTGCCCTTTCGGCAGGGGCATGTGGCGGCATGAGCAGGGACGGATTTCACAGCGCAACCGTGAAGATGGCGGATATCGCCAAGGCGGTCGGGGTTTCCGCGATGACCGTCTCGCGGGCCTTTCGCGGCGACGAGGGCGTCAACTCGCAGACACGGGCACGGATTCTGGCCAAGGCCGAGGAGCTTGGCTATGTCTTCGACGCAACCGCCGCCAGCCTCAGGCAAAACCGGACCGGCTTCGTGGCGGTCACCGTGCCCTCGATCAACAATGCAAACTTCGCGGAAACCGTGCGGCAGCTCTCGCGCGGGCTGTCCCGGAACGGCTTGCAGATCCTGCTGGCCAATACCGAATACGACCCGCACGAAGAGGAAAGGCTGATCGGCCAGCTGCTGCGCCGCAAGCCCGAGGCGATCGTCCTGACAGTGGGCGACTATACCCGCAGGACGCGGCAAATGCTGCGGGCGACGCGGATTCCCGTGATCGAGATCTGGGACCTGCCCGCCGAGCCGATCCGGCATGTGGTGGGCTTTTCCAACACCGCTTGCATTGGCCGGCTGGTGGATCACCTGGTCGCCTCGGGCTATCGCGACATCGCCTTCATCGGCGGTGAATCGCCGCGCGATCCGCGCGGCGGCCAGCGCCGACGCGGCTTTGTCCAGGCGATGCGCCGCCATGGGCTGGACGACACGCGGCTGGTTCCCGCGGGCACCGCTCCGGTCGGAATGGCCGAAGGGGCGCAGGCGCTCGGGACGTTGCTGGACAACCATCCGACGACACGGGCGGTCGTCTGCGTCTCGGACCTAGTGGCTTTCGGGGTGATCTCGGAATGCCAGAGGCGGGGCATCGGCATCCCCCGCGATCTGGCGGTGGCCGGCTTCGGCAACTACGAGATCGGCAAGATCAGCGTGCCACGCCTGACCACGATCGATGTCCATGCCGGCACCATCGGCGGCAAGGCCGCGGATCTGATCGTCGCCCTGCTGCGACAGGATTCCGACGCGCCGCCCGCCCGGATCGAGATCCAGACGGACCTGATCGTGCGGGAATCCTCGGCCTGACCCTGCGCCCCGGCGAGGCGCAGGACATGTCTTAAGGGGCTCGTCAAAGATCGGTGGTCAGGCCCTTGGCCTTCAGCACCGCCTCGAGATTGCAGACGTCGATCACCGTCCGGCCGGATTTGTAGGCCTCGATATAGCCGGCCTCGTCCGCTTCGCGGGCGACGGATTTGCGCGCCACCTCGGCGGCATCCTCGCGGCGCACGACGACCAGGCCGTCCGCATCGCCCCGGATCACGTCGCCCGGCCGCACGACCTGGCCGCCGATGACGATGTCGCCGTTGATCTGGCCCAGCGTTTCCTTGACCGTGCCCTTGATGCAGACGCTCAGCGAAAACACCGGCAGGCCCAGCCGGATCAGCTCCTGCGTGTCGCGCACCCCGGTATCGGTGACGACGCCGGCAATGCCCTTGGCCAGGCAGGCATTGGCCAGGACGTCGCCGAAGCAGCCCGCCTCCTCGTATTCCCCGGCCGAGACGATGACGACGTCGCCGGGCTGGGCATAATGGATCGCCAGTTGCAGCATGATGTTGTCGCGCGGCGCGCTTTGCACGGTGAAGGCGGGGCCGCAGACCGACATGGCGCGGTCGACGGGCTTCAGGCGCGAGCTCAGCGCGCCCAGCCGACCCTGCGCCTCGTGAATCGTGGCGCTGCCGAATTTCGACAGCGCGGCCACATCCGCCGCGGCGGCACGTTCGATCCTGGTGATGATATGGGGCACGTCGTGCTTCTCCTTGCTGGAATATCGCGGCCGGGGCCGGGGGTGATCGGCCGGCAGCATAGGAAGGACGCAGCCCCCAGGCATAAGAGCGTCTGCATCTGATGTGATCGGGTTTCGCGATGCCCCGCACCGGGTCATGCGAAACCGCTCTGACATCATTGCAAAGCGGCGGTGCTACCAATCGCAAAAGAACGCAACTTCGCACAGGGACGACGCCCTTCGCATGCCGATCACCATCGACTCCATCATCGCGGGGATGGAATGGGCCGCAGACAACCATCTCGCCGAGTTCGCCTTTTCGGCCGAGGGGCACCGGATCACCATCCGCCGCGGCGCGGCCGGCGGCGCCCAGCCCGCGCCACCCGCCGCCGCGGCGGCAGCGCCGCCGGTCCCGGCACCCGAGGCGGATGCCGTCACCGCCCCGCTGGCCGGCCTGTGCCACCTGCGCCCCGAATCCGGCGGGGCGGCCTTTGTCGAGCCGGGCGCCCGCGTCGAGGCCGGGCAGACGATCTGCATCATCGAGGCGATGAAGATGATGACCCCCATACCCGCACCCCAAGCAGGCACCGTCGAGGCCATCCTGGTCGGCGACGGCGCGACGGTCGAGGCCGGCGCGCCGCTGATGAGGATCCGCTGATGGCCGCAATCGACATGGACTGCCTGCTGGTCGCCAATCGGGGCGAGATCGCCCTGCGCATCATCCGCGCCTGCCGCCGGCTGGGCCTGCGCGTCGTCTGCGCGCATTCCGAGGCGGATCGCGACGCGGCCTGGCTGCCGCTGGCCGACCAGGCGATCTGCATCGGTCCCGCGCCCGCCGCCAAGAGCTATCTGAACATCCCCGCCCTTCTGGCGGCCGCCGAGGCCAGCGGCGCGGGCCTGATCCATCCCGGCTATGGCTTCCTCTCGGAACGCCCGGAATTCGCCGAGGCCGTCGAGGCGGCCGGCCGGCGGCTGGTCGGACCCAGCGCCTCGGTCATGCGGATGATGGGCGACAAGGTCGAGGCCAAGCGCGCCATGATCGCCGCCGGCGTGCCCTGCGTGCCCGGCCCCGACAGCGTGCTGCCGGACGATCCCGAGGAAATCCGCCGGATCGCCGCCGGGATCGGCTATCCCGTCATCCTGAAGGCGGCCGGCGGCGGCGGCGGGCGCGGCATGCGCGTCGTGCGGGCCGAAGCCGAACTGGCCGGCGCCTTCATGGTCACGCGGCAGGAGGCGGGCCGCTTTTTCGGCAATGCGGACATCTATATCGAGAAATTCCTCGAAAAGCCGCGCCATGTGGAAATCCAGGTGCTTGCCGATGCGCATGGCCATGCGCTCTGGCTGGGCGACCGCGACTGCTCGATGCAGCGCCGCCACCAGAAGCTGATCGAGGAGGCCCCCGCGCCGGGGATCGACCGCGCGCTGATCGCGGAAATCGGCGAACGCTGCGCCGCCTCCTGCCGCCGGATCGGCTATGTCGGCGCGGGCACCTTCGAGTTCCTCTTCGAGGACGGGCAGTTCTATTTCATCGAGATGAACACCCGTATCCAGGTCGAACACCCGGTGACGGAAATGGTCACGGGGCTGGACATCCTGGCCATGCAGATCGACGTGGCGCGCGGCAACCCGCTGCCGATCACCCAGGAACAGGTGCGCACCCTGGGCCATGCCGTCGAATGCCGGATCAATGCCGAAGACCCGGACAGCTTCGCCCCCAGCCCCGGCCGGATCACGGCGATGCATGTGCCGGGCGGGCCGGGCATCCGCGTGGATACCCATGTCGGCGCCGGCTCGGTGATCCCGGCGAGCTACGATTCGATGATCGGCAAGATCATCGCCCATGGCGCCGACCGCGACGAAGCGCTGGCCCGCGCCCGCACCGCGCTGGACGAGGCGCGGGTGGAAGGCGTCTCGACCAATATCCCGCTGCACCGGCAGATGCTGGCGGACCCCGGCTTTTCGGCCGGGGGGGTCAGCATCCACCATCTCGAACACTGGCTCGAAGCACGGAAGTCCCGCCATGCCTGACGCGAAGCTCTCCATGATCGGCAGCCGGGCGGTGCTGTTCCAGCCCTCCTGCCCGTTCGATCTCGCCAACCAGCAGCGCATCTGGGCCATCGCCGACGAGGCCGCCACCTGGAAGGGTGTCCGCGAGGCCGTGCCCGGCATGACCAATGTCACCCTGCTTCTGGACCATGTCCCGACCGGGCTGGACCGGATCGAGAGGGATCTGGCCGCGCTGTGGGAAAGCGGCATCCGCAAGCAGGTCGAGGGCCGGCTTCTGGCGATCGACATGGCCTATGACGGCCCGCATCTGGCCGAGGTGGCCGGGATGACCGGCCTGCCCGTGGATCAGGTGGTGCGCCTGCATGCCGCGCCGGAATACACCGTCTATGCGGTCGGCAGCCATGCCGGCTATTGCTATCTGGGCGGTCTCGATCCCCGGCTGGAAACGCCGCGGCGCAAGGTGCCGCTGCCCCGGCTGCCGGGCGGGTCGCTGTCGCTGGCGGGGTTGCAGACCGGGGTCTCGGCCTCGGCGGGCCCCAGCGGCTGGAACACCATCGGCAGCACCGACCTGTCCTTCTTCGACCCCGAGCGCACGCCCGCCGCGCTGCTGCGGCCCGGCGACCGGATCCGCTTCAACCCCGTCGAGGTCAAGGCATGATCGAGGTTCTGTTCATTCCGCCCGCCGCGACGGTGCAGGACCTGGGGCGCGACGGCTACTGGTCGCAGGGCCTTGGCCGCGCCGGCGTCATGGATGCCCTGTCGCACAGCGTCGCGAACATGCTGCTGGGCAATGACGTCGATGCCGCGACGCTGGAGATCCCCTTGACCCCGGCGCGGTTCCGGTTCCGGCAGGCCGGGGCCTTTGCGCTGGCGGGCGCGGCCTGCGGCGCGACGCTGGCCGGGCGCCCCCTGCCCCGCGTCTGGGCGGGCATGGCCGATGCGGGCGATGTGCTGGAGCTTGGCCCGATGACATCCGGCGCCCGCAGCTATCTGGCGCTGCCCGGCGGAATCGACGTGCCGGCGGTGCTGGGCTCGCGCAGCACGCAACTGCGCGAAGGCTTCGGCGGGCTCGAAGGCCGCGTCCTTGCCGCCGGCGACGTGCTGCGTGCCGCGTCGGAGACGCTGCCGCTGCCGCCTGTGGGGCTTAGCCTGACCATGCCCGCGCTGCGCGCCGCGGGTGCCGCGGAGATCGAACTGCGCGCCCTGCCCTCGGCCGAGCATGGGGATTTCGCCCCGGCCTCGCGCGAGGCGTTCTGGACCACGCCCTACACGGTCAGCCAGCAAAGCAACCGCCAGGGCTATCGGCTGGAAGGCGAGACCCTGGCCTATGAGGCGTCCGGCGAATTGCGCTCGCACGGGATCGCGCCGGGGATCGTGCAGGTTCCGGGCGGCGGGCAGCCGATCATCCAGCTGGCCGATTCCGCGACCATGGGCGGCTATCCCAAGATCGCGGCGGTCATCGAGCCCGACCTGTGGCGCATCGCGCAGGCCCGGCCGGGCGACCGCCTGCGCTTTCGCCAGGTGACGCTGGCCGAGGCGGCCCTGGCCGCAAGGACGCAACAGGAATGGCTGGCCGGGATTCGCACGCAGTTGGAAGGATTTCTGACCCGGCAGAGGGGATGGCTCTGATGTTCGACAAGCAAGACCTCGCCCGGCTTCTGGACGCGATGCGCGCGCATGGCGTCGGCACGCTGGAAATAGAGGGCGGGGACATGTTCCTGCGCCTGGCCCTGCCGGCCGGGCCCGCACCGGCCACCGCGGCCGAGGCCAAGCCCGCGACCGCCACCGCCGCCGCGTGCAGCCCCGACATCGGCACCTTCCTGCCGCGCGGCAGCGACGACGGGCTGCCCGCGATCGCACCCGGCGACGCCGTCCGCGCCGCCGAGCTTCTGGGCTATGTCGCGCAGGGCGCCGTCCGCGCCGCCGTCACCGCCCCGGCGGATGGCATCATAGCGTCCGGGATCCCGGCGCCGGGCACCCTGTTCGGCCACGGCGACCCCGTCCTGACATTGGAGACCAGGCCATGATCATCGACATCAACTCGGACATGGGAGAGGGCTTCGGCCCCTACCGCATCGCCGACGACGAGGCGCTGATGGCGCAGATCAGCTCGGCCAACGTGGCCTGCGGCTACCATGCCGGCGATCCGGTCATCATGGACCGCACGATCCGGCTGGCCAGGGAGCATGGCGTCGACCTGGGCGCGCATGTCAGCTTTCCCGACCGCATGGGTTTCGGGCGCCGCCGGATGGACATGGACCTGCCGGAACTGGAATGCCATGTGCTTTATCAGCTGGGCGCGCTGGCCGGGCTGGCGGGCCGCGCCGGGCATCGCATCACCCACATGAACCCGCATGGTGCGCTTGGCAATCTCGCAAGCTCCGATCCCGCCATTGCGGCGGCAGTGGCGCGCGCGACCATGGCCTTCGACCCCGAGATCGCGTTCCTGGTCCTGCCGGGCAGCGCCCTGGAACAGGCCGCGCTGGAGATGGGCGGCAACGTGGTCCGCCTGTTCCTGGCCGACCGCGGCTATCTGGCCAGCGGCCAGCTTGCCCCCCGCAGCCAGCCAGGGGCGGTCATTCACGACGCCGAGCAGGTGGTGGCCCGCGTCATGCGGGTCATCCGCGACCGGCAGGTCGACACGGTGGACGGCCAGGTCATCCCGATGCCGGTGCAGTCCATCCTGGTCCATTCCGACACCGCGGGCGCCGTCGATCTGGCGCAGCGCCTGCGCAAAGGCATCACGGCCGGCGGCGCGACCATCGCCCCGCTGACCCGTCACATCTGACCCCCGGCGCATTCACGAGAAGAAAGACAGAACCATGGCATTCGCGGATTACAAGACGGCATTGGTAACGGGCGCCTCGGGCGGAATGGGCTGGGCGATCGCCGAGCGGTTGCGCGCGAAGGGCCTGGCCGTTCACGCCCTGGCCCGCAACGCCGAAAAGCTGCAGGAACTGGCGGCGCATTGCGGCGCGATCCCGCATGTGATCGACGTTTCCGACACCGAGGCCGTGTCCGCGCTGGTGAAGGATCTGGAAATCGACGTGCTGGTGAACAATGCCGGCGTATCGCGGCCGGGCAGCATCCTCACCTCCAGCGCCTTCGACATCGACGAGCAGATCGACGTCAACCTACGCGCCGCCCTGCACCTGGCCCGCCTGCTGTTGCCGGGCATGATGGAGCGCGACCGCGGCCATATCGTCAACATCACCTCGATGGCCGGGCATTACGAGTTCGGCGGCCATATCGCCTATCACGCCACCAAGGCGGCGATGCATACTGTCTCGCGCCAATTGCGCGTCGATGCCTTCGGCCGCCGGGTCCGGGTGACCGAGATCAGCCCCGGCCGGGTCGAGACCGACATCTTCGCCAAGGTCGAGAAGATCGACCCTGCCGAGGCGAAGCGCAAATATTACGAAGGCTTCGAGATGCCGCAGGTCTCGGACATCGCCGATGCCGTGGAATATGCGGTCGGGACGCCGCAATACGTCAACATCAACCTGATCGAGCTGCTGCCGACGCTGCAAGTCCCCGGCGGCCTGCGCACCGCCAAGCGCGTGGGCGACGACGTGATCCTGACCGGCAACAAGTAACGCGCCGCCCCGCCGGCATCCGAACAATCCGCACCGATGGAGATTGCCTTGAGCAACATCAAACTCGCCTCGCGCGTCACCAGCATCCGCGTCTCGCCCAGCACCGCCGCCGCGCAGAAGGTCCGCGACCTGCAGGCCGAGGGACGCAGGATCTTCAACCTCACCGTGGGCGAGCCCGATTTCGACACGCCCGACCACATCAAGGCCGCCGCCATCAGGGCGATGGAGAATGGCGAGACGAAATACACTTCGGTCAACGGCACGGTCGAGCTTCGCAAGGCCATCCAGCACGACTTCAGGACGCGGCTGGGCATCGACTGCGGGCTCAACGAGATCTGCGTCGGCGGCGGCGCCAAGCAGGTGCTGTTCGTGGCGCTGATGGCCACCGTCGAACCCGGCGACGAGGTCATCGTCCCGGCGCCCTATTGGGTGTCCTATCCCGACATGGTCATCGCCAACGGCGGCACGCCGGTCATCGTTCCCTGCGGCGAGGAGGTCGGCTTCAAGCTGACCCCCGACGCGCTGGAGGCCGCGATCACCGCGAACACCCGCTGGGTGATCCTGAACTCACCCTCCAACCCGACCGGCGCCGCCTACAGCGCGGACGAGCTGCGGGCGCTGGGACAGGTGCTGCTGCGGCATCCGCATGTGATGGTCCTCTGCGACGAGATCTACGACCGGATCTGGTTCGCCGGTTTCGAGCCCTGCAGCATCCTGACCGTCCTGCCCGAGCTGAAGCCGCAGGCTCTGGTCGTCAACGGCGTGTCCAAGTCCTATGCCATGACCGGCTGGCGGATCGGCTACGGCGTCGGGCCGCTGGCGCTGATCGATGCGATCAACAAGCTGCAATCGCAAATGTCGTCCTGCCCCTCGTCGATCAGCCAGGCGGCGGCGGCCGCCGCCCTGACCTCGGACCAGCGCTCGGTCGACGAGGCCGTGGCGGTCTATCGCCAGCGGCGCGACCGCGCCCATGCGCTGATCAACGCGATTCCCGGCCTCAGCTGCAGCCTGCCGGACGGCGCCTTCTATCTCTATCCCAGCTGCGCGGGCATGATCGGCAAGAGGACGCCGGACGGAAAGACGATCAGGAACGACCTGGATTTCAGCCTGTATCTTCTGGAAGCGGCGGGCGTCGCCTCGGTGCATGGCGGGGCCTACGGGCTAGAACCCTATTTCCGCATCTCGACCGCAACCTCGATGGAGATCATCGAAGCGGCCTGCGCCGCAATCGCCCAGGCATGCAAGGCTTTGGACTGAGAGCAGCAAAGCAAAGGGCGGGCACCCCGTTCCTTGAGCTCGGCGGGCAACGATTGCCCTGCGTCCCGGTTCGCACAAAAACCTTGACCCGCCGATCATGGCACAATTGCGCAAGACGATCTTCGTCGGCCATCTGGGTCGGCGTCGAAGGTGGTGCTGTCGAACGCGCCTTTCGTGGCGCCCCAGGCTTCAGCCTGAAAAGTTATGCCCACAACTGGGATCTGGCAGGAGGAACCCGAGGGCATCGTCCGGCGCTTTTCCCCGCGCGTTGCCCGCGATGCCGCCAGCTATCGCTTCCACCCTGCCGAGAGGCACGAGCCGCAGGACGACGGCAGCCTGATCGTGCGTTTCCGCGCCGACGGCCTGCAGGAAATAGCCTGGCATCTTGCCCGCTGGGGTGGAGAGGTCGAGGTGCTGGCCCCCCCATCGGCTGCAGCAGATGGTGCGGGATCTGGGTGCGCGGCTGGCAAGCCCGTAACGCAACCGCTTACAGGAAGCGTTTCCCCAGCTCACCGGCGGCGCTGACATCTTCGCCGATCCGCTCTCTTGCTGGTTTTGTTCTGGCGTGGAATTCGTCGCTGACATCCCTGACGAAATCCGCCGGACTCAGCCCTGCGTGAAGGATGCACTCCAGGAAGGCGCAAACGTCAAAGAGATAGCCATAAGCGCTCATCGCTGCACTCGTGTTCACGATCGGAAATATGCAGGCCGCGAAGGCAAGGATCCAAGCAAAACCCGCCACACCACGAATCCCGAGCCAGGACAAGAGCGTCGCCGCCGCAACAAGATATTCGGGGATATCCGAACTGGCATTCAGGGCGATGGATATGATCGCCCGAATACACGGTCCAGAGCAGAACAAAAACGATCAGCCCATAGATCGATTTGCTCCACCTGAGGATACCACGGGCATAAAGAGGCGTCAGCATCGCCAAGGCGGCGGCACCGGAGATCAGGGTGGGCTTGATCGAATAGTTCTTGAAGCATAAAGCAGTGGCAACAAGCAGGAAAATGATTGCCAGCAGCTTGGTCGTGCGCTCGGAAAGCGTCTCCTCGCTGGTAAGGATGTCTACGGCAGCAAAGATCTTGGCCTTTATCCAGAGAATCCATCATTCGTCATGGTCAGCATAGTGCATATTCCCACATCACGCCTGCGTGAAGGACGATTTTGAGCCGGTGTTCGAAATTTCATGTGGCACGGCCGGAATCCAACCTCCCGGCCGAGACCGGCCTTATTTGCATGTCGGCATGTCAAATGTAAGCCGGCATGGCCAACTGCCCCCGTAACGGGGTGATCGGCTTCCCAAACGGCCCCCCTTTCACTGATGGTCATGATGCCCCCGTGGTCATCGGGGGCACAGTACGGGATGCTGGTTGTGGAGACGATTGCGAAGATCCGTCGGGCGTATTTCCAGGAGTAGAGGACGATCAAGCAGATCTGCCGGGAGTTTCGGGTCTCGCGGAGTGAGACGTGAGCCGCCATTGCTTCGAGGCCACGCCGAACGGTGCGGAAGGTGATCCGGTCCGGCGCGACGGAACTGACCCATGAACGGACAATCCAGCCGCTGCCGAAGATCGGCCCTTGGAGAATCAAGCTCGACGAGATGCTGGCGGCAAGCGCCCGGAAGCCGAAGCACGAACGCCTGATCCTGATCAGGATATTCGAGGCACTCCGGTCCTTCGGCTATGACAGTGGTTACGATGCTGTCCGGCGTTACGCGGCCTCGTGGTCCAGGGAAGAACAGGAAGCTTCGGCCGCCGCCTGTGTGCCGCTGGTCTTCGATCCGGGCGAGGCTCGACCCCATCGACCGGAGCCACGGGTGAATCTCGCCTAGGCCTTTCGTTACGGGCTCAGCCGTCGTGCCTCATTCAGCCTCTTCCTTGAGGACGGCCGGGTGGCGATCGACAACAATCCCGCAGAACGCGCCCTGCGCCCGATCGGTGCCGGGCGCCGCAACTGGCTCTTCGCTGGCGCTGATACTGGTGCCGAGACGCTGGCTCCCGCCATGACCATCATCGAGACCGTCAAGATGAACGGCCTCGCTCCGCAGGCCTATCTGGCCGACATCCTGACCCGTATCCACGACCACAAGATCAACCGGCTCGACGAACTCCTGCCGTGGAATTGGGCGCCGACGACCGAAACCTTGTCCGAGACCGCCTGATGGCAACCGTCACCCATGTCCGCACCCTCGACTACGTCGCAAAGATGCTGGGCGAAGACCCCGAGCTGCTCGAAGCCATCGTCTCCAATGACGACAACCTGAGCTACGGCGCGAGCATCAGCGTCCATACCGGCCCAGACGACACCATCACCGCCCTGACCGATGACGGCATCGATGAACCGAAAGACATGCTCACGGCCGCGCGCATCACCACCGAAACCTGGCACGCGTTCCTCGACGACTTTGTCGATGACGCGGAACTCGTCGCCCGCATCAAGGCACTGTCGCCGCGGGAACAATCGGCCGGTTACGCCGCGTGCCGTCGCATGCCTGCTGAAAACCTGCGAGCGCCTGTTCTCTCTGCGGATGGGTTCGGTGTTCGATTAACTCTGACCCCAAAAGGCATCGACCCATCTGCTGCGGGGCTTCCTGGAGCCTAATCCGACCGGAGTACGGTCGTCCGAGGTGGCATGCATGCTCCGTCGGGCGACCAACGGAGAATTTTCGCCTCCTGCGGCATGAAAACCTGTGTAGCATCCAGGATTGTCCCATCCTCGATCCGCGAATTCGCCGCCTGGCAGGTGGGTGACCGTGAAAACCGTGACGCATAAACGTCGCCGTTACAGTAAGATCAAAATAAATTGTTTAATATAAATCATCTGAGAAGCGATGATGCTGCGACGCAAATGAACACATATGATTATGGGAATAGGTATGACTGAATGTCATGTGCGTGTGAATATTTATTCATACTATATAATACGTTACATGGTTGCATAAACATATTTCTACTTTATATTCATAGCCTTGGCGCGTAACAGTAAGCGTGACGAGTGCGTGACACATGTTACGTTGAAGGCTACCGGTCGGTGTGGCAAGAACGATGACCCATGAAAACCGACTGGGTTCAATCCGCGTCACCGCTGCATATCCGTGACAATTCGCCAACGCCCTTTATAGCGGTCATGCCTGCCGCTGAAGAATGAATCATGCATGTGGTTTCGCTGCTTCGCACCGATATGTTCTCGATCTGCATCGGCGGTGTCGCCTCAGGGCTGGACGACCTGTTCCCCGACTGGACCGAGCTCGACCGTTTCGGACTGGTCATCGACGAGCCCCCGGGCGGTGTGGGGGCCACCCACCTGCTGCAAGCCGCGATGATGGCCTATTGCGATGCAAAGCCGCCGCGCCGGACCAGCCGCGCTGTCTATCCCGAGATCTATGCCTTCCATATCGGCAAGTGCGACGGCGCCCATGGGCCCTATGACTTCTGGCCGGCCCGGCGCGAGGTGATCCTGCGCACCGACGATCACCGGAAGGTGCTGGACACCATCAATGATCGCGGCATCACCCGGCTTGCGGTGCCCGACCGGCCGCCGCGCCAGGTCGTGCATCGTCCGAAGAAGGTCGAGGCAGCGTTGGACCGGATCGCCTCGGCCTTTGTCTATGATGCCTCGGGGCGGGTGGCGATGTCGAGATCGCGGGCACCGACAAGCGCACCGAGTTCAACCCGACGCAGGCGCTTCGCCCGGTTTCGGAAATCGTGGCGCTGCGCCGCGCGCCCGGCGCCTTGTCCAGCAGTGGCATCCCGATCAAAGGAAAATGACGACGATTATGCGCGCTGGCTGGTCGCCTGAGATGAAGAGGTCACCGCCGAAAACCGCAGGCGGCGTTCGAGGCGCGGCAGAACCTGCGCTCGGCCGAGGGGCTTGCGACCGAGACCTATCGCCGGATCCAGGTCGTCGAGGCGCTGGAACGCCTTGCATCCGCCGGACTGCCCCGGAGTGCCACCGCGGCGGAATGAAGGCCGGCCTGCCGCTTCAGCTCCGCCGGATCGCGTCAAGGACGGCATGCACGGCCTTGTCCTTGCGGCTTTCGGGCAGCATCCATGCGGTGATCGACAGGCGCTACGCTGTTTATGCGCTTTTCATCAGGCGCCTGACTATGAGACTTCAGCTTTAACCAAATGAAAGGCCGGCCACGGATCGTGGCCGGCCTCTTTTATGCAAATGTCGGCAGTCTCAGGCCGCCAGGCCGCCATGCGGGTCCAGCACGTATTTCTTGGCCACGCCGGCGTCGAAGCTTTCATAGCCCGCCACCGCCTGGTCCAGCGGGATGATCGTCGCATTGACGATATCGGCGATGGGCAGCCGATCGTGCAGGATCGCCTGCATGAGCTGGCGGTTGTATTTCAGCACCGGGGTCTGGCCGGTGTGCAGCGACTGCGCCTTGGCCCAGCCCAGGCCGAAGCGCATCGACAGGCTGCCCTGCTTGGCGGCATTGTCGACCGCGCCCGGATCCTCGGTGACGTAAAGCCCGGGGATGCCGATCTGGCCGGCGGCGCGGGTGATCTCCATCATCTGGTTCAGCACGATGGCCGGCTGCTCGCCGCCGGAATGGCCGCGCGCCTCGAAACCCACCGCGTCGATGGCCGAATCGACCTCGGGCGTGCCGGTGATCTCGGCGATCATGTCGCCCAGCCGGTCGGATTTCGACAGGTCCACCGGCTCGAAGCCGACCTTGCGGGCATGCTCGAGCCGCTCCTTGTTGAAGTCGCCGATCATCACCACGGCCGCGCCCAGGATGCGGGCCGAGGCGGCAGCCGCCAGACCCACCGGGCCGGCGCCCGCGACATAGACCACCGAGCCGACGCCGACGCCGGCCTTGACCGCACCGTGGAAGCCGGTGGGCAGGATGTCCGACAGCATGGTCAGGTCGCGGATCTTCGACAGGGCGCGGTCGCGATCCGGGAATTTCAGCAGGTTGAAATCGGCATAGGGCACCATGACATAGCGCGCCTGGCCGCCGATCCAGCCGCCCATGTCGACATAACCATAGGCGCCGCCGGCGCGGGCCGGGTTCACCGTCAGGCAGACGCCGGTGTCGCCTTCGCGGCAGCAGCGGCAGCGGCCGCAGGCGACGTTGAACGGCACCGAGACGATGTCGCCGATCTCCAGCATCTCGACATCGGCGCCCTTCTCGATCACCTCGCCGGTGATCTCATGGCCCAGCACCAGGCCCGGTTCGGCGGTGGTGCGGCCGCGCACCATGTGCTGGTCCGAGCCGCAGATATTGGTCGAGACCACCTTCAGGATCACGCCATGCTCGATCTTGCGCCCGTCGGGGGATTGCAGTTTCGGGTCGGCGATGTTTTGCACCTCGACCTTGCCGGGGCCGATGTAGACCACGCCTCTGTTGCTGCTCATGCGATCTCTCCTCCTCATCCTTCGTGTGAAAGCTGTTTTCGTCTGTTGGCGAACGGCAGGCTTTCCGCTGTTGTTCACAGATCGATGGTAACGTTTCCGATGGGCCTTGAGCAGCAGGCGAGGATATAGCCCGCCTCGACATCCTCGTCGGTGATGCCGCCGTTGTGGACCATGTGGACCTGGCCCGAGAGCCTGAGCACCTGGCAGGTGCCGCAGATGCCCATGCCGCAGCCCGAGGGGATCGGGATGCCCGCCGCCCGCGCCGTGGCCAGGATGGTCTCGGTTTGCGCGCAGCGGGCGGTCTTGCCGGATGCGGCGAAGCTGACCTCGGCCAGCGCGTCCTCTTGCGGCACCACGTCCTCGGGCACCGCCTCGGCCTCGGCCGGCGGGGCGCCGAAGCTTTCCTGGTGATAGCGGGCCATGTCGTAGCCCAGCCCGTGCAGGATGTCGCGCACCGCCTGCATGAAGGGCTCGGGGCCGCAGCAATAGACGTCGCGCTCCAGGTAGTCGGGCGCGACCAGGCCCAGCACCAGCTGGTTGACCATGCCGCGATAGCCGGTCCAGGGCCGATAGGGGTCGGGTTCCTCGACGATCCATTTCAGGTCGATGCCGGCGACGCGCGTCGCCATGTGCTCCAGCCGCTCGCGGAAGATGATCTCGGAGGGGCGGCGGGCGCAGTTGACGAAGACGATGTCCGGCGCCCGCCCGGAATCGTAAAGGAAGGTCGTCATCGACATCATCGGCGTGATGCCCGATCCTGCCGAGATGAACAGGTATTTCGCAGCCGGATCCCGCATCATCGAGAACTTGCCCGCCGGACCCCTGGCGCGGATGCGCATCCCCGGCCGCAGGTGGTCGAACATCCAGCGCGTGCCGATGGAATCCCTTTGCGCCTTGACCGTCACCGTCAGCGAGGTCGGCCGCGAGGGCGAGGACGAGATGGTATAGGTGCGATGCAGCACCCCGTCGGGCAGGGGCAGCTCCAGCGTCAGGAACTGCCCCGGCTCATGGCTGAAGAGCGCGCCCGAGGGGCTGCGGAAGCAGAAGGTCATGACATCCGGCGCCTCGGGCAGGAACGAGACGCATTCCAGCTCCTCGGCGTCGGTCCAGAAGGCCAGCGTCGGTTTCAGCGCAGCGTTCATCGTCACTCGGCCGCCATGCGGCTGGGGCCGAGCGCACGCTCCATGGCATCCGCATACCAGTCCACGAACTGGATGACGCCGCTTTCCCAATAGTCCGAATAGGGACCGGGGACGAAGGCGGGCGTGCTGACGCCAAGCTGGTTGGTCTCGACCACTTCGCGATCCTCGTC
This sequence comes from Paracoccus sp. pheM1, assembly GCF_018499825.1. NCBI lineage: Bacteria > Pseudomonadati > Pseudomonadota > Alphaproteobacteria > Rhodobacterales > Paracoccaceae > Paracoccus > Paracoccus sp. pheM1. The sequence continues at coordinate 803,316 of NZ_JAGXCX010000002.1, forward strand.
ATTGGTGGCGATCCAGACCTCGGTCAGGCGCTTGAGGTCGTAGTCCACCCCCTCGACGGCATCCTTGTGCACCAGCCAGGTGGTGGTCACTTCGGTCTCGGTCGGGCTGATCGGCATCACCCGGAAGGTCAGCGAGTGATCGGGCAGGAAATGGTTCCAGGTGGTCGGGTAGTGGAACACCATCAGCGGGCCGGCGTCGGCAAAGGGCACCCGGCCCAGGTTCTTTTGCACCGCGACCTTGCCATCCATGGTATAGCTGACCGCATCGCCTTCCAGCGGGGCGCGGGTCAGCCGGAACTGGCCGTGCTCGCCCAGGTAGAACTGCGCGGGTGCGCCCGCCGCGGTGCAGCGGTCGAAATGCGCCTGCAGTTTTTCCGAGACGCTGCCGTCGGGCATGATGCCGGACATTTCCGGGTCCAGCGGGAAGGATCGGCACAGCGACGGATGGTTCGCGCTGCAATGATAGCATTCGCGGTTGTTTTCCCACACCAGCTTCCAGTTGCCCTTCTCGATGATCGAGGAGGTATGGGCCACCTTGGCGTCGCCGAGGTCGTGCACGTCCAGATAAGGCGCCGCCTTTTGCGCGAATGTTTCGAAGTTCGGCGGGTTCCCGGCCAGGCAGATATAGACCAGGCCACCGACCTCGCGCAGATGGACGCTGCGCAGCCCGTGCTGCGAGGGGTCGAAATCGGCATTCATCTTGTCGGCCCAGACCAGCCGGCCGTCGAGGTCGTAGGTCCAGGAGTGATAGGGGCAGACCAGCTTGGCCACCTGGCCCTCGCGGGCCTTGCAGACGATCGAGCCGCGGTGCCGGCAGGAGTTGTGGAAGGCGCGGATCTCGCCGTCTCGGCCCTTGACGATGATGACGTTGTAATCGCCGATCTTCAGGGTGACGTAGCTGCCCGCCCTGGCCAGCTGGCAGGCCGGGATGGCATAGAGCCATTCGCGATACCAGATATTCTCCAGGTCGAGCTGATAGATCTCGGCCGAGGTGTAGAAGGGCTGTTCCAGCGCATGTCCGGGCCGGCGGCGCGCAAGCAGGTCATGGATGTTCGGTTGGGTGGCTGTCATTGTCGGCTTCCACGCTGAGGTTGAACTGGCCTAATATTCCGCCGACTCGTTTCCCGTTGACAACGGCATAAAAATTCATCCTGGATTAGGTGAAGTAACCTGAATACGGCCCGGCATGCCCAATCCCCATGACTTCGCCTCGATGACCGCGCTGATCTGTTTCGAGGCGGCGGCCCGCAACATGAGCTTCAAGGCCGCCGCGCAGGAGATGAACGTCACCCCCGCCGCGATCAGCCACCAGATCAAGGCGCTGGAGCGGAACCTGGGCTGCGCGCTGTTCATCCGCCGGCACCGCGGGGTCGAGCTGACCGAGAAGGGCGCCTTCCTGCTGGTTGCGCTGCAACGCGGCTTCGAGACGATCTCGGACGCCGTCAGCCGGCTGCGCGACCGGCCCGATGCCGTGGACGTGACCATCCGCACCACCACGGCGGTCAGCGCCTTGTGGCTGACCCCCAAGATCACCGCCTTCTGGAAGATCCACCCCGGCATCACCGTCTCGCAGATCATCAGCGACGTGGCCACGGCGGCCATGCCTGGCCATCCTCCTGGCCGAAGCGGCGGGAACGCGCGAGTTGGAGCAAGACGATGATGGACGGTGATTTCCTTCCGCCGGCCATCCTGCAGCGCAAGGCGGTGGTCTATGTGCGCCAATCGACCCCGGCCCAGGTAGAGCTCAACACCGAGAGCCGGCGACGGCAATGTGAACTGGTCGAGATCGCGCGTCGTCGTGGTTTCCGGACCGTGGATGTGACCTGTGACGATCTCGGCCGCTCCGCCAGCGGCATGGTGGCCCGGCCCGGCTTCGAGAAGCTTGTCGCCGCCTTGTGCGCCGGGGAAGTCGGCGCCGTGCTCTGCTTTGACGCTTCGCGGCTGGCACGCAACGGCAGGGACTGGCACCACCTGCTCGAACTGTGCGGGCTTGTCGAGGCGCGTGCCATCGACCTCGATGGGCTCTCACGATCCCTGCCTGCCGAACGACCGCCTGCTGCTCGGCATGAAGGACAGCATCAGCGAGTTCGAGCTTCGAGTTCGAGCTTGGGGTGATCCGGGCGCGCATGCTTGACGCCGCCCGGGCGAAGGCGCGCCGTGGCGAACTTCGGATCAGCGTGCCGATGGCTATATCTGGCATCGCGAGGCCGGCCTCGGCCTCGATCCCGACTTCCGGCTCCAGCAGGTCATCCGGCTGGTCTTCGAGCGATTCCGCCAGCTCGGCAGCGCACGGCAGGCGCATCTGTCGCTGGCGGCGGAGGGGGTGTTCTTTCCGCGCCCCTCGGACGGCAAGCGCCTGACCTCCTTCGACTGGACGGCGATCCGCTATCGCAACGTCATCGGGCTGCTGAAGAACCCCTTCTACGCCGGGGCCTATGTCTATGGAAAGAGCGAGAAGCGCATCGAACTGGTCGACGGTCGCGCGCGCAAGACCTACGGCCATGGCAAGCCGCCTGAGGCGTGGGACGTGTTGATCCGCGATCATCATGCCGCCTATATCGATTGGGCGGAATACGAGCGGAACCAGATGCTGCTCGCAGCCAACGCCTATGGACGTGCGGGAGGACAGAAGTCGGGGCGGGGCGGTCGTGCCCTTCTTGCCGGCATGCTGACCTGCGGGCGCTGTGGCCGCGGCCTGGCCGTCGCCTATGCCGGCGCCCCGCCGGGGCGTCCGACCTATCGCTGCGACCGGCCCAATCTCATGCTCGGCCTGCCGCGCTGTCTCAGCTTCGGCGGATCCCGTGTGGACGCCGCGATCGCATCGGAGATACTGCGGGTGGTCGAGCCGATGGCGATCGAGGCCGCACTGGAGGCGGAGCGAATGCACAGGGAAGGAGAGGCCGAGCGCCGGCGGGTGGCCGAACTCGACCTGCAGCAGTCAGAATACGATGCTTCGCTGGCGGAACGGCGCTATGCCGCCTGCGACCCGGAGAACCGGCTTATCGCAGCCCAGCTCGAGAAGCATTGGGAAGCCGCACTGCGCCGTGTCGAGGCTTGCCGGGCGCGCCTTGCCGCGACGGATACCTTGGACCCGACCACGCCGATGCCCGACTTCGAGGGCTTGGCGGCGGATCTTTCCGCAGCCTGGTCGGCACAGGGTGTCACGACCCGAAGCCGCCAGCAACTGATCCGGGCGCTGTTCTCGGACATCATCGCCGACGTCGATGACGCGACACGGGAGGTCGTGCTGACGATTCACTGGCAAGGCGGTCAGCATTCGCAATTGCGGGTGCGCAAGCCACGGACGGGGGAGCACGGTTGCCAGACACCGGAACAGGCTCTTGTCGTGATGGAAAGCATGGCGACGCGCTTTTCCGATGCCGATATCGCGGCCACCTTGAACCGGATGGGCGTGCGAACCGGCCAGGACAAGACCTGGACGGCGCACCGGGTGGCCTCCATCCGCAGGGTCCGCAGGATCCACGCCTTTCGCTCGGCCGAGAAGGACGGAGCATGGCTCACAATGCGCGAGGCCGCGGCAAAACTCGGGGTGACCAGCCATGTCGTGCGACGCATGATCCAGGACGGGATCCTGCCCGCCGAGCAGGTCGTTCCGGGCGCACCCTGGCAAATCCAGGCCGAGAATCTTGAGAATGATGACGTCATCAAGGCCCTCCGGCAAAAAGGACGCCCGCGTCGGCCCATCAGCGTCGGCCCATCAATCGAGACCAGCTTCCAATGTTTCCAGATGCTTGAAGAAGAGGGGCGTAATGACTCACCAATCGCGATCGGGCGGAAGAGATTTTCGACCCTATTGGATTCGATCTCGACGCGGCCATCTTCGAGGAACAGTTCGAAAGATGGCCAGCGGCTGAAACCATATCGGAAAGCCCTGGCGAGATCGCCCTTGCCGGGAATGCGCAGCAGCTGGGCCTCGGTCCATGCCTTAACAGGCTGCTGAAAAAGTCCTTGCGGCAGGACAGCGCGGGCGGGGAACCGGGAAATCCGCCTCAAATTTGCCGAAAACACCCCATTTTCGGGCCGATATTAGCTGGATCCAGAACGATTTCCGCTGCGTCACCCTCTCAAAATCCTTTTTCAGCAGCCTGTTAAAGGCATCAACCATAGGTCGGGAGTGCGTCTGGCGCGCGGCCTTTCGCAGTTCGGCGGACTGGCCGGCGATTTCGCGTTCGACATCGTAGAGCTTGATCGTAGAGCTTGCCGATCCGCTCCAGGGCCCCCCGGGCGATCTCGGATTTCGTGCCTTCCCACACATCGTGGAAGTCGCGGCGCAGATGCGCCCAGCAGGCCGCCTCGCGGAATTGGCGGCTGCCATCCGCGCGCGGGGCGTAGAGCGGGTTGAAGCCGGCATAGGCGTCCGCTTGCAGGATGCCACCGCTGTCTTGCGGGTGGTGCTGGGGATGCTCCCCTTTCCGGTCCGGGGAGAAGCGGTAGACGACGCCGGGCGGCGCAGTGCCGGCCCAAGGCCTCTGATCCGAGACATAGGCCCAGACCCGACCCTGCTTGACGCCTTTGCCGAAGCCACGATCCCGGCGTGACCGCTCAAGGACGCGGATGGGCGTGTCGTCCGCATGCAGGATCGGTGCCGCCATGACTTCGGCCTCGATCCGCTCGATCACTGGGATGAGCACTTTCATGGCCCGACCACACCAGCCCAAGAGCGTGCTGTCCGGAATGTCGGCCCCCATGCGGGCGAATATCTCGTGCTGGCGATAGAGCGGGAGGTGGTCGTCGAACTTGGAGACGAGGATCTGGGCCAGCAGCCCCGGCCCGGCCATGCTGCCGGGAATGGGACGGCTCGGCGCGGCAGGCTGCACCATTCTCTCGCAGCGGCGGCAGGACTTCTTCACCCGCGCGATCTGGATCACCTTCATCTGGGCTGCGACCAGGTCGAGCAACTCGCTGACATCCTCGGCCACCACACGCAGATCGCCGCCGCAATCAGGGCAACACGGACCGGGATCGAGCTCGCGGCGTTCGCGGGGTGTTGCGTCCGAGACGCGCGGACGGCGGCGAGGCCTGGGCTCCGCGACAGGGTTGTCGGTCTCGGCAGGCTCGTCTTCCTTGATCGGCCCGCCACTCTGCTCGGCAACCGCGACAAGCAGGTCTTCCAGCGTCAGTTCCAACTGGGCGATCTCGCGCTCGATCTTTTCCGAGGACTTGCCGAAGGCCTGTTTCTGCAGTTTTGCGATCCGCAGGCACAGGGCCTGAACAAGCTGCTCATGGGCCTGGAGCGTGGCCGGCATGCGTGCATTCTCCGCCTGAAGCGCGGCAATCATTGCCTTCAGGACAGTGGGATTATCCGAGAGAATGTTGGCATCATCAGACATGCCGACCGATACCACGCGCAGGTCGATATGGCCAATAAAACAAGGGGTTTCAGAAAGATAATTACCCGACCCGCGCAGGCGGCGCGCCCCAATCCGGCCTGCGCCAATCAATTCCTTCCCAGAGCATGGCAAGCTGCGCCGAAGTCAGGCGCATCGATCCTTCGCTACTGCCGGGCCAAGGGAAGCGGCCCCGCTCCAGGATCTTGTAGTAGAGGCAGAAGCCCTGGCCGTCCCAATAGAGCAGCTTCAGCCTGTCGCCGCGACGGCCGCGGAAGGCGAAGACCGCGCCGCAGGTCGGGTTCTGGCGCAGCACGTCCCGGGCCAAAGCCGCCAGCCCCTCGATCCCCTTGCGCATGTCGGTCACGCCGCAGGCCAGATAGACCCTGACACCGGTTCCGGGGCCGATCATGCCGCCTCGACCACCCGGATCAGCCGCACCAGAACAGCAGGCTCCAGATCTGGCGCGAAGCGCAGGCAGCGGCCATTGGCCAGAACCAACTCAATCTGCGGATCGGGTGCGGTCGGACTGGCCAGCGCCGCCTCCGGCAAAGCCGGTTCCATCGGCTCAGGCGCCGAGATCGGCAGAAACAGCGCATCGGCGGTCGGGAACAGCAGCCCTTTCTTCTTCAGCTCGTGCCGCCAGGCGTAGATCTGCTGACGCGTCACCTCATGGCTCTGCGCGACCTGCGTGACCGTCGCACCATCGGCGCCAACCGACAGCACGATCGCGAGCTTCTCCTCGTCATCCCACCGCCGCCGCCGCCGTTCCAACCCAAGGACATCGCCACGCATCCTCAACCCCGCATAAGAGACGTCGTTAACGACGTCGTTATGCACCTCCCATAGCCGATCCGCCCAAACTCAGGCAGGCGGTGCCAACCGGCCGGTTACCTCTTTTCTGCCTAGGCGATCTGGAAGCCGTGTTTCAGCGGGTCGTCGTCATCGACCAGGATGGTGTTGTGGCCGGTGATCCGGGCCCAGCCGCCGATGCTGGGCAGGATGCCGGCATGGTCGCCGACCATGACCGCCTGCTCGGCCCGGCCTTCGAAGACGGTGCCGATCAGGCTCTTGTTGCGGAAGCTTTCGCCGACCGCCAGCCGGCCCTTGCCATGAAGCTGCGCCATGCGCGCCGAGGTGCCGGTGCCGCCGGGCGAGCGGTCGATGGCCTTGTCGCCATAGAAGACCGCGTCGCGACCGTCGCAATCCGGCGCGTCCGGGCCGTCGCACCAGACCGCGTGATGGACGCCGCGGATGCGCGCGTCCTCGGGGTGGACGACCTTGTCGCCGATCCCGGCCAGCGCCTCGCGCAGCGCCCGGCTGTGGGTCACGATCTCCGCCGCGGTCATGCCGGTCAGGCCGGGCCAGTTTTCCTGCGGCTCGATCACCGCGTAGAAATTGCCGCCATAGGCGATGTCCACCACCAGCGGGCCAAGGCCGGGCACGTCGACGCGGACATCGGCGCTGTGCAGGAAGCTCGGCACGTTGAACAGCCGCACCGAGGCGACGCGCTCGCCGTCCATGGTGTATTCCACGTCGACCCGGCCGGCGGGGGTCTCGATGGCCAGCCTGCCGGAGATCTTGGGCGTGACCAGCCCTTCCTCGATGGCGACGGTGGCCAGGCCGATGGTGCCGGCGCCGCACATCGGCAGGCAGCCCGAAACCTCGATGAACAGCGCCGCGAGGTCGCAATCCTCGCGATGGGCCGGGTAGATAATGACGCCCGACATGATGTCATGGCCGCGCGGCTCGAACATCAGCGCGGTGCGCACCCAGTCGTGGTCGCGCAGGAACAGGTCGCGGCGCTCGAAGATCGGCAGGTGCGGCAAGAGCGGCGCGCCCCCGGCTACGACCCGGACCGGGTTGCCGCAGGTATGGCTGTCGATGCAGAAGAAGCGGTGGCGCATGGATCATTCCTTGTCAGCGGATTGGGGTTCGTCATGTCAAAGGGCCGGGACGTCCAAGGATGAAGGCTGTCCAGCTCTTTTCCGGTTCATTCGATTCCGGCCCTGCGTTCGCGGATCGCCAAGGTGGCCTTGGCGCCGATCGTCAGGAAGGGCTGCGGTGGCAGTTTCTTCGGAGCCGGAAAGTCGCGATAGATGCGGGTCAGGTCGGTCGGGATGCCCATCATTTCCTCTGCCGCGGCAAGGCCCGAGGCGGTGGCGTTCGACGCCCCCAGCCCGTTGCAGCCGCAGGCCGCAAAGACGCCCTTTTCGACCTCGCCCCAGGCCGGGACGCTGTTGAGCGTCACCGCCATGGCGCCGCCCCAGCGATATTGCATCTTCACGTCGGACAGCCTGGGGAAGCGGTGGGCGAACTTCCCGTCATGCACATGGCCGGCCCTTCGCAGCGTGCCTTCGCCGACAGTCATGCTGGGGTTGCAGGTATAGCGCGAACGCACCAGCAGCCGGTCGCCATCCGCGCCCGAGACCCGGCGCAGCGTCGTGCCCATGGGCGAGGACGGCGTCGCCGCCCAGTCCCTGAGCCCGCCGAGGCGGTTCGGCGAGAAAGGCTCGGTCATCGAGGCATAGGTATAGACATGCAGCAGCCGACCCCGGAAGAAGCCGAAGCGCTCGGCATAGCCGTTGTTGGCCAGGACGATCCGTCCGGCCTGGACCGAGCCGCCGGGCGTCTCGACCCGCCAGCCGTTGCCCTTGGGCTCGAAGGACATCGCCGGCGACTGCTCGTAAAGCGTCACCTTGCCGGCAAGCGCATCGGCCAGCCCGCGGATATAAGCGGCGGGCTGCACCATGGCGGTGCCCGGCATGAAGATCGCCGAGCTGAACGCCTGCGAGCCGGTCACATCCGCAATTCCCGCGCGATCCAGCAGGCGGTAGTCCTCGCCCAGCTGGTCGAGCTGCCTGGCGTAGTCGAGGATGTGGTGATCGCCCTCGGGCGACATGGCGACGTTGTAGCGCCCGCACATGTCCAGCACCTCGCGCGGCCAGCCCTTTTCCTGCGCCAGTTCCACGGCGAAATCGACCGCCCGGCGCTGCAGGGTGATGTGGTCGCGGCTTTTCTGCAGCGCGGTGCCGCCATAGTCCTCGGACGAGACCTCATGCGGCAGGTCGATGATGAAACCAGAATTGCGCCCCGCCGGGCCGTCGCCGACCACGCCGGCCTCGAGCACGGCGATGCGCAGGCCGGGGTCGATCTGTGCCAGCCGCCTTGCCGCCGAAAGCCCGGCGAAACCGGCGCCGATCACCGCGATGTCGGCGGTGATCGCGGCTTTCAGCGCCGGGGTGGGCTTGCGGGGCGGCAGCATCGCCACCCAGCCCGAGAGACCCGGATGCCGGGGCAGATCGGATGGCTTGATCCGGTGGCTGATCACGATTGCGCCTCGGATTCGATCAGCCCGCCAAGGGCGGCCCGCAGCACCTCGCGCTTGTCAGCCGAAAGCGGGCTGAACGGGCGGCGGGGTTGGCCCGCGCCATAGCCGGTCATCTCGGCGGCGGCATAGACCGACTGTCCGTAATCGCCCTGCCAGATCAGGTTCATCGCCGGCTCCAGCGCCCGCCAGAACTCGCGCACCTTGCTCCAGTCGCCCGCCTCGGCGGCCTTGACCACGGCGACGCAGGCCTTCGGCGCGAAATTCGCCCCGCCCCAGATCAGGCCCGCGGCGCCGGCATAAAGCGCATAGGGCACCAGCGAATCGGCGCCATTCATCACCGGCAGGCCGGTGCGGATCAGGTCGGTCTGCTGCACCAGGTCGCCGCTGCTGTCCTTGACGGTGACGAAGTGCGGAATCTCGGCCAGCCGGCGGAACAGGTCGGGCGTGATGGCGACCCCCACGACATGCGGCACGTTGTAACCGATGATGCGCAGCCCGCCCTGCGACGCGGTTTCGTAGAAGGCGACCACATCGTCGTCGCTGGTCGGACCCTCGAAGAACGGCGGCAGCAGCATCACCCCGTCGGCGCCGCAATCGGCGGCGTGGCGGGTGCGGGCCACGACATCCTCGACCAGCAGGGCCGAGGTCTGCACGATGACCTTGGCGCGGCCGTCGATGATCCTGGCACCACGCGCCACCAGCTCGTCGGATTCCTCGCGCGACAGATAGGCATGCAACCCGGTGCCCGAGCTCAACACGAAGCCGGGGATGCCGGCGGCGATATAGCGCTCCAGATGCTCCTCCAGCCGGTCGAAGGCGACGCGGCCGTCCGGGTCAAAAGGGGTGGTCACGGCCAGGTTGAGGCCGGGGAAGGCAAAGTCGGTCATGTCGGGTGATCCTTAGTTCAGGTCGATCCAGATTGTCTTGAGCTGGGTGTACTGGTCATGGGCGTGGACGCTGTTGTCGCGGCCGCCGAAGCCCGATTGCTTGTAGCCGCCGAAGGGGGTGGTCACGTCGCCCTCGCCGAAGCTGTTGACGGTCACCGTGCCCGCCCGCAAGGCCCGCGCCCCGCGCAAGGCCCGCTTGCCGTTGGCCGAGAAGATCGAGGCCGCAAGCCCGTAGTCGGTGTCGTTGGCGACCGCGATCGCCTCCTCGAAACTGTCCACCACGATCACCGTCAGGATCGGGCCGAAGATCTCCTCCACCGCCAGCCGGGAATCGCGCGCGGCTTCCACGATGGTCGGCTCGATGAAGCCGGGGCTGACGACATTGCCGCCGACAAGCACGGTTTCCGATTTCGCCGCATCCAGATAGCTGCTGACCTTGTCGAAATGCGCCTTCGAGACAAGCGGACCCACGCGGTTCGCCGGATCCAGCGGATCGCCGACCAGCCAGCCGGCCGCCTCGGCCCGGACCTTCTCCAGCAGCCGGTCCCTGATGCCGCGCTGCACGATCAGCCGCGAGGCGGCCGAGCAGTTCTGCCCCATGTTCCAGAACGCGCCGTTCACCACATGCGCCGCCACCGCGTCCAGATCCTCGGCATCGTCCAGCACGATGCAGGGGTTCTTGCCGCCCAGCTCCAGCACCACCTCCTTGAGGTTGCTGTCGGCCGAATAGTTCAGGAACCGCCGACCCGTCGCGGTCGAGCCGGTGAAGCTGACCATGTCCACGTCCGCGTGCCGGCCCAAGGGCTCGCCCACCTCGCGGCCCGAGCCGGTGACGATGTTCAAAACCCCCGCCGGCAGCCCGGCCTCGGCCGCCAGTTCCGCCACCCGCAGCGCGGTCAGCGTCGTCTCGCCCGCGGGCTTCATCACCACCGAGCAGCCGGCGGCCAGCGCCGGGCCGATCTTCCAGGCCAGCATCAGCAGCGGGAAGTTCCAGGGCAGCACCAGCCCGACCACGCCGACCGGCTCGCGCACCACCATGGCGATATGGTTGTCCGAGGCCGGCGAGACCTGGTCGTAGATCTTGTCGATCAGTTCCGCGTGCCACTTGATGACATGGATCATCTCGGGCACGTCGACGGTTTCGCAGTCGAAGATGGTCTTGCCGGCATCCAGGCTTTCCAGCACCGCCAGCTCGCGGGCGTGTTCCTGCATCAGCGCGGCCAGGCGCAACAGCACCTCCTTGCGCTCGCCGGGATGCAGGCGCGACCAGCGCCCGTCCTCGAAGGCGGCGCGGGCGGCGGCCACGGCCAGGTCCACGTCCTGCGCGTCGCAGGCGGCGATCTCGGCCAGCGCCTCGCCCGTCGCCGGGTTGGTGGTGGCGAAGGTCCTGCCCGACAGCGCCGGGCGGAAGGCGCCGTCGATGAAGGCCTGCGTCGGGAAAGACAGCCCGGCGGCGATGGCCCTGTAATCCTCGGTGCTCAGCAGATCGGTCATGGTTTCTCTCAGGTGGCGAAGTCAGCTTGTTGAAGGTATCTCCATCCCCTCCGGGACGGCGTAGGCGGCCATGTTGCGCCGCGAGAGCTCGAGATGCGCCTGCACGATGCGGCCGGCGGTCTCGGGGTCGCGGCGCTCGATGGCGTCGATGATCTGGTCGTGCTGCGCGGCGGCGGTGGCGAGTTCGGCCTTGTCCGAGACGTCGTCGCGGTAATAGGTCCGCCCGATCCGGGCATGGTCGATCAGCAGCCGCCGCAGGCTGGGCAGCAGATAGGCGTTCCGGGCGATGTTGCCGATTTCCAGGTGGAAGGCGTCATTGGCGAAGATCCGGGCATCCACATCGCCCCCTTCGACCGCCGCGCGGAATTCGTCCTGGATCCGGCGCAGCTTGGCGATGTCGGCGGGCCGGGCGTTTTCGGCCGCCAGCCTGGTCGAGGCGATGTAGATCATCGGCGCGACAAGATAGAAGTCGCGCAGCGCGTGATAGCTCATCGAGGTGGCGCGGGCGGGGCGATTCGCCTCCAGTTCGATATAGCCTTCGCCCGCCATCTGCCGCATCAGCTCGCGCACCGGGGGGCGGGAGAGGCCGAATTCCTCGGCCAGTTCCTGTTCGTCGATCACCGCGCCGGGGGCAATCTCCATCAACAGGATCCGCCGACGCAACTCCAAGGCAAGAACCTGTTTCTTATCAATATTTACCAAGCGCGGTTGGGCTGCATCCGACTTCTGCATCGCCATGAAAAGACCTCCATGATCATGTGTAGACAATCTGTAGGCCATTCGTCGGATTCCGTCCTGCGCAAATTATTTGTAGACAGAATGTCTATCGAAAGATAGCGTGTCAATATAATCTTCGCAGACAAAGCGAAGGTTTGATCCGACCGCCGATCCGTCCAGGCGGTGTTCCGTCACAGGTTGGGCCGGCAATGAAGCCCGATCGGACAATCAAGGGAGTGCACATGAAACGACTGATGAAAGCTCTTGCCGCGGCAGCCGTGCTGGGGGTGAGCGCGTTTGCCGCAAACGCCCAGGACAAGGTGATCAAGCTGGGCACCATGGCCTGGGAAGACATGGTGCCGATCGCGGCCGTGGCCAAGAAAGTCCTTGAGAACAAAGGCTATACGGTGGAGCTGACCGAGTTTTCCGAATGGGGCATCGCCTATGCCGCGCTGACCCGCGGCGATGTGCAGGTCATGGCCTCGCAGGTCGACTTTGTCGCCTACGACTATTGGGAAAAGAACAAGAACCGGCTTGAGAAGGTCTCCATCGCCTCGCATGGCCTTTACCAGGGCCTGGCGGTTCCCAGCTATGTCGAGATCAACTCCATCGAAGAGCTGAACGACAGTGCCGACAAGCTGGGCGGCAAGATCGTCGGCATCGAGCCCGGTTCGGGGTTGATGCGCGAGACGACCGATGCGGTCGAGAAATACGGCCTGAAGCTGCAGTTGGTCGAGGGCTCGACCGCAGGCATGACGGCCGCGCTGAAATCGGCCGTGGACCGGCAGGAGCCGATCGTCGTGACGCTGTGGACGCCGACCTGGATGGCCGAGCAATTCGAGATGAAGTTCCTGGCCGATCCCAAGGGCGTATTCGCGCCGCCCCAGTCCTATAACCTGATCGCGCAAAAGGGCTTCTCGGAAGCAAACCCCGAGGCACGGGAAATCCTGGCCGGTGTCTTCCTGCCGATCGCCGACATTGCGGCCATCAACTCGGCTGTCGCGGGCGGACAAACCATGGATGCCGCTATCCAGTCCTGGATCGACAGCCACGGCCTGCTGCTCGAACGCTGGTCGAACACCAAGAGCTACTGAGCCACGTCCGGGCCGCCGATTGATCTCCGGCGGCCCAACCATCTGTCATCTCGGAGAAACGGATAGTGACCACAGGAAGCATGAATGCCGGGGAAATCCTGCTCGACTGCCAGTCGGCATGGAAGATCTTCGGCACCCGGGCGCCGGCCGCGATGGATGCGGTCCAGCGCCGCAACCTCGGCAAGCGCGAAGTCCTGCAGGAATTCGACTGCGTCGTCGGCGTGTCCGACGCCAGCTTTCAGGTCGGGCGCGGCGAGATCTTCTGCATCATGGGCCTGTCGGGCAGCGGCAAATCGACGTTGATCCGCATGCTGAACCGGCTGATCGAGCCGACCAGCGGTCAGATCAAGGTCAAGGGCCGCGACATCGGTGCCATGAGCGAGCCTGACCTGCGCGAGTTGCGGGCCAAGCATATGGCCATGGTGTTCCAGAGCGTGGCATTGCTGCCCAACCGCACGGTGCTGGAAAATGCCGCCTTCGGGCTGGAGGTGCGGGGCCTCCCCAAGGCCGAGCGCAACCAGACGGCCAAGGCCGCGCTGGCCAAGGTCGGGCTGGCCGATTGGATGGAGCGTTATCCGGGCGAGCTTTCGGGGGGCATGCAGCAGCGGGTGGGCTTGGCCCGCGCGTTGACTTCGGACCCCGAGATCATCCTGATGGACGAACCGTTCTCGGCGCTCGACCCGCTGATCCGTCGGCAGTTGCAAGACGAGTTCCGGCAGCTGACCAAGGAACTCGGCAAGTCCGCGATCTTCATTACCCATGACCTGGACGAGGCGATCCGCATCGGCGACCGCATCGCCATCATGAAGGACGGCGTCATCATCCAGACCGGAACCGCCGAAGAACTGATCCTGAACCCGGCCGACGACTATGTCGCCGAATTTGTCGCCGGCATTTCGAAACTGCATCTGATCAAGGCGCATTCGGTCATGATCCCGCCCGCCGAGTTCCAGCGCGAGTATCCGGGCGTCGGGTTGGAGAGCCTGCCCCTCACTTCGCCCGATACCGACATAGACGGGCTGATCGAACTGATGGTCGGCCATCGCAGCGCCGGGCTTGCCGTGGTCGAGGCGGGCCAGATCGCCGGCGTGGTGACGCCGACCAGCCTGCTGCTGGGGGTCAAGGGATCGCAAGCCTCCGAGACCGGGGGGCATTGACCGGCATGGATCCCGCAACGATTGCCAGCAATTTCGACCGCATTGTCGATGATGCGCTGTTCTGGGTCACTGACCATGCCGCGTTCCTGTTCGATGGCCTGCGCCTTGGTTTCGAGGGTTTCTATGGCGCGGCATTCTGGGCACTCGGGGGCTCGCCCTGGTATGTCACCATGATTCTCCTGGGGCTCGCCGGTTGGCGCCTGATCGGCGCCGGTGCCGGGCTTGCCATCGCCGCGGGCCTTGCGGTCTGCGCATTCATGGGGCTTTGGTCCGAAACCATGAGCACATTTGCCCTGGTGCTCAGCGCGACCTTCCTCGCCCTGCTGGTCGCGTTGCCCATCGGCATCCTGGCCGGTTTCAATCCGCTGCTCAATCGAGCTGTCGAGCCGGTGCTGGACCTGATCCAGACCATGCCGCCCTATATCTATCTGCTGCCCGCCATCGCGCTTCTGGGCTTCGGCCCGGCGACGGCGCTGGCCGCGACGCTGATCGTCGCCATGCCGCCGGCAATCCGGCTGACGGCGCTGGGTATCTCCCGCACCCCGGCCGAGTTCTTGGAACTGGGCAAGTCCCTCGGCATGAGGCGCGGCCAGATGTTCCTGAAGATCCGCCTGCCTTTCGCCGTTCCCAGCATCATGGCGGGGATCAACCAGACCCTGATGATGGCATTCGGCATGGTGGTCATCGCCGGCATCGTCGGCTCGGGCGGGCTGGGCCAGACGATCTATGACGCGATCCGCACGCTGGATATCGCCAAGTCCATCGACGCCGCCATCGCCATCGTGATCCTGACCATGGTCATCGACCGCCTGACCCAAGGCATGGCGCAACGGAAAGGGAGCGGCGCATGACCTTCCAGTTTTCCATCGGCACCTGGCTCGCGCCCTTCGTGGACTGGTTGAACGCCAACCTGCACGGGCTGTTCGATGTCATCGGACGCGTGGTCGAGGCCGTTCTCGGCGCCTTCCAGTCGCTGCTGCTCTATCCGCCGGCCATCGTGGTGATCCTGCTGGTCACGATCACGGTGGCCTTGCTGACCGGCCTGCGGGTGGCGCTGCTGGCCTTCCTGTGCCTGGGCTTCTGCTGGCTGATGAACCTCTGGCCGCAATCGATGCAGACGATCGCGCTGGTCTTCACCGCGGTCGTGGCGGCTGTGGCGATCGCCGTTCCCCTTGGGATCATGGCGTCGCGCCGGCCGCGTCTTGAGGCGGCGCTGCGCCCGATCCTCGACATCATGCAGACCGTGCCGCCATGGGTCTATCTGATACCGGCGGTGATCCTGTTCAGCCTGGGTCAGGTGCCGGCGCTGCTGGCGACCGTCGTCTACGGCATCCCGCCGATGCTGCGACTGACCACGCTGGCCTTTCGCCAGGTGCCAAAGGATCTGCTGGAGCTGGGCCAGGCCATAGGCGCACCGCCCCGCATCATCCTGACGCGGATCGAATTCCCCGCCGCCTTGCCGACGCTCGTCGTCGGCCTGAACCAGTGCATCCTGCTGTCCTTGGCGATGGTTGTCCTGGCCGGGCTGGTCGGCGCGGGCGGCCTTGGCGCCGAGGTTACACGCGGGTTGACGCGGATGGAGATGGGCTTGGGCCTGCGTGCTGGCCTGGCCATCGTCGCCATCGCCCTGCTGTTCGACCGCGTGTCGCGCTCTGCCCTGCAGCGGCCCGCAGGCGGATCGCGCATATAAGGCGATGGATGATTCCTGGTTTTCCGGGTCAAGTGTTTGCTGACGGTGTCGCGCGGTTCGTTTTCGGCCGCGCGGTCCCTTCAGCCGGTAACACCTCCATGTAAGCTGAGCAAAAGTTCCTCCACCATACCGGCCCATTGGCAAGCGGCGGGCTGGTGCTGGACGACTGGCCGCCCATTTTCGACGGCTATTTCCTCCACTATCCCAGCCGACAGAACCTCCCATCCTCATCAACGATGCAGATCGAGGTCTCTTTTACCGATGCATCCAATCCGGCATAATGCTTCATGCTGCGCGTCCTTCCCTGATGCTTGTGGCTGCTTCACACAGACCACGTTCTACCATCAGCCCGAAGCGCAGCACCTCATGGCGTCCGGGGCCGGAAGCAGCCCAAGTCCATTCAGGGCGAGTTGGGCGACGACTTCACCGGCAGGCGTAATGACTGCACCCGGCCCCCACGACACCATGTCGCCACGCTCGCCCGTAACGTCGGAAGATGCCAACCAGAGACCTGCTTCGCGCCATCGGTTCGCACGTTCCGCGTTGTGAACGTCCCTGTAGATTCCGGGGACTGCGTGACGCCGATACGGACCTCCGCCGCCCCCCTATGTGAATTGACCAGCCTTAGCCCCTCTTGCTTCACCGGGTCACATACCACGACCCGCAGCCTTGTCCCGCATCCTTGCCATGATGGTGAGGAGTTCGCTGCAGTGCCAGTCGAGCGTCAGCTTTCGGGAGGTTGCGCCGCAGCATTTGCAGGTGCCGACCGAGCGCTCCGGGACCGGATACAGCTGTCTGATCGGTTAGTTAGGGTCTTCGTGACATGGGTTCATCGCCGAGATGAGGAACTGTCGATATGCCCTCACTCACCCGACCCCGAGCGCACCAACGTGCCTGCGCGTCCTTCCAGGATCGCGCGGGCATCCTCCAGTCGCCCGATTCCGGCCATCCTGCCCGGCGATGCCGCGAAGGTGCGGGCGGCCTCGACCTTGGGCGCCATCGAGCCCGCGGCAAAGCGGGCCGGGTCCAGCTGGTCGGGCCGCGCCCTGCGGATGGCGCGCTGCTCGGGGGTGCCCCAGCCGTCATAGACCGCATCCACATCGGTCAGCATCAGGAAGGCGTCGGCCTCCAGCTGCGTGGCCAGCAGGCCGGCAGCGTGGTCCTTGTCGATCACGGCCTCGACCCCCTGCAGGCTACCGTCGGCCAGCCGGATCACCGGGATGCCGCCGCCGCCCGCGCAGATCACCGTGACGCCCGCTTCGACCAGCAGGCGCACCGCGCGGATCTGGGTGATGTGCCGGGGGCGGGGCGAGGGCACCACGCGGCGCCACTTTCCGGCAGCCTCCTCGGTCATCGGCCAGCCATGGGCGGCGCGCATCTTCCCGGCCTCCCCGGCGTCATAGAGCGGCCCGATGGGCTTTTCGGGCCGGGCGAAGGCGGTATCGTCCGGCGCCACCTCGATCTGGGTCAGCAGCGTGGCCAGCACCGCATCGCGCGGTAGGGCGTTGGCCAGTTCCTGCTCGACCAGATAGCCGATCATGCCGACGCTTTCGGCACCCAGGATGTCCAGCGGCCAGACCGTCTCGCTGCCATAGGCCGCCGCCTGCAGCGCCAGCAGGCCCACCTGCGGGCCGTTGCCATGCGCGACCACGATCTGGTGGTCGCGCGCCAGATCGGCCAGCGCCCGCGCCGCCTTGCGCACATTGGCGCGCTGCGCCTCGGCCGTCATCGGCTCTCCCCGGCGCAGCAGCGCATTGCCGCCCAGGGCCACCACGACACGCATCGCCCTAGCCCGCCAGGGTGGCGACCAGCACCGCCTTGATCGTGTGCATGCGGTTCTCGGCCTGGTCGAAGACGATCGAGGCGGCGGATTCGAAGACCTCCTCGGTCACTTCCATGCAATCGATGCCGTATTCGTGGAAGATCTTTTCGCCGATCCCGGTCTCGCGGTTGTGAAAGGCGGGCAGGCAATGCATGAACTTGGCATGCGGGTTGCCGGTCGCCTCCATGACCTGGCGGGTGACGCGATAGGGGGTCAGCCTTTCGATCCGCTCGGCCCAGACCTCCTCGGGCTCGCCCATCGAGACCCAGACATCGGTATAGACGAAATCGCAGCCCCGCGCGGCCTCGGCCGGGTCCTCGGTCAGGGTGATCCTGGCGCCGGTGGTCGCGGCGATCTCGCGGCAGCGGGCGACCAGCGTCTCCTCGGGCCAGCAGTCGCGGGGCGCGCCAAGCCGCACGTCCATGCCGATCAGCGCGGCACCCTCCAAGAGCGAATTGCCCATGTTGTTGCCGGCATCGCCCAGGAAGCAGAAGGCAAGCTGCGACAGGTGCTTGCGGGTGAATTCGCGCATGGTCAGAAAATCGGCGAGGATCTGCGTCGGGTGGAATTCGTCCGTCAGCCCGTTATAGACCGGCACGCCCGACCATTCCGCCAGCAACTCGGCCTGCTGCTGGCCGAAGCCGCGATATTCGATGGCGTCGTAGACGCGGCCCAGCACGCGGGCGGTGTCCTTCATCGATTCCTTCTTGCCGATCTGGGTGCCGGTCGGGCCCAGATAGGTGACATGCGCGCCCTGGTCATAGGCCGCGACCTCGAAGCCGGTGCGGGTGCGGGTCGAATCCTTTTCGAAGATCAGCGCGATGTTGCGGCCCTTCAGCCGCTGCTGCTCATAACCGCCGTATTTGGCCTGCTTGAGCGAGGCCGACAGCCGCAGCAGGAAGCGGATCTCGTCGGGGGTGAAATCCATGAGCTTGAGGACGCTGCGCCCCAGGAGATTGACGGACATCTCAGACCTCCCCTACGCCGGATCGCGGATCAGCGGGCAGGTCATGCAATGGCCGCCGCCGCGGCCGCGGCCCAGTTCGCCGCCGGGAATGGTGATGACCTCGACCCCGGCCTTGCGCAGCTGGGTGTTGGTGAAGGTGTTGCGGTCATAGGCGATGACCACGCCCGGCTCCAGCGCGATGACGTTGTTGCCGTCGTCCCATTGCTCGCGCTCGGCCACATAGGCGTCGCCGCCGGTCTCGACCACCCGCAGCTTCGGCAGGCCGAGCGCCTCGGCCGCGACCTCGACCAGCGGGCGGTTTTCCTCGCGAATGTCCAGCGTCCAATCCTTGTCGCCGGGCCGGATGGAATAGGGCACGATCCGTTCGGCCACATCGGCAAAGACCGTGACCAGGTCGTGGTCGCAGAAGCTGAACACCGTGTCGAGATGCATCGAGGCGCGCTCGGCCGGCAGCTTGCAGGCGATCACGCGCTCGGCCCCGCCCTGCGCGAACAGGGCGCGGGCAAGCTGGTCCACCGCCTGCGGGGTGGTGCGCTCGCCCATGCCGACCAGCACGGTGCCGTTGCCGATGGGCATCACGTCGCCGCCCTCCAGCGTGGCCAGGCCGTGGTCGCGATCCGGGTCGCCCCACCAGACCGGAAAGCCCGCGTCGCGGAAATCGGGATGGAAGCGATAGATCGCGGCGATGTTCACCGTCTCCAGCTTGCGCGCGTTCCAGCGCATCGGGTTCAGCGTCACGCCGCCATAGATCCAGCAGGTCGTGTCGCGGGTGAACAGATGGTTCGGCAGCGGCGGCAACACGAAATCCCCCGGCCGCAGGGTGGCGGGAAACAGCCCGCCGCCCTCCAGCGGCAGTTCGGCCCGGCTCATCCCGCCCAGCAGGATCAGCGACAGCGGATCGGCGTCGATCTCCATCAGATGGGCGCGCAACTCGTCGGCCAGGCCCACGCCCACGGTGTTTTCATTGACGCGCCGCGCCAGCAGCCAGTCGCGGGCCTCGGGGATGCGCATCGTCTCGGCCAGCAATTCGCGCAGGAAGACGACCTCGGCCCCGCGATAGCGCATGGCATCGACGAATTCCATGTGATCGGTCCGCGCCTGCTTGACCCAGATCACGTCGTCGAACAGCAGTTCGTGGCAATTCGAGGGCGTCAGCCGCGCCAGCGCCGAGCCGGGGCGGTGGACGAGAACCCGGCGCAGCTTGCCGATTTCCGAATGGACGCCATAGGGGATGGACATGTTCGCTCTCCGGTTTCAGGCGATCAGGGCGCCGATGCTGAGGCAGGCCATGATGATGACCGTCAGGATCACCAGCAGCGGCCACATGAAGCGCAGCCAGCGCTCATAGGGCACGCGTCCGATGGCCAGCGCGCCCATGACCACGGCGAAGGTCGGGTTGATCAGGTTCACCAGCCCGTTCGCCGACTGATAGGCCGTCACCACCAGGTCGCGCCCTACCCCGGCGAAATCCGCGACCGGCGCCATGATCGGCATCGACAGCACCGCCAGCCCCGACGAGGACGGCACGAAGAAGGACATCAGCACCTGCAGCCAATACATCACGTTGATGAAGGCCACCTCGCCCAGGCCTGCGACCGACATCTCGGCCCAGTGCAGGATGGTGTCGGTGATGCGCCCGGCATCCATGATGACGACGATGCCGCGCGCCAGCCCGATGATCAGGGCCACGCCCAGCAGGTCGCGCGCGCCATCGACGAAGGAATCGACGAAGGCCTTCTCGCCCGGTCGCACGACCAGCCCGACAAGGATGGCCGAGCCCAGGAACAGCGCGCTCATCTCGCCCATCCACCAGCCGCCCATCAGCACGCCCCAGACCATGACCAGGAAGGTCAGCCCGAAGATCGACAGGACGATCTTGTGGATGGTGGTGAATTCGGTCTTGTCGCCCTGATGCCCGCTGAGGAAATGCGCCTCGTTCCGGGCCTTCATGTCGTAGACCAGCGATTTCGACGGATCGCGGCGGACCTTCTCGGCGTAGCGCATGACATAGATCACGCAGGCCAGCCAGCACAGGACCAGGATCGCCAGCCGCAGCACCAGCCCGCGCGTGAAGGGGATCCCGGCCGCATCCGACGCGATCACCGTCGCAAAGGCGTTCACGGTCGAGCCCAGGACGCCCACGCCCGCCCCCAGCAGGATGATCGCCACCGCCGTCACCGCATCATAGCGCGCGGCGATCATGATCGGGATCAGCAGCATGTAGAAGGCCAGCGTCTCCTCGGCCATGCCGTAGGTGGTGCCGCCCAGCGCGAAGAGCCCCATCAGCACCGGGATCATCCATTTCTCGCGTCCCGCCAGCGCGGTCATGGCATGGCCGATCCCGGCATTGATCGCGCCGCTGGCGGCGACCACGCCGATGAAGCCGCCGATCACCAGCACGAATACGGCCACGTCGATGGCATTGGCCTGATAGCTGTCGGGATCGTAGAGCCCGGCGATGGGCGCCATCAGCACATCGGTGATGCCCTGCGGGTTCGGCTCGGTCTCGGCATAGGTGCCGGCTACGGGAACCTCGCGGTCCAGCGCCTCGTTCATCTCGCGCTGATACTGTCCGGCGGGCACGATCCATGTCAGCGCGGCGACCAGGATGATCAGGCCGAACAGGATGGTGAATGCGGTTGGGAAACGGAACTGTCGTTTCGCGGGCGTTTCGGGCGTCTTGTCCATGATTGCCTCCGGTGGCTGGAATGGCAGCTGGCGCAGCGTCCTGCCGGTGCTGGCCACTGGGGCGGCGCGACATCGCCGCTGTCGAACTCATCCGAAAACTGCAGGGCCGGCGATCGATGACCTTGCGAACTGTACCAAGTGTTTCGGAAATCCGGCGATGTCACTTTGACTCAGATCAACCAGCAGGAAGTTACAAGGCACCTTTGGGGCTACCGCTTCCTGGTTCCGCCCAAGCGCAGTCCCACGCGACATGATCTTTACGCCGGATTTACGCCTGCGCCCTGAAATCCGCATAGCCCCTTGACGCGCCGCGGACAGATATTGGCCCGTATCGAAACTGCGGGAATCCTGCCATGGCAGACATCGTCTATCTTGCGCTCGGCGTGATCGGCATCGGCGGTTTCGCCGCGGCGCTGCGCCTGATCGACAGGTCGTGAGGGCGCATATGGTCGACCTTATCCTGGGCCTCGCCGTCTCGGCGGGGATCTTCGTCTTCCTCATCCTCGCGCTCTTGCGCCCGGATCGGTTCTGAGACGCGCAGATGCAAGACCTGATCGGATATGTCCTGTTCTGCGCCGTATTGACGGTGGGCGGCTGGGTGCTGGCGCCGTTCATGGCCCGCGTCTATGCGGGCGAGCGTAGCTTTCTTTCCCCCGTGCTCGGCCCCGTCGAGCGCGGGCTCTATCGCCTTTGCGGCATCGACCCCGGCGTCCGGCAAAGCTGGCGCGGCTATGCGCTGGCGCTGCTCGCCTTCAACCTTCTGGGCTTCGTCGCGCTTTACCTGATCCTGCGGCTGCAACAGTTCCTGCCCCTGAACCCCCAGGGCATCGGCGCGATCAGCCCGGACCTTGCCTTCAATACCGCCGCCAGCTTCGTGACCAACACGAACTGGCAGGCCTATTCGGGCGAGGCGCAGCTCAGCCATCTGTCGCAGATGGCCGGGCTGACGGTGCAGAACTTCGTCTCGGCCGCGACCGGCATGGCGGTCGGCGTCGCGGTGATCCGCGGCTTCACCGCACCCAAGGGGGTGGGCTTGGGGAACTTCTGGGCCGACATGACCCGTTCGGTGCTTTATGTGCTGCTGCCGCTGTCAGTGATCCTGGCGATCCTTCTGATCCTGCAAGGCGTGCCGCAAACGCTTCTGGGCGGGGCGCATGCGACTACGCTGGAGGGCGCGCAGCAGGTGATCCCGCGCGGCCCCGTCGCCAGCCAGATCGCGATCAAGCAACTCGGCACCAATGGCGGCGGCTTCTTCGGCGCGAACTCGGCCCACCCGCTGGAGAACCCGACGGTGCTGTCGAACATGGCGCAATGCCTGTCGATCCTGCTGATCCCGGTCGGCTTCTGCTTCCTTTTCGGGCGCATGGCGCGGGACCGGCGCCAGGGCTGGGCGATCTATGCCGCCATGGGCGTGCTGTTCCTCGCCGGGCTGCTGGCGATCTGGCTGGGCGAAAGCGGCGGCAACCCGGCGCTTGGCCTTGCCAGCAACCTGGAGGGCAAGGAGATGCGCTTCGGCACCGGCCTCTCGGCGCTTTGGGCCGAGGCGACCACGGCCGCCTCGAACGGTTCGGTCAACGCCATGCATGACAGCTTCATGCCGCTGGCCGGCATGGTGCCGATCATCAACATGGCCATCGGCGAGGTGATCTTCGGCGGCGTGGGCTCGGGGCTTTACGGCATGCTGCTCTATGTCGTGCTGGCGGTGTTCCTGGCCGGGCTGATGGTCGGCCGCACGCCGGAATACCTGGGACGCAAGATCGAGGGGTGCGAGGTCACCCTGGCCATGCTGGCCTTCCTGTCGATGCCGCTGGGCATCCTGGTCGGCGGCGCGATCTCGGTCACCGTCCCGACGGCGGCCGCGGCCATCCAGGAGGCGGGGCCGCATGGCCTGTCCGAGACGCTTTATGCCTACGCCTCGGCGGTCGGCAACAACGGCTCGGCCTTCGCAGGCTGGGGCGCGGCGCTGCCCTGGCAGACCACCGCGCTGGGGCTGCTGATGATCCTGGGCCGTTTCGCGATCATCGTGCCGATGCTGGCCATCGCGGGCTCGATGATCGGCAAGCAGCAAAGCCCGGTCACGGCGGGCACCTTTCCGACGCATGGGCCGCTGTTCGTCACGCTGCTGGTGCTGACCGTGGTGATCCTGGGTGCGCTGACCTTCTTCCCGGTCCTGGCACTTGGCCCGGTCGCCGAGCAGACGGCGCTGAGCGCCGGCCAGACCTTCTGACAGCGCAGCCTCGCCCGCACGGGGCCGCGCCCTCTCCCAAGCAAGGACAACAGACATGTCCCCCGACATCACCGCCCGATCCGGGCTTTACGGCACGGCGTTCAGGGCATCCTTCCGCAAGCTTCAGCCCCGCGCGCTGATGGGCAACCCGGTGATCTTCGTCACTGCCGTCACCGCCGCGCTGACCACCGTCCTGTCGCTGCGCGACCTTGCCCTCGGGGCCGAGGGCGCAGGCATCGGCCTGCAGATCGCCTTCTGGCTATGGCTCTGCGTGCTCTTCGCCAATTTCGCCGAGGCGCTGGCCGAAGGCCGGGGCAAGGCGCGCGCCGACAGCCTGCGCGCCACCAAGGCGGAAACCGTCGTCAAGCTGATGGCGCATGCGGACGATCCGGCACCGCGCCAGGTTCCTTCCTCGGGCCTGCGCGCCGGGCAGATCGTGCTGGTCGAGGCGGGCGACCTGATCCCGACCGATGCCGAGGTGATCCGCGGCGTCGCCTCGGTCGATGAAAGCGCCATCACCGGCGAAAGCGCCCCGGTGATCCGCGAATCCGGCGGCGACCGTTCCTCGGTCACGGGCGGCACGCGGATCGTCTCGGACCATCTGGTCATCCGCATCACCGCCGAGCCGGGCAAGAGCTTTCTCGACCGCATGATCTCGCTGGTCGAGGGGGCCGAGCGCCAGAAGACCCCGAACGAGATCGCGCTGAACATCCTGCTGGCCGGGCTGACGCTGATCTTCCTGTTCGTGACCGTCACGCTGGAGCCCTTTGCGCGCTATTCGGGCGTCGTCATTCCCGTCATCACCCTGGCCGCGCTGTTCGTCACGCTGATCCCCACGACCATCGGCGGGCTGTTGTCGGCCATCGGCATCGCCGGCATGGACCGGCTGGTGCGCGCCAACGTCATCGCCAAGTCGGGTCGCGCGGTCGAGGCGGCGGGCGACGTGGATACGCTGCTTCTGGACAAGACCGGCACCATCACCTTCGGCAACCGCATGGCCGACGCCTTCGTCCCGGCGCGCGGCACCGATGAGCGCGAGCTGGCAATGGCGGCTTTCCTGGCCTCGCTTTCAGACGAAACGCCCGAGGGCAAGTCCATCGTCGAACTGGCCGAGAAGCTGCTGAAGGACGTGACCCGCATCCCCGAACCGGGGTCCGAGCCGGTGCCGTTCTCGGCCCAGACCCGGCTGTCCGGCGTCGATTTCACCGGCACGCGGCTGCGCAAGGGCGCCGTCGATGCGATCGAGCGTTTCACCGGGCAGAAGGCCGACGCCGCCCTGCACGCCCGGATCGAGGAGATTGCGCGCTCGGGCGGCACCCCGCTGCTGGTGGCCGAGAACGAGCGCATTCTGGGCGCGATCCACCTCAAGGACGTGATCAAGCCCGGCGTGCGCGAACGCTTTGCGGAACTGCGCGCCATGGGCATCCGCACGGTGATGATCACCGGCGACAACCCACTGACCGCCGCCGCCATCGCCGCCGAGGCCGGGGTGGACGATTTCCTGGCCGAGGCCACGCCCGAGATGAAGCTGGACTACATCCGCCGCGAACAGGCCGGCGGCCGGCTGGTGGCGATGTGCGGCGACGGCTCGAACGACGCGCCGGCGCTGGCGCAGGCCGATGTGGGCGTGGCGATGAACTCGGGCACGCCCGCCGCCAAGGAGGCCGCAAACCTGATCGACCTCGACAGCGACCCGACCAAGCTGATCGAGGTGGTGATGGTGGGCAAGCAGCTGCTGATCTCGCGCGGGGCGCTGACCACCTTCAGCCTGGCCAACGACGTGGCCAAGTATTTCGCCATCCTGCCGGCGGTCTTCGTCGCCGCCTATCCGGGCTTGGGCGTGCTGAACGTGATGGGGCTGGAAAGCCCGCAAAGCGCCATCCTGTCGGCGGTGATCTTCAACGCGCTGATCATCGTCGCGCTGATCCCGCTGGCGCTGCGCGGCGTCGGATACCAGCCCGCCAGCGCGGCGGCCCTGCTGCGGCGCAACCTGACCATCTATGGCCTCGGCGGCCTCGTCGCGCCCTTCGTCGGCATCAAGCTGATCAACATGGGCGTGACCGCGCTGGGGCTGGCATAGGGAGAGCATGCCATGATGACGCATATCCGCCCGGCTCTGGCCATGCTGGTGGCGATGATCCTGCTGACCGGGCTGGCCTATCCGCTGGCGATGACCGGGCTGGCCCGCGCCGTGGCGCCCGGCCTGTCGCAAGGCAGCCTGGTCGAGCGCGACGGCCGGATCGTCGGTTCGGCGCTGGTCGGCCAACAATTCGCCGGGCCGGGCTATCTGCACCCGCGCCCCTCGGCGGTGGATTATGCGACCATGCCCGGCGGCGCCTCGAACCTCGGCCCCATCTCGGCCCAACTGAAAGAGCAGGTCGCGGGGCGCCGCGCCACCTATGAGGCCCAGAACGGTGCCAGCGCGCCGGCGGACGCGGTGACGGCTTCCGCCTCGGGCCTCGACCCCGACATCTCGCCCGAGAATGCGCTGGCCCAGGCCGCGCGCATCGCCGGGGCGCGCGGGATCGACGCCGCCATCGTGCAGCAGATCATCCGGCAGCATGTCACGCGCCCGCTTTGGGGGCTTTACGGCCAGTCGCGGGTGAATGTCCTGCGGACCAACCTGGCGCTTGACCTTGCCGCGCCCATGCCGCCTGCTGGGGCGGACTGAGGAGACCGATGTCTGAGCCCCGCCGCCCCGAACCCGAGGCCCTGCTGTCCGAGGCCCGCCGCGAGGGCCGCGGGCGGCTCAAGGTCTTTCTGGGCGCGGCGCCGGGGGTGGGCAAGACCTATGCCATGCTCGAGGCCGCGCGGCTGCGTGCGGCCGAAGGCGTCAAGGTGCTGGTCGGCGTGGTCGAAACCCATGGCCGCGCCGAGACCGAGGCGCTGCTGCGCGGGCTGGAGGTGCTGCCGCGCCGCCGCGTCATCCACAGCGGCCGCATCCTGCACGAGATGGACACCGATGCCCTGATCGCCTACCGCCCCGACCTGGCGCTGATCGACGAGCTTGCGCATTCCAACCTTTCCGGCGGTCGGCACGAAAAACGCTGGCAGGATGTCGAGGACGTGCTGGCGGCGGGGATCGACGTCTATACCACGCTGAACGTCCAGCATGTCGAGACGCTGAACGACACCGTCGCCCGCATCACCGGCGTCCGCGTGCGCGAGACGGTCCCCGACCGCGTGCTGGAAATGGCCGATGAGATCGAGCTGATCGACCTGCCGCCGGACGAGCTGATCGCCCGGCTGCGCGCGGGCAAGGTCTATGTCCAGGACCAGGCCGCGCGCGCGGTGGCGAATTTCTTTGCCAAGGGCAACCTGACCGCGCTGCGCGAACTGGCCATGCGCACGGCCGCCGACAGGGTCGACGCCCAGTTGCAAGAGCACATGGCCACCAATGCCATCGCCGGGCCATGGCCGACGCAGGAGCGCATCCTGGTGCTCTTGCCCGAGGGCGCGGTCGGCCGCGACGCCATCCGCATCGGCAAGCGTTCGGCCGACCGGGCGCGGGTGGAATGGTTCGTGCTGGCGCTGACCAGCCTGCGCGACGAACAGAACCGCCGTGCCGATGGCCAGGACGAGACCGGGCCTGCGCTGCGGCTGGCGGAAAGGCTGGGCGCCGATATCTCGACCTTGCAGGTCGAGGGGGATGCGGTCTCCGAGGTGCTGGATTTCGCCCGGCGCCAGAACATTCGCCGGATCATCCTGCCGCGCCCGCCCGCGCGGCCATGGCTGGCACGGCTGCTGCCCGATGCGCGGGAACGTTTCCTTGCCGGCCTGACAAGGCGCGCCACCGATTTCGAGCTGACCCTGGTCGGCGACGAGGCCCGCGCCGGCCGGAAACGGCACGCTCCGACCCCGCCCGACCTGCCGCACGGCCTGCGTCTTGCGGGCATCGTCATCGCGGTCGTGGCCGGCGCCAGTCTGGTCGCGATCTCTGCCGACCGGCTGTTTCCGGTCCTCAGCCTGTCGCTGATCTATATGACGGCGGTGGTTTCCGTTGCCGCATATTTCGGCCTCTGGCCCTCGGTCGCGACGGCGGTCTTGAGCTTTCTGACCTACAACCTTCTCTTTACCGAACCGCGCCTGACGCTTCACATCTGGAGCCGGGGCGAATTCCTGACGCTGGTGCTGTTCCTGGCCGCCTCGATCCTGACCGGCAACCTGGCCGCGCGGCTGCGCAGCCGCGTCATCGCGCAGCGGGCCATCGCGGACCGGACCCGCAAGCTTTACGATTTCTCGCGCAAGGCGGCCGGGGCGGCCTCTTTCGACGATGTGGTCTGGGCGGCGGTCAGCCATGTGGCGACGGTGCTGGAATGCGAATCGATCCTGCTGGTCCCCGACGAAGGCGGCGCGCTTGCCATAGCCGGCGCCTTTCCGCCCGAGGACCGGCTGGAACCGCGAGAGCGATCGGCCGCGCAATACGCCTTCGACCATGGCGAGCCGGCCGGGCGCGGGTCGGGAACGCTGCCGGCCTCGCGCTGGCTGTTTCTGCCGCTGTCCGGGGCGGAGCGGCGCCTCGGCACGCTGGGCATCGCCTATGAGGACGGGCGCGAGCCCGGCCCCGGCGACCGCCGCCTGCTCGAGGCGCTGGCCGATCAGGTGGCGCTGGCGCTGGAGCGCATCCGCCTGTCCGAGGATCTGGCGCAAAGCCGCGTCACCAGCGAAACCGAGCGGCTGCGCAGCGCGCTGCTGTCCTCGGTCAGCCACGACCTGCGCACGCCGCTGGTCTCGATCCTGGGCGCCGCCGAGGGGCTGGACCAGCCCGGCCTTGGGCCCCAGGGGCGCGACATCCTGGTCGAGACCATCCGCGAAGAGGGCGAGCGGCTGGACCGCTATATCCAGAACCTGCTCGACATGACCCGGCTGGGCCATGGCGCGCTGCGCCCGAACGCGGTGCCGACCGACCTGCGCGAGCTGGTGGGCACGGCGCGGCACCGGCTGCGCGGGCCGCTGCGCGACAACCCGGTCATGGTGACCATCCCCGAGGACATGGCGCCCGCCCATGTCGATCCGATCCTGATCGAGCAGGTCGTGGTCAATATCCTGGACAATGCGCGCAAATATGCCGGTCCCGGCACGCCGATCCGCATTTCCGCAAGCACCCATGGCGCCCGTGCCACCCTGGCGATCGAGGACGAGGGCCCCGGCCTTCCCCCCGGCGCGTCGGGCCATGTCTTCGACATGTTCTGGCGCGTGGGCCAGGGCGACGGCGGACAGGGCGGCACCGGCCTCGGCCTTGCCATCTGCAAGGGAATCGTCGAAGCCCATGGCGGCACGATCCGGGCCGAGCCGGTGCATGCCGACGGCCGCGGCACCCGGATCGCGATCGACCTGCCGCTGACAAACCCGGAGCTGACCCATTGAGCGCCGCCCGCATCCTCATCGTCGAGGACGAAACCCCGATCCGCCGCTTCCTGCGCGTGGCGCTGGAGGCCGAGGGGCATCTGGTCTCGGAGGCCGCGACGGCGCATGAGGGGGTGGCCCTTGCCGCCAAGGAGGCGCCGGCGGCGATCATCCTGGACCTGGGCCTGCCGGATGCCGACGGGATCACGGTGCTGAAGCGGGTGCGCGAATGGTCCGCGGTGCCGGTGCTGGTCCTGTCCGTGCGCAGCGACGAGGCCGGCAAGATCGCCGCCCTCGACGCAGGCGCGCAGGACTACGTCACCAAGCCCTTCTCGACGGGCGAGCTGCTCGCCCGCCTGCGCGGCCTTCTGCGCGACCGCGCGGCCGAGGCGGCGACAGCGGTGCTGACCCTTGGTCCGCTGTCGATTGACGCGGCCGACCACCGGGCAAGCCTGGCGGGCGAGGACCTGCACCTGACCCGCAAGGAATTCGACCTTCTTTGGCTTCTGGCCACCCATGCCGGCCGGCTGGTCACGCAGGACATGATCCTGCGCGCCATCTGGGGCCCGGCCCATGCCGGCGACAGCCAGTATCTGCGCGTCTATATCCGCCAGCTCCGCGCCAAGCTCGGCGACGATGCCGCCGACCCCCGCTGGATCTTCACCGAACCGGGCGTGGGGTATCGGCTGGCCGAGGGCTGAGACGAGCCGCTGGCCCGGCCGCATCCTGAAACGCAATCTGCATGCCAAATTCCACCGTTCGCAGGAGCGGCGGACTTTGCGTTTACGACGAGCTTGACCCGGCTACGCTGACGTGGCGCGGAATATCCGCGCCGCATTCCCACGCCGCGCGGGTCGGGGCCCGCGGGTTCTGCCCACGATATTCAGGCCCCCGACATTCAGGATAGGTGGCAAATGCTCGCCAACCCGGCCCCCGCCCCAGATAGCCGCATGGCGGGATATATTCTTTGTGGATGAAACCCGAGGTGCGGACGCGGCCGGGGAAGCCAGGCGTCAGAAATCGAAGAGATCCCCGAGAAAGCTCTCACGCCGTTTGGGCTTCCTGCCATACCCACGGTCATCGTCCGCAGAGGGATGGCGAGAAAGGTCGCGCCGGTCATCTCTTCTGTCGCGATCCTGAAGCGGCCGACGGTCGCGTTCCGAATCCATGGGCGCGGTTGCCTGTGCCGCGCGCTCGATGATCTTGTCGAGTTCCCCGCGATCCAGCCAGACCCCACGGCATTTGGGACAATAGTCGATTTCTACGCCCCCGCGCTCGGCAATCACCAGCGTCTCGTCGTCTATCGGGCATTTCATCTTGTGTTCCTCGATGGGGCTGTCGGAGAACTTAAGATGTGCTCCGTGGCGCGAGTACACAAGGCCACACTGAACCGTTGCGCGGAGATCGATCACGACAGGCTGCCAGAGGATGATACACGCCACCTGCGACTGCAGCTCGCTACGCCGGCAGCATCCTCATGACCCGGCGGCTGGTCAAGCCAACAGACGGAACGCTCAGAGAATGACGCGGACAGATACCGGAAAAGGCCGCCAGCCGGCGGCATGTCGCCGGACAAGATGTTAACAGCCGTGCCAGTGGGCGGCTCACCCTTTCCGCAGGATCTTCTCCATCGGCTTGCCCTTGGCCAGTTCGTCGATCAGCCTGTCCAGATAGCGGATCTCCCGCATGAGCGGGTCCTCGATCTCCTCCACCCGGATGCCGCAGACCGTGCCCTTGATCAGGAAGCGCGCCGGGTTCATGCGCGGGGCCTCGGCAAAGAAGGTCTCGAAATCCGTTTGGTCGTCCAGCCGGGCCGCCAGTTCCTCCGGGCTATAGCCGGTCAGCCAGCAGATGATCTCGTCGACCTCGGCCCTGGTTCGGCCCTTCTTCTCCGCCTTTGCCAGGTAGTGCGGATAAACGCTGGCGAAGCTGGTGGTAAAGATCCTGTGCCTGGTCATCTCGCCTCCTGACCGAACCGCCCCGGCGCATCGGGCCATGTCCAGAGACCCTCGTCGGCGAGGACCGCATCCACGACCGCTTCCGCCCTTGGCCGGGCACTCGGGTTGTGGCCCATCCCCCTGTATTGGGTCTCGATGTCGACCAGGAAAGCGACGACATCGTCACGCGGCGTTCCCCGGCGCAGTTGGGATGCCGCCGCGATCAGATAGCTGTCGTATTCGTCCGCGAAGGACAGGTTGGCCTCGTCGCCCCAGCTGCCCGGCCGGCTTTCCGGGTCCAGCAAGCCGATGGGATCCCAGAGCGACCAACCGATATCGTGCGAGATCGCTCAAAGAAAAGCCGTGCTGCTTTGCCACCGCTTCCGCCGCGCGGGCCTCGGCCTTGCGGCGATCCTCGAAGGAGGCGATCGCCTTGGCCACGTTCTTTTCCAGCTGCTTCAGTTCGGCCAGCGACAAGGCATGCAGGTCGATATCGGCCATAAGCGTCCCCTGTTGTTATGCCATCCGTTTAATTCAGCAGGGGTTCAGCGGCGATTCCCGCGCTCAATCCATAGCCCGTCACCTGTCCAGCCTGATCTCCCGAACCGGATGCCCCGTGTCGATGAACAGCCGTCCCGCCGGTTTCAATGCGGCCCGCAATCGTTCAAGGGCGCGTTGCCCGATCTCCGGATGGCGGCCGTCCAATGCCCCGACACGCATCGCGAAAGCGATGTCGAAGGGCGCTTCATCGGCCAGCAGTTCGAAATCCTCGACCGCCACCTGCCGGAACCGGAGGCTGCCCGAGGCGATCTCGGGTTTCGATCCGGCCACCGCGCTGTCGATCGCCCTGGCCGAGCGGTCGATGGCGAGGACGAAGCCGTTGCCGATGCGGCGGCAGACCTCGCGGGCCGCTACGCCGGGGCCGCAGCCGATCTCCAGCACCCGATGGCCCGGCGCCAGCGGCGGGGCGTCCACGAAACACGCGATGCGGTTCGATATCCGCGGGGCCATGATGCTCAGGTCTTGTCGGTGACCTTCGGCCACCAGGTGCCGAAGCACCACAAATTGCCCTCGGGATCGCGGCAGATGAATTCGCGGCTGCCGTAGTCGCGGTCGGTCAGCCCCTCCTCGATCACCGCGCCGGCGGCCTTGGCACGGGCGAACATCGCGTCAGCGTCATCCACGGCGATATAGAGCGACTTGCCGCCCTGCCCCGACGGCTGGCCCACCATCCCGCCATAGGCGTCGTCCCTGTCGTCGCCGCACATGATCATGGACGAGCCGAAGGCCAGTTCGGCATGGGCGACCTTCTCGCCATCCATGTATTTCGCATGGGTGGTGAAGCCGAAGGCCCTTTCCAGCCAGTCGATCATCGCCGCCGCGTCGCGGAAGCGGAAGGTCGGGTAGATGCGCGGAGCTTCCATCATGCGTTCCTCCTGTCAGATTGGGGCCATGCCCGGTCAAATGTCTCGGCCGTCTCGGCGTGACCGTGGATGCAGCACCGATCCGAACTGCCGCTCAAGCCAGTCGACCCCGAAGGCGACGATATCCTGCGCGTCGAACAAATGGCAGCGCGCGGCGCCGACCATGCCCTCCCGGTACCGGCCCGTCGCGACATAAGCGCGGGCGATGGTCTCGACCGCATCCGGCTGGCCCTCGACCGCGAAGCAATCGAGGATGCCGTTCGAGTCGAAATCCGTGGCAGCCTCCCAGATGGTCCGGCCATCCGGGCCCGGCATCGGCATCTCATAGCTGACGCGGCGCTTGCCGGGGATGTCGGCGACGGCCTCGGCATAATGCAGCACGGTCACCGCATCGAGCGGCGCCCCCAGCAGCAGGGTCTTGCCGCCAAGGCGGACGAAGCGTTCCAGCGGCGAGCCCTCGCGCAGGGCCTGGCCCAGCCGGTGCGGCTCGTCCAGGGTCCCGGCCAGCGGGCCGACCGCGACCATCGAGGCATCCGGGTGGGCGCTGCGCCGGGCCTCCGGCAAGTCCGCAAGGAATTGGTTCAACAAGCCGAAGCCGCGATATGTCCCGGCGGTCCGGGGATCGAAGGCGGGCCAGTCGCGGCGCAGGGCCTCGTCCATCCGGGCGCCGTTCAGGGTTTCCTCATAGGGCGAGCGGTCCCAGGAGGCATATCCCATCACCGTGCCGCCCGGCCCCACGGCATCCATGAGCGCCTGGGCGACCCCGGCTGCGCCACCCTCGACCGGGCCGAGCGCCTTCAGCGAGGCGTGGACCATCACCAGATCGCCCGGCTGCAAGCCAAGCCGCCGAAGATCCGCCGTGATCGTGGCCTTGCCGCGCATGGGCCTACGGATTGTCCCTGAACCAGTCGACGATGGCGGGCATGTCGCGCTCGAACCCGCCAGGGATGAAGACGTTCAGGACACCGACACGCTCGGCGGTGCGGTTCCTGAAGTCATGCGTCACGCCGGCCGGGATGCGCAGGAACGTCCCTTGCGGCGCGTCCAGCCAGTCCTCCCCGGCAAGGAAGCCGACCGTGCCGGCGATCACGTAGAAGATCTCGTCATTCACTTCATGCGCATGCGCGCCCGGGCCGTCGGCGCCGGGCTCCAGCCACCATTCCGAGACGCTGTAGCGCGCAGCCGTCTCATCCTCATCGGCCTTGAACACCGCCGTCATCCGGCCGAGGACGTAGCGCCGTCCCTCGCCCGGCGGCAGGTGCAGAACGCCCTTGTCCGCGTGTTCGTCGCTCATCGCTGCCTCCCGCTGGCTGATGGAAAGGACCCCGACAGCATAGCCCGCCGAGGCCCCGCTGTCAGGTTCCGAGCGAGGGGCCGGTTTGCGCAGCAAGAACCGAAGGCCCTATGTCGCGTCCTGATCCGCCTTGCGCAGAACGACCCTCAACTTGCCGCTGCTGCCGCCGCCGCAGAAGAACCGGGCGCCGCCATCCGATTCCAACCCCGAGACCCCGGTGCCCGGCGGCATCTCCAGCCGTTCCAGCACTGCGCCGGTGGCGGGGTCGATGCGCCGGATGTCGCTTTCCTCGCCCTGCCAGGTGCCGTGCCAGAGCGCGCCCTCGATCCAGGTGACGCCAGTGACGAAGCGGTCGCAGTCGATGCTGCGCAGCACCTTGCCGGTCTCGGGATCGACCTGGTGGATGCGCCGCCCGCGATGCTGGCCGACCCAAAGCGAGCCCTCGGCCCAGGCCAGCCCGGAATTGCCGCCCTCCGGCGCGGGAATGGTCGCCAGGACCTCGCCGCTCTCCGGGTCGATCTTGCGGATGACCGGCCCGGCGATCTGGAACAGATGCCGGCCGTCGAAGGCCGTGCCGGCATCGGCGGGAATCTCCAGCGCGCCCAGCAGCTCGCCGCTGTCGGGGTCCAGCGCGTTCAGCCGCTCGCCGCTGGCGAACCAGACCTGCCTTCCGTCGAAACTGACGCCATGCACCTCCTCGATCCCCGGAAAGGGGCCGTATTCGCGGATGATTTCGGCCATGCGTTTCATGGGGCCATCCTAGCGCATCGGCACGGGCGCCGGGAGTAACAAGCTTGTCGGGAAGCCCGGCACGCTCCGCGCGATCCAACGCCGGGCGCGGCCGTGGCCCAGCCATTCGACCCAGCCGGCCCGCTCCAGCGCCTTGAGCCCGCGCTGCACGCTGCGCGGGCTGACATCCAAAGCCAGGGCCAGCGCCGAACTCGACCAGGCCTCGCCATCGGCCAGCAGGGCCAGCAGCCCGGCATGATCACCCTCGACCGGCGGGGCCAGCACGGCGACCCTACGCACGACGCACGGCTCCAGCACAAAGCCCCGGCCCGTCGCGCTGATCCCGGCCAGCAGGGAGAGGTGTTCGCGCAGCCGCCCGATCTCCACCCGCAATCTTGCCCGATGCGACTCGTCGGCATGGCGGGCGCGAAAGGCACGCGCGAGCAGGGTTTCGCGCGGCACGTCGCCGGGCCATGCTTCGGCCAGCGCGCGCAGCAGCGCCATCAGCACCGGCCGCCCGGCCAGTGGCACCAGCATCGCGCCGCCGCGCAGAAGGTTGCGGCAGGCATCGACCAGCAGCAGGTCCGAGCCGATCAGCGCCTCGACCCCGGCCAGGTCCAGCAGGGTCTCGCGCCCGTTTTCGATCAGCCGCGCGGCCGGGACGTCGAAGGCGGCGCGCGCCTGTGCGACCTCGGCCGCCAATGCGGCGATGCCTGTCTGATGCGCGGCAAGGGCGGCCCGGTCCAGCGCGGCCCGCGCATCGCCGGCCCGGATGCGCCGCATGGCGATGCCGGCGGCGACCAGCCAGCAGCCGGGACGCGAGGCCGGGGGCAGCGCGGCGGCATCCAGCGTCTCAAGCACCGCCTCGGCCTGATCGAGACGCCCGGTCAGCAGCAGCAGCCGGGCCTGCAGGTAGCCGGCATGGGCGGCGTTCGCCCAGTCGCCTTGCGCCGCAAGCGCGCCTCGCGCCGTGCCAAGCGCCTGCTCCAGACCGCCCAGGTCGCGCGTGACCAGCGCGATTTCCGCCGCGGCCAGCCGGCAGCGGGCACGGGCCAGGGGATCGGCACCCAACCCTCGCGCGGCGCGGCGCAGCAGATCGCGCGCCCGGTCGAGATCGCCGAGTTGCGCCATGGCGATGCCGCGCAGCGCCAGCGCGGGCGGATCGTCGCGCAGGGCGACCCGCTTCAGCGCCGTCAGCGCATCCCCCGCCGCCAGCGCCTGCGCAGCCGCCGCAATCCCGTCATCCTTGTTACTCACGCCCGGATGCCGCCCCGTCCTAGAGTCGTTGCTGCAAAGCATCGGACGGGAGGCCCGGAATGACAACGCCCACGGGAAAGCCCGGCGCGGCAGGCTGGCTGGCCCTTGCGGCGGCGCCCTGCTTCGCCGTCATGGCCTGGATCACGGCGGCCTCGCCCGCGCTCTGCCTGTCCGGGCCCGGTCCGCTGCCGCTGTACGGCATGACCATGATGTATCTGCTGATGAGCCTGTTCCACCTGCCGCCCTGGTTGCGGCTGATGGCAGGCCAAGACCCAACCCGGAAAGGAGACTGACCATGACCCAAGCCATCGTTTCCCGCGAGGAATGGCTGGAAGCCCGCAAGGCGCTGCTGGCCCGCGAACGCGACATGACCCACCAGCTCGACGCCCTGCGCGCCGAGCGGCGGCGGATGCCCTGGGTCCGCATCGACAAGCCCTATCGCTTCATGGGGCCCGACGGCGAGGTGACGCTGGGCGACCTGTTCGGGACCCGCAGCCAGCTTGCCATCTATCACTTCATGCTGACGCCCGGTTCCGATCATCTCTGCTCGGGCTGTTCCTTCGTCGTCGACCATGTCGATGCCGCCCGGCAGCATTTCGAGCAGGCCGACCTGGCCTTCGCCGCCGTCTCGCGCGCCCCGGTCCAGCGGATCGAGGAGGTCCGGCGGCGCATGGGCTGGCGCTTTCCCTGGCTGTCGTCGGACGACGGCGATTTCAACTACGATTTCGGCGTCTCGTTCACCGAGGAGGATCGCGCGGCCGGCCGGGCGATCTACAACTACGGGACGGTGATCGAGAAGAGCCCGGACATGTTCGGGGTCAGCATCTTCGTGCGGCAGGACGGCGTCCTCTTCCACAGCTATTCCACCTATCACCGCGGCGTGGAACTGCTGATGGGCGCGTTCAACTGGCTGGACCTGACCCCAAAGGGCCGCAATGAAAACGGCGCCATGAGCTGGCTCAGGCTGCATGACGAATACTGAGCCGGGCGCAGAGGATCAGGGCGGGCGCTGAGCATCCGGCGCTCTGGACGATATCAGGGCATCTGTCCTGACGATGGCTGGGGTGCCTGCTGGCCGGGCAAGAATGCCCCTCGATAACCGCGAGCAAGGGGAACAGGTCGCAAGCGGCCAGGGGACACGGCTTGCAGCCCCCGGCTGCCCGCCCTAAATTGCGACCATGATGTTCATGTCCACATTCTTCCCGCTGATCTGACCGGCCCTGCCGCCGGCGCTTTCGCGCCATCAGATCGACACGGCGCCCGCGATTGGGGCGCCAAGCGGAGAATGCGTGATGACCCATCCCGAACCCACCGGCCTGGCCGAGCGTCAGGTCCAGAGCTTCATCGAGGACGGCTTCGTCAGGATCGACGGCGCCTTCCCCACCGACCTCGCCCGGCAATGCCGGGACGAGTTGTGGGCAGCTGCGGGCCTCTCGCCCGACCGGCCCGAGGGCTGGACGCGACCCGTCATCCGGATCGCATCGATGTTCACGCCCGCCTTCGTCCAGGCCGCCAACACCCCGCTGCTGCATCGGGCCTATGACCAGCTTGCCGGGCCGGGGCGCTGGCTTGCGCCGCAGGGCCTCGGCAGCTTCCCGATCCGCTTCCCCTTGCCCATCGCCCCCGGCGACGATGGCTGGCATGTGGACATGAGCTTCGGCGACAGCCCGGATTTCATGGAGTGGCGGGTCAATGTCAAAAGCAGTGGCCGCGCGTTGCTGATGCTGTTCCTGTTCTCGGATGTCGGGCCCGGCGATGCACCGACCCGGATCAGGCAGGGCTCGCATATGGCCATTGCGCGCGAGTTACTGCCCTATGGCACGGCAGGCGCGACGCTGCGGCAATTGTCGGCGAACGGCTATGCCTCGACCGAGACCTGCCCCGAGGCACTGGCGACGGGCGCGGCGGGCACGGTCTATCTGTGCGATCCGTTTCTGGTCCATGCGGCGCAACCGCACCGGGGGACAAGACCCCGCTTCATGGCGCAGCCGCCCTTGCTGCCAAGAGCCGAGTTCGACCTGGCCTTGCCGCCCTCGCCGGTCCAACTCGCCATCCGCAGGGCTTGCGGGCCGGCGTTCTGAAGCCGGCAAGGTCCGGGGCTCCGTCAGATGAGCGACGCCCAGGCATCGGTGACGACACCCTGCGTCTTCCCGGTCCTCTCCATGCCACGGCCGTCGTTCACCTTGCGACCATGAAAAGACGGTTGCCGTCGCGGATCAGTTCCAGCGCCACGATGGCACGGCGGCCGGCAAGCATGTCACGCAAATCCGCGACCGATGAAACCGGCGTCCGGTTGACGGCGACGATCATGTCGCCGCGGCGCAGACCGACCCATGCCGCAAGGCTGTCCGGCTCGACGCTGTCGACCGTGATCCCGGCACTGCCCGCCCGGCGCGCCTCCTCCGCCGAGGCGTTGCGCAACCGGGCGCCATCCAGCGGCGTGCCAGCGAAATCACCGGAGGAGGTGGCTTCGGCGGTGATGGACAGGTCGACTTCCCGCTCGTCCCCCTCGCGCCTGACCGTCAGGCGGATGGTGCTGCCGACGGGCGTCAGGCCCAATCGGTTGCGCAGATGCGTGGCGCCCTGCACCGGGGCGCCGTCGACAGCGGCCACCACGTCCCCCGCCTTCAGCCCCGCCTTCTCGGCAGGCGAGCCGGGCTCGACATTCGCGATGACCGCGCCGTGGATGCCGCCCAGCTCCAGCGCCTCGGCCAGATCGGGCGTCAGGTCGTGCATGCCGATCCCCAGCCTGCCGCGCCGCACCTCGCCGTGCTCGATCAGCTGCTGCATCACGGCGACGGCCATGTTGCTGGGCACCGCGAAACCGATACCGATATTGCCCCCCGCCGGGGTCAGGATGGCGGTGTTGATACCGACCAGCCTGCCGTCCAGCGTCACCATCGCGCCGCCCGAATTACCCGGGTTGATCGAGGCGTCGGTCTGGATGAAATCCTCATAGCCCTCGCGGCTGATGCCGCTGCGTCCCAGCGCGCCGACGATGCCCGAGGTCACCGTCTGGCCCAGGCCGAAGGGGTTGCCGATGGCGGCGACGAAATCGCCGACCTGAAGGCGGTCGGAATCGCCGATCTCCAGCGCGACCAGATCCTCGGCCTCGATTCGCAGCAGGGCGATTTCCGTGGCCTGGTCGGCGCCGACGAGTTCGGCCCGGAACTGGCGCCCGTCCTTCAGCGTGACGCTGATCGCGCTGGCCTCGGCGACGACGTGGTGATTGGTCAGCGCATAGCCGTTCTGGGCGTCGACGATCACGCCGGAGCCGGCGCTCATCTGCCGCCGCATCGGCGGGTCGGGAAGATCGAAGAAACGGCGGAAATAGGGATCGTTGTAAAGCGGGTTCGATACCGCCGGCGTTTCCGAGACGACCGCGATATTGACCACCGCCGGGGTGACGCGCGACAGCATCGGGGCAATGGTGGGAATACCGCCCGCCGCCTCGGGCATGGGTTGGCCGACAGCCGCCGGGGACGGCGCGACCAGCGCCAGGATCGTGCACAGCGTGATGGCAGCCGCGCGCAGTCGGAGGATTTTCATCGACATCGGCAATTTCCGTTTGATCGGTGGTGGATTTCCTTTCTCGCCCGAGACCAGACGGGGAACGTGAAAACGGCCCGGCGGGTTGCCGGGCCGTTCGGAACGTCACGCTGTCGAATAGGGCCGGTCGTCGCCCGACCACAGGCTGAAGCCTGCCAGGATCGCGACGATCAGACCGGCGATCACATGCACCCACATCGCCGCCGCGAGGGTCGCGAAGCCCAGAACCCAGGGCGCGATCGCCGCCCAGAGGCCAAGGGCGGCATTGGCCCATTCCTCAAGCCTGTGCGCGGCCAAGGCGATCAGCGTCATCGCTGCCCCGATGATCCAGGCGTTCCCCGCCGCGGCGGTCTCGGCCGCGAAGCCGAGATACCAGGGCGACAGCAGAAGACCGAGACCGGCAACGACATTGGCGATGTCGAATGCCGTCCGGCGATCGAGAGACAGGGATTTCAGCATCGTTCACTCCTCCTTGTCGGTTGCTTGGTGATCCCGTCAATGGACCTTCCCTTGCGGGGGAAGGCTGGATGCGGCGGCGGGCCCGGGCGGCGGCAGGGCTGCCCGGCCTGCTTCGGGCGGGATCGCTGCGATCTCATCCCGCGTCAGCAGCCCCGCCGCCATCTCGTGCAGCGCCAGTTCTGCAGGGCTGGCGCCCGGCATGTCGAGCATCGCCCCGGCGCCCTGAAGCAGCGCCCTGCTGCGGCCAGCGTCAGGGCGAACCTGTCCGGCAGCACCTTCTGGCAATCAAGCACGACGAGCGGGTCCATGGCCGCACCTCATGCCGCCTTCCGCGCGCCGGAAGCGGCCCGCCCCGCCGCCTTGCGCTCCTGCGCCAGCAGCGCCTGCCGGGCCTCGGCCAGATACGAGGGCCGGCCGTTCTCGGGCATGCCCTCGTTGGTCGCCTGGTCGATCAGGTATTCGGTCCAGGCCGGGTTCGTCAGGATCCGGCGCCTGACCCCCGCGGATTCCCCGAGCAGCCATCGTCGAGACACACCTGCTGGCTTGACAGCATCAGGTCTCACCTTCATTGTCTCAACACATCTTGAGAGGTTGATTCGATGGAAGAGCAACGCGCCCTTGCCGGCTTTGCGGCGCTGTCGCAGGAAACCCGGCTACGCATCGTCCGGCTGCTGGTCAAGGCCGGGCCGGAGGGCATGGCGGCCGGGGCCATCGGCGAGGCCCTGGGCGGCGCCAGCACCTCGCGGCTGTCGTTTCACCTGACCCACCTCGAACATGCCGGGCTGATCCGGTCCCGGCGCGAAGGGCGCTTCATCATCTACAGCGCCGTCTTTGCCACATTAGCCGGGCTGATCGAATTCCTGATGCGCGATTGCTGCGACGGCCACCCGGACATCTGCGCGCCGGTCGCGGCCGCGCTGGATTGTGCCTGTGACCCCACTTTGACCCGAGAGACCTGAGCATGGATGTCGTCATTTACCACAACCCCGACTGCGGCACCTCGCGCAACGTCCTGGCCATGATCCGCAATGCCGGGATCGAGCCGCATGTGGTGGAATACCTCAAGACGCCGCCCTCGCGCGCGATGCTGGAACGGCTGATCGCCCGCATGGGCATCGCACCTCGCGCGCTGCTGCGGGAAAAGGGCACGCCCTATGCGGAGTTGGGCTTGGACGACCCGGCACTGCCCGACGCGGCGCTGATCGAGGCGATGATGGTGCATCCGATCCTGATCAACCGGCCCATCGTGGTCAGCCCCAGGGGGGTGCGGCTCTGCCGGCCCTCGGAGCAGGTGCTGGACCTGCTGCCGCCGCAGCGCGCCGCCTTCAGCAAGGAGGACGGCGCGCCGGTAGTGGATGCCCAGGGCAACCGCATCCGCTCGGCCTGAAAGGAACAGGTGATGACACCCGACCGCCCGGCCCGCCGGCTTTCCTTTCTCGACCGCTACCTGACCGTGTGGATCTTCGCGGCCATGGCGTTCGGCATCCTGCTGGGCACCGTGTTCACCGGCCTGCCGGATGCGCTGAACGCCATGGCGGTCGGCTCGACCAACATCCCCATCGCCATCGGGCTGATCCTGATGATGTATCCGCCGCTGGCCAAGGTGCGTTACGAGGAACTGCCCCAGGTCTTTGCCGACAGGCGCGTGCTGGTGCTGTCGCTGGTGCAGAACTGGCTGATCGGGCCGGTGCTGATGTTCGCCTTAGCGGTGATCTTCCTGCGCGACAGCCCCGAATACATGACCGGGCTGATCCTGATCGGCCTGGCGCGCTGCATCGCCATGGTGCTGGTCTGGAACCAGCTGGCGCGCGGCGACGGGCAATATGTCGCCGGGCTGGTGGCCTTCAACGCGATCTTCCAGATCCTGTTCTTCTCGACCTATGCCTGGCTGTTCCTGACCGTGCTGCCGCCCTTGTTCGGGCTGGAGGGCAGCGTGATCGACGTGGGCTTCTGGACGGTGACGGAGGCGGTGCTGATCTACCTGGGCATCCCCTTCGCCGCCGGTTTCCTGACCCGGCGTGTGCTGATCCGGCGCCGGGGCGAGGAGTGGTATCAAAACGTCTTCCTGCCGAGGATCAGCCCGATCACGCTGGCCGCGCTGCTGTTCACCATCGTCGCGATGTTCAGCCTGAAGGGCGGCGATGTCGTGCGCCTACCGCTCGACACCGTCAGGATCGCCGTGCCGCTGGTGCTGTATTTCGCCATCCAGTTCCTGGTCAGCTTTGC
This sequence comes from Paracoccus sp. pheM1, assembly GCF_018499825.1. Classification (NCBI taxonomy): domain Bacteria; kingdom Pseudomonadati; phylum Pseudomonadota; class Alphaproteobacteria; order Rhodobacterales; family Paracoccaceae; genus Paracoccus; species Paracoccus sp. pheM1. The sequence continues at coordinate 844,959 of NZ_JAGXCX010000002.1, forward strand.
CATGGGCCGGCTGATCGCCAGGGATTATCCGCGCAGCACCGCCATCGCCTTCACCGCCGCCGGCAATAACTTCGAGCTGGCCATTGCCGTCGCCATCGCCGCCTACGGCCTCGCCTCGCCCGTGGCCTTCGCCACCGTGATCGGCCCGCTGGTCGAGGTGCCGGTGCTGATCCTTCTGGTCAACGCCGCCCTGTGGCTGGGCCGCCGTTGGTTTCCCGAAGCAACCCCGCAAGAGGCCCGCGCATGATCCCCGACCTGCCGAACCTGTCGCCCGACTGCCTGCGCGCGCCCGCGATCCCGGACATCCCCCGCGCGACGCATCCGCCGCGCATCCTGCTGCTCTACGGCTCGCTGCGCGAACACTCCTGCAGCCGCTTCGCCACGCTGGAGGCCGAACGCCTGCTGCGGCATTTCGGCTGCGAGACGCGGGTGTTCCACGCCAACGGCCTGCCGCTGCCCGAGGATGCCGAACCGTCGCATCCCAAGGTGCAGGAGCTGCGCGACGCCTGTCTGTGGTCCGAGGGCCAGGTCTGGACCAGCCCGGAACGCCACGGCGCCATGACCGGGGTGATGAAGGCGCAGATCGACTGGATTCCGCTGTCGATGGGGGCGATCCGGCCGACGCAGGGCCGGACGCTGGCGGTGATGCAGGTCTCGGGCGGCTCGCAGAGCTTCAACGCGGTGAACCAGATGCGCGTGCTCGGCCGCTGGATGCGGATGCTGACGATCCCGAACCAGTCCTCGGTCGCCAGGGCATGGCAGGAATTCGACGAGGCCGGGCGCATGCGGCCGTCGAGCTATTACGACCGCATCGTCGACGTGATGGAGGAACTGGTGCAGTTCACCCTGCTGACCCGCGACCTGTCGGCCTTCCTGACCGACCGCTACAGCGAGCGCAAGGAAGCGACCGCAAAGCTGGAAGAGCGGGTGAACCTGAAGGCCGCGACGTGAGGCTGAGGATGCGCGATATCGGCTGGGGGCTGATCGCGAGATGCAACCGGATCGTGCCGTGAAGAGCTGCTGATCAGGTCTGAACCGGGTATGGAAGGCTCAAGGCCCGACCTGCTGCATTAGCAGGCTGGTGAAAAAGTCCTTGCGACAGGACAGCGCGGGCGGGGAACCGGGAAATCCGCCTCAAATTTGCCGAAAACACCCCATTTTCGGGCCGATATTAGCTGGATCCAGAACGATTTCCGCTGCGTCGCCCTCTCAAAATCCTTTTTCAGCAGCCTGTTAAATAATCAATCTTGCTGCCGAGCAGTTGATGGGTAAGGAGGCGGGCGCCAAGACCGCTGCCGACTACGATGAGAAGCCCACTGAGCGGCAACAACTCTCATGACTCGGACTGGCAGTCCTTGGGCCTGCAGCTAGGGTTGTACATCCCCCGCCTACATCCCGAATACTGTTTCCCTCGTCCTTCGAACCGCCGTCTCGTCCATCCGATATGGCGGATGTATCTTTTGTCGTCCATGCGGTTCCGTGCAATAATTACCTACGACAGTTTGTCGGGTTTGGACAAATCAGCTGCTAATCGAGATCGACTCCACGCAGATCGTGCCAGCATTGGTTTATGGAAACCAATCCCTTCACCCGGGCCGAAAGCGCGACCATGCCCCGCCGCGTGTTCAGAAGCGGCAAAACCGGCAGTTCTTCCATAACCCGCCGGCCGGCTTCCCGATAAAGCCGCAGGCGTTCGGCCCCCGCGAGCGTTCCTGCTGCGCGATCAAGCAATTCATCGAGAAGCGGATCGGACGCATAACCCGCATTGAATCCGACAGGCGAGGCGTTGCGGCTGTGCAATACCTGCCGCAGCCAAAGATCGCTGGACATCGCCCAGCTCATCTCGCTGAAAGAGATGCCGGATGCCGCGCCCTGCCGCCACTCGTTGCAATAGCCGACCCAGTCGGGACGAAGCGTAACCTTCAGCCGGATGCCGACCGCGGCGAGGCTCTGTTCCATCTGCCGGTAGATCGCGCCGGGATCGAGCTGGGCCGAGCCTGCGCGCGCCCCCAGGGCATGAAGCGTCAGCCTTTCTGCCGCGCCCGCCTCGGCAAGCAGAGCGCGGGCACGATCCGGATCGTAGGGATACAGATCCCCGGCCTGCGGATCATGGGACGGCGAGCCGGGAGGCAGCATGCCGAATGCCGGAACCGCGGCCCCCGGAAACAGTTTTGCGCACAAGGCTTCACGGTCAATCGCATGGGCAATCGCGCGGCGGACCCTGATGTCGGCCATCTGCGGATCGCGCAGATTGAAGACCAGATACCAGATGTATGGCGGATGGTATTCCGGAATGGTGAAGCCCTGCGCAGCCAGTTCTTCGAGATCGGCGCCCTCGAGGCTATAGGCCATATCCACCCGCCCCTCGGCCAGAGCCCGCAGCCGGTCGCCCAGATCGGGAAAGGGCAGAAAGCGTATCCCCGAGAGCCGTGGCCGACCGCCCCAGTAATCGTCGTTCCGCACCAGTTCGACCCCCGAACCATGGGGCGTGTCAAAGCGCCGATGAAAGCGGAACGCGCCGGTTCCGGGCGCGCGCTCGGCGCATCCGTCAGGACCGAAACGCTTCAGCGCCAGCGGGCTGACCAGCGACTGCGCGCCAGGCGCATCCTCTTGCGTCATGTAGCGCAGGAATTCCGGCGACGGCTCTCTGAGCGTGATTTCGACCGTCAGGGAATCGACTGCCCGGACCTTCGCGATCAGCTCTGCCGCCGCGCGGTTCAGATCGGCCGCTTCATGCGAAAACATGGGCGATTCCGGATCGCAGAACCGGGCGTAGTTCAGAACCACGGCTTCGGCATCGAGCAGCGCGCCATCGTGAAAGCGGATGCCGGGGCGCAGACGGAACAGGAACCGGCGGGCGTCGTCCGAGACGTCGCAGCTTTGGGCCAGGCGCGGGACGATTGCGGTCGGCTGGCCCGCACTTGCCGGAGCAGCGTCGAAATCGTCCTCCATCAGGCTTTCATGGGTCTGCTGGACCACGCGACCAGTATTCCAGCCGCCAAAGGACCGGGGCGGGTCGATCCCGTCCACCTCCCAGTCCAGCGCCACGCGCAGAACATCTCTCTCATCCATTCCCATCACTCCGTGCCGGCCCTTGCTTCGTTGCGGTATTCATGTGGCGAACAAGCGGCCGTGGTCCCGCGCATGGCGCATGGCGGCCGTCTCGATCACGGCGGCCGCGCTGCATTCCATCTCGTCCAGCGCGGTCGCCAGCGCGATCCGGCTGGCCGCCAGGATCTCGGGCGCGAAACCGGCGAGCACCGCCTGCGACGCCGCCGCAGGCACGATGTCCAGGCGCACCGCCGCCGACAGGATCATCGTGGCGATGCCACGCAGTTCCATCAGAACCGCAGCCGGGCGGGAAACGCCGCAGGCCGCCGAGGTTGCCGCCGAGATCACCGCCAGATGGCCGGGACTGCGGCCCGTGGCGATGGCACCCGCATAATCCGCCAGCACCGCGTCGCGCGACAACGAGGGTGCGAGCACCGCCAGCCTGCGACCGCATCGGCGAGAGGCCGCCTGTGCTGCATCGGTCAGCTTCAGGCAATCGAGCCGGGCGTCGATGGCCAACAACCGGGCCTCATCCCCGGATGTCAGGGCCTGATGCGCAAGGGATGCCGCCGCCCCGTCGCAGCGGGCGCCCCCCTGCATCAGTGCCGAGACAACGATCTGCCGGAGGCGCCTTTCGTCGGGCACCCGGCCGTCGCGCAGCAGGCGCTCCAGTCCCAGGGCATGGGCGTGCCGCCCGATGGGCAGGGCGGTGTCCGACAGCTGCATCAGGGCCAGCAGCGCCGGGCCATCCGCCAGCGCGCCAGACGTCGTGTCATGGGTCATTCTGCGTGATGGTGGTGGTGATGATGACGCGGCCGGTCCGCCGGATGATCGTGCCCGGCCCCCGCGCAGACAGGCGGGGCATCCGCCGCAAAGGGTATGCGCGCGAAACGGATATGCGCGGGGTCGATATTGTGCGCCAGCAGCGGGCGTGCGGTCAGTTCGGGGGTCTCGGTCACGGGAACGATGACTTCGCGGCCCCGCAACTCACAGGGGGCGTGGCGATTTCCAAGGGCATGCCCGACCCGGAACGCCGCCAGAATATCGGTTTCGGACAGGGTGACGATCATCACCTCTTCCGGCAGGCGGGCCACGGTCAGGATACGGGTTCCGTCATCGTCCAGAACCGCGCCATCCGACAGCCAGCCTGGCTTTTGCAGGTCGATGCCGACATCGGCGCCCGCTTCGCTGGTCCTGCGAAGCCGGCGCCGGCCCGCATCGGCGGCGGCGATCCATATCCTGTCCCGCCGCCGGTGGCGAAAACGCGTTTCATCGGCATGACCCAGGATTTCACCAACGATCAGCATGATCTTTCCTTCATTTTCTAAGGACAGGCGCCGGACGGTTCCTCATCCGGCGCCTTGCCGCGTCCCAGGCCCGGTGGCTGGCCGCGCGCAATGCTGGAGCATCCGCGGCAAGAAAGCGCGCGACGACGCCGTAACCCGATGCCAGCGGGGCCGCGCCGCCGAAGGCCCCCTGCGTGCCGTCAAGCGAAGCGGCGATGTCGGCGGCCAGAGCCACGGAATCCACCTGCGCGCTCAGGGCAAAAAGCGCTCCGACATAGCCCTCTTCGCCCAAGGCGCCTGCCAGGGCGGGATCGGCCTCTGCGGGGCAGAAGCGCGCACCGTCGATCAGGATGTCGCGGCCCTCGCACATCACGACCAGCCGCAGCAGGACAAGGGCATAGTCGTGCCGCTCGCCCCGCGCCACACGGCCCGGCGCCATGCTGTCCAGAAGGATCGCACTCGCATCCCTTTCCATCGCCAACCGGGTAATCTGGTGATGGCAGGCCCCTGCATGGGGGATGACCATGTCCGGCACGGATTCCAGAAAACCGTTCCGCGCCACGGAAATACGGGTCGTCTGCACCGAGAGGACGTCCCCCTGCAACCGCGTCGCGGCGGGTGTCGAGAGGCAGAGTTCGGCCCCCTCATCCAGCCGGATATCGACCGACAGCCTGTCGCCGCCGAAGACCGATCCCGCGGCATTCTGGACATAGATCAGCGCCGTGTCCTCTTCAGCAAGGGGCAGGACCGCCGTCGTCGTCAGGGGATAGCATTGCCGCCGGCGGGCAAGCCGGGTCCGGCCCCCGCCATCCCGGACCAGATGCAGCAACAGATGCCCCTCGTTCATTCGGCGACCCTGTGGAACAGCGCGGATCGGGCGATCTCGTCGAAAACCGGGCGCACGCCCCGATCCCGGCGCAGATCGGTGAAGAGCGAGGGGCGACCCGGCCGCGCGGCGGCAACGTCCTGCCGGATCCGGTCCAGATCGGCATCGACATGCGGGGCCAGGTCGATCTTGTTCACGATCAGCAGGTCGGCACGCAGGACACCCAGGCCCCGCTTGCGCGGAATGTCGTCGCCAGCCGAGACGTCGATGACGAACGCCCACCAATCCACCAACTCGCTGGAAAAGGTCGCGGCCAGGTTGTCTCCACCGCTTTCGATCAGGATCAGGTCGGGGGAAAAGCGGCTTTCCAGATATTCCGCCGCCTCGATGTTCACCGAAGGATCCTCGCGGATCGCCGTGTGCGGGCAGGCCCCGCTTTCGACGCCCAGCACCCGGTCGGGGTCGATCAGGCCGGAACGGCGGACCCGTTCGGCATCCTCGGCAGTCACCAGATCGTTCGTGATCACGGCGACCGATACGCCCTCGTCCTGGCAGATCGGCAGCAAGCGTTCGACCAACCGGGTCTTGCCGCATCCGACCGGGCCGCCGATTCCGATCCTCACCGCCGCCATGTCATCCTCCGTCTCATTTCAGCATGTATCCTTGGCCCAGCGAAACACGTTCTGCCGGGGGGCTGTCCGCCACCTCGCCATTGATGCGGACCTGGAAGCTTTCGGGATCGACGGCGATGTCGGGCAGCGCGTCGTTCAGCACCATGTCGCGCTTGCGCAGCGCCCGCGTGTCCGAGACGGCTGAAAGCCTTGCGCGCAGGTCCAGCCGCTCGGCAAGGCCGTTCCCGACCGCCGCCGGCGCAACGAAACGCAGGCCAAGGCTTTGCGGAGCGCGCCCGAAACAGCCCCACATCGGGCGATAGCGGACCGGCTCGCATGCCATCAACGAGGCGTTGGCCTCGCCCAGCGGCGCCCAAACCGGGAAGCCCGCCTTCAAGACCAGCTCCGGCTTGACCCCGAAGCTGTCCGGGCGCCAGAAAACCAGGTCGGCCAGCATGCCGACCGCAATCGAGCCGACCTCGTGGCCGATGCCGAACATCAGCGCCGGATTGACCGTGTATTTCGCCACATAGCGGCGGATACGGAAGTTGTCGGCGCCGGTGCCGCGATCCTCGTCCAGGCTGCCGCGCAGGTCGCGCATATGTTCCGCCAGTTGCCAGGTGCGCGCGATGGTCTCGCCGATCCGGCCCATGCCCTGGCTGTCCGAGCCGATGGCGCTGATCGCGCCCAGATCGTGCAGGACGTCCTCGGCCCCTATCGTCTCGCGCCGGATGCGGCTTTCGGCGAAGGCCACATCCTCGGGCAGGCGGGAATTGAGGTGATGGCTGGTCATTGCCATGTCGAAGTGTTCGTCGAACGTATTGATCGTGAACGGGTTCGTCGGGTTGGTCGAGGAAGGCAGGACATTGTCGCGCCCGCAGATGCGGATGATGTCGGGCGCATGACCGCCGCCCGCACCCTCGACATGATAGGCGTGGATGCCGCGGTCGCCGATGGCGCGGATCGTGTGTTCCACGAAACCCGCTTCGTTCAACGTGTCGCTGTGCAGCTGGATCTGGCCGCCCCCGATCCCGGCCGCCTTCAGCGCCGCGTCGATCACCGCCGGACTTGCACCCCAGTCCTCATGGATCTTCAGCCCCGCCGCCCCGGCGGCAAGCTGTTCCAGCAGCGGCTCGACCCGATGCGAGGCGGCCTTGGCGATGAAGCCGAAATTCATCGGGAACGCCTCGGCCGCCTGCAGCATCAGCCCAAGGTTGGTGGTCCCGGTCGAGGCGATGGGCACCGTCGTCGGGCCCAACCCACCGCCCATCATTGTGGTGACGCCCGCGCAAAGCGCCTCGTCCACCTGGCCGGGGTCGATGAAATGCACATGGCAGTCGATGCCGCCCGCGGTGACGATCAACCCCTCGGCCGCGCGAACGTCCGTGTTCACGCCCACGGTCAGGCCCGGCGTCACGCCGTCCATGATGTTGGGATCGCCGGCCTTGCCGATCCCGATGATGCGACCCTTGCGGATGCCGATATCCGCCTTGAAGATCCCGGTCACGGCGTCGATGACCAGGGCATTCGTCACGATCAGGTCGGGCATGCCCTCGGCAGCGGTCAGCGCCCCGTCGCAGCCGGTTCCGGCGCGCAGGGTCTTGCCGGCGCCGAACACCAGCTCATCGCCACCCACGCACAGATCCCGTTCGACCTTCGCCCACAGGCCCGTGTCGCCCAGCCGCACGCAATCGCCGGTCGTCGGTCCGTAGAGTTGCAGGTAGCGGCTTCTTTCGATGCTGCAAGCCACGCTCAGCCCTCCAGAAACGTGGCGAGACGCGCCATGGCGGCGCTGCGGATGCCGGGATCGTCCAGCGGACCATCGACCAACCCCGCAAGCCCATGCACGATGCGCGCGCCGCCGATGGCCACCAGATCCACGTCGCGGCTGTCGCCGGGCTCGAAGCGCAGCGTCGTCGCCGAGGGGATGTCCAGCCGAAAGCCATAGGCCGCCTGCCGGTCGAAATGCAGCGCGGGATTGACTTCGAAAAAGTGATAATGCGACCCGATCTGGATCGGCCGGTCGGCGGTGCTGACCACGCGCAGCCGCAGGGTGGCGCGGCCGCTATTGACCTCTACCGGCTCGGTCCCCGTTCGCCAGCGCGGCGGCAGGGCATCCGAGGACCGCTTGCCCGGCGCGATGGGGTCATGCACGCAGACAAGCTTCTGGCCGTCGGGAAACAGGGCCTCGACCATGACGACCGGGACCATCTCGGCCACGCCGGGCATCACGTCGTCCTCGGTCAGGGCCGAGGAGCCGAGCGCAACCATATCCGCGACCGTGCCCCCCGCACGCGCGCCTTCGCAGATCGTATCCGCGATCAGGGCGCGCGCCTCGGGTTCGGTCAGGGACAGGCCGTTCGCTCGGCGCAGGCGGGCAAGCTGGGCCGCCTGGAACAAAAGCAGCCGGTCGGTCTCACGCGGGGTCAGGCGCATGGCGTCACACCGCAAGATGGGCGGCAAGCCCGTCACTGGCGGCAAGTTCCTGCCGCGTGCCCTCCTCGACGATCTCGCCCAGCTTCATCATCGCCACCCGATCGGCAACCGACAGCGCGAAATCCAGATGCTGCTCGACCAGCAGGACGGCGATGCCCAGCTCGTCGCGGGCGCGAAGCAGCGCCTGGGCGATGCGGTCGACCATCGTGGGCTGCAAACCCTCGCTGATCTCATCGACCAGCATGATTTTCGGCCGGGCAATCAGCGCCCGCGACATCAGCAGCATCTTCTGTTCGCCGCCCGACAGGGTGCCCGCACGCTGGCCCAGCCGTTCGATCATCCGCGGAAAGACCGCCTCGACCTCGGGCAGGCATTGCCGGAACAGCCGATCCGTCGCCACCCCTAGGCGCAGGTTGTCCCCGACCGTCAGATCCTGGAACAGCGTATGTTCCTGCGGTGCGTGCGCCATCCCGGCACGAGCCATGAAGTTCGGTGCGGCACCGGTCACGTCCCTGCCGTCAAGGGTGATGCGGCCGCTGATGGGACGCACGAAACCCATGATGGTTTTCAGCAGCGTCGATTTGCCCATGCCGTTCTTGCCGAGGATCGCCACGATCCGGGCCCTGTCCACCTGCAAGGAAACATCGTGCAACACCGCTGCGGAACCGTAGCCGCTGGTCAGCGCATCGACAGTCAGAAGGGGCGTGCTCATTGCACGGCCTCCACATGATGCCCGGCATAGACGGACCTGACCAGCTCCGAGGAAACGACCTCGTCCACGGTGCCCTCCATCAGGATCGAGCCCTGATGCAGCACGACCACGCGGTCGCTGATCTCGCGCACGAAATCCAGGTCATGTTCGATCAGGACGATGCACAGGCCGTAGTCGCGCGTCAGGCGGCCCAGCACCTTGCCGATCACCATGCGCTCGGGCCTGGTCAGCCCGGCGGTCGGCTCGTCCAGCAAAAGCACCGACGGCTCGGTCGCCAGCACCATCGCAAGCTCCAGCCCGCGCTTCATGCCGTGGGACAGGTTGCCCGTCTCATCCGCCAGCCGCTGATCCAGCCCGGTGGCGCGCAGGATGTCCAGCGCGGGTTCCGGCAGGGCGATGCCGACGCTGCTGCGAAACAGCCGGGCGCCGTCGATCCGGTAGCGGGCAAGCAGCAGGCAATCGGCGACGGTCAGCGTGTCGAAAAGATTGGTGTTCTGAAAGCTGCGGCCGACGCCCAACGCCACGATGTCCTGCGGCGCGCCGCGTCCGATCTCGGCACCGTTGATCTCGACCTTTCCGCCGCTACGTTCGCTGCCGTCGCTGATGCAGCGCATCAGCGTCGTCTTGCCCGCCCCGTTCGGCCCGATGATGCCCAGCAGGTGACTGGCCCGTCCGGTCATGGTCACGTCAGTCAGCACGCTGAGGCTGCCATAGCGGCGCGACAGATGCTCGATCCTCAGCGGAGGTTTCTGGTCGTCCGCCCCCTGCCCCAGGCGGCTGCGCGTGTCGGGGACAAGGACACGGGCCGGCGCGCCGGCCGTGCGGACCGGCAGGATCCGGCGAAACAGGCCGCCGACAAGAGGCGCGAAGCCACGCGGCAAAAGGACGATGACCGCCACGAAGACGACGCCGATCAGCAGCTTCCACAGAAAGGGCATCGTTCCCGACAGCCACGAAGACATGGTGTCGATGCCAAGCGCCGCGAATATCGGACCCAGCAGCGTTCCGCGCCCGCCCAGTGCCGTCCAGATCAGGAATTCGGTCCCAAGCTGGAAACTTGCCAGTTCGGGCGCAACGACGTTCGAGAACGCGGCATAGCCGAAGCCCGCAGCCGAGGCGATCACCGCCGAAGCGATCATCAGCATGATCTTTATGCGCGACACCGGGATACCAAGATAGGCACAGCGTTCCTCGTTCTCGCGGATGGCGACCATCACGCGTCCAAAGTCGCTGCGGACCAACAGCCAGGCGGCGGTGGTCGTCAGCACAAGGAATGTCCCCGCGGTCCAGAACCAGATCCTCAGATCCCAATAATAGGTGGGAAAGCCCGACAATCCGCTGGAAGAGCCGGTAAAGTTGCCGCCAGAAAAGATCACCTGCGTCAGGACGATCGGCAAGGCCAGCGTGATGATCGAGGCGTAAAGCGGCGACGAACCGTGAAAGAAGGCCAGCCAGCCGGTCGCGGCGGCGACGACCGCCCCAACGCCGATCCCCAGGGCAAGTCCGGCCAGCGCCCAGCCCGGACCGAAGCCGTAATGGGTAAAGATCAATCCGCAGGCATAGGCCCCGATGCCGAAGAAGGCGGACTGGCCGAAGGTCAGGATTCCGACCGAACCCCAGAGAATGTCCACAGTCATGACGACCGTGGCCAGAAACAGCGTTCGGATGAGGATATTGGTCAGGTAGGTGTCCAGCAGCCAGGGCGCGACGGCCACGACCAGCAGGCCGATGATGCAGCCGGTCGCCGCCACGCGGAACCGGGTTGTGATGGCGGCGGAAATGTCACGCACGACTGAATCCTTTGGGACTGATGCGCAGAACCAGCGCGGCTGCGACCACGATGGTCATGCCGCCCAGAATCGGGTTCGCATAAGTGCTGACGACGACCTGCGCCCCGCCCAGGATCAGCGAGGCGACGAGGAGACTGGGAAAGGATACGCCCGCGACCATCACCAGCATGAAGCTGTTGACCAGCCAGGGCAGCCCCATGTTTGGATCGACCGATATCAGCGGCGTGATCAGCGCGCCGGCGGCGCAGGCAAGGGCTGCGCCCAGCCCAAAGGTCAGCGCACGCACGCGGGTGCTGTCGATGCCAAGCCCGCGCGCCAGTCTTTCGTTCATGATGACCGCGCGGGCGTTCAGGCCGAAGCGGGTCAACTTCAGCAGCGCGCTCAATGCCACGACCAGAAGCACGGCGATGACCGCGACCGCAAGGCGATAAGCCGAATAGTCCACGCCGAACAGTTCCGTCGTGCCGCTGATCGGGTTCGGTGCAAACTGCACGCCGCGGCCGAAGCCCAGCGTGATCAGTTGCCCAATCACGATGCCAAGTCCCCAGGTGGCAAGGATCGCGTCCAGAGGACGATCATAGAGCGGGCGCACGATCACGCGCTCGATCACCAGCCCGCCGAGAAAGCCGACGCCAGCGGCCAGGGGGATCGAAAGCCACGGCGAAAGACCGGCAGCACCGTTGAGATAGGCCATGTATCCGCCAACGGTCAGAAAGGCGCCATGGGCGAAGTTGATCAGCTTCATCACCCCGAGGATGATCAGCAGGCCAGCCGATACCGCAAACAGGATCGCGGCGGTCGTCAGTATGTCGAGGACGAGAATAGCCATCTTGCGCTCTTGTCGGAAAGGGATGCGGGGCACGCCCCGCATCATTCAGGGGTCAACCGGCGAGCTGCGGGCACTGCTCGCCCGGATCCACGTCGGGGAAGGACTTGATCACCTCGACCGATCCGTCGGCCGCGACACGACCCAGATACATGGTCAGCGGCGAGTGGCGCTGCTTGTTCATGGTGATCGAGCCGCGCGGGCCGTCCACGGTCACTTCGCCCAACGCTTCGACCACCTTTTCGGCATCGGTCGAGCCGGCTTTCTCGACCGCGGCGGCATAGGCGAGGATGCCTTCATATTGCGGGACGGACAATTCGCTCGGAGTTTCGGCCTTGGCTCCGAACTTGGCGTTCAGTGCCTCCAGGAACGCCTTGTTCGCGGCGGAATCGATGCCGGTGATGTAGGAGGCAGCGATATAGATGCCCTCGGCATCCGTCCCCATCGTGGCGGCGGTGCCTTCGTCGATGGCGTAGTTGCCATAGGGAATGTCCACGCCGGTGGCGCGAAGCTGCTTGGTCAGGGTGACATTGGGCGCACCGCCCGCGGTCGAGGTGATCAGCGCATCGGGACTGGCGGACCGCATCTGCGAGATGATGGCCGTCCAGTCCGAGCCGTCCATCGGCAGATATTCCTCTCCGACGACCGTGCCGCCCTTGGATTCGACATATTCGCGGGTGAATTCCAGCATCCCCCGGCCAAAGGCGTAGTCGCTGCCGATCAGGAAGAACTTTTTGGCGCCCATCTCGTCCATGAACTGATCGACGATGGGGGCGACCTGCTGTTCGGGAACCCACGCGTTGATATGCATCCAGGGCGAGCAGGACCGGCCCTCGTAGAACGAGGTATAGATGAGAGGGACCTTGCCGCGGTTCACGATGGGCAGGCCGGCATTGCGCGCGGCGCTGGTCTCCATTGCGACGATGGCATCGACCTTCTGCTGGAAGACCAGGCTGTCATAGGCGCGTTGCGCACCCTGCGCACCCGAACCGTCATCCGCGATCACCAGTTCCAGCCGACGTCCAAGCACGCCGCCCTTCGCGTTGATCTGGTCCACGGCCAGTTCCGACGCCTGCACCACCGATGGCGCGACAACGCTGTTCGCGCCGCTGAGCCCGACCGGAATACCGATCCTGATGGTTTCCTCGGCCTGTGCGGAAACGGCACAGGCAAGGCCCATCCCGAGTCCAAGAAGAAGTTCACGGATTTTCATGTCGTTTTCCCCTGTTGCAGCGCATTACGGGCGCCGGTCCGATGGCTTTGCTCCCAGTCGTTCGGCATAGATGTCCGTTCGCCTGTCGCGGAGCGGGTGGTTGAAGCTGTTCCAGTTGCGCGCGCGCCGCGCGGCCGAAAGGTCGACCTCGGCCAGAACGATTTCCTCGCTGTCACCGCTGGCCGGACCCGCGACGGGCCAGCCGGTATGGCCGACGATCAGGCTGTGGCCGACAAAGGGCTGACCACGTTCGGTCCCGACCCGGTCGGCACAGGCGATCACCATGGAGTTGCTGTGCGCGGCGGCCATGTGAAGGATGTTGGCCATGGGCCCCCGGCCCTCGGCCTGCCCCGGAATCGGCACCCAGTTGGTCGGCACGCAGACCAGATCCGCTCCTTCGACGGCGGCCAGCCGGAACACCTCGGGGAACCATCCGTCATAGCAGATCGCCACGCCGATGCGGCCATGGGGAGTAGAGAAAACCGGCAGGCCCAGATTGCCCGCCTCGAACCAGAGGTTCTCGTCCGCCCAGAGATGCAGCTTGCGATAGACCCCCAGCACCCCGTCCGGCCCAATGACGACCGCGCTGTTATAGAGCCGATCCCCCTCGCGCTCGGCAATTCCTGCCACCAGGAACAGCTTTCTGCGGGCGGCGACCTCGGCCCAGGCGATCGTGCTGGGACCGTCGGGGATCGGTTCGGCAAGGGCAAAGGCCTCGGCCCTGCTTTGAAACATATAGCCCGAGATCACCAGCTCGGGCAGGATCACGATCCTTGCCCCCGCATCCGCGGCCTGCTCGATCATCGCGATACTGCGCGCCCGGTTGTCCGCGACCTCGCCAAAGCGCGGCTCGAATTGCAGGCAGGCGATCATGAGCTTTTCTTCGTGTTTTGCAGCCATTCTTCCACTGCCGCCCAGCGGCATCCAATACGCAAAAAGCCTCTGCCATCGCCCCCGGTGGGGTGCGCAATGGAACAGAGGCTTGCCAGCCAGATATGTCGAGAAGGCGGCCTGCCGGGCGCCGTGATCCAAATCACGCCCCCATGCGGCTCAAAGTCAATTTGGTGCTTCGGATAATCCTGCCCGAGACGGAAACTGCCGCGAATGCGAGCAGGCTAGATATCCTTTGACATGTCTTTCAGCACATCCTGCGCATTGATGATGCTTGCAGCGACATCGGCCATCGAGATACGCCGCCGCGTCGCTTGCGCGCGAATGGTTTCGAATGCATCCGATTCCGGCACGCCTTTCACCTCCGCAAGAATACGGGCGGCCTTCGATATGTCGCGTTGCGCCTTTATGGTCTCTTCCAGCTTGCGGACCTTTGCCTCCAGCCGCCGATGGTATCCATGAAGCCAGCGCCCCAGCGTCAGCGTGGACAGGACGCCCGCGGGCCGCAGGGGCTTGACCAGCACGCCATGGACGCCGGTGTCCACAAGGGCTTTCAGGATCACCGGGTTCTCGTATTCCAGGATCGCGATGACAGCGGGGGCATCTTCATCCACGGCCCAGCTTTTCGTGGGCTGAAAGCGATGATCCAGGCTGAGAAAGATCAGGTCCACCCCCCGCGGCGGCATGTCGGGCAGGGGCCAGACCGGCAGAACCTGACAGCCGATGCGGCGCAACTGGCCGACCAGGGCATCGCGATCCTGATCGGGTGCGTGAATGACAGCCACCCGCAGGTCGCGCAGCATCTCGACCACATGGTTTCCGCCCCGGCTCACGCAACACCTTCATCGGTCCGAACCGGGGCAACCGGAGAATTGGCAAGATAGGGATCCGGCCGGACAAGCTCACTTGCCGACCAGACGATATCGAACGCGCCATTTGCATTGGCCCGCCCGATCCTCGGCGTCATCCAGGCATGGTTGTTGTCCGGGTCGATCAATACGGGCCCATCCGGTGCGTCAAACGCCATCCCGTGCAGAACCTGAAGCAAGTGATCCGTGTCGATCGATTGGGTCAGTTCCAGCGCATGACCAAACATCCGCGCCTGGCTGTATGAGGCAGCCGCCCAGCCGCTGACAGGACGATCATCGCCAAAACTCTTGCGCAGACTCGCCAGGAAACGGTCATTCTGATCGCTCTTCAGAGAAGAGAAATAGGACGAGGCCGTGACGATCCCCTCGGCTCGCTCGGCTCCGATGCGCGCAAGCTCGCACTCGGTCAGGGAAATACCGCCAATCGGGCGTGTTCCGCCAAGATCCAGCCCGGCATCCTGATACAGCCGCGCGAATTCCTGGCCGGTTTCGCCCACCAGGGTCGAAAAGACGAATTCCGGTTGAAGTCTGCGGATCTCGATCAGAACCTTCTGGATCTCATTGCGCGAGGCCACTGTCGGCAGATAGCTTTCCCCGACGACCTGTCCCCGCCGCGCCTCGATCAGATCCCGCATGACGCGATTGGTTTCACGCGGGAAAATATAGTCGCATCCGACCAGGAAACCCTTTCCGCCATGCTCGGCGACCAGGTAGTCGGCCAGAGGAAAGATGCATTGATTGGCAACGGGGCCTGTATAGAGAATGTTCGGCGAATATTCGAAGCCCTCATAGCTTGCCGGATACCACAACAATCCGTTGCGGCGCTCGACCGAGCGCGAGACGATCTTGCGCGTATCCGAGGTGTGGCAGCCGAAGATGACCGAGATGCCCTCGGCTGTCATCATCCTTTCGGCATGCTGCCTGAAGGCATTGGGATCACCTGCGGGATCATGTTCCGCAATCTCGACCAAGCGGCCGAGGATCCCTCCATCGCGGTTGAGTTCGTTCACGGCCAGTCGAACGCCCAATGCATGTTCGCTTTCGGGCAGTCCGGTCGGGCCACTTCGAGAGAAGAGCAAACCGATCCGCCAAGAGTCGTTCATCGCATCATCCCTGCCTGATCGCCTCCGAACGAATTGGGTTCGATCCGGGCGAAGCCATCCGCAAGAAGTTCTTGCGACGTTGATACGGCAGCTGCGAAATGGTTAAAAGCCCTCGTCATCGTTGCCGTATAGACTCCGCCCGTAATCGGATCGAGCTCCCATCACACGCAATCTTGACGCATCAATGCCGATTGTGAACGGCCCTTCACCGCTTGCGACCTACCTGCAACCTCTTGGGCTTATAAGTCGACCATGGGCTTGGTCCGTCGAACCTGTTGACCATTGGACCGGCGGGTTGCTGCTGCAGCTCTCACCTGCACGGCCCTGCGTTGCTCAGCCTAGTCCAACGGTCCAACGGCTTTCCAGGAGGGAGGTGTGCAGATTTTCTCCTTTTGTGAACCTTGCTCATCGCCTCAACCCGGAGCCCCTCCTTGTTTGGCCGTGCGGGTTATCCCCAAGATTCGCATGGGGCGCGCCTCTGTCCACAATATCCCCCCTGCCGCTGACGTGCACGCCGATCCGCCCCATCATGATGGGCATGGCGCATTCCCGCGCCCAGCCGGGAAAAACGATGCCGGACAACAGCCTTATCGACGCACAGGACCGCAAGCCGGTCGTTGAGAGGAAGGGTCATCGCAGTCTCCGTTCCGAGCCAGAATGTGGCCAATACCATGAAGGCTGAACAGGCATGGACGACAGGAAAACCAAGAAAACCGGAAGGCCGGACCTCTGGTCCTCCGCGCTGGCCTTCTACGCGCAACCTGGCATCGCGCCGCTGTGTCTGCGCCGGCAGGCCGAGGGCGGGACGGATGTGATGCTACTGATCGCGCATTGCCATGCCCTTGCCCGGCAGGACGCGCCGCTGACCGCGACCGAACTGGACGCCCTGCGCGACCATATGGCCGAGTGGCGCGGCCGCACCGTCCTGCCGCTGCGGGCGCTGCGGGTCGATCTGCGCGAGCCCGTCGCCCATCTGCCGGAAGCCGAACGCGAAGCCCTCCGCGGCCGGCTGAAGCAGGTCGAACTGGCGGCGGAAAAAGTGCAAGCCGGGATGATCGCGGAATGGTTCGCCGCACGGATTCCGGCAGGGGGCGGCGATTTCGCGCAGGGATTGCGCATCCTCGCCGGGACCGCCGCGCTCCCGGACGCGGATATCGCCCTACTGCATCGGGCCGCGACTGCCTGACTGGCTTTCCGGTGCGGGCCGGTTCGCTCAGGGGTGTGTCTCAGTGGCCTGCCATTGACAGGCTATGCGAAAAGCTATTCCTTCCAGCGCCTGACCAGGCCTTCGGTCTCGATATCGAACAGGTCCAGCACCCTGCCAAGCGTGTGGTCGATCATGCCCTCCAGCGTTCGGGGCCGGGCGTAGAAGGCCGGGACCGGCGGGACGATGATCGGCCCATCTCGGACAAGGCGGTCATGGTCCGCAGATGGCCGGTATGCAGCGGCGTCTCGCGGACCATCAGCAAAAGGCGGCGGCGTTCCTTCAACACGACATCCGCCGCCCGGCTGAGCAGCCCCGAGGTCACGCCCCCTGCGATTTCCGCCATCGAGCGAATGGAACACGGCGCGACCACCATCCCCATGGTGCGAAACGACCCACTGGACACCGGGGCGGCAATGTCGGTCGCGGAATGGACGTGATCGGCCGACGCATGGACCTCGGCCAGCTTGCGGCGGGTCTCATGCGCCAGCGTGATCTCGGCGGCGCGGGTCATGACCAGATGCGTCTCGATCCCGCTGCCTTGCAGGATCTCCAGCAGGCGAATACCGTAGATTACGCTGAGGCACCCGAAATGCCGACAACCAGACGCTTGGGGACGGCCACCGCCTCAGCCCGCGCGCGAGGCGGTGATCTCGATCTCAACCTTGGCGCCCTGGGTGGGGATCTGGCAGATCAGCATCGTGTTGGTCGGGCGTATGTCGCGGAACACCTTGCCCAGCCAGGCGGCATCGGTGATATAGACCCGGCAGGCCACGGCATCGGTTAGTCCCGATTCGGCCTGTTTCAGCGCCTTGTCGATGCTGGCCAGCGCGTTGCGGGCCTTCTGGCCTGCGTCATCGGGCGGTTGCCCGTCCTCACCCTGGCCCAGCGTCCCTGAGACATGGATCGTCATCCCGTCGATTACCGCCTTGGCATAGCCTGCGAAATCCTCGGAAGGGGCGCCGTTTCTGATGCCCGATCCGGGCATGATGACATATTCTGCCCGAAAGCTATCCACGGGCGCGGGGCACGCCACTGGGCAATCCTTGCGCGATCGGACGCAAGGGTTTCGACGATGGTCTATGCACCCTGCGCCACAAGCCACCCGGCCGCTGCCTTGCCGCTGGCTGCCGCCCCGGTGACCAGCGCCTGCGCCAGATAGTCGCAGCAGAAATGCAGCCGCCCTCGGCTCGCTGCCTGACGATCCAGGAAGCGGCGGACCTCGGCCGCGCAGCCGGGATAGAACTCGGGCAGCATGCGGGCGACCCACGAAGATCCTTCGCCACGATCTCGTGGATGCGGTCCGTCATGCCTTCGTCGCGGGCGCGGCGGTTGGCCTTGGGTATCAGCTGCGCGTAAAGCTGCGGATGGCTGCCCTGCGCCTCGTTGCCGGGGATTTTCTGGTAGGTGGCAATGGCGCCGCCTGCCCGATCCGTGAAGAAATCCATCCGGGCCGCTACCTGCCGGTTCAGACGGACATGCACCATCCCCGGCAGGTTGTCGCGCACCCTCGCCATGAAATCACGGTCCTCAGGGGCGAGACCGGAAACCGGCGCATTCACATGCCCATCCTCGACCGCGCAGACGACCCGGTCGGCTTCCAGTGTCTCGCCCTGGCCGTCCCGCTCAACCTCCACCCGGCACGGGCCGCTGGCCGGGGCCTCGATCCGTAGGGCGCGGGTGTTCAGCATCAGCACCAGGTCGCGCGAAAGCGCCGCAGCCAGGCTGTTCATGCCGCCCTTCAGCACATGCACCGTGCTGCGCCCGATCATATGGGGCTTGGTGGTGGCGAAGAAGGCGGCCGAAGTGGCGCCGGCATCCCAACTCCGCGTGCCGCGAAAGACTGGGTTCACCATCCGCTCCAGCACGCCGCGGCTGAGGTGGCGGGTGACATGGGCAGCCAGCGTCTCGCCATCCGCTGCGGGGGCCGAGGTCGCGTCGTCCAGATTGGTGGCGAAGCGCGCTGCCGGCATCCGGGTCCCGCAGCCATGAAGCGTAGCCGGTCCCCCATCGTCAGCCCCGGCGTCCTCAGCGAGCGCGGGCCGGGCATCAACTCGACCGTCCATGCCTCGTCCGGCCCGTGGCATTCGGCGGCAAGGTGGCGGACCGGCACCAGATCCGGGGTCAGCCCGATATCCAGCAGGCGGTTGAAATCCTTGCTGAAGACATAGAGAAGCCGCGCCCCGGTATTGTAGCGGATGCCCCGCGTCTCGCGCGCGCCGACGCGGCCGCCCGGCCGATCCGAGGCCTCGATCACCGTAGCTTCCCATCCCGCACGGCGCAGGTGCCAGGCGGCGATCAGTCCGGCAATCCCGGCGCCCACCACGATAACTGAAAGCTGCTGGGGCATCGATCGCCTCCTTTTCTGGGTTTCAGCCCTCCTGGGTCAACCAGTCGGCCAGGTTGATATCGTCCTGACCGGGGATGGACTTGCGGGCGAACTCCGCCTCGCGCCTCCAGGGCATCGTCGCGTCGATGCAGAGCCTGCCCCAATGGTCCTTCTTCGGATCGCGGTAGAAGCCCGGAATATCGTTCAGGATCATCGCCCGCGTATCCGCCCGCCCGAGCGTCAGGTAAACCCACATCACGTCGTCCAGATCGTAGATGTGCACGTTCTCATCGACCACGATCACCACCTTGTTGTAGTCCAGATAGGATTCCAGCGCCGACAGGAACACATGCTGGACATGGCCCTCATAGGCCTTCCTGATCTTCACGATGGAAATCATCCTGTTCGGGCAGCAGCACACGTCGATGACGCCGGGCACCTGCGCCGCGACATGGCGATAGACGCGGGCGGCGGTCACGGCCTCCAGCTGGCGCAGGTCCTCGGGGCTGCCGCAGACCAACCCATGCAGCACCGCATCGGGGCGATAGCTGACATGGGTGATCTCAAGGACGTGATTGTCACCGACCTCGACGTAATTGCCCATGAACTCGCCGAAGGGTCCCTCGGGGCGCTTGATATGGGGCAGGCAGCGGCCCTCGTCCACGATATCGGCGCTGGCGGGCACTTCGAGGTCGATGGTCTCGCAGCGCCGCATGGGGATCTTCTCGCCCTTGATCTGCGCCGCCATCACCAGTTCGGACGCCTCATAGGGCAAGGAGGCGCAGGCCGACAGGAAGATTTCCGGCGGGCAGCACAGCAGCAGCGCGGCCTCCAGCGCCTCGCCGCGTTCCTCGGCCTTCTTCTGATAGCGCGTCAGGTCGTGGGTGCCGCCAAGACGCACCCGCAACTCGGTATCGCTGACCTGCATCGAGCGGCGAAAGGACAGGTTCGGCACGCCGCTGTCGGGCTCCTTCGCCAGGCAGATCGCCGAGGTGAAGTGAGGCCCGGCATCGCGACCGTGATAGGTCACCGCCGGCAGGTCCGACAGCTGGCCGGAGACGAAGCCGCCGGCCTGTTCGGCCGTGGCCGGGACCATCACATCGGTGTCGCGCGCGGCAAGGCGGGCATCGGTCAGTTCGATCCAGCGCTTGCAGAAGGTGGCCGCCGGCGCCGATCATCCGGCATAGCCGGCCATGGTTGCCGTAGAGGTTCGAGACCACTGGCATCGCCAACCCCGCCACGTCCTGGAACAGCACCGCATGTTCGCCCGCGCGCTGCACGGCGGGGGTCACGGCGGCGAACTGGTGGCGCGGATCGACCTGCCGCGAGACGCGTGCCAACTCGCCACGGGATTCGAGATCACGAAGGACATTCTGCATATGGGCCTCGCGGGTTACAGGGTTGCGGCCAGTAAACCCGGCCGCCGGGCCGGGATACAGCGCGGCGATTTTGCCCGCCCGGCCTTTTCCTTTGGATATCCGCCCCAAGCGCCGCCGGGCCATTCCCCGAAAGCTCCGCCCCGGGCATGTTCAGGCAAAACCAGCCTTGACGAGACCCCGGAGTTCCCATGACCCACAGCATCGACTCCGCAATCCCCGCAGCGGCAAGATGGATTACCAGATCACGCCGCTGGACCCGCCCGCCCTGACCACCCGCACCGAAGCCCTGCACGCCGGACAGGCCAAATGGCTGGAGATCGGCCTTGACGGCCGCATCCGCGCGATGGAGGCGCTGTGCGACGCGGTGGACCGCCATTACCAGCCGATCCTGGACCCGCTTTGCGCCGATACCGGGCGGCATGAATGGTCCGTGAACGAAATCGAGGGGCTGAAGGGCATCACCCGCATGCGTTGCGCCACCGCCGCCGAGGCAATGGCCGAGGCGACCGGCAACTCCTCGGACCCGGCCCTACGCTTCCAGCAGCAATATGTGCCCTATCAGCTGGTCGGCATCATCTCGCCCTGGAACTATCCGCTGATCCTGGCGATGATCGACGCGATCTGCGCGCTGCTGGCGGGCTCCGCCGTCGCGATCAAGCCCAGCGAGGGGACGCCGCGCTTCATCGCCCCCTTCCGCAAGGCCATCGCCGAGGTCGAACACCTGCGCGACGTGCTGGACGTGTTCGAGGGCGGGGCCGAGACCGGCGGCTGGCTCGTGGACCTGACCGACACGCTGGTCTTCACCGGCTCGGCCCCCACCGGGCGCAAGGTAAGGTGCAGGCCCGCGCCGCCAGCCAGTTCAAGACCGCCTTCCTGGAACTGGGCGGCAGCGACCCGGTGGTTGTGCTGGACAGCGCCGATCCCGACATGGCGGCGGAAATCATCACCCGCGGCGCGACGGAAAACTCGGGCCGGCTTTGCTGCGCGATCGAGCGAGGCTACCACGGCATCCTCGACCAGGTGACCAAACGCACGGTCGCGCGGATGCAGGCGCTTGGCATGAGCATGCAGGACATCAAGCAGGGAGACTTGGCCCGGTGATCTTCGCCCGCCAGGCCGAGATCCCGCGCGCCCAGCTTGACAACGCCGTCGCCAAGGGCGCGCGCATCCCGACCGGGGGCCGCATCATCGACCACGAAAGCGGGTTGTGGTGCGAACCGACCGTGCTGGCCGACGTCACGCAGGACATGGCGGTGATGCACGACGAGACCTTCGGCCCCATCGTGCCGATCATGAGCTTCGATACCGTGGACGAGGCCGTGCAACTGGCCAACGACACCGAATTCGGCCTGCCGGCGGCGATCATCGGCGACGAGGATGCCGCCATCGCGGTCGGCCAGCGCATCAATGCCGGCGGCATGTGGATCAACGATTTCGACACGATGGGCGGCGTCGGCGCGCGTGCCGAAAAGACCGCCTTCGGCTCGTCGGGCCTTGGCGGCAGCCGTTACGGCCATGGCGGCTTCCTGCGCTTCCTGTGCAAGAAGGCCATCGTTGCGCGGCGCGGCGGTGTAACGGAAAGGGGCGCTTCTGGCCGCACTCGCCAGCCATCGGCCCATCCCCTAGACTGGCGGCCTGGAAGCACCGCCAGTCTAGAGACCCCCCGCCATGTCATCCCGCCCTCCGGGGATCAGCATCGTGATTCATCCCGATACCAAGGGGCTGTTCCGCGCCGCCCTTGTCGGGCCGGGCAGCACGATACGCACGGCCTTCGAGATCATCGCCCAAAGCCCCGGCAACCATCTGCGCCGGATCGACAGTCGCTGGAACATCGCCTTCACCCGTGTCGATCTGCCCCCCGACGAGGGCACCGGCTGCTGGAAGCTGATCTCGATCAGCGACGAGATCTACATGATCGTCACCGATTGCGATTATGTCTCGACCCGCTTCGAGAAGGTCCCCTCGGAAGGGCTGGTCGAGTTCCATTTCCTGCTGGAAGGCCCGGTCGAACTGGCCATGCCCCGCCCCGAGGAACCCAGCCTGACCGCCTCGACCATCATGGCCTGCCACCAGGCGCCGGGGGTCAGCTACGACGTCTGCTGCCTGCCGGGGCGCTTCCGCATGATCAGCCTCTATGTCCGGCCCGAACTGTTGGCCGACAGCTTCGGCTTCGGCGCGCAGCCCGGCAGCCCGGCAGCCGGGCCGAGCGGCTGATGCGCCCGGCGGCGAGCGCGATGGCACTGGTCGAGGCCGCGACGACGGTCAAGATCGTCACCGCCCTGCGCGACGTCTTCGCGCTGGAATTCAACAGCCGGCGCGACCTGATGATGGTGGTGGCGCGCATCTTCGAACTGCTGTCGCTGACCACGGCGGCGCTGGAGGCCGATCTCGTGGACAGCAACAGCGGGATCGCCTTCACCGAGCGCGGACTGGCCATGTTCGCCCGCGCGCAAGAGATCCTGTCCGACGATGCCGGCGGGCGGCTAACCATCGCCGACCTGGCGGGCGAGCTTGGCACCAACTCGACCAAGATGCTGGCCGATCCCGACATCCCCATCGCCCCCATCGCGCATATGGTGGGCTACGACCACCAGGCCAGCTTCACCACCGCCTTCAAGACCCATTTCGGCCTGCCCCCCAAAGAGGTGCGCAAGCTGGCCGCGCCTTCCGGCATCGGCGCCGATACGCAGGCTTGAGATAGGGGCTGGCCCCGGCGCGAAAGCAGGCCGGGGGCCGGGTTCACAGCTCGGTGCGCACGCGCCACAGTTCGGGAAACAGTTCCACCTCCAGCATCCGCTTGAGATAAGAGATTCCCGACGTGCCCCCGGTGCCGCGCTTGAAGCCGATCACGCGCTCGACCGTAGTGACGTGGTTGAAGCGCCAGCGGCGGAAGTAATCCTCGAAATCGACCAATTTTTCGGCGACTTCATAGGCTTCCCAGTATTTTGACGGATTGCGATAGATGGCAGCCCAGACCGCCATGACACCTTCGTTGAATGTCCATGCCTGCCGCAGGTCCCGGTTTAGAACCTCTTCGGGGATCGGTAGCCCGGCACGCGCCAGACGCCGCAGCACCTCGTCATAAAGCGAGGGGCGGGCCAGTTCGGCCTTAAGCTTTTCCAGCAAGTCCGGTCGATGTTCATGCGGTTTCAGCATCGCGAGGTTGCGGTTGCCGACAGCATATTCGATCAGCCGGTATTGCCACGACTGGAAGCCCGAGGACTGCCCCAGATCGTCGCGGAACTCGGTATATTCCGAGGGGGTCATGGTGCGCAGTACGTCCCATGCGTTGTTCAACTGCTCGAAGATGCGCGAGACGCGCGACAGCATCTTCAGCGCCTCGGGCGTGCGGTCGGCGGCGATCATGTCCCGCGCGCCGTTCACCTCATACAGCGCCAGTTTCATCCACAATTCGGAGGTCTGGTGCTGGATGATGAACAGCATCTCGTCATGGGCGGTCGAAAGCGGCTTCTGCGCGGTCAGGATCTGGTCGATTTGCAGATAGTCGCCATAGGACATGCGCTGGCGGAAATCCATCTGCGCGCCGTCCCTGGAAGGATCGTAACTCATGTTCGCTCTCTCTTTTCGCTGAAATGGATGCTCAGGGAAAAGTGACTCGCTGGTCCAGAATGGCACATTGCCCGATCCGCCGCCACAGCGCGATCCACCCCGAGGGGCGGCAGACGCAGGGAAGGATGCGCGCGCGGATCATGTCACCCGCGCCCGCGCCTCGAATTCGGGCCGGTCCCAGCGGCGTTCCTCCATGATCCGCGCCAGGATATCGACCGCGCGGGTGACATCGTCATGGCTCAGATACAGCGGCGTGAAGCCGACGGCGAAATCTGCGCCTTCGGCCGCGACGTGAAGCGGCAGTGCGCCCGCCGAATGGGACAGGTTCCAGATCGCCAGCGCGCCCTTTTCATGCGCGCGCGCCGTCAGCGCCTTCATGTCGTGGCGCCGCCCGGTGCGGCAATCGACCTCGGTGATCAGGATCGCGGCGACGGTTTCACCGAGGGCGTCCAGTACGGCCTCGGGATCGGCGATGCGCAGCTCGTAGCCCTGGCCCAGCGTCCTGACCAGCCCCTGCGCGATATAGAGGTCAGAGGGGAAGTTGCCGTTGTCCGAGAGAACCACGCGGCGGCAGGGGTCCATCTCGAAGGCCGAAGCCAGCGCCTGATAGACCTTGATCCACAGCGTGTCGCCCATCACCACGCTGCCGGGTTCAGCCCCAATCAGCCCGGCGATGCGGTCGCCCACGCGACGGGACTGCTCCATCCAGCCGGCCTCGTTCCAACCCCGGATCAGCATTCCGCCCCATTCCTCGCCGACGACGCGGCCCATCCGTTCCTTCACCGCAAGCGGCAGCGGCCCCAAAGAGTTGCCGTCCAGATAGATCACCCCTTCGGGCAGGTCGAACATCGCCCGTGTGAGGGAAAAATCGGTGGTCATGAGTCGCTATCCTGCTGCATGGGTCGATGCGTGACGCCCCCTGATCAGCCCGCGCTGTCCCTCGTTCCGGGTCGATCCTACGAAGAAACCGCGTGGCACCGCAACATCGCGGACACGCCCCGCGCTGGTTCTTTTAATGAATGTCGCCGGATCTTTTCAGATTTTGGGCAGCCCGCCGATACGGCTCGAACACGGCTTGGACGGCATCTCCCGTTTATTCTGCCCATGTCGGGCAGATTGTCACGGGACATTGCTGCTGGCGCGCACTTTTCGGCCGACGCTTGCAGGTTGAGCGTGCCGACCGATGCAAATCCGGACAGTTCGTCCATGTCGAGGGTCTCTCCGGGATCTTCTCGTTCGTAACCGCGTGGGTGGTTGATCCGACTGTCAGTTCCGGCATGGACCTCGACTCGCCGCGTGCACCGCTCGCGGCCCTGGCCGAGACGATCAACGGCCTGTTCAAGGCCGAGGTCATCCATTGGCGCGAACCATGGCGCGGCTTCGAAGCGGCGGAATACGCCACGCTCGAATGGGTTGACTGGTTCAACAACCGCCTTCTGCTGGAGCCGATCGGGAACATCCCGCCCGCCGAAGCCGAGGCCAACTTCTACGCCGCGCTGGAAATTGAACCCTTGGCCGCGCAATAAAGCAAGTCAGCCTCTGGCAAGCACGGGCCGTTTTAGGGTGAACTGGCCTCCATTTCGGCCGGACAGTTGGGCGCTGCGCCCCGCACAGCTGGATCCTGACCTGTGTCCAGAAGGATTCCGATGACCTGGCTTGCCCTGTGGAGGCTTATTGCGAACGGACCGGCCCGGACGACTGGTCCGAGCCGATCAACGCGATGACGAACCTCGCCTTCCTGATCGCCGCCCTTGTTCTCTGGCCGCGGCTGCGCGGGCCAGAGATGGCGATGGGTCGGGCGCTGGCGGCGGTGCTGTTCGTGATCGGCGTCGGATCGCGGCTGTTCCACACCCATGCGAGCCGGCTGACCGGGTTGATGGACGTGCTGCCGATCCTTGGCTTCATCCTGCTCTATGTCTTCGCCGCCACCCGCGACTATTGGGCAGAGCCCCGGACAGCGCAGGAAGCGGACGGACTCGCGTCCTTGCTGAACTGCGAAAGCGGGAGCCCGCCGGTGTCGCATGGACAGTCGGCGACAATACCCACGCGATTGCTCCCCGAAGCCATGCCGTAACCTCGAGGCCCGCACATAGTCCCCGGGCTGGATGGGTTCGGTTGTGTGTTGGCTGCGGGGGCTGGCAGCACCTGCTGTCATAAGATCTGTTCTCCCCTGTTCCATCGCAACACCGAGGATGCCGATCAACTCGCCGCTTAGCTCCGCATAAACCTCCCCGCATTTCTCGCCGGACGCTACGTCCACCCCACCGATGGGGGTGCATAGCGCCTTGGCGAAGCGCACGATATCATGACTGCAGTTGCCCGCCGATATTCGGATGAACATCCGGCACATCGGCGAGCGTCTCGGCCACGGCAGCAAGCGAGCCGGCTTATCCTTTGATATAGACGGTATGGGTCACGGTAAACTCATACAATCCATGCTTGCCGTCCGCCCCGCCGATGCCGGATTTCCGACGGCCGGCGTGGAAGCCCTGCATTGCCTCGAAATTCTCACGATTGATATAAGTCTCGCCAAACTTCAACTCGCGCGCCGCTTTCATCGCGGCATTCAGATCGCGGGTATAGATGGACGAGGTCAGGCCATATTCGCTGTCATTGGCCAATGCGATGGCTTCGTCGAGACTGTCGACCGGTTGAACCGGCAGAACCGGACCAAAGGTCTCGCGGCGCATGATGTCCATTTCGGCATTCACCCCGGTAATCAACGTCGGCTCGTAATGGAACCCCTCGGGCAGGTCGGCGAGCTTGCCGCCTGTTACCACGGTCGCCCCCTGCTCGCATGCCCGGTCGACGGCGCCCGCCACCTTGTCCAGACCGGCCCGATTGATCAGAGGACCCATGTCCAGATCATCCGTGACCGAAGGATCGCCATAGCGCGTTTCCTGAAACAAGGCCGCGAGCTTCTCGACCAGCGCATCGTGGACGGACCGTTCGACATAGACCCGCTCGGCACAATTGCAGACTTGCCCGGTGTTGATCACGCGCGAGGCATGAATCGCCTGCGCGGCCAGGTCGAGATCGGCGTCCTTCAGCACGATGGCCGGAGCCTTGCCGCCCAGTTCCAGGTTGACCTTGGTCAGGTTTCGGCCTGCTGCCTGCATGATATGCGCACCCGTGCCGACGCTGCCGGTAAAGGTGATCAGGTCGATGCCGGGATGGGTCACCAATGCCTCGCCGGTTGTCGCGCCACGGCCGCCGATCAGGTTGAAAACCCCCTTCGGCAAGTCCGTTTCCGCCAGCAGCTCGGCGAATAGATAAGCGTTCAGAGGAGTTTCCTCGCTGGGTTTGATGACGATGGTATTGCCGGTCACCAGTGCCGGCGCCATCTTGCGGGCGATCAGGAAGAACGGGAAGTTCCACGGCAGTATGCCCGCGACCACGCCGATGGGCTTGCGCAACAGCAACATGGTTTCATTCGGGCGATCGCTGGTCAGCACCTCGCCCTCGATCCGGCGGGCCCATTCGGCCATGTAGTCGATGTAATCGGCGGTGAAATCGACCTCGACCTGGGCCAGGCCGCGCACTTTGCCCTGCTCCTTGACGATGACGTCGGCCAACTCCAGGCGATGCTCGCGCAGCTTGGCCGAGACCTGGCGCAGATACCCCGCGCGCTCGATGGCGGGCAGCCTTTCCCAGCCGGCCTGCGCATGGCGGGCGGCCTTCACGGCAGCATCGACCTGGTCCGGCCCCGTGTCGGGGATTCGGCCCAGAAGCCTGCCGTTGGCGGGGTTCAGCACCTCGATTACTCCGGTGCCGCTCTCCACGAACGCGCCGTCGATATAGTTGCGGTAGTCCTGCGGCTCACCCTGGAAAGCCTTGGCGGGAATGCGGGTCATATCGGGTTCCTCCTCCGAAGTCATGAAACGGGTCAGGTAGCCGTCGCGCCATAGCGCGGGCGCAGACGGCTGATGTCGAAAACCTTGGCATCGACGCGGGTAGGTTCGCCGGTGATCAGGTCGGCCATCAACTGGCCCGCACCGGGGCCGATGCCGAAGCCGTGTCCCGAAAAGCCCGAGGCGACGTGCAGGCCGGGGACGGTATGGACGGGGCTGATGACCGGGATCGCGTCCGGCGTCGCGTCCATGACGCCCGCCCATTCGCGGCGGACGCGGGCACTCGCGAAGCGCGGAAAGGCACGGCCGAGATTCTTCAGCGCCTTGCGGGTAAAGCCGGGCACGGCAGGCGGATCCATGACCCGGCAAGCCTCGAACGGGGTAGCCTCATCCGCTCGCCAGGATCGCCGGATCACCGCTTCCTGCAGGAAGATCCCGTTCAGGCGCAGGCTCAACTCGCGCCAGGTGGTCAGGAAGGTCGGGAAGAACTCGGTCAGCAGCCGGAAATGATCCGGCGTCAGGGGGGCAAGGTTCTTGTTCCTGACCGCCACGGTGAACCCGCCATCCAGCCGCTTGCGATAGGCAAAGTCCCCTGCCCCGACCGGCATGTCCGTCAGCCCTTCGACCCCGTCTACGCAGGCCACCGGGCCGATCACCTTCAGTTGCGGAAAATCCAGCCCCATGTTGCCAAGGAACAGCCGCGACCAGATCCCCCCGGCGACGACCGCCGCCTGGCAACGGATCGTGCCGCGTTCGGTCACCACGGCGCTGACCCGCCCGCCCGAGGTCTCGACCGTCCGCACCGCGCAGCCGGTCAGGATATGGGCGCCCTTTTCGCGCGCGGCCTCGGCGATGGCGGGAACTGCGATCCACGGTTCGGCCCGCCCGTCCGAGGCAGTGTGCAGCACGCCCAGGATACCGCCATTGTTGCCCGGCAGCTTTTCGGCGATCTCGGCCTGCGACAGCATCCGCGCGTCCAGCCCGTGGCGGCGGCCGATCTCTTCCCAGGCCAGCCAGCCTTTCAGGTCGCGACGATTATAGGACAGGTAGCTGATGCCGGTGCGGCGCCAGCCGGTGTCGCGGCCGATGCGTTCGTTCATCTGCGACCACATCTCGACCGAATGCATACACAGGGGCAATTCGCGTTCATCCCGGCCCATCTGCCGCGTCCAGCCCCAGTTGCGGCTGGACTGTTCACCCGCGATCACCCCCTTTTCGCAAAGCGCGACCGAGATCCCGCGTTCGGCCAGTTCCAACGCGGTGGTGACTCCGATGATGCCCCCGCCGACGATCACCACATCGACCGCAGCGGGAAGGGTATCGTCACCTGGAAAGGGGGCGACGGGAATGGAAAGCGTGGACATGGATGTTGGCTCGCATCGTCAGAATGGGGACTGGCGTCATTGCCAGTCTTCCCCGGAGTCCAGGACAAAATGATCGTCCGAGATTTCAAGATAGCGCCGGACGGGGCGACGATAGTCCGGCGGGCGGACGGGGCTGCGCAGTTCGGTGACTACAGCTGCACCGCGCTGGTGACGCCGGGCCGGATCGGGCACCGGAACCGCACCCAGCAACCGCCGCGTATAGGGATGGCGCGGATTCTCGAAAATGGCCGCGCGCGGGCCGATCTCGACGATCTCGCCCAGATACATCACCGCGATCCGGTGGCTGATGCGTTCGACCACCGCCATGTCATGGCTGATGAACACGAAGCCCAAGCCCATTTCCTGTTGCAGGTCCATCATCAGGTTGACGACCTGCGTCTTCATCGTCACATCCAGCGCCGAAACCGCCTCATCGGCCACGATGACCTTGGGCTTCATCACCAGGGCCCGCGCGACGCAGATGCGCTGACGCTGGCCTCCCGAGAACTCATGCGGATAGCGCCCGGCCATTTCCGGCTGCAACCCGACGCGGATCAGCAGCGATGCGGCAATCTCGCGTTGCTCGGTCGCGCTCGCCTTGCCGTGGATGCGCAACGGCTCGGTTATCGCCTCTCCGATGCGCAGGCGGGGGTTCAGGCTGGCATAAGGATCCTGGAAGATCATCTGGATGTCATGGGCGCGTTCGACCGCCGGGATGGCGCCCAGCTCGCGCCCGGCCAGCACGACCCGGCCTTCGTCGCGGTCGTGCAGCCCGGTGATCAGCTTGCCGGTGGTCGATTTCCCGCAACCGGATTCGCCGACGATGGACAGCGTCTCTCCCTGTCGCAGGGTAAAGCTGACGCCTTCGACCGCATGAACGCGGGCGATGGTGCGCTTCAGAAGCTTGCTCTGGATGGCAAAGCGCTTGGAAAGGTCGCTGACCTGCAACAGATAGGGCGGGCCCTCGCGCAGCGTGTTGGGACGACGCTCGGGCTCACGCAGCTTGCCGCTGGCGATGTCGAAGACCGGATAGGGCGTCGGCACCGCATTGCCGGTCATCGAGCCCAGACGGGGCACGGCAGAAAGCAGCGCACTGGTATAAGCCTTGGCAGGGTGGCGGAAAATCTGCTCGGTCGTGCCGGATTCGATTACGTCGCCGTGATACATGACCAACGTGCGGTCCGAGACCTCGGCCACGACGCCCATGTCATGGGTGATGAAGATCACTCCCATGCCGCTTTCGGCCTGCAACTCCTTGATCAGGTCCAGGACCTGCGCCTGGATCGTCACGTCCAGTGCCGTCGTCGGTTCATCGGCGATCAGCAGATCGGGCTGGCAAGCCAGGGCGGCCGCGATCATGACCCGCTGCCTCATGCCGCCGGAAAACTGGTGCGGGAAATCGTCGTAGCGGCTTTTGGCCGAGGGAATGCGCACGCGATCCATCATCGCCAGCGCCTCGGCGCGGGCCTCGGCCTTGCCGATACGACGATGCGTCAGGATCGATTCCGCGATCTGCGCGCCGATGGTCATCACCGGGTTCAACGAGGTCATCGGCTCCTGGAAGATCATCGAGATCCGGTCGCCCCGGATGCGCTCCATCTGGCGTTCGTCCAATTGCAGCAGGTCGATGCCCCGGAACAGCGCCTGCCCCGAGATGCGCGAATTGTCGCGCGGCAGCAGCTGCATCAGCGCCATCGAGGTCACGCTTTTGCCCGAGCCGGATTCACCGACGATGGCCAGCGTCTCGCCCCCGCTGACCGAGAAGCCGACATCGCGGACAACATCGTTCCATTGGCCGCCGCGGCGAAAGCCCACGGTCAGGCCCTGGACCTGCAGCAGCGGATGTTCTGCGGATTGCGTCACCGTCATGTTCTCCCGATCGCGGCTCATGCGCCCGATTCCCGTCTGGGATCGAAGAGCTGCCGCAGGTGGTCGCAAAAGGCGTTCAGGACCAGCACCAGCACGATCAGCGACAGGCAGGGCGCCAGCAGCAGCCATGGTTCCTGCGCGAAGGTCGAGCGTGCGGTGCCGATCATCATGCCCAGGGACGGCTGTGGCGGCAGCACGCCCAGGCCCAGGAACGACAGGCCGGATTCCAGGATCACCGACATCACCACGACGAAACTGAACTGCACGAACAGCGGTCCGACGATATTGGGCAGGATCGTGCGAAAGATGATGCGGGTCGCCGATGCACCCATCAGGCGCGTGGCGTCGACGTAATCCTGCCCGCGCACGGTCATCACGCTGGCATGGGCCACGCGGGTGAAGCTGGGCACGAAGACCAGGGCCAGCACCGGCACCAGCGTGGACGGGCCGGCACCGTAAAGCGTCGCGGCCAGCATCGCCAGCAGCAGCGGCGGAAAGCACAGGATCACATCCATCACGCGCATCGACAGCGCCTCGGAAAAGCCGCGGACATACCCCGCGACCACGCCGACCGAGACACCGATCACCGCCGAGATCATCGCCGCGCCTCCCGAGATCAGGATGGCCGAGCGCAGCGCGTGGACCAGCCGCGACAGCAGGTCGCGCCCGTACTCGTCCTGTCCCAGCGGATGCGCTGCCGAGGGTCCGCCAAACCGCGCCGCCACGTCCATGGCCAGAGGATCGGCCAGAGGCAGCAGCGGCCCGATAAAGGCTATGGCCAGGATCAGCGCCAGCAGGATGCCCGATGGACTTTGGAAAGCCTGTTTCATTTGCGCACCCTCGGGTCGGTGATGCCGTAAATGATGTCGACCAGCAGGTTCAGCCCGATATAGAAGGCCGAGACGACGACCAGCACGCCAGTGACCACCGGGTAGTCGCGCGCGTTCACGCCCGCGACCAGCATTCCCGACAGGCCGGGCCAGTTGAACACGGTCTCGACCAGCACCGTGCCGGCCAGGAGGCCGCCCAGTTGCAGCGCGAATACGGTGATGACCGGCATCAGCGCATTGCGCAGGGCATGGCGGATGATCACCCGGCGGGCGGGAACCCCCTTGGCCCGCGCCGTGCGGATGAAATCCAGCGGCAGCACGTCCAGCATCGACGCCCTGGTGATGCGAAAGACGATGGCGGACAGGCCGATGGCGATGGTCGCGGCCGGCAGGACCAGCAATTGCAGATGCTTGCCCGGATCGCGCGAAAACGGCACGAAGCCTCCCGCCGGCAGCCAACCCAGGACCTGCGCGAACAGCACCACAAGCAGCGTGCCCAGCACGAAGACCGGCACCGACTGCGCCGTCCCTGCCACCACCGCCGCACCCCGCGAGAAGCGGCCCCTGGGGCGCAGCGCCGACAGCACCCCCGCCGGAATGCCGATCAGGAGGCTGAGGATGCCCGCCGCCGCGATCAGTTCCAGCGTGCGCGGCAGGCGGCGCATCACCTCCTGGCCGACCGAGCTGCCATCGACCATCGAGGCGCCCAGATCGCCTCTCAGAATCCCCATGACGTTGTGGGAATACTGCTCGGGCAGCGGGCGATCGAGGCCGAGTTGCTCGCGCAGCATCTGCACCATCAGGGGATCGGGCGAACCGCCGTCCTGCGCCAGCAGCAGTTCGGCCGGATCGCCCGGCACGAAATGGATGGACAGGAAGACCAAGGAAACAACCACCCAAAGCATGACGAGGCTTTGGGCCAATCGTCGGACAAACCACCCCATCAGGTCGCCTTTCGTCTGGTTATCGGACGCTGGACCGTTCAGCCCAGCTTCAGCTTGTCGAACAGCACCGAGGAGAACGGAGACAGTTGGTCGGGCAACATGGCGAGATCCTGCACGCTCGCCTTGGCGGCGAAACCCGTCGCGCGATAGCACAGGCCGCAGAAGGTGGTCGCCTCCAGCACCATCTGGTCGGCCCGGCGATAGATATCCACGCGCTTGGCTTCATCCATCTCGCTGCGCCCCTGCGCCAATGCCTCGCCGAGGCCCTCGACCTCGAAATTGCGGCTGCGCAGGTAAGTGGGCGACAGCGAGGGATCGACCAGCGTTGTGACCGCATCGGGGTCGAGGTTGTCCAGCCCGATGCCCTGCACCGCGAAATCGCCCGCGCCCTGGTTGCCAAGGTTCACCCGCGTCGCCCAATCGGGCATTGTCAGGTTGACGGTGATGCCGATCTCGGCCAGTTGCGCCTGCACCAGCACCGCCGTGTCGCGATGCATCGAATATTGCGACGTCGAAAGAAGCGAGACGGTCAAGCCGTTCTCGTGGCCGGCCTCTTTCAGCAACGCCTTGGCGCGTTCGGGGTCATAGCCCCAGAAGGCGGCCTGGTCGTCATGGCGGTAGGGGCTGCCGGCGGCGCGCGGCAGGCCCGTCATCTCGGCGCCGAAGCCGAAGAAGATCGACTTGACGAACTCGTCGCGGCGCAGGCCGAAGGCCACCGCCTGCCGCAGGCGCGGATCGGCAAAGACGCCGCCGCCGTTGAAGCTAAGATACATGAAGGCGCCCGCATCGACCTTGTGCAAAGCCAACGCCGGATCGGCCTCGATCGCGGCCATGGCCGACCAGGGCACATAGTCGATCATGTCCACATCGCCCGCGTTCAGCGCCGCTACCCGGGCGCTTTCATCGACATAGGGCGTGATGGTGATGCCGGCCAGGGTGGGCAGGCCGGGCTTGAAGTAATGCTCGTTCGGCTCCAACTCGATCGAGACGCCCTTTTCCGCATAGGCGATGCGATAGGGACCGGCGCCGATCCCCTGATCCTCGGCATCGGTCGAACCGGCCTTGAGGATCGAGAGGAACGGAAACGTCATCAGCGCCGGCAGCGTGGCCAGCGGTTCATCCGTGGTCAGGCGGAAGTTGCGCTCGTCTATGACCTCGAAGCCGGTGACGGGGCGCAGGGCGTCGAACATATAGGCGCCCGAACCGTCTGCCTGGATCTGCTGGAAGGTCCATTCCACATCCTGCGCCGTGACCGGGCTGCCGTCGTGGAAATGCGATTCGCGCAGGGTAAAGCGCCATGTCTCGGGCGTCTCGTTGTCCCAGCTTTCGGCCAGTTCGCCCACCAGCTGCCCCTGCTCGTCGTAGTTGATCAGGGTGCGATTGATCAGCGAACACAGCAGATGCCCCGAATAGCCGACATTCACCCAGGGACGCAGATGTGGCGGATAGGTCGAAAGCCCGACCCGCAGGGTCTGCCCCCCTTGCGCCTGGGCGAAACGCCCGCCAAGCGCCAGCACCGCGCCCGACATCGTGGCGATCTTCAACAAGTTCCGTCTGTTCAATTGCATGACCTTGCTTCCCTGCTGTCGCCCCTGTGCCAGGGCGGTTTTCCAAGGCCCCTTCGACAGGTCCGCATGGGAGGTGCCGCCGGGCTTTCACTGATGGAAGGGTAGCGATTCATTTTTTCCTCGGTCAAGTATATTCCATTTATCAGATGACAATTTGTAATAAATTCTTATTAACAGAATATAATGCATGGTACTGCTCATCTTTTGGGCAGATTCCTGGACTTCATATCCATTTAATTCTTGTAATCAGAATATATTATAGTTTTTATACCTGATTCAAGAATATGATTGACCATGGGAGCGCTCTGTCCTGATATGGCTCCATGTCAAACCAGGGCAGACGGGCCGGCGCCGAGGGGCTGCCGCGCCTGAACGCCTAGCAACGAATGCAGGAAAAAAACCCATGACTTGGCGTATCGGCGTGGATTCGGGCGGCACCTTCACGGATGTCTGCCTCTTCGATGACACCTCCGGCGAGGTAACGATCTGGAAAGTCTCATCGACCCCCGACGATCCGTCGCGCGGCATTACGCAAGGGGTAGCCGAAGGGCTGGAACAGGTTTCTGCCAGCGCCGAGACCATCAGCTTCCTGGGACATGGCACGACCGTTGCCACCAATGCGCTGATCCAGGGCCGCGGGGTCAAGACCGGCCTCATCACCACCGACGGCTTCCGCGACTTGCTGGAAATCGGCCGCCAGAAACGGCCCGACCTTTATGACCTGCAAGCCGACAAGCCCGAAACCCTGGTCACGCGCGACCTGAGGCTGGGGGTGGCCGAGCGCGTGCGCGCCGACGGCTCGGTCGAAGAGGCGCTGGACGAAGGCGCCTTCCGCGAAGCGGTGCGGGAACTGAAGGCACAGGGGGTCAAATCGGTCGCGGTCAGTTTCCTCTACAGCTTTCTCAACGACGCGCATGAGCGCCGTGCGGCCAAGATCATCGCCGAGGAGTTCCCTGACGCCTTCACCGCGATCTCCTCCGATATCGCGCCCGAGTTCCGCGAATACGAGCGCCTGTCCACCACGGTCGTCAACGCCTATCTGGGCCCGGTGATGCAGGGCTATGTCCGCGCGCTGAAGAAGAAGCTGACCGATCTGGGCCTGAAGGTCGCGCCGCAACTGACGCAGTCGAACGGCGGCGTGATCGCCTTCGACACGGCGGCGGAAATGCCGGTGCGCACAGTGCTTTCCGGTCCCTCGACCGGCGTGGTCGCCGCGCAGGCCATCGGGCGGATGACCGGCATCGACAACCTGATCACCTTCGACATGGGCGGCACCAGTTCCGACGTCGCACTGCTGTCGGGCGGAGAATGCCGCGTGGTCAACGAGGCCGTGGTCCATGGCTATCCCCTGAAGGTGCCGATGCTGGACATCCATACGGTGGGCGCAGGCGGCGGCTCGATCGCCTATGTCGACAACGGCGGGCTGCTGAAGGTCGGGCCGAGAAGCGCGGGCGCCAATCCCGGCCCGGCCTGCTATGGGCTAGGCAATGACGAACCCACCGTCACCGACGCCAATGTGGTCTTGCAGACGCAGAACCCCGAATATCTGCTGAACGGGCGGATGAAGATCGACCGCACCCTGTCCGTGGCCGCGATCCAGAAGCTGGCCGACAGGCTGGGCATGGAGATGCTGGAGACCGCAAACGGCATCCTCGACATCGTCGTCGCCAACATGGCCAAGGCGATCCGGGTGATCTCGGTCCAGCGGGGACATGATCCGCGCGACTATACGCTGGTCGCTTTCGGCGGGGCGGGGCCGGTCCAGGCCGCGCGCCTGGCGCGCGAACTGGGCATGAGCCGGGTGCTGATCCCGCGCACGCCGGGCGTGCTATGCGCGCTGGGGCTGCTGATGACCGACCTGCGCAGCGACTTCTCGGCAACCAGCCTGATGCGACTGGACCAGGCGACACCCGAACAGGTCCAGGCGATCTTCGACGACCTGCGCGCCCGCGCCGGCGCCTGGTTCGAGGCCGAAGGCATCGCGCATCCCGCCCGTGTCCTGAATCTTGCCGTCGACGTGCGCTATGCCGGACAGAACTATGAAATCGCCGTGGCTCTTCCCGACGGCCCCGTCGACGCCGCAACCTTCGACACCATCCGCGAGGGTTTCCTGGCCGCGCATCGCCAGCTCTACGGTTTCGTGGCCGAGGGCGAGCCGATGCAGCTTGTCACTTTCCGCGCCGCCGCCAGCGGGCTGGTGCAAAAGGCCGATTTCGTGCCCCAGCCGCTGGAAGGCGACGATGCCAGCGCGGCCGTCACCGGCTCGCGGCCCGTCTGGATGCTCGAGGCGCGCGATTTCGTCGAGACCACTCTTTACGACCGCGCATTGCTGAAGCCGGGCAATGTCGTCCGCGGCCCGGCGATCATCGACCAGATGGATTCCACCAGCGTCGTTCCCCCCGGCATGGCCGCGACGGTCGATCCCTATCTGAACCTCATCCTGGAGGCAGCCAAGTGAACATGATCCCCCAAGTGAAACTGAACCCGATCACCGTCGAGGTCATCGGTTCGGCCTTCGCCTCGACGGTCGAGGAAATGGGCGAGGCGCTGGTGCGCGCCTCTTATTCCACCAATATCAAGGAGCGTCGCGACTGTTCGACAGCGCTGTTCGACGCCGAGGGTCGGATGCTGTGCCAGGCCGAGCATATCCCCATGCATCTGGGCAGCTTCATCGGCTTCGTCCCCTATGTCCTGCGCCATTTCGGGCAAGACGGGATCCAGCCGGGCGACGTGTTCATGGGCAACGACGCCTATGAAGGGGGAGGCACCCACCTGCCCGACATCGTCCTGGCCGAGCCGGTCTTCGTCGAGGGCAAGCTGGTCGCCTGGGCGATCAACACCGCGCATCATTCGGATTTCGCGGATCGCGGCCATGCACATATCTATCAGGAAGGGCTACGCATTCCGCCCGTGAAACTGTACCGGCGGGGCGAGCTGCAAGAGGACATACAGCGCCTGTTCCTGCTGAACTGCCAGGTTCCGGCAGAGCGCATCTCGGACCTGCGGGCACAGTTGGCCGCAAACCGGCTGGGCAATATTCGCATGACCGAGCTTTGCGGCAAATACGGGCTGGACACCGTGCTGGCCGCAGGTTCCGAATTGATGGACTACGCCGAGCGCAAGATGCGCGCCGGCATCAGCGCGATCCCCGACGGGCGCTATGCCTTCTCGGACGTCTTCGACAGCGAATCGCTGGAGACGCCATTGGAAATGTCTGTGACCATCGAGGTCAGGGGCGACGAGATCGCACTGGATTTCACCAGCCCGCCGCAGGTCCGCGCCGGCCTGAACGTCGTCTATACCGCACTGCTGGCGACGGTCTATTACGCGGTCAAGACCGTCGTGGACCCGACGGTCCTGCCGAATGCGGGCCTGGCCCGGCCGATCACCGTCACGGCCGGCGAAGGCACGCTGCTGCGCTGCGCCCATCCGGCGGCTGTCGATGGCCGCATCACCGCCTGCCAGCGGGTCGTGGACCTGATCCACGGCGCACTGGCCCCGGTCGTGCCCCACCGTGTCACCGCGGCCTCGAACGGCTCGGTCGCGGTCGCCAGCTTCGACGGGCGGCGCGAGGATGGCTCGCTGTGGGTCTATCTGGAAACGATCGGCGGCGGGTTCGGCGCGCGCCACAACAAGGACGGACTGGACGGCGTGCATGTGCACATGACCAACACCTCGAACCTGCCGGTCGAGGCGCTCGAGAACGAATATCCCATCACGCTCCGGCGCTATGAACTGGTGGACGGCTCGGGCGGGAACGGGCGATTCGTCGGCGGCATGGGCCTGCGCCGCGTCTATCGCGCCGAAAAGCCCTGCCGCGTGCAGGTGATGGGCGCACGCCTGACCTCGCAGCCCTGGGGGCTGGACGGGGGCAAGCCAGGCGCCAGCGGCTATTTCACCCTGAACGGCGCGCGCAGCGGGTTCGAGCGCGCGTCCGTGGACCTGGCGCCGGGCGACATCCTCGAGATCGTGACCCCCGGCGCGGGCGGCTATGGCGACCCGGCCCTGCGTGATGCGACATCCCGCGTGCGGGACTTGCGGGAAAAACGCTTTGCATAGAGGCGCAATGCTTGACTTGCCCGCCGTTCCGGCCAAACCCGGATGGCGGGCAGACCTCAGCTGGAGCGACATTTGGCCAGACAATCCTCTTCGAATGCCGGGCGGGCGGCGGAAATCCTGATCCTGCTGGGACAGGCCGACCGCAAGGGCATGGCGCTGGCGGCCCTGGCAGCCGCCACGGGCGAGGCGAAATCCTCGGTCCACCGGACACTGGTGGCATTGGCCGAATACGGGCTGGTCGTGCAAAACGGCAATCGCGGCAATTACATGCTGGGTCCGGCCACCTATGCGCTGGCTCATCGCAGCCTTGGCGTGAACGAGATCGTCGCCACATATCGCCCGGCCCTCATCGACATCACCGGGCGCACCCAATTCTCGACCTATCTCATGGTGCGTTCAGGGCTGGATACGATCTGCCTGGATTACCAGATGGGTCAGATCGTCGCGCAACCCTATGTCTCGGGCATCGGCGGGCGGATCCCGATGGGGGTCGGCATCTCGGGTGTCTGCATTCTCGGCATGATGGACGCACGCAGCCGCGACCGCTGCCTGGACCTGCTGGAGGATCGCCTGGCCCAATGGGATCTGACCCGGCCGCAAATCGAAGCGGAAATAGCCGAGTTTCAGCGCCTGGGCTTCATGCGGGGCATCCGCCGCAGCGCGGGCATCGAAAGCCTGACGCTGACCGTGCCGATCAACAATGACCACCTGCGCGGGATGGAGACCGCGATTTCGCTTCTGGCACCGCTGAACGTCCTTGACGCCGGTGGCGAGCGGGCGGCGATCGCCGTCATGCGCGACGCCATCTCGACGGCCGAGCGGCACGCCAGTTCCCCGACCCGCAGCGACGATATGTCTGGCAGATGACCCGAATGGAAGAAAGCATGACGCGAACCGTGATGATTTCCGGCGCCTCGCGCGGGATTGGCGCAGCGATTGCGCAACGGATGCAGGCGGCGGGCTGGAATGTCAGCCTCGGCCTGCGCCGTCCCGAGACGGCAGACCCTGACACGCCGCAGCGCCTTACCTGCCGCTATGACGCGCTGGAGCCGGATTCGGAGCGCGCCTGGATCCGCGCAACCATCGCCCGGTTCGGCCGGCTGGATGGGCTGGTGCTGAGCGCAGGCATCCACAGCCGCGCCACCGTGCTGGAGGCCGCCGACGAGGAATTCGATCAGTTGATCGCAGTGAACGTGAAATCGCCGATGCGGCTGGCCCGGCTTGCATGGCCGCATCTTGAAGCCCTGCCGGACGGCAAGCCGCATCCTGGCCGGATCGTGCTGATGTCCTCGCTGTCGGGCAAGCGGGTGAAATCGGCAGGTTCGGGCCTTTACGGCATTTCCAAATTCGCGCTGATGGGGCTGGCGCAGGGCCTGCGACAATGCGGGCGCGACAATCGCGTGCGCACCACCGCGATCTGTCCCAGCTTTGTCGCGACGGACATGGCGGCAGGCGTCGTCCAGGACATGTCCGAACTGACCCGGCCCGAAGACATAGCCGCCATCGTGGAAACCGTCCTGGGCCTGCCTCCCACCGCCTCGGTCGCCGACATTCCCGTCCACTGGTCGGTCGAGGATTGCTATTGAGGAACATGGCCATGCGATCATCACCGCTGATCTTTGCCGCCGAGGCGCTGGCGGCGCCGGAAGGAACCGTCTTCGTCGACACCCGCCCCAGGGAGGATTGGGCAAAGGCGACGATTCCCGGCGCCACCTGCCTGAACGTCTACGACTATTTCATCGCCCACAGCGACGAGAGGGGCATTGCCGCGATGGTGGCCGGCGCCCGCGCGGCGTTCCGGCAGCTTGGCCTCGACCGGGCGCCGCTGGTCGTTTTCTTCGAAGAGCAGACGGGGATGCGGTCGCCGCGCGGGCTATGGTTCCATGAGCTTTGCGGCTTCGACGGCGGCCGCATTCTCGACGGCGGGCTGGCTGCCTGGCGCGCGGCGGGCGGTGGGACCGCCGCCGGAGCCGGTGCGACCGGCAGGATCGGCGACGGCGATCCAGCTCAGGCAGGCGCCTTTCGCAGCGAACTGGTCGCAGCCACCGCGGAATTGCTGGAGCCGGGAGCGCCGGAGTTGCATGTCCTGGACGCACGCCGCCCAGCCGAATGGGACGGAAGCTATGTCCACGCCTGCTGCGCCCGCGCGGGCCGCATCCCCGGCGCGGACCTGCTGTTCTAT
This sequence comes from Paracoccus sp. pheM1, assembly GCF_018499825.1. Taxonomy (NCBI): domain Bacteria; kingdom Pseudomonadati; phylum Pseudomonadota; class Alphaproteobacteria; order Rhodobacterales; family Paracoccaceae; genus Paracoccus; species Paracoccus sp. pheM1. The sequence continues at coordinate 885,722 of NZ_JAGXCX010000002.1, forward strand.
GAAGACCTGTTGCAGGACGGCCGCTATCGCAGCCCCGACGAGATCCGCCGCATCGCCGCGGCGGCGGGCTTTGGGCCGGGCCAGCGCATCGTCACCTATTGCCACCGGGGCGCACGGGCGGCGACCACGCTTTACGGGCTGCGCTCGGCCGGCTTCGACAATGTCGCCATCCATCCCGGCAGTTGGCACGAATGGGCGGGCGAGCCCGACCTGCCCGCCGTCGAAGGAACCGGCGCCTTCGTCCACCGCTGAGGCGTGGAAACACGAGGGGCGCCGGAAATGCGGCGCCCCCTCCCGGTCACGATGACCGGGTCACAGCTTCGCAAGCTGCTCGGCATGGGGATAAAGCGCCGGCGAGCCGCCCGTGTGCAGGAACAGCACCCGCGCCCCCTTCGGAATCGTGCCGTCCTCGACCAGCCCCAGAAGGCCCGCCATGCCCTTGCCGGTATAGACCGGGTCCAGCAGCAGCCCTTCTTGCATAGCCAGCCGCTTGATCGCGGCATTGCCCGCCTCGGAGGGCACGGCATAGGCTTCGCCGAAATAGCCGGTCTCGACATGGATCTCCTCGGGCCGCCACACCCGGTCCAGCCCAACCAGCCTGGCCCCCTCGGTCGCCATCGGCGCGATGCGGTCGGGAAAGGGGACGGCCGAGCCCGAAACAGCGATGCCGATTGCCTTGGTGCCGGGCCAGTATTGCGTCAGGCCGATCTCGATCCCGGCCAGCGTGCCGCCGGACCCGACGGCAGTGACGATGACATCCGGCGCAGGCAGGGCAAGGGCGGCGAATTGCTCGGCCAACTCGCGCACCGCGCTGGCATAACCCAGCGCGCCAAGCGGCGTCGCCCCGCCGACCGGCATGATATAGGGTTCCTGCCCCCGTTCGCGCGCACGGTCGGCATGGGCCTGCATCCGCGGCCCGATCAGGTCGAAATAGGCGTCGGGGTCCAGAAACTCGATCTCGGCCCCGAACAGCCGGTCGAGCAACAGGTTCCCCTGAAAGCCGGACGGTTCATTGCCGCGCAGCACCAGGACCGGGTGCATGCCGAAATGCCGCGCCGCCGCCGCCGTCATGCGGGCGTGGTTCGACTGGTGCCCGCCCGTGGTGATCAGCACCTTCACCCCCCGCGCCACGGCATCGGCCATCAGGTATTCCAGCTTGCGCACCTTGTTCCCGCCGCCGCCGAAGCCGGTGTAATCGTCGCGCTTGACGAACAGCTCGATCCCCAGATCCGCGCCCAGCCGCATCAGCCGCTCCACAGGCGTCGGTGCGAATGCAAGCGGGATCTTCGGGACATCTCCAAGTTTCATCGTGCCATCTTCCTGTGCAGATTGCGTCCTCTTGCGGGGACATGGGCAAGGCAATGCGCCCTGGATGGGAAAAACCTTGCATTGCCTCGGTTATGAATGAAGATATATCATATATTGATATTGGCAAGCCGCTCCGGCCATCGCGTGCATCTCGGCGCGCATCGCCGCGGAGCACAGCCAGAAGACGCGAGGAGTGCCGATGACAGACCCCGTGCTTTCCGTCGCCGACCTGCGTGTGGCGTTTCGCGGCCGTCGCGGCTGGACAGAGGTCGTGCATGGCCTGGATTTCGACATCGCCCCCGGCGAAACGGTGGCGCTGGTCGGCGAAAGCGGCTCGGGCAAAAGCGTGACCTCGCTGGCGGTGATGCGGTTGCTGGACCCGGCCGCCAGCAGGATCACCGGCTCGGTCCGGCTGGAGGGGCGCGACCTGCTGTCCCTTTCCGAAGGCGCGATGCGCCGCATCCGGGGCGACCGGGTCGCGATGATCTTCCAGGAACCGATGACCTCGCTGAATCCGTCGATGAAGATCGGCGAGCAGATCGCCGAGGTTCTGACGACCCATCGCAGCATGGACCGGCAGAAGGCCATGGCGGAAACCGTTCGACTGCTGGAGCGGGTGCGCATCCCGGCGGCCAAGCGGCGAATGCTGGAATATCCGCACCAGTCCTCGGGCGGGATGCGGCAGCGCTTCATGATCGCCATGGCCCTGGCCTGCCGGCCGCGCCTGCTGATCGCGGACGAGCCGACCACCGCGCTGGACGTGACGGTGCAGGCGCAGATCCTGGAGCTGATCCGCGAATTGCAGGCCGAGGAGCAGATGGCGGTGCTGTTCATCACCCATGACATGGGCGTCGTGGCCGAGGTGGCGGATCGCACGCTGGTCATGCTGCGCGGCGATGCGGTCGAACAGGGGCTGACCGCCGCAATCTTTGCCCATCCGCAGCAGCCTTATACCCGCGCGCTCCTGGCGGCCGTGCCCCGGCTCGGCTCGATGGCCGGAACCGGCCGGCCCGCGCGATTCCCGCTGGTCGATGCTGCAACCGGCGCGGCCAGTCCCGGAACCGAACTGCCCGACACCCTGCGCGGCACGGCGCCGCTGCTCGAGGTGCGCGGGCTGACCACCCGCTATGATGCCGGCACGGACCTCCTGGGCCGGACGCAGGCGCGCGTTCATGCGGTCGAGAACGTCTCTTTCGACATCCGACAGGGAGAGACGCTGGCCCTGGTGGGCGAATCCGGTTGCGGCAAATCCTCGACCGGGCGCTCGATCCTGCGGCTGACGCAGCCCTTCTCGGGCTCGGTAAGACTGGACGGGACCGAGCTGCTGGAGCTTGGCCGCCCGGCCCTGCGCCGAATGCGGCGGCAGATGCAGATGATCTTCCAGGATCCCTTCGCCAGCCTCGATCCCCGTCGCCGGGTCGGCGATGCCATTGCCGAGCCGATGGTGACGCATGGCCTGGCGCGGGGATCGGAACTGAAGGACAGGGTCGCGGACCTGCTGGCGCAGGTCGGGCTTTCCCCCGACATGGCGCGGCGTTTCCCGAACGAGTTCTCGGGCGGGCAACGACAGCGCATCTGCATCGCCCGCGCCCTTGGCATCGCGCCGAAGCTGATCGTCGCGGACGAGGCGGTGTCCGCGCTGGACGTGACCGTCAAGGCGCAGGTGGTGAACCTGATGCTGGATCTTCAGGCCGAGCTTGGCCTGTCCTATCTGTTCATCAGCCATGACATGGCGGTGGTCGAACGGATCAGCCACCGCGTCGGCGTGATGTATCTGGGCGAGATCGTCGAGATCGGCCCTCGCGAGGCGATCTTTGGGGCCCCCGCGCATCCCTATACCCAGCGACTGCTCCAGGCGATCCCGGTACCCGACCCCGCCCTTCGCGGCAACCGACCCGCCGGTGAGTTGCGCGAGTTGAAAAGCCCCTTGCATCCGGTGGGTTATCAGCCCCCGGCCCGCGAATGGCGCGAGGTCTCGCCCGGCCATCAGGTGCAGGTTGCCGGCCCGGAATGGCAGGCCGCCTGAGCGGGATCAGCCGGGCAGGCGCGTGCCGATCCCCTGCCCCGACGCGGCGCGCAGCAGCCGCGCCGCCAGCGCGATGTCGAAGATGTTCAGCCCGAAGCTCGAAAAATAGACCGACTCGCCCGGCGCGGGCCGCCAGCCGTCGCAAAGGATGGCCGGCAGGTCGGCCGCGACCTGTGCGGGATCGAAAAGCCCCGCCCGATACATCTGGAACAGGCTCTTGGCACTGGTCCGGGCGAACTCGCCCCACAGGTCGCAAGTCACCCGGTCAAAGGCGGCGATGCCCGCGAAGCTCATCTCGTGAAAGCCTATCTGAAGGACCAGCCGGCCGCCGGTCGCCGCTTCGGGACCAAGGAAGGGCTGAGGCGCGGAACTGCACATCAGCACCGCCTCGGCATTCGCGATGGCCTGCTCGGGATCTGGATGGACGGTGATCCCCGGCCCCAGCCGCTCGACCTCGCGACCCGAGCGGCTCCAGACAGCGATCCGCTCAAGGTCCGGGAACAGGGCGCGCAGCATGGCGAGATGCGCCCGCGCCTGCGCACCCGCGCCCAGCAAGGCGATCCGCCGCAGACCGGGCCGCAATGCGCGCAGCACATGGGCCGAAACGGCGGCCGTCCGCACCCGCGTCAGCAGCGCCGCTTCCACCATGCCCAAGGGCCGGGCGGTGGCCAGATCCTCGATCAGCGTGGTCGACGTGATGGCCTCGCCGTCCTCGGGTGCCGCGGGCCGATGCACGGTCCATTTGATCCCGGCGGCGGCAAAGCGGCCCCCAAGCCGGGCCGGAAGCCCGTATGCCTTGGCGCGCGGATCATCGCCAAGCGGCAGCACGGATTCGGCAACCATCTCCGCATCGCCCCGACGCAACAGCCGCACGGCCTCGGCCACATCGTCCAGCGCGGCCTGCCAGTCCAGCGCGCCGACGCGAAGCAGATCCTTGCGTCCCAGCCAGATCATGCCGCCATCCCTTGGATCCATGCCGAGACCGAGGCGATGAAACGGCCAAACCCCTCGATATGCAGGAACTCGTTGACGCCATGCGCATTGCCGCCCCGCCCCGAGCCACCGATCAGGAAGCTTTCGGTATGGCGGCCGAAGGCATAGGCCGGCGCGGCGCCGATCGCCCAGGGCCAGACCTGCGGCGCCGGACCACCGGCATAGGCATCGTGCAGGGCGCGGACGCCGGCAGCGGACTCGAGAACCCGCGCGCCCGGATAGCTGTCATCGACGCACAGCGCAGCCCCGGCAAAGGCAGGCTCGGCGGCCAGCAGGTCGCGGATGCCGGCGACAAGTGCATCCGGTGCAAGGCTGGGCGGGGCGCGCAGATCGAACGCGGCCGTGGCCGCCGCGGGGATGACCGCGTCGCCGGCTACGGGATCGGTCGCCAAGGTGGCGATGTTGAAGGAAGCCGTGGTCAGGACATGGCGCAACAAAGCCTCGGGATCGAGGCAGCCGTATCGGGGCCGGGCGAAACAGGCTGCATGCCGGAAGCGCAGTTCGGCCGCAGGATCGAAATCCCGCGCCAGCGCCGCGACCACGCGCGCCGCATCGGCATCCAGATCTATCTGCGCAAGCTCTCCGGTCTCGGGTCCGCCGATCCTTGCCAGCACATCGACCAGAACCCGTGCGGGATTGGCGATCCATGGCGCATTCGAGGAATGGATGGCCCGCGCAGGGCCGCCCCAGCCCCCCGCAGCCACCTCCAGCCTGCCCTTGGCCATGCCGGAAAACCCCAGGTACAGCCGGGGCGGCCCGCCGCCATATTCGCAGAAGGACGGGAACAACGCCCCTGCCGAAGGTCGCAGCGGGCAGTCCGGCGCCGCCAGCCAGCGGCGCAACGCGGGCGAGGCGCGCTCTTCCTGCCCGTCCAGCAGGATTTCGACATTGACGCGCAGCCGGCCGGAGCGCTTCAGGTCGCGCAGCGCGATCAGCATGCCGGCCAGCGGCCCCTTGTTGTTCTCGGCCCCACGCGCGACGAAGGCACGGCCGATACCGGGCATATCCGCGATGCCGCCCGCCCAGGGGTCGTGCAGCCAGCCCTCGGGCGTGGCGGGCATGACGTCGTACATGTTGTAAAGCAGCACCGTGCGGGCCGAGCCGCTGTCGATCCGCGCATGGATCACCGGTGCCGGCTCGGTTTCGGACGGAGAAGAGGACAGCAGCGCCGCGCCCAGTTCGCCGGACAGCCAGGATCGCAACTCGCGGGCCTGCCGCATCTGGCTGGCGGGATCGCCGGCGTGCGATGGGATCGCGCACCAGCGCGCCGTCAGGGCAAGGGCATCATCCAGCGCGCTCACAGCCGGATCCGGGGGTTGAGCCAGGTATAGGCAATATCGACCAGGAAATTGGCTATGACGAAAACGGCGGCGGTGAACAGCACCACCGCCTGCACGACGGGGAAATCGCGGTTCTGGATCGCCTCGACCGCCAGCCTTCCGATGCCCGGCCAGGCAAAGACGATCTCGGTCACCAGCGCCCCGCCCAGAAGCGCCGCGAAATACATGCCCTGCACGGTGATCACCGGGATCATGGCATTGCGCAACCCGTGCCGCACGACGATCCGCCACTGGCCAAGCCCCTTGGCGCGGGCGGTTCGGATATAGTTCTGGCCCAGCACCTCGATCAGCGAGGCGCGGACCAGCCGGGTCATGGCCGACACATAATAGGCTCCCAGCGCGATGGACGGCATGACCAGATGCTGCCAGCCCCCCATCCCCGACGAGGGCAGCCACCGCAGGCGCAGCGAGAAGAGCAGGATCATCAGCAGCGCAAGCCAGAAGACCGGCACCGCCTGCCCCAGCAGGGCGATGACGCGAATGACGAAATCCAGCCCCGAATTCTTGCGCACGGCCGAGACGACCCCCAGCACCATGCCGATGGCCGAGGACCAGATGAGCGCCGAAAGGGCCAAAAGCGCGGTCGCCGGCAGGCGCTCCCACAAGAGATCGGTCGCCGGCCGCTGATAGCGCAGCGACAGGCCCAGTTCGCCTTGAAGCAGGTTGCCGAGAAAACGCAGATACTGCAGCCAGATCGGATCGTCGAAGCCCATGGCCCGGCGAAACGCTTCGATCTCGGCTTGGCTGGCGTCGGGCGACATCATCAGCGCGGCGGGATCGCCGGTCAGGAACAGCGCGAAAAAGACCAGCGCCGACACGCCCAGCATCACCACCAACCCCTGAAGCGCACGCGAAAGCAGAAAGCGCAGACCCTTCATGGCAGTTACGACATCTTCATATCGGCCCGGCGGACCAGCCAGTCGCCAAGCAGGTTGCAGCCGACCACTACCGCCCCGATCATCAGGCCAGGATACAGCACCAGCCAGTCGGCAATCAGGATGAAGGATCGCCCCTCGCCGATCAGGTTGCCAAGCGTCGGCCAGGGCGGCTGCACGCCGAGGCCCAGAAAGCCGACCGAGGCCTCAAGGATGATGAGGCGTGGCAGGTCCAGCGTCAGCAGCACGGTCAGCGGGGCAACGATATTGGGCAGGACATGGCGGAGGATGATCGTGCCGTCGCTCTGGCCGATGGCACGGGCGGCCTCGACATATTCCAGTTCGCGCACCGCCAGGGTCTGCCCCCGCGCGACGCGCGCGAACACCGCCCAACCCGTCAGCCCCAGGATCGCCACCAGGTTGGCGATGCTTGGCCCAAGGATCGCCACGAACAGCAGGATCAGAAGGATGAAGGGAATCGCCAGCTGGATGTCCACCAGCCGCATGATCAGCACGTCCACCCAGCCGCCGAAATAACCCGCAACCATGCCCAGGATCGTGCCCAGAACGACCGAGATCGCGGCCGAGGCCAGCACGATCCCCAGCGAGATCAGCGTGCCCAAGCCCAGCCGGGCCAACAGATCCCGGCCAAGCTGGTCGGAGCCAAGCGGATGCAGCCCCGCCTCGGTCATCGTCATCGGAGGCTTGAACGTGGCGGTCAGGGTGCCGCGCAGCGGGTCCAGGGGCCAGAACAGCGGCACAAGGATGCTGACCGTCACGACCGCGACGATCAAAAGCACCGCAAACACGGCATCCTCGTTTCCCCGCAGCCTTGCCCCGGTCCACATCCCGTCAGTCCTTCGTGATGTCGAACAGGACGATGCGGGCATCCGGGCGGCCCTCGAAATGCACGTCCGACGCACGGCCCAGCAGTGCGTCCTCGCGGTAAAGCGAGATCAGCGGCACTTCCCTCGCGGCAAGTTCCTGCACCTCATGCAGCACTTTTTCGCGCGCGGCAGGATCGACGACCTGCCGGCTTTCGTCCAAGAGCCGGTCCAGCTCAGGCAAGGTCGCGCCGGAATAAGGCTCGCCCGAGCGCATGATGGCATAGATCGCTGCATCGGCATCCAGCGTCTGCGTCGAGCCCCAGCCCAGCATGTAGATCGGGCCGTCGAAGGGCTGCTTCTGCGTATAGACCGACCATTCCAGCACCTGCTGGTTCACCTTGACGCCGACATCGCCAAGCTGCTGGGCAATGGCCTGCGCCACCTCGTTGTTCTTCATATAACGGGTTGAGGATTGCATGGTGATCTCGAAACCGTCGGGAAGGCCCGCTTCGGCCAGCAGCTTGCGCGAAAGCTCGGGGTCGTAGGCGGGGACCGGCAGGTCAAGATAGCCGAAATCGCTCTTGCCGACCTGACCTCCGACCGGAGTTGCCATGCCTTGCAGCAGGTTGTCGGTGATCCCCTGGCGGTCGATCGCGTGATTCAGCGCCTGACGCACCTTCACGTCATCCAGTGGCTCCTTGTCCATGCGCAAGCCAAGATAGATCGTCAGGCCGCCATCCTTGACCTGGACAAGCTCCACATCGGGAGAAGCGGTCAGCATCGGCGCCAGATCCACCGGCACGTCCTCGATCAGGTCCACCTCGCCGGTGACGAGCGCGGTGATGCGGGCGGTGCTATCGGGAATCGGGCGCCAGGTCACTTCGTCCAGCGCCGGCTTGCCGCGCCAGTAGTTCTCGTTGGCCGCCAGCACCACCCGCTCATCGGGCACGAATTCCACGAACCGGTAGGCGCCGGTTCCCACCGGCTGCGAGGCGAACTTGGCATCGCCCATCTCCGCTACGTATTTCGGCGGCACGATGTAGGCGGGATAGCGGCTCATCCGGGTCGGCAGCAGGGGATCGGGCGCCGACGTCGTGATGCGCACGGTCAGCGGGTCCACCACCTCGACCGACGCGACGGTGCGGATATAGGATATCGCCGGCGAGTTCGCCGCAGGGTCCAGCACGCGGTCGAGGGTGAACTTGACCGCCTCGGCATCGAAGGGCTCGCCATTGTGGAAGGTGACGCCTTCCCGCAGCTTGAATTCCCAGGTCAGATCATCGACAGCGCGCCATTCGGTGGCCAGGCCGGGGACAAGGTTCATCTGCTTGTCGCGCATGACCAGCGTGTCGAAGATGTTGTCCACGATGGTCGCGGCCTCGCGCATGAAGCCCGGGTCCATCGCATTGGTCGAGACGGCGCGGCCGATGACCAGTTCCGTGTCCTGTGCAAGAGCGGGGATCGCAGGGATCGCGAGCGCGACCCCGAGTGTCAGAGCGGAAAGAAGACGCATCAGTTTTCTCCTGTTGGTGGGCCACCCCTTGCCTGACCATCATTCCGGCGGAATCGCCTTTGCGCAAGTGAAAATATATCATATATTGTCATTCGGCATGCGACTTCTGCGCTTGTGCTGATAGGATGTGCATTGTGTCACGCGAGGAATGGCATTGGATTTTGAAGCATTTGAACAGGTGCCCCGCCGCAGCCTGGTTTCGCATGTCGAGGCGCAGATCCGCGACGCATTGGTCGAAGGCAGGCTCGCACCCGGCACGCGGCTTGTGACGAAGGAACTGGCCGACAGGCTGGGAACGTCGATCACCCCGGCGCGCGAAGCGCTTGTGCGTTTCGCGGCTTCGGGCATTCTTGCGGCCGAGCCGGCGTCCTCCTTCCGGGTTCCAGAACTGACCGAGGAGCGGCACGAGGAAATCAGGCTGATCCGCAAGCGTGTCGAGGGGCTGGCAGCCGAAATGGCAACGCAGCGAATCGCCGATGAGGGCATCGCCCGGCTCGAAGCACAGATCGCCGCCTATACCGACTTGCGTCACGCACCGGATCTGCATCTGGCCCTGAAAGCCAACAAGGAGTTGCGCTTCACCCTTTACGCGGCTGCCGGGATGCCAGTGCTGCTTCAACTCATCGAGACACTCTGGCTACGAGCCGGGCCTGGCTTTGCCTATCTGCCCCGCAGTATCGGCGCCGCCGGCGAGGATCACCAGAATTACACCCATCTTGTCCAGGCCCTTCGCGCACGCGATTCCCTCGCGGCCAGCGCTGCCATCATGCGGGCGATCGACGATGGGGCCGATCAAGTGCTGTCTGCGTTGCGCCGCCGACAGGAAGCATAAGCATTGGCGAACGCGCTCCGCCTGTGCGGATGAATAGTGTGGCGCGCCATTGCGCAAGGCCGCGGGCTTGCAGGGCCATTTCTTCAGCTGTCCTCTTGACCTTCTTGGCTACCGAACGACATGACGGTTTCGACGGGTCCGCGGCCCATGTTGCGGTAGCCGAGATGGGGCCGCTCGGCAGGCAGCAAGAATTGTATCGGCCAAATCGAGTCCGGCAAGCCGAAGTCGCAGTTCGCATGGGCCGCTGCCTCCTTGATCGCGGCCATCGCGACGATCAGGTCGGACGTGATCGAGGGCGTCTTACCGGCAATCGGCAAGTTCTCGACCGCGCGCAGGGTATGGACACCCGAGTATGCGGGTGCGGGAACTTCCCCGCTCCCGATCGAATCGTGCTTGACACGTATGGAAGTGGAATCAGGAATGGCGATGGCTATGCCGCCTCTCATGTTGTAGAAGGTGCCCCCGCAACGGTGCTGCGAGGACGCTTGGCCAATCGGCCCAGATGCATCCCCTCACCCGGTCATACCGTATGGGGCAAGACCGCATTGCGCTCGCCCAGCTTGATGAAGGTCGACTTGACCTCGGTATATTCCAGAAGGCCGTCGATGCCATTCTCGCGACCGATGCCCGATTGCTTGAAGCCGCCGAAGGGCATCTGCACCGAGGTTTCCAGGAAGGTATTCACGAAGACCGTGCCCGAGCGCAGCCGGCGCGAGACCAGGATCGCCTTGTCCAGATCCTTGGTCCAAAGCCCGTTGCCGAGACCATAGACCGTGTCGTTGGCCAGCGCCACCGCCTCGTCCACCGTCCTGAAAGTGGTCACGGTCAACACGGGTCCAAAGATTTCCTCGCGGAAGATACGCATGTCCGGGGTCACATTGGTGAAGATCGTCGGCATGACGAAATAGCCCTTAGCGAGCGCGCCCTGATCTGCACGGCTGCCGCCGACGGCAACGGTCGCCCCCTCGGCCTTGCCAATTTCCAGGTAGTTCATCACCTGGTCGAACTGCGCCTGATGGATCATCGCGGCCTGGTCGGCATCCTCGTCCAGCGGCAGGCCGGTGCGGATCTTGCGGGTGCGCTCGACAAGGCGCGAGACGAACGCATCGGCCACGGATTCCTCGATCAGCAGGCGGGCACCGCAGACGCATTCCTCGCCCTGGTTCAGGACATAGCCGAACAGCACGCCATCGACAGCCGCATCCAGATCGGCATCGGCAAAGACGACGTTCGCAGCCTTGCCGCCCAGTTCCAGCGCGACGCGCTTGACGCTGTCGGCACAGGTGCGGGCAATGGCCTTGCCCACCTTCGTCGAACCGGTGAAGGAGATCATGTCCACCTCGGGGTGGCGGGTCATCGCCTCGCCCACCACGCCGCCCGTTCCCGTCACGACGTTGTAGACACCCTTCGGCAACCCGGCGCGGATGGCCAGTTTCGCCACTTCGAGCGCGGTGCCCGAGGTCAGTTCCGAGGGCTTGACTACCACCGAGCAGCCTGCCGCCAGCGCATAGGGCAGCTTCTGGAACAGCGTGACCATGGGGAAGTTCCAGGGCACGATCATGCCAACCACACCGCGCGGCTCGCGGCTGACCAGGCCCAGCGCCTGCGGGCCGACATTCTCGAACGCCTCGCCATGCAGCTGCAGACCCAGCGCGGCGGCATAGCGCAGCATGGATACGGAGTGCTCGATCTCACCGCGGGCGAAACGGATCGGCTTGCCGGATTCCTCGGCCTCGATGACCGCCAGCCGCTCCAGGTCGGCGGCGATCAGGTCGCCCCAGGCGTTCAGGATGGCCGATTTCTGCGTGGCGGCCATCTGTCGCCAGGGACCATGCTCGAAAGCCTCGCGCGCAGCGCGGACGGCGGCGTCCAGATCCTCGGCAGTGCCGGCGGCGAAATCGGCCAGCGCCGCGCCATGGGCGGGCGAATGGCGGCGGATCGTCTCGCCAGAGGCGCCGGGACGCTCGGCCCCGTCGATGAAATGGACATAGCTGCGAACGGTCATCGTGAATCCTTCCTTATGCGTTCAGCGATCAAGACCCACCGCGCGGACCTTGTCGCCCGGGGCGATGACCCCGATCGTGTCTCCGGCGCGGAGGGTGGTGCGGTCGGTCACCACGACATATTTCGTATCGCCCGACAGCAGGTAGATGTTGGTGGTCTGGCCCAGCGGCTCGACCAGCTCGACGATGCCCTCGACCGAGCCGGGCGTGCCAGCGGCGACGCATTGCAGATGTTCGGGGCGGATGCCGACGGCGAAATGGCCGTGACGGTCGGCCATGGCGCGGGCGCGTTCACGCTCGGCATCGTCCAGCGCGTCGCCGAAGCCCTGGACCTGGCAGACGACGCGGCCGTTGTTGGCCAGCTCGGCCTTGAACAGGTTCATCGGCGGCGAGCCGATGAAATCCGCGACGAAACAGGTCGCCGGGCGGTCATAGACCTGAAGCGGCGGCGCCACCTGTACCATGTCGCCCTTGCGCATGACGGCGATGCGGTCGGCCATCGACATGGCCTCGATCTGGTCATGGGTGACATAGATGGTGGTAATGCCCAGGTCGGTGACCAGCTTCTTGATCTCGGTTCGCATCACGGCGCGCAGCTTGGCGTCGAGGTTCGACAGCGGCTCGTCCATCAGGAACACCTTGGGATTGCGCACCAGCGCGCGGGCCAGCGACACCCGCTGGCGCTGGCCACCCGACATCTGCGCCGGCTTGCGGCCAAGATAGTCGGAAATGCCCAGGCGGCCCGCCGTCTCCTCGACCTTCCTGCGCCGCTCGGCGGGGGCAAGCTTGCGGATCTTCAAGGGAAACTCGATGTTCTGGAACACCGTCATGTTGGGATAGAGGCCATAATCCTGAAAGGCCATGGCGATGTCGCGGTGGCGCGGCTCGGCATGGGTCATGTCGCGGCCGTTGATGAAGATCCGGCCCTCGCTGGCGGTCTCAAGCCCCGCGACCATGCGCAGGGTGGTGGTCTTGCCGCAGCCCGAGGGGCCGAGCATGACGAAGAACTCGCCGTCCGCGATATCCACCGACACGCCGTTGACGACGGTCAGGCTGCCGAAGCGCTTGTAGATGTTCTTGATCTCGATACCCATGGGATCAGCCTTTCACCGCGCCAAGCGTCAGGCCGCGGACAAGATAGCGTTGCATCATCAGGACCAGCACGACGACCGGCAGCGACATCACCACCCCCGCCGCCGAGGCCAGGCCCCAGGCGATGGCCTTGGGCTTGATCGCATTGGCGGCGATCACCGGCAGGGTCTTGGCGTTCTGCGAGGTCAGCATCGAGGCCAGCAGGAACTCGTTCCAGGCGAACATGAAGACGATGACCATCGTGGCGGCGAGCCCCGGCAGCAGCAACGGCAGGGTGACCCGCCAGAAGGTCTGGAACCGCGAGCAGCCGTCGATCATCGCGGCCTCCTCGATGGATTGCGGGATGTCCTGGATGAAGACGCGCATCACCCAGACCACGAAGGGCAGGCCCGCGAGGCCATAGGCGGCGGCAAGCAGCCAATAGGTGTCGAAGATTCCCAGTGCGCGGGCGATGATGAACATCGGGATGACGCTGACAATAGGCGGGAGCATGCGGATCGAGAGCACCTCGAAGGCGATGATCTCCTTGCCCTTCACGTCGAAGCGCGCCAGCGCATAGGCGGCCATGGTGCCGCAGACCATGGCGAGCGTGGTGGCCAGCCCGACGATCACGGCGCTGTTGACGAAAGCGTCGAAGGCGTCGAGCTCGCTGGCCAGCTTGGCATAGTTCTCGAATGTCGGGGTGAAGCTCCAGACCGGCGGGTATTGCGAGATGTCGAGTTCGCTCTTGACGGAGGAGCCTGCCATCCAGAACACCGGGAAGGCGAAGAAGGCCGTGGCGACCAGCGCCAGCGCATAGGCAGCGGCCAGCTTGACCGCACGGGACAGCAGGGGTTTTTGCGATGCCATGTCCGCCCTCCTCAGCGGTTTTCCTTGTCGGCCACCAGCTTCATGAAGCCGGTCAGGCGGACGAAGATCAGGACGACAAGCAACACGATGATCAGCACCAGCCAGGACAGCGCCGAGCCGTAGCCGAGATCGAAGAAGCGGAAGTTCACCCGTTGCAGATAGACGCTGACCAGGTCGGTCGAGAAATCCGGGCCGCCGCGGGTGATGATGTAGACCGTGTCATAGGTGCGGAACGCATCGACGATGCGCAGCAGCGTCGCGATCACGATCACCGGCTTCAGCATCGGCAGAGTGATCGAGAAGAAACTGCGCAGCGGCGAGGCGCCGTCGATGGCCGCCGCCTCGAACGGGCTTTTCGGCAGCGAGGAGATACCGGCAAAGACGATCAGGAACATGAAGGGCGTCCATTGCCAGATATCGACGAGGATCACCGACAGCAGCGCCGTCGAGGCATTGCTGGCCCAGAGCTGCGGCGGAATGCCGATCAGCCCCAGCAGATAGTTCAGCACGCCCAGGTCCGGCATCATCATCACGCGCCACGTGATGCCGACCGCGATGGGGGTGATCAGCATCGGCACCAGGATGATGGTGCGCAGCACGACGAAGCCCGGATGGCGCTGGTTGAACAGCACCGACAGCGCCACCGCCAGCACCAGCGAGGCCGCCACGCTGATGGCGGTGAAGATCAGCGTCAACCCGACCGCGTTCCAGAACTGTGGGTCCGAAAAGGCGCGGGCGTAATTCTCGAACCAGACGAAGCTGGAACCGCCGCCGAAGGTCGGGTTGTAGTTCGTCAGCGAGATATAGAGCGAATGCAGAAGCGGATAGAGCCCGACGACGGTCATGACGATCATCGTCGGCGCCAGCAGGAGCATCGCGATCCGACCCTCTCCCGCGCGCTGCGCCTTGTCGGCGGTCTTGGTGTCTGAACGAGCCATGGTTGGTCCCTTCGCGAAAAGCGGCGGGGCGCCGTGGTGGACGCGCCCCGCCCAGGCAGATCAGCGAATGACTCGCGCCAGGCGCGATTCGGCATCCGCCATCGCCTGTTCGGGGGTCTTGCGGCCGTTCACGCCCGCCAGGATCTCTTCGTAAAGCACGCGCTGCACCTCGACGGCGTTCTGCAACCGATAGGGCGGGATCGAGATCGGCGCGGTGCCGCGGGTCTCGAAATCGTGGAAGGCCTGCAACATCGGGATCGCCTCGACCGTCTGGGGGTTGTCGATGTCGCGCTGCAGGCAAAGCGAGGATTCGCCGGCCTCGCGGAACAGTTCATAGGCCCTGCCCTCGCTCATCCAGGCGAGGAAGCGATAGGCATCCTCGAGCTGTTCGGAAGCGGCATTGGCCATGATCGACCAGCCACCAACCATCTGCTGTTCATATCGTTCGGTCGGGGCAACGGTATACCCGAAGCGGCCCTTCATCGGTCCGTCCTCGATGCCGACGATCACGTCCGACCAGGTGATCATCATGGCAGCGCGGCCCTGCTGCATCAGCGACGAGCCCTCGGCATAGTCCAGCCCCTCGACCCCGTTCGGGGTATAGGGCAGCACCTCGCGCAGCCGCTCGATGGCACGGGCGCCCTGCCCTTCGCTGTTGAACACCGGTTTGTTGGCCTCATCCAGCACGCCGTCGTCATGGGGAGCGATCTGGGTCATGCCCATCAGGCGTGACCCCCAGTCGCCGCTCATATGCGCGTCCTGGCCTCCCAGCAGCAACACGTTGCCCGCGACATCCGAGGAATGCAGCTTCGCCGCAGCCTCTCGATAATCGTCCCAATTCTTCGGCACCTCGATGCCGGCCGCTTCCAGCAGATCCTTGCGATAGACGAAGACCGGGGTAGTCATCACCAGCGGCAGGCCCCAGCGTTTCCCCTCGTATTCGGTATAGGTCAGCGAGGCGGGGGCGAAGTTCTGCAGTTGCAGCTCTGGCAGCTCGGCATTGCCCGCCCGGATCTCGTCCAGCGGCGCGGCCCAGCCGTTGCGCATGGGCTGGCGGATCCAGAGATTGTCGGTAGTGAACAGGTCGAAGGTGGAGGAGCCCTGGCTAAGCTCGATCAGCAGCTTTTCGTAATGCGCCTCATAGGGATTGGCCTCGCCGGTGATCCGGGCGCCGTCATAGGCATCGGCGACCGATGCGGTCAGTGCCTCCGCCCATGCGGTATTGCTGTTGAGAATGTTGAGCGCCGCCCCGGATTGCGCAAAGACGCCGCGCGGCGCGGCGGCAAAGGCAGCCGTCAAGGCCGTCAGCGTCTTGAGCATGTGCCGGCGGGTAAAGTCGGAACGGGACTGAAATCGGGTCATGGTGCAACCTCCTGTGGGCGTGGCCGTGGGCGTTTCTTATCATGATTTGTAAACGTTTACTGTCCTCAGCATGCATCCCGTGTCAAGAAAAACTTGCCAATCCGTGTCATTTCGGGTCCGAGATAGGGGCAGGTGATTCAGAAAACTTGCAGCAAACAGGAGAAAACCCCGTGGCTAAGCCCAAATCCCAGGCAATCCAGGCGCGCCGGATCCGCCCGACGATCCATGACGTCGCCAAGGCGGCAGGGGTTTCCATCGCCACGGTGTCGCGCGCGCTCAATTCTCCCGATTCGGTGCGAAAGGAGTTGCGCGAGCGTGTGGTGGCTGCTGCTGATTCAATGGATTACATGGCCGATTCGGTAGGCAAGGCGCTGCGCCGCCAGCGCACCCAGATCATCAGCACCATGCTGCCCCGACTGGCAGACCCGCTGTTCTCGGCCGTGGCCAGCGCCATTCAGGAAACGCTGGAAGAAAACGGTTACCTGGGATTCGTGCAAACCTCGGGCTTCGACAACACGAACCTGTTCGACCGCGCGAAACGGCTGATCGAGCACGGCACCGAGGGGTTGATCATCTTCGGTCGAATCGACGATCAGCGCCTGCTGGACTATTGCCGCGCCCATCAACTGCCCTTGCTGTCTGCCTATTCCTATTTCGAAAAGTCCGAAGTGCCGACGATCGGCTTCGACAACTACCTTGCCACCCGGCAGCTGGTCGAAATGCTGCACACCTTGGGCCACAGCCGGATCGCCATGATCTCCGGCTCGGACAAGGGCAACGACCGGCAGCAATCCCGCATCCGCGCCTTTCGCGACATCAATGCCGAGCTGGGGCAGGAACCGGTGATCGAATTCACCCACATGGATTTCGACATGGCGGATGGCGGCGCCGCCCTGCGGCGAATCATGGAAAACCACCCCGAGACCACGGCGCTGGTCTGCAATCGTTGCGTGATCGCCTTCAGCGTCATGGTCGAGGCCCGCCGCCTGGGTATCGCCGTCCCCGAGCATCTGTCGCTGACGGGTTTCGACGATATCGACTATGCGGCGCTGTTCGACCCGTCCCTGACCACGGTCGCGGTTCCTTCGGAAAAGATCGGCCGCGCCGCCGCCAAGGCCATGATTGCGCATCTGGAAACCGGCGCTCCATTGGACAGCCGGCGCTTTGAGACCGAGGTGATCTTGCGCCGATCCGTCGCCCGCCCCCGCGCCCCGGCATAATTCTGCTTGACAGAAGGGGGTTGCTCCGTCAAATAAAGAAAACGTTTACAAATCATCTGAACGGGAGGTTCGCCATGCGCTTCAGGCGAATGGTCAATGTCGTCAGCGCCCATGCCGCCGGAGAACCCAACGACGTCATCACCGGCGGCGTGCTGAACGTGCCCGGCCAGACCATGTTCGACAAGATGACCTGGCTGCGGGACAAGGGCGACGACCTGCGCCTGTTCCTGCTCAATGATCCGCGCGGCAAGGTCAGCCTATGCATGAACCTGATCCTGCCCTCGAATAATCCCGAGGCGGATTTCGGCTTCGTCATCATGGAATCGGACTACTATGTGCCGATGTCGGGCACGAACACGATCTGCACCGTGACCGTCGCGCTCGAAACCGGCATGGTGCCGATGACCGAGCCCGAGACCCGCATCGTCCTGGAAGCGCCCGCCGGGCTGGTCCCCGTCACCGCGAAATGCCGCGACGGCAAGGTCGAAAGCGTCACCTTCGACAACGTGCCCTCTTTCGTCTTCGGCCTCGACCAGACCGTCGAGGTGCCGAACCTCGGCAGGCTGACGGTGGATGTCGCCTATGGCGGCATGATCTACGTGCTGGTCGATGCCGCGGCGGTCGGCTTCGAGATCAAGCCCGAAGAGGCCCGGCACATGGTCGAGATCGGCGAGCGCATCAAGGCGGCCGCCGCCGAACAGCTTCCCGCCATCCATCCGGAAAACCCCGGTATCCACACCATCAACCAGACGCTCTTCGCCGGCCCGCTGCTGGAAACCGAACGCGGCAAGGTCTCGAAGAACGGTGTGATCGTCTCGCCTGGGCGGCTGGACCGCTCGCCCTGCGGCACCGGAACCAGCGCCCGACTGGCGGTCCTGCATGCCCGCGGCCAGATCGCCGAGGGCGAGACCTTCATCCATCAAAGCATCATCGGCACCGAGTTCACCGGCACCGTCATCGGCACCACCAAGGTCGGCGCGTTGCCCGCGATCCGCCCCGCCATCACGGGCACGGCCTGGATCACCGGATTTCACCAGCATGTGCTGGATCCCGGCGATCCCTTCCCCACCGGCTACCGCCTGAACGACACCTGGTAAAAGGACCGCCTCATGGCCACGCTTCTGCGCGCCCCGAAGCGCAAGAAATACGATTACGTCGTCATCGGTTCCGGCTCTGCGGGCAGCGTCATGGCCTCGCGCCTGGCCGAGGACGGCCAGAACAGCGTCCTGCTGCTCGAGGCCGGCCCCTCGGACCAGCATATCCACATCCGCATGCCCGCCGCCCTGGGGCTGCCCCTGGGCAGCGATCGTTTCAACTGGCGCTTCGAATCCGAGCCCGAGCCGGGCCTGAACGGCCGCACCATCCTTGAAGCGCGCGGCAAGGTCTTGGGCGGCTCGTCCTCGATCAACGGCATGAACTGGGTGCGCGGCAATCCCTGGGATTACGACAACTGGGCCGCGATGGGGCTGGAGGGCTGGTCCTATGCCGAAATCCTGCCCTATTTCCGCCGCGCCGAAAGCTTCGACAAGGGCGCCAACGACTATCGCGGCGACAAGGGCCCGATGCTGGTCGAGACCTGCAAGGCCGAAGGCCCGCTCTACGACGCCTTCATCCAATCCGCCAAGCAGGCCGGCATGCGGCATGTCGAGGATCACAACGCCTATCGTCAGGAGGGCGTGCATATCACCCAGCGCAATGTCGGCAAGGGCATCCGCTGGAGCAGTTCGCAAGGCTATATCCACGCCCGCGGCGACCGGCCCAACCTGGACGTGGTGGTGGGCGGCCGACTGCTGAAGATCAATTTCTCGAACAGGCGGGCGACCCGCGCCGACATCCTCGTCAATGGCGAGCGGCAGGCGGTCGAGATCGACGGCGAGATCATCCTCTGCGCCGGCGCGCTGAACTCGCCGCAACTCTTGCAGCTTTCCGGCATCGGCCCGGCGGACATGTTGCGCAGCGTCGGCATCGACGTGCTGGCGGACATGCCGGGCGTGGGCGCAGGGCTCAAGGACCATGTCGCCGCGCCGGTGCAGTATCGCGCCACGCAGAACGTCTCGGCCGCCCGGCATCTGAACAATTTCGGCAAGCTCAAGCTGGGCCTGCAATGGCTGCTGGCCAAGAAGGGCCTCGGCGCCACGAATTTCTTCGAGGTCGGCGTCTTCATGCGCACCCGGCCGGAAATCGCCGTGCCGAACGTCCAGTTCGAATTCGTCCCCATGCTGGGCGAGATGCAGCACGGCAGCGTCAAGTTGGAGAACGGGTTCCAGTATTTCTTCAGCCTGATGCGGCCGAAAAGCGAGGGCAGGGTGTGGCTGCGCGACGCCCACCCGCTGTCCGCGCCGCGCTTCGTGTTCAACTATTTCGCGCATGAGGAGGACCGCCGCGACGCCATCGACGCCGTGCGCGCCATCCGGCATGTCGTCTCGCAGCCGGCCTGGGGCCCCTATCGCGGCGAAGAGGTCACGCCCGGCAAGCTGTTCCAGACCGACGAGCAGATCATGGAGTTCCTGCGCAAGGAGGCGGGGACGAACTATCACCCCTGCTGCTCGGCCCGCATGGGCAATGACGACAATTCCGTGGTCGATGCCCAGGCACGGGTGCATGGGTTTGACAACCTGCGCGTGGTCGATGCCTCGATCATGCCGGAAATTGTCAGCGGCAACCTGAATGCCCCCGTCATCATGATGGCCGAGAAACTGTCCGATATCGTGTTGGACAAGCAGCCCCTGCCGCGCTCGGACGCCCCCTATTACCGCCCCGAAGGAGATGCAGCATGATCCCGCCGAAGAAACCCGAATGGGCCGCCGATCCTGAAAACGACCTGGGCCAGATTCTGGTTCTTGGCCCGCAGGAGGGCAAGAATTTCTATCAGCCCGTGCCCGCCAACGGCAATATCTCGGTCCGTATCGCGCCGGAATTCGTGGATATCCAAAGCCCGTTCAGCATCGGCACCCAGACCCTGCCGCCCGGCGGCTATGTGCGCGAGCATTCGCACCCCGAACATGACGAGGCGCTGCATTTCATCCGCGGCACCGGCAAGGCCGTGGTGGATGGCGTCGAATATCCGATCGAGCCGGGCGTGACGATCTTTGTCGGCAGGAACCGCCGGCACATGTTCATCAACGACTCCGATGCCGAGTTGCATTGGCTGTGGTTCATCCAACCCAACGGGCTGGAGGTGTTCTTCGAAGAGGTCGGCCGGCCGGTGATCCCCGGAGAGCCCGATCCGACGCCCTTCCCCCGCCCCGACAACGTACTGGAGATCGAGCGCCGCACCGCCTTCGCACCGCAGCCCGCCGACCAGCGCCGGCCGGAGTAAGGCCGATGCCGGTCCACGTCGCCGATGACGGCTGCCGCATCCATTACCAGCTGGACGGCAACGGCCCGCCTTGCCTGCTGATTCCGGGCCTGGGCGGCGAGGCCGGATTCTGGCAAGGGGTCGCATCCACGATTGAAAACGATTACCACCTGATCCGCATCGACCATCGCGGCGCCGGCGGCAGTGATCGCCCCACGGGCGGTTATTCCATCCCCCGCATCATGCGGGACGTGCTGGGCGTGCTGGACGACCTGCATATCCGGCGCGCGCATGTCGTCGGACATTCGACCGGCGGCATGATCGCGCAGACCCTGGCGGTCGAGGCGCCGGAGCGCGTCGCCGGCCTCGTGCTCAGCGGCACATGGGAACGGGTGGATACCCGTTTCACCCGGCTGTTCCAGGCCCGGTTGGCGCTGCTGGAACAGGCCGGGCCGGTGGCCTATCACAAGCTGACCCAGGCACTCGGCTATGACGTCGGCTGGATCGAGGCCAATCGCGCCGCGCTGGACGCCGAGTTGGAGCAGGCCGAGGCGCGCCTGCAACCCATCGCGGTGCAGGCCGCCCGCATCCGCATGCTGATGGAACACGACGTCTTCGACCGGCTGGGCCGGATCACCGCGCCGACGCTGGTGATCGGCGGCAGCGACGATGCGCTGATCCCCTTCGCCTCGTCCGAGCGGCTGGCGGCGGCGATCTCCGGCGCGCGGCTTGCCTCGCTGCCGGGCGGGCATTTCTTTCCCAAGGCCTATCCGGCGCCCTATGCGGCGCTGCTGGCCGATTTTCTCAAGGAGATCGACATATGACCTCTCCGCTCATCGTCTCGATCGGATTCGGCGCCATGGCGCGCAGCCTTGCTGCATCGCTGGAAAAGGGCGACAGCGGCCTGCACCTGGGTGGCTTCCTGGTGCCCGAACACTTGCCGAACGACGCTCCCGCGGGGATGCAGCGCTGGAACAGCGTCGATGAACTGATCGCTGCCAAGCCCGATCTGGTCATCGAATGCGCCACGCATGAGGCGGTGCGCGAAACCGTGCCGCAACTTCTGGAAGCGGGTATCGACGTGGTGATCGTCTCGATCGGCGCGCTTGGCGATGCCGGAACCGTGGCGCGGATCGAAGCGGCGGCCAAGACGGGCCGTGCGCGCGCCATCGCGGTCTCGGGCGCCATTGGTGGGCTCGACGTGTTGCGCTCGGCCAAGCTCGCCGGGCTCGACAGCGTCGCCTATATCGGCAGAAAACCTCCAACAGCATGGAAGGGCACGCCGGCAGAACAGCTTCTGGACCTGCCAAACCTCAAGGAGGCGACCGTCTTCTACGAGGGCGATGCCGTCGAGGCCGCCCGCGACTATCCCAAGAATACCAACGTCACCGCCGCCGTGGCTCTGGCGGGGCTTGGCTTCAAGGACACCAGGGTGCGACTGATCGCCGATCCCGCCGCATCCGGCAACACGCATGAACTGGAAGCCAAAGGCGCGTTCGGCAGCTTCCACATCCTGCTGAACAACAAGCCGCTGCCCGAAAACCCGAAAACCTCCTGGCTTGCCGCGCTCAGCGTCGAACAGGCGGTGTTGCGTCATTTCAGCTCTCTGGAGGTTTGAACCATGGATATGCATCTCAAGGACAAGGTTGTCCTCGTCACCGGCGCGGGCGCCGGCATCGGCGCCGCCACGGCGAAGCTGTTCGTCGAGGAAGGCGCCAGGGTCGTGGTCGCCGACTATCTGGGCGATGCCGCCGGACAGGTCGCGGCCGAGCTGGGCGAAAACGCCCGTGCCTTCACCGTAGACGTTTCGAAGGCCGAGGATTGCAAGGCAATGGTCGATTTCGCCGTGGCCGAGTTCGGCGGGCTGGACGTGCTGGTGAACAATGCCGGGTGCGGCTCGCTGGGCACCGTCGAGACCCAGGACGAGGACGACTGGCGCAGCATCATCGACGTCAACCTGACAGGCGTCTACCTGTGCAGCAAATATGCCGTGCCGGCGCTGCGCAAGCGCGGCGGCGGCGCCATCGTCAACACCGCCTCGAACATCGCCATGGCGATGGCGATCAAGGACCGCGCCGCCTATGTCGCGGCCAAAGGCGGCGTCGCCTCGCTGACCCGCGCCATGGCGCTGGACTTCGCGGCGGACAACATCCGCGTGAACTCGGTGGCGCCGGGCGTGATCTGGTCGAACTATTACAACAAGATGCTGACGCAGGTTCCCGACCCCGAGGCTTTCAAGGCTGGGCTGCGCGCTCGCGCCCCCTCGAACAGCTGGGGGGAGCCCGACGACATCGCCTCGGCCATCGTCTGGCTGGCCTCTGACCGCGCCCGCTTCGCTGTCGGCACCATGCTGACCGTGGACGGCGGCGCCTCGATCTGGTGATGCGATGATCCTCGAGGAACGCGACTATCGCCTTGTGCAAGGCATGACAGGGCCTTTCCTGAAGGCCTATGAAACGCTCGGCCTGCCGGTGCAGCGCAAGCATCTGGGTGAGCCCGTGGGCTTCTTCACCACCGATATCGGCGAGCTGAACCATGTGGTCTCGATGTGGCGACATGACGACTACGCGCAGCGTAGCGCGCGGCGGGCAGCCATGCTGGCCGATCCAGACTGGCCGGCCTATCTGGACGCGATCAAGGGCATGATCGAGGTCCAGACCGTCCGCATCCTGGCACCGGCGCCATTTTCACCGCTGCGCTGATGCCGACTGCAAGGTCCGATGACTGGCGCGGCGCCGGCTTCATGCTGCTGGCAATGGCCGGTTACGGGCTGAACGACCTGATGGTCAAGCTTGTCGCCGCGCACCTCCCCGCCGCGATGATCCTGGCCATCAGGTCGGCCATGGCCGTGCTGCTTTTGTTGGGGCTATTGGCCCTGCGGCGCGAGATCTGGCAGATCCGTGCCAGCCTTACGGGCCGGGCGTTGCTGCGCGCCTTGCTGGATACCGGCGCCACCATCGGCTATGTCCACGCGCTCACCGGCCTGTCGCTGGCCAATGCGGCCGCGATCTACCAAATGACCCCCATCGTATTCATGCTGGCCAGCGCCGCCCTGCTGCGCGAAGCGATCCCGCGTAGCGGCTGGATCGGCACCGCCCTGGGCTTTGCCGGCGTGCTGCTGGTGATCCGGCCCGACGGCGCCATGCTCGACCCGCATGCGCTGGCGGTCGTCGTCGCAGTCCTGTGTTCGGTCGCGCGCGACCTGCTGATGCGGGACAGCCTGATGCCCTCGCCCATCTGCCTGGCGCTGCTGAGCGCGGCCTGCACCAGTCTTTTCGGGCTGGGTGCATTGACGACCGGCGGGACAGCCGCGCCGGAACCGGCGCAGGTCGGCCTGCTGGCGCTGGCGGCGACGGCCATCGCCGTGGGCTATGTCTTTCTGGCGCTGGCCACCGCGACGGGGGGAAGCGGCTTCGTCTCGCCCTTCCGCTACAGCATCCTGGTCTATGCGACTTTCCTGGGCATGGTGGTGCTGGGGCAATATCCCGATGCGCCGGCACTGCTGGGGATCGGGCTGATCCTGCTGGGCGGCGTCACCGTGGCGCTGCCCAGCAGCCGGCCGCGGCCCTAGCGGCCATTCACGCCGCCTCGCGATAGATGCGGCCGTCCTTCATGATCAGCGACAGGTTCTCGGGCGCCTGCAGCAGGCCCAGATCCTCCAGCGGATTGCCCCGCAGCGCGATCAGGTCGGCGCGCAGTCCCTCTTTCACCCGGCCGATCTGGTCCTGCATGTTGAACAGCGCCGCGGCGTTGCAGGTCGCCTGCCGGATCACCTCGGCGGCGGGCAGCACCTCGCCGCGAATGCGGAACTCCAGCGACTGGTGGCGGTGCAGCGGCCCGATCAGGTCGGTGCCGTAGACCATGGGCACGCCGTGCCGGGCGGCGATTTCCAGCTGCCGCGGCCCGGCGTCCAGGACCGGCCTGATCTTGGCGTGAAGCTCGGCCGGCATGCCGACCTGCAGGCCTTCCTCCCACATGGTGGTATAGGCCGAGAGCGTCGGCACCAGATAGGCCCCGGACTCGCGCATCAGCGCCGCGGTCTCGTCGTCCAGGAAATTGCCGTGCTCGATAGAGCGCACACCGCATTCCACCGCATGCCGGATGCAGCGGTTGGTATAGGCATGCGCCATGACATAGGTCGAGGCGTTCCCGGCCTCCTCAACCGCCGCGCGGATCTCCTCGCGCGAGAACTGCACGTAATGGATCGGATCGGTATAGGAGGCGATGCCGCCGCCGACCATGAGCTTGACCTGATGCGCGCCGCGCCGGATCTCGTCCCGCACCGCCGCCCGGACCTCGGCCACGCCGTTGCAGATGCGGCCGAGGCTGGGGACATAGTAATGGTCGTCATGGGCGGTCTCGCCCGGGCCACGCATGTCGCCATGACCGCCAGATTGCGACAGCGCCTTGCCGGAATACAGGATGCGCGGGCTGGGGATCAGGTCTTCCTCGACCGCGCGGGCCAGGCCGAAATCGGCACCGCCCGCGTCGCGCACGGTGGTAAAGCCGCGCATCAGCATGTCCCGCAGGATCGGCATGGCCCGGATCGCGGTGTAGAAGGGCGACCATTTCGTCAGCAGCGCGAAGCTGTTCATCGGCACGATGACATGGACATGCGCGTCGCACAGCCCGGGCATCAGCGTGCGGCCCTTGAGGTCTATCACCCGCTCGGCCGTCCTGGCTCGGCTGCCGATCTCGGCGATGCGCCCCTCGGCGATCAGCACGTCGCAGGTCGCGGACAGGCTGCCGGCATCGACATCAAGGATGCTGGCGTTTTTCAGAAGGGTGGTGGTCATGCCGTGAGGTTCCGTTCATGCAGGGGGGACAGGGCCGCGGGGCGATAGATCCGCGCCGCCGTGCCCGAAAGAATCGCCATGCGCTCGGCGGCCGAATAGCCGCCCGTCACGGTCAGGTAGCCGTCGAAGATCTCGCGATAGCCGCGAAACAGCCGGTCAACCGGGAAGTTAGAACCCAGCATGACCCGGTCCGCGCCGAAGGCTTCGACCGTCACCTCCATGACGTGCCGCAACTCGGCCAGCGTCCAGTCCGGCTTCAGCATCGCCAGACCCGAGACCTTGGCACTGACATTGGGCAGTTCCGCCAGCCGCGTCATGCCCGCGCGCCATGCCCGCAGGTCGCCGTCGATCAGCCCGTCGGGCATGCCCGCCTGGTTCAGGATGATCTGCGTGTCTGGGAAGTCGTGCGCCAGTCGGGCGGCATCGTGCATCTGGCCAGGGAAGACCTGCAGGTCGAAGGACAGGCCCGCCGGCCCCAGTCGAGCGAAACCGCGCCGCCAGGCGGGATCGTCCATCAGGTCGCGGCGCACGCCGTAGCTGAGACGCGGGTTCTGGTGCCAGGCCAGGATCTGCCGCACGCCGCGGAACAGGGACGAGGCCGCCTGATGCGCCTCGATCAGCGCCGGCGCCTCGGGCGCGGCCAGATCGACCGCGCCGACGATGGCGTTCGGAAAGCCATGCGCCCGATGCGCGGCATCGGCGAAGCGGGTCTCGCCCACCGGGTCGCGCGGATCGAATCCGCCATCCAGATGCACCGTGCCGACCAGGTTCAGCCCAACGCTGTCGGCCAGGAAATCCCCGGCCAGATAGTTGCGGCGGATCGCGCTGGTGTCGCCCACGATGCTGGGCCTGCCCGGCCGCAGCCAGGGATAGTCATGCGCATCGATATCCCAAAGATGGTGATGCGCATCGATGATTGGCGGAGTTTCTGCGGGATTCATGGGCTTTTCATGGTTCCTTCTCTGCGGCCAGACTGCGGCGCGACGGGATGGATTGACAATCGGGCGGCAGTTGTAATCCCATGACTGAAAATCATGAGGCCGGCATGAAGACCCCGAATCCCGCCCCCCGCGACGCGGTCGAGCGCGAGGGCGACCTGCCCTCGGTCAGCGCGTTGCGCGCCTTCGTCATGGCGGCACAGTTCCGCAGCTTCTCGCGCGCGGCGGATGAGCTGGACATCACGCAGAGCGGCATCAGCCGCGCCGTGCGCAGCATCGAGGACATGGCCGGCACCCAGCTTTTCGAGCGCACCGGCCACGGGCTGGTGCTGACCGAGCCGGGCAGCATCTATTACGACGAGATCACCTCGATCCTCAGCGAGTTGGGCGCCGCAACGCTGCGGCTGTCCACCTATGCCGAGGTGGCGGACCAATTGACCATCGCCACCCTGCCCAGCCTCGGCGGGCGCTGGCTGGCGCCGCGCATCGGCCGGTTCATCGCCCAGAACCCCGCCATCGAGGTCTCGATCACCGCGCAGATCGGGCATTTCGATTTCGAGGGCAGCTCCATCGACGCCGCGATCCATTACGGCAACGAGGTCTGGGCGGGTTGCCTCAGCGAGATGCTGATGGACGAGGTGCTGGTCCCGTTCTGCGCGCCGGCGCTGCTGCGGGGCACGGTGCCGCAAGCCCGGCTGCTGCTGGACCTGCCGCTGATCCAGCACCTGCATCGTCCCACCGCCTGGCGCGAGTGGTTCCGCGAGGTCGGCATCGAACATCCCAACCCGACGCGCGGCATGCGGTTCGAACAGTATCAGATGGGGATCGAGGCGGCCAAGACCGGCCTTGGCGCGATCCTGATGCCGCCCTTCATGGTATCCGAGGAAATCCGGAACGGGCAGCTCGTGGCCCTGCACAACCTGCCCGTCGCCTCGCCCTGGCGCTATTACCTGGTCTATCCCAAGGCCAAGCGGTCCAAGCCGGCCGTGCAGAAGTTCCGCAGCTGGATCCGGGCCGAGGCGCGGCGCAGCCTGCAACAGACCGCGCAGATGATCGGCTGACCGCGCCCTGCCCTCCGGCGCTATCTCGCGCCGCCGCGGCGGGACAGCAGCGCATCCAGCACCACCGCCAGGGTCAGGATCGCGCCCTGCACCTCGAGCCGGGTCTGGGTCGAGGCGTTGATCAGCAGCATGCCGTTCGAGACCGAGCCGATGACCAAGGCACCGATCAGCGCCGCCCAGACCGAGCCGCGCCCGCCGAACAGGCTGACCCCGCCGATCACCGCCGCCGCGATGGCTTCCAGCAGCAAGGTGGTATCGGCCGAGTCCGGCGAGACCCCCAGCACCCGCCCCGCCGCGATCATGCCGCCCAGCGCTGCGAACAGCCCGGTCAGGGTGAAGGCGGCGATGCGCACGAAGGGCACCGAGATCCCGGCCCGTCGCGCCGCCTCGGCATTGGCGCCGACGGCGTAAAGGTAAAGGCCGAAACGCGTCTGCGTGGTGACATAGGAAAACGCGGCCAGCAGCACCAGCAGGAAGGCGACCAGACCCGGCACGCCGCGATAGGCATTGAAGACCGCGACGGCGGCTGCCCCCGCGATGGCGATGGCGGCGGTGGGCAGCAAGACCTCGCGCAGCAGCGAACCGCCAAGCGCCTGCTGGTGGCTCGCCCGCCAGGACTGCCAGGACAGGAACCCATAAAGCGCCGTCATCGCCCCAAGCAGCGCGATGCCCATGCCGGGCGACAGATACAGCGTCGCGATCTTGCCCAAGGGCGTGCCGACCAGCGAGATCAGGTTGGTGCCCTCGGGCAGCAGGTCAAGCAGGATGCCTTGCAGGATCAGCGACATGCCCAGGGTCACGATGAAGGCAGGCGCCCGGAACCAGGTGACGATCACCCCCTGCAAGGCGCCGATCCCCGCACCGACGCCCAGGCCGACCAGGAGGGCGATGCCGATATCCACGCCGGCATTGACCGCAAGCCCGGCCGAGATCGCGGCCGAGACCGCCCCCGAGGCAGCGACCGACAGGTCGATCTCGCCGATGACCAGCACGAACATCAGCCCCAGCGCCACGATGGCGGTCACCACGATCTGCAGCGACAGGTTCGAAAGGTTGCGGGGGCTGATGAACAGCGGGTTCGCCCAGCTGAAATAGGTCCAGATCAGCGCCAGCGCGATCAGCACCGGCACCATGCGCCAGCGCGTGGCCAGCGCCGTCATCAGGTCGTGGCGGTTCATGGGGGGAAATCCTGTCCTGCCCGAGAGGGCCTTGGGGTCCGAACTCAGGTCAGCCATGGGCCAGCTCCTTGCGCAGGGCGGCAAGTTCGGCCGCGTCGAGGGCACCAGTCATCGCGGCGATCAATTCGTCGCGGCTGTAGCCGCCGCGCGTCACCTCTGCCACCTTGCGGCCAAGGCGCAACACGACGACGCGGTCGGCGATCTGCTGCACGTCGCCGATGTCATGCGAGATGATGACGACCGCCCTGCCCTGCGCCTTGAGCCGCTCGATCAGCGCCAGCACCTGCTTGCGCTGCGCCACGCCAAGCGCGGCGGTAGGCTCGTCCAGCAGAACCACCTGCGGGTTGGCCAGGATCGAGCGGCAGATCGCCACCGATTGCCGCTGCCCGCCCGAAAGCGAGCTGGATGGCACTCGCGTATCGCGGATCTTGACGTCCAGGTCGGACAGCACCTCTCGGGCGCGCTTTTCCATCCGCGCGCGGTCCATGCGGCGACCCTTCCACCAGGGCAGGCAGATCTCGCGCCCCAGGAACAGGTTCTGCACGGTGTCGAGATTGTCGCAGAGCGCAAGATCCTGATAGACGGTCTGGATGCCCGCAGCGGCCGCATCCTGCGGCCCCTTCATAGCATGGGCCCGACCGGCAACGAGGATCTCGCCCGAGTCCGGCTGCTGGATACCCGAGATGGTCTTGACCAGCGTGGACTTGCCGGCGCCGTTGTCGCCGACCAGCGCCACGACCTCGCCGGGCCAGACGGCCATGGAGACATCGGTCAGCGCCGCGACCCCGCCGAAACGAACCGAGACATTGCGCACTTCAAGCACGGGGGGAGGAGTGTGGGTTGCCATTGCCATTCCCTGTCGATTGTGGCGCCTGGCCGTCATTGGCAAAACGCGGCCTGTTTTCCGATCCCGCGGCAAAGCTCGTCGCGGGTATAGAGCCCGGCGTCGATCACGGTTTCCTGCACGTTCTCGGGGGTGATGAAGATATTCGGCTCGATCCGGGCCGGCACGCCGCCCTCGGCATAGCCGTTTTCCCAAGTGCCGTTGACCAGCCCCTCCGGCGCAGCTTCACCCTGGGCGGCGGCCACCACGAGTTGCACCGCCGCATCGGCCATCGCTTGATAGGGCGGCGCCATATCGGCCCTTTGCCAGCCCAGCAATACGCGCTGGATCCCCTCCAGCGTGGCATCGTAGCCGCCATAGATCGGCACCTCGCCGACCAGATCCTGCGCCGCCAGCGCCGCGATCACCCCGCCGCCGGTATCGTCGTTCATGACCACGACCCCATCGACCTCGTTATTGGTCCGGGTCAGGCATTGCTCCATGTTCTTCTGCGCATTGGCGGCAAGGTAAAGCAGCGCATCGGCCCGGCAGACGATCTCGACTTCGCCCGAGGCGATCAGCGGCTCGAGATATTTGTCGAAACCCTTCATCTGCTCGGCATAAAAGGCGAATTTCGGATCGCCCAGCATCAGCGCCAGCTTGACCGGGCGCTTCTCGGGCAGGTTCTCGGCCAGATACTTGCCCTGCGCCTCGCCGATATCGGCGAAGGGCACCGAGACGTGATAGCTGACCGGACCGGGACCGGGATCATGGGCATAGGTGACGACCGGCACGCCGTCGGCCTCGGCCTTGGCGAGGATGCTGGCCGAGCGCGGCGGATCGACCGAGATCAGGATGATGCCGCGGGTGCCGCTGGCCAGCGCCGCATCGGCCTGCGCCATCTGCGCCTGCATGTCGTCATTGGCGTTCAGCACCTTCAGCTCGACCCCCGGCGCGTGCCGGGCGACCGCGGCGGTGATGTTCGGAATGTCGAACTTGGCGATCCGGCTGGTGGTGACGTTCGGCACCAGCAAGTAGATCGTGCCGGCCAGCGCGTCCGCCGCCGCGGCCGGCATGGCGCCCAGCCAGCTTGCGCCGAGCATGAGCGATGCGGTGAGGAGTTTCTTCATCTTCGTTCCCTGTCGATGTGGCATGCTGAGTGATCGGCGCGGCAGGCTCCGGCCATTGTTGCGGGTCTTTTCCGGCCGTGCCGGCGTCCGCTTGTCCTGTTGCCCGGAAAGGCTAGCGCCGGGCCCGGCGCGCGCTCAAGCGGCGCGCCGTCATTGCTGCATGAGCCAGGCTCATGACGCGGCCAGCATCATGTCGGCCGCCTTCTCGGCGATCATGATGGTGGCGGCATTGGTATTGCCGCTGACCATGGTCGGCATGATCGAGGCATCGGCGACCCGCAGCCCGCCGATGCCGCGGACCCGCAGCTGGTGATCGACCACGGCCATGGCGTCCTGTCCCATCCTGGCGGTGCCGCAGGTGTGGTGCCCGATGCCCGAGCTCTGGCGGATATACTGGTCCAGCTCGTCATCCGAGCGTACATCCGCGCCCGGTGCCAGTTCTTCGCCGCGCACCGCATCGAAAGCAGGCTGGGCAAAGATGCGGCGCGTCTCGCGGATCGCCGCGCGGGTCAGTGCCAGGTCGGATTCCTCCGACAGGAAGTTGGGATCGAATACCGGCGGCGCCTTGGGATCATTCGAGGCCAGCCACATTCGCCCTCGGCTCTCGGGCCGGTTCGGCCAGACATGGGCAACGAAACTGTGCCCCTCCATCCTGTCGGCCCAAGGCATCCACAAGCGCAGCCCGCTGCCCGGATACCAGGGAATGAACACCGCCTGAAACTCGGGCGCGTCCACGCCATCTCGCGAGGAAAAGAAGCCCCCTGCCTCCAGCGGGCTTTGTGTAATCTGGCCGCGTTTCAGCAGCACGCCCTGCAGCATCGCCGCCGCCAGTCGATGCACCCGCAGCGTACGCGCGAACGATATCGGCTGTGTGGCTGCGTGCGCCACCGACACGTTCACATGGTCCTGCATGTTCTTGCCGACACCCCGCAGTGCATGGGCAATGGGGATACCATGCGGTGCCAGGTCCTGCGGATCACCGATCCCCGACAGCATCAGGATCTTGGGCGAATTGAACGAACCCGCCGCCAGCACGATCTCGTGCCGGACCATGGCGGTGTCGATCCTGTCACCGCGCTCGTATTCGACCCCGACCGCTTGTCCATCGTGCAGGATCACGCGGCGAACCAATGCTTCGGTCACGACATTCAGGTTCTCGCGCGACATTGCGGGGCGCAGGAAGGCGCGCGCCGTTGTCATGCGACGACCGTCTATGATGTTGAAATCATAGAGGCCGAAACCCTCCTGGGACGCGCCGTTGAAATCCTCGTTCAGCGGATGGCCGGCTTCAACGCAAGCCTTCAGATAGATGTCGGTCAGCGGGTTGCACATCCGGGGCTTGGCCACGGCTAGCCGTCCGCCGGTGCCGTGATAAGAGCCTGGAGAGCCGCGGTAATCCTCGGACTTGCAAAAATAGGGCAGCACGTCCTCGTAGCTCCAGCCCGGATTACCCAGCTGCGCCCAGTGGTTGAAGTCCGAGGGGTTGCCCCGAATATACTGCGCGCCATTGAAGATGAAGGAGCCGCCCAGCATCTTTCCGCGCGGAAAGAACTGAGTGCGCCCGTTCATGCCCTTCTGCGGCACGCATTCGAAGGCCCAGTTGTTGGCCTTGAACGAAAACAGCTTGGCCGCAAGGAAAGGCAGGTCGTAGGGCAGCACATGCCTGTCCGCACCCGCTTCCAGCAGCAGGACGCGCGCGCCCCGCTCGCTCAACCGAGCGCCGAGGATCGAGCCAGCAGAACCGCCGCCCACCACGATGAAATCGTATTCCGTTGCGCCTACCCTGCTCACGCCAATTCTCCGATCGGGATCATTCATCGGGATGGTTGTCCCAATCGCGGGGCTTCGGCAAGATTGAGCTGCGCGTAGACCCATGACTATGAGTCATGATGGAGCCTCGTGCAGGGGACAATTTTTCGCATTTGCACATTCTGTCAGGGGAGGCCATCATTTCCGCGACGGATAGCAGCATAGAGCGAGCGGATGGGCGACAGCATTCTTTTTACCGGGGCCGACAAGAAGCTGCGCCGGCAGGAGTTGCTGCTCGAACAGGTGCTCAGGACCGGCTATGTCTCGGTTGAAGAAATCTCGCGCCGTTTCAACGTGACGCCCCAGACAGCTCGGCGTGACCTAGCCGATCTTTTGGCCACTGGTCGGGTGCGACGTTGTCATGGCGGCATGACCCCCGCCGTGCCCTTCGACGCGATGACGCGGCGAGTGCGGCGCAGCCAGAATACCGCCGCCAAGCGCCGTATCGCCGACATCGTGGCAGATTTGCTGCATGACGAATCCTCGGTTTACCTGGCCTCTGGCTCAACCATGGAAATCATCGCCGAGGCACTTGCCAGCAAGCGGCGCGGGTTGACAGTTACCACGACTAGCGCCCGTATTGCCGTCGAGTTGAGCGAGCGCGAGGATTTCATCGTGCATGTCCCGACCGGCACGGTGCGCGGCGGCGACAACAGCATCGTCGGCGAGTCGGTGGCGCCATGGCTGCAAGAGCAGCGATTCGACATACTCGTGATGACCGCAGGTGGCGTATCCGAAGACGGGGGCATCTCGATCGATACCCCGATCGAAGTGCCGATCCTCACCGCCGCCGTCGCAGCAAGCAGTCGGGTGATCCTTGCCGTCGATGCCACCAAGCTGGAATTCATGGCACCTGAACGGCTGATGGATATAAGTAAAATCAACGATTTCGTTACCAATGCACGACTCTCGCGCGGGTTGATGAACCGCGTCTCTGCCGCCGGCATCAACCTGCACTCATTTTGATCGAAAACGAACAAACCGATTGACAAGCGGCAGAGGGCTACGCATCATCCAAAATGTTCGATTTAGAACATAATGGGATGCCCGGCCAAACCGGACACCGGGATCAGCAAAAACCTATCGCCGGGTCGTCCTGACCGGCTGCAACGACAGGGAAACCATCATGAACACCGCAATCCGTCGCGGGCTTTCCGCGACCGTTGTCGCACTGGCCGCCTATCTTTCTGCTGCGGGCGCTCAAGCGGGCACACTGACCGTCTATTCCGGCGCAGACGAGGCGCTTGTGACGGAATTGATCCCCGTCTTTCGGGCGAAACACCCAGACATCGACCTGCAGATGATCCGCGATTCCGGTGGTGCTATCGTTGCCCGGCTTCTTGCCGAGAAGGACAGTCCAAGGGCCGATGCAATCTTCACCCTTCCCGCCAACGCACTCGTGCTTTTGGACCAGCAGGGCATGCTGGAGCCCTATAGGCCCGCCGACTTCGACGAGCTGAAACCGGGTATGCGGGACGAGGTCAACCCTGTTCCGACCTGGGTGGCGCAGGACGCATGGACCAACGCCATCTGCTTCAACACCGCTGAGGCCGGCGACCTGCCGCCGCCCCAAAGCTGGAAGGATCTCGCCGATCCGAAATATCGCGGCAAGATCGTCATGCCGGACCCCGGCTCTTCGGGCACGGCGCTGACCATGGTGGCCAACTGGTTGCAAGTCATGGGCGAAGAGGAGGGTTGGAGGTTCATGACGGCCCTGGACCACAACGTCACGCAATACGTCCATTCCGGCTCTGCGCCCTGCCGGATGGCAGCGCGAGGGGAGACGCTGATCGGCCTTTCCTATCCCTATCCCGGCGTCAAGGAGATCAATCAGGGCGCGCCGTTGCAAGTCATCCTGCCGCCCGAAGGCAATGGCGCCGAGGTCGAAGGCAATGCCATCGTCAAAGGCTCCAAGAATGTGGCTGACGCGCAGAAGCTGATCGACTTCATGATGAGCGAGGAGGCCCAGCAGATCACCGCGAAATATCTGCCCGTGGTGGCGCGGAAGGGTGTGCATGCCGACATTCCGAACTATCCGGCCGAGGAAGAGGCCCGGATGCGGCTGATCGACTACACCTGGCTGGCCGATCACAAACAGGCCTTGCTGGACGAGTGGAAGAACCGTTTCGGCAGCAAGAGCGCACCGAAAAACTGATCCTCTTCTCCAGTTCGGGTGGCCGCTCAAGAGGCCGGCTACCCGCATCACACGGACCTTCCCATGATCAAGAAGACAGGCACCGCGCCCGACGAGGGCTATCTGACGATCTCAAATCTCGAAAAATACTATGGCCCCTATCACGCGCTGCGTAACGTATCGCTGTCCGTGCGGCGCGGAGAGTTCGTCTGCTTTCTCGGCCCCTCGGGCTGCGGCAAGACCACGCTCCTGCGCGCGATTGCGGGACTCGACCCGCAAAGCTCCGGCCAAATCTGGCAGGACGGGCGAGACATCTCGCTCCTGCCACCCGCGCGGCGCGACTTCGGCATCGTGTTTCAGTCCTACGCCTTGTTTCCAAACCTTTCGGTGATCGACAACGTGGCCTTTGGATTACGCAATACAGGTGTTTCGGCCAAGGACGCCCGCACACGGGCTCAGGAATTGCTCGCGATGGTCGGCATCGCGGAGCACGCGCAGAAATATCCTTCACAACTGTCCGGTGGCCAGCAACAGCGCGTCGCCATAGCCCGAGCGCTGGCCATGTCCCCCGGTCTGTTGTTGCTGGATGAGCCGTTGTCGGCGCTGGATGCCCGCGTCCGCGTCCGCCTGCGCGAAGAATTGCACGATCTGCAACGTCGCGTGGGCGTCACCTCGATCATGGTTACCCATGACCAAGAGGAAGCGCTTTCCCTGGCCGACCGCATCGTGGTGATGAACGCCGGCCGTGTCGAGCAATTCGATACGCCGCAGCGCATCTACAGCCACCCCGCGAACCGCTTCGTCGCCGAGTTCGTCGGCGACATGACGTTGATCGACGGGCAGTCGGACGGGCAGGACGCCGTGCGCATCCGCCAGCAGCGGCTGGAGCTTGGCCAACTGCGGAAAGGAGCGCCGACAGGTGCAACCGCCATCGGCATCCGCCCGGAGGATCTGGTGCTGACCCAGAGTGGAACCGGCCCGAACACCGTGACGGCGACGGTGGATGCCGTCGAATTCTCGGGAGCCTCGGCCGTCGTTCGCCTGCATGCGCCAACGCTATGCGACATACCGCTGCGTGCAAGGCTGTCGCTTGCCACGCTCGCACAACTACAACTTGCAGAAGGCATCAGCATCGGCGCACATCTGCCACCCGACGCGCTGCATGTCTTTCCGGTTCACGGAGGCGCGGGATGAGCGGAAAGACACCACAAGCGATCCGCATCCCCGCAACCGGGGACGACCGCGCCATGCGCACCATGCTGCTGTGTGTCGCGGCGGTGTTGTTCATCGCGCTGATCGCACCGCTTTACGCGCTCTTGTCCCGCAGCACCCGCGACAGCGACGGCGTCTTCATCGGCCTAACCAATTTCCAGCGTTTCCTTGGGGATTCGACTTTGGCGCTGGCGGCTTGGAACAGCTTCTTCATCGCCCTCCTCTCAACCGCGATCACCATTCTGCTTGCGCTGGGTTTTGCCTATGGCCTGACCCGCAGTCGAATGCCGGGTCGGCCCCTGTTTCGCAGCTTTGCCATGATCCCGCTGCTGGCCCCCTCGCTGCTGCCGGCCATCGCGCTTGTCTTTCTGCTTGGGGAAAAGGGACTGGCACGTGGCATCCTGATGGGTAACAGCGTCTATGGTCCCATCGGCATCGTCATCGGCGAGGTGATCTTTTCCTTTCCACAGGCTGTACTGATCCTCTCTACTTCGCTCGCCATGGCAGACCAAAGGCTGTACGATGCGGCCCTGACCCTGCGCGCCGGGCCCTTCAAGACCTTCACCACGGTCACGCTGCCGGGGATCCGCTACGGGCTGATCTCGACCGCATTGGCGATCTTCGTCAAGGTCTTTACTGATTTCGGCGTTCCGGCAGTGATCGGCGGCAGCTATCCTGTGCTCGCGACCGAGATCTACAAGCAGGTCGTGGCACAGTTCGATTTCGGCATGGGTGCGGTGGTGGGTATCTTCCTGTTGATCCCGGCCGTGCTAGCCTTTGCTCTCCAGCGCTTCCTGCAAAGGTTCGAAGTCGCCACGGTGACCGCGCAATCGGTGCCGCTGGACATCCGGCCGCAGAAAACCCGTGACTTGGCCTGCCTAGCCTTTTGCCTGCTGATCGCGGCCTGCCTGCTGGTCATCATCGGCTTCGCCGTCTTCGGCTCTCTGGTGACTTATTGGCCCTACAACCTTGGCCTGACGCTGAAGAATTATCGCTTCGGCGAGGCAAGCACGGCAGGCTGGAGCCTTTACGTCAACTCGCTGACCCTCGCATTTCTGACCGCGACCTTCGGGACGGCACTGACCTTCGGCGGGGCTTGGTTGATCGAACGGACACGCGGGTGGGACGGAGCGAAGGCATTGTTGCAACTGATGGCGACCCTGCCTGTCGCGGTGCCGGGATTGGTGCTGGGCCTGTCCTATATCTTCTTTTTCAACAGCCCAGCCAATCCGCTGCACTTCGCTTATGGCACCATGGCCATCCTGGTGCTGTCGAGCATCATTCACTTCTACACCGTGCCGCATATCATCGCGACCGCCGCGCTCAAGCAGTTGGACCGCGATTTGGACGTTGTGGCGACCTCGCTGAAGGTGCCTTTCCACGTCATGCTGCGCCGCGTCACCCTACCCTTCTGCATGCCCGCGATCGTCGACATCTGGGGCTACCTCTTTGTCAACACCATGACGACCGTCTCGGCTGTGATCTTTCTTTACTCCGCTAATACTCTGCTGGCTTCGATCGCCATCGTGCAGTGGAACGACAGCGGCCGGATGACCGAGGCCGCCGCCATGTCGGTGTCTATCTTCGCCACCTCGGCACTGGTGATGGGCGCCAAAACTCTGTTCATGCGCCGATATTTTTCGCGCAGCCAAGCCTGGCGTAGGCACTGACCCCGCAAATAAAGGACAAGACTGATGAAATGCCCCCAAGAGTTCGTCTTCGCGGCGAACTATCTGGCCGATATGGCGCGCTCGCGCTCGCTGGAGTTCTTCCGCGGCGAGATTGGCGCCGAAGTCAAGGCCGACACCTCCCTGGTGACCATCGCCGACCGCTCGGTCGAAACAATGATGCGCGATGCAATCCGTGAATGGTTCCCGGACCATGGCATCGTGGGTGAGGAGTTCCCGGTTCACAACCCGGATGCGGAATACCAATGGGTCCTCGACCCGATCGACGGAACCTATCGTTTTGCTGCGGGCCATCCGCAGTTCGGCACCCTGATCGCGCTGGCCCGGCACCGCAAGCCGATACTTGGCGTGATCGACATCCCCGCCATGGACGAGCGCTGGTCCGGCGCCCATGGCTGGCCCACCGCGCATATTCGGCAGGGTCGCCGAAGCGAGGTCCGCACCCGATCCTGCACCGCCGTCAAGGATGCGACGGTTTTCTTTTGTAGCGGCATCATGTGGCGCAACGACCCGATGGCAGTCTGGAATGGCATGCATGGGGTGAACCGGCTATTGGACGGGGATTCCTACAGTTATGGCCTGCTGTCGTCGGGCTTTGCCGATGTAATCGTGGATTCGGGCATGAAGCCTTGGGACTTCATGCCCATCGTCCCGATCATCGAAGGTGCTGGGGGGCGCGTTACCGACTGGCAAGGCATGCCGCTGACGCTGGATTCCGGCATCGAGGTGGTAGCGCTTGGCGATCCCGCGCTGCTTGACGACGTGCTACGCCGCGTTTCGGCAGCCTGACGAAAAGAAATGCCCCGGTCCGCTGGCCCGGGGCGTCTATACTGCTTGGATAGCAGGATCATCCAGCAGCAATCTCGGCTGAAGATTTCAGCGCCGTCACAAGGCGGCAGCCGAAGGCGATGACCATCATAGCGACCAGAACCAGCAAGAAGGCGGACTTCAATCCCCAGCTTTCCGACACGAGACCCAGCGCCAGCGGCCCACCGATATAACCCAGGTAGCCGATGGTGTTGACCAACGCGATGCCAAGCGCCGGCGATGAAGGGAAGGCAGCAGCTGCACGGGTGAAGAACATCGGCGTGCAGTTTGCCAAGCCCAGGCCGATGGCTGCAAAGCCGATCAGTGCCGTAGGCTGCGAAACCACAGTGACTGCCAGCAGCACGCCGGCCGCAGCGATTAGTCCGCCGCCAATCACGACACGTTCGGCGCCGAAGCGGCGGATGGCGGGGCTACCGAGCAGCCTGCCGATCGCCAGTGCGAACTGGAAGGCGGCGAAGGCGGTGGCGGCGGTAGCCGGATCGGCCATGACCACATCCTTAAGATAAACGCCGCTCCAGCCGTTCATCGCGTTCTCAACGAACAGCGCCATAGCGACAAAAATGCCGAGGATCAGGACAGCTGGCGAGCGCAGGACTACGGCAGCGGTGTGACGACGATCCTCTGATTTCTCCGCGATCATGGGCTTGAGATTGCCCAAGATGATCCAGCCGACAACAATCACGGCAACCATGGCGATGCCGGCAAACGTCAGTGAGGAATAGGCGCCGCCGGTGGCGCGAATCAATTGTGCCGCAAGCGAGGCGCCCGCGAAACCACCGAAGTTGTAGGCGGCATGGAAGGAGGGCATGATTTCTGTCCGGTACTCACGCTCGACCAGCGAGGCGTGAGCATTCATTGACACGTCGATGAAGCTGTTCGAAGCGCCAAGCGCCAGGATCGCCAGTAGGAACCCGGTATACTGCGAGGCAAAGCCCACGGCCTGGAGCGCTAGTGCCAGCAACACCGCGCCAAACAGCATGGTGGCGCGGGTGCCAAACTTGGTTGCGACAAGGCTACCAATGACCACGAAGATCACGGTCCCGAGTCCCTGCAACCCAAGCGCAGTGCCCAAACGTGCATCGCTGAGCGCGATCAGCTCCTTGAGCAATGCGATGTTGGAAAAGAACAACGCCAGCGCCATGCCATTGATGAAGAAGACGGCGGTCGTCGCTATCCGCGCCCGACGCATCGCCGGCGCAACCGGAAATCTGTCAATCATGTTAGTCCCCTCCTGCCAACTGGCCGATAGGGCTATGTAGGGATAAATCGGAAGTTTGTAAACGTTTTCTTAATAAATTAGCAGTATCGAGCTTACCCCATGAAATTTCGCGGTTATCTGGTTGATAAATCGCCTAAACGATTACAGGAACTCCGTGCATCAGCAACAGATCAGTCCGCGACGCGCTTGGCCGGATCCCCCATCATGTGCAGCGCCTGGCTCAACCCACGAGTCAGGCCCCACAGTTTTGCGTAAAGCTTCTGCAGCCCTGCGTCGGACATGCCATCAAAAATCATGCATTGGCCGCGCGACACAGCGCCTCCACCGCATCCAGCCGCACAACCCCTTCATCGGTCAAGAACAGCCCGGCCACGCGCCGATCACGACCGGAGGCCTGCTCATGCACCAGTCTCGCCCGGACAAGTTTGCCGACCTCGGTGGTGACGAAGAGACCCGAAACCAGCAGCGGGTTGGCTACCTCGCCCACGCTGGTGCCAGGGGATTCGCGGATTGCGGTCAGCACACTGAACTGCGGCGCGGTCACCCCTACGGTAGCGGCGTAATGCTCGCGTGTCTTCAGCATCAAGCTCGAAACATGCAGGAGCTGATAAATCACCGGGCGATAGCGCAGTTCGGGGTCAGGCTGGGCCTCTGCCATCGGATGATTTCTCTTCATGATTTCGGATCGTGCGCGGCGCCTTGCCCAGCTATAGCTTCCCCCGCACACCAGCCACAATCCACAAGGCTAGAAGGGCCGTGCAAGCGTCCGACCCCACAGATCCGGCCCATACTTACCGCTGCGCATCCGCCGCGCCGGCCTTGATCACGAAGCCATAGCGGTCATGCAGGATTTTGCCGGCCTCCGGACTGCGTACGATATCGTCAGGCCAACTCTCGCCCTTGGTACGTAGACGCCCGGCAAGAGCCAGCGCCCCCTCGACGCCCGGCGGATCAATGACGGCAAAGTTCTGCGCATCTCCCTCCCCCGCATTGCCCCACCAGTGCCAGACGTTGCGGCCGATGACGATGACCGACCCCTTGGGACGGATCGCTTCGACGCCGTCCAACGCGGCTCTGGCGGTCCCCTTGGTGATGATGAAGAATTCGTTCAACTGGTTATGAGCATGTTCGCGCACGGCCGCCCCAGGATAGAGCGTCTGCATCAACAAACCGTAATGATGGACATTGTGGGTGAAAGGCGCGAGCTTCACCTCTACCCAACCAACACTGGGCTTCGCCTGCCAGAAGGACGGACCAGTGTCCGGCAGTTGATAGACCAGCTCGCCCTTCTGTCTTTCCGACAGATCCTTGGTTTCGGTCAGCGTCAACAGACCGAAGGCAGCACGCAGATCGGTGGTGAATTCCAGCGTCGGCTCGCCGTCTTGGATGGGCATTAGATCGATACGCGCCTCGGGGCTGCTGCCGAAGACGATGCTGAACACTTGCTGCACACTGTCACCGGTGTTTTCAAGCGCGACGTGATGACCCTCGCCGATATGGGCGAAATGCTCCTCGGCGAAGGGCTTGCGTTCGCCGTTCAGGATGATGGTGCCCGCGCCGTCTAGACAATAAATCATGCGCCCGGCAAAGCGGGAGGCATGAAGATCGAGCTTTGCACCCGGCTGCAAATCGAAGCGAACTGCGGTAAACTTGTAATGTGGGTATTCTCCGGGACCGAGCTTGATCTGCCCGATGACACCCTTGCCATTCATACGGAAGCGCGGCCCATCATCCGGCAAGATTATGGCCTTGGGGCCAAAGTGCTGCTCCATCTGACGATCGATATCCAGACTGTCTCCTTTCCCGATGATTTCTGCCGCGGTAGCTATATTTGATACATAAATAACATTTGTTACTTATGTAATAAAGATATATTTATACGCTGAAAAGGGCGCCCGCCGGAAATCCCACGGGCAAAGAGCTTGGCAAAGACTGCGCAGTTGCAGGCGATAATACCTGGCAAACGCATGGCCCTCCTGAACCACGTTCGGGCACATGATCGGGCCGCCTGGTAAATGTCGCAGCGCTCAGCCCGCGCGAGAAACAAAGGCCCGCAGCCTTTCGGACTTGGGGTTGCCGAATATCTGCTCGGGCGGGCCGGATTCTGCGATCACCCCTTCATGAAAAAAGACCACCCGATCTGCGACCTCGCGGGCGAACTGCATCTCATGGGTCACGAGGATCATCGTCATCCCCTCAGCGGAAAGCTGGCGGAGAGTTGCCAAAACCTCGGCCACCAGTTCGGGATCAAGCGCCGAAGTTACCTCGTCGAACAACATGTATGACGGGCCCATGGCAAGCGCGCGGGCAATACCCAGGCGCTGCTGCTGTCCGCCCGACAGCGCGGTCGGATAGACATCGGCCTTGGCCAGAAGACCGACCCGCTGCAATTGTGTCTCGGCGATGGCATTGGCCTGGTCGCGAGACACGCCCAACACCTTGGTCAGAGCCAGCGTTACGTTCCGGCGCACGGTCATGTGCGGGAAGGCATTGTAGCTTTGGAAGACGATGCCCAGCTTACGGCGCAGATGGTTCAGGTTCGTCGCCTTGTCAAAGACGCTGACGCCATCCACGATGATCTCGCCCGAGGAAATGGTTTCCAGTCCGTTGATGCATTGCAGCAGCGTGGACTTGCCTGACCCCGAAGGCCCGATCATGACGACGACCTCGCCTTTGTCGATGGTCAGGTCGATCTCTTTCAGAACCTCCAGCGAGCCATAGCTCTTGCGCACCTGCTTGATCTCGATCATCGCACGGCACCTCCGTTCATCATGTGCTCAAGCCGCCGCCCCAGCATCGAGAGCGGAAAGCAGATCAGGAAATAGAACACGGCGGCCAGCGACAGCAGCGGCAGCGGGTCCTGCGTCCGGGTAATGATGTTCTGCGTTGCACGCAGAAGCTCGACATAGCCGATCACCGCCACGACCGATGTGTCCTTGACGATGCCCAGGATGATCCCCAACCAGGACGGAAAGCCCTGCCGGATGCCCAAGGGCAGGACCACATACCAATATTCCTGGAAACGCGTCATGCCCAGGCCACGCGCAGCGCGCCGCAGATTGCCGGGCACGGCTTGCGCGGCCTCGCGCACCACCTCGGAAATATAGCCCGCGGCAAAAAGACCAAGCGCGACCGTCCCGGCGGTAAACGCACCGATGCGAAATCCCAGCACCGCCAGCCCGGAATAGATCAGCGTCACCTGCACCAGCAGGGGCACACAGCGCAGGCTGTCGGTCACCGTATCAAGCAAATGTCGCAGCCCGCGCCAAGGCATGAGTTTCAGCAGCCCCAGCGCCACACCCAGAAACGTTGCCAGCGCTCCGGCCGATAGCGTCATCAGAATCGTGCGCCATGCGCCTTCGGCCATCAGCCAATAGTCCTGCGGGGCGATCCCCGATGCAAACATGTCAGGCGGCATGGCGTGCGCCTCCAGGCTTGAAACGGTTCGCCAGGAACAGCACCAATTTGGCCAGGATGAAATAGATCACCGCAATGGCCAGGAAGAACTCGAAAGTCTTGAAGGTCCGGGACTGGTAATCCATAGCAACGCCGCTGAGATCGTAAAGTCCGATCAGCGCGCCCAGCGAGGTATTCAGAAGCGCCCAGATGAACTGGTTGCCGATCGAACTGAACGTATTGGTGAAAACCTGCGGAAAGACGACATAACGATAGGCGCCGACAGGACCGAAACCTAGCGAGCGAGCGCCCTTCATCTGGTTCGCGTTCACGCCTTTCAGGCCGCCGCGAAAGATCTCGGCCAGATAACCCGCGTTGTTGAAGCACAGCGCGATGCCGACAGCGAGCCAAGGCGAGAGGAAGATGCCGAAGGCACCAAGCCCGTAGAAGAAAAAATAGATCTGGGCGAGGCACGGCGTATTCCGCGCAAGCTCGATCCAGGATCGCGACAAGAAGGTGACTAGCCCCTTGCCATCCCATGATCCGACGGCAAGGGGCATTGCCAAGACGATGCCTACCGCCATCGTGACGATGGCAATCGACAGGCTCAAGGCGGCCCCTTGCATCAGATCGGGCAGAGCGTCCAGGACGATGCCGAACTGAAAGTTGTAGCTCATTGCCCGATCTCAGTTTCCCGGCTGCAGGCTGGGGGCTTCGGTGCCATAGTATTTCTGGTAGAGTTCGGCATAACGACCGCTGTCTACTTGCCAGAAGATGAACAGGTTCAACCAGTCGCGCAGACCATATTCGCCTTTCGGCACCGCGATCGAGGTCCAGTCGGTAAAGCCGGGCACGTTGCAGCAGATCTCCAGGTCCGCGCCTTGGGGCGAAGCCGTCAGCGCAGACATGAACGAGTTTGTCTCGATCATTGCATTTGCGCGGCCCTGCCGCACAG
Organism: Paracoccus sp. pheM1; assembly: GCF_018499825.1. Taxonomy (NCBI): domain Bacteria; kingdom Pseudomonadati; phylum Pseudomonadota; class Alphaproteobacteria; order Rhodobacterales; family Paracoccaceae; genus Paracoccus; species Paracoccus sp. pheM1. The sequence continues at coordinate 929,365 of NZ_JAGXCX010000002.1, forward strand.
CGGTGATCTGTTCGGCATTGTTCGCCAGCGACAGGTTCTTGCAGCCTTCGGACCAACCGTTACAGGCCGCCAGATAGGCGGTTTCAGGCAGAGTTCCGCGAACCAATGCGACGGATTTGCCCTTGAGTTCGTCAAAGCCAGAGATCCTGTTGGCGCTGCCTGTCACGACAACCAGCTTGCCGACGTTATAGGGGTCGGTGAAAGTCACGGTCTTGGCGCGCTCCAGGGTGGGGGTAGTGCCACCAACGACGATGTCCACCGTTCCCGAAACCAAGGCCGGCACCCGCTGCGGCGCCTGGGTCTCGACAATTTCGGGCTTGACGCCCAGCTGCGCGGCAATGTCATTGCAGGTCTCGACATCGAAGCCGGCCGGGTTGCCCGAGGCGTCACGATAGCCTAAAGGCGGGAAATCAAGCATCACACCACAGCGCAGCGCGCCGCTGGAAACGATATCATCCAGCTTGTCCGCCAATGTCGGGGTCCCCACTAGGAAAAGCGGAAGCGCCGCGATGCCAAGCACTGTGCAAACTTGACGAAACTGAAAAAATTTCTCTTTATTTTTCATTATTTTAATCATTCCACACTCCCTCTTGATCGCGACCACCACAGATGATTCTGAATCGCAATGTTGCGATAGAAAACGTTTTCTTCACTTAGGTCAATACTTCACAATTGGACGCATGCCATATGTTCCCAACCCACCAATCCCGGTCATGCCTTCGAGGGACAGGCCGTCGCGCTGGGTTCGGCGATCTGCATGACTGGCTGCGATCCAAACGCGCCCGGATGTCGAAGCACAACCCCATCGCCAAGGCCATCACTACATGCTCGAGGAAGACGGCCGCTGGGGCGCCTTCACATGCTTCCTCGACGATGGTCGCATCTGCCTTACCAACGATGCTGCCGAACGGGCCCTGCGCGGTATCGCCCTCGGCAGGAAAGCCTGGCTCTTCGCCGGTTCGCCCCGCGGTAGCGACCGCGCCGCCTTCATGTATTCCCTGATCGGCACCGCCAAATAAGCGACGTCGATCCCCAGGCCTGGCTCGCCGATGTGCTCGCGCGACTGCCCGACACACCCCTGTCCCGCCTGCCAGAATTACTGCCCTGGAACTGAAAGGGCGGCCCTGCTGCAAAAGCTGCGTAACAACGGCCTACGCCGGATGCATACGCTTGATCCAGTCGGCTCTACCATAAGCGACCGCATAGATGAGAACCTCCCGCGTCATCATCGACCTTGAAGACAACCACTCCGTTGCCAGCCGTAGAAACTTCCCGAAGCTCAAGCTGCAAGCCGGAACAGCGCATGTCGGGAAACTGACCCCCCAGAAAGGCAATCCTCGCAGACGGCCACGAGAGATCCGCGAGGCATAGGGCGCTGATCTCTCAATAAGGGAGGAGTTGCCGCCAGGCAGGCCCAGCCGCCCTGCTACGCGGTTTCGGATCGCGGAAGCAGGAAACGCCGGACCCGTCTCACCCACAAGGCCACCTGCCTGATGCCGGCCCTGACCGGCAAGCAGCGAGAAGACTTCCGTCCCCGCGACACGACAGATGGGACGTGCCCGAAATTCCCGCAAGCGCAAGGGGACAAAGCCGCCCGGCATAGAACAGCCCATAGGCCCCGGCATGGGAAAGGCGGTCAGGACTGCCGGCCAGGGGCGGCGGCGCGTCACGTCCCGGGCTATTCCGGCACGAGATGGCCGTCGGCGGGCGACCAGGACAGATGGAAGGAGCGGCCCACGGCCAGCGGAAGATCAGCCAGTTCTTCATGCGATTTCTGCACCCGTATTTCCTGTCCCGCGCCGGTTTCGAAATAGATGGTGGCGGTGGCGCCGATGAATTCCTCGCCGATCATGCGCGCCTCGATCGTGTTCACGGCGTCCGGCGGCGGCTGGAAATGGATCTGCATCTTGGTATCCAGCACGATCAGGCTGGCCGCCTGCCCCGGCGTTGCCGCCCGCCCGCCCCCGGCAAGGACGAAATCGCCGCTGGGGGTGGCGATGGCTGCGCGGCCGCCCGCGTCGCGTGTCAGCTGGCCGGGGAAGATGTTGGACGAGCCCAGGAAATCGGCGACGAAGCGCGTGCGCGGCGTACGATAGATCTCTTGCGGGGAGCCGATCTGCTCGATCTTGCCGCGGCTCATGATGACAACGCGGTCGGCCATCGAAAAGGCCTCGGACTGGCTGTGCGTGACATAGACGAAGGTGATGCCGGTCTCGCGCTGCAGGTTCTTCAGCACCGATTGCATCCTGACCTTCAGCGCCGCGTCCAGCGCCGACAAGGGCTCGTCCAGCAGCAGGATCTCGGGCTCGACCACCAGCGAGCGCGCCAGGGCGACACGCTGGCGCTGGCCGCCGGACAACTGGGCGATGTTGCGGTCGGCGAATTCGGCGATCTGCATGCGCTCCAGCCATTGCTCGGCCCGCCGCCGGCGCTCAGCACGGCCTATGCCGCGCATCTTCAGCGCAAACTCGACATTCTCGATCACGTTCAGGAACGGAAACAGCGCCAGGCTCTGCCAGACCATCGGCGTGTCGCGGCTCCAGCTCGGCAGGTCGTTGATGGCTTGGCCCGCCAGGCGGATCACGCCCTCGCTAGGCGCCTCCAGCCCGGCCAGCATGCGCAGCGTCGTGGTCTTGCCGCAGCCCGACGAGCCCATGATGGCCAGGAATTCGCCCTTGTGGATCTGCAGGTCCATCTTTTGCACGGCGACATAGCTGCCGAAACGCTTGGCGACGCCCTCGAAGGAAACCAGGGGTTCTTGCATCGGATTCATTCCTTGTCGGTTGCGGGGCCGCGCCCCGACAGCAGCAGCTGCGCCAGGATCACGAGGGTCATCGAAGTCACGAAGACGAAGGTGCCGATGGCGTTGATGCGCGGGCTGACCTGGCCCTGCAGGAAACCCAGCACCTTGACCGGCAGCGTCTCGTTCAGGCCGGACACGAACCAGGCGATGGCGAATTCGTCGAAGGAGACTGCCATGGTGATGAACAGCGCCCCCAGGATCGCCGGCCGGGTGAAGGGGATGATGACATGGCGCATCGTCGCCCATTCCGAGGCGCCGAGGTTCCAGGCCGCCGGCTCCAGCGAGGGGTCCATCTGCGACAGCCGCAACCGGATCACCGCCATGGCGAAGGGCGCGCAGATCACCACATGGGCGATGATGACCGACAGCGCATTGCCCGACAGGTCGATGCGCGACAGGTAAGCCAGCATCGCCAGCCCCATGATCACCACCGGGATCGTGGGCGGCAGCAGCGCGAGCGCCAGGTAGACCTGCTTACCAAAGAAGCGATAGCGGTAATCCGTATAGGCCGCCCCGAACCCCAGCGCGGTCGAGATCACCCCCACCGCCGCGCCGACCCCCAGCGTGTTGCGCAGCCCCTCCCAGACCAGCGGGTCCGCGGCGACGGCGCGATACCATTCCGTCGAGAAATGCCCCAGCGGGATCGACGGAAAACGGTCCGAGTTGAAGGAAAACACGAAGCTGGCAAGGATCGGCGCGAAGACGAACAGATAGGCCAGGATCACGTAGAGCTTCAGCGCCGCGTCGATCAGCGGATTGCGGTTCAGTTCGTTCTGTTCGTTCATTTCGTGCAACCCCTCATTTCGTGCGCCCCTTGTAGGCGAAGCGGACGGCCAGGAAGGCCACGACCATCAGCGTCGCGATCATGGTCAGCGCGATCACCGCCGCGCGGGGCCATTGCTGGCCGGACTTGGTGGTGTCGGTGATCAGGATGGACAGCGTGGTCGGATCGCCCCCACCCAGATAGATCGGGCTGACGAAATCGCCAAAGCACAGGATGAAGCTGAACAGCGCCGCGATCACCAGCCCGACCCGCGCCGAGGGGATGACCACCGCAAACACCGTGCGCAGCCTGCCGCAGCGCATGTTATGCGCCGCCTCGATCAGCGTGCGGTCGACAAAGACCAGGCTGAACAGCTGCAGCAGCACGACCAGCGGAAAGCCAAGCGTCATGTAGCCCAGCATGGTCGCGCCGATGGTGTTCAGCAGCCGGAAGGGGCCCAGCCCGATCCAGCCCAGCATGACGTTGATGATGCCGACATCCGACAGGAAGACCTGCCAGGAATAGACCCGCACCAGATAGCTGGTGAAGAAGGGGATCACCATCAGGAACACCGCCCAGCGGCGCGCGGCGGGCGACAGCTTGAAGGTGATGGCATAGGCGCAGGGAAAGGCCAGCGCGCTGGTCAGCGCCGCGGCGCCGGCCGCCATGGCCAGCGTGGTGGCGTAAGCCTGCCAGAAGACGGGGCGGCCGAACATCGTCACCCAGTTCACCGTGTCGAACCCCGCCTCCAGGCGGAAATTGCGCACGGTCCAGAAGCTGAGCGCGACCAGGAAGACCAGCGGGAAGACGAAGAACAGAAGCTGCCAGATCAGCAGCGGCAGAGAGAAAGTCAGTCCGTAAAGCGAGACGGGACGTCGCATCTAGCAAGCTCCGGCGGGGGACGGGCGGCGCGGCCGGCGCGCTGCACCGGCCACCTCGGGCTCAGGCGCTCTTGTAGTCCGACCAGAAGTCGTTCCACTCTTCCAGCGATTGCTGCACCGGAAGCTGGCGATACTTGATGCGCCCCGAGCGGATCAGGTCCATGACGTTGCTTTCCCCCAGCACCATGCCCTGGCGCCGGGCCTCGTCGGGATTTTCCGCGTTCAGCACCTCCCAGCCCTTCTGGCTGGGAATCAGGCAGGGATAGGCCGCCATCTGCGCCGATTTCGACTGCCCCTTGGCCGAGGTGATGTATTGGATCCATTTCTTCGCCAGCTCAGCCTTGGACGAGCCCTTGCCGATCGAGAAGCTTTCGGTGAACTGCAAGCCGCCCTGCTCGGGGATGATCGAGCGAACCTTGGCGCCGTTTCGCTCCAGCGTGCCGGTGATCCAGTCGCCGATCCCGGCGAAGGCCAGCATCTGGCCGTTGTTCAGTGACGAGAAGGTGCCGCCATAGTCGAAGAAACCGCCGATCTGCGGGCGCAGGGTCATGGTTTTTTCCTTGACCGCATCCCAGGCCGCCCCGTCGATGTCATAGGGGCTGGCATTGCCGTTGAGCAGGCTCACCTGGCCAAGGTTCGGCAGGTGCCAGTCGAAATGCCCGACCTTGCCCTTCAGCGCCGGATCCCAGAACACGTCATAGGTCGAAGCCTGCGCCTCGGTCAGTGCGTCGGTGTTGTAGGCCACGCCCAGGAAGCCGAAGCGGGTGATGACGGAATACAGCGTGTCGCCGTCCCAATGGCCGGGGAACTTCTGGAATTCCGGGAAGAACTCGTCGAAGGGATAGTCGGCCGGGTCCAGCGCCTCGATATAGCCGGCCGCGTTCAGCTGCTGGACATATTCCGCATCGGACAGGATCACGTCGAAGGTGCCGGGCGGGCTTTGCGAGATCAGCCCCAGCATGTTGTCGCCGCCGGTATAGTATTTCGGCACGAACTTGACGTTGTTCTCGGCCTCGAACTCGGCCACGATGTCGGGCTCGGCATGGCCGTACCAGGCCAGCATGGTCAGCTGCGTCGGCGCGGCGAATGCCCGGCGCGACAGCATCGGCGTGGCCAGCGCCGCCGCACCCATCGCCAGCACCCCTCGGCGCGACAGCGCGGGGCGCGCGCCCCGATCATCCTGTGTCATCTCATCACCCTGTCTGATTGTTCTGATTGTTTGCTATGGACAGGCTAGGAGAAGGCGGCATCCATGCAAAATCGGTTCTTCCAATCCTGACATTTGCAGGCGTTATGGCCCCGGTTTCACACGGAAACCGCATGGATGCCCGATCCCACGCTGTCCAGGTCGGCCACCAGATCGCTGACCAGCTGCAACCCCGCCGCCGACAGGCGCGGATGCTTGTAGAACAGCCCGACCCGCAAGGGTTCCAGCGCCGGGAATCCCTCGGCCTCGGTCAGGATGCGCATGCCGGGCAGCATGGTGGCGCGGGTCAGGGCGGTCACGCAAAGCCCGTTCCTGACCGCGTTCTGCAAGCCCGAGATGCCCGGCCCGGTATAGACGATGCGCCAGCGCCGCTCGACGGCGTCCAGCGCCTGGATCATGCGGGCGCGATAGTCGCAGCCCTCTGGATGGGCGCCCAGCGGCACCGGCGCATGGGCGGCCGGATGGAAGTCCTCGGCCGCGGCCCAGATCGGCTGCTCGGTCCACATGCGCGAAAGATAGGGCATGCGCGCCGTCGGCATCACCGCCACGATGATGTCCAGGTCGTCCGAGCGCAGGTGCTGGTGCAATTCGCGGGACAGGTCGCAATGCACCTCCAGCTCGACCTCGGCATGGTCGCGGATATAGCGGGTCAGCGTGCCTTGCAGGAACGCCACCGCATAATCGGTCGGCAGGCCGATGCGCAACACGCCGGTCTTGTCCGAGCGGTGGAAATAGCTGACCGCCTCGTCGTTGATGCGCAGCATCTCGCGGGCATAGCTCAGCAGCGCCTCGCCCGCCGGGGTGGGCAGGATGTTGCGGCCCTCCTGCGTCAAGAGCGGAGCGCGCACCAGTTCCTCCAGCCGGCGGATCTGCAGCGAGATCGCCGGCTGGCTGCGCCCCAGCGCCGCGCCTGCCCGCGAATGGCCGCCCAGTTCCACCACAGCAATGAAGCTGCGCAACAGATCGGTCGGAAGATTGGTGATCCCAGCCATGGATTTGCCCCCGCAATGCAAGGATTGCGACTATATATTTCATTTATATTCAAGGCGAAACTCTAATTCCGGCATCCCCCCTTTCCCAAGAAGGTGCATCATGCCGAAGAAGACAGCATTCGCGTCCGAGCTTGCCTGGCCCGACTACCACGCCGCGGTAAGGGACGGCGCCACGCCCATCCTGATCCCCATCGGCTCGATGGAGCAGCACGGTCATCACATGCCCTTGCATGTCGATGTGCTGTTGCCGACGGAATTCGCCCGCCGCGCCGCGCTGGACATCGGCGGGCTGGTGGCGCCCCCCTTTACCTATGGCTACAAGTCGCATCAGAAATCCGGCGGCGGCAACCACCTGCCCGGCACCACCAGCCTGGACGGCGCCACGCTGGTCGCGGCCTTGCGCGACGTGATCAAGGAATTCGCCCGCCATGGCGTGCGCCGGATCTGCATGGTGAACGGGCATTTCGAGAATTCCTGGTTCATCATCGAGGGCATCGACCTGGCCCTGCGCGAATTGCGCTGGGACGGTATCCGCGACATGAAGATCGTGGTGCTGTCCTATTGGGATTTCGTCGGCGAAGCGGACATCGCCCGGCTTTACCCCGAAGGCTTTCCCGGCTGGGATCTGGAGCATGGCGGCGTGCTGGAGACATCGCTGATGCTGGCGCTCTACCCGCAATTCGTGGACCTGTCGCGGGCGGTGGATGTCGCGCCGGCCAGCTTCCCGCCCTATGACGTCTACCCGGTCAAGCCGGAATGGACGCCCGCGCCGGGCACGCTTTCCTCGCCCAAGGACGCCTCGGCCGAAAAGGGCGAGTTGCTGCTCGAGGTCTGCACCAAAGGCATCGTCGCCGCGCTGCGGGCCGAGTTCGGCACCTGACCAAGGCGGAAGGGGCCCGCAATCGCGGGCCCGCCCCTTTCCTGCCCGCAGCCGGGTCAATTGCGGATGATGTTATGCTCGGGACCAAAGGGGAATCCGGTGATGTTCTCGGCCCCGTCCTCGGTCACGATCAGGATGTCATGCTCGCGATAGCCGCCGGCGCCGGGCGTGCCCTCGGGCAGCATGACCATCGGCTCCATGCTGACCACCATGCCCGGCTTCAGCTCGGTCTCGATGTCCTCGCGCAGCTCGACCCCTGCCTCGCGGCCGTAATAATGGCAAAGCACGCCGAAGCTGTGGCCATAGCCGAAGCTGCGGTATTTCAGCAGATCCCATTGCCGATACATGTCGTTCAGCTCCAGCGCGATCTCGTTGCATTTCGCGCCGGGCTTGATCAGCTCCAGCCCGCGGCGATGCACGGCCACGTTCTTTTCCCAGATGTCCAGGCTCGCATCGTCCACGCTGTCGCAAAACAGCGTGCGTTCCAGCGCGGTGTAATAGCCGAAGATCATCGGGAAGCAGTTCAGCGACAGGATCTCGCCGGACTTGATCTTCTTGTTCGTCACCGGGTTATGCGCGCCGTCGGTGTTGAGGCCCGACTGGAACCAGGTCCAGGTATCCATCAGCTCGACGAAGGGAAAGGAGGCGGCGATCTCGCGGATCATGGCATTGGTCGAGGCGATGGCGACCTCGTGCTCGGGCACGCCCGCCTTGACCGCCGCGGCCACCGCCGCGCCGCCCACGTCGCAGATGCGGGCGCCCTCGCGGATCAGCTTGTGTTCCTCTGCCGACTTGATCGAGCGCATCCACATCGAGGGCTGGCCGACATCGACGAACTCCACCCCCGGCAGCGCCGCTTCCAGCTGGCGGCGGAAGTCCAGGTTGACGTGGTCGAACTCGATCCCCAGCCGCTTGACGCCGGGGGTCAGCTGCCGCACCGCGCGATAGAAATTGTCGCGCCGCCAGTCTGTATAGGTGACGTTGTTGCCGAAGCTGCGCCGCCAGGGCTGGCCGCCGTCGATGCCGGCGCTGATCGTCGTCGCCGCATCCTGGGTAATGACCATGCCGTATTTGCGGCCGAAATAGCAGTAGAGCCAGCCCGAGTAATAGTTGATGCAATGATACGAGGTGAACAGCGTCGCATCGACGCCGTTCTCGGCCATCCAGCGGCGCATGTCGTCCTGGCGCCGCTGCATCTCGGCATCCGAGAAGGGGGAATAATCCTTCTCGCCATTGTGCCATTCCATGACATGAAGCATGTCGTCGGTCATCGGATCCGTCCTCCATCGGTTTGCTGGGGACGAGGCTATCCGCCGCTGCAGCGGGACTAAAATTTGTTTTGATAATCCCAGGATTTGGACGAATGAGGGGCTGCGCCAGTGAACCGCGCCGGGTTTGCCGGAGGCACCAACTCCTGAGTAGGAACTGTGTTTTAGGCGATTGCGTCTCGGTAGTCCGTTCCGGTTCTCATCATCGCGTTGAGCACAGTCAGGAATTTACGCGCGCAAGCGACGATGACGAGCTTCCTGGCCTTTCCGGACGCAAGGAAGTGCTCTTTGAAGACGTGGAACCCGCGGGTCGAACCTGCTGGCGGTGAGTGCTGCTAGATAGAGAGCCGGCCTGATCGCAGCACGTCCACCCCATACCGCGGCGGCGCCCCGACTCATTGGCATGTGGTGCGAGTCCGACGAGGGCCGCGATCCGTCGTCGGTCGAGTTGACCAAGTTCAGGGATGGAGCATCATGAGCAAGACGACGAGCAAGTTTTCCCCTGAAGTGCGCGGACGTGCCGTGCGACTGGTTCTCGACAACGAGGCCCAGCATCCATCGCGCTGGCAGGCGATCATGTCGATTGCAGCGAAGATCGGCTGCTCGGCGCAGACGTTGAACGACTGGGTCAAGAAGGCAGAGGTGGACAGCGGAAGGCACAGGGATCCCGACCGAGATGGCCGCGAAGCTGACGGCCCTGGAGCGCGAGAACCGCGAGCTGCGGCAAGCCAACGAGATCCTGCGCAAGGCGAGCGCGTATTTTGCCATGGCGGAGCTCGACCGCCGATTGAAGTGATGGTGTCGTTCATTGATATGCTTCGGGAAACGCACCGGGTCGAGCCGATCTGCAGCGTGCTGCCGATCGCCCTGTCCACCTATTACGATCATCTGGCGAAGCGGGCTGACCCGGCGCTGCAGTCGGACCGCGCACGCCGCGACGAGGCTTTGCGGCCGGCCGCGCGCACTCTTGCACCGCCATTGGCCGCGCTGGCTGGGTTGGCAGGAAGGCAGTCACCCCCGATCCTGCCGCAAGGATAGCGAGGCCGATGATCAGAAAGCCTGCGGTCAGATCCGTCTCACGGATTGGTTGGGCAAAGAGGCCCGACAAAACAACCCCGCTGATCGCAAAGGCAGCCATCGCCAGCCCGAGACCCAGGCTCCGAACTCTGGTGGGTAGCCGGGTCACCAATGCGAGCGCCAGCCCATAGCCGAGTCCCGCTCCCAGCCCGAACAGCATACCATAGCCAGTCAGCAGCGCCGCGTAGCCTCCGTCGAAGGCAAAGAGAAGATGCCCGCCGCCTGCGAAGCCGAAGGCAAGCAGCGAAAAGGCTCGGAATCTCAATGCCGCGAGCAGCCGATCATGCACCATCATGCCGAGAGTAAAGGTGACGAGTGCCAACGCCGGAATCAGGCTAAGCGCTGAACGCGGCGCCCCGAGCACAGCCTCAAGCGGCAGGAGAAACAGGCTCCAGACATAGAGAAGCCCCATTACCGCATTGGTCAGACAGGCCAGGATAAGCAGGCGTAGCGTCATGCTGGACTGTCTTCTCACTTCGGGATTACCCATGACCTTGGTTCCGAATGCCTTGGAAGGAAGATGCTCCGGGTATCCATGCAGATCAAAGGGCTACTCAACCTGGCGGTGAATGGGACTCTTTCGACAGAGCTGCCCGCAGGGCCGCAGGGATCGGACAGCTCCGGCGGCTTTTTGGGTGTATAAAGACCCCGACCACCTCACAGATGGCCAGTTCATCACCGCCCGCTTCACGCATAGTAAAGGTCAGGCCAACAGATTTGTTGCCAACCTTGCTCACCTGCGCCTCAATGCGGACTACGCTGCCGGCGGGAATTTCCTGGCGGAAACTGATCTTCACCTCCAACGTGACCGGCATCGGACTGTCAGAGTCAGGCCGGAAGCCAAGGCCGCTCCAAAACACGAAGGTCGCGTCGTCGAAGGCGGCCGCGTAATGGCGGGCGTTCAGATGCCCGAAATGATCGCAATGCCAGCGATGCGCGACCACGGCATTGAGCGAAACGGGAAAGCGCATCTCCTCAGCCCGCCAGGCGTTTTTCGGCAAGCGCATCGAGTCCCAAGATCCCGCGCGCCTCGTCGGGGGTGGCGACCTCGCAGCCCAGATCGGCGATGATGCGGCTGGCGCGCTCGACCAGCTGGCCGTTGGTGGCGAAGACGCCGCGTTCCAGGTAGATGTTGTCCTCGAGCCCCACCCGGCAATGGCCGCCCAGGATCGTGGACAGCGCCACGATGTCCATTTGCCAGCGCGAGATGCCGAAGGCGCTCCACAACGCGCCCTCGGGCAGCAGTTCCTTCATGTAGATCAGCGTCTTGGCGTCGGCGGGCGCCGACCATTTGACCCCCAGGCAGATCTGGAACAGCGGCGCCGGGTCGATCAGCCCCTGCTCGATCATCCGCCGCGCCAGCAGGATGTCGCCGGGGTTGAAGACCTCGATCTCGGGCTTGACGCCGCCTTCGCGGATCAGCTGCGCCATGCGGTTCAGCGTGCCGGGCGTGTTCATGAAGATGCAGTCCGGCGCCCCGGCAATGCCGCCTTCCAGGTTCATCGTGGTCACGTCCAGCGTGCAAAGCTCGGGCCGGTTCTCCAGCACATGGCCGACGCGCTCGACGGCACTCGCGACATCGGTGGTCGGATGGGCCACGGCCTCGTCCGCGGGATCCGGCACGAAGGTGGCGCCCATGCCGGTGGTCAGGTTGATGACCACGCGGTCGTTCCTTTCGCGGACGCGCTGGACGATCTCGCGGAACACCTCGGGCGAGCGGTTGCCGAGGCCGGTTTCCGGGTCGCGGCCGTGGATATGCACCACCGAGGCGCCCGCATCGGCGGCCTCGATGCAGGCATCCGCGATTTGGGCGGGCGTGACCGGATAGTTCGGAAAGCGGGGGTGGATCGGCCCGTCGCCGGTCACGGCACAGGTCAGGACGATTTTGCGTTTCATGGGATCTCCTGTCGGTCTCTAGGCGTGTTCGGGGGCGGCAGGCGTCTTGCGGGTCTCGCCAAGCGCCTTGAGGACCGCGACCAGCTGGTCGTCGCGCTGCCGGCGCAAGGTGGCGTAGTCGCGGCCGTCGATTTCCTCGGCCAGGCCCTCGACCAGCCTGTCGATGGTCTCCGGCGTCAGCTGCGGCTTGCCCAGGTCGTCCCACCATTCGGTGTAGCTTTGGGTGAACTGCTCGCAATAGGCGCGCAGGCCGCCTGGCTCGAGGATATCCACGGCGACAGTCCGGCACTGCGCGCGGCGCGGCAGATCGTGCGCGACCTGCGCGGCTGGAAGACCGGCGAGGTCGCCTGGCCGGACCTGACGCGGACGCTGCTGCTTTACGGGCCGCCCGGCACCGGCAAGAGTTGGATCGCCCGCGCGATGGGCAACAGCGCAGGGTTCAGCGTCGTGACCGGCACCTTCGGCGAATGGCAAGCCGCAGGCCATCTCGGCGACATGCTGCGCGAGATGCGTCGGACTTTTCGTGATGCGCGCACCAAAGCCCCCTCGGTCGGCACCTGCAATCACCCGGACTTGATCGATCCGGCGGTTCTCAGGGCCGGTCGCTTCGACATGAAAGTCTCCCTGCCGCTGCCGGATGCCGAGGGTCTGTTCAGCGTCTTCCGGCATTGCCTGCCGGATTGGCGCGAGACCGATCTGCGCGATCTCGCCGCGCGGGCCGTCGGTTGCTCCGCCGCCGATGTCGATGCCGTCATCCGGCAGACGCGGGCGATGGCACGGGGGCAAAAACGGGCGATGACCCTCGACGATCTGCGTCAGGTCTTCGTCCTCGACCACGACCCCGCCATCGACCACCGCGTCGCCCTGCATGAATGCGGCCACGCCATCACCTGCGCCGCACTGGACCTGGGGCCGGTGCGCCGCGTTTTCCTGAACCGCGACGGCGGGGGCGGCACGGTGTTCGACGCCGATGCCAAACATGGTGTCCTGGCGGATATGCAGGATCGTCTGGTGCAATTGCTGGCCGGCCGCGCGGCCGAGCGCCTGGTCCTCGGCGATGTCTCTGCCGGTGCCGGCGGCGGCCCGGACTCCGATCTGGCCCAGGCGACGATGATCGCCACATCGATCCAGACCCGCTTCGGCCTCGGCGCCCAGGGTCCGGTCTGGACTGCCGATCCGGAAACGCAGCTCATGCTGGACCCGGACACCCTGTTCCGCGTCAAGCGAGAGCTGGAAAACGCAGAGAAGCGCGCAACCCAGATCCTCAGCGGCCATCGTTCCCTGCTCGAAGAGATGGCCGAAGCCCTGATGGCATCGCGCGACATGGACCGTGCCGAGGCGGAGGACTGGCTCGCGCGCCTGTGCAATGCCGCGCCAGACGAAGACCGTGACGCGCGATCAGCACAGCAACCGCAATAGCAACGGAGGGATGACACCTGCCGGAGGCGCGCGTCATCTCATCGAACCAGTTCCCCCACAAACAAAGAGACCAAAACAAAAGAAAGCGGCACCGCCGCAATCAAAAAGCCAAAAACCAAAAACGGTGCTCCCAGCGGCGGGTCCTGCCCGCCGCCCACTCCATCATCCACGGAATAAAAAGCAAAGAACGCAAAGATCAGGAGCCAAAACATCAAAACACTCGGAATACATCCGACGTTTCGGCAAGATCGCGACAGGACCGAGAAGGACAGCGGCGCCTGGAAAGCGCTGTCCTTTGGCACGGTGCGCTGGCGGGTATCGTTGTCCCGCCCGTGCCCTAAAATCCGGATAATTCGCGCCCGATGTTCCGTTGCGCCCGGCTGTCGCCTCGTCCGGCGATCAGGATGCGGCCACCGCGCACATCCAAGAACGACAGTCATCTCCGGCCCGCCCCTCTTGGGAGTGAGATTTCCGTACTTTCAGGTGGTTATCCACATTCATGAGACCCGAGAGCCGTGTTTTGCCCTGAGAGAGCCGTCCCCATGCCCTATGATCATCCAAACAGCAGCGGGCTCATCCCCGCACAGGATCATCATCATCGAACGCCGACGGGCCTTGCCCTCAGGCGCAGGGAGAAACTCGGCCCATGGTGCGAGACCGGAGAGATATTGCCAGGAAGGACGGCACCGCAAAAGCGGCCGCCGCCCCCGTGGCATCTCAGGTCGACAGAAGTCTTGCCGGGAATCGGCAGCCCGCGCCGCATCACGACCAATTGCTCGCCCTCATCCGGGCGCTCGCCCGCGATGCCGCCCGCGCCGATCGCGCCGCCGAACGCGGCGCGCCTGACGATTGACCTGCCCCTCCACACGGAGATCCGCCCATGACCCTGCGCGCCGTCATCTACGCCCGCTACTCCTCCGACCTGCAATCGGCCTCGTCGATCGAGGACCAGTTCCGGCTCTGCCGCGAACGCGCCAGCCGCGAAGGCTGGCAGATCGTGGGCAGCTATGAGGACGCCGCCACCTCCGGCGCCTCGCTGATGCGTCCCGGCATCCAGCGCCTGCAGCAGGATGCCCGCGAGCGGCGCTTCGACGTCGTGATCTCGGAGGCGCTCGACCGGCTCAGCCGCAACCAGGCCGATATCGCGGCGCTTTACCAGAACCTGACCTTCGCCGGCACCGCCATCGAGACCCTGGCCGAGGGCCGCATCGACGAGATGCATATCGGCCTCAAGGGCACGATGAACGCGCTGTTCCTGAAGGACCTCGCCGCCAAGACCCGCCGAGGCCTGCGCGGCCGCGTCGAGGCCGGCAAGTCCGGCGGCGGCAATGCCTATGGCTATACGGTGCTGCGCCATATGGGCGAGGACGGCGAGGTCAGGCGCGGCGACCGCCAGATCAATGAGGACGAGGCCGCCATCGTGCGCCGCATCTTCACCGCCTATGCCGATGGCCTGTCTCCGAACCGCATCGCCGACCAGTTGAACCGCGAGGGCATTCCCGGCCCGCGCGCGGGCAAGTGGGACAAATCCACCATTCACGGCAACCCGAAACGCGGCACCGGCGTGCTCAACAACGAGCTCTATGTCGACCGCCTGGTCTGGAACCGGCAGTCCTTCGTGAAGGACCCCGTCACCGGCAAGCGCCAGGCCCGTCCGAACCCGGAATCCGAATGGATCGTCACCGAGGTGCCGGAACTCCGCATCATCAACCAGGCCCTCTGGGACAGGGTGAAGACCCGCCAGGAGGGCCGCAAGATCGAACAGACCGACAGGGAAGCCTGGGAACGGCGCAAGCCGCGCTTCCTGCTCACCGGCCTGGTCAAATGCGGCTGCTGTGGCGGCGGCTTCTCGACCATCGGCAAGGACCGCTTCGGCTGCTCGAACTCGCGCAACAAGGGGACCTCGGTCTGCACCAACCGCACCGGCATCACCCGCCAGGATCTGGAGGGCCGTATCCTGGCGATCCTCTCCCAGCAGCTGATGAATCCCGAATTGGTGAAGGTCTTCGCCGCCGAATACATCGCCGAGCGCAATCGTCTGGCCGCCAGCCATGTCGATGACCGGGCCGTCAAGCAGAAGGAACTGACAAAACTCATCAAGGAACAGGATGCGCTGGTGAACGCGCTGCTCTCCGGCCTGCCGCCCGAACGGATCAAGGCAAAGATGGAGCAGCTCGAGGCAAGACAGAAGCAACTCGAGGCGGAGCTGGCCGCGGCCCCACGACGACGACCCGCCTGCATCCGCGCATCGCCGAGACCTATCACGACCGGATCCAGGTGCTGATCGCCGGGCTGACGGAACCGGACCGGGAGAGCGAGGTCCGCGAGGCGATCCGGGGCCTGATCGAGAAGATCGTGGCTACCCCCGTGCCGACGGCCGGCAAGCGTAACAGGCTCGAACTGACGCTTCACGGCGATCTGGCGGGGGATTCTTTCGCTGAGCCTGAATGTGGACCAGTTGGCCGGACAGCAAAAAACCTCCTGTGAACAGGAGGTTGGAGAAAGTGTAGGATTTCTGGTTGCGGGGGCAAGCTATGATCTTTACTTGCGCCCGGAGCAAGTAAAGATGGTTGCAGGTGTAGGCATCCGTCAATACTTGCGGTTTACTTCAACCAGACATCCCGCAAAAACCTCGCTTACGTCACGTAGCCGTGGCGGCCTTTTTCGTGCTGCGGCGTAGTTCGAACGTCTCTCCATACGGTTCTCAAACATCATATTAGCTTATCGGCTTCGTTTCGCAAACCCGGCCGCCAGTCTGGTACGATTATGCGCCGAGGGATCGCACAGCAAAACGACCCGTCCGCTCTCCTCCGTGCCTCCAGGAGCGCCGCTCTCGACACTTGGTCGGCCAGACCGTCGAAGCACGATACGCTTCGTGAGCCCCGCAAGACGCGGCCCACCCCGGAAGACGGGCCTTAACTTTTCCGGAAAGAGAGACCATATCGAGATCATGGCCGACTTCCTGACCCCCGAAAAGCGAAGCGCCCTCATGTCGAAGGTGCGCGGCAAGAACACGAAGCCGGAGATGATCGTTCGCCGGTCGCTGCATGCCATGGGCGTCCGCTTCCGTCTTCACGCAAAGGAACTGCCCGGTCGCCCCGACATCGTGATGAGACCCCGCAAGGCGGCGATATTCGTCCACGGCTGCTTCTGGCATTCGCACCCCGGATGCCGTCGCTGTCGAATCCCGTCGACGAACTCGGAGTTCTGGGCCGAAAAACTCGAACGCAACAGATCGCGGGATCAGGCGGCGATCGCCGCGCTGGAGGACAACGGGTGGCATGTCCTGATCCTTTGGGAATGCGAGACGCGGCCGGGGCCGGACCTCGACCGGGAATTGTCCGACTTCCTCAACCTCGCTTGCCGCCCGCCCTCCGGGCCCCCAACGCTCCGATAGCCGGGCGGACCGCATAAGCCGAGCACGCGACCACGGAGAGAGGCAGCTCGTACACGGCCTCCTCGCCGATCAGGCGCGCATACTTCTCGTCGAAATCATTCCTGCGGACGGGTCCGTATTCCCTGACGAGAATCAGGTCCTCCTCGACGCCCTCGAACTCCTTTCGGATCACGTTCACGGCCATGGGCTTGACGGCGCATATCTCCCGGTCCCGGATTTTCGCCGTCTCCTCGAAAGCTTTCCTGACCTGCTCGCGGATCTGATCGGGCAGAACCCGTTCGCGGCGCTGCTTCAGCTCCACCGTTACGAAGACGTTCTCGACCTCCGGCGCGTCCGGCAAGGCGTACTCGGCGACGAACACGGCGTCGATCTCGGGCTGGGTCTTCATCCCCACCTGAAGAAACCGCAGATCCTTGATGGTCTCGGCATCGGGGGAATGGACCGCCAGATGCTGCCCGATCAGTCCCAGGTTGACGACCACCTGGGTCAGCCACGTCTCCTCGGTGCGTCCCAGGCTTCGCGCCAGGGAGTCCATCGGCAACGAGGAAATTTTCTCGACCGGTATCTCGTCCGGAAGATCGGCGTCCTCCGCGAACGGATCGACGCCCTCCGGAGCCTCGAAGAACTGAAGGACCCTGCCCTGTCCGTAAACCTGGCGCCCGTATATGCGCTTTTCCAGCAACTCCTCGGGCCAGTTTCCTTCCGGGTTGTGGCGGAGCAGGTCTTTCAGGAAGTTCGCCGGGTTGTTCCGGCTCAACTTCGAGCCCAGATCGGCCATGGCTCGGGTGATCTCGGTGCCGGTGACGATGCCGTCCGGGAACTTGCCTTGCAGGTACTTTTCGCCGAGATGGCTGATCACGGCGGTTTTCTCGGATTTTCCGCGCTTCTTGCTCGACACGTCGTCCCTCTCGTCTTCTCGCCGCGAGGCTATCGTTGCGGCATTCTTTCGCCAAGACCGCATTTTCCGATCGACTTCGGGTCGCAAGTCCTTTAGCCTCGCGCTAAAGGGGTGATTCACGACGAGGGAGTAACGGATGCGACCGGTGGCAGTGGATCTGTTTGCGGGGGCCGGCGGGATGAGCCTGGGCTTCGAGCAGGCCGGCTTCGATGTCGTCGCCGCCGTCGAGATCGACCCCGTCCACGCGGCGACGCACGAATTCAACTTCCCCGACTGCGCCGTCATCTGCGGCTCCGTTTCCGACGTGTCCGGAGAGGAGATCCGCAAGGCGGCGAAGCTCGGCGAGCGCAGGGTCGACCTGGTGTTCGGCGGCCCCCCCTGCCAAGGCTTCTCGCTGATCGGCAAACGGCAGTTGGACGATCCACGCAACTCCCTGCTGAAGGACTTCGTCCGGATCGCACGCGAACTCGACGCTTCCTACGTCGTCCTCGAGAACGTCAAAGGCCTCACCGTCGGCAAGCATCGGGCGATGCTCGACGAGCTCGTTCAGTTGTTCGAGGAGGCCGGGTACGAGATTCGCCTTCCGTGGCGGGTTCTCGACGCCGCGGATTTCGGCGTGCCTCAGCACCGGGAGCGCCTGTTCCTGATGGGCGCGAAAAAAGGCCTGCCCGTGCCGGTCTATCCCTCCGCCACATGCACCCCGGCCGACGCCGAACCTTCGGACAAGCTTTCCTCCGGTCCGTCGTGCAAGGACGCATTGGGCGATCTCCCGAACCCGGACAAATTCGCGTCGCTGAAATCGGGCGACAGCGTAAGAACGAAGTCTTGGGGAAAACCGTCGGAATACGCCCAAATCATGCGCTGCGTGGACGAGTCCGGATGGTTCTGCGGATATCGCCGGGGGTTCGATTCGACGGCGCTGACCTCCAGTGCCTACACCGACCATTCGGAGATCTCCCGGCGACGCTTCGGAGCGACCGAACCCGGCACGGTGGAGCCCATCTCGCGCCTATTCAAGCTCCATCCGAACGGCCTCAGCAACACCCTTCGGGCGGGGACCGACGGCGCACGCGGCGCCTTCACCAGCCCGCGTCCGATCCATTACTCCGCGCGCCGCTGCGTGACAGTCCGCGAGATGGCTCGGCTGCACGGGTTTCCGGACTGGTTCCGCTTCAATGCGACCAAATGGCACGGAGCGCGCCAGATCGGGAACGCCGTCCCGCCGCCTCTGGCTCGGGCGGTCGCCGGTGCGATCGTGACCGCCGCATCCTTCGAGAAAACGAAGCCGGACGAGGTCGTCGAACTCGGATCGCCGAGTCTGCTCAGCATGGACCTCACCACGGCCTCCAATCATTTCGGGATTCAGAAGCCTCCATCGAAGCGCGACCGGAAGAGCGGCGCCAAGAAGCGCAAACAAGCCGAGATCGAGAGGTTGCGCCTCATGTCGCCGATCGCAGCCGAGTGAGCTTGTTGGTCGCCTAACGTTTGCGCATAGCGACCATTGCGTTCAATCGCATACGCATATGGGTTTTGCATTCAGGGATGCCCGGCAGCACCGGCTGCTCGCGCTCCAGCGCCTGGATCTGCGTTCGCGGACGGCGGCCCGAACCGGCAACGCTCGCCCGCCCGTTTCCGTCCATGCACAACGCGATGGCCCGGTTCGGCGGCGCTATGTAAAGGCCGACGATGGGCAATCCCGCGCGCGTCATTGCGGTCGGTTTTGTTCACCTGCGCCTTTAGCGGGCTGCTGAAAAAGTCCTTGCGACAGGACAGCGCGGGCGGGGAACCGGGAAATCCGCCTCAAATTTGCCGAAAACACCCCATTTTCGGGCCGATATCAGCTGGCTCCAGAACGATTTCCGCTGCGTCGCCCTCTCAAAGTCCTTTTTCAGCAGCCTGTTGGAAAAGCCTTGGCGTGGCGCGTCTCGATGCAGATCGCCGGAAGGCCGGCCTTGGCCAAGCCCTCAAACTAGGACAACGGACCAGCTTTCAGCCCAAGCCTCTCAAGCCGGACCCCCACGCCATTCAAGCCGAATACCCCATCTGATCCTAAGGATAGTCAGCTCCGCTGAAATCCGATGAAATCGGACACTTCGCGAGCCGTCTCGACCAGCATCGGGGCGACTTCTTCGAGTCGCTCGCCAAGCCGCGCTTCGGGACCGAGCAGCGACAGACAGCCGACGACCGAGCCGCCGGCGTCGAAGATCGGGGCACCGAGTGCCAGGGCGCCCGGAACCGCTTCGCCGCGGCTGATCGAATAGCCGCGGGCGCGGATCTCGTCGAGTTGCTTGCGCAACTCCTCTGGCGTCAGGGTCTGCTCGGTGAAACTTTCCATCCCCGAAGCCACGACGCTGTCGAACAGCTCTCGATCCGCAAAGGCCAGGATGGCCTTGGAGGAACCGATATAAAGCGGCCGCGGCCGGCCGATCACGGTATGGACCCGGACGGCGTGGTGGGTCTCGGCCTTGGCGATGCAATAGGTCTGCCGGCCCGACAGCAGGCGGAACTGCGCCGTTTCCTGCGCCCGGTCGCGCAGCGAGTCCAGATAGGGCTGGATCAGTGCAGCGATGTTCAGCTGCGCCGCCGCCGCATTGCCGATGAGCAGCGCCTCGACCCCCAGCGACCAGCGCTCGGTCTTGTCGCGCACCACCAGGTTGCGCGCCTCCAGGGTCGCGAGCAACCGCAGGGTGCGCGACTTGTTCAGACCCAGCCGACTCTGGATTTCGGTCAGGGTCAGATGCGGATTCTCGGAGACGAACATCAGCACGCGCAGGCAGGCATCCGCCGCCTCGACCACGTAGCGCTGTCTGCTCTCGGCCGCTTCTTCTCGCATCCCGCCCTGGTCCTTTCCTCAGATGGCCGCGATGAAATCGCGCAAAACGTTAGTAATCTGCCCACGAAGGCTGGAAAAGCCCGGTTCTTTCTTCTCGAAACGCGCCTCGTCCATGTAGAGGCCGCGGTTCAGCTCGATCTGGATGGCGTGCCGTCCCCGTGCCGGATCGGAAAAGCGCCGGATCAACTGCCCGCCCTTGTAGGGCCAGTTGATCGTGGTCTTCAGCCCCTGCGCCTCGAACAGCCCGGCCAGCAGGCGGGTCAGCTCCGGGTCGGCGGTCGTGCCGTCGCGGTCCGAGACGACGATATCCGGCCGTTGCGCGCCGGGGTCGTCGTTCATCGCATTGCCGCGCGCTTTCATCGAATGGCAATCGAGATGCACCACCCGGCCGAATGCCGCATGGGTGTCGTCCATCAGCCCGCCGAGCGCGGTGTAATAGGGGTCGTAGCAGGTCTCGATGCGACGCAGCACCTCGGCCGCCGGCAGCGGCGCGGGATAGACGGGAACGTCCGGCAGCGCCAGGCGGCGCAGCAGGCCCATCCCCACGGCGCTCTTGTTGCCCGGCCGCGCCTCGAAGGGCATATCGCCGGCCACCAGCGCCGGGTCGATGTCGTCGCGGGCCCGGTTCAGATCCAGATAGAAGCGCGGAAAGCGCGCCACCAGCATGGCCGCGCCCAGCGACGGCGCCGCGCCGAAAAGCTCGTCCACCCAGGCGTCCCAGGAAGTCAGCAGCTCCGCCTCGGCCGCGATGGGCGCGAAGTCGGCGGGATAGGCCCGCCAGCTATGCGGGGAATCGAGGATGACGGGAACGCGCCGCCCCCCGACGGCCGAGTTGATGGTGAACGGGGTAAGCGTGTCTGTATCGTGAATCATGGATTGGTCCGGGAAGTCGAGTGAAGGAAACAGGCCGCCTCATGCCCGGCCCGCAGCGCCGCCAGCGCCGGGTGCTGGGCGCGGCAGACCTCCATGGCCTGCCGGCAGCGCGGGTTGAAATAGCAACCCTGCGGCGGGTCGAGCGGCGAGGGAACCTCGCCCGCCAGCGGCGCATGCCGGCGGGCGCGGTTCTTCAGCGACGGATTTTGCGTCATCAGCGCCCGCGTATAGGGGTGCTCGGGATGGGCGAACAGCTCGGCCGCCGGCGCCGACTCGACGATCTCGCCCAGATACATGATGGCGACGCGGTCGCTCAGATGGCGTACCACCGACAGATCGTGGCTGATGAACACATAGGTCAGCCCGAACTGTTCCCGCAACTCCATGAACAGGTTGATGACCTGCGCCTGGATCGAGACGTCGAGCGCCGCGACGCTTTCGTCGCAGATCAGCAGCTTGGGCTGCATCGCCAGGGCCCGGGCGATGCCGATGCGCTGACGCTGCCCGCCCGAGAACTGGTGCGGATAGCGGTCGGCGGCATCCGGGCTCATCGACACCGCTTCCAGTACCTCGGCAACCTTGTCGCGCGCCTGCGCGGGCTTGATGCGGCCGTGATAGAGCGGCGCCTCGGTGATGATGTCGAAGATGCGATAGCGCGGATTCATCGCGGCGGCGGCATCCTGGAATATCATCTGAATGTCCAGCGCCGCCGCCCGCGCCTCGGGCGTGTCGCGGGCGATGACGTCATGACCGTCCAGCAGCACCCGCCCCGCCGTCGGCCGGGTGATCCCCGCCAGCATCCGGGCCACGGTCGACTTGCCGCAGCCGGATTCGCCGATCAGCCCCAGCACCTCGCCGCGCTCGAGCGAGGCGCTGAATTCGCGCACGGCATGGACCGCAGGCGGGGTCGAGTTGCGCAGGGCCAGGGCGCCCAGGCCGCGGGCGATCAGGTCGGGCCGGGTCGAGAAGGTCTTTTTCAGCCCCTTGATCTCAAGAAAGCTCATGGAGGGCTCCTTCGGCAGCATGCGCGGGGTGGAAGCAGCGGAAGCGGGTCTCGGCCGAGACGCGCTCGGGCGGCACCGCGCGGCAGGCTTCGGTGGCGCGGTGGCAACGCGGGCGGAACGGGCAGCCTTCGGGAAGATTCAGCAGCGAGGGGGTCATGCCGGGGATCTGGAACAGCGCCGCGCCGCGCGGCTGGCCCTCGGGCAACGAG
Organism: Paracoccus sp. pheM1; assembly: GCF_018499825.1. Taxonomy (NCBI): domain Bacteria; kingdom Pseudomonadati; phylum Pseudomonadota; class Alphaproteobacteria; order Rhodobacterales; family Paracoccaceae; genus Paracoccus; species Paracoccus sp. pheM1. The sequence goes on from NZ_JAGXCX010000002.1 coordinate 951,765, forward strand.
CGGATCAGCCCCTCGGTATAGGGGTGATGCGGGCGGTCGAGTACGGCATCGGTCGGCCCTTCCTCGACGATACGGCCGGCGTACATGACCGCGATGCGGTTGGCGATCTCGGCCGCCACGCCCAGGTCGCGGGTGATCCAGATGAAGCCGGTGCCGTACTCCTCGCACAGCTTGCGGATCAGGTAGAGAATCTGCGCCTGGATCGTCACGTCCAGCGCTGTGGTCGGTTCGTCGGCGATGATCAGGTCGGGCTTGTTGAGCAGGGCGATGGCGATGGCCACGCGCTGGCGCATGCCGCCGGAGAGCTCGTGCGGATAGTTGCGCAGCCGCGCCTCGGGCGCCGGGATGCCGACCTCGCGCAGCGCCTCCAGCGCGCGGCGGCGGGCCTCGGCCTTCGACACCTTGCGGTCGTGGATGCGGATGGTCTCGATCATCTGGTCGTCGATGTGCAGCACCGGGTTCAGCGTCATCATCGGGTCCTGGAAGATCATCGCGATGCGGTCGCCGCGGATCCGCGCCATCTCGGCATCGCTTTTTCCCACCAGATCCTCGCCGTTCAGAAGGATCCTGCCTTCGGTGATCCGGCCCGGCGCGCTGACCAGCCCCAGGATCGAGAAGCCGGCCACGGTCTTGCCCGAGCCGCTTTCACCGACCAGCGCCACGATCTGGCCGCGGCCGACTTGCAGGTCGAGCCCATCGACGGCGCGGGCCACGCCGCCGCGCGTGAAGAAATGCGTCTTCAGCCCGCTGATTTCCAGAAGCTCTCGGGTCATGTATCAGGCCTCCAGCTTGGGGTTGAAGATGTCGCGCAGCCGGTCGCCGACAATGTTGATCGCCAGCAGCAGGATCAGCAGCGCAAGCCCGGGATAGATCGAGATCCAGTATTCCGAGCCCAGCATGAACTCGAAGCCGTTGGCGATCAGCAGGCCCAGCGAAGGCTCGGTCGGCGGCAGGCCGAGGCCGAGGAAGCTCAGCGTCGCCTCGAGCGTTATGGCATGGGCGGTTTGGATGGTCAGGATGACCAGCAGCGGCGGCAGGCAGTTCGGCAGGACATGGCGGAACATGATCCGGGTGGCGCCCAGCCCCTGCGAGCGGGCGGCGGCGACATAGTCCTTGGCCATTTCGGAAAGCGCCACCGACCGCACCGTGCGGGCGTAATAGGCCCATTGCACAGCGATCAGCGCGATCAGCACCTTGTCGATGCCCGATCCCAGAGTCGCCAGCAGCACCAGGGCGATCAGGATCGCCGGAAAGGACAGCTGCAGATCGACGATCCGCATGATGGCCTGATCGATGCGCTTGCCGTGATAGGCCGCGAGCAGCCCGAAGCTTGCGCCGATCATCGCCCCGATCAGGGCGCTGGACAGGCCGATGCCGATCGAGATGCGCAGCCCGTAGATAATGGCGCTGAGCAGGTCGCGACCCGCCTCGTCGGTGCCCAACAGATAGGTCATCGAGCCGTCGAACGCCTCGGTTCCGGGGGGCAGCCGGCCGTTGAAGATGGTCACCTGCGACAGGTCATAAGGATCCTGCGGGGCGATGAGCGGCGCAAAAAGCGCGACGAGCGGCAGCAGGATCAGCACGATCAGCGCAAGGACAGCCACCGGGCTGCGGGCGAACTGGGCGCCGCGATCGCGCAATTGAAGCGAAAACATGGGTCAGCCTTTCTGTGTCCGGCCTTAGTCCTGCACCGAGCCGAGGCGGATGCGCGGATCGAGCGCGACGTAGAGCAGGTCCACGACGAGGTTGATGACGACGAAAAGCAGCGTGACCATCATCAGGTAGGCGACGACGACAGGCCGGTCGAGGCTGAGGATCGAGGTGATGATCAGCCGCCCGATGCCGGGCCAGGCGAAGATGGTCTCGGTGACGACCGAATAGGCGATCAGGTGGCCCAGCTCGATGCCGATGACCGTGACCACGGGGATCATCACGTTCTTGCCGATATGCTTGATATAGAGCCGCGGCCCGCGCACGCCCTTGGCGCGGGCGAACTTGACATAGTCCTGCGAGGCGACCTCGACGGTGCCGGCGCGCGTCAGCCGGGTGATGATGGCCATTTTGGTCAGCGACAGGTTCAGCGCCGGCAGGAACAGGTGGCTCAGCCCGTCCCAGGTCAGGAAGCTCCACTGGATACCGAAAACCGAAACCGTGTCGCCGCGCCCGGTGGCCGGAAACCAGCCCAGCGTCACCGAGAAGACCAGGATGAACACGATGCCGACCCAGAAGCTTGGCAGCGAGAAGCCGAAGATCGAGCCGCCCATGATCAGCCGCGACAGGTAGCTTTTCGGCCGCAGCCCGGCATAGAGCCCGGCGGGCAGCCCGACGCTCAGCGCGATCACGAAGGCCGCGGCCGCCAGTTCCAGCGTCGCGGGCAGCCGCTCGATGATCACGTCGAAGACCGGGCGGTTGAAGACGAAGCTGTGCCCGAAATCGCCGTGCAGCGCATTGGAGACAAAGACCAGGAACTGCGTCCAGATCGGCTGGTCGAGGCCGAGATGGCGCCGCGCCTCCTCGATCTGGGCCTGGTTGGCCGAAGGATCGACCAGCAGATAGACCGGGTCGCCGATCAGGTTGAGGCCGAAGAACACGATGACCATCATGGCCAGGATGATCATGGCGGCGGTCAGGATGCGTCGGATAAGGTATTCGGTCACTGGCGAAGTCCTCGCTGGCTGGGCAAAACCGAAGGCCGGGCGCGATCAGGCGCCCCGGCAAACCGGCCTTACTGCGTCGCGGTGATGTTGGAGGCGCGGGTGAAGACATCGGTGCGCGGCGTGACCGTCAACCCCTCGCGCGCCGCCCAGACACCCGACAGGAAATGTACCGGCACGATCGCCACCTCGTCGAGCGCCTGGGTCTCGGCTGCCTTCAGCAGTTCCTCGCGCTTTGTCGGGTCGTTTTCAACCACGGCCTCGTTGGACAGCCGGTCCACCTCGGGGTCAGAGAACCGGCCGCGGTTGTTGGCGCCGGTGCCGGCTTCGTCGTCATAGGTCATCACCAAGGCGGAGAGCGCGGCATCGGCCACGCCGTTCGCGGCGCCGAAACCGACCAGGAAAAAGGCGAATTCCGGCTCGCCGTTCGGGCCGCCATTGCTGGCGCGGCCGAAGAAGGTCGAGCCGGGCAGCGTCTGCACCTGCGTCTTGATGCCCCCCGCCGACAGAAGCTGGCCCATCGCCTGGCAGACCTTGGCGTCGTTCATATAGCGGTCCGAGGTGCAGTGGATGGTCAGGTTGAACCCTTCGGGATAGCCCGCCTCGACCAGAAGCGCGCGCGCCTTCTGCGGATCGTAGGCCGGCGCGGTCAGTTCGGGGAAATGCCCGACCATGCCCTCGGGCACGAACTGGCCGGCGGGGGTGGCGAGCCCGTCCATGATCCGGTCCGAGATCAACTCGCGGTTCAACATCAGCGACACGGCCTGTCGGACCCGGACATCGAGGAACGGGTTGGGAATCGGCGCCCCGCTCTGGTCGGTGACATACTGATTCTTTTCCGCATGCTGATTCAGCGCGACATAGTTCAGCATGTAGGAGGTGCCGGAAAACACCTGCACCTTGGGCTCGCCCTTCAGCCGGGCGACCAGCGTCGGCGCCACCTCGTCGATGACGTCCACGTCGCCCGACAGCAGCGCCGCCACGCGCGTGCTGTCATTGGCGATGAAGCGATAGGTCAGCTTGTCGAACTCCGGCGCGCCGCCCCAATAGGCGTCGTTCGCTTCCAGCGTGACGTGGTCGCCCGGCACCCATTCGACCCATTTATAGGGCCCGGTGCCCACGGCGGCCTTGCCCGACAGGAAATCCTGCTCGGCCGCGTCCTTCGCGGCCGCGCTGGAAACGATGCCGAAGGTCGTGAGATTGTTGATCAGGATGGCCGAGGGCTGGGTGGTGTGGATGCGGAAGGTCAGGTCGTCGACGATCTCAACCGCCTTCACATCGTTCAGATAGGTGGCGAAGGTGCGCGACGCCTTCAGGGTCTTCGCCCGCTCGATCGAGAATTTCACGTCTTCGGCGGTCAGTGGCTTACCGTCGTGGAAGGTGACGCCCGGACGCAGATGGAACTGATAAACGGTCGGCTCGACCAGTTCCCATGTCTCGACCAGCCCCGGCACCGGCTGCTGGGCGTTGTCGGTGCCGAACAGCGGTTCATAGACCTGTCCGCCGATATTGCGGTTCGGGCCGAACAACACATGCGGGTCGGCCGAAGAGATCTCGGCCTTGATGCCGATGTCCAAAGCCTCGGCCCAGGCGCCGCCGGCAAGAAGGGCCAGCGCGGCCGCGCTGCAGCACAGCGTCGATTTCAGCATCATCATTTCCTCCAGTTTTATTCATCAAAACTTGGTTTTATTTTATTGCAAAGATCGCCGGATCGTGCAACAGAAATGTCGCCACCCGAGGAGGACGAGGATGCTGACCCCTGTTGAGACTGCGGTTCTGGAGCAAGCGGACACGGATCTTGGCTGATCCTTGATCGAGACATTCTCGCGCCAGTTCCGCTGTTTGCCCGACGAGGTCCGGCAGGGCGCCGAGCAATTGCGCACGCGGCTGCTGGAGGCCGGGCTCGACCCCGTCACGCATCAGGCCGAGATCTATCTGGGTATCCCGATCTCGGCCCAGGTCCGGGTCGCAGGGCAAGTGATTCCCGCCAAGGCCTCAGCGCTTTCCCCCCAGGCCGCCGTCACCGGGCCGGCGCTGCGCCTGCCGTCCCGCAAGGGCGTGGGCCGCCTGCATAGCGGCGATCCGGCGGTGCTGTTCGACTTCGGAACCGAACCAGCCGAAGCGGTGCTGGCCAGGGTCAGGGGCCGTATCGTCGTGACCGACGGGCTGTCGAACCCTGCCCGCACCCGGCTGCTGGAGGATCTCGGTGCCCTGGGGGTCATAGTCGTGAACCCCGGAGACCGCTCGCATTGGGGCACGAACTCGCTGATCTGGGGCAACCCGGACGACCGCACCATGGCGGAACTGCCGCGCATCACCTCCATTGCGGTGCCGCATGCGGCGGGCCCGGCATTGCTGGCAGCCTGTGCCGCTGGCGCGCCGGTGACGCTTGAGGCCGAGATGCTGCATGGCTGGCACGAGCAGCCCGTCCTGACCGTCGACGTGCATCCGACAGGTGGGCCGAGCGCGGATTTCGTGCTGCTCCACAGCCATTACGACAGTTGGGAGGTCGGCGTCGGCGACAATGCCACCGGCAATGCCGTGCTGCTCGAAGTGGCGCGACTGCTGAGCCGGAACCGCCAGCATCTTACCCGCACCATCCGCTTCGCCTGGTGGCCGGGGCATTCCGCCGGGCGCTATGCCGGCAGCACCTGGTATGCCGACCATTTCGGCCGCGCGCTGCACGAGCATTGCGTCGCGCATGTGAACTGCGACAGTCCGGGCTGCCGCGGCGCGACCTCTTATGCCTCGATCCGCGGCATGATCGAGGCGGAGCCGCTGGTGGCCGGCGCGATCATGGACCTTTTCGGGCAACCGACCGAGCTGACCTCGCCCGGCCGGGCCGGCGACTATTCCTTCTGCAATCTCGGCATCACCGGCTGCATGCTGACCAGCTCCATGGTGCCCGAGCAGGAACGCCACGCCCGTGGCTGGTATGCGGTCGGGGGCTGCGGCGGCGATCCGGCATGGCATAGCGAATACGACACCATGGAGATCGCCGACCGTGCCGTGCTGGCCAACGACATCCGCCTTTACGCGCTTCTGGCCCTGCGCCTGTCGGCCAGGGGACGGCTGCCGCTGGACTATCGCCGCACCATGGCGCGGCTTTCGCCGCATCTTGCCGCCCTTGCGGGCAATGCGACTTCGGCCCTGGGGCAAGATTTTGGCCTGATGAAAGCACTGGCAAGCGTCGAGACCGGCCTCGAAGCATATTATCGGTCCGACCGCGACGCCGCGGCATGGAATCGCGAGCTGCTGGCCCTGTCGCGCGAGATCGTGCGGCTGGGTTATGCCGCAAGCGGCATTCACGACCAGGATCCCGCCCGGCCGGCCGGACCGCTACCCCTCGCCGATGGATTGCTAGAGCAGGATGCCGGTGCCACGCCCGCATGTCGAACCCGCCTTCTCCGGGCGACACAAGACGCCGTCCATCGCCTGAGATCGATTCCGAAGGCGGCCCGTCTGAAAAGTACGGTTTTGGGAGATGAGTTCATCTGAAACCGCTACAGCTTATAGTTCCGAACGCGGGCCGCATCACCGCCCTGCCCCGCAGGATCGGCGTGGCATTTGCGAACCGCGCCTGCTGCGACGCCTGTCGGTCATGGGCAACCTGTTGTTCGTCGCCCCCCAAATGCGATCTGCACATGCCCGAGTATCCCCAGATGCGCCCGCAAGCGGCGCGAGATGTCGCCCTCCATGATCTGCATGTGATAGCAGTCGAACATTAGCCGCAGGTTGTCGTGCCCGGCCACCTCGATGATCCGGGTCGCCTGGTCCGAGCCGGTCAGGAAATAGCCGGGCACGTCATGGCGGTTCAGCGGCTCGATCAGGATGGTGATGCCCAGCGGTCGGGCCAGGCGGCAGGCATGGTCGAGATTGGCCAGGAAAACCCGCTCGGCCGTCTGCCCGTCGGCATTGCCCGCCATGACATGCACCGTACCGCAGCCGATGGCGGCCGCATAGTCCAGGGTGCGCTCGATCTCGGCCCGTGCCTCGGCCTCGCGGCCCGGCAGGGCGGCAAGGCCGTTCTCGCCCGGCCGGCCGCACCGGGTGTTCAGGCCCAGCATCGGCAGGCCGGTCTCGGCCAGCGCGGCCACGACCTGTTCGGGCGGCACCTCATGCGGCCAGTGGCATTCCACCGCGTCGAACCCGGCGCGACGGGCGGCGCGGATCGCCTGCGGCAGCGGCAGATCGGCCCAGAGAAAGCCCAGATTGGCCGAAAACCGCGTCATTCGTCCCCCCAGGCGATGTCGTGCAACCGCACCAGTTCATCGACTTGCGCCGGTGTCAACCGGTTCGGCGTGGTCCCGCGTAGCAGCAGCGCCAGCCGCGCCGTCGCCTCAAGCTCCTCGATGGCGTTGCAGGCTGCCTCGAGGTCGAGGCCGGCGACGACCGGGCCGTGATTGGCCAACATCACCGCCGAGCGCCGGCCCGCCAGCCCGCGCACCGCATCGCCGATGGCCGGGTCGCCGGGCCGGAAATAGGGCAACAGCCGCACCCGGCCCAGCTGCATGAAGGCATAGGGCGTCAGCGGCGGCAGGAAATCCTCGGCATCGGCGTCCGGCAGGGTCGAGAGCGCTACCGCATGACAGGAATGCAGGTGCACCACCGCCGCCGTCCGGCTCCGCGTCTCGTAGAAGGCGACGTGCAGCGGCATCTCCTTGGTGGGCCTGTCGCCGCCGATCTGCTGGCCTTGCGCGTCGAAGCGCGCAAGGCGTGCTGGATCGAGCCGGCCGAAGCTGGTGCCGGTCGGGCTGACCAGAAGCCCGCCATCCGGCGTCCGCGCCGAGAGGTTGCCGGTCGAGCCATGCGTCAGCCCGCGCTCGAACATCGAGCGGGCCAAGGCGCAGATCCGCTCGCGCAGCCGCGCTTCCGCGGTCATGACGCCGCCTCGCCCGCCAGCACCGCGGCCGCGGCGGCGAAGAAGTCGGGGCCGCCGAAATTGCCGGATTTCAGCGCCAGGCGCAGCGGACCTGCTGCAAGGGCCGGCACGCCGGGCGCGATCTCGGGGCCGACATCGAAGCTGGCGATGCCGAGCGCGGTGGCCACCGCGCCCGAGGTCTCGCCGCCGGCGACGACGAAGCGGGTGGCGCCCTTGTCCCGCAGCAGCCGCGCGAGGCGGGCGAAGACATCCTCGATGGCCACGGCTACGCGCTCACGGCCATGGGCACGCTGTACGGCGCGGACCATCTCGGGCGGCTGAGAGGCGGCGATCAGTGCCGGCTCGGTCTGTGCCAGCGCCCAATCCGCCATGGTCCGGATGGTGTCGCCGTCCGCCGCCAGCGCCTCGCCCGCGGTCAGCAGGCGTTTCGGGCCGGCATAGGCGGCGATCTGGCCCAGCGTCGCCGCCGAGCAGCTGCCCGACAGCAGGATCGCCGGCCCGTCCGAGCCGGTCCATGACCGATAGGCTGGCCCGTCGGCCCCCAGCGCCCGCGCCAGGCCGGCGCCGATGGCCGAGCCGCCGGTGACAAGCGACGCGTCGCGCGCCAGCAGCCCCAGCCGGTCGATATCGCCGTCATCGATGGCGTCGGCGATGACGAAGCGGCCGTCCAGCCGCGCCAGCGCCGCTGCTGCATCCGGGCCGCGCAGGGTCGCCAGCGGCAGGTGGGTCACGGGCTGCCGGGTCTGCAGGCCCAGCCAGCGGCGCAAGTCCGGGTCGGTCATCGGCGTCAGCGGATGGTCGGCCAGCGGACTTTCCGACAGCAGCCGGTCGCCGACGAACAGATGGCCCTGATAGACCGTGCGCCCGGTTTCGGGAAAGCTGGGCACGAACAGCACCTTGCCGGCGCCCAGATCCTCGGCCAGCGCCTCGGCCACCGGGCCGATATTGCCCTCGGGCGTGGAATCGAAGGTCGAGCAGTATTTGAACAGGATGCGCCCTGCCCCCTGCCGCTTCAGCCAGCCGACCGCGGCGCGGGATTGCGCGACGGCCTCGGCCACCGGCAGCGTGCGGGTCTTGAGCGCGACGACGGCCACCGCCTCGGTTCCGGCACGCGCGGGCAGGTCGCCGGCATAGAGCCGGGTGTCCAGCCCGGCCCGCGCGATCATGTTCGCCAGGTCGCCCGAGCCGGTGAAGTCGTCCCCGATGGCGCCGATCAGCATGGTGAAGCCCCGCCCGTTCCCAGAAAATCCGCGATATGCCGTGCGCAGGCGCCGGGCGCCTCCAGCGGCAGGTAATGGCCCGCGCCCTCGACCAGTTCGAAACGATGGCCGCCAAGGGCCGCGGCGCTGGCGGCGCGGTCGGGCGGCGCGGCGGGATCGGCGCTGCCGCTGAGAAACAGCACCCGGCCCTGCGCCGCCGCAATCATCGGCGTGGCGCCGGGCCGCGACAAGGCCAGTTGCGTCTGAGCCTCCAGAACCGCCTCACCGCCCTCGGCCATGGCGAGGATGCGCTGCCAGATCTCGGGCCGATCCGCCGCCCCGGCACCTAGCTGGGACGAAAGCCCCTCGGCCAGCGCCGCCGCTGCGCCCCGCTGCCGGGCCTGTTCCAGCATCGCCAGCCGGGCCGCACGTTTCTCGGGCACATCCGGGAAGGGATTGGCCGCCAGCAGGACGACCGTGCGGGCCCGGATATGGTCCAGGTGATGCGCCGCCAGAATCGCGCCGAGCGAGAAACCGAGCACGACATCCTCGGGCCGGATCGCGGCCAGTTCGGCCGTGTAATCCTCGACCGCCGGGCGGTCCAGCCGCACCACCCGGCAATCGCCGTTCGAAACCCCAAGCTCGGCCAGCAGCGGCGCGAAGACCTCGGCCGTGCAGAGCGTGCCGGGGATCAGCCACCATTGCCCGCCCATCAATAGCCCCCCGAGGCGATAGGCACCGCGCCCGGCCGGTCCAGCGCCTCGGCCACCGCCGCCCGCATCGCGCGGGTCAGCGTGCCGAAATCGTTGCCCGGCGTCACCAGCGCGAAACCCTGCGCCGCGCGCCTGGCCGCGTCGGCCCCGTCAGCGCAGAAGATCCCGGCGGGAATGCCGGCCGCCTTCGCCCGGTCCAGCACCTGCGCGATGGCGGATTCCGAGCGGCTGCGGTCGGTGCCGACGGCCCCGTCCAGCGCGAAGGCCAGGTCGTTCGGGCCGACATAGATCATGTCGATCCCCGGCACTGCGAGGATGGCGTCGATGTTCTCGACCGCCTCGGCTGTCTCGATCATCGGAATGACCATGATCTCGGCATCGGCGCGCCGCACATAGTCCGGCCCGCCATAGAGCAGCCCGCGCGACGGCCCGAAGGAGCGGTTGCCATGCGGCGGATAGCGGCAGGCGCGGACCAGCGCCGCCGCCTCCTCGGCGGTCGAGATCATCGGGCAGATCACGCCATAGGCGCCGCAATCCAGCACATGCATCAGCGTCGGCCCGTCCAGCGCCGGCACCCGCACCAGCGGGATCGCCGGGGTGCCGGAAATGGCTTGCAGCATGTGCAGCGCCTCGGTGCGTCCCAGCATGCCGTGCTGCATGTCGACGGTCACCGCATGGACCCCGGTATGCCCCATCCCCTCGGCCGAATAGGACGAGGGAATGGACAGCCAGGCGTTGACGATGGTGCGCCCCTGCGCGACCATGTCGCGCAGGATGTTGCGGCGCATGTCCGGCTGCGCGCTCATGTCAGGCGAACTTGTAGACGGGCAGCAGATGCGCCGGCGCGACGAAGCCGCCCGCGTCCAGCGCCAGCCCGGCCACGTCGGCCATCGCCACCACCTCCTTGGCGAATTCCGGCCGCTTGCGATGGTCGCCCGAGGCGATCAGCACCAGCTCGACCGTGTGGTCCGAGGTGTTGCGGATCCGGCGCCAGACATCGCCGGGCACCGAACAGGTGTCCCAGGCGCCCAGATCGACCGCGACGTCACCAGTCTCGTTCAGCTCGATGCGGGCGCCGCCGTGGCGGGCGATCAGCACCATCTTCTCGGGGATGCGGAAGCGCGAGACCTGCTGCCCCGGCGCCAGCCGCAGCCATTCCAGCGAGAAGCCGTGCGGATTGGTGATCGGCGCGGCATGGTCGCGGTTCTGGGTGATGCCCGGGCCGATGACCGGCGCAATCTCGGCGCCGCAGCCGGTCAGGCCGCGGTCGAGGAAGGCGGGGCGGAAATCGCGGTCGGCTTCGGTCACGATGCGCTTGCGCATCTGCTCGGGCGTCCATTCGCGCAGCCGGGCGACATCCGCGTCGGCCATCGGCGCGATCACCCCGTCCTCGCCCGGCTTCTCGTCGCCGCGCGCGGTGTCGATCAGCATGTTCTCGCTCGAGATATACAGCCCGTATTGCGCCGCCTCGCGGATGATCTCGGGATGGAAGATCACGCCGCCGGTATTGTCTCCGCCGAGGCAGGTGAACAGCCAGCCGTCATCCGCGCCGGTATTGGTGAAGCCGCGGAAGATCCAGGTCGGCACCGACAGGATGTCGCCCTCGTGCCCGACGAATTCGTTTTCGCCCTTCGAGCCCCAGCGGAAGGTCCACTCGCCGCGGAAGTTCATGAAGACCTCGGCAGTGAAATGGATGTGCAGGTTGTTGGTGATGCCGTTCGGCATCGCCGCCGCACCGATGTTGAAGCCATGCGGCTCGGGCAGGTTCACCACCTGGTCCGCGGCCGAGCTGACGCCGGGGCCGATAATCGAATAGTTCTCTTTCAGGTGCGAGCCGGGCTTCTTGCAGTCGATGAAGGCCACGGTGCAGGACACGTAGTCCGCGCGGCGGACATGGCGCTTGCTGGCGTCTTCGGGGGACAGGTGGGTCATCTGGATTCTCCGGGTTTTCAGAAGGATTGCGTGGCGATGCGGGTGCCGTTTTCCGCATCGAACAGGTGAAGTCGCGCGTCCTGGGTGGGGGCGAAGCTGACCGGCTGGTCCAGCTCGCGCCGGAAATCGGCCGGGCCGCGGGCGCAGACATGGGTGCCGCGCTGGCGCAGCGTGACCAGCGTGGAATCGCCCAGAAGCTCGTTGGCATAGAGCGGGCCCTCGATCGGGCCGGTCTCGGCGATCCGCAGGTGCTCGGGCCGCACACCCAGTACCACCCGCCCCTGGGCGGCGGCGCCGAGGCCGGGGATGCGCACCGCGGGCGCCTCGAAGACGCCGCCGCGGATCTCGCCTTCAATCAGGTTCATCGCCGGGTTGCCGATGAAGCCCGCGACGAAGAGGTCGGCCGGTTCGGAATAGATCCGCTCGGGCGTGTCCAGCTGCACGATGCGGCCGTGGTTCAGGATGGCGATGCGCGAGGCCAGCGTCATCGCCTCGGTCTGGTCATGGGTCACATAGACCGTGGTGATGCCCAGCCCGTGATGCAGGTGCTTCAGCTCGGCCCGCATCGTCACGCGCAGCTTGGCGTCCAGATTCGACAGTGGCTCGTCCATCAGGAACAGCTTGGGGTGGCGGATGATGGCGCGGGCCAGGGCGACGCGCTGGCGCTGACCACCGGAAAGCTCGGCCGGGCGGCGGTCCAGGTAGGGGCCGAGCTCGACTTTCTCGGCAGTGATGCGGGCCTGTTCCCGCCGCTCGGCCCGTGACATACCGCGTAGCTTCAGCGGATAGGCGATGTTGTCGCCCACCGTCATATGCGGATAAAGCCCGTAATTCTGGAACACCATCGCGATGTCGCGGTCCTTGGGCGGCAGATCGTTGACGCAGACGTCGCCGACGAAGATCTGGCCCTCGGTGATGTCCTCCAGCCCCGCGATCATGCGCATGGTCGTGGTCTTGCCGCAGCCCGAGGGGCCGAGAAGGACCAGGAATTCGCCATCGTGGATGGTCAGGCTTTGCTGCGGGACGGCCAGGAATTCGCCGTATTTCTTGACGATTTCGACAAGTCGGATGTCTGCCATGACGGCGCTCTCCTATTTGACCGCGCCGGCGGTCATGCCGCGCGTGAAATGTTTCTGGATGACCAGCGCCAGCAGGAAGATCGGCACGGTGATCAGCACGCCCGCGGCGCTCATCAGCTCCCACAGGTCGCCGCGCTCGGTGCGGAAATTGGTCAGCGCGACCGGCAGGGTGGTGGCATGGCGGCGGGTCAGGATCAGGGCGAAGAGGAACTCGTTCCAGGTCAGGATGAAGCTGAAGATCGCCGAGGTGATGATGCCCGGCGCCGCCATCGGCAGCACGATGTCGCGGATCACCCGCAGGCGCGAGGCGCCGTCCATCATCGCCGCCTCCTCGCTGTCCAGCGGGATGGCGTCGATGAAGCCCTTGATCATCCAGATCACGAAGGGGGTGACAATGGCCACGTTGACCACGACCAGCGCGATGCGCGTATCCAACAGGCCCAGGGTGCGGAACATCAGGAAGAAGGGCAGCACGATCACCACCGCCGGCACGAATTGGGTCGAGATCACGGCAAAGAACAGCGACTTACGGGCTCTCATGCGGAAGCGCGAGAAGCTGTAGGCGGCCAGCGCCGCCGCCGGGATCGAGATCAGCACCGTGGCCCCGGCCACGATGGTGCTGTTCAGCAACGCATGGCCCAGGTTCCAGGGGTTCGAAAAGATCGTGACGAAATTCTGCAAGGTCGGCTGGAAGTTCAGCGAGATGTCATAGGCGTCGCGGGGGCTCTTGAACGCGGTCAGGAACATCCAGAGGATGGGGAACAGCGCGACGAAGCAGACGACAAGCAGGGTGATCGTCTCGGCAGCGCGCGAAAGAGCGGAACGTTTCATGCCGTGGCCATCTTTCTTTCCTTGAGGAGCATCCGCACATAGCCGGCCGAAACCGCCATCAGGATCGCCGTCAGCACCCAAGCCAAGGCCGAGGCATAGCCCATGTCGAACCACTTGAAGCCGACCTTGTAGACGTAGAAGGCCAGGGTTTCCGTCGCGACGCCGGGGCCGCCCCCGGTCAGGGTCACGACCTGGTCGAACATCTTCAGCGCGAAGATCGTCTTGAGCACCGCCACCACGACCAGCACGCCGGTCATCTGCGGCAGGATCACGTCCCACAGGATGCGCAGCGACGAGGCGCCGTCCATCCGTGCCGCCTCTTCGGTGGCACGCGGGACCGAGGCGAGGCCGCCCAGGCACATGAAGGTCATGTAGGGCGTCCAGTGCCAGACATCGGTGGCGATCAGCACCCCCAGCGCAAGATGCGGATCGGCCAGCCAGGGAACGCCGGCCAACGGCGGAAAGACCTGGCCCAGCCCCTTGGCGATGACGCCGTATTCGGGGTTGAACATGAAGCGGTAGCTGACGCCGATCAGCGCCGGGCTCATGGCGAAAGGCAGGATCAGGATAACCCGAGTGAAGTCGTGCAGCGGGCCACGCCGGCGCAGCAGCAGGGCAAGGCCCATGGCCAGCACCACGGTCAGCGCCACGCTGACGACGACGAAGACCACCGTCACCCAGGCCGTGGACAGGAAGTTGGCGTCCGACAGCGCCTGGGTGAAGTTGTCCGCACCCACGAAGCCCTGCGGGCGGCGCTGTTTCGACAGATCCCAGTCGCGGAACGCGGTGATGAAGGAATAGGCCAGGGGATAGATCGTCGTCGCCACGACGATCATGAAGGCCGGCACCAGCAGGTAATACTGGAGTGAGCGGTCGCGCACGCTGTGCCCTCCGTCCGGTGTCTTGCGGTGAAGTTGATGCGGAGCGCCGCGGCGCTCCACGGTTCGGGCGATCAGTGGGCCGCGATCTCTTGCGCCGCCTTGTCCAGCGTGGCGGCGACATCGCCGGATGCACCCGAGGCGAGCGAGGAGATCGCCGTCTCCAGCACCTCCGAGATGCGCGGCCAGTCCGGGCCATAGGGGATCATCGGCGAATGCTCGATGGCGACGGCCGCCGCCTCGTGCATGCCGCCCCAGCGGGCATTGACCTCGGGATCGGTCAGGTTGGACTTGTGGACCGCCACAACCTCGTTCAGCGCGGGATCCAGCAGGATCTGCTTTTCCAGCGCGGCGTCGGAAACCCAGGACAGAAACTCCATCGCCGCCTCGCGGTTTTCAGTTTCCTCGGTGATGCCGAAATACCAGGTGTTGGTATAGGTGGTCGGCGGAAGGCCGGTGACAGCCGGCAGCGTGGCGATGCCGATCTGCGCATCGGTCAGCTTGGACTGCTCGGGATTGGTCAGCTGCGAGCGCACCCACCACCAAACCGGCAGCATGGCGGAATTGCCCTGCTTGAAGCTGTTCACGGCATCCTGCTCGGTAAAGACCGCCGCGCCGTCCGAGACGATGCCATCCTTGCGCAGGTAGTCGATATACTGCGCGGTGGCCTTGACCCCGGCCTCGGAGTTGAACAGCGGCTTGCCGTCGGCATCGATGACATCGCCGCCATGGCCCCAGAGCAGGTTGTACCAGACCATCAGGTTCTGGCCGTTCAGCTTGCCGTAAGGCAGGGCGATGCCGGCCACGCCGGTCTTTTCCCTGACCGCCTGGCCGGCCGTGGTCACCTCGTCCCAGGTCGCCGGTACCTCGACCCCTGCATCGGCCAGCAGATCCTTGCGATAGAACAGCAGCTGGATATGGCCGCGGATCGGCAGGCCCGACAATGCGCCGTCGATATAGGCGCGGTCCAGATGGATCTTGGGGTAATCGGCCAGGTCCAGGTTGTTGCGCTCGACCATCTCGTCGATCGGCGCCAGCAGCATGTCCATGGACTGCACCCATTGGTCCATCACCGCCACGATGTCATAGCCGGTCCCGCCGATCATCTCGGCCGACAGCGCCTCGCGCATGTTCGGAAAGGGCACATAGTCGATCTGCACCTCGATACCGGTCCTGTCGGTAAAGTCCTGCAGCCGCGCCTGCTGCGCCTCGAATTGCGAGGATTTCACCAGCAGCGCCTTGAGCACGGTGCCATCATAGGGCTTGCCCTCGGTCAGGGTTCCCGCCGCGGCGGTCGATCCCATCAGGCCGGCCAGGGCCGCGATTCTCAGAATCCTCATGTCTCCTCCCCTGATGCAACGGGTCAGCCCGGTTGCTTGCAGCCACTTACAGGTCGAATCAATAAATTGTCAATAATTTTGTCGATAATTATTTTGACGATCTCGTCGAGGATCTTTACAACGGATGCAGGCCATCATAGGAGCAGGCCATGAACGCCGAACTGGAACAGTGGATCGAGGACGACATCGTCTTCGGTTTTTACCCGCCCGGCAGCCGCCTCATCGAGGACCGGCTGATCGAGCGTTATTCCGCCTCGCGCCATGCGGTGCGGGCGGCGCTGGTCGCGCTCGAAAACCGGCACCTGATCGTCCGCCTGCCCAATCGCGGCGCGCAGGTGATCGAGATGACCCCCGAGGAGGTCGAGGAAATCTACGAGGCGCGGATGGTACTGGAGACCGCCGCCGCCGCGCGCACGCCCCTGCCGCTTGACCCCCCGCACATCGCCGCGCTGGAGGATCTTTGCCGCCGCCACGCCGCCGCCTATGAGGCGGGCGATTCGCAGGCGGTCTTCAGCCTGAACCTGGAATTCCACCGGCTGCATTACGGGCTTTGCGGCAATGCCACCCTGGCGCAGATGATCGAGGACACCTCGCGGCGGGTGCAGTCGATCCGGGCGGTAAAATACGACGACGACGCCCATATGCGCATAGTCATCGACCAGCACTGGGCGATCATCGAGGCGCTGCGGAACGGCGACCGGACCGCCTATGTCGAGGCCGTCCGCGCGCACCTGCCCGCCTCGGCCGAAGAATACCGCAAGGTCTATGACCGCCGGCACCGCCACAACGCGCGGCTGGCATAGTCATTTCCCCGGACTTCTTGTGGCAGAAAGGCAATCATGGCGGGCTGCGCGACTTTCGGGCTTGCGGTCCGGACTGCCCCCTATCCCGCCGCTGATGTCCCAGCCAGCATTCTCAGTGTCAGTCGGCCCTTTCGTTCCGGGTCTCCCCGTCGGGAGATGTGTCCGTCGTAATCGATTTCTCCAGATTGATACCGCGTCGTGGTCAACCCGAGCCAGGCATCGACCGAGCGCGATCGCTTGAAGTGGTCGGGATCCTCGATTGCAGCTGAGAACGACAGTGACATGATAGCGCCGATGCCGGGGATTGTCATCAATAGTTGCGTCGCTTTGCTGGTCCGCGCTGCTGCCAGCAATCGCCGGTCAAGGTTGGCGACATGTCTGCGAATATCACGCCATGCATCGAGCAGTGACAGTATGATTCTGGCCAGATTGTCATTTTCGGCAAGCAATTCCCGGACATGCCCTTCGAACATTCGCCCTTTGCTTCTGGGCACGATAAGGCCGAATGTTTTCATGACCCCAAGGATTTGGTTGCTGAGCTGGATCGACATGCCGGCAACTTGCTTGGGAACGCCGATCAAAGTGCGGGTCAGCAGGGCATCGAAGCCCTTCACGCGAACAGTCTTGAAAAAGCCGGCCTCGGCCAATTGTGCTAAGCCATCCGCGTCATTGGCATCAGTCTTGTTCAGCGTCTCGTTCTAAATTTTTTGCGCGTGGCGCGCTTCGATACAGACGGCTGGCACTCCCTCGAGCGACAGTACGTGGTAGAACCATGTCGAAAGCGGGCCAGTCTCGAAAACTACACACTTCGCCTGTGGCGCCTGCTTACAAATAATGTCAGCCAGAACCTTGGGATCCGACGCGCACTTGCCTCGCCAAATCCGCGAGCCGCCCTGCCGGATCGAGATCGCGGTATCTTTCAGCGAAACATCCAACCCGATATACTGCTCCATGGTTGCCCTCCATTCGATGCTTGGGCCCGGTGCAGATCGTGAGCCCGTTTTCCATCTCATCGGGGAGCAACCACCTCACTCAACGCCATGGCTGCCAGTGGCCAATCGCACCGCGATTACCCCATGTTCAGCGCCGCCGCCTGCTCGAGCCCGTCGGGAACATCCCGCCTGCGGAAGCCGAGGCCAATTTCTGCCCGGCTCTGGAAACTGAATCCATGCCACACAACTAACCGAAATCAGCCTCCCGCAAACCCGGCGCGGGCGAGAAAGATGCCGGACCCGCTACACGGTTTGCAACAGAACCTCGAGAAAATGGCTGATCAATGATTTCGAGGCCGCCCTGCATTCAGTCGAAATACCCCGCGCGGACGGCCGCGCCGATCATCATGCAGACGAAGCGGCCGGCGGTGATGGCGGTGATGCCGTTCACGTCCTTCCTGGGTGTGATCTCGACGATGTCCATGCCCACGAC
Organism: Paracoccus sp. pheM1; assembly: GCF_018499825.1. Lineage (NCBI taxonomy): Bacteria > Pseudomonadati > Pseudomonadota > Alphaproteobacteria > Rhodobacterales > Paracoccaceae > Paracoccus > Paracoccus sp. pheM1. The sequence goes on from NZ_JAGXCX010000002.1 coordinate 969,501, forward strand.
CCGGCCCTTGCGCGCCAGCCCGTTGATGAGGGTACGCATCTGCGCATAGGTCACGCCACCCGGCGCCGGGCCGGCGACCGCCGGCATGATGGTGGGATCGACGCCATCCGCGTCGATGGTCAGGTAATAGTTTCCGCCATCTGGGATGCGGTCCAGGATGGCCTGCATCCCGACCTCCTGCAATTCGATGTCCGGCACCAGATGCGAGCCATAATCCAGCGCCGCCTGGACCTCGTCGGGACGACCGCTACCGGCCGCACGCAGGCCGATCTGCCAAATCCGGTCGATATGCTCCAGCTCCGAGGCGCGGCGGATCACGCTGGACAGGCCGTGATCGACACCGTGGAAGCGGTCGCGCCAGTCGACATGTGCGTCGATCTGGATAAGCGTGATCGGACCCCGCCCCTCGAAGGCACGAAAGATCGGGATCGGGATCGCATGGTCGCCGCCCAGGATGATCGGCATCGCCCCGGCCCGCAAGATCTTGCGGACCGCCTGTTCCGAGCGGTCGTGGTTGCCCGGGATATCGCGCGCGTCGGCGATCACGTCGCCGCAATCGACCACCTTGATGTCGCGGCCGTCCAGCATGGTGCCTCCGATGTCGAAATCGTAGCGGTCCAGCCCCCGCAGCGCACGCTCGCAATAGCGGCGGATATGGGTGGGGGCGTTCGACTGGTCGTTGCTGACCTCGGCGATCGAATAGGGGTCGCCATAGGGGATGCCCAGGATTGCGATATCGGCCTTGAGCGTGTCGAGGTCGGTCACGATGGGAAAATCATGAAAGCTCTGGAACTCGCGCTTCGGCGGCGCAACCAATGAGGTTGTCATGAGACGTCCTTTTTCTTTGCAGGTCGGTCTGAAAATTCGTCGCTCGAGGGGCGGCGGCAACTCAGGGCAAGCCGCACCCACCCCGGCTGTCGCGGGCGCTTGGCCAGATGCCCCAGGCGGCATGGTTCGGAAAAATTGTTCCACGATATTCGCGGTCTGTTTCCATCTGGACCTCCGCCCCTGTCCTGGCTTGCCAAGATAGCGCCGCCGGGGTCCTATAACAGGGCAAGGTCTCCAAGCTTGGTTGTATGAACCTACACACATGGAAAACGGACCCCGACTTCAGAAGCTGCGCGGCGCGGACATTCATCGGCTCGGGGTGTTCAAGGCCGTGGTCGAAAGCGGCGGGCTGTCTTCGGCGGCCGATGCCCTGGGCGTCGATCTGTCGACGGTCAGCCGCCAGATCAAGGATCTGGAGATTCGGCTGGGACTGGAACTGTGCCAGCGCGGCCCAGGCGGCTTTGCGCTGACCTCGCAGGGGCACACCGCCTATGAGGTGGCCTGCCTGCTGGTCGAAACCCTGCAAGCCTGCGAGGAACGATTGGAAGGTTTGCGCGACGGCCTGTCGGGCGTGCTGCATGTCGGCGTGGTCAACCATCTGCTTTCCACGCCGGAACTGCGTTTTCCCGAGGTGCTGCGCATCATGCGCCGCAAGGCGCCAAACCTTGTCATAGATTGCAAGGTGCTGACCCCCGGCGAGATCATGCGGCAGGTCGAAAGCCGGCAGCTGCATCTGGGCATCCTGGGAACCAGCGAACAGCCGGCCGAACTGGTTTTTACGCCGATCTTCCGCGAGGAGGCCGGGCTCTACTGCGCCGCCGGCCATCCGCTCTACGAGGACAGGCGCACCGCCTTTGGCCGCGAGGCGCTGGAAGGCATGGCCTATGTGGCCAGGACCCATGGCTCCCCGACCGATCTGCGCGCGCAATCCCTGGGTCTGGTGGCCGAGATCGGCGCGAACGACATCGACGTGATCCTGTCGCTGGTGCAGTCCGGCCTGTATCTGGGCTTTCTGCCGGTGCACGCCATCGAGGCGCTGAAGCAGGGCGCGGCGCTGCGGCGGCTGCCGCTGGAAGGGCCGGAATGCGCGGTGCCCTTCTATGCCTGCACGCTGCGCCGCGTCAGCCGCAGCCGCCGCACGGAACTGTTTCTGCGCGTCCTGCATGGCGTTTCCGCCGCCTGACCCCATCCGGCCCTGCCACCCGCGGTCCAACTTGCGGAAACCGCAAGCAAGGTTGGACTGATCGTTCTGCCCTTCCCCCCGCCCGGCCATATGATGGAAGGCAACGGCAAAGGGGGAGTGCCGTGTCCGCAGGACGGCGCAAGACCGGGGAGGAGCGCGTAACCGCATCCTCGCCGGACCGGCCAGCGGGGACTGGCACGAGCGGAGGAGCGCAGATGCAGCAGAAAGACGACGACGGCAACGGATTCATCCGGTTCGAGGGCGTCTCCAAGCGTTTCGGCCATGTCACGGTCCTGAAGGATCTGAACCTGGCGATCCGGCGCGGCGAAAAGGTTTCGCTGATCGGGCCCAGCGGCTCGGGCAAGACCACGATCCTGCGCATTCTGATGACGCTTGAGCGCATCGAAGGCGGCGTGGTCTGGATCGGCGACAAGCCGCTCTGGCACCGCCAGACCGGCAAGGGACTGGAACCGGCGAATGAAAGCCACCTGCGCGTGATGCGGCGCAGCATCGGCATGGTGTTCCAGCACTTCAACCTGTTCCCGCATATGACCGCATTCGAGAACGTGGCACGGCCGCCGCAGCTTGCCCTGGGCACGCGAAAGGACGAGGCCGAGGAGACCGCGCGAACCTTGCTTGCCAAGGTCGGGCTGTCCGCAAAGATGGACCATTATCCCTCGCAGCTTTCGGGCGGGCAGAAGCAGCGCGTAGCCATCGCGCGCGCCCTGGCGATGCGGCCGGAGATCATGCTGTTCGACGAGGTCACCTCGGCGCTCGACCCCGAACTGGTCGAAGAGGTGCTGAACGTCCTGCGCGACATCTCGCGCGAGACGAAGATGACCATGCTGATGGTCACGCATGAGATGAGCTTCGCGCATGAATTCTCGGACCGGATCCTGTTCCTCGACGGTGGCAGCATCGTCGAGCAGGGTCATCCCGACGAGATCTTCGGAAACCCGCGCGAGGAACGCACCCGGAGTTTCCTCAAGAAGGTCGTGGCCGCCGGCCAAAGGCTGGACTGAGGCGGTGAAAGGCCGCGACAACCAACAACAGCAGGAGGACATCATGTTTGCAATCAGGTCTCTGGGCGCTTGCGCCCTGACCGCCGCGCTCGCCCTCACGGGGCTTTCCGGCAACGAGGCCCGCGCCGACCAGCTCGAGGATCTGGTCAGCCGCGGCGAGGTGACCGTGGCCCTGGCCCATGAGCCGCCCTATACCGACTATCAGGGCTCGGGCGCCGTGGGCGGCGCCGCGCCGACCCTGCTCATGCGGATCATGAGCGAGTTGGGCGTCGAGAAGATCAAGCCGCAGTTGATGGAATTTGCCGCACTGATCCCCAGCCTGCAGGCCGGGCGGGCGGACGTCATCTCGACCGGGCTCTACATCAATCCCGAGCGGTGCAAGGCGATTCTGTTCTCGGAACCCGATCTTTGCGTCTCGGAAGGCTTCGCGGTCGTCGCCGGCAATCCCAGGAAGATCCAGGGCCTGGCCGACATCGCAGCCGATGGCGGCATCATCTATGGCGTGTGCAGCGGCTGCTCGGCCGAACGCCGGGCGGTCGAGATGGGCGTGCCGCGCGACCGCATCATCACCGTACCGGACCACCAGAACGGCATCAAGATGCTGATCGACGGCCGGGTCGATGTCTATGCCGCGCCCGACCTGGCGCTGCGGGCCACGGTCAAGAACATGGGCCTCGACAATGTCGAGGTGGTCGAGGCGCAGGGCGAGCCGGTCAAATGCTCGGGCGTCGGCTTCCGCCGCGGCGCCGAGACACTGCGGGACGCCTTCGACGCCAAGCTCAAGGCGCTGAAGGAATCCGGCGAATACGACGAGATCGTCAGCGAATACGGCTTCAACCCCGAATTCGCCAAGACCGTCACCCGCGAACAGCTTTGCAGCGCCGGGGGCTGAGCCCCGGCGGCCGGCCCGCCTTCGCCGCATGCCGGCGAAGGCCCCGCGCCGGCGGGCCGCTTACTGGAAAAGGTCGAAGCCATGTCCATCCTCGATTTCATCGGGCCCTTCACCCAGGCCGCCCTCGTTACGGTCTGGATCACGCTGGGGGCAAGCGTGCTCGCCCTGATCGTGGCCTTTGCGGCCGGCATCGGCCGGCTGTCGCCGCGCGGCTGGATCTACTGGCCCACGACCGTCTATGTCGAATTCTTCCGCGGCACCTCCTGCTATGTGCAGCTGTTCTGGCTGTATTTCACCCTGCCGCTGTGCGGGATCCATCTGGACGCGATGCTGGTCGGCATCATCACCATCGGCCTGAACGTCGGCAGCTTCGGCTCCGAGGTGGTGCGCGGCGCCATCCTCGCGGTACCCAAGGGCCTGACCGAGGCGTCCACGGCGCTCAATTTCTCGTGGTACCGGCGCATGCGGCACGTCATCCTGCCGAACGCGGTCGTCCCGATGCTGCCGCCGCTCAGCAACCTGATAATCGACCTGCTCAAGCAGACGCCGCTGGTCTCGCTGATCGCCATCGCCGACCTGACCTTCGTCGCGCAACTGTTCCGCCAGCAGACCGGCAGCGCCTTGCAGGCCTTCGGCGGCATCCTGATCGTCTATTTCCTCATCTCGACCGTGATCGTCGCCCTGTTCAACGCACTTGAGAAGAAGCTGGCGAAGGGTCTCGACGGAACAAGGAGGGCTGCATCATGAACTGGGACTGGACCTATGTCCGCGAGATCCTGCCCCGCCTGATGGAGGGTCTCGCGATCACCGTGCAGGCTACCGGGCTTGCCACGCTGCTGGCACTGTTCGTGGGGCTTGGCTTCGCCTTGATGCGCCGGTCCGACAACCGCTGGATCAGCAGGACGGGATACTGGACCGTCGAGTTCATCCGCCGCACGCCGCTGCTGATCCAGCTCTACTTCGTCTTTTACATCCTGCCCGATATCGGCCTGAAATTCTCGGCCCTGACCTGCGGCGTGCTGGCGCTTGGCCTGCATACCAGCGCCTACATGTCCGAGGTCTATCGCGCCGGGATCGAGGCCGTGCCCAAAGGCCAGTGGGAGGCGACGCGGGCGCTCAACCTGCCGCGGTTCAGAACCTGGCGCGAGATCATCCTGCCCCAGGCCATCCCGCCGATGATCCCGGCGCTTGGCAACTATGTCATCATGATGTTCAAGGAAAGCGCGCTGCTGTCCACCATCGCCGTGCTGGAGCTGATGGGAACGGCCCGGCTGCTGGCCAGCGAGACCTATCGCTATTTCGAGCCGATCACCATGGTCGGCATCATCTTCCTGATCGTCAGCCTGCCCACCGCCATTGCCTTGCGCGTGTTGGAAACCCGGCTGGCGCGGCGGGTATCGGCCGGGTCGTGACCCGGCCACAGAGCAGCACAAAGGAAAGGAAACGCCCCATGTTCACCTCGACCGGCCAGGCCCGCGACCTGCTGGAGCGATGCGGCCTCGTGGACACGCATTACCATGTCGGGCCGGAACTCGTCATCCGCCGCTACGACGTCAAGACGCTGGCGGATGTGGCGGCGCCCTTCGGCGCGACGCTGGTGCTCAAGAACCATACCTATCCGACGACCCCGCTGGCCTCGCTGGCACGGGGGCAGTTCGGGGCAAATTTCTACGGCGGCGTGGTGTTGAACAATTTTGTGGGCGGGTTGAACCCGGCGGCGGTGGAAAGCGCGGTCTCGGGGAACCGGGCGCGTGTCGATGCGCCCGCGCCCGACGACTGCCCCATCGTTGTCTGGATGCCGACGGTGCATGCCGCCGCCCACCTGCGGACGCATGGCTTCGGCTTCGACCCGAACTGGTCGGGCTGCTGTACCCATGGGCACGAGCCCGAGCCGGTCGAACGCGTGCCCGACACGCCGGTGCTGGCCTTCGACGACGATCTCAGGCCGCTGCCGGAACTGATAGCCACGCTGGAGGCCATCGCCCGGCACGGTTGCGTGCTGGCCACCGGGCATCTCTCGGCCGACGAGGTGATGCGACTGGTCCCGCTCGCGGCCGAGATCGGCGTGCGCCGGATCATCCTGACCCATCCGCATTACCCGGCGATCAAGCTGTCCGACGACCGGCAGCGCGAGCTGATCCGCATCCCCGGAGTCTTCATCGAGCATTGCTTCGCCATCCATACCCAGGACGGCGTGGCGCTGGAGGCTTTCGCCGAGGCCATTCGCAAGACCGGTCCCGAGCGCGTCCTGCTCTCGACCGATTTCGGCCAGGTGAACAGCGATCCCTTCCCCGAGGGCTCGGTTCGCTACGCGATGGAGCTGGGCGCAAGGCTGGACGGGGTGGTGTCGCGGACCGATTTCCTGGCGATGTTTTCGGACAATGGCAGGCGAGCTCTGGCAGGCCGCTGAAATAGCCTGCGCCGTACGCGGTTCACGGACATGGTGCGCAACCGGTGCGAGGATGCCTTGGCCAACTGGCTCGACAACGCGGAAGGCAGCATGATCGCGCCCTTCGCCCGCGGCCTTCGAAGCGACTACGCCGCCGTTGCAGCCGCGCTTCGGGAACCGTAGTCAAACGGGCAGACCGAAGGCCAGATTAATCGGCTGAAGACGCTGAAACGCCAAATGTACGGCCGCGCCAACATCGATCTGCTCAGGGCCCGGCTCATCGCAACATCATGAGCACGGAGCTGCACCAAATCCGAGTCAGAGCCAGTTTTGTGCGCCGATTGACAATTCCATTGCCGTTCTCCCTGTTTTTGCCACTGCTCCGAGAAGCCTGCGGCCCAAGAAAACGCCTTGCGGCACCAGTCGCGTATCGTGATCAGCGGCAATTTCCTGTCGGCTGACATCATTCTCAGTGGAGCCGCGATCCGTAGTCACGGACTTGTCGGGCGCGTGCGGACAGGGCTTCGCCTTTTGGGCTTAGGGGTTCTCTGTCATGCGGGACGATGTGCGCCAGTGCTAGTCTCGATACTGACCGGACAGAATCGTCATGCGCAGGAGGAGAGCAGGATGACACAATTCACTTGGGCAGCGGGCATCACCATCGGTATGGTGTCGATGTGGCTGGGCGCCGCCGTCAGTGCACAGGATGCGCCCCGGATCACCCATATCGACGATGCCGCTTCGATGGAGATCGCGCCCATGGACACGCCCGGCGTGAACGCCTTTCTTCAGGACGTGGTCGGCGCGGACAATCCCGACAAGCCGATCACCTGCGGATTCTTCCGGCTGGAAGCATCGGCCGAGCCGCTGGTCTATACCTATGATTACGACGAGACCAAGCTGATCCTCGAAGGGGAGATCACGGTTTCGGACGGCACGAACAGTTTCGACGCGACCGAAGGGGACGTGCTGCTGCTGCCCAAGGGCGCCACGGTGACCTTCACCACCAAGACCGCGGGCAAGGCTTACGTCTGCGGCGCGCGCCAACGCGATACCGCCTAGGCGCGCGCGACGGAAAGGGAGGAGAAAATGAAGAAGAACATCAAGGGGGCGATCTCCGTGACGGTTGCGCTGACGGCAGGCGCGGCCGCCGCCGAGGACATGCCCAATCTGGGCAACCTGACGCAGGGCGATCCGTTCTTCTACACTGCCGACCAGTCGATCAAGGCCGATGACGGGCAGTCGAAGCTGCTCGGCACCGGCCGGCCGACGCGGACCCATTCGCAGATCCCGCATCTGCCGGTCTATATCGGCTACATGAGCACCAACTATACCTATCGCTTCATCACCGTGGCCGAGCAGGTGCTGACGATGATCGGCGAGGGGAAGCACGGGCTGTGGCGCGTGCAGGAAAACGGCACGATCCGCGAATATCTCAAGCCCGGCGCCAAGGGCCTCGCGCCCGGCGCCGACCCGCTGGCGCCGGAAAACCTGGCGACCGTGCGTCAGGATTATGCCTCCTACCTGCCCAGCGAGGGCTGGGACGGCTATCGCTATCCCGACCAGCAGGTCGATGCCGAGGGCCGGCTGACCTTCATCGACCTGCCGGTGACCCATCCGAAATACGAGGGCAAATATGCCGAGCATGTGCCCATCGACCTGCCCAATTTCTATTGCACCATGTCCGAGAACGATTTCCCCTATGCCAAGCTGGCCATGGATTTCGCCTTCTCGCAGCCCGGTGCCAATCAGGTCGGGCCGCTGGGCAAGCGCGCCGGGCTGGACATCAAGGAAAACTACACCCGGGTGTTGCAACTGACGCAATTCCCAGATGCGCGCTCCTGGGTGAATATCGGCCAGTCGGGGCAGGACGCCCTGCATGTCGATTGGAAGCCGGTCGATGCCAGCCGCACGCAGGTGGAATATTACCTGGTCGAGCGGCCGTTCTTCAACAAACCCTATCTGTTCCTGATGGCGGTGTTCGACAACCCGGACAATGACGACTTCCGCTATGTCCGCCCGGACGGCGCCTATTGGGACGACCTGCCCAGCAAGGACGGGCTGAAGACCGAGGTCACGCTCGCCCCGCGCTTCCACCTGGAAGGCGGCGAGACCGCCGAGGCGGTCGGCCTGCCGCTCTATGGCGTGCATCACCCGAACCGCGCGGCCTTCAATGCCGGCGGCGCCTGCCCGCTGAAGGGTGGCGACTGGGGCCGCTATCCCGATACCAGCGGCGGCAGCGGCTGGCCGACGCAATACGAGGAAGTCACCCCGCTTTGCGACGCGGTGCTGGTCGATTTGAAATTCTATGCCAATCTTGACGGCCGCGACTGGAACGACCCGCACAAATATCTGGCCAATGCCGGGGTCGGGACCAGGCAGGTGCAATATACCGTCCAGCCCGGCACCTATGGCACCTTCACCGACCCCTATAACGTGGCGCGCGGCGCGACGAACCCGCAGCAGATGGACGTGCCCGAGACCGTCACCATCACCTATCCGACGGTCGAGGCGCCCGTGGATTATGTGCAGGTGCCCGCGCCCGCCGAGGAATACCGCGTGGCGGAGCCCGCCCCCAGCACCTCCTGTCGGCCGATCCCGGGCTGAGCCTGCGGGATCGCGCCCTGCGCCCAGGGCCGGCCCTGGACCTAAAGCCAGACCTCGCATTTGCGGATCAACTCGGCGCGGTTAGCCGCCTGCAAGCCGATGCGCGCATTGCGCAGCTGGTTCTCGATGGTTCGGCCGGACTTGCCGAGCACTTCTCCGATCTCGTCGCAGCTCAGCCCCTGCGCGGCCAGCCGGATCGCCTCCAGCTCGGCCTGCGAAGGCCGACGCGAAGGACCATCAGCCAGCGCACCGGTCTTGCCGTGCCAGTGGTGGCTGATCCCGGCCAGCGGCCCGAGAAAAACGGTGGTGAACTCGCGCACGAAGCCCTTGTCGGCATCGGTCCAGGCATGGGCGTCATGCGTATAGTCCAGGCACATGATACCGACGGTCCGATGCGCAAAAGACAGGCGTTGGAACAGGATCGACCGGCTTTCGATAGCCAAGAACTCGTCGCGGCTGTCCGCCAGCAGCGGGTGCGAGGCAACATCGTCGCAGACCACCGGGCCGGGCTGCCCCCAAGCCTGCCGGAACACCATGCTGTGGTTGCGATAGGTCGCATCGTCGCAGCGCAAGGGATCGGTGCTGTCATTGTAATGCACCACCACCGGCGCATAGATCGCATCGCGCGGCGACGGAAAGCCCAAATCGCCGCGGCACGTTCCCAGCCGGCGTGACATGTACTCCAGCGCGACCATGACCATCTCGTCGGGCTGGTCGATGGCCAGGATCATATGCGCGACACAGTTCAGCATCTCGGGAGGATGTTGCTGCCGCTGGTAGCGATCAAGAAAAATCTCCTTCAGCCGCTTACGCGTCGGAGGGGATTCGATCAGCTTGCGCATGATGTCACAGGTGCCATGAGGGCCTGAAGCGGTCTGCCACGGGTCGGGAAAAAGATTACCCGCTGTCACGAAACCCGGCAACCTGTCCCTTTGGCGGGGTATGCCAAAGGCAAGATCTTGGTGTGGCAAGGCTGTGGCTGTTCTGGCCGTCGACAGCGCGGATGATCAGCCCCCGCTGGCGGGTCCATTTTGATTGTTAGTGCAATGTTGGCCGCGTTTCCAGCGCGGGTGGCGTTGCTGGCCCGGGTTGCAGAGCCATCCCGCAATCCGCTCCCCTTTCCCTCACCGTTCCTTCACCGCCAAGCTGCAGCCTGCCCCATCGGAGATCCGCCCATGACCTTGCGCGCCGTCATCTGCGCCCGCTATTCCTCCGACCTGCAATCGGCCTCGTCGATCGAGGACCAGATCCGGCTCTGCCGCGAGCACGCCGCCCGCGCCGGCTGGCAGATCGTGGGCAGCTACGAGGCCGCCACCACCTCCGGCGCCTCGCCGATGCGTCCCGGCATCCAGCGCCTGCAGCAGGATGCCCGCGAGCGGCGCTTCGACGTCGTGCTGTCCGAAGCCCTCGACCGCCTCAGCCGCAACCAGCCCGATATCGCGGCGCTTTACCAGAACCTGACCTTCGCCGGCGTCGCCATCGAGACCCTGGCCGAGGGCCGCATCGACGAGATGCAAATCGGGTTGAAAGGCACGATGAACGCGCTGTTCCTGAAGAACCTCGCCGCCAAGATCCGCCGGGGCCTGCGCGGCCGCGTCGAGTCCGGCAAGTCCGGCGGCGGCAATGCCTTCGGCTATACGGTGCTGCGCAGCCTGACCGAGGATGGCGAGATCAAGCGCGGTGATCGCGAGATCAACCCGGAGGAGGTCGCCATCGTGCGCCGCATCTTCCAGAGCTACGCGGGCATGATTAATGTTTTGGAGGGGTAATCTGGTCGCCGTCTTCGGAGCGAGCCGGAACGGGAGCGGATCGCTGCCGAGAGCCTGGTGCCCGGGGCAAGGGTTTCGGACGTCGCCCGTCGGCACGCGGTGACGCGCTGGCAGATCTATGATTGGCGCAAGAAGCTGGCGTCGGGCCAGCTCGCGCTGACTGCCGAAACGGCGTCGGAGCCGATGTTCGCGGCGCTTGTCGTTGCACCACCTTCGGCGCCGGTGACCGGTCCGCGCGACGGTTCGGTGCGGAGTGAGGCGAAGAAGACTATCGGGATCCCGGCCTCGCAGCCGCTTGAGCAAGAGCTCAGTCCCCGCGAGATCAGGAGAGGTGGGCATGTGAGGAGGTCGTGAACGTCAAGGGCAAATGATCGGACTGATCGGGACCAGGAAAAGCACCGAGGCTCCAAGAGCGAAAAGCTCGCTGAGTTGATTTGCGCCTGCTCCGCGTATCTCCATGACGGCCGGCGGCAACCACATCGCCGTATCGACAGGCCTGACACATGACCGCACCCGATCACATGCCCGGCGGCACGAATTTGCCCTTGCATGAACCGGGGCATCCACACATGGAGCCTTCGGAAAACCCGGAGCGGTTCAAACCCACCTCTCGAACGGCCAAGAGCCTCTTTCGGAGCCCCCCTTTTACGCCCGCCGCATGATGATGCGCCCGGATCACTGTGCTGTCGACCATCTGCAGCTTGTCCGGCGCAATCCCCGCGTGGTTCAGCGCATCCAGGATATCCTCCCACAGCCCCGCCAAGGTCCAGCGGCGGAACTGACGGTAGACCGACGACCACTTGCCGAACTCCTGGGGCAGGTCGCGCCAAGGCGCACCGGTTCGCGCGATCCAGAAAATACCATCCAGAACAAGACGATGATCCGCAGGCTTCCGCCCATTCGGGTGCCGGACGGCACGAATGAAGCCCTCGAAGAAGGCCCACTCATCGTCGGATATCAGGTTGCGCGCCAAGATCATCTCCTACGTAGAGATGAGCTTGAAGCATAGGTCGCCGACCAGCGGAATCCCTTTTGTCAACACGACCTAGCACTACTTTGGCAGAAGTCTGTTGAGCATTTTTCGCCACTTCCTACGGCAGTGGGGACAGTTGGGCGGCGGCTGACTGAACTGGATCAAGATCGTCTGCCTGATAGCTGGTAGGCTCGGTTGCGGCGGGGGAGCTGGGGCCTTTTTTTTTCCGACCCGCTGCCTTCAGGCGTCGGGCTTGCAGGAAGGAGAACGCAATCATGGTCATGAGCGCATGTCGGTGCAGGCCCTGCCATGATCGGCCCTCGAAGTGGTCAAGGCCCAACTCTTCCTTGAGCTGCTGATGGGCTTGCTCACAGACCCAACGGGCCTTGATGGCCCCGGCCAGTTTCTTGAGCGGTGTGTCGGCCGGCAGGTTGCTGAGGTAGTATTTGCGCTCGCCGGTGGAACGGTGCTCGCCGACCAGCCAGACCTCCTCGCCGGGCAGATGCTGCTGGCCAAGATTGCCAATGCGCTGCGGCGGTCCGTCGGCGACACGGACACGCATGGCAGCGAACCGGGCTGAGAGCCTGCCTTTCGTGCCGCGCCGCCAACTCACGACCTGCCACTTCGCATTCTCAAGTATCTCCTGCGCCGGGCGAGATGGGACATCGGGGACATGGTTCTTGCGCGGTCGCCCGCGACCGGCGACCGGGAAGATCAGGGCAACGTTGGCCGGGTAGACCTTCTGCTTGTGAGGGATGCCAACGGCCCAGGTCAGTCCACGCTCGGTGAGCGCCTGCCGGAACGGGCCAGACAGGCCATAGCCGGCGTCGGCCAGGATGCCGCCAAAGCGCGCACCTGCGCTGCGCACACGGTCGATCTCGGCCAATGCGATCTCCGGCTTGCTACGGTAGGTGCGCGCCTCGTCAGGAACCTTTGCCCGATCCATGCGCGCCGGATCACTGGTCCAGCTCTCGGGCAGAAACAGCCGAAGCCCGATCATCACGGGCACTTCGCCTGATGCCAGCGTCACCGACACAAGGGTTTGACAGTTGGCGTTCTTGCCGAGCGCCGACGCGTATTGCGGTGCTACCCCAACCGAGGCACGCCCCTTCTTGGGCAACGCGGTATCATCAATAATCAGCCAGGCATCGCTGCCACCAACCAAGGCGTCTGCCTGCCGGCACAGTTCCTTCTCCAGCGGCGCGCTGTCCCACAGCGCGGCACCAATAAAATGATGAAGTTGATCATAGCCAATCCCGGGCGAACGCATCGCCATGGGCTGCACGCTCTTGCGATCGCCAGGACCAATCAGCCCCTCAACGTAAGCCGGACACATCCGCGCCCGGCGACGGTCGCCCAATGTTGCTACAAAGGGACGAAGCCACTCCGTCAGATCGTCCCGCCAATCATCCGCCATCGCCAGCCTCCACAAGCTGGCACTCTATGAATCACTGCAAGTGACTCTTGGGAATCCTGAAAATGCACTTCTGCCAAAGTAGTGCTAGCATTACAGTTGCGTTTTCATCTGATCTCTGAATCAAAAGGTTACCATGATTTGGATGAGATCATGGATGGCGGGATTGCCTGTCGAGGAAACGCGGAGGTCTGGGCTTCGTCGCTTCGGGAGGTGAAGTCGCGGATGCGGGTGCTGTTCACGCAGGAGCGGGTTGCGGTATCGGCCCGTCAGTTTCTTGATGGCCTGCTGGGGAACGAGCGGCGCAAGACCGGATGGATGCGGGCGGAAGCCGCCGGCGACAAGGGCCCCTGGCGGCAGCAGGCGATCCTCGGTCGGGTTCCCTGAGATGCCGATGCCTTGCGCGACATCGTGCGCGACTATGCGCTGGAGACCCTGGCCGATCCGGGTGCGGTGCTGGTCATAGACGAAACCGGCTTTCTGAAGCAGGGTCATGCCTCTTGTGGTGTTGCACGCCAATACACCGGCTCGGCGGGCAAGATCACCAATTGCCAGATCGGGGTCTTTGCCGCCTATGTCTCGCACCATTGGCACGCCTTCATTGACCGGGCGCTCTATCTGCCGACGGCTTGGGCGGACGATCCCGAACGGCGCCGCAAGACCCATGCGCCGCAGGAACTCGGCTTCGCTACCAAACCCGCGATTGCCCGTGCCATGATCGAGCGGGCGCTGGCAACAGGGGTGCCGTTTTCCTGGGTGGCCGCCGACAGCGTCTATGGGGTCGGTGATATCGAGATGGCGCTGCGGCGTGCTGGCAAGGGATATGTGCTTGGGGTCAGCGCAAAGCATGCGTTCAACTCCTGGGGCAAGCCTTATGCCGTTGCCGGAACCGCCAGGGATATCGCCGCAGACCTGCCCCCGGAGGCCTGGCAGCGCTTATCGGCTGGCACAGGAACCAAGGGAGAGCGCCTTCATGACTGGGCCTATATCGAACTGGCCGACCTCGATGCTGCGGATTTCGACGCGAATTTCGGCGAGCTCTGGACCCGAGGTCTGCTGATCCGCCGCAATATCTCTGACGGCGATCTGGCCTTCTTCTCAACCTAGTGTCCGCAGGGCACGCCTATGGAAACTCTGGTGCGGATCGAGGGTCACCGATGGGCGATCGAGGACAGTTTCGAGACCGCGAAGAACGAGTTTGGCCTCGATCACAACGAGACGCGCTCGTGGCACGGCTGGCACCGCCATGTTTCCCTGGTCATGCTGCCTACGCCATGATGGCCGTCATCCGCCATCATGCCAATGTCGCACCCCCCAAAAACGATGCGCAACCCGCGCCTCCACCCCTGATCCGGTGGTCTATCCGGGAAATCCGCCGCATCGCCAATCGCATGACACAGCGTCAAATCCAGCCCGCACAGATCATCGCATGGTCATTGTGGCGAAGGGCGCATCAGGCCGCGGCAAGACAGGCTCATATCAAGCTGAAAACGCAACTGTAATGCTAGATTCGTTGCCGCCGCCCCTGCTTCCTTCAAGAAGGACCATAGCAAATACCAACCGGATCACCCGTTCCGTCCTTCAATACCGGGCGATCAGCCGGTGGCCGCAGCGATAGACCATGCGCACGAAGGTGATCGGCCGGCCCTCCCAGAAGGTCTGCCGCTCGATGCGAAACAGCGGGTCTCCCACGGCGCAACTCAGCTGCCGGGCCTGCTCCGCCTCGGCGGCGCTGGCCGAGAAGCTGATCTCGATGTCCGAGAAGGGCATCTGCCGGCTCAGCCATTCGCTTGGCCCCAGGGTCGAGAAATCCGCCTGCCGGGCCTGCGGCGCGGCCCCCAGGTTGATCCAGCGGTCCTCGAGCTGGTAGGGATGGCCGTCCGAAAGATGCAGGCAGACCAGGTGCAGCATCTCGGCGCCCTGGCGCAGGTCCAGACGCGCGCGCAGCCAGTTCGGCGCCGGCACGGTCTCCGAGGAAACCAGCGCATAGCGATAGCTGGAACCCTGCGCCTCGACCTCGACCCGGACCAGCGGGATGTCCAGCCGCACCTGTCGCAGCGGCACCGGCCGCACCCGCGTGCCGGCCTTGCGCTTGCGCTCGACGATGCCGTCGTCGACCAGCTCGCGCATGGCGCGGCTGACGGTGGCCCTGGCCGCGCCGAATTCCCGCGCCAGCGCCAGCTCGTTCGGCAGCAGCGAGCCCGGCGGCCATTCGCCACCGCTGATGCGGCGCAGGATATCCGCCTTGATGACGCGGAAACTGGTCGTCGTGCACATGCTGAACCTTGGCGTTGCTGGCCCCAGATGAGCACAAAACCATCCGCAGTGTCTCTAACATGTCCGACAGGCCAGCTAACCTAAGCGAGGCTGGACCTGTGGCGCGGGGCTGTCATTATACCTAGTCATATCCACCCCCAAGCCCAGCCATAAGAGAGCAAGGAACCCATGATCCTAAAGCTGGTCCTGCGCCGGTTTGCCATCGGCGCGCTGACGTTGCTTATCGTTTCGGCACTGATCTTCTGGGCCGTCGAGCTGCTTCCTGGGGATATCGCCAGCGAGGTGCTGGGCCAGTCCGCGACGCCCGAGACCCTGGCCGCCTTTCGCGAAAGGAACGGCCTGAACGACCCGGCGTTGCTGCGCTATCTGCACTGGCTCGGCGGCGCGCTGACCGGGGATTTCGGCCTGTCGCTGGCCAACCAGCGCCCCATCGCCGAACTGATCGGGCAGCGCGTGGCAAACACCTTCTTCCTGGCCGGCTATGCCGCGGTGATCGCGGTGCCGCTGGCCATCGGCCTAGGGCTGCTGGGGGCGCTTTACCGCGGCTCGGCGCTGGACCGCTTCATCTCGACCTCGACGCTGGCGGTGATCTCGTTTCCCGAATTCTTCGTCGCCTATATCCTGATCCTGCTGTTCTCGGCCTGGCTGGGATGGTTCCCGAGCCTGGCCACCGTCTCGCCCGGCATGGGGCTGGGGGCGCGGCTTTACGTGACCTTCCTGCCGGCGCTGACCATGGTGCTGATCGTCATGGCGCATATGATGCGCATGACGCGCGCCGCCATCGTCAACCTGCTGGCCCTGCCCTATATCGAGATGGCGCAGCTGAAGGGGCTGCGGCGCTGGCGGGTGATCGCCGTCCACGCCCTGCCCAATGCGGTGGCGCCCATCGTCACCGTCGTGGCGCTGAACCTGGCCTATCTGATCGTCGGCGTGGTGCTGGTCGAGGTGGTCTTCGTCTATCCCGGCCTTGGCCAGTTGCTGGTCGACAGCGTGGCCAAGCGCGACATGACGGTGGTGCAGGCCGCCTGCCTGATCTTCGCCGCCACCTATATCGTGCTGAACCTGCTGGCGGACGTGCTGGGCATCGTCTCGAACCCCCGACTCCTGCATCCGAGGTAGGCATGAACGCTCTGCTCAAGACCCTGCGGACGGCACCGCTTTCGGCCCGGATCGGCATGGCGCTGATCGCCGCCTATGCCGTGGTGGCGCTCCTTGCGCCGCTGCTGGCGCCCTATCCCGAGGCGGCGATCGTCGGCGCCAAATACCTGCCCTGGTCGGCCGAGCATTGGCTGGGCACCGACATGCTGGGCCGGGACGTGTTGTCGCGCATGATCTATGGCGCGCGCAACACGGTCGGCATCGCGCTGCTGACCACCATCCTCGCCTTTGCGCTGGGGGCCGGCACCGGGCTGCTGGCCGCCACCCTCGGCGGCTGGTTCGAGACGGCGAGCTCGCGCCTGGTCGATGTGCTGATGGCGGTGCCCTCGCTGATCTTCGCGCTGCTGATCCTGACCATCGCCGGCACCTCGGTCGTGGCGCTGGTGCTGGTGATCGCGGTCTTGGACAGCACGCGGGTGTTCCGGCTGTCGCGGGCCGTGGCCCAGGGCATCCTGACCATGGATTACATCGAGGTCGCGCGGATGCGCGGCGAGGGCCTGGGCTGGATCATCCGCCGCGAGGTGCTGCCCAATGCCAGCGCGCCGCTGATTGCGGAATTCGGCCTGCGATTCTGCTTCGTCTTCCTGTTCATCTCGGCCCTGTCCTTCCTGGGGCTGGGCTTGCAGCCGCCGACGGCGGACTGGGGCTCGATGGTGCGCGAAAGCGCCAAGCTGATCGCCTTTGCCAACTTCTCCAGCTGGCAGGCGGCGACCTTCGGCCTGGCGCCGCTGCTGCCGGCCGGCGCCATCGCGCTGCTGACCGTGGCGGTGAACCTGGTGGTGGACTGGGTGCTGCACCTGTCCAGCGGATTGAAGGAGTGACAGGATGACACGACTGCTGGAGATCCGCGGCCTGTGCATCGAGGCGCAAAGCCGCGAGGGCCGGACCGAGATCGTCAAGGGCGTGGACCTGAACCTGAACCGGGGCGAGATCCTGGGCCTGATCGGCGAATCCGGCGCCGGGAAATCGACGCTGGGGCTGGCCGCCATGGGCCATGTCAAGCCGGGCTGCCGCATCACCGGCGGACAGGTCCGCTTCGACGGGCTGGACCTGGCCGGGGCGGATGCGCGGCTCTTGCGGCAGGTGCAGGGCCGGCGCATCGCCTATGTCGCGCAATCCTCGGCCGCCGCCTTCAACCCGGCCTGGCGGCTGATCGCGCAATATTGCGAGGGCCCGGTCCAGCATCGCCTGATGCCCCGTGCCCAGGCGGAGGCCGAGGCGGTCACGCTGTATCGCGAGATGCGCCTGCCCGATCCCGAGCGGATCGGGGCGCGCTATCCGCATCAGGTCTCGGGCGGGCAGTTGCAGCGGGCGATGACCGCCATGTCCATGTCCTGCCACCCCGAGCTGCTGATCTTCGACGAGCCGACCACGGCGCTGGACGTGACCACGCAGATCGAGGTTCTGGCCGCGATCCGCGAGGTGGTGCGCCGCCACGACGCAGCCGCGATCTACATCACCCACGACCTGGCGGTGGTGGCGCAGATGGCCGACCGCATCAAGGTGCTGCTGAAGGGCGAGGAGGTCGAGGAAGCCCCGACCCGCGAGATGCTGGCCGCCCCGCGCGAGGAATACACCCGCTCGCTCTGGGCGGTGCGGAACTTCCAGCCCGCGCCGCGCAATGCGCCGGCCGCGCCGGAGCCGGTCCTGCATATCGCGGGCGTCTCGGCCAGCTACGGCGTGCATCCGGTGCTGCGCGACGTCTCGATCAGCGTGCCGCGCGGCCGCACCGTGGCGGTGGTCGGCGAAAGCGGCTCGGGCAAGTCGACCACGGCGCGGGTGGTGATGGGATTGCTGCCGCCGAGCGCGGGAAAGGTGGTCTTCGACGGGCAGGTGCTGGACCCGCTGTCCCGCAACCGGCCACGCGCCCTGCAGCGCCGGCTGCAGATGATCCACCAGATGGCCGACACCGCCCTGAACCCGCGTCACAGGGTGCGCGAGATCCTGGGCCGGCCGCTGGAGTTCTTCCTGGGCCTGCGCGGCCGCAAGAAAGAGGACCGCATCCGCGACTTGCTGGACCAGATCGAGCTGGAGCCGGACCGCTTCATCGACCGCCTGCCGGGCGAGCTTTCCGGCGGGCAGAAGCAGCGGCTCTGCATCGCCCGCGCGCTGGCGGCCGAGCCCGAGCTCATCATCTGCGACGAGGTGACGAGCGCGCTGGACCAGCTGGTGGCCGAGGGCATCCTGCGCCTGCTGGACCGTTTGCAGCGCGAGATGGGGCTGAGCTATCTGTTCATCACCCACGACCTGGCCACCGTGCGTTCCATCGCGGACGAGGTGGTGGTGATGCAGAACGGCGCGGTGGTCGAACAGGGCCCCAAGGCGCAGATGTTCCAGCCGCCGCACCATCCCTATACCGAGAAACTGCTGTCCTCGGTCCCCGAGATGGACCCGGACTGGCTGACCCGCCTGCTGGGGCAGCGACAGATGCAAGAGAAAGGCGCCGCATGAACCGCTACGACACCGTCACCTGCGAACTCGACCTCGATGCCCCCGGCAAGGCCTCGGGCTGGATCGACCTGAGCCATTCCGACGACCGGCACGATTTCGGCGTGATCCGCAGCCCCATCGGCGTCATTGCCGGCGGCGAGGGGCCGACGGCGCTGGTGGTCGGCGGCAATCACGGCGACGAATACGAGGGGCAGCTGATCACCCGCCGGCTGTTCGAGGCGCTGGAGCCGCAGGATGTCGCCGGCCGGCTGATCCTGGTGCCGGCGCTGAACATGCCGGCGGTGATGGCGCGGACGCGGGTCTCGCCGCTGGACGGCGGCAACATGAACCGGGTGTTTCCCGGCGCGACGGGACAGGGGCCGACGCGGGCGCTGGCGGGGTTCCTGAACCGCCACCTGCTGCCGCGCGCCGGGCTGGTGATCGACCTGCATTCCGGCGGCGGCACGACGAATTACCTCGACGCCGCCTATCTGACGCTGACCGGCGATCCGGCCCAGGACCGGCGCGGGGCGGCGCTGGCCCGCGCCTTCGGCCTGCCCTGGACCATGGTCGTGGGTCTGGGCAGCACCGGGGGCGACCTGGACAGCGCCGCGCTGGCGGCGGGTTGCGCCATGATCTCCTGCGAACTGGGCGGCATGGCGCAGGTCTCGCCCCGGTCGCTGGGCCATGGCTGGAACGGCATCCTGAACCTGCTGGCGCATGAAGGGATCGTGGCGCCCGAGGCGACGAAGCGGCTGGCCACGGGCCCGGCCTGCCAGACCCGCTTCGTCGACCTGGGCGCGGGCGGCCGCCAAGTCACCGCCATGCGCCACGCCCTGGCCGAGCCGCTGGTCGAACTGGGCGACGAGGTGGCCGAGGGGCAGCCGGTCGCGAAACTCTACGACCTCTTCGACATCACGCAGGCGCCGCAGGTACTGACGGCGCCGGTCGCGGGTCGGGTGCTGATCCGCCGCCGCAACGGGCTGGTCGGCCATGGCGACCACCTGTTCGTCATCGGCCCCGAGATCGCGCCCGAGGCGCTGGACCGCCGCATCGGCTGAAACGAAAAGGGGGCGGATACACCGCCCCCTTTCCTACAGGTCCAGCACCACCCGCCCCGCCGGGCGCGAGCAGCAGATCAGCGCCTGCCCCGGCCCCGGCGGGTCCAGCGGATCGGTGACATATTCCACCGCGCCCTCGCGGATGGCGCAGCGGCAGGTGTTGCAGATTCCCTCGCGGCAGCTGAACTCGGGCTCCAGTCCCGCGGCCTCGGCCAGCTCCAGGATGGTGCGGCTGGCGCCGTTCCAGGGCAGGGTCAGGCCCGAGCGGCCAAAGACCACCTCGGCGCCGGATTCGGTCGGTTCTGCCTGTTTGGCCGTCGCCTCGGCCACCGTGCCGGGCAGCGCATCGGGCAGGCCAAGCGCATCGGGATCGGTCAGGAATTCCAGCTTGGCCAGGGACTTGGGCGCCCGCGCCGGGATGCGGTTGCCATGCACGGGTGCGGATGCCGGCCCCGGCCCGGCCGCCAGCGCGGCCAGCGAGCCGCCCTTGCCGAAGAACTCGTATGCGATGCGGGCGGGGGCGATGCCCAAGCCCGTCAGCAGCTTCCACATCGCCACCATGAAGGGTGTCGGGCCGCAGAGATAGACCTCGTAATCGTCCAGCGGCAGCAGGGATTGCAGGAAGGCGCGGTCCACCACGCCCTCGGCATCGAAGCGGCGCGCGGCGCGGTCGGCCTCGGTCGGGGCGCGGTAGACCGTGCGTGCGATGATCCGCCCGCCCGAGCCTGCGGCCAGCGCCGCCACTTCGTCCCGCAGCGCGTGCACCTCGCCGTTCTCGGCCGCCTGCACGAAGAACACCCGCCGCGCCCCCGTCGCCAGCCGGTGCAGCATGGCCAGAAGCGGCGTCAGACCGACACCGCCCGCCAGCAGCAGCACCGGCCGGGTGCTGGCCTCGTCCAGCACGAAGCCGCCGCGCGGCGGGGCGATCTCGATCACCTCGCCCTCGGCCAGCTGGTCGTGCAGCCAGCGCGAGCCCAGCCCCTGCGGCTCGCGCTTGACGCTGATGCGGTGATGGTCCCGCCCCTCGGGCAGCGCCGACAGCGAATAGGTCCGCAGCACCGGCCCCGAGGCCGCCGGGATCCGCAGCGTCAGGTATTGGCCCGGCCGCATGTCCCACAGCGGGCCGCCATCCTCGGGCACCAGATGGAACGAGGTGATGCAGGCGCTTTCCGGCACCTTGCGGGCCAGGCGGAAGCGGCGGAACGGATCGGCCATGGATCAGGCCCTCATCTTCTCGTCGACCATGCGCTCTTCGGCGATCATCGCCTCGAGCTGGCGGCGGAAGCGCAGCTGGCCGGCGTCGATGGACAGGTCGATATGCGGCGAGGTCTTGCTGGCCATGCCGATCTGCACCTCGTTCAGCACGGCGCGGTCCTCCTCGAAGGCGTGGCGCACGTCCTCGGACATCATCTTCGACAGTTCCTCGTCATGCGGGCGGATGTTGCGCAGCTGGAACCAGTAATAGCGCGTCTCGGTCTCGGTCGTCGGCGTCATGAAGTTGTAGCTGTCCATGACGAAGGTCTTTTCGTGCAGCGTGCCGTCCGGCCCGCCGGTCCCCGCCGGGGTGAAGACGGCGCGGATCAGGGCGTGGGCGGGATAGCGCACCTCGTAATGCTGCAGCCGGTCGCAATTGCCGTCGAACTCGACGATCTTCTTGTAGAAGGGCGCCGGCTCGACATCCATCATCCAGCGGTGGACGATGACGCCGTTTTCGGTCCGCGTGACCTTCAGCGGCGTGTCGCGCGTCGCGTCCTGGGCAAAGCTGCTTTCATGGACCCAGGCGACATGGGTCGGATCCAGCAGGTTGTCGCACATCAACAGATAGTTGCAGCGCAGCTCCATCGCGGCGCCGCAGTTGATGCCCCAGTCCGGGCTGTCGAAATTCGGAATGTCGATGATCTCGTCCGCATCGGCAATGGCGGCGTTGCCCATCCAGATCCACACGAGGCCGTATTTCTCATGCACCGGATAGGGCCGCACCTTGGCGGCCGAGGGGATGCGCCCGCCGCCCGGCGCCCAGACGCATTGCCCGGCGCAGTCGAAGGTCAGCCCGTGATAGCCGCATTCGACATTGTCGCCCTTGATGCGGCCCTTGGACAGCGGCAGCTTGCGATGCGGGCAGGCATCCTCGAGCGCGATCACCTCGCCCTGGCTGTTGCGGAAGATGCAGATCTTTTCGCCCAGGACGAGGATCTGCTGAAGGCTGTCGGTGATCTCATGGCTCCAGGCCGCGACATACCAGGCGTTCTTGAGGAACATGGCTGCACCTTATGTGGCTGCGTTTCGGCAAATGTATAGGCGAATGCCGAAGCGTTCAGCGCAGAAGCGCAGCCAGATCGTTTAGCTGGACTGAACCGTCCGGCTGCGCAGCGGCTTGGTGGCGCGCATCAGCCAGTTCAGGAAATCCCGCGCCACGGGGCGGTCCAGCGTCGTCGGGCCCCAGCAGACGAAATAGGGGTCGGGCATGTGCAGGCTGGCCTCGGACAGCCGGACCAGCCGGCCGGCGCGGATGTCCTCGGCGGCGAAGGAGCCCTGGGCCAGAACCGCGCCCTGCCCGGCGATCGCCGCCTCCAGCGCCAGGCTGGACATGGAATGGACGGCGACGGGGCGGATCGGCGGCAGCTCGCCAAGGCCCTGCGATTCGAACCAGTCGCGCCAATGCGGCTCGGTCGTGTAGCCGCCGCCCCAGTCGATGCCGATCAGCGGCAGGCGGGCCAGGACGGCGGGATCCAGCGCCTCGGGATGGCGTTGCAGGAATTCGGGCGAACAGGCCGGAAAGCAGCAGTCGGTGAACAGGGCGCGGCTGTGCAGATAGCGCCGCGCCGCCTCGCCGTAGGTCAGGCGGAAGGTCTGCTCCAGCATATGCGGATCGGGTTCCTGATGGGTCGAGATCACGCGGATGGCCAGGTCCTGGGCAGTCGCCTGGAATTCGGGCAGGCGGGGATTCAGCCATTTCTGCATCAGCGTCGGGAAACCCGAGATGGTCAGCTCCTCGCTTTGCTTGTGCGCGAGGATATAGTCCTGCGCCAGCATCAGCCGTCCGAAGCCCTGCGATATCAGCTCGTGATAGGCCCGCGCGGCCGGGGTCAACGTCGCCCGCCGCCCGTCCTTGACCAGCAGAACCACGCCCACATGCTCTTCAAGCAGCCGCAATTGCTGGCTGATCGCGCCCGGCGTCACCCCCAGCGCCCGCGCCGCGGCATTGACCGATCCCAGCCGGCCAAAGCATTCGAAGGCCTGCAAGGCACGCAACGGCGGCAGCGTCGGGTTCATGGCGAAAGGTCCTGGCTGGATTCGATAGTTTAGCTGAACTGTCGCGCGCACCACGCAAACTGATTTGTCCGACATGGGGCCCGAGTCTAGCGTTTAGGTCAGTCATAAAAACAGGTTCCCGTCAACGACCAGGCACGGCCGGCAGGCGGGACGAGATCAGGGAGAAAGATCCGATGGCGAGTTTGTTTACCAGGCGTTCCGTGCTGCTGGGTGCAGGGGCGCTTTCCGCGGCGGCCACGCTGGGCCTGCGGCCCCTGCCCGTGCTGGCGCAGGATGCGCCGCGCAAGGGCGGCACCTTCCGCGTCGCCGTGGCCGATTTCGACAGCGCCGACACGCTGGACCCGCAGCTGAACGAGACGCGCTTCATGATGCAGCTGCAATACCAGCTGCGCAACTGCCTGGTCGAAGTCGGCCCCGGCGGCAAGCTGATCCCCGAGCTGGCCACCGAATGGGGCTCGAACCCCGAGCTGACCGAATGGACCTTCAAGCTGCGCCAGGGCGTCGAGTTCCACAATGCCAAGACCATGACCGCCGACGACGTGGTCTATTCGCTGAACCTGCATCGCGGCCCGGACACGGTGTCCGAGGTCAAGTCCCTGCTGGAAACGATCACCGACATCGCGGCGACTGCCCCGAACGAGGTGCGCATCAGCCTGAACGGGCCGAATTCCGGCTTCCCGGCACTGATGGCGCTCGTCAACCTGCTGATCGTGCCGGCCGGGGACAAGGATTTCGGCAAGGGCATCGGCACCGGCGGCTATGTGCTGGAGAATTTCGAGCCGGGCGTGCGCAGCCTCGTGAAGCGCTTCCCGAACTACTGGAAGGAAGGCCGCGCCCATTTCGACGCGGTCGAGATCCATGCCATCGCCGATGTGAACGCCCGCACCACCGCCCTGCAGACCGGGCAGATCGACGCCATCGGCGCGGCGGATACGGCGACGGCCATGCTGCTCAGCGCCATGCCCGGCGTGAAGCTGCTGCAGACCAAGGGCAAGCAGCACTATGCCTTCAGCATGAATTGCAAGGATGCGCTGTTCGCCGATCCGAATGTCCGCATGGCGCTGAAGCTCTCCATCGACCGGCAGGAGATGCTGGACAAGATCCTGTCGGGTTATGGCTCGATCGCCAACGACCAGCCGATCTCGGAGGCCTATCCCGATTTCGACCCGCAGTTGCCGCAGCATGCCTACGACCCCGACAAGGCCAGGGCGCTGCTGGACAAGGCCGGCGTCTCGGGCCTGACCGTGCCGCTGCATGTGGCCGAGGCGCCCTTTACCGGCGCGACCAACATGGCCCAGCTTTATGCCGAGCAGGCCTCCCGCGCCGGCATCACCATCGACGTCAAGCGCGAGCCGGACGACGGCTATTGGTCGAACATCTGGGGCAAGCGCCCGATGTTCGCCACCAAATGGTCGGGCCGCGTCAACGAGGACATGATGCTGACGCTGGCCTATGCCCGCGAAAGCATCGGCAGCTGGAACGAGACCGGCTGGGACAACGAGGCCTTCAACAAGGCACTGCTGGCCGCGCGTGGCGAAAAGGACGAGGCCAAGCGCCGGCAGCTCTACTGGGAATGCCAGTCGCTGATCGCCGAGGATGGCGGCATGATCGCCCCGCTCTGGGCCGATTTCCTGGACGCCACCTCGGACAAGGTGGCCCATGCCGAGCTGGGCAACGACTGGGAACTGGACGGTGCCCGCGCCTCCGAACGCTGGTGGTTCACGGAATGAGCCTTGACGCCCACGAAACCCCGGTCGGCGCGGTCAAGGCCGCGCTGGCCGAACTCGGCCCGATCTTCGGCCAGCGGCTGCTGACCTCGGCCGCGGCGCGGGCGCATTACGGCGCGGCGGAAAGCTGGCTGCCCGCCGCGCCGCCGGACGCCGTGCTGCTGCTGCACGACACGGCCGAGGTCTCGCAGGCGCTGGCGATCTGCCATCGGCACGGCGCGCCCGTCATCCCCTTCGGCGCGGGTTCCTCGATCGAAGGACAGGTGCTGGCCCCGCAAGGCGGCATCACGCTGGACCTGTCCGGCATGGACCGGGTGCTGGCGGTCCATGCCGAGGACATGGATTGCATCGTGCAATGCGGCACCCCCCGCCAGCGCCT
This sequence comes from Paracoccus sp. pheM1, assembly GCF_018499825.1. Lineage (NCBI taxonomy): Bacteria > Pseudomonadati > Pseudomonadota > Alphaproteobacteria > Rhodobacterales > Paracoccaceae > Paracoccus > Paracoccus sp. pheM1. Next base: position 994,883 of record NZ_JAGXCX010000002.1, read on the forward strand.
GAACGAGGAACTGCGCGATTGCGGGTTGTTCTTTCCGGTCGACCTGGGCGCCCATGCGACGCTGGGCGGCATGGCCTCGACCCGCGCCTCGGGGACGACGACGGTCCGCTACGGCTCGATGCGCGAGTTGGTGCTGGGGCTGACCGTGGTGCTGCCCGACGGCCAGGTGATCCGCACCGGCGGGCGGGCGCGCAAGTCCGCCTCGGGCTACGACCTGACGCATCTGTTCGTCGGGGCCGAGGGCACGCTGGGCGTCATCACCGAGCTGACGCTGCGGCTGTTCGGCATCCCCGCCGCCGCGCAATCGCTGCTGTGCAGCTTTGCCGAGCTGAACGCCGCCACCGGCTGCGTGGTCGAGGCGCTGCAATTCGGCCTGGGCGTGAGCCGCATCGAGCTGGCGGACGAGTTGCAGATGCGCGCGATCAACGCCTACTCCGGCACCGACCTGCCCGAAAGCCCGACGCTCTGGGTCGAGATTACCGGCTCGGACCCCGCCGTCGCGCATGACGTCGCGCTGTTTCGCGACCTGACCGAGAGCGCGGGCGCGTCGCGCATCGAGCTGGCGCAGACGCCCGAGGACGCCGCGAAGCTGTGGCGCATCCGCCATGACGCGCTTTATGCGACGCGGGCGCTGCGGCCGGGCGTCACCGGGCTTTCCACCGATGTCTGCGTGCCGCTGTCGCGCCTGCCCGAGTGCATCGCCGCGATCAAGGCCGAGATCGCGGAAACCGGGCTGGTCGCGCCGCTGGTCGGCCATGTCGGCGACGGCAACTTCCACCTTGTGCTGCTGTTCGACGCAAGCGACCCGGCCGAGCTGGCGCTTGGCAAGCGCATCAGCGCCCGCCTGGTGGAACTCGCGCTGGGGATGGAGGGCACCGCCACCGGCGAGCATGGCGTAGGCCTGGGAAAAAAGGACTACATGGCCGCCGAGCACGGCCCGGCGCTGGAACTGATGCGGCGGCTGAAACAGGCCGTCGACCCGCGGGGCATCATGAACCCCGGCAAGATTTTCGATCTCTAGAGGCAAAAACCGCATGTCGCAGGACACGTCCCTGATCCGCCCCGAAATCGCCGCGCTGGCGGATTACAACGCCGGTCTGGCGCTGAACCGCTTTCGCGCGGTCTATGGCGTCGAGGCGCGGGCCAAGCTCGACAGCAACGAGAACCCGCTGGGCCCCGCCCCCGCCGCCATCGCCGCGATGCGCGACTGTGCCGCCGGGATCTGGCGCTATCCCGACGCGGCCGACCTGGCCCTGCGCGAGGCCATCGGCGCGGCAACCGGCATCGACCCCGAGGCGGTGATCGTCGGCAACGGCTCCGAAGACCTGATCGGGGCGATCTATCGCGCCGTGCTGCGCCCTGGCGACCGGGTGGTGACGATCTGCCCCAGCTTCGGCTTGCACGAATTCGGCGCGCAGGCGTTCGGCGCCCGGGTCGAGAAGGTCCGCTTCGCCGAGGACTGGTCCTTTCCCCTGCCGGGCCTAGTCGAGGCGCTGCGCCAGCCGGCGCGGGTGCTGATCTTCTCCTCGCCCTCGAATCCGGCCGGTCCGGCGGTGTCGCTCGAAGAGTTCAGCGCGCTGATGGAGGCGGTGTCGCAGGGCACACTGGTGGTCTTCGACGAGGCTTATCGCGAATATCTGGACCCCGCGCTGGCCTTCGATCCCTGCGCCATCATGCGCGAGGCGGGGCTCGATTGGATCTCGCTGCGCACCTTTTCCAAGGCATACGGCCTGGCCGGGGCGCGGGTGGGCTATGGGCTCTGCTCGTCGCCCGGGCTGACGCGGGCGCTGCGCAAGACCCGCAACCCCTTCGCCGTGAACGCCTTCGCCGGGGCCGCCGCGCTGGCTGCTCTGCAGGACGGGGCACATCTGGCCCGCACCGTCGCGCTGGCCCGGTCCGAACGCGCGCGCCTGTCCGGGGCGCTGGCTGCAACCGGCTATGCAGTGGTCCCGAGCCAAGCGAACTTCCTCTTCTTCCGCACACCCTGCCCTGCCGCGGATTTCGTCGAGACGCTGCGGCGCCGGGGCGTGCTGATCAAGGGCTGGCAGGAGCCACCCTTCCTGGACTGGGCCCGCGTCACCATCGCCACCCCGGCCGAGAACGATGCCTTTCTGGAAGCCTTGCCCTAGTCTGCCCGCAGGCACGGCACCGCAACCAGAGCCTACCGGAACATCGCCGGTGACTGCCTCAGCCAAAACCGACACCACGCTCAGGAACAGAATCGTCTTGGGATCGACGGGCGGGGTGTCGGGGCAGCGCAGGATGATTTCGCAAGCCGCGCAGGCAAACGTCTGCGCCGCGTAGATCGTCGGGATGATCGTGTCCTCGGCATCCCGGATCTGAGAGAAGCGCGCATCGCTAGTGGCGGTCGGGTTAAACTGCTCGGCCTTGTAAAGGGCGGGATGGATGCGATACAGTTCGGTGCCCGCGTCGAGCATCACATAGGCTTCCTTCCCGACCCGTATGATGGACGGGTCGGGAAACGTCAGGTCGAACCGCATCAGCCATGCTCCGCAGGCACGATCTCACGCTCGAATGCAGCGATCACGGCATCAGCCTCGACGCCGAGCCGTTCGGCAAGCACAGCGCCGAAATCGAGACGTGGTCGCGTCAGCCAGTGCAGCAGGCGAAAATCGCTCCAGGTCCGGGGCTTCAACGCGATCAGCCTCGCCATCGCCGGGTGGATGCGGCGACCCTCGACGTCGAACTGGAACAGCGGATAGGCGGCACGACCATCGGCCGTGAACCGCAGGATCTCCCGCTTGTCTTCCTTGCGCTTCATCGTGGCGGAGGGGTTCGCCGCAGATAGGCCAAGCAACTCGCACGCCTGTGCCTGATCAACCATCAGGGCGCCGGCCAGGATTCTTTCCTGGAGCCGGGCGCGGTTGAGCGCCGCCTGCAACTCAGTGTCGTCACTTTTCGCCAAGCTCTCCTGCAGCATGACACAGTAGGCATCGACAACCTTATCGATCTCGCCGGAAAAGAGGTCGCTGAACACCTCGGCTATATTACCGCCGTAGCGGCGGTATCATTACAGGGTGATTCTGGTTTTGTCGGGGTTGATATTGACGGTTTGATTCACTCTACGCAGTTTTCTAAACCTGTAGCGCACGTGGGAGAAAGATCGTAGGGATCAAACGACGCCACCGGAACTATGATTGCCCTGACAGTCAAAGGGCAAGCAATGATTTGGCGCTACAATCAACCCAAACCCGACCGTGATCACGCTTTACGAATTGGCCCAGGCCTTGGGCGTGAGCCACGTCGAATTGGTCAGGCCACCGGAAGAGGCCTGATCCAATGATCAACGGTCAGATAGCACCGGCTGCTCAAAGCATACCCCGTCGATGAAATTGAAGCTTGGTTTCGGATTTTGCTAATCCGATATCGCGGATAAGGTTGCCCTGCCCTACTCTGAGGTGTGCCGCTTTCGAAGCTCGATTCTTACGTTTCCGGTCCTTCAGCAGCACGCCGCGCCAACCACTCCGCCATCACGCGCCGCACCACTTCAGGACGCGATGGCAGATCAGCCTGCTCCCTTCGATAATCATCGATCGCGCGCAACATTTCCCGGTCCATACGTATGGTCACCGGTTCGGTATCCGCAGGTGGCCGACCCATTTTCGCCATTTCGAATCTTTCTCAATTTTACTACTTGACTATTCAGTGTCATATAGTCATATTGAGCGAGCCTTGGCAAGGGATTAGGGCCCCTCACCAAAGCTCTGACCACAACGATCTTTAGGGAGATCACTCATGGCTATTCACACGCCTATCACGGCACCTGCCTTTCCGGAAGCCAGCAGCGCGTTCACGCATACGCCCGTCACGCATCAGTTTGCGGCGGTGATGCGCGACCTCGCGGATTATATCGAGGCTGAGCGTGACCTTGAGCATTGCGACAGCTGGGATCCGGCCTGCGACGCGTGGATCCGGGATGCCGAGCGTGCCCGGGTGCGGGTGCTGGACGGGATCAGCGCGCTGCGCGTTGCGCCGACCTGCCGCCGCGAGGATCTGCCTCTCAAACGCAGCGCCGACCTGGCACAGATGCTGATCGAGAGCGACAGCCCACAGCAGGTTCGGGACATTCTCGCCCTGCCCGACCGCTTCCCGCACTTGTTCCGCTGTGCCGGTGATGGCCCCGTTGCACGGCGCGTTGACCAGATGGTTGCGGCCTTCCAGCAGCATCTGAACGCCCTTGCGCGCCTCCCGGATTTTACGGGGATGATCGAGGCGGACCATCTCGCTATCGAACCGGACGCGTCCAATCTCATGCTGGCGCCCGCAGCCTGATCGCCCCACATATCTGACTACTTGGGCGCCCATCACAGATGGGCAGCCACAGCCGCGCACCTGTCACATTTCTTCCGCCACCGGCTCCTGGTCGCACGTCCTGCGTGCGCCCGAGGTGTGGCTTCATCTTCTCATCCTGTTTTCGGGAGGACTTCTTATGTCCACGACCATCCTGTCTTCGCACGTCCTCCACGACCTGCTTTCGGTCTCCGACCTTCCGCTCGTCATCCATCCTGGCAAACTTCATACCCATTGGGCCGATGCGGCGCGGAGCAAAGGCTTCACCCTGATCGCCCGCGTTCGCGACCGCCTGCATGTCGCTCTGCACTGCCAGACCTGTGGCGGGGTCCATGTGGCGCGCCACTCCGTGGTCATGACCGCGCAGCCCTTGTGCCCGCATTGTATCGAAGCGCGTTGGCGCGCAACCGCCATCGCCGCCGGCCTGACCTGGCTCGGCCGGGATACGAATCACCGCCACTATGGCTATTATGGCCTACCCTGCGGCCACGAGGTTCGGCGCCAGTTCAGCTTCGTTGAACGTGTCGCATCCGGCGAAGTTGCGGCCCGCTGCGAGACTTGCCTAGTCTATCGCGAAGAAGCCGAAGCGCTGCGGTTCGGTTGGACGCGCCTCGGGCGCGCTCCGCAGGGCAATCCGAGCTACCGGCTTTACCGCCACGGCTGCGGACACGAGCAGCGCATTGCTCGCGCCAATCTTCAATGGGGCCAGTGCGACTGCGCGGGATGCGGACAATCCTGGACTGCCAAGCCGAGCTATATCTACCTGCTCGACATCCGTCATCCGGGAACCAGGAGGCACTATCTCAAACTGGGGTATTCTTCCCATCCCGTAAAGCGTCACAAACATCAACTTGGTTTGCCGAAGAACGCTGAAGTCGAGGTTCTCCGGGTCGTGGCCATGCCGACCGGCCATGATGCCTGCGCCCGAGAGAAAGCCGCCCATGCGTTCCTCAAACGCGCACATCCGGACGCCGTGGTTTCGCATCCGGAATACGCGGATCTGATGAATGTCGTGTCCGAGATCTACAGGCCAGGCAGCCTTTCCATCCTTCAGCAGACCCTGGACGGGATCGAGGCTGAGGTTGCCACAGGTGCCTGCATCCGGACTCCGAATGATCTGTCCGACCAGGGTCAGATCGCGGGGGGCAATAATCCGGAAACACCGCATCCTGATCCAGAGCCCCACGCGGACGCCGAAGCCGCCACCCGGAATCCGGACGACACGCCGCAGGATCGTGCCGCCGCGTGCCGTGATCGCCTCCCGATCCTGGACCGTCATTGGGGCCTGACCGGGTAACGGGGGCCAGGGCGGGTCGTTCCGGATCACATGACGAGACCATTTCGCCGATCCGGATGACCCCTGCGGCCGGGCGAGCGCCTGCGCGTCTCACCGCGATCCGGAAGCCATGCCGCGCCAAAGGCATGCCGAGGTTTCCTGCTACCTGCATCCCGAAGTCCGGATCCGAACGGGCCAAGCACCCCCGAACCCTGAAGGTTTCCGGATCCCCGCCGGCCTCACACCTGACACCGTCACCGCATCCCGCTCCGCGGGATCGCGCCCCTCTCTGCGACCGATCCTGCCGCCATCCGGAGATCCGGATGGCCCTCCCTCTCATGCCCGGAATCCCGCCATGACCCAGACAATCTTTACCCCGTCCACCAATCCTGACCCCAAATTCGGAACCCGTCATCCCGCGCCCTGGGCTTCCCTGGCCCGTCATGCCATCCACCGCCTGCGGACCGATCTGGCCGAGAGGCTGACCCCGTCATGGGATCCGGCACTCGACCCGGAAGACATGGACCAGCCCGAGTTTCTGGAGACCGCCATGTCGCCTCCGGGATCCGGCGCGCTTGATGCGCTGAACACCAGCCCCGCCGCGCAGAACGTCTCCCCGGAGGAATACGAGGCAATCGCGGAAGCCGGAGGCGATCCTGCCGCGACCGCCGCCAATGGCGCGTCACAGCCCCGCATCCGGCTGCCTGCTGGCAAGCTCATCCCGCTGCTGCGCCTTGCCGCCAGTATCGGCAGCCTCGAGGTCCGTGATGCGATGCTGGTGCCGGGCGCGATCACCGTGATCGAAGGCATTCCGGGCAATCTGATCGATGCGCTCAAGAAGCTGCTGCCGCATGCCTTGCCGGCGGGCTGGTCACTGGCCATGTCCATGGGCCGGCTGCCTCGCGACAAGCCTTGTCTGCTGGTGCTGGGCCCGGAGCTTATGAGCGGCAAGGTTTCCCAACACGCCGAACGCGGGTTTGCGGCGGAACTCGCCACGGCGATCGACATGCGGGTGCCGATCCTGATCCTGCTGCCGGACGTGGCGACAGCCCCGGAGGTGCTGCGCCACCCGCCAGTCCAGCGACGGGCATTTGCGCCTCTGTCGGCGGAGATCCTGATCATCGCCCTGCGCGCCACGCACAGCGCCACCGGCCGGATCGACGAGACCGCGGTCCGCGCCGCCCTGCCGGACGGTGCCGCGCTGTCTGACCTGGAGCCGCTGGCCCTTGGTCTGGCGATGCGCGCGCCGACCGCGAAGGAGGTCGCCGAACGGATCGCAGCCCTCACGGTCAGGGCGCCACGCGCCGCAGCCGATGGGCCTTGGCTTGAGGACATCCACGGCGACACCCCGGCACTGCGCGCGGCGCGGCAGATCGTGCGCGACCTGCGCGCATGGAAGACCGGCGAGGTCGGCTGGCCGGACCTGACGCGGACGCTCCTGCTCTACGGCCCGCCCGGCACCGGCAAGAGTTGGATCGCCCGCGCCATGGGCAACAGCGCAGGGTTCAGCGTCGTGACCGGCACCTTCGGCGAATGGCAAGCCGCAGGACATCTCGGCGACATGCTGCGCGAGATGCGCCGGACCTTCCGCGAGGCGCGTGCCAAAGCACCGACCGTGCTGATCATCGACGAGATCGATGCCGTCGGTTCCCGCGAGGATCGCGATCGGGATCGCCACAATCACAGCTACCGCACCCAGGTCATCAACACCTTCCTCGCCGAGATGGACGCCGTCGCGCGGGAAGAGGGCGTCATCGTCGTCGGCACCTGCAATCACCCCGAGCTGATCGACCCCGCCGTGCTGCGGCCAGGACGGTTCGACATGAAAGTCTCCCTGCCCCTGCCGGATGCCGAGGGTCTGTTCAGCGTCTTCCGGCATTGCCTGCCGGACTGGCGCGAGGCCGATCTGCGCGATCTCGCCGCGCGCGCCGTCGGCTGCTCCGCGGCCGATGTCGATGCCGTCATCCGGCAAACCCGGGCGATGGCGCGAGGGCAAAAGCGCGCCATGACCCTCGACGATCTGCGCCAGATCTTCAGCATCGCGCATGATCCCGAAATCGACCGCCGCGTCGCCCTGCATGAATGCGGCCACGCCATCGCCTGCGCCGCCCTTCGTCTCGGCCCGGTGCGCCGCATCTTTCTCAACCGCGATGGCGGAGGCGGCACGGTGTTCGACGCAGATGCCAAACATGGCCTCCTGGCGGATATGCAGGATCGTCTGGTGCAATTGCTGGCCGGCCGCGCGGCCGAGCGCCTGGTCCTCGGCGATGTCTCGGCTGGTGCCGGCGGCAGTGCGGATTCCGACCTCGCCAACGCGACGATGATCGCCACATCGATCCAGACGCGGTTTGGACTCGGGGCCCAGGGTCCGGTCTGGACCGCCGATCCCGACACACTGCTGGCCCTGGACTCTGACGTGCTGTTCCGTGTCCGCCGCGAACTCGAAGCCGCGGAGAAGCGCGCCACCCAGATCCTCAGCGTCCATCGCGCCCTGCTCGAGGAGATGGCCGAAGCCCTGATGGCATCGCGCGACATGGGCCGCACCGAGGTGGAGGACTGGCTCGCGCGTGTGCGAGACGCCGCACCAGACGAAGGCCCTAACGCGCACCCTGCGCCGCAACTGCAATAGATACAGAGGGTGACGCCCATCCCATACGATCGTGCGTCACCTCGTCGAACAGCACCCCCTTCGTAAACGAAAGACAAAAAAACCAAAGAGGGCGGCAAAGCCGCCGGTTCAAAACATTAAAACCAAAAACGGCACTCCCTGCGGCGGGCACCGTCCGCCGCCCACTCCATTCCCACGGGATAAAAAAGAAAGAGAGCAAAGAACCAAAAGACAAAAAACCAAGAACGCGGCGGGTAATGCGGCCCACAGCGCAACCAGCTCAAAAAAGAGAAAGATCAGGCACAAAAGAACAAAGAGATACGGCGCGCCCGAAGCAAATCGTCGGCATCCCCACGGAATTCGAGAATCCCGGTTCGTCATACGCAACCCATCCCGCAATAGACGAGGAAACCAGCAATGATCCACCATCCAAATCCAGCGACTTGGATCCCTCGAGTGATCCACCTCATCGAATCCAACCTTCCCGTCCTTGATCGCAAGGGCGAGGAATGGGACCATATGTTCACTTCCGCTTATCAATTCGGCTGTGAGGCGCTGATCGCCCTCGGCCAGGCCGAGGAGACCGGGCGTGGAGCCCGGCCGCTCGCCCACCCCCGGCTGCCGGACATTCTTCCCAGATGGGACGATATCTGCGTCACCATGCTCAGCCTCGCCAGTCAATGCGGGCTTCTGTCCTATAGACTGCCCGACGGCTGCGAATCCCCAGAGATCGCCGCATGGTGGGGCCGGCGGGTGGGCGCGGTCCTGCCGCCACCGAACATCATGGCCGCGCATCGGCTTGGCCCAGCCTGGGCGGCCCCGCAGGCGCTTTCGGTTCTGCACGCGCTTGGCCTGGTCGATGCCGGCCAGTGGACCGCAACCGCGGAGCCGGTGCTCTGGCGCGAGGAACCGCCGGAATGGAACCTGGACATCTCCGCCGATCCGCGCTTCCGGCAGGCGCTGGACCGGGCCGTCAACAAAATGCCTGAGGACATCCGCCGCAGGCTGGACCGGCTGGTCACCATCACCGAGGCGGACGTGACCGAGGGGCTGATCCGGCGCGAGGCCCATCAAGAGGGGCTGCGCGCGGAATACGGCGCCAACCGGGTGGTCTGCCTGCCGCTCACCCGCGACTCCGTGCGTCAGGGCCTGATCGTCCTGCGCATCCATGATCTGGATTGGCTGTTCTTTTCGAAATGGCGGTGGCCGGACGGCTGGCTCCCCCCGCTTGAGCGGAAACGGGCGATGGAGATCTTCCACGACAGCCTCGCCATCCGCATGCGCAGGGCCGTCGTCAAACGGCTATACCCGGACAGGCCGGAGTTTTCCGGATGAAGCATCGGGGCGATCTGGAAGCCGGGTCATACGCCCTGCCCCGTAAAATCCGGAGAACTCCCTCCAGGTAATATTTTATCACAGTGATCGGGCGCGGATTGATCCGGGACCCGGGTGCATTTCCGTTTCCCCCAAGTGCGTTCTACCCCTCTTGGGAGTGAGATTTCCGTATTTTCAGGTGGTTATCCACATTCATGAGACCCGAGAGCCGTGTTTTGCCCTGAGAGAGCCATCCCCATGCCCTATGATCATCCAAACAGCAGCGGGCTCATCCCCGCACAGGATCATCATCAGCGAACGCCGGCGGGCCCTGCCCTCCGGCGCAGGGAGCAGCTCGGCCCATGGCACGAGACCGGAGAGATATTGTCGACAGGGAGGGTGCCGCACAGACGGCGACCTCCGCTTCGGCCTCTTCCGACCCCTCTGCTTCGGCCGACACCACCGACAAAGCCCTTGCCGGGAATCGGCAACCCGCGCAGCATCACGACCAGCTACTTGCCCTCATCCGGGCCCTGGCCCGCGATGCCGCCCGCGCCGATCACGCCGCCGAACGCGGCGCCCCTGACGATTGACCTGCCCCTCCGCGCGGAGATCCGCCCATGACCCTGCGCGCCGTCATCTACGCCCGCTATTCCTCCGACCTGCAGCGCGAGGCCTCGATCGCCGACCAGTTCCGCATGTGCCGGCTGCGGGCCGAGAAGGAGGGCTGGCAAGTGGTCGAGGAATATTCCGACCATTCCATCTCCGGCTCCAGCATGATCCGGCGTCCCGGCCTCCAAGCGCTGGTCATGGATTCCACGCGCGGCCGCTTCGACATGGTGCTGGCCGAGGCGCTGGACCGCGTCAGCCGAGATCAGGAGGACATCGCCGGCATCTACAAGCGCATGCGCTATGCCGACGTGAGGATGTTCACGCTGTCGGAGGGCGAGATCAGCGAGCTGCATGTCGGCCTCAAGGGCACGATGAACGCGCTGTTCATCAAGGACCTGGCCGACAAGACCCGGCGGGGCCTGCGCGGCCGGGTCGAGGACGGCAAGTCCGGCGGCGGCAATTCCTACGGCTACGACGTGGTGAAGCAGTTCGACGCCCATGGCGAGCCGATCCGCGGCGACCGCATGATCAACCAGGCACAGGCCGCCGTCATCCGCCGCATCTTCGCCGATTACAATGCCGGCCTCTCCTCGCGCACCATCGCCATGGCGCTGAACCGCGAAGGCGTCCCCGGGCCCATGGGCCGGGAATGGGGGCCGTCGACGATTCATGGCAATCGCGAGCGCGGCACCGGCATCCTCAACAACGAGCTTTATGTCGGCCGCCTCGTCTGGAACCGGCTGCGCTACGTCAAGGACCCCGATACCGGCCGGCGGGTGTCGCGGCTCAACCCGGAAAGCGAATGGGTGACACAGGAGGTGCCGGATCTGCGCATCGTCGACCAAGGCCTGTGGGACGCGGTCAAGGCCCGGCAGGGCGAACTCGCCTTCTCGACCCGCACGCGACAGGAAGGCAATCCGCTGAACGACCGGCGGCGCCCGAAGCACCTTTTCGCCGGCCTGGTCAAATGCGGCTGCTGTGGTGGCGGCTATTCGATGATCTCCAAGGACCTGCTGGGTTGCTCGACGGCGCGCAACAAGGGCACCTGCGACAACCGGGTCAACATTCGTCGCGATGCGCTGGAGGCCTCGATCCTCAACGGGCTCAAAAAACACCTGATGGAGCCGGAGCTGTTCCGGGAGTTCTGCGCCGAGTTCACCAAAGAGGTGAACCGGCTGCGGCTGGAACGTGGCGCCGATCTCGAGGTCGCGCGCCGGGAACTGGATCGCACGACCCGCGAACTCGACAAGGCCATCGACGCCATCCTGCAGGGCGTCCCGCCGCTGACGCTCAAGGACAAGATCACACAACTGGAAGCACGGAAGGCCGAGCTGACGGAGAAGCTGGCCAATGCCGATGAGCCGCCTCCCCTGCTGCACCCGAACATGGCGGCGCTCTATGCCCAACGGATCGCCGAACTTACCGAGAGCCTGCGGCACGAGGACAGCCGCACACAGGCGGCGGAGATCCTGCGGTCTCTGGTCGATCAGGTGACGCTGGTGCCGGAAGATGGCGAACTGGCGATCGTGCTGCGCGGCGATCTCGGCGCGATCCTGCGCTTCGCCGCGGGCCGCAAGAACCCGGATTTCCTGTCGGAGGCCGAGGCGCTGGACAATCTTCTGGGTCGGATGGCGGTATCGCGGAAGCCCGGGCGTAGAAACGCAAAAACCTCCGCGCTTTATGCTACGGAGGTTTCGCAATTATCGTTGGTTGCGGGGGCAGGATTTGAACCTGCGACCTTCAGGTTATGAGCCTGACGAGCTACCGGGCTGCTCTACCCCGCGCCATTTGCATCGCGTGGTTTGCGGTGCTTTTTCGTTCCGAGAGATTTTCGCTTCTTTTCAGGTCTGGCGGTGACCTACTCTCCCACGTCTTTTGACGCAGTACCATTGGCGCGACGGCACTTAACGGCCGAGTTCGGGATGGGATCGGGTGTTTTGCTCGTGCTAAAGCCACCAGACCGGAAAAGGAGCGAGATCGGCGTTTCCGCTTCCCTTCGGGCTTTCGCCGCTTCGGGATCGGGAAGACATTGTCCAAGGATGCTTTTGGAAGAAGGCGGGCTGCTTGTCCTTGACAAGCTGGTCTGTCTTCTTCCGGATCAAATCAAGCCTATCGAGCGATTAGTACCGGTCAACTGAACGCATTGCTGCGCTTACATCTCCGGCCTATCGACGTGGTGGTCTTCCACGGCTCTCAAGGGATACCTTGTTTTGAGGGGGGCTTCACGCTTAGATGCCTTCAGCGTTTATCCTGTCCGTTCATAGCTACCCAGCACTACCGTTGGCACGATAACTGGTCCACCAGTGGAACGTTCACCCCGGTCCTCTCGTACTAGGGGCAACTCCTCTCAAGTATCCTACACCCACGGCAGATAGGGACCGAACTGTCTCACGACGTTCTAAACCCAGCTCACGTACCTCTTTAAATGGCGAACAGCCATACCCTTGGGACCTGCTCCAGCCCCAGGATGAGATGAGCCGACATCGAGGTGCCAAACGATGCCGTCGATATGGACTCTTGGGCATCATCAGCCTGTTATCCCCAGCGTACCTTTTATCCGTTGAGCGATGGCCCTTCCACTCGGGACCACCGGATCACTATGGCCGACTTTCGTCTCTGCTCGACTTGTCAGTCTTGCAGTCAGGCTGGCTTCTGCCATTGCACTCGACGAGCGATTTCCGACCGCTCTGAGCCAACCTTCGCGCGCCTCCGTTACTCTTTGGGAGGCGACCGCCCCAGTCAAACTACCCACCACGCAGGGTCCCGGACCCGGATAACGGGCCGCGGTTAGACATCAAGAGTGCGAAGGGTGGTATCTCAAGGATGGCTCCACCGGAACTGGCGTCCCGGGCTCAATGCCTACCACCTATCCTGCACATCGCAATCCTGATGCCAGTGCGAAGCTATAGTAAAGGTGCATGGGGTCTTTCCGTCTAACCGCGGGAAGTCTGCATCTTCACAGACAATTCAATTTCGCTGAGTCCACATTTGAGACAGCGGGGAAGTCGTTACGCCATTCGTGCAGGTCGGAACTTACCCGACAAGGAATTTCGCTACCTTAGGACCGTTATAGTTACGGCCGCCGTTTACCGGGGCTTCAATTCAAGGCTTGCACCTCTCCTTTTAACCTTCCGGCACCGGGCAGGCGTCAGACCCTATACGTCGCCTTACGGCTTCGCAGAGCCCTGTGTTTTTAGTAAACAGTCGCCACCCCCTGGTTTGTGCCCCCCGCCGACAGTTGCCTGCCAACGGGGCCTCCTTCTCGCGAACTTACGGAGGTATTTTGCCGAGTTCCTTAAATGTGGTTCTCTCAAGCGCCTTGGTATTCTCTACCAGTCCACCTGTGTCGGTTTAGGGTACGGTCTTGTGGAGGGCTATTTCCAGGAACCGCTCAGCAGCCCCTCCAATCCGATAAGGAGGAACTACACCTGCGATCCGTCACCATCTCCTGGCCCAGGAATATTAACCTGGTTCCCATCGACTACGCCTTTCGGCCTCGCCTTAGGGGCCGGCTTACCCTGCTCAGATTAGCTTTAAGCAGGAACCCTTGGACTTTCGGCGACAGGGTCTCTCACCCTGTTTGTCGCTACTCATGTCAACATTCTCGCTTCCGATCACTCCACCGGATGCCTTACGGCCCGGCTTCACAGTAAAGCTCGCGCCTCCGCTATCCCACCCTCTTGCAAGGGAGACAGGATAGAAAAGGCAAGAGCTTATATCACGGAACGCTCCGCTACCGCGTGCATAAATGCACACCCAAAGCTTCGGCTCGTGGCTTGAGCCCCGTTACATCTTCGCCGCAAGACCTCTTGACTAGACCAGTGAGCTGTTACGCTATCTTTAAAGGATGGCTGCTTCTAAGCCAACCTCCTGGTTGTTTTGGAAGTCTCACATGCTTTCCCACTTAGCCACGAATTGGGGGCCTTAGCTGTTGGTCAGGGTTGTTTCCCTCTCCACGACGGACGTTAGCACCCGCCGTGTGTCTCCCGGATAGTGCTCCACGGTATTCGGAGTTTGCTTAGACTCAGTAAGGCTGTGGGCCCCCATCATCCATGCAGTGCTCTACCCCCGTGGGCATTCGTCCGAGGCGCTACCTAAATAGCTTTCGCGGAGAACCAGCTATCTCCAGATTTGATTGGCCTTTCACCCCTAGGCACAAGTCATCCCGACCTTTTTCAACAGGTGTGGGTTCGGCCCTCCAGTTGGTGTTACCCAACCTTCAGCCTGCTCATGCCTAGATCATCTGGTTTCGGGTCTGATCCATCTAACTCATTCGCCCTTTTAAGACTCGCTTTCGCTGCGCCTACACCTAACGGCTTAAGCTTGCTAGATAGACCAAGTCGTTGACCCATTATACAAAAGGTACGCCGTCACCGCGCAAGGCGGCTCCGACTGCTTGTAGGCGTCCGGTTTCAGAAACTGTTTCACTCCCCTCGTCGGGGTGCTTTTCACCTTTCCCTCACGGTACTGGTTCGCTATCGGTCAGCAAGGAGTACTTAGCCTTCGAGGGTGGTCCCCCGATCTTCAGACAGGATTTCACGTGTCCCGCCCTACTTAATGCGTCCGATCAAACTTCCCATACGGGGCTGTCACCCGCTATGGCTGGCCTTTCCAGGCCATTCTGGTCATTCTCACGGCTCGGCTGGTCCCCGTTCGCTCGCCGCTACTGGGGGAGTATCTGTTGATTTCCTTTCCTCCGGGTACTTAGATGTTTCAGTTCCCCGGGTTCGCTCTTAAAACCCTATGTATTCAGGTGATAAGTACCTGGTTAACCCAATTGTTGATACCCAAGGGTAACAACAATCGAGTTTCAGGTGGGTTTCCCCATTCGGAGATCCATGGATCAAAGCTTATTCTCAGCTCCCCATGGCTTATCGCAGAGTATCACGTCCTTCATCGCCTCTTGCTGCCAAGGCATCCACCAAACGCCCTTATCGCGCTTGATTTGATCCGGAAGAAGAAAGACCCGTCATCCCGAAGAAAGGGGGCCCGTCCAT